>NZ_CATNVD010000001.1 GCF_951230155.1 Parablautia sp. Marseille-Q6255
GATGGATGAGGTCAGCTTCCGCTGCGAGTGAAATGGAGCGGGTGCGTTAGCAGAGTTGCCTGTATCCTGAACGGGCGTATGATAAATCATGTATGAAAAAATTTGCCAACGATTACTTGACAGTAACAAAAATATCTGACAGAAACGTTGCTGTTGAAGTTTAGGATGAAAACAGTGTATAATGACCATAACAGGAGGGGTGTCTATGTGTACGAAAAATGAATTAAGTGACATTATACAAAAGCTGACGCAGATATACCGCACTGTATATGGTGGAAATCTTGTTGAGGTGATTTTGTATGGTTCTTATGCTAGAGGAGATTATAATAATGATTCCGATGTAGATATTGTAGCAATTGTTCGGGGAGAACGCGAAACGTTGCAGGAACAGTTAAAGCAGGTATGGGATGCATCCTGTGAATTGGAATTGGAATATAATACCATACTTTCTCCAACTGTGATTCCTTATGAAGAATTTAAACGATATCAGGAAGATCTTCCATATTACCGCAACATTGTAAAGGAAGGAGTGGTCATTAGTGCTTGATAACCGCGAAGAACTGGTAAAATACCGCTTGGAAAGTGCAAGGGAGCGTTTAAATTCGGCAGAGGTATTGCTGAAAAATGGAAATTACAAAGATTCTATAGGACGATCTTACTATGCGATGTTTACTGCTGTTCGGGCGTTGCTTGCGAGGGACGGAATTGATTATTCAAAGCATGCAGGTGTGATTTCTTATTTTCAGAAAGAGTATATTAAAACGGAACAGTTTGATAAAAAATATTCGAAATATTTAAGTCAGGCTTTCCAAATCAGGAATAACACCGATTACTCAGATTTCTTTGTGGTGTCACATTCAGATGCGGAAGAACAATATGAAAGGGCATTGGCGTTTTGGGGTGTGATTGAGAGTTATTTGAACAAAAAATAGAAGAAGCTGCTAAAAAGATCTGGCGGGATATGAAAGAATGAATTTCATATCCTGCCTTTTTCGTTTGGGAAAGGAGGCGGTCGTTTGGAAAAAGAACTGATTCTTGCATATTACCAAAATCATGAATGGGAACTGGAAGAGAAATATTTAAAGGAAGATAAAGGATATCAGGAGCGGGAAAAAGAATTGAAAGAATCGGTTGCGGTTCTGGAGCCACTTTTAAAGGAACTGGGACATGAGATCTGGCTGAAGGTCGATCGGGTATTGACTGCTCATAACCAGTGTGAAGCGTATGCGCTGCAGGCGATGTACGCAAAAGGGGTAGAGGATGCCTGTAGGATTTTTTGCCCGATACGAAAGGAGGAAATATATGGCAGAAATTAGCATGTATCAGGCATGGACAATGAAACTGCCTCTGCCAGAACCGTTTCAAAAGCTTATGGAACAGGCAAAGGGAAAGCGTGTCAGTTATGCAGATGCAGACTGCTCCTGTTATAACAAACGCGAAAAAGGAAAGATGACAAAACTCCATCCCCCTACCTTATCAGCAATTCTTGGGTTGCTTGAAATTGATTCAGGAACTGCGCCAGGCGGCTGTGGTATTCAGAAACGGAAAGAAGTGGACTATTTTCTTATGGAATACGAAAAAGAGGGCAGAACATATATTCTGGTATACAACTACCGTAATGGGCGTTTTGCGGGACAGGTACAAACCGAAAAAGGAATGGAATCCCTTCCATGTGTTGTTCCCGGAAAAGATACCGGAGAAGAATATCTAGCGGTTCTTGCATACGCAAGCCTTCTGGAAATTAGTCCGCTGTATGACTCAGAATTTTCCAATCATTTTTATGCATTAGGACATCAATATCAAAACGGCTGGACGGATCCGAAGGAAGCACTCCATTCTGCGTTTGTATGCTGTGATAACCTATACCGCAGGCTGAGCGCTGCGCCAGAAGAGGCAATTCCGCTGGAGCAGTCCCAGTTTTGTGAAGAAGGAAAGATGGAAAGGCTTTCCCATTTTAAAATACAGCTTGGTATTTACGCACCAAATGATCATATATGGGGAACTTTTCAGTACCTGACGGTACAAAATACAACGACAGTTGGACAGCGTACGATTGCTGACATGAAAGAATTATATTCCTGTAACTGGGACGTTCCAGAGAACTCCCGAAGCCGGATCCCTCATTTGCCGGAGAGCTATCGGGTAAGCGAAGGCGCAGAGGAAATCCTCCAGAGGATTGTGGATACGCCTGCACGGATGTTTATGCTGACCGGAAGCGCTGGCGGAGGAAAGACAACGGATGCAAAGATGATCGCGCAAATCCTTGGACTTCCTTATTATGTATTTACCTGCGGGCCGGATACAGATGAGTTAAGCCTTTTATCCAGCACAGTACCAAATATGGGAAAGAATCCTAACACACTTCCAGAATTTCCTCGGTTTGAAGATATGCAGATGGATCCAGCTACGGCACTTGCTGTTATAAGTGGTTCTTATGAAGCAGAAATTGGGGCAGAAGACGCTTTTCAAAAGATCATGGAGGCGGCTTATCAGAAGGGATATGAACAGGCAAAGAATGAAAAGGATTTTTTATTAAAGGAATCGGAAATTGTAAAAGCCTGCCGGGAAGCCTGTGTTTTGGAAATCCAGGAGCCGTCTGCAATTGAAAAACCTGGAACTTTGGTACGCTTAAATTCTCTTTTCGATGATGGGGCATGTACTGATCTGGTAAATGGGGAAATTCTGAACCGGAATCCAAATACCATCGTCATTATGACAACAAACCTAAATTATGCCGGATGTCAGGGATTTAATGCTTCTGTCATATCACGCATGGCTTTGGTTCAGCATAGGGAAGATTTGTCTGTAGAAGACATGGTACAGCGAGTAATGGAACGTACCGGTTTTGCAGATGAGGAACTGCTTCTGTTTATGGCATCCGTGGTAAAGAAAATCCAGAAACATCTGGAACAGGAAGAAATTCAGGGAGGCATCTGCGGATATCGAGAACTGGAAAATTGGGTATGGAGCTATCAGACAACAGGAAATCTTTTGAAATCGGTTAAGAATACGGTGATCAGTAAGGCGGCTTTTCTTCCGGAGGACCGGGAAATACTGATGGATACCTATATTCTGCCGCATGTCAGTGAGTAGGAAGGATGGATGCGAATGAAAAATTCTGATTATCAGAAAAGAATCCGCTCAGAGACAGAAAAGGTCTGTCCCAAAGAAGTGTTTGCTTCCGCTTCGTATCTACGGATGATGAAATCGGTGGCATGGGAACTGACCGGCGGCCGACCGGTAAACGTAAGACTCTATTATTTTCCAGGAGAGGATCGGCTGGGCTGGTCTGATGGAAAAACAGTTGGAGTAAATTATGGCAATGGCCTGACGCAAAGTTTTCTGACTATGGAGCAACAAAACTTAAGTGTAACCGGTATTTTAGCTCATGAATGTGGGCATGAGGTTTTATCGGATCACGGACTGCGCATGCATTATACAAGGGGGATGCTGGAGGGAATCTGGTATCCCCGTCCGCCAAAACCGCAAAACGAAGAGGAAAAAAAATCTTTGGAGCAGATCCGCCATTACTTTGAGAAAAAAGACCAGATGGCGTTGTCATTAATCGTGCAGGTAGCCAGATACTTACATAATCTTCTGGAAGATGTCTATGTGGAGGAAATCATGTGCCGCCGTTTTCCGGGAAGTGCCAAAAAAGGAATCCTTCTGAATCGGGAACGAAACGTGGAATGGCTTCCCACACTGCGGGAACTGTTACAGGAAAAAGAAGATGCGGTGTCCATTTTAATGAACTTGTTTGCCCAATATGTGCTGTCCGGAAGAGTTAATAACTGGACACAGGAAGAACATCCGCTTCTTGATACCGTAAAAGAAGCACTTCCGGCTATTCAAAAGGGAATTTATGGAACCAATCCAAGTAGCCGCGTTCTTGCTGTCAATCAGGTACTTCTAAAGATCTGGAAATACCTGTACGAGATCATCCAGAAAATGGAAACGGAGCAGGAAAAAGAGGAGGAGGATTCTCAAAATCAGGAAGCGGAAGATAAAGAAGAACCACATTCCACACAACAGCCTGCAAATAAAGAAACGTCTCTTGGGGAGGGCAATGCTTCAGACGAAGAAAAGCCTGCTGGCTGTGACACAACGCAAGATTCGGAAACTTCGGAGGAAAAACAAGAAGTTTCCCCTATGGAGGCTTATTTAAGGCATCTTGCCGCACGTATGCCGAAGTTTGTACAAGATCCAACAACCGGAAAGCAGTTTCGTGACTTACCAAAGGATGTTTCCTGGGACGGCGATTGGGATGCAAACTGGGAAGTGCCGGAAGAAAAGGAAGAAGCAAAAATTCCAGTTATGGTAATTGATACAGAAAGCAGCCTGCAGGAACTTTTATATCAAATGGCAAAAGAACGGGTGAACGTACAGGTAGATGCAGAAATCCAGCAGGAACTACAAAAAGAACTGGACGAGGCAGATTTTGATACAGGACACCGGAAAGTAAAAAAGAGCGTATGCCGGTTATCTGAGATAAGTGAACAGCAGGAAACACAGTATCAGGAGTTTTCTCGAAAAGCAAAAAAGATACAGCATCGCCTTCAGACAACCGTACTTCCATTTTTGAATATTAGTGGAACTCGAAGGGAACGGCGGCTTTTTATGGGAAAGAAGATTGACATGAGAAGCATAGCACAGCCGCAGGGCGCTATTTACTGCAAGGATTATCCAGGAAAGAAATTGGATGCAGCAATGGCGGTACTTCTGGATTTGTCGGAATCTATGTCTGGAAAACGATTAGAGCAGGCAAAACTTGCCGCATTATGCCTGTATGAATTCTGTCGAAAAGTAGGAATTCCAGTATTGATTTACGGACATCATACAGATGGATATTTTCACCAAAATTTGGAGGAGGAAACAGTATTTCTGCATTCTTGTGCAGAGTTTGCTTCGGACCGAAAAGACGGTTACCGTATTACAGCATTGAAACCCAACGGTGCAAATAGGGACGGCGTTGCAGTGCGCTTTATCGGAAGGAAACTGGCACAGCGAACAGAACACTGTAAATTGTTTGTCCTGATCAGCGATGGGCTTCCAAACTCGAACCAATACAAAGGAGAAGCTGCAAAAAAAGATTTAATACAAATAAAAAAGGAACTGGCCGGACAAGGGATTTCCTTTCTTGCAGCGGCGATAGGAAGTGACAAAGAACGGATCCGCGATATTTACCAGAATGCGTTTTTGGACATCTCAAATATAGAGGCTTTACCGGTCACACTGGCAAAGAAGGTTGCACAGGAATTAAGGAGGAAGTAGCGTGAAAGAAGTAAATCAGGAAGTATCAAAACAGATTAGTGTATATAAAACAAATACAGCTCTTCTGGAACTAAATAACTGCCTGCGGCCAGCATCTGCAGCTGTACCCTGGCATATCCATGCACAGGGACGGCAAGACGAAGCTGGATATTCCCTGATCCGTGCAGTGATGGTGGATTATGCATCGCGAGATCAAAGTATCAGCGTATATGCAAACCTTACGCCGGAACAGGTACGTTATCTTTATGTTCAGATTTGCCGCGGGATCGAAGAATTTTCTTATTTCCAACAAAAAATATTCAAAGACAGTCAAAAATCAGGAAGGGGGATTGTTACCTGCTTTTCCATGTGCCGCCATACTTTTGATGCCAAAGGGCAAAAGCGGCGTCTGCCATGGACGGTAGAAATACAAAATGGAACGGGGAAGCTTGCACACAACAAAAATGGCGGTCAATTTTGTGAAAAAAGATCTTATATAAAAGAGCGGGCGGTATCTGTAAGCCTTCAGGATGAGGACATATTTCTTTTGTTCGCAAGGGCAGAGGCGGTCATACGAGCCTTTGAACAAGACGCTCTCTTCCGAAAGAGAAACGCCGGCAATTTTCAGAAGCTGTATCAAATGATGGAAAAGCTAATCTTGGGAGTGTCTGATTTCACAAAAAGGGCAGTTTGATTTAAGGAGCTATTATGGAAGAGAGTAAAAAGAATAAGCAGCCCTATTTTCGGACCGGCTATGTGATCGAACTAGAACAAGATCGATATTTTTCCGGTTGGCAGGGGGGCAGGATCTGCGGCACTTCTGTAGAAGGAGCCAAATATTTTGATACTGCAAAAAGAGCAGAAAGTTATGTGCGAAGACATCTGGGCTTCCTAGGATTTTCAGCCTGCCTTTGTCGGGTCTGTTTTGTGTTGGTAGAAACGGAGACATTGGAAACGGACTGGGAATTGATTTCGGATGAAAATGGAATTGTCAAATTTACATCTTATGAAGCTGCAAAAAAATACAGGAAGGAACATATGCTGCAGGAGCATACGATGATAGAGCTTTTTGCTTTTCGTGAAAAAAGCATGCAGATAGCAGCATAGGATAGTTGTACAGGGGCTGGAAACAGTCCCTGCTCTACTTAGGAGGATATTTATGGAATGGAAGATTTTTGATGCGCTGATCGATGAAACGCTATATGTTCAAATGAAAGAGCTTATTTATCTGTCCTGTACAATGGAAGATAAATACAGGCGAAAACAAACACAGGAAACGTATGATCTTTTCACAAAGACGGCAAGTACTTCCTTAAAAGAGACCTATGGATTAAGCTATCCGGGGGAAGTATTGGAACGTCTTGGAGAGCACAGGAAGATCACCCCAAAGGAAATACGGACACTGGGGCTTGCTTTGGCAAGAACAAACGAACTACAGGAAAACAGTATGTTTGTAGAAAATCAATTATCCGTATTTTTGAAGAAGCTATTTGCCCTTCCAATTGAGATGGATCCTTTTTTACTGTGTATCCGATATGTACTGGATAATAAAAATAAAATATCTTATTACAATTCCTTACTTCAATATGCTTATACATCCGTTGCAGAGATTTTAGTTGTGCTGTCATTTTTTCCGCAGGACGATATCATTTGGGATAGAGTAAAAGGTCGCTTGAATGAATTGATTGGAAAAAAACGCCAGATTTCAGTGCATGAAAACCTGCCCGTATATGTTTATCTGAGCCAACATTTTTCTTTTCGGATGAAAGGCTACCGCAAAAAGGATCTGGAAGCATTAAAGTACCTGATGCGGCTGCCATTTTCCAGTGTTTTAGGAAGTGGAAAGCTGGCGGATCAGAAATTAAAGGAAAATGGATACGATTCAATGGAAGTGCTGTTTTTAAATGAGGTTTTAATTCATGAGGTAAAACATCCGGAAACGATAGCCGCATATTCGATTACAGCAGAAAAACTGGCGATAGAGTTTTGCAGAAAAGTTCTGGATTCAGAGCAGGAATTCCCGGAACCGTTTTATGAATTATGCAGAACTCTGTTTGGAATATATAAGTCCTTTAATCCTAAAGTGCAGGGATATGACAACCTGCCGGCAGCATTGGGGCCGCTGGTAAAAATTAAAAATGTAAAGTCGTTCTTCGTCCTTCATCCCTATATGAATGATACAGACCGCAGGCACTGGAGGCAGATTGATCTGACCGATTCTAAATGGGACATTTTGTATGGAAGATTATCAGAGAAAAACTATAATCTTTGTGTGACCGAAACCTTAGAAGCAGAACAGGATGCGGAAAAATTAAAAAACAGTATTCTTCATTACCGGGAACTGACCGGAAATGATTATACAACTCGGTTCTGGGAAAAAAGTATCTGGCAAAATCAAATTATTTTTACCCATCTCGTAAATAAAGAGGTACTTCCGGCAGCAGATCTGATGGATACATTTTTAACGGAATACTTGGAAGACGAAAAAAAGGCTGTTGATAAATGGAAGAACATGGTCTGGTATCTTCACGCATATTGCAAAGGAGTGAAGTATCCTGCTGTTTTTCCGGTACTGGAACACTATGCGGAAAGAATAGGAGTTGCAGACCTTCCGCATATTTTTGCGGCGAAGGAAATTTGGGAAAGCTGCTTTAAGAGAAATGATGGTTATTGCAGGAGCAATCAGTATGAGATGGATTTGATACGGGAGTTTTTGACACCTGAGCAACACCAGAAACTGTTTTCCTGGATTGATGCCTATATTTTTCAGTATCATACTGGACAATATCGCTGTTTTTTACTGCATGTACTTTCGCAGGAAAAAAATCTTCTCTGGCTTCCGAAAGAAGATGCAACAGATATATTCCAGTATCTTGGAGATGTAATCGGAGAATTTGAGCTTCCGACACAGCTTCGGAAGCTTTATTTATCCGAGCAGGAACAGGAAGAATTAAAAAAACGAGAATTGCTGAAAAAAGAAGAACAGGAGAACCGGGAGCTACAGTATGATTTGCGTGAAATACGCCATACATTTTCTGTGATTGTTGCAAAGACCAGAAAAAAAGCTGGACAGTTTCAGAAAATTGGATCTTTTTTGAAAATGTGTAGGCGGAAGCATGAACTTTCAAAGTATATTGCCTCTTATCTGAGGGATTATTTTGCAAGGGAACCGGTTTATTTATATGAGCCGCAGGATTTGGAAGATCTAGTATCCCTGCTTACCTTTTTATATTGTAAAAAAGCAATGCAGCTAAAAGAAATCAAAGACATTATTTGCAAAGTGGAGGAAATACCGTATGAAGAAAATCAAGGAACAGGTCATGGAGCATCTGGAGATAGTAAATAGCATGGAAACAGCAGGAATCCCTTCTGGATTTTTGGAAGAGTATGGAGTGAATGCCTGTGAAACAGCAGTATTTGCTATTTTAGGGTGTGGGATAGAACGTATTGTAAAAAAGCTTCCGGAAAAAGGCAGAAAGTATTTTATACAAGATCCGGATATAGCAAAATTCCTTCGGAAAATACAAAAGAAAGAAGAACTTCTCATTCATCGGTTATGCAGCCTTTTTTTGCAGGCAGGAAATGAAAAAATATCTGCATTGGACTGGAAAATGGTAGAAGAGGTTTTATTTGACGAAGAAATTCCGGCAAACATTCAGTATCCGTTTCTATGCTATTTCAAGGCTCTAAAACTTTCTGAAAACCAGATACAACAAGTCTATCAAAGCCTGGAGCAGTACCCGAACCAGACAAAAATTCTTCTAGGCGAACTTTGCGAGGAAGAACGGGCACTGCTGCTGGAACCATTGTTTACGGATAATTTTCTGGCATCCATATGGGAAGATCGAAACGGATGGAAAGCACTGATAAAACCGGGTGTATTTTCAGTGGTACAAAGAATCCATGAAATAGCTTCTGCACAGCAAGAATTGACAAAAAACCAGCTGTTCCAAATCGCTGAAAAGCCGGAGGAAATCCATGTGTTATTAAGTAAGGTACTTGTTTATTTTCAGGAAGAACAATATCCTCAGTTTTGTGAACGGTGGCTGGAAAATAATGCTCTGTGGGCGGATTTAAGGCAGATGGACCGGATTCTTCCAAGGATAACAGAGAAACAGGAAATCCTTGATAGTCGAATTGGCTATGTATGTGCATTATATCATGCCCATTTCGAGAAACTTTCTGTAAGAGAGTTAAATTGGAAACAGGAAGAGTTGATACTCTACGCACTTGTTTATGGTAAAAAGCATTTTCTTAAATTGGTGGATGCACAGCATGAAGATTTTGAATATTTGCCGTACCACAACATGCTGTTGGATAAAGATGTTTACACGCATTATTTAAACATCAATACCATAAATGAAAAAAATCTGCGTAACTGCCGCTTCCTTTCGAAATTTACCCCAAAACAGAAAGAATATTTAAACCGACCGTCTTATACCTTTGAAGAATTGGAATTTCTTTTACCGCTGGATCCGGCGTACATTTATTTTTATGATCGGTTGGAACTTAAACGAAGTGATGACCGTCTACGCGTAACAAGGGAATTGACAAGCCAAGATTATAAGTTTTCCCTTTTACATGAGGAAAAAATTCAGAAGCTTGCGAAAAGGATCTCTCAAAAACCTGTATCCTTGTGGCAACAGCAGGAAATGGGGCATATCAGTGAATTGAAGTTGGTATGCGTTCTGGAACTTCTGGCAGACTGGGAACTATATGAACGCTTTATACCGGAAATCGGTAATGAAAGTCAGGCAAGGTATCTAATTCGTAATCAGAAAATAATACAAAAATATGAAACATTTACTGATTTTCAAAAGCATATGCTGCAGGAAGATAGTGCATGGTTATGGCTGAAGAAAACACTTCCATTTTCAGAAACATTTATTCAGGCAAACGAAGAACGAATCCGCAGCTTTATCAGTTCTGGAAGTGCGGAAATCGTTTATCAGTTTTGTCAGAATACAGAGAATAAATGGGAGAGTGTACGGCGTCTTCTTGCGGCAGAACTGATGGGAGAGTTTCATAAGCTAAAGTATTATACTTCAGATTTGGAACAGGAGATTGCATATCCGTTAGCGAAAGAAACAGAAAAAATGTGGCAGGAAAATCTGGTCCGAACCAGTAAAGCTGGAAAACTATGGGAAGAAGATCGGTTTATCCAGGTACTTCAAATCGGTGAAATTCCTGCACACACTTGTCTTTCCTATCAATCTGGTACCTATAAAGAATGTCTGTTATCTTGTTTTGATTCGAATAAAAAGGTTCTTTATTTAGAATGGGGTGGAAAAATTGTCTTTCGAGCTTTACTACGATTGACAAAAGGTTCCTGGAAAAAGCATCCGATGCCAGCCAGTCATGTGGAGTTTGCTGACCTTACGAAAGAGAAGCCGAATCAAGAAAATATACCAGAAGAGCTGGTTCTGTTTTTGGAACGTCCCTATTTTAAGGGTTTAAACAAAAAAATGGAAAAAACAGTAATGCAGCTGGTAGAAAATTTGGTTCAGGAAAAAGCGAGAAAGATTCAGGCACGACTGGTTATCAGCATGAGTTATTATGGATATCAGGCATTTGAGCATTATAAATGCAGAGAATACTATGTGTATATTTCAGCATCAAAAAATGGAAGTCAGTATCTGGACAGCTTGGGTGGTGAAACAAAGATAAGTGAAGAAGGCACTTACGGAAAAAATGAGTTTTTGATTATGGAAGAAACAATCTTGAAATAAGTGAAGACGCGTGTTTCGTAAAAGGCAACAGATTCCCTATAAGAGAAATCTTATAGGGAATCTGTAATCAATATGTCTAGCGATATGCGTTTCTAAAGGTTGAAAAGCTCAAATTCTCTTGTAAGTTGGAAGAGTGTAACCCCAAATAAGATCTAAGAATTCCTGTAAAACTATAAAATATTTAAATTTTTTTATGGCACAAGAACTTTACCAGAGAAATTTCAGAAATTATAGAATAGCGATTTTGCTTCATTTTTCAATCAACGGAGAATGAGGCTTTTTTATAATTGGGATAGAGATATTCGCAATTTGTAAAAAAATGTAAAAAAAATAAAATCTATGCAATAAAACCTATTTCTGCAGCATTGTATTTATAAAAGGAAGAAAAAAGGGGGAAAGAAATCTATGAAGAAAAAAGGGAAACAAGTGATGGCGGTTTTATTACTAATCATTTTATCAAGCAGCATTCTAATTCTGACGCTCGCAAGACAACCGGTACAAGGAAAACAAAAGGATGTGCTGAAGATTGTTTTGCTAAAGGTTGGAAAGGCAGATGCCATTATTGCACAAGCAAACGGAAAAGCAATCGTAATAGATGCAGGTGAGGAAGAAGATGGGGAGGAGATAGTTACATATTTAAAAAATCAGGGACTCTCCAGAATTGAGGCATTGATCATTACACATTATGATCGAGACCATGTTGGAGGTGCAGATACTTTAGTAGAAGAGATGGAAATTGGTGAAGTGATTATACCGGATTATACGGGAAGCCACACAGAATATGTAGATTTTATTACTGCATTAGAAGAAAAAAGAATTGTACCAAAGAAACTAACGCAACCGATGGAATTTACGTTTGGTGAGGCAACTGTGCGAACGGAGCCCCCATTATCGTATGATAATACAACGGGTGCGATAGAAATGGATAATAACTTTTCATTGATTACTACAATTACGCATGGACACAATCAATTACTCTTTATGGGAGACGCAGAAAAACAACGAATCCGCTCTTGGCTAGATCAAGAAAACGATGTAGCATGTGATTTTATAAAAATTCCACATCACGGTGTTTACAATACGGCTCTTCGTGACCTTCTGGAAGCATCCGAACCGGAATACGCGGTAATTTGTTCTTCTAACAAAAATCCGGCAGATGTTCCGACACTTGAACTTCTAAAACAATATGGTGTGAAAACTTATCAAACCAAGGATGGAAATGTCACCGTATTAAGTGACGGAAATATGTTGGAATTAAAACAAGAATTAGAACATTAGGAGGTGTTTTTATGGCACAAACAGTTTTTAATCGCTACGAAAAAAAGTATCTGATGCCCGAAGAAATATATCAGGAACTACGTTACCGGTTGCAACCGTACATGCAGGAGGATGCATATGGCCTACATACAATTTGCAATATTTATTATGACACACCGGATTCGTATCTAATCCGCCATTCCATTGAACATCCGGCATACAAAGAAAAGCTTCGATTACGTAGCTATGGTATTCCCACACTTGATTCAACAGTTTTTCTGGAAATCAAGAAAAAATATCATAAAATCGTTAATAAACGTAGAATTCAGTTAACTTTACAAGAAGCATATGATTATGTGGAACATGGCATGCGGCCGCAACAGGATAGTCAGATTTTACATGAGATTGATTTCTTTTTGCATAGATATCCGTTAGAGCGTGGCTTGTATCTTGCATACGATCGGATTGCATTATTTGGGCGGGAAAATCATGATTTTCGTATTACATTTGATCAGAATATCCGTAGTCGTCATACTGCAATGGGATTGGAAAATGGAGACTGTGGACAATTGCTTCTTCCAAAAGGATATTATCTGATGGAGAGCAAGGTAATGGGTGCAACACCACTTTGGTTTACGGAAATTTTATCAGAACTTTCAATTTATCCGGTATCATTTTCTAAATACGGTAATATTTACAAAAAGGAACATCAAGCGTTTCATTTTGATGACATGATGGTACATAGAATGGAAAATTGGAATAAAATTAGGAGGGAAGAAGTATGTTAACAAGTATATTTCATGCAGGTACATTTCGTTTGGAAGCAGTTGCAGCAGCTATGGCAGCAGCTTTGATTCTTGGTATTATAATTGCAAGCTTATATCGTATAACAGGAATACATATTAGCAGCTTTGTGGTTATTCTTGCGGTAATGCCATTACTGGTTACAACAGTGATTATGATTGTAAATGGTAATCTTGGAACATCGGTTGCGGTACTTGGTGCTTTTGGATTGGTTCGTTTTCGAAGTGCACCAGGAAGTGCGAAGGAAATAGGTTTTATTTTCTTTGCGATGGCGGTGGGACTAGCCATTGGAATGGGCTTTTTATCGCTGGCTGTTTTGCTTACAATTGTAATTGGAATTACGATGATAATTTTAGAAAAAGCTCATTTTGGAAATGATACTTCCAGTGAACGTGAATTACGTATTACCATTCCGGAAGACATGAATTACACAGGCATTTTTGATGATCTGTTTCAAGTTTATACGAAAACATCACACCTAGAGCGAGTAAAAACAACAAATATGGGAACGATGTACGAGCTTTCATACCGAGTTGAACTGCGCAATATGGAAAAAGAAAAAGAATTTATTGATGCGCTTCGGTGTCGTAATGGAAATCTCTCGATTATTTTGGGACTTGTACAACGAGAAAAAAATGAATTATAATGGGAAAGAGAACAGATGCGTCAATACACAAGCATCTGTGGATAAGGAGAATCTGCTATGCTGGTATTTGCTGCTGTAGTCAATGATGGACCACAAAACAAAGAAATAATTGAGCTTGACGAAACTATATTTTACAGAATTGGAGCCGGAGACAAAGAAGCTTTCTGTGAGTTGTATGCAAAAACAAGCAATGCCATTTTTTCTTATGCACTTTCTATTTTACGTAATCAACAAGATGCAGAGGATGCCATGCAAGAGACATATCTGAAAATTCGTTCTGCTGCCCACCTTTACCAACCAGAGGGCAAACCGATGGCATGGGTGTTTACAATTGCGCGTAACATTTGTTTAATGAAATTCCGCAAAAAAAAACATGCGTCTGTTGTTTCATTTGAGGAAATGCAGGAAACACCGGATTGTAGTAAAATTAAAGATCGGGAGGATCGTATTGTACTGGAAACGGCATTTCGAATTTTAACGCATGAAGAATGCCAGATTATCGTGTTGCACGCAGTGACAGGGTTAAAACATAGGGAAATTAGTGAGTTGCTACAGTTGTCTTTGTCAACTGTTTTATCAAAATATAACAGAGGGCTCAAAAAGCTGAGAAAACAGCTTGAGGAGGAATTATGAAAAAAATTACAGATTCCTATTTAAAAACACATTTAAAACATGCATTGGCACAGCTTGTTCCAGAACGAGCAGAAATTATTTGGAAAATGCCAATAGAAAAGGCATCTGGAGAGGAATGGTATCTGGATGGTGTACGAAAACCGAAAAGGCATATGGGAAAAGTGATTAGTATAATGACTGCAACTGTGGCAGCGTGCCTTGTAATTTGCCTGATGTCTGTACATATGCTGAGTCAGAGAATATCGGCAACAATTTATTTGGATGTAAACCCAAGTGTGGAATTTCAGATTAATCAGAAAGAAAAAGTACTTCAGGCAACAGCGAATAACCAAGATGGCGAAACGATTCTTGAAGATATGGACTTGAGACATACAGATCTTAATGTTGCATTGAATGCAGTTCTTGGTTCTATGGTTAAACATGGTTATCTGAGTGAAGCTCAAAATATGGTATTGCTTTCGGTAGACAGTAAAAATCCGCAAAATGCGAATGCGCTTTGTAATCGGCTCTCTGGCGAGATAGAATCGTGTCTTGACTCTTTGCTAGGTACTGGAACTGTTTTTGGTCAGGAAGTCCAAGTTGACGATAAGCTAATTGCTTTGGCAGAAAAATATGATATGACACCTGGAAAAGCATTCTTGTTACAAAGCCTTATGGAAGCAAATCCGAAGCTAAATTATGAAACGATGTCTGATATTCCTCTGCATCAGCTTCCTTCCTATTTAAATGAAGAGGGTATGAAACTGCAAGATTACGTGTATATTACCGGGAATCAGGATGTATTGGATGATGATACTGCAGAAGAAACAGAAGTGAAAGCCAGTGAAGTAGAAGAAGAATTAAGAGAAGAAACAGAAGAGGATGCGGCTGAGGCAAGAGAAGAAGCAAAGGAGAAGGCAGAAGAAACAGCCGAAAAATTAGAAGAGGCATCAGAAAAGAAGCCGGAACGAGTGCCGGAGTCTGAAATAGTACAACAGGAGCCTGATGCGAATTACGATGACACAAATGATGGAAGTATAGAAAATTACAGCAGTGATGATTTAGAAGATAATGATCCCATAGTATCAAACGAAGTAATAGAGGCTTCTGATGACTACGATGATAATGATAGTAGTGTTTCTGCCTCTAGTGATGATTTTTCTTCCGATGATGAAGCATCCTCGTTAGATGAAGAGAATGACGATTCGGACGATTCTGAAGATGATTAGTTATGAAGAATGGATGTCCGTTTCTGAAATTCTGGTAAGAATAGCTTTTATGTAAGTTAAAAATTTTCTGAATGAGAGAAATCTGTTTGCAGTATTCGACTACTAAAAGAGAGAGACGTTGTAAAAGTTCCTTTAAATTACAACGTCTCCCTTTTTATGGATTGCATCGTTTACATGGTGAATAGCCGCGTTGAATTAAGTCATCTCTTGTACCTAAAAATTCCGTTTTGTTATCATTTTTTATTTCATTTAAACTAGAGCAGCTTGGTAAATGAAATTTTTTTGTATTTGTATTTAGAATATAAGAATTTTCGGTAGCCCCAGTGTTCTTTGGAGGAGAATTTTCAAATCCAAGTTGACTTTCTCCAGTAGTGTAATCAATAGTGATGCCGGGCTGTACATTATAACAATATATTAAAAAGAATTGCATCTCCATTATTTCTTACTGACTTAGCTTCTATCTGACTCCGCTTGCAACTAAATTATCACCATCGTACACAGGGGTGACCTGATATAACACATGATTTCCAGTTTCTTTTATGTAATCTGCCACCATATTTTCGAATGGCAACATTCCTTCTATATTTAAATATCTAGTTCCAGTGATTAAATTTTGCGTATTAGCATTTTCAGATGTCAATTGAAAGCCTATCAAATGACAACGATTATATAGATATTTCCCATCTACACAATCATATTTTACAGTATGCCAACCGGAAGGTTTAACTTGGCTGATAGAATCTCTGTCTTCTGTTGGCATTAAGTCAGGACCGATATTTGCAAATGCTACACCACATCTTCCTAAATCATCTAAATCACTATATATTTCAAAGGATTTTTCTTTTAAATCGGAATCTGCAAAATTGGGAATATTATTTGCAATTGTAATATAAGGCTCGCCAGAATAGGCGGGTAATGCATCTATACTAACTGTGGGTTCAGTTTCTACAATAATCTCCCAAGAGTCTTGATTTTCAGAAAAGTTTCCACGAACCTCTGAACTACACCCACTAAGGAATAGAATAGAAACTGTTATAAGGAGAAAACACTCTTTTTTCCATTTATTCATAAATTTAACCTCTTAAATATTATGTTTTATAATACCATTGACTGAAAAGAGGAGCTTTGCAATTGGTTTGGTGTAAGATAATAATCAGTCACATTGGCTTTTGCAAAATTATGGAAATTATATTTAGTAAAATAACTGCATACTATGTTCGATATATTTTTATTTATAAGATAGGGAGAAGTCGATCATATACCTCCATTGTTATCATTTCATGCGAAGAACCAGTAAAATTTTCTGAATATTTCAATTTCCAATTTCCATTAGCAAGATCAATATCAAAAAAGAAATCTCCAGGATAATTTCGATTCCATTTAAATAGAATAATTTTTTCAATCCATGCTTCTGATTTTTTAAGAGATACGTTTTCTATAAAACAATATTCGCCCGGAGCAGCTTCATTTAATAAATTATCATCAATGTTTAGTTGAGGACAACAGGAAATATTTGCAAATTGCTTTTCTGTGTAGTGGTTTACCCATAGTTTACTGTTACTTGTTATTTCTAAAATCTTTTTACAAAGATTTTTATCTTGACTTTGGCGTCGATGATTAAACATAAGACCATTTCTATTATCAATAGCAGCAATTATAATCATATATTATTATTCCTTAACAATTACCAATAGTATTAACTTTTGTTTTTTATAATGATTTTTTTTAAAATAATTCTACTTTTAATTAAGAACTTTGTCTTTTATATTATATCAGTTTTTAAATGTTACCACAAGAAAAACGTATCAGGAAGAAACCATATTGGTAGAAAAAGAGAAGGGAGGAATGCATAGCTGATGCCGCATATTTCATCTCATATCCTCTCGATTGGATGAGAATAATATCAATCTCAAAGTTATACAGTATGTAATGGGGGCAGGATGCTTTCGTGGACATCCGTTTAGCAGCGATTGTAGCGAAGACTATTCAGATGTACAGATTACCATGAATATTTCTAAAACATTGCCGAAATGTCTCATGTGGAAAATGAGATAGCCAAAATGAGCCTGCCAGGAACTGTACCTGCTGTGGTATAAACATAAGTCGTGTCGTAAAAAATATAGTCAAATCAAAAAAATCAAGTGCGAAAGCAAGCGAAAACTCTCTGCAAAACCCGTAAAATCAAGGCTGCACAAATTATTTATAAAAAAATTAGCACTCAAGCGTTGACATTGCTGACAATGCGTGATATATTACAAATAGAACAAATGGGATATGAAGTTATATTTGCTTTTTACATTCCAGTTCCAAAGAAACAAGGTTAATGAGCATAGAAAAGAAAAGGAGTGATGATTTATGTTGATGCCGAGTATTTTTGGAGAAAATTTGTTTGATGAATTTTTTAATGATTTTCCGATGTATGATGTCAGAGATATGAGAAATTCTGAAAAGATGTTATATGGCGGAAGATTAGCGTCTTTTATGAAAACAGACATTAAAGAGTTGGAGAACGGTTATCAATTAGAAGTGGATTTGCCTGGACTAAAAAAAGAAGATGTAAAAGTTTCATTAGAAAATGGCTATCTAATGATCAAAGCTGTTAGAGGATTGAGTCAGGATGAACAGATTGGACATTATATTCGTAGAGAACGCTATGCAGGTTCTTGTACACGAAGCTTTTATGTAGGTGATGATGTGCAGCAAAATGATGTGAAAGGTGAATTTAAACATGGTATTTTGACATTGTTTGTTCCAAAGAGAAATGCAGAACAAATTGTTGAGCAGAATAAATACATTGCCATTGAGGGCTGACAATCGTGAATATCTTGTTTTAATGGTTATCACTGCAACCCTGATTTCGATAAGTAAAAATTGAGATTTCTTTTTATAAGTTTTGCTTCTCAAACAATCGAATAATCACTAAGCAAATGATAGTACATGAAATATAAAATCAGAATTTGGAGGAAAAGATAAATGAATACTTTAAAAGCTGAAAAACGGAATATGGATGTAAAGGCCAAAAAATTGAGAAGAGAAGGCTTTGTCACAGGTAATTTATTTGGAAGAGAGATTGAAACATCAATTCCTGTGAAGATAAACAAAAAAGAAGTAGAACGCTTGTTAAAGACGAACCATAAGGGAAGTCAAATTGTACTTGCTGTAGATGAAAAGACATATCATGTACTGATTAAAGATGTAGTATACAATTCAATGAAACATTGTGTGGAAGAGATAGATTTTCAAGCACTTGTCAGCGGGCAAAAAGTACATTCCGTTGCAGAAATTGTATTACAGAATCATGAAAAAGTGAATACAGGAGTATTGGAAGAGTTAATGAAAGAAATTTCATATAGAGCGCTTCCAGAGGATTTGATTGATCAAATAAGTGTGGACGTTGGAGATATGAGAGTTGGAGATACAATTCGTCTCAAGGATCTTCCAATTGCAAGCGATGAAAAAATAGAGCTACTATCGGATCTTGATGAAGTGGTTGTAACAGTAACTGCTGTTAATAATAAGATTCCAGAGGAAACTGTAACAGAAGAATAATAGAAAGTACGAATACAATACAGAATACTCAGAATTTTTTTATTACTATAATCGTATTTGGTTTCCGGGAAACCATTTTGACGTAAACAAATCACATAAAATTTATATATAAATTGAAGAAAAAATTTAAAGGGTTTTAGCAAAGTTAAGCGAAAAAGAACGGAAAATTAAAAAAGTGTAGTATCGTTTTGAAAGCTATAAAAAGTTCCATAAATCTGAATTTTTACTTAATTTTTTAGATAAATACTTGCTTTTTCTATCAGAAGAGTCATAATGAGGGTAGAATATAATTATAGAAAGTGAGTGATTGCCGATGGATCTTCAGGTATCTGATGAAGTCTCAAAGGAGTATTTGGCAGAAGTATTGCCGATTCTAAAAAATGAGGAATTTCTTTCTCTCGGCAACTTTTGTCACCATCAATGGACAAACCGCTTAATGCACAGTATAAATGTTTCTTATGTCTCTTGGCTAATTGCCAAAAAATTTGGATGTGATGAACATGTTGCTGCAAGAGCGGGATTACTTCATGATTTCTGCCTTTATGACTTTAAAGAAAAAACACCGACTGGTGAAGCGCAGGCTTTCTATCATCCGAAAGCGGCTGCCGAAAATAGTGAGCGTGTATTTGCTATTAGTGACCGGGAACAAAATGCGATTCTTTCCCATATGTTTCCTCTTGGACCGATGCCGAAAAATAAAGAAGGATGGATTATTACTTTAGCAGATAAAGTATGTGCGTCTATGGAACTTTGTCATGTAGCAATAGCTTTAGAAAAAAATAATAGGATGGTAGTTTCTTCAATTTAATTATTGGCAAACAATGAAAAAAGGTGTTACAAGTTTTTAAATAAGCCTGTAGCATCTTTTTTTATTTTACTTGAAAAAAAGGTAAGCGGTATTTTTATGTATGATGCAGAAAATTTTGCAATTTTTTTTAGCTATTTCAATGCTTGATCTGTAGCTGATTTGTGATTGACTTAATGCTTGCGTTTCTTAGTGATTTATCGTAGAATAATTTTACTAATTTGGGTGTAAAACAAATCACAGGAGGTTATACGCTATGAAAAGAAATATATTCCATAATATTTCAAAAAAGGCAGTAGCATTTTTAGCAGCTACTGTTATGGTAACTGCTGGAACAACGACTGCATGGGCAGAGTCTTCTTATCAGAATGCAGAACAAACGGTATTGGATTCTTTTGTAGCTTCCATAACAGAGAGGTGGAACGCACAAATGGAAGAAGTAGAGAATCATTCGCAGGCTACCAATCTTATTGTAAATTTTAAGTTGGAAGATACAACTAAGTATCTTTTGAATTTTTTAACCTCAATGGATTTTTCCTGGCTAAATAATATTGCACTTTCGGTGAATACGGCAGTGAACCAAAAAAGCGAAGAAATTGATATGAATTTGCAGTTAAATGGTAGTCAGATCTTACAATTTTTGGAGCAAGTGAACATTTCTAATGCGGAAATTTACATGAAGGTGCCGGAGCTTTTTGATGGAAGTATCAAAGTTCCGATGGAGGTCACCGGAAATGTGACTATGCCAGATGGAACCACACAAGAAATGTCTCCACAAGAAGCACAACAATTTTTAACGTCCATGTCTGACGTAACAACGTTTTTGCCAGATACAGCAACGACAGCGGAGCTCCTTAACAGGTATAAAGATATTGTACTTGCGGAAATAGAAGATGGAGCAGAAGCTAAAGAACAAGAACTAGTAATTGAAGGTGTGAGAGAAAACTGTACTCTTTATGAGGGACGCATATATGAGGAAAATTTTTATAATATAGCAGAGAAAGTTCTCAATACGGCAAGAGAAGATGAACAGCTGAAAGCTGTTATTGAAAAGTTTGGTGAACTTAGTCAAATACCTGATATTTATGTACAGTTCCAGGCTGCGATTGATGACGGGTTGGTATCTATTGCAAAGAATGCAGCGGAAGATGCGGGGTTGGATGTTTATTTTTTCTCACGGTTATGGTTAGATGCAAACGGTAACGTAACTGGAAGACAGTTTGGAATGTCAGACGATATTACAACAATAGAATTATTTTCTTGGTATAGTATACAAGAAGGCGATACGTCAGCACTAACTGTGGAGTTCTCTGATGGTGAGCAGAGATTTTTGCTGTCAGGAAATGGAATGATAACTGCTGATGGAAGTTTGGATGGAAATTACCGGGTGATATTTGATGATGCACCTGTATTGGATATTGCAGTATCCGATTATATAGAAAGTGATACAGATTTCATTGGTTCCTATACATTAAGTCTTGATCCAACCATGAGCGATCAGGAAACCTATACTGCTTTTGGTACATATCAATTGGTATTCGATATTAAAAGTAGTGCAGCAGACAAGGATGCAATTATAGAGATTAGCCTACTTCAGAATGAAATATCTCTTGCCAGTTTGACCTTAACTACTGTATATGGTGAAAATGCAGAGATTCCTGAATTGGGAGAGTTGGAGCCAATATATAATCTGAATGTGGAAACGGATGGAATAACTTTTATAGAAAACTTGGATTGGAGTCCATTTCTAAAAAAATTGATGGATGCAGGTATGCCAGAAGAACTGGTGCAGGCTGTAGATACTATGATTGTAAGTTCTTTGTATGGAGAAGAACAATATGAAGATACGGAAAATGAAGATACAGAAGAAACTTATGCGGAAAGTGTAACTGTAAATACCTCTGATACTGTAAAATAATATAGTCAATAAAAGGAAAGAACTAAGAAAGAGTACATTGCATCAGCTGGTATATTCCTTCTTAGTTTTTCCTATTTGGGAATGGGTTATGATTATTTAGTAAACGACTACATAAATGGGAAATAGAGCAAAAGGCAAATGGATCCTTGATATTTGAATAACAATTATCACTAAAAAGATTAGAACATTAGATTACTTACAATTCCGGCAATGCTGAGAATTTAAATTGTGGAGGTTGCATAATGAATATTATTTATACGGTTCTAGCCGCCATAGTAGGTATGGCTTTAGTAATTACTGTTGATATAGGAATAACGAAAATATTTAATAACAAAAGCTTTTTGCAAAAAAATTATATAAAAATGCCGTTGTCTTATTTTATCAGATTTTTTGTTTTCCTTTTAATTATACGATTATTTTTTTCGTAAAGATAACATTCAAACAATATTTTGAGAAGAAATTCATATGTAAATTAAAGTGCAGGGAAGCAAAAATGATTACTTGTCTTATCTTTTTGGCATTCATCTTGTTGGTTAATCTACCATCTATCGTACAAAAAAAGCCTTGCTTATAAGTCAGTAAATGGAGATTATCAAACAGAAAACGGTCCATTAAAAATAATTGAATGGTTTAAGCTCTATCCACTTAAAAAGTTATTATTGATTTTTATGGCTCTTTTGTGCATATATTTCCCTAAGAGGATTGGAAGCATTTTGGAATGAAAAATATCAGATGTTAATTGGAATAGAACTATTTTTTATTGGGTTTACTTTACTAAGTGCATATAAAATATGGAATTATGTCAAAACACCTTATCATTGTGCAATTGTTTTAAAAAAGTTCTATTCCAAAGCAGATTTGGAGTATGAAGTTAGAGGTGAAAAATTTGAATACGTTCAATTTGAAAATTCCATATTGCAAAAAGCAGTTTGCATGCTTGACAGTAAAAATTGGTTAATTATAAATGGGATACTTTATGCCAAAAAGTATATGACAAATTTTAAATATATGTTTATGGGGAATACAAATACCATATGGATTACATATTATGGCGGTAAAGGATTGATTCTTCCTTTCTCAGACGGTGATTTATCAGGAGATAGAGGGAAAGAAGTAAAACAAGTGCTACAGCGTGCCATGGAGAAGTTTCAATAAAAAAATAGGACTAGGAAGAAATTTTTTAACCATAGGATTTACGAAACACAAGTAATATAATTTTTAGTTTGGTTATATATGAAAACCATTTATTAAAGAATATTTATGGTAGATAACAATCAGCTCCCCTTTGGTGAATTGATTTTGACAACTTAATTTCTACCATTTGGAGCTGATTGCTGCTATAAATTCAGAATGAAGAGGTTTGCCATGACTTACAAAAAGCTGGATATGTGGGGCTTTGCTTGTGGCTATTATTTACGAAAGAGGAGAAGGTAAACTATTCTTATTAAAATAATCTTTCGATATTTTTCTGCACTTTTTGATTTAACTGGATGTATTGGTCTGCTTCCTCTCTGGAAAAACCTTCTAGTACTGTTTGCCGATAGGCAGAAGAGATAGTTGAAAAATCCAATAAAATTGAGTCCGCGGTTTCCTGAAAAACAACGACAAATTTTCTGGTGGAATGTTTTGTTTCTACTTTAATCAGTCCTCTGTGCGTCAAACGTTGCAGGAGAGAGGATAGGGTAGAAGGAGAAATCCCAGTAAAATCAGCCAACTCTTTTCGGGTAGTGCCATGGTGAGAATCAAATAAGCAGAAAAGTAACCAAATTTCCTGAGTGGTTAAATTATTTTTCTGGGCAATAGGTTCTAGGTAATAGTCCAGAAGTTTTTTACTACGATAGCAGTCTTTTAACGGACCTTGTCCTATAAGGGTCTCTTTTGATACAAAGTTTCGTTCTTCCCCCAACTTTTTAGTACCGGACAAAATGGAGGGAAGAACCGTTCCATCATTGGCAGCATCAATGAGAAAGCGGTAGACTCGAAGCTGATTCTTTTCATAATCTTTTTCTGTCAATATATGCTTATAAAAATTGTTATAATACTCAAAAACCATCAGTTTCATTTTGATCGTCTGAGTAATGCTCATACCTTGATTAACCAAAGATCCCTTTGTATTGACATAATAATAGAGCGGTATTGGCAAAGCATAGAGTGTCTTAGTATGGCGAAGGTATTCCAAATTAAACATAAAATCTTCACACCAGCTGATAGTTGGATCCATTTTAAGCTGGTACGTTTCGATAAGTTCCTTTCGATATAATTTATTCCAAAGCACTCCATAGTAAAAGTCTGCAGGATTTTCCAACATGTAAGCGGCAAATTCTTCCGTAGTCAGTAATCCTTCTTCATCAATATTTCCTTTTTGAGAAACTCGTTTTCCAGAAACACGATAAAAATCGCAAATGACCATGTCGCACTTATTAGCCAAAATGGCACTACTTAGTAAGCGCATGGCATTGGGCGTAATCCAGTCGTCACTATCCAAAAATTGTATATAGGTTCCCTTTGCCAGCTTAAGAGCTAAATTTCTGGAAGCAGATACCCCAGAGTTTTCTTGATGAATGACCCGAACTCTGGAATCCTTTTTTTCATAGCTGTCACAAATAGAGCCAGAATTATCAGTGCTCCCATCATCTATTATCAAAACTTCAAAATCAGTATATTCTTGTTTTAAAACACTGTCTAGGCAACGTACAATGGTCATTTCTGCATTATATACAGGAATGATTATGGTAATCATGGGATTTGCAATCATAGATACTCCTTTATTTTGTATACTTTCTATAAAATTGGCGCAAGCAAAAGGAACACACTTTCCATTAACTTTTCTTTTTGCCCCCGGTTTTGAAATTGTTCCAAGGTATAACTGGTACAGTCATTGATATCTTTCTGAAAGAGATGAATATACTGTTTGACAAGTTCATTTGTATAAAAAACGCCACAGATTTCGTCATCAACCAGGAGACTGCGCATATCCATATTAACAGAACCTATACAGCAGAGCTCTTCGTCAATTACCATTGTTTTTGCATGGATATATCCGTGATATTTATAAACGGACGCTCCATATTGCATAAGTTGGCCACAATAAAATGTAGTGACAGGATCCAAAAAGAAACTTGCTTTGATTCCTGGAATCATCAGCTCAATTTTAACACCAGCTGCCGCTGCTGTTTTTAAAGCATCTAAAATGGAGGCATCTGGAATAAAGTAAGGAGTTTGTATACGGATGGAAGAGCGAGCGCTGCGAATCATGCTGAGATAGCACATTTTTACAGATTCTTTTGTAGTGTCCGCGCCACCAATAATAAACTGACAGAAATTTTTTGTTATTTTTTCACGGTTTCCAAGCATCGGAATAATGTGAGCAACTGTATCGGCACAATGTTTCTGGCGGATGGAACAGAGCCAGTCTGTCAGAAAATATTCATCTAGGATGTGGGTACAGGTACCGGTTAGACGGATCTGAGTATCGCGCCAGGGATTTTTGACTTTTGCAAGATTAGCATATTGTTTTCCGATATTCATACCGCCAATGTAAGAAATATAATGATCAATAGTTACAATTTTACGATGGCTGCGGTAATGTGTTAGATAGGGTTTGACGCGGATTACTTTTCCACCGACCTCTTTTAACGGACGAAACATACTAGCGGGACTGGAAAGATTAGCAATAAAATCAAATAATACTAATACTTCCACACCTTCCGCTGCTTTTTGGGTTAAAGCATTCACAAAGGCTGTTCCAACTTCATCATGATGGATTGTGTAAAATTCTACGAAAATACATGTTTTCGCCTGCGCAATATCTTTAAAAAGTTGTTCGTAATGGCTGCGTCCGTTGGTATAGAAAGAGGCCGTTTCATATGAAGTAAGCTCACTGTGATTGTAAACATTATTAAAACAAATTACCTGTGCATCCTCCGCAGAAAGACATTCCTCGGGAATAATGGGAATTGTATTAGTTTCTAATGGAGAGGCACAGAATTTTAAACGTCTTTTTCGTAAAAATGAAGTCAAACGAATACCGACTGTATTCCCGAAAATCAGATAGAGAAAAACTCCAGCATAAGGGATACATACCATGACAAGCACCCACAAAAGGGCTTCTGTGGGGCGTTTTCGTTCTAAAAAAATAACTGCTAAGATCAAAAAGATATAAATTGCAAGAAAAATAAGTTTCATAACCATCCCCCCATAAGACCATGTAGATAAAAAAGAGTTATTCTTTTTGTTTCATTTTTCGAAAAACAGGAATATACAAACAAAGTGTAATTCCCATTACTACCATCATTATTACAATCAGTCCATTCGTAAAAATAGGAGGCAAATGAAAGCCTAAAAATAAAATCAGCATTCCAATAAACAAAATGGTTGTACAAATTTTTCCAAACCACATGGCGCCATCTAACATTTCACCTTTTTTCAGAAAGTAAAGTCCCATGAAAGCCATATATCCCTCTTTTACAGCCATTAAAATGATAAGTGCCCACATTAATGGATAACGATAAGCCAAACAGAAAGCTAAGGCGGCGTGTGTCAACTTGTCGGCAACGGGATCTAATACTTTCCCAAGTTCTGTAATCATATGGAAATGACGAGCAACAAAACCATCCAGAAGATCAGTCAGACTGGAAAACAATACGATAGCAGCAACAATCCAAATGTCTTTTCTTGTTTCAGCAGTAACATAGAGATAGCAAAAAACAGGAATCAACAGAATTCGTAAATAACTCATTAAATTAGGAATTGAAAAAATTTCTTTGTGAGTTAATTTCTTGTGGTTCATAAAATTAATCCTCTTTTTTTGCGGTTTGTTTTTTTACATAGATGTAACCAAATGCATTCGGCCCCCAATGACAGGCAATGGAGGGGCAGAGATTATCATGTACACAGATTTGTTTTTGTAAAGAAGGACTGGTTTGACGAATCAATTCCTGAAGGTTTTGATCATTATCAGTGTAGGAAGCAATGATACCATAATCAGGATCGCATCCCGTTTCATTTAGCATATCCAGAATAGCGCGCATTCCCGCACGAATTCCGCGTTTCTTTTTTAATACAGTAACCTTTCCATTTGTAAAACCAATGATTGGATGGATAGAGAGTAAGGTACCAGCCATCCAGCCGGCGCGAGAAAGGCGTCCACCAGCAAAGAGATAATCAAGTGTTTCTGGAATGGCGGCAATTACAATGCGAGGAATCAATTCTTCCAGTTTCTGACGGATTACAGAAAGTGGTTCATCTCGATAACGGATTGCCTCCATGACAAGAAAGCGAATACCACCAACAGCAAGACGAGTGTCAAAAACAAGCACATCTGGATTTTCTTCAAATAGATTCGTAAAAGTTTGCCAAGTCCCAGAAATTTCGGATGAAATAGTTAATATTAATACCTGGTCACCTTGACTGGTATATCTTTCTACGAGAGCCTGTGTATCAGAAAGAGACGGCAGAGCTGTTTTTGGAAATTCTTTTTTTTCTTTTAACCGATGATAGAATTCTTCATTATTCAGATTGATTCCATCCAGAAAATCATCATTTCCCATTTGAATGCGAATGGGAAGAATATCAATACCGTAATTTTCTTTTTCTTCTTGTTTAATACTGCTTCCTGAATCGACAACTATTCGTAACATAAATATCCTCCATTTATACATCATTTTGTCGAACTTTAGTATAAACAGGGAATTACAACCAAACATCAACTGAATATCAACAATAGTTGATAATTATGGATGTTGTTCAGGAAACGTAACGGTAAAGCGGCAGCCACAGACTGGAAGATTTTTTGCTTCAATTGTGCCATTACACAGAGAAAGTATTTTTTTTACAAGTGCAAGTCCTAGTCCATTACCTTCCTGTTTGTGTGACGTATCTCCTTGATAAAACTTATCAAACAGATGTGCTTTAATAGATTCTTCAAAACCAGGGCCACAATCTTCAATATAAAAGAGAATAGTGGACTCTTTCTGGCGTAGACGAATACGAATCAGCCCTTCAGGAGGGCTAAATTTAATCGCATTGCTTAGAAGATTACTCCAAACATGTAATAACAGATTTTGGCTTCCATAATAAAGCATTTCATCCAGTTCGACATCAAATTCAATTTCTTTTTGAGTCCATAAGGGTTCTAGCAATACAATCGCCTGACGTATTTGTTCATCCAAGCGAAATTCACTTTGGTGACTTTGGATTGCTTGATTATCAACTTTAGAGAGTAGAAGGATATTGCCAACTAAAGTAGAAAGACGTTGAGTGTTAAACAGAATTTTATCAATATATTTTGCACATTCTTCAGAAGAAATAATGGATTCCCCCTGCAAAAGTGTGGCATAGCCTTCAATAGCATTGACAGGTGTTTTGATCTCATGAGAGACATTGGATACGAAATCCATTTGTAATGTTTCAGTAGTAGAAAGTTCTTCAGCCATACGATTGAAGCTATGATAAATGGAACGAATTTCATCAATTTGACTGTTTGTATCAAGACGAATATTAAAATCACCATCTGCAACTTTTTTCATGGCATTTTCTAGCTTTGTGATCGGATCAAAAATACGACGACTGAGATAACTGATCAGGGCACCGCTGATAACAGTACTTAAAAGGAGTACCCATACCATAAAGGAGATATTTAAAGTGATATGAAACAAACGGTTGCTTAAGAGTGTAACGGTTCCAGAAAGGATTGTGACAACAAAAAAATTTGCTATAATTAAAAGAATAAACTGAAGTCGCATATTCAAATGCGGAAAACGCTGTCCTTTTTTCACAACCTCACCACCTTATAACCGACACCGCGCATTGTAATGATTTTAAAATCCTTACTGTCACGAAATTTTTCACGCAAACGGCCAATATGAACATCTACGGTATGCGCATCGGTTTCTGCATCATATCCCCATATTTCATCCATCAGTTGCTGACGAGTAAAAATTTTCCCCGGATAGGTAGCCATTTTATAAAGAAGCATAAACTCTTTCTGAGGAAGAACGAAGTGTTGACCATTTACTGTTACAGTTAAGGAATCACATTCCATTTGTGTATTTCCCATGGTTAGGCATCGTTCGTTTATCATTTGTGCTCTTCTTAAAAGGGCTCCAACGCGAAGCACCATTTCTTTAACATTAACCGGTTTTACCATATAATCATCAATTCCAGAGAGAAAACCAAGGCGCATATCATCAAAAGCATCTTTTGCGGTAATCATAAGAAGTGGAATTTGATTGCCACTATCACGCAGTGTTTGTACAAGCTCAAAACCATCCATAACCGGCATCATAATATCAGAAATAATCAGATTATAATAACTATTGTCTATAGCATCTAAGGCTTCCTGACCATTAGAAACGCCTGTTACGGAATAGCCTTCTTTTGTAAGAACATGATAAAATAGCTGACGAAGTTCAAGATCATCTTCTACAATTAATATTTTAAACATAAATTTTCCTTTCTGTTTTCAAATGTATCTTTTCATATAATTATAATATAGATATATAAGAGTTACCAGCAAATTTAATAAAAAGTCTGCTAGTATACATTTATTGTATAAATAAATTATATCAAAATAAATGCAACTAAAGGTCAACTAAATGTCAATGATTGTTGATTTTTGTTTAAAATTATTTCTATAATGATAGTGCTTGGACATTGAACCCTCTGGAGATATAGAGAAAATTTATCATAAAAATCTTATCATTTCTAAAAATAATATATTAAAGAAATACAAAATGATACGGTAGCAATTCTTCATTAAAACATCTTGCTATTGTACTATTTTTTACATATAATTTTGTTTACCAATGGATTTTTACAAAAGATATGTAAAAAAATTGAGATTACAGATGAGGGATGATTTGTGTCTGACATTATTGCAGTGATTTTAATGTCAACATTGGAGGATAACGATGAAAAGTATAATAAAAGAAAAGACTAAAATTATGGTAGTAGATGATGATCCGGAAATTCGGGAAGTGATTTCCATTTTATTGTCCAATGAGGATTTTGATGTTATTGAAGTGGAATCCGGAGAGAACGCACTGAAAATGTTGACTACAAATATAGATTTGATTATTTTAGATGTTATGATGTCTGGGATGTCTGGTTATCAGACAAGCAAAATGATTCGAGAGCGATCAAATGTACCGATACTATTTTTAACAGCAAGGACCCAAAACTCAGACCTTATTTTGGGATATTCTTCAGGAGGAGATGATTATTTAGCAAAACCATTTTCTTATCCCGAATTAATTGCACGAGTGAAAGGGTTGTTACGGAGATATACTGTTTACCAGGGGAAACAACTTTCAGAGCGAAAAACAGAATATCTTGTATGGAATGATTTACGTGTAGATTGTTGTTGCAATATGGCATGGAGGTGTGAGGAAGAATTAGAACTAACATCAACAGAATATCGTATACTTCGATTATTATTGTCTCATCCAGGGCAGATTTTTTCTGCTCAAAATATCTATGAAAGTGTTTGGGAAGAACCATTTTTCTCTACTGATAGTAATACGGTTATGGTTTTTATCCGTAAATTAAGAGAAAAAATCGAAGATGATCCCAAACACCCGGTTCATCTTGTAACCGTATGGGGAAAGGGGTATCGAATTGAGTGAAAAATTCAAATTAGTTTCTCAAAAATTGGGAGTAAAATTATTAGCGGTTGCTGCCTTCGCCTTTATTTTGGCTTGGTTAGGACATTATTTGGTGTCAGATGTAGCTGCGGAATGGTTTTTCTATAATCCCAAATTTGATACTTATTGGGAGACAAAAAGTTATGTCGCTGTACAGGATTTTCAGAAGTATGTTACAGAGCGTAATCTTTCTATGCAGGAGGCATTGACTGATACTGTATGGAATAAACAAAATGCTAATATTATTTTATTTACAGAACCGGCATATTCGTATGAAGAAAAAAAAGCATCCTCTGCTTTCGAGGATGAAGATACATATGAGGTAATATATTGTTCGGATGGTTTTATTTATGCAACATCCTATTTACCAGGGGATTTTTATTTTTTTGGATGGAATATGATAGGTTTATGCGTAGGTGTTTTTCTATTTCTTGGGATTGTTATGCCATTTAATGCCTACACAATACATCGCATCAATAAACTTTATCAACAAGTATTGCTTTCTTCTCAATCTGGCAGGAATAACTGTATTGAAATTAGCGGCAAAGATGAAATTGCAAAACTGGGAAATGAAATTGAAACTATGAGAATATCGTTGTTATCTTTATTGGAAAATGAGGAAAAAATGAGAAGTGAAAGTGAACAGATGGTTGCATCATTGTCTCACGATCTTCGTACTCCTTTAACTAAACTTACCGGATACTTGGAAATATTAATTCATAAAAAGAATTTAACAGAATTTGAACATGAACGCTATTTAACCAAAGCTGTAGAGAAAGCTCAGCAAATGAAATTATTAACGGATGAATTATTTCAAAATTTTGTAGCAGGAACGGAAAACAAATCGGATTACCTTAAAGAATTGATTGATGGTGGAGAATTTTTGAATCAGGTACTATATGAAGAATGTAGTGAGTTGGAAACGGATGGCTTTTTAGTAAATCATCTTCCTGTTTTTTGTTCAGGATATTTTTGTTGTTTACATATCGGAGACATTCGTAGAGCGTTTGACAATATTTTTTCTAATTTGCAGAAATATGCGGATCCCAAAATCCCAATTAAAATTACAGAAGCTAAACAACATGATAAAATAGGGGTTATAATTGAAAATTCTAAAAGAAAGCATCCATTAAATTTCGCAAGTCATAAAATTGGATTAATGACAGTTGCAACATTAGTGGAACAGAATGGCGGAACAGTAAATATAAAACAAGATTCTACCACTTTTTCTATTGAAATTTTTCTTCCTATTATGCCAGCCTCTGAGTGTGACAAACTTCCGCAATCCTATTTGCTTTAAGTAAGGGAATCTAACGTAAATAATATTGTTATATGCAAGCGAATGACCGATATTTTTATCAATCATTCGCTTTTTAACTAAAAAAATAAGAATTGTTAAGAAATTGATATAGTAAAAAATAAGAATTAAAGTTTACTGTGTTTTTAACTTTTTAATATACATGAAGTTCTGCTTAGAATATAGAACAGATTTGTTGCCAGACTTTATTGGGTAATTTATGTGTACGGTGTTGTATGGCAAATAGAATAATTTTTCAAAGGAAAAACAGATGAACTCAAAATAGTAGGAGGAGAAAATAATGCTCGATATATTTCTCATTTTTTTGTAATAGTCCTGTCGATGGTTGTATTTGTTTTTACAAAGGGAATTGCTACCTGGAATAAAAATAATCATTCTCCTCGCATAACGGTAAAAGCAAAAGTTGTTGCAAAACGTCAGGATACTACACATCATAATTATCCAAATGGGGGAGAGGCAACCGGGGCATATGGATATTATACAGTATTTGATACCTTATATTAGATTACTTTTTAGGTAGAAAGTGGTATCAGGATAGAAATGGCTGTATCAGGCTCAGAGTATGGCACGTTAGCAGAGAACGATATTGGAAAACTGGCATTTTAGGGAACAAGATACTTATCGTTTGAGAGAAATTTAGAATTATAAAATCAAAGGTATTTTGAAGGCTATAAAATTACTGACAAATTAAATCTTGACTTTGGAGGAACAAAATGATTAAGAAACTAATGTACATTGAATTAAAAACAGGATATTCTGATGACGGCCCGGCATGGATCGGATATGTGAAAACTTCAAAAACTAAAAAGACTATTTACTTTAATGATCATGCTTTTCAGAAGAGTAATGGTGAATATTCAAACTATATAGATATTGAAAGCGGAGATGAATACTGGATTTCCGGCTTAAAAAAACAAGAGAGTAATCGTCATTGGGCTGGACATGGCAAAATAATGATCGACCGTAGAGCTGTTAATGAATATCTTATATTGATTGAAGAAAAAGAACTTCCATTAAATTTATTTAAAGTAGTTGACATAGAAGACAAATTCCCAATTGACAGGATAAATGGATTGTTGAACAGTAAAAAGTAAATAAAATTTTGACTAAAGGATGCTTATGAAGAGTAAGCTTTTGTTAATTAGGATTGGCTTGTTGTTTTTATCTGTTTTATATGTAATAGACAATTCTTTTATTCTATACCGATCATCGTTTATGTTTTCTTTGCAACTATTGGATTTACTTTGGCTATTACGGGCTTTTATAAAAAATAATAATTTTGGAATAATTTGATTTCATTTTTAGTATTAAGCAATTTTTTTGTTCGATTACAATATTTTTAACCAATATTCATTTGATATGGGGAGGATTCTATGACAAAAAAAAGAAAAGTAGCGATCATTATTGGAACGATTATAATTATTTTATTGCTGTGTATGTTTGGAATTGTTATAAAAAATAAATACTATGCTACGCGATATTCACAGCTCAACGAGACAGATCAAAAAATGTTAGCCGAATATAATCAGTTATATGAAAAGATAAAAACAGAAAAATTGTGGACGGACTTTGATTTAGCAGACAAACCTATTTTGACCGTGTCCAGAGACTCTTTCGCTACTTATTTGATAAATCCCAAAAAGTTTTCTGGAAATTTGTTTTCGCAAAAAATAGCAATGCCGGAAGAATTTAAATTGCAATCAGTTTATCGTATTGTGCCTATTGTACCCCAGATTTTAAAAATACGTTTTGATGTAGGAAGTAGTTTTAATACGATAGGTGAGCAATATTCTGTGTTTGGAAATAATGTATATTATGTCAAATATGATAATAAAAAATCTTTTGAAATGCAAAATACTAGTTCGCATTTTGCACCTTTTTTAGCACACGAATCTTTTCACTATTATATGCAGAACAAATGGAAAATGGTGAAAAGTCCAGAAAATACATTGAATGATAAGGATATGGCATTACTAAAAAAAGAATATCAAATATTGGATAATATAAATACAGAATTACAATCGCAAAAAAGTCATGAAAAGTTGATCACTTTTGCAAAACAATACGTAGATATAGTTTCAAAACGTATAGAAAGTAATAAAACTTATGTATTATCAGAACTATCATACGAAACAGCAGAAGGAACAGCGCAATATCTTACCATTAAAGCATCTAAAATAGTTGGATATAATTATGGTATTATGTATTTTGATAATGTGACTAACGTTCCGATGTCAGATGTTTTTAGGCAAATCGAAGCTGGGAATTTCAGTGTTAATTATTTATATGATAAAATGCCATATCAGACAGGCGCTTTATTGTGCCTCCTATTTGATGAATTAGAAATTCCTAAATGGAAAGATACATTAAATAGTCAGACATTAGAGCACCCGGTGAATTTATATGATGTCTTAAAAGAATATGTATCAAATTTATAGTGAATATTCCGGATAATGTTACATCAGCTGTCCGGTGATATGGAAATCACTTTATAGATTCGCCTTTGTACATACAAAATCATAATTTCTGTTGAGACATTGGTAAAGACTGCTACGCACCGCAGATGCGGCAAGGTCTTGACCAATATCCCAACAGAAATGAATAAGTCATCAAGCACAAAATAGGCGATTTCCGAGTACCGGAACTCTGATTTCCAAATTTCCGGAAGTGCGATTTCAACGCACAAGAATATTCATTATAGTGGCTTAGAAAAAAAGATAGGACATCGTTTGAAATAACGAGTGTAATCGTAAAGAAATTAAAAGTCCAATCAAGCAATCATTCCTAGTGGTGATAGACTTCTTGATTGGACTTTTTTAATGGGTTGATGTAATGAGAATGAATAATAATTAAGAAGTATGTTCTTTTATGGCGTTGTATTGTAAACAAACAAATTGGTATAATTGTTTGACAGCATCCTCATGAATCTGTTTTGCTTGACAATTTTTCATCTTTTTTTGAACCTCTAAATCATTGATAAGACGAATTCCTTTATTAACTTGTCCCTTTAAGGTAAGTGCAGACAAACTCATACCGGTGTGTATAAAGAAACGCCGATTGATTGTTTCGCAACCAGGAATGGGAGTTGTATGAATTATTGGAACACCAATGACAGCCGCTTCTGTAGAGGTTAATCCTCCTGGTTTTGTAAATACGACATCACAGGCACTTAAATAAAGCGGCATTTGTTTTGTGAAACCTAACACCATTACGCGAGAGCATTTTTTGAACTTCTTTTTTAATTTTCGCTCTGCTTTTCGATTATTTCCACAAATAGCAAGGATTTGCTCTGTATTTGTACTGGAAATCAATTTTTGAATCAGTTCCGTAAAATCTCCAGCGCCCATACTGCCACCAGCTACCAGGAAATATTTCTGATCTAATTTTAAACCTAATTTTTTACGAGCTTCTTTTTTGCTAATTTTTAATCGACAGCTTTTTACTACGGGAATTCCGAATGTCTGAATTTTTTCATTTGGTATTCCTTTTTTTATACAAGATTTCCGTAAAGCTTCATGAGCAAGAACATAATAATCACAGTCTGTTTCTTCCCAGAATGGAATGCAGGTATAGTCGGTCATTACAGCAATAGTTATAGGTAACTCCATCCCTTTTCGTTTCATGTAAGTAATCGTTTCAGCAGGATAAAGGTGTGGCATGATTAGAACATCTGCTGGATGTTCTTTTAAGTAATTGCTGAGATATTTTGCCATACGCCCATTAATATAATAAACTGGTGATTTCCGAGTAATCCGACTGATTATCATTCCTAATTTATAGATCAACCCAAATAAAAGAGGCGTTTTTTTCACAATCTGTACATAACCGTCACCAACTAATTTTGATATTCCTTTGCCTGCGAGACAGAGATAATCAAACACATAAGCCTCATCGCCATGATCACGAAATTCTTCTGCGATTGCTCTTGCAGCAGAATTGTGGCCACCACCTGTATTACAGGATAATATCAGTGCTCTCATCAGAACCTCCATTTGTTACGCTTTTTATAACTTTTTTTATTAATTTTGCTCAATAGCACTTAAATAATGTTTGTGAATGACAATAGTGGAAATTAAAAGGCAGCCATATAGAATCGTTTTATATTTTACAATAAATGCAGAACTAACTCCGAATGCAAAAAAAGCATAGATGCTTTTTCTTGTGTTGGATTTTTCAGGTATTGCCATAAGAAAGAGTAAATACCAAATAATGAGCAAAACCAGTGGTTGCCAAATTGGAAGCAATCCTAGTAAAACACCAAAAGAAACAGCAATTCCTTTGCCACCATTTCCTTTATTAAAAATAGAGTGTGCGTGTCCAAATACAGGTGCTGCCATTACAAATGGAAACAACCAGGAGTTTCTCCCTATGCGAGATGCACACAACAGAATTGGAAAAGCTCCTTTTAAAAGTTCCAGTAATAAAACAAGAATTCCACAACCCATGCCACCGTATGTAAAGGCATTAAAGGTGCCGGGATTTCCATCATCTGATGCTTCAACTACATCCACATTTTTTAGAAGAAAAGGTATGATTTGACCAAAAAGGATACTTCCGAAACAAAAACCAACAACAATATAAAACAAATATCCATATCCCATAAAATAACCTACTTCTTTGAATAAAATATTTGATTTTCAATTATCTTTTCCAAGTATATCTTAAAATATTGTGTCAGTCAATCGTTAGAACGCAGCTTACCATTGATGATCATTGAGAAGGGATGGATTGTATTTTCCCTTTTGCTTCCGCTAAATTACTCTGATTAATGAAATGTTTCCTAGGATGGATTGATAGCATATGATCCAGATATTTTATGAGATGATATAAAATGTTTTATGTTTTTTGCAACGCAGAGAAAAATGCACTGGTAATCCAATGTCTTCAAATATTAAAAGAAAATAAGAAAATGAATTGTTGTATATCTTATCGGTTCAATATTTCTATAATATGACATCACGGAAAACTATATGTATTGATTTAAAGCATTGACACATACTAGATATTGTGCTAAATTGAGGGTGGATGATAATTTTGTGCATAAGTTTTATGCAGTGGATTTTGTTCCGGTGCGTTTGCCGGAAGCATAATTTCAGGGAAACCTTAAAAATACAGTAAGACATCAAAAATCAGAATGGATTTTTGGTGTCTTTTTTTATTTCTGTATCGTACAGGTTTGGGGCGCACTTATGCAAATAAGAAAAAGGAGGGCAGAATACATCCGAATAAAAAATAAAATATTGCGGATAGCAAAAAAGTACAGAGAAGGGAAGAAAAATCCCTTCTTTTCTTTATGAAACAGATTTTGGTATCCGCAAGAACGGGATATCAGTATCTGTTTTCATCAGAAAGGAGTATACATGGTGGATTTATTTGCAGATATCCCAGAAGAAATTGTTGAAAATACGCTTCGTTCCATCCGGGCGAATCTGGACAAGGTGGATTTGTATGGAGGACATACATTAAGAAAGCATTCAGATATTCAGGTGCAGGCATTGTGGTGCCGCTTAACCAGAGAGGATATTGATTATGCCACATCTTTTTGGGATATGGAGGTTGCGGTTACTGTAGCACAGGAGATGATGCGTCAATGTTTTGATGATGAAATTTCATTTTGGTTAAGGAACTGTTGGAGCGATAGCCTTTCCTTGGTAAAACACTTTCAAAAAACCATTGGGTATGGTTTCAAAAAGGGAGAGGATATGCTGCAGGAAAACCTGAAAAAAGCCCGTCTTGTCTTGATAAAAGATAAGAGTGCAGACTGGGGATTTCGGATTCTTACTAGTTATCCATTATTTTAGCGGAGGTAAAAATGAAACTACAGGTTTTGATGGCAGTAAATGAAGGTATCAGTCCGGGAAAGCGAATTGATTTTGAACTGGATAAGAAAAGCAGGCTCTATATCGCTTCCTGTGAAGGAAGGGCTTTTGGAGTTGCAAAAAGGCTATTGGCCGGAAAACAGCGTTCCTTCAGAAAACTTGGGAATTCTTTCAGCGGAGTGGCAGTATGTGTGAAACCGGATAAACGGGATATGGAAGTAAAAGTATTACGTGAAAGGAGAAAGCCATGGAACCCACGCTGTTAAAACGTGCAGAAGAATTATTGAAGCAGGAGTTTGGCTTCAGATGGAAAGAAATTGTACAAACGCTTGGAACGATGGAACTGACTTCCTGTGCCGGTAAAGATCTGACATCTTTTATGGCATTTCCAGAAAGGGCACAGGGCGGAAACCATATGTGGCGTGGAAATTGTGCGCCGCAGGTTGTGCAGAAAATACTTTCCTTTGTTTTGGAATGTCTTCCGAGGAGAAAAAAAGAGGATTTTTTATTTTTGGATCCGATGTGCGGTTCTGGAACCAGTAAGGATGTAGCTGATAAAATGGGGCTTTCCTGTATCCAGTATGATCTGAATCCGAATTTGCGACAGGGAAAGGGTGGATGGAATGCGTTAAAAGACGAAGTGGAAGATCGAGCGGATCTGGTATTCTTACATCCTCCTTATCATTCCATTATACGGTATTCAGGAGAAATGTGGGGAAGTGCACATCCGGATGATTTAAGCCGCTGTGAATCTTATTGGGAATTTATTGAAAAATTGAATTTTGTCGTAAGGAAAATGTTCCTGAGTCTGCGAAACGGAGGATTTCTTGCAGTGCTTGTAGGAGACATCCGCCAAAATGGAATTTTCCATTCGATTGCGGATGATATTATGACCATTGGTCAAATGAAATCCTGGATTGTAAAAGGACAATTCCACTGCAAATCTGCCAGAAAGCAATATACAGGAAGGTATCCGTTTATTCCTATTACGACGGAACATTTATTGTTGTTCCAAAAAGAAAACAGTATTCAGATACCGTTTTCTTATCGGAAACATGGAACATTTTGTGTCTTAGAGCAGGACTCAAACGCAATGACCTGGTATGTGTTAATCTGTACGGTAATGGAAGAACAAGGAGGGAACGCAACATTTCAAGAATTGTATGAAGCACTTGCAGACCATCCGAAAGCAAGAGGAAAGCGCCATTATCGGGAGCGGATCAGAGGCTGCATTTATGAACACAGATCATCCTTTCAAAAAGACAGTCACGGCAGGTATTATCTGATCTATCGGTAGGGTGGTGGTGAAATGAGAGACGAAGAATACGCAGGGTACTGTTGTCTGATCATTGCGATTTTATGTGACCTGAATGCGGATGAGGCAAGAAAAATGTATCAGTATGGTCCAGACCATCCCTTATGTCAGAAAATCATGAAAAAGAAAATACATAGGGAAGGGTTTGACAAGCTGGATCAGAATGAAAAAGGAAAAGTTATGGCACAGCTTCTAAACCAGGGATATAGTGTAGATGCGGTGGCAGATGCTTTTTTATGCTTTCCTTCCACAGTCCGGCGAAGGGCAAGAGAATACAGAGAAAAAGGAGAGGAGGATGCAGATGCACCTTCACAAATTTGCAGAAGAGGCTTTTTTTGATGAAATTGGTGAGTATCAGACCAGACCCGCCACGAAGGAATACCGCAGTTTTTTCAAAACCTACATCCATCCCAGTTTTTAAATTCCATCGTCCGGATTCCGGTTTATGAAGTGAAATATTCGTATTTTACGAAACGGGAAAACTATCGGGTGGTATATAAATATATGTTTCTGAAACAGGAATATGAGGAAGTAGGGTTTGAAATTGAGATGGCATTTCGTGACTGGATAGAAAACATGAACAAAGAAAAACCATACCGGGCAATTTTCAACGCAGAGATTCTGGAAATTCGCCCAGTGGCATATGCAGCTCTTAGAATTGGATTATAAACATGCTTTCTTTCTTCCCAACCTGGGTAAATACCCAGGTTGCTGCTTAGAAATCCTGCGATTGCGCGTAAGGATTTTGATAAAAGGAGTCGGTCAGGCAGCGTAAAAAGACACACCGCAAAGCATGGCTTTTCCGTCCAACAGCAAAATCAACTGCAAAGGACGGGGAAGAAATGGAGCAAATGTGTTTATTCCGGTTAGAAGAGAAAATAGCACATGCAGTCAGTTATTTAAAAATGTTTGAGGCAGCTGCACTTGCAATGAGTTCGGAAGGCTATTACTTAGCATTCAGCGGCGGAAAAGACAGTCAGGTGATTTATCAGCTGGCAGTTATGGCAGGGGCAAAGTTTACGGCTCATTATCATATTACGACGGTGGATCCGCCGGAGCTTTTCTATTTTATCCGCAAAGAATACCCGGATGTATATATGGACAAGCCGGAGACAACTATGTGGGATCTGATTGTGAAAAAGGGGTTTCCCCCTACAAGGATGGTACGATATTGCTGTTCTGATTTAAAAGAACGGGGCGGCGCAGGGAAATTTGTACTCACCGGTGTCCGCTGGGAAGAAAGCCGGAAACGGAAAAACCGTAAGCTGGTAGAAATAGATGGCATGGAGACCTTTTTTTAAACAGTGACAATGATGAAAAGCGCAGGCTGATCGAAAACTGCCAGATAAAAGGAAAGCGGTTTCTAAATCCGATCATTGACTGGACAGATGAGGAAGTATGGGTATTTATCCACCGATATGTTCACCGCTATTGCGAGCTGTATGATCTGGGATTTTCAAGAATCGGCTGCATTGGCTGCCCTTTGGTATCCAGAAGAAAGCGGGAAAAAGAATTTGCAAGGTATCCTAAATTTAAAGAAGCATATATGAGAGCATTTGCCCGGATGCTGCAGGAACGCCCGCCAAAACCGATTCAGGAAACGAGTTGGAAAAATGCAGAGGAAGTCTATCAATGGTGGCTTTACGGAACGGTAAAAAAAGAGCAGCAGGTATCGGGGCAGTTAAGTCTCAACTTGCCGCAGGAAGCAGGGAGTGTGAAAGATGGGAAAATAAAAGAGAATGAGAAACAAAGGTGGATGAATGTATATGACCGGCAGCTGGAACGATGGAACCGGGTTTGTCAGTATGGAGATCCAACCAAGATGTGGGCGGATGGTGTGACGCTTAACCATATCCGGTTGAAGTTGATGCAGACGCAGGCAGAGTTAAAGAAGTATGATATTCTGGTATCCATTCCTAAGATACAGCCGGATGATTATATGGCAAAAGCTGATCAGATACGGCAACAGGCAAATGACAGTCTGAAGGTCTACACCAAAAATCCAGATTATCAGTATCTATGTGAAGTAGAAGGCTGCTTAAATGAATCTCAACAGAGAAAAACACAGATAGCCGTAGCACTGGGAAAAATTCGAAACCTGGCGCGTGCCATCAAACAGGATGATCTTGTAGTGATGCGTGAATTTGGTTCAGAGGAACGGCTTGAACAGCTGCTATCGGAAACAGCTGTACGGGTCAAAGGCTGCATGCTATCTGGTCGAAGCAGAAGCTGTCAAAAATCAAAAGCACAAAAAATACAGCGAAAGGCTGAACAAGAGCCGGAGGCAGATGGCCAGATTGAAGGTCAAATGAGTATTTTTGATTTGGCATCTTAAAGATAAGGAGGAAACGAATGGTAGATCAAAAAGAAATAGCAGGTATTTTTAATGATTTCAGAAATCTGTATATTGGAAAAAGCGAGCTGGGAATCCGGCAGCTGTTGGAAAAATACAAGAACCATCCAGTGCTTATGGGACTGTTTTCTAACATGGATGAAGCCGTAAAACTCCAGATCCCGCAGACTATGAAAGAAGTTTATGATTTTTATAAGAAATACCGTGGCAGGGAGTTGGAAGATAAGGACTGGGAAAATGTGTCTGAAGAAGCAAACAGAATGATCAAAGAAAAAGATAATAATTTCTGGTATCGACGAATGGTATTGGAAATGGTAACTCTTCTGGATAAGGACGACCATGAACGCCGCCAGATTGCAAAGGAAGTAGAAAAAGAAATGGAGGCTGCCATTCAGGAAATGGACGCAGCATAAACGTGTACAGGAGGGGATTCCCCCTCCTGTTTTGGTAAAGGAGGATTTTATGTTAGAAAAGATGATCAGCACTATTTCAGAATTAAATGTAGCTGCCCTGCATCTGCGTGGAATAGGGGATATAGATGGCGTAAAAAAACTGGCAAAGGAATGGGCCGTACCCTATCAGCAGGCAATGGATTTTATACAGGGAAAGCGGTACCGTCTGGCAGATGTTCCGATAACGGATCGATATTTTGAGACAGCAACTGAGAAGCTGTGGGAAGAAATGCTCCTTCTGGATGACCGAAGCTTTGCCGGAGTAATTGGGGAATATGTAAGTTCCCTTTGCAGAGAGGATGAGAACCTGCATAGTCAGGTCTTGAAAAAACACAAATCTCTTCAGCATTGTCTGGATTATGTAACCGGAAAAGCCTATGAGGTTGCCTTGGCACAAGCGCAAGCAAAGGGAGCAGAGAGGCTTACGGAAAATACAGGACTTGCCCTTTCCGAGCGTGAAGTGTTCCCCTGGGTACTGGAATATTACAAGAATGCTGATGAAGACAAGGCAGAGGAGAAAAAAACAAAAGAAAGAGAGAAAATCCTCTCTGAGTGGCAGAGAAAGGAACCGGGTCTTTCTGGAAAGAAAACCGCAGTATCAAAATCCGGTAGGGGGAAAGCCAAACAGACAGAAAAAAAAGAGACATCTTCTGCAAAACCAGAAAAAGCTGTAAAACAGGAGACGAAGAAAAAAGAGGATTTCGGGCAGCTGTCGTTGTTTGATATGCAGTAAAACGGGAAGGAGGAAGAGCAGGATGTTGGCCTACAAAGGGTTAAATAAGGATTTGACTTGTCTGGGATACCAGTTTTTTCCGGACAAGGTCAATGTAACGGAACTGGCGAACTGCAGGGCAAACGGTTTCCATTGTGCAGAAGATCCTCTGGATTGCCTGTGCTATTACAGGGACTGGAAAAATTCAGTTTATTATCTGGTTCAGGCAGAGGGGGATTTGGACGAAGATGGGTGGGACAGTAAGATCGCCTGTACCCATATGCGGCTTCTAAAAGAGTTATCCATAAAAGAACTGCTGCTGCATGGACTTGCGTATATGGCACGTCACCCGAAACGAACCTGGAATTCTTATGTAATAAAGGAAAAGGGAACTGCTGGAAATGGATTTGTAATAGTCAGAGGGAAATCCCCTCTGGCTTCCGGAAAGAAAGGAGATATTCTTGCCATTGCAAAAGAAAAACAGAATAATTCAGAAATTCAGGACGCAGGGCTGTTTGTCATAGACGGTGAGCAATACCGGGAAGATGTCTGGTATGACGTATATGGAGAGGAAAGGAGTCCGATAGTCTTATGAAAAAGAGAATGCTGTTAACATTTCCGGTTCTGGGGCTGACGGAAAGAATGAAAAAGGTGCAGGAAGGACAGCCAGGGGTACAGGAAGCATCCTCCGAAAAAAACTATGGATTTCTTCGTACAGCCATAAAAGACGAAATCTTATATCTGGAAGTGTATCTGCAAAAGCAAGCGGTGCAGGAAAATGCTGCTCCACATTACCGGGTCTTTTTTGATAAAGATAAAAGGGATTTTATCACTTATACTCCAGCCATACAGCAGTGGTCCGGTGCAAGACTTGATAACCTGCTGGGAATATGCGATTTCTATATAGAAGATATGATGATAGAGCAGAAAGAAAAAGAATGTCTGTTGCACTATCTTGAAATTGATTCCATACAAAGATTGTACAGGTGGCAGCAAGTCTGCCGGGAAACTACAAGAATGGAAGGCTATGAACGCAGGGCAAGAAAATGGGATGCTGTTTTTGAAAAAAATCCATTCGGTTCCAAAAGACTGGGAGCGCTGGTTGTTACGCCATGTGATTGATGACCACTATGTATTGTATGAATACAGGGAAAATGGTATTACAACCGGTATCTGCAGCCGCTGTGGAAAAATACAGACCTTGGATCACCCAAAATACAATGGCAGTGGAACCTGTAAGAAATGCGGCGCAATCATAAGCTATAAATCAGTGGGGAAATGTCCCCGCATAGTAACTGAAAGTTATGACGCACATCTGCTGCAAAAAATGGAGAATAAGGTGGTATCCAGACAGTTCCGTGGATTTGCGGTTTTTGACCCGAAAAAATGGGAAAAACCAAGGCTGCATTTTTGGGAAGAAAGACGGATTCTGATCGAACGAGATGGAACAATGAAAGCATATTCTTATGAGGAATACAAGGATAAAAAAATGCACTGGATACCTGCAAGATTATCGGGTACAGGGACAGAATACTACTACCACAATCCGTATCATTATAGCGCTCAAGGCCGGGTGTACAGGCGCACGCTTCCTGCATTGGAGGCAGGGCCGCTAAAACATACGGGAATAAGAATAGCCGCAGAAACCGGCATGGAATTTGCTCCGGAAGCATATCTTACGGCAGTGCAGCGATACCCGATACTGGAAAAAATCAGAAAAGCAGGACTTTTGTCCCTTTATCAAGAGTATTTGATAAACTGGGCTGTCCTTTCTCTGGAAGATAAAGGAGAACTGCATAAAAGCCTTGGCATCCGAAGAGATCAGTTAAAACAGCTGAGAATACAAAACGGAGGCTCCGCATATCTGGAATGGCTTCAGTTTGAACATGCGCAAGGAAAGGATCTTGCAGAAGAAATCCGTTCCTGGTTCATGAAAAATAAGATTCAGCCGGAGCATCTGTCCTTTATTCAAGATCGTATGTCCCTGATACAGGTCAAACATTATCTTTGCCGACAGAAAAATCTTATGGCAGGAAAATCGTATAAGGAAATATTAAGCGTGTGGAAGGATTATCTGCAAATGGCAAAGGTCTGCGGGATGAATACCAAGGATGCGATCATATATCGGACGGGTAATCTGGAAAAACGCCATAATGATCTGGTTTTGTTGATAGAAGAAAAAAAGAATAAACAAGATGCGCAGGAAATTCTGAAACGTTTTCCAGAATTGAACGATGTATTAAAAACCCTGAAAGAAAAATATGAATACCGGGATGATACTTATGCAGTAATAGCACCAGATGATGTAACGGATATCATACAAGAAGGAAATACACTGCACCATTGCATCAATAAAACCGATACTTACTTTGAACGGATTGTAAAAAAAGAATCTTTTCTTCTGTTTTTGAGAAAGACAAATGATTTAGAAACGCCTTATTATACGCTCGAAGTGGAACCGGGAGGAACTATACGGCAGAAGCGGACCGAATATGACCGGCAGAATAAAGATCTGGAAAAAGCAAGTATTTTCTTGAAACAATGGCAGCATGTAATTCGAAAACGGCTGGAACAGACGGACCATGTGTTGGCTGGAAAGAGTCGGCTGCTTAGAATGCAGGAAATTAAAAAACTGCGAGAAGATCAAGTGGCAATCCATCAGGACATATATCATGGTGAATTACTGGCAGATATTTTGGAAGCAGATCTTATGGAAATAGAAGAAGCAGCATAAACGTGGAGAGAGCAGGGGATTCTGCTCTCTCTATTAAAAAGGAAGGATCAAAAGGAGATGGAACAAAATACATTGACGGAAATGCTTCAGCTTGCTGGATACACAGATACCAATTATCCGAAATATGTAAAAATACCGGAAGGATCTTATGGAAAGGAAAAGCTTGATAATATTTATGGTGGTTTTGAATTTCGCACGGACTATCTGGTAAAAAGGAACTATCGGACAGACTGCGGTTTATCCGTAAAATTTGAAAACTGTATCCGCCATATGTCCTACATGGGGATAGAGTGGTGTGCTGAAAATGATAACCCGGTAATCCGATGTCCTTTTCGGAAAACCGGCTGTAAACAGAACCACCCGCTGTTGGCAGATGATCTGACACAGTTTTGCTTCTGTGCTTGCCATATGTCAGAAAATTATGTGTATGATAACAGTTTGGAACGGATATTAAAGGAAGAGGAGCAGGAAAAACAGGCAAAATATGTGGCATATCTGGAAATGAACAAAGCAGTCTGTTCTGCCCATATGTTTTATGATACTGTAAAAAGAGAGTGGGATTTCCGGTATGATCCAATACGGTGTGCCCTGTCCTGTACGTTTGCGTATTGTCCGGTTCATGGGTATAGTCTGATTTCCGGCAAAGGGAACATTTACTATGATGTCATGGTTTCGACCAGACGGAAGGATGGAAGTATGTTCGATGGACAGCCGATAGTGGCTATTTATAAAGGAAAACGCTTTTTAAAACGTCCGGTTTCCCTGAAAATTTGTCAGAAAGCGCTTCCTTACTGTGAGCCAGAGATTTATCGTCGGGAGTGGTGGAATGGATATTCCATACAGAAGCAGTATGATCCAGATCTGGAGATTGCTATTAAAAATATCCGAGCCTGCCGCAGAGATATAAAAAATCCGGCAGCAGGGATATGATGCTTTAAGGGAGGAAGAAAAGCGTCTGGTACAAAAGAAAATGAGTCCGGAAAAGCTCTTTAAACTGGAGCAGGAACATGCTGCGTATGGACAGCAGTTATCATTAGCCGAATGGATGGATTTGTAGATTTTTGGTTGGATGGAAAGAGAGATTCTGGTATAATTAGAAATATCCAAGCCTGCAAATAAAAAGTCAAGCTAAAGTTTAAAGAACATTGAAATGAGTTCCTTTGCTTTCCCATAGATTTCTTCGGCTTTTGATTTGCTGAAGTTGTACTTTCTGCAGCTGCACCACTTCTGATAGTGGTTTGTAAAAGCGCTCAGAGACATCTTGCGGACACAATCCACATGCCAGTGAGTGTCAATGAAATCTACCCATTTTTGGCTGCCGTCTTCACGGGCAGGACTGTCGAAATAGGTGTTGGCACCGGGATATGTCTGATCGATGAGACCGATCAAGTTATTCTTCATGGCAGTTTTGTGTTTCATATAGAAATCAAACTGGCGGTTCATGGTTTTGAGTTGAGAACGTAATTCATCCATAAGATTATACTGTTTCAGATTTGCCCAACTGTCAAGAGTGTAGCGTGCGATTTTTACAGAATCCGCCTTATCGGTCTTGATTTTACGTAGAGGATTGCCCTGCCCTTGAAACTCATGGATAATCTGAGGATTCACAGCACTAACAAAGAAACCGGCCTGGGATAGTTCACGGGCTACCGGTTCATAGTAGCGGCCGGTGCATTCCATAACAATGCGTGTTTCACCATCCAGATCCATGATAAGCTTCTTAAGCGATTGGAAATCAGCAGACAGATGTGGTACATCAAAGGGCTTTACAACAACCTTTCCACCGGGGCGGAGAATTGCCACTGTACTTTTCCTCTTGGAGACATCAATCCCTACTGCGTTCATGTTCATAAAAATGTCACTCCTTACTTAAGATTGCAATTGGTCAGTACCAGTTTTACTCATTGCCCATTCAATCTACTGGGGTGTGACACGAACGCACTCTGAAGGCGGCTCAACCTGCATAAAACGAACGCTGCGAATGAAGAGCTGGTTAGCAGACTTGTGTACGGGCGCGAGGCCCAAGGAGGTTTCCGCTATACCAATTGCTCTTATCATTCTAACAGCTTAAGCAATAAGATGGATAACATCCTAGCTGGATGTTAGGAATATTATTTGAAATATATTGTAGTAGGAGGTTGATAAGATGGAGGGAAAATATTTTTTTAATGGGAAAGACATTACGATGAATATATGTATTCAGATCCGAGATGTTATTGACATCATCATGGAAAAATATGAGATGAATTTTCCGGATGCTGCGTATGCATTTTATCACTCGAAAACGTATAAGGCGCTGCAGAATACCGAAAATACACTTTGGGCAGAATCAGCAGGCTACATTGCCGATCGTTACTTTGAAGAAGGAAAGATCGTAAAACCGGAATAATTTGAAAGTAAATCATTGACGAATGGGTCATCCTGTGATACGGTTTAAGTGTAAGTATTTTGCATGGGACATCCATGATACAGCGTTTTTGTTCCGGTATTTTCCGGAAGTAAACTTTGATTCAGCAGAAACTGAATGAAACATACAATGGCATCAAAAATCATGTTCGTATGGTTTTTGGTGCCTTTTTGCGTTGTACCAAAAGAAAGGAGGGGTAAGATGACGGATGAAGAACGTGTGGAATGCTGCCAGAGAGAAATATTCCGTTTGCGGAATGTTGTTAGGAATCAATACACGCTCATGCAGCAATTTGAAGAGGAACTGATCCAGGCTATGGAAGAAACCACTATGCCGGGGCTCTCACGGGCATTGGAAATCTGGAAACAGGTCACAAAAGATGCTTAGCAGCAAAATCGAGTAGGAGGCGGTGATTAGCCGCCGTCCTCTCACACCACCGTGCGTACCGTTCGGTACACGGCGGTTTCAATAGTTGATGTGCAGAGACTGATAGGCTGTGGCTAAATCATAGAAGCCCCAGTTTATCAGTCTTTCTTTTGTTAATGCTCTTTTGACCACACCCGTGTTAGACATCCTCCAGTAGGATTTTCTGCTGTATGCTCCTTCGCATGCTGCCCACTCTGATAACCCCAGTCCTATCAGCTTTCTCCTCCTGGTCTTTGGCAGTTTCCACTGTTTCCAGATACACATCCGTATCCGGCGGTACAGCCATCCGTTCACGCTTTCGATATTGTTCTTCATATCCGCTATCCCATAATAGTTTAGCCATCCTCTCATGTAGACTTTTACCTTTTCCATAGTTCGGACGACACTTCCGCACTTGCTCCGGGAAGTGAGCCTGCGCAGTTCATCCTTGGCTTTCTCCCATGACTTTCCATGGACTCGGATATAGATTCCTTTTCCGTTCTTCCCAAAACAGAAGCCAAGGAACTTAAAATTTCGGATTGCGAATACACTGACTGTCCGGCTCTTTTCCCGGTTCACTCTCAGTTTCAACGTTTCCTCCAGATATTTCGTGCTGGATTCCAGCAGTCGCTCTGCGGCCCGTTCGCTTTTCGCCAGCAGTACGATATCGTCTGCGTAGCGGATGCATGGCACACCCCGCCTGTGAAACTCCCAGTCGAATTCATTCAGATACACGTTTGCTAAGAGTGGAGATAGATTTCCTCCTTGCGGGGAGCCTTCCTCCGTCTCTGTTACAACACCGTTTTCCATCACTCCGCTCTTCAGATATCGCTTTACCATCTGTACCACTCTTTCATCTTTTACCTGTTTCCTCAACTGGTTCAGCAGTATCGTATGGTTCAGCGTATCAAAGTATCTCGACAGGTCGAGGACGACTGCCCTCGTATATCCCTGCTCGATGTACTCTTTTATCCTCCTGACAGCGTCTTTTGCCCCTCGACCCGGACGATAGCCATAACTGTCCTTCGAGAACAGAGGTTCATAGATTGGCATCAGCTGCTGTGCCATGGCCTGTTGGATGATGCGGTCTATGACAGTAGGGATTCCTAGCTTTCTTGTCCCTCCATCCGGCTTCGGGATCTCCACTCTCCTGACTGGGGAAGGGCTATATTTCCCCTTCCTGATTCTTTCTACCAGTTCGTGATTATTCTCCCTCAACCATGGTAACGCCGCTTCAATAGTCATCCCATCAACTCCTGGCGCTCCCTTGTTCGCCTTCACTCTTTTGTAAGCTCTGTTCAGGTTATCCTTATTCAGTATCTTACTTAGGATATCTGGCTCTGCACTGTCCCTTTCCTTCCATATCCGGTTGAATGAGCGGTGCGCTCTCACATACCCTTTGCGTTCCGCGCTATCTCTTTGTGAGCAGCTTTCTCTGTTTTCTGTACCCATTCTGCCCATTCCTCCTTTCCCAGTCGTACGAAAGACTCCTATTGATTCAGCCCTTCGCTGAAAAAAAATCAACTACTATGGCCTCTGCTGACTTCTGTACGTTCAGCGTTACCTTCCGATAACGGTTACTCTTTTCAGAGCGTTCCGTACAGACCTCCCTGGGTACCACACGTTTCTTTCCCTCCATCCATCTGCCGCATTTACTGCACATGATTCCGTGTAGTTATCGGGCTTCATCTTGTCTTGCAGACTTACCCTCATGTACAGCCTTATATGCGATTTCTGTCCGTCAGACCAGAGGTTTGCCCGTGGGTTAGTAAGTTTCCCACATCTGGCTTCCTTCAGATTCCATCTCACGATGGACACCCTTGCCTTCGGCTATATCCTTCCCACTACCGGGCGAATTCGGGACTTGCACCCGTTAGAAACGTGCGCCGCCAGGCGCACAAGAAAGAAAGGCGCAGCCATCATGGATAACCGTGATGGGGGGCGCCTTTCTATTTTGATGAAAAAGGAGGAACTGAATGGAAAACATTATGATGACAACAACCGAATATCTTCTTTATTTAAGAGCACGAAAAAAACAGATGGAGGATTACATTCTGGAATGCCTGAAGAACGCAGAAGGTCAGTCTATGTCTGAAACAGAGATTTTTACTTTGGTAGAAGAAAAATTTCATTGCGAGCTGCCAGTGGATGATAAAGATCAGATAATTCTAAAGGGTATTTTGAGAAACCTTTTGGATTGGTTTGAGGTGCAGGAAGTTCTTATTCCGATTATCATACGGTCTGAATCTGGTTATCAGTTTTCAGGAAAGAACAACGAAACAGCCGCTTGAAATGGAGGAAAATTAAGTGAAGAAAAAAGAATTATCCGCATTGACTAAGCCAACGGCAACACAAGATATCATACAGATGGCGAAAGAGGATAAACCAGAGGAGATAGGGTTCGGGAACCATATGCGGTACCGGTATCACCATGAATTATATTTAGTTGCGGAAGTAGAAGAAGAAATATTGAAAGTTTCTATGTTCCTTCCGGAGTATTTGACATTAGGTGGAAAAAATCCGATTTACACTTTATTTGCAGACAAAAAGAGAGACACCTTTACCGGATACCATGTTATCCAGCAAAAATGGACAGATGCCATGCTGTACCATCTTGATTTCATTTGGGGTGGAACTTGTAAAGCGTATTGTAATGAAGCTAGTACAAAGTGCATACAGGAATATTTGGGGATGAACTTACATCCATATGAGGCAATCCAAACATTCCAACAAGGTGTTCGAAGAAGAAATATTTTAAAAAAGCATAAGAAGCTGACAGATCAATGGGACGCAGTGATGCGGGGAGTACCCAAAATCCCAAAAAGTTTTGAGCATTGGATAAAAAAGACGGGACTCAGAAAACATTTCATTTTTTATGAATACACCAGAAAAGGGGCGGATAAGGGATATTGTACCTGGTGTGAAAAAGAGGTTCCAGTGATTCGTCCAAAGCATAATCAAAAAGGCAGATGCAGCTGCTGCGGAACCGATATTCAATATAAATCTGTGGGCCGATTGAAAAAACTAATCACAGAGGAAGACAGCGCTTATTTAATTCAGAGATGTAATGATGGCATTGTAGTGCGGGAATTTACGGTTCGCATGATGGTGAGTATGACATCCTATCAAAAGCCGATGATCTGCTGGCATGAGAGAAGACGGTTTGTATATACGAAAGAACACAATGGAGAAGAATTTTATTATGGTTATGACCGCACAGAAGGAAATAGGCGGTGGATTCAAGGTGAATTACGTATGTTTTGTGGTGCTGGTTATCCAGAGTATGTTTTTTTCAAAAGAGGCAAAGTGTTTACCCGAAATCTGTCACAGTTGAATAAAACCGTTTTGAGAAAAACGGGACTTCCGGAATACATACGGAAGAATGACTGTATGAATCCCTGTGCATATCTGTCAGAGCTTTGTGAACAGCCAATTCTTGAGCAGATAGTTAAGGCGGAGTTATTTTGCATCGCAGAAGAAATGGTGGTTCAAGAAAGAACCGTGTCATATAGGCCGGCAAAGGAACTCGGAAAAGCGCTTCTGATTGACCGTTTCCGTCTGGAACGGCTGCGGAAACAGAATGGAGGGTCGATTTATCTGCAATGGCTTCGTCTTGAGAAAGAACAGAACCGAGTTATTTCGGATGAAGTGCTTATGTGGATGCAGAAAAAGAATATTCAGCCGACAGATCTTACATTTATCAGTGACCGTATGAGTCCGCAGCAGATCAAAAATTATCTGGAGCGACAATCCCTGGAAACAGGGGAAAGTATCAAGGATCTGCTCATTACATGGCATGATTATCTTATTATGGCAAAACGTTTTGGTATGGATGTGACAGATCCGATTGTCTTTCGGGCACGTGAATTGGTACGCAGGCACGATGAACTGTTGGAACGCTTAGGAAATGTGGATATGGTAAAACAGGCTGAAGAACTGGAAGAAAAATATCCTCTTCTTTCGCAGGTTTGTGAGGAATTGAAAAAATATGAGTATTCTAACAAGGACTATCAAATTATTGCTCCGGAAAGAGTAGAGGATATTTTGATTGAAGGAAATGAATTAAGGCACTGTATCCATCAAGTGGAAAAATATTTTGAACGGATGCATAAGCGGGAATCTTATATTTTGTTTTTGCGGAGAAAAGAGCAGCCAAAGAAGCCATATTATACACTCGAGATTGAACCAGATGGAACAGTACGTCAAAAACGGACAAGGTATAACCGGCAGGAGGAAGACATTGAATTAGCAATAAAATTTCTAAAAAAATGGCAGGTTCAGCTGCAGAAAAAAATATCCTTAGAAGACAGAGAACTTGCAAAACAGAGCCGCCAACTCCGGGCAAAGGAGATTGATGAGCTTCGAGAAAAACAGATTAAGATTCATGGTAATTTTAATGGCAAGTTGCTTGCAGATCTTTTGGAAGAAGATTTGATGGAAGTCAGAGAGGAAGAATTGATCGCTGCTTAGGCAGGAGGAATACATATTGAAAAAACAGTTAAAAATTCTTGCAAGGGATATATGCAGGGCTGGAAAAGAAATTGCATATGACAAAATTTGTAAGGAAATCCAGCTTGGATACAGAAACAATGTCATCACGATTGTCAGTGACAGCAGTTTTGAGGCTATTTATATTGGAAATTTGAGCACATCCTGTAAGATGGGCTATATGGCTCTCTACAGAAAAAATACGGAGAAAAGAAACAGTTATCCTAATAGTTGTAAGATTGCAAAGTTACTGGAGAAGGTCGTTGCAAAAGAGCGGCTTGACGAAGGGGAAGGAAAAGCCGCTTATTATGACTGGCCGGAATTTGGTGGTATGGAACATCAATTGGAATATTTTTCAAGAGTAGTTCAAAATTTGACCACTCTGCAGAGATGATTAGTTTGGCAGAAGCAGGTGTGAGCCTGCTCTGCCAGCTTAAAAATTTAAAATGATAAAAAATTAATACAGAAAATCTATAAAAAAGACTTCTTTTTGATAAGAAAATAAAACCAATAATCTCATATAGGATTATTCATGTGCAGTCTGAGGAAGGAGGAATTTTATGGATTCGATGGATAAGGTTATGCTGTTTTTAATGGTAATTGATTTTTTACTATTATTCTTAACCACTCCTTTATTTATAGGTATGTTTATTTTCACCGTATTAACCATATGATAAGACAAAAACAATTCAAAAAAAGCAAGTTTATAGAGGATTGATGCGTATGTACAAATTGAACTTTTACAGTATTTTACTAAATTATTTGGAGGTGAGTATATCAATACAAAGTATAAAGAAAAACGCGTATATGAAGTAGAAGATATTCAAGAAATTTTGAATATCGGTAGAACGAAAGCTTATGCATTTATACAAGAAGTATATCACGAACAGAAGCCTTTTAAAGTTATTAAGATAGGAAACATTTATCGTATTCCCAAAGCATCTTTTGACCGTTGGCTAGATGAGTGCAACTAAGCCTATTAGAATTCTTTTCGTATATATTGACACACATAAATCAATTATGTTACGGTGATTATATGGTAAACGATGCATATAAGCACCTGCTGAATAGGAGGTAGTTTATATGGAAAAATCAATTATAAACAATAAAGGAGCTGTATTTTATGAAAATGGTACATGGAATTTTATAACCAAAACGGTAAATCGCAACAATTATACAATTGAATATGAGAAAAAAACAGGTTTTTCTTCTGTTGAGAAAGCGAAACAGGCCCAGGAGCAAGAAAGTAAACGATATCAAGATCAAATAGTAAGAGTAAAAAGTTTGACAAATATGCGGTATACTTTTTTTGAATATCTTGATTACTGGTATCAAAAAATTTACCTTCCAAATTCTGACAGTCAGCTGAAGATAGTTTATTCTTGGACAATTTACAATATTATTTTTCCAATGGCTCCAAAAGACATTTTAATTGGTATGGTATCTTCTGATTATTTAAATGAACTTTTGAACAGTTGTAAAGATTATTGCAAAAGTGCAGGTCCTATAATAAATAAAGTACTCAATGTATCCTTAAAGGATGCTATGGATGATGGTCTTATTTCTAATGATCCATTGAAAAACATGAAAAAATATTATTGGGATGTGCCAGCAATGATTGTATACTCTAAAGAACAAATAAAAATATTACTTCAGGCAGCTTATGAGTACCATTCTATCTATTTAGAAATCTTACTTGCTTTATTTGCTGGATTGCGAAAAGGTGAAATTTACGGATTGAAATATTCTGATTTTGATCCGAAAACTCAAACAGTCAAAATAGAGCGTCAGATTACTAGAGATTACGAAATAACTGTAAAAAATCATTCTACTTTTAAAATCATTAATTCCAAGCAATTGGTAAAACCACCGAAATCTTTATGTAGTTATCGAACTTTGCGTATTCATAATATTATTTTTCACGAATTGGAAATTCGAAAAAAGGAGAATATGCAGTTGTTTGAAAAGCTTGGTAAAGATGAGCAGGAATGGAAAGAATATATTTGCATTGGAAAAAAAGGGCATATCAAAAGCGATGGAACCTGTAATGAGGGGCTGAAACGGATATGTGAACGAAATGCACTTCCTAGAATTTCTATGCATGATTTGCGGCACCCTTATGTCAAGCCCACGACAAAAAAATATTTATTTTTTCTTGTCCCCATGATCCAGCTTTCTTGATAGGGATTTTGCCGCCTCCCGTTTCTGTTCGGCGGCAAAAAAAGCATGAAGTCGTTCCTTTTCTTCCGGCAGCATACAGCCAAAAATTGTGCTGCCTTTTCTGTAATAAAACGCAATCCGCATAATCAATCCCTTTCCCTCATTTGTGAGCTGCCAAACTTTCCCTTATCTTAAATTCAACATCCACCCGTTTATCAGGGTAAACATAAATCTTATCAATCAGAAGATCAACCAATTCCGAAGTCAGCCCATCGCTTTCCGTCAGCATCCGGGAAATATCCATCTGCTGGCGCTGGTGGTGCCGTTCTTCCTGTTCGGCTTCAAGACGGGCCATGATAACCGCTTTGGTATTCTGCACTTCCAACAGCCTTTCACTGATCTGCTCTTTTTGCTCCTTGTATTTCGGGAGCGGAATCCCCCCGGAAACAAGCGATTCATACAGCTTCCGCTTTTCTTCCTGCAGTTCAAAAATCTGCCGGTCAAAGTCAGCTTGACGTAAAGCAACGGTATCTACCTTACAGAGATCCGCTAAGCTGTCAACGCCAAATGCTACCTGGAACTGTTTGCACAGTAATTCATAAACAAGCTGGTTCAGTTCTTTTTCTCGGATATGAATATTATAGCAGTCCAGTGAAGGAATCGTGCTGGAAAAGCGGCACCGGTAAGATGTCCCGTTTGCCAGGTGCAGAGCATGTTTACAGCATCCGCAGATAACCTTCCCACGCAGGAGATAGTTGTGCTTTTTCCTGTTTGGAATCTTAAAACGCTGAATAGAGGCATTGGCCTTTGAAAAGATTTTCTCATTTACCAGCGGTATATGATGGTCCGGTATTTTGATCCAGTCGCTTTCCGCTTTGCTCCGCATCTTGTGGCCGCCAATTTCCGTAACCTCTCTTTTGCCAATCACATAAGTGCCCATATATCGTTCGTCAGCAAGAATCCGAAGCACCGTAGAATTGCACCACATTCCGTGAGTTCTTGAAACATCGTGTGTCTTAATTCCTTTTCGGGCCTTATGTTCTCCGGGCGTGGGAATCTGCTGACGGGAAAGCTCCCGTGCAATATCGGCTGCGTTCATGCCATTTACGGCATATTCAAAAATTTTCTGGACTACTTCGGAAGTCTCCGGGTCCGGCACCATCCGTCCGTTTTCCCCTTTACGATAACCGTAAGGGCAGATTTTACTTTGGTATTCGCCACGCTGGAATTTCAGGTATTTGGCCGTTTTGGTCTTTACCGACATATCACGGCTGTAATACTCACTGATTAAATACTTGAAGGCAACTTCCATACCTCCGGTATCACCTTTTAACTTTTGGGTGTCAAAATCATCATTGACAGAAATAAAGCGGGTATGGAACAACGGAAATACCCGCTCGATAAAGTAGCCGGTTTCCAAACTGTTGCGACCAAACCGGGAAAAATCTTTTACCATGATACAGTCAATCCGATTGGCCCGTACCAGGTCAAGTAATTCCTGCACAGCAGGGCGCTCGAAGTTTGCCCCGCTGTACCCGTTATCTACAAACTCCATAAGTTCCGCATTGGTATATTCAGGCAGTTCAGAGGCATATTCCCGAAGGATGCTTCGCTGGCTGGAAATACTCATACTATCTGTTTTGGCGTCCTCCAAAGAAAGACGGATATAAAGAGCAATCATATACTTTTTCATTCTGCCGCCGCCTCCTTAAACGCCTCAAATTCCGTACGGAATGTAAATTTTACATCTACCTGTTTATTCGGGTAGACCGTGATCCGCTCAATCAAACGCTCAATGAGAGCGGCAGTCAGGGAGCCTCCGGCCAAAAGTTCCTGCTCGTCTTTTTCCAGGTCCTTGCACTTTTCGGTCTGTTTCTGACGGACGGCAGACTGGTTTTCATAAAAGGAAAGCTCTTTTTGGGCCGCCTGCATCTGTTCTTCGTAAGTCGCTTTCAAAACGAAATATTCTTCGCTGTCAATCGCTCCGTTCATCAGACTTTCATAAAGAGTTTGCAAAAACTCACGATTTTGGTTAAGCTGTAACTTTGCCCGGTTGATTTTCTCACGGGTGGCAGCCTCTTTTTCCTGTTTTTGAATGTTGTCGTTCAGAAGCAGCGCATAATCCCCCAGAACGGCGGCTAATTCCCTTTTAAGAATGTCCAGCACCGTTGCGATCAGCTCGGTTTCGCTGATGGAAACACCAGCGCATTTATCTTTATGTACCCTGGTAGGGGTCAGGCAGTGGAAGCGATATGAACCATTGCATTGTTGGCGCTGCCGGTGCAGGCTTCTCCCACAGTCTCCACAGAAAATCCGCCCCTTGAAAATATTGGGCGTATATGGAATAACCGGGTGCTTCTTGCTTTCCTCGGCCACTTCTGCCCGGTACTTCTGGACAGCATCAAAAATCTCTCTGGAAACAATAGGCTCATGGGTGCCAGTAACCACAATCAGGTTTTCCTCGCCTGCGGGCACCTGCCGATGAAGAACGGTTTTGGTCCGCCCCTGCACCATGTCACCAGTATACTTATCTTCCTGCAAAATCTTAGAAACCGTCCAGGTCTGCCAGTAACCACGACCAGCCAATGCCTGATGGGTGATCTCTCCGGTCTGCATTTTATACTTTCCTGGGGAGGGATAGCCACCCTCATTAAGCAGCAATACAATCCGATTGAGAGGGACTTTTTCATAAGCCCACTGGAAAATCTGGCGTACCACAGGAGCCGCCACCGGATCAATAATCAATTTGTGACAGTCATCAGGGTCTTTCATATATCCAAATGGCGCCCTGCCACCCACATACTTGCCCTCTTTCATATCCTGACGGGCCTGGGCCTTTATCTTGCGTCCTATGTCCAGCGCATAGGCTTCGTTAATCATATTTTTCAGCGGAAGGATAATACCGCCGTGGAGATTATCAGCATTTTCAGAGTCAAATTGATCCGTAACGCTGATGAACCGGACATTATGGGAAGGAAAATAACGCTCAATGTAATATCCCGTGTCAATGGCATTGCGTCCCAGGCGCGACAGATCCTTGACGATCACACAGCCTACTTTGCCGGATTCAATATCCGAAAGCATCCGCTGGAAGCCGTCACGGTTGAAATTCGTGCCTGTTGCTCCGTTGTCGATATAGATGTCGTAAAGACGCAGTTCGGGTTTCCCAAATAGGAATTTTTCAAGAACCAGCTTTTGAGTTTCGATAGAATTTCCACGTTTATTGTTATCCTCCACAGACAGCCGGATATACAGCGCCGTACTGATAAACGGGCAAACAGGCATGGCAGCCTGCGCTGTATTATGCTTCCTGCTTTTTCTTGCCATTTCAGACCACCATCCTTTCCTGTACCGGCGTAATCAGGGCAAGTGCTTTTTCGTATTCGTCCTGATAATTAAATTGAATCTGCAATTCGTCTTTCCCCAGCACTGTGATAACCTGAACAAGCTGGATGATTGCCTTGCGGTCAAGTTCTTCCAGATCGGAAAAACGCTTAAAATTCTCAATCCAGCGATTCCTTTCACTCCGGTTTTCCATAACATCCGCCCGTTTTTCTTTAAGAGCGGCAATCGCCTGTTCAAGCTGGGTAATCCGGGCACTATAACTGCTTTTGTTATAAAGGAACTCCGACTTGTCCAGAAATCCGTTTACCATACTTTCATACAGTTTCATTTTATATTGACGAATCCTCTCCAACTGCTGCTCATTCTGGGTGATCTGCCGCGAATACTCTTTGATAAGCTCACAGTTGATACGGCTCTGGTCTATGCCGGATAAGATTTCATCCAGAGAGACTACATTAGCAATAAACCCTTTCAGGCTGTCCCGCACGCACTCCATCAGCTCATGTTCCTTTACCATGACCGGATGAGCGCACCCATTCTTCTTTCCGGTAGGACAATAGTAATAGTGATACTCTTTGTCTTTATAGCGGTTGGTTTTACGTACCATCCGGCTTCCGCAGCAGCCGCAGACCAGTATGCCGGAAAACAGATAGACTTTATCTTTTTGGGGAGATGTACGGGTGTCCAGGTTGCGAATCCTTTGTACCAGGTCAAAATCATTCCGATCAATAATGGCTTCGTGAGCATTTTCCACGCGAATCCACTCGGAGGAAGGGCGGCTCTCCATCTCTTTCAGCTTAAAGTGCTGAGAACCTTTTCGACCCTGGACCAGTGTGCCGGTATAGGTTTCATCCTGCAAAATCCGGGTGACGGTATTTGCCGACCACCGGCAATCCTTCCGGTCTGTATAGCCTTTCTTGGCATGGGGAAGGCCATAATACTTTTTATATGCCAGGGGAGAGAGTGTACCCAGCCGGTTCAGCTCATTCGCGATGGCGTAGGGGCTGAATCCTTCCAGGCGCATCCTGAAAATGCTCCGCACCACCTGGGCAGCATATTCGTCTACCACAAGAAGATTATGATTTTCTTCGGATTTACGATAGCCATAAACCGGGAAAGCTCCAACGAAATCACCGTTCTTGCGCTTTGTCTCCAGAGAACTTCTCGTCTTGATGGAAATATCCCGTGCGTAGGCTTCATTCATAATGTTCTTTACTGATACAGTCAGGTCATCGCCTGCGCTTTCATTAAGAGTATCAATATTGTCATTGATGGCAATAAACCTCACGCCATAGGCCGGAAAGACACGGCGCATATAGCGGCCAGTCTCAATATACTCTCGACCAAGACGGGAAAGGTCTTTGACAATGACGCAGTTGATCTTTCCTTCCATGATGTCATCCATCATTTCCTTAAAAGCCGGACGGTCAAAGATAACCCCGCTGTACCCATCGTCTACCTTTTCAGAGACCAGCTCGATTTCCGGGTGACGGCTCACGAAATCTTCGATCAGCTTTCGTTGATTGCCGACACTGTTGCTTTCATTTGATTTGTCATCCGTATAAGATAAGCGGATATATTTGGCAGCCTTATAAACCTGCATAGAAAAACACTCCTTTCATCACGGAAAAATCCCCGCAATTCAAGGAGTGCAGTCTGCTTATCGGTATTCAATTCCTTTTCCATGTTTATTATAACGCTCCATGCGGGAAAAATCAGCCCCCAAAATGAAAAAAATCAGCAAATTTCAGCGAAGGATTCCGCGCAGACATTCCTCCAGGGTGGCACCTTCCTGGGAAAAACTTGCCCGGACAACAAATCTGCCGCATTTGAAATGATACGGGTCCCGGATCTGCCGAATAAACTCGGCAATCCTTTCTTCTCGCGGCAAATCCTTATTAACAGATACATCCCGGATGTCGGCAAGTTTATCTGCCTCCGGTGTTTGAATGACCGTATATGCCGGTGTGTGACTCATAACAGCAGCTCCTTTCCTTTCCTTTCATACTGAATCATCAAAATCACATGAATAAGGCCGGACACACTGAAAGAGCGGCCCGGCCTCATGGTATCTGATTTCGATTTTATAGGAATCCATGCCGCTGCTCGAAAATCAAAACAACGGCATGGATGGTTTTTGGGTAACTTGCCGTATTTGCCACGCCCCCCGGCAGGCCCGTTTCCGGGCCGGGGATGCCACAGGCTGCGGCCAGCTTTACCGCATCATAGCCCTGCTTGTGCCGTCGCTTCGCCAGAGCTAACGAACACAGAAGGGACTCCCCCCAAGTCTTTGACGGGTCGTGAGAAAGTATCATTATACCCTGTATCAGTCATCGCGTCTGGCCTGCCACAGCCAGATCAATAGATAGCGTAGATCGCTCGGACGGCTGGGCTTCATCACCTCCTTAAAGCCGCCTGTCATCGCGCCGCTCCATTTGCCGCTCGGAATACAGGGAAAGTACCTATGGCACCGTATATGCAGTTTTCAAGGTCCAGATGAAGGGCTGGGAGCTTGTCTGCATATACAGGTGGGTGTGGCACCGTTGAAGGTTCTCACTCACCGAAATGGCATTGCCCCAAAAAATGTCCTTCTATAAGTCGTGACATTTTTGGGGGTACATTTGTAGGGGGTTTAGAAATTTTCCTCTAAAATTTTTTCCAGACGCCGAAGCCCACGCTGAATACTTTCATAGACAGCATGGAGAGAAACCCCTTCCATCTTGGCAATATCCATCAGGGTAATGCCGAGAATATAGTGAGCGTACACACGCTGGCGTTGTTTCTCTGGCAATGAAGAAATCGCCTGGTACAGCCGTTCTTCCTTCAGGTGCCTTTCTACGATCTCCTGCAGCGTTGGGGTAAAAAGAACAGCTTCGCGTTCAATATCATCCCCATAATCAAGAGAAAGGAATGCCTTATGCCGGTATGTACGGCGGCGATATGCCACTTCTTTCCGCTGATATTCTACAAGCACATCCACAACCTCATCGGGCAGGCTGATAAACAGATCCGTTTTATATATTTCCGGGTAAAATTCCCGCAGATTGATTTCTTTCATGGTAATCCTCCAATTTCGATTTTTGAGTGGGTTAATGGGCAAATCGAAATCAGAGGGGCGGTGATCTACACCGTACAGGTCCGGCGGCAGGCTTGTCCTGCGCCTTATCTGTAAAAAAGAGCGCCCACCGTACAGCAGTAAGCTGCGCCTGTCGTATTCCGTCACCATCTGACGGAGCAGAATGGAAAATGCAAAATCCTGTCGAATGGAAAAACCCCGCAATCCATCGCAGGATTACGGGGTTTAAATCTCTTTTATATGACCGGCTATGTCGAGGCCGGTATTCTGACCTCGGCAGCATTTTCCATGCCCTCCTTTATTGAAGGAGAGCAGAGTTACCTATTATGTCCACCTCCCTCATTTTGGGGCATTATATAGGGATAAATGCTATAATTCTTCCAGAAGCGTCATGGTTTTACCGAATTTAATCAACAATACATGACAAAATCAGGCATTATCCACACAGCAGAAAAAACGAAAATTTAAGGGTGCGGCAGAAATACCGCACCCTTCTTATACTTCAAATTTATATCCCACGCCATAGACGCTTTTCACATAATCCGGCAAGCCAGGGGCAACCCTGAGCTTCTTTCGCAAGTTGCTTATATGGTTGTTGATTGCTTTCCGGGAATAGTAGGTGTAGTCCTTATGCCATACCAGATCCAGCAGCATTTCATAGGTGAACACCCGCTTTGGATTTAGTATGAGCAAAGCAAAAATCTCAAATTCTTTGACCGTCAGCGGAATTACCTGACTCCTCACGGTAACAAGGCGCTGCTCCAAGCAGAAATATAAATCACCTTCCCGGATTTCTGTCAACGGCTGATCGGCTTGCTGTGGGATAAAATAGCTGCCGTGAAAGAGAGTTGTGCATGGGACATCAGCCAAAATATCGCCAGCTTCATAGTCACGAACAAACTGAGCCATCTCTTTCTTTTGATTTGGAGAAAGCAGCGCAAACAATTTTTCACCGATTTTCCTGCCGGAATCTTTCAAATCCAGAACGGCTAATTTCCCATGTTATCACCACCTTAATTGCCAAATATTTTCTTAACCTCAAACACAATTTTGAAAGAAAGCACTCTCCAGTTGAGTAAAATCCCGTGGATTTTCAAGTTGAAAAATCTTTCTCTGCTTGTCGATAAAAACCACATCGTCACAGAAATTCGCAACCAAATCAAGGTTATGGGCTGAAAAGAGTACAAGATTCCCAGCGTCCCGATGTTCAAGCAGCAATTTTTTTAGGGTGGCAACGCTTTCCGGATCAAGACCATTAAAAGGTTCATCCAGGATTAGATTGCCTGCGCCAGAAAGAAAGGCCGCAATCAGATACACCTTTTGTTTCATGCCAAGCGAATAGTTTGCAATATATTCGTTCAGTGACCGCTCCAACTTGAAAGCAGTTGACAACCTTTCGAGCGTTTCCTTTGCTTTAACGGCATTTTGGCGATATAGCTGTATGATGCACTTCAAGTATTCATTTCCAGTCAAATTCAAAAACATCTCTTTGCTGTCTGGAACATAGAAAAACTGAAACTTAGACTTAAACTCCCGATTATCAATCCCATCAATCTCCACTTTTCCGCTATCCATGCTGGCCGGCTGTGTGATGGCATTTAATAGTGTAGATTTTCCAATGCCATTGACGCCAACCAGTGCATAAATCCGTTGATTCTCCAAGGAGCAGGAGATGTTTTCAAAAATTATTCTGTTTCCATACTTTTTTGATATGTCTGTTACTTTAATCACGAAAGCTCCTCCTGCAAAACAACCAATATACGCACTCTATCGCAACAACACAACCACTCACACAAACAGCAAATGGCAGCAGAGAAATATAATCAATGATTTGCGTTATAAAATAGATTTCCCCAACAGTCAAAGTTATTGAAGCAAAAAGCACGATTACTTTGCTGATATTTCCATGGAGCAGCTCATTTGTGCTATTTGGTGAGCGTGGCATTTTATAGTCTAAAAATACTCCAAGCCATACACAGCCATAATTCATGACAGTTCCATAAATGAGAAGCAAGAAGGCATCCAGTGCAGATATACCATGAAAAAAGGTTGCTCCCACCCAGAACAGCAATACAGTAATCTCTCCCCAAAAGAAACCTTGCAGGGTTTTCCAGAAAAATAATCGGTGTGAGGATATGGGAAGAAATGAAATGTATGCTTTATTCGGATCGCTGGAATAGGCGGTGCTTGAAATGGTGTTCACAGCACAGCAGGACACCAGCAGAAACAATTCTAAGGTATATCGCTCGGACACTCCTATCCAATCAAAGTTTTGCACCAATAGCCCACACAGAACAACTACTGTTATGATATTCTTAATGTTTGAAAAGAAAATGAGTTCCTTGTTTCTTGATACCCGTTTCCATTCCAGCAGGAAGTAAGGATTTTTAATTTTTGTAGGCGCTATGGCTTTATTGGCTTTTTGATGCTGAAAGTTCTGGGTGTTCAGATACCCGCGAACATATCCAGCCTTTACGCAAAAGTAAGCACAAAGAGTTGACAAAGCTGCAACCAACATTGCAATCAGGAGCCACTTGTCGGGGCAAAACGCTTCATTCAGGTTATCTAAAAAATCCGGCACAAAGAAAATTTCTGATACAAGATTGCCGGCTGAAAGGGCCAACAGCAAAAATGCCCCATATTGTAAAACTATAAATCCATATCCCACACTGGATGCCGGAAGCAAATTGGCGATAGCCATAGAAATCAGCAGAACAAGCAGATCAATCAAACAGCTACCTATCCAACAAAACAGCATGATTGTTACTGTCGTAAGCCAATCTGAAGTGGCATATAAAAAGCAGGCCCAAAATGCAGAAATGGTAACGCCTAATTGTACGCAGGCAAGACGGCCAATGACTAACAGGACTAATCTGCTTGACGACAGCGGAAAGCACAGAACATCTTTTATCCGGCGATTTGTAAAAAGCTGATCGGGTATTTTATATATCGCAATAAATGTACTTATCCAAATTGCAAGGATGGACACGAACACACGATAGACAGATATTGGTCCGGGAAGGTAGTGATCCAGTACATACCATATCAAGTACCCCACATAAATACCGATCATAGAAAGTGAAAGCGTAATAATGGGGGCGCTTCTACTTTTTAAGATTGCTTTATAGAGTGTACGCTTCATGGTTGATCCGGCTCATATCTGTGAAATGTAGGATGTCATCATTATTACTAAAAGAACAACAAACACAATGCTATTCATTTTTGAAAGCCGCTTCTGCTTGATAAATCCGATGTTTATAACCAGCGCAATGATTGGGAGCAACCAAACAGCTAAAACACTGGGTAAGGGATAATAGGTATCACCCGTATGCAAAATAGAAATCTGCTCCGGCAGGAAGAACAGCATAATGCCGGACAGAAGAAACATCAAAAGGACAATCGCAAAATTGACGGACGCCAGTTTTGCGTTATTTTCGGTGAAATTTTCACCAAGAAGGCTTTTTAACATTTTGCGAATCATTTTATAATCCTCCGTTTCTAAACCAACTCAATCATTTTCTTCAAGGGTTTTCAGCCGCTTTATGATATTTTGGAAATGAACATCGTCTCTCAACGGTTCAAAGGTTTTGCAGTTTATAATGGACTCTACCGCGCTTTTCTTAATTGTCATCTCATTTCGCGGCATATCGCTGCCCATTGTAAGAGTATTTTCCAGCCAGCCATCTAAAAGGTCAAAGTATTCATTTCCGTGAAAACTCAAGGGATAGATATTGCTGGTTGCCAGTTGTGTGTAGCGTTCCAGTAACTCCAATGCTTTTTCAGGGTTTCCCAGTTTCATATATCCTTGCGCGATCGTGAAATACAGTGGAAGTATAATCCCTGGGTGCAATTCAGTCAGATTAAAAGCCTCTATCATTGCATAAGATTTTCTTGCAGTTTCTTCAAAGGCGTCTTTTTGCTCCAAGCACAGCCCCAGATAGATGGACAGTAGATTGATAAGCACAACGGTATGTTGAAAAATACCCACTTGTAAAATACTTTTGGCCTCTTTTTTGTTGCCTAAAAAGTGGTAGGCCGAAGCCAGCAATGGCTCTGTGGATGTCATAGAAAAATCTGGCTCGCCCAAAAGATTTAATACTTCTGATGGATTGCCCAGGGTTAATTGGCATAGAGCCTCCATATTGAGAGCCTGTTTTGCCAGATCTACATTGTCTGTTTCGGACTTTACCCGTTCAAATAACCTGCTGGCATCCTCTAACATTTCTTTTGCTGCAGCCTTATCCTCAACCAATGGGCTATAGTTTACATACAAGCTCCCAATCTGATACAAAAGAGGAAAACAGGAGAAATACTTTTTCGTGATCTCCTGGCATTGCTCCCGCACCTGTTCTATCGGCTGCATAGAAAAGTCAGCCGCCAATTTTCGATATAGGGCTCGAATCTGCTCCTTCGTCATTTGCGGCTCATAGCCAATCAGTTCGTCAATGCTGATATTAAAATAGGTAGCAAGCTGCGGTAACAAAGTAATATCAGGATATGTCATTCCGGTTTCCCATTTTGAAACAGCGGCTTTCGATACTCCCATATATGCGGCCAGTTCATCCTGGGTAATCCCGCGCTTATGGCGGTTTTCAACCAGAATACGGCCAAGATTGATTTCTTTCATTATCCCTACCTCCTGATAATAGTATAGAAAACTGGAATCAAAAAAACAATGGAGCATATTTTAACTTCCTGGGGAAAAGTCAACCAATAGGAAACTAAGGTATCTCATGCACCGACCCAATGAAAAAAGGGTGCGGCAGGGAATACCGCACCCTTTCTATACTTCAAATTTATAACCTACACCATAGACGCTTTTCACATAATCCGGCAAGTCGGGTGAAACCCGGAGCTTCTTTCTCAGGTTGCTTATGTGGTTGTTGACCGCTTTTCGGGAATAGTAGGAATAATCCTCGTGCCATACCAGATCCAGGAGCATTTCATAAGTGAACACCCGCTTTGGATTCAGTATGAGCAAAGCGAAGATTTCAAATTCCTTAACCGTCAGCGGAATTACCTGCTCCCGCACAGTGACAAGGTGTTGCTCTAAGCAAAAATATAAATCACCTTTCCAGATTTCTGTCAAGGGCTGATCGGCCTGCGGCGGGATAAAATACTGGCCTCGAAGAAGTGTAGAGTATGGGACATCAGCCGGAATATTGCCAGCATCATAGTCACGAACAAACTGAGCCAGTTCCTTCTTTTGGTTGGGAGAAAGCAGGGTAAACAGCTTTTCACCAATCTGTCTGCCGGAATCTTTTAAATCCAGTACGGCTAATTTCCCATTTTGTCACCACCTCCTTAGTCCTCTAAAGCATCTTTCAGTTTTTGAAAAGATTCCTGGCTAATAACATGTTCAATCCGGCAGGCATCGGCCTCCGCAGTTTTGGGGTCAACGCCTGCGGCGATAAGCTGCTCGGTAAAAAAGCAATGGCGCTCATAGATTTTTTCGGCAACCTCGCGGCCCACATCGGTCAGATGGAGAAAGTGTTCTTCGTCCATTGTGAGAAAACCGCCGTCCCGCAAGGTAGCCACCGCATGGCACACGCTTGGCTTTGACACCTCCATGTACCGGGCCACATCTACGGAGCGCACCATACCTAACTTCTTTTTCAAAACCAGGATGGCCTCTAAATAATCTTCACCGGATGCGGTGGTATGTCGCTTTTTGTCCATGTGTTCCTCCCATGCCATTCGTACCAGTAAAGAAAACATAATGGCTCCTTTTTATCGCTGGGGTTTGTCGCCAGACAGTTTCCAGTTAACTGCCTTTTCTCTAACATTCACAAAATCGGCATAAATACCAGGCTGCTCCATCAACTCCTGATGTGTACCTCGTTGGGCAATTCCGCCATTTGCAATAACAACAATCTGCTGGGCGTTGCGAACCGTTTTCAGTCGATGAGCAATAATAATAACAGTCTTATCTTCTGTTAGTTTCTCAATGGCCTGCTGGAGTTCCGCCTCATTTTCCGGGTCCACACTACTTGTTGCCTCGTCCAGAATGATGATAGGGGTATCCTTCAAAATAGCCCGCGCAATCGAAATCCGTTGCTTTTCGCCGCCGGATAGAGTAGCGCCGCTCTCGCCAATGACGGTATCATAGCCGTTTGGAAGTGCCATGATAAAATCATGGCAGCACGCACTCTTTGCCGCTCGGACGACTTCTTCATGGGTTGCATCCGGTTTACCAAACTTGATGTTGTTCTCGATACTGTCCGCAAAGAGAAAAACATTCTGAAAGACCATACTGATATTAGAGAGCAAGCTGTCCAGCTTATACTCCCGTATGTCGGTGCCTCCCAGTTTGATGCACCCTTCATCTACATCCCAAAAACGAGCAATCAAGCTACACAATGTCGTTTTACCGGAGCCAGATGGCCCGACTATCGCCGTAGTAGTTTTTGCCGGGATCGTCAGATTGACATGGTTCAAGATTCGGTGATCGCCGTAAGAAAAGCCAACATTTTGCAATTCAATCGTGGTATCTTTCGGAGCAATATCTTTGCCGGACAAATCCATTACTGGGGTATCGTCAATAGCGTTCACCTTGTCGATGGAACTTTCTATTAACCGAAGTGCAAAGGACTTTCCTCCCGCCGCCTCCAGTTCGCTGAAAATCAGGAAGGAGGCAACACACATCAGCAGGCAGTACACCAGTGTCATGCTACCTTGTAGATAGAACAGGATAGAGCAAAACATGATTGCCACACTCGCCAATCGCAAAACAAACAGCTGCACCATTCCGTAAGGCCCAAAAACGGTTTCCAGTTTTGTATTGCGTGCGCGACTTTCCTCAATGGCCTGTTTCATTTTCTGGTTCGATCCGCCACCGAGATTGAAGGACTTTACAATGCCCATACCCTGGATATATTCCAGTGTGGCTCCTACCAAGTCCTCCTGTGCCGCCTGCCGTTTAGGAGATACTTCCTGTGATTTCTTTTGAAGTGCGGAGTTACAGAGCAAAAACAGCGCAATCCCCAGGCAAGCCAGCAGACCAATCCTCCAGTCAAAGAAAAACATCACAATGGTAATAACCGTTACATGGATAAAACCGTGGATTACTGTAATTAGAACCGATGGCGCATTATTCTCCACATCGCTGATCGTTGTGGTGACGGTAGAGGTCAGATCCCCCAGACTATGGCTGTTAAAGTAGCCCATCGGCATATACTTCATCCTGTCGCCCACATGGATGCGCTTATCCGCGCACATAAAATAGCCAACTCTTGTTTGTGAGAAGTCTGAAATATAGCTGCAAACGATTTTTCCAATCACCCCTGCCAAAAGAAGCAGGAAAGCGAACAGAATATCCTGCCCTTTGGTTCCTTCCACCAATCCATTGAGGATCAGAAAAAGAGCGCCGATTTGAAACATATCAAAGATTGAGTGCAGCAGGCTGAACACCACTGACTTTTTCAGAACCCCTTTCCAGCGGCCAGAAAAAGCATAGATTTTCTTTAAGGCAGTAATCATGCCGTTGCACCTCCTTCATCACGGCTCCCAATATGGGCCTGCCACATTTCTTTGTAAAGTGGGCATTTTTGCAGAAGTTCCCCATGTGTTCCGGTTGCCTCGATCCGCCCTTGATTCACCACCACAAGCTGATCTGCGCCTGTCACTGTATAGAGTCGATGAGCGACCATAATCAGAGTCTTGCCTTGTACCAATTTAGAAATGGCCTCTTGAACCAGACTTTCATTCTCGGGATCAAGGTAAGCTGTTGCCTCGTCGAAAATAATAATAGGGGCGTCTTTCAGCATGGCTCTGGCGATGGCAATTCGCTGTCGCTCACCCCCCGACAAGTGGCCGCCTGCACCTCCCACAATCGTGTCATACCCATGCTCCAGACCCATGATGAAGTCATGGCAACCGCACTTTCGTGCAACATCTTCTACTTCCTGATCGGTGGCCGACAATCGCCCCATACGGATGTTTTCACGGATACTTTCATCAAAGAGGTAATTATCCTGCGATACATAAGACACATAAGAGGAAAGCTGCGATAGGGGAATCTTCTTCAAATCCACCCCGCCAAGAGTAATCACGCCGGATGTTGCCTCCCAAAAGCCAGTAATCAATTTAGTAATCGTTGACTTACCAGAACCGGAAGGCCCTACTAAAGCTGTCATTGTTCCAGGCTGTATTGTCAGATTGATATGGTCCAATATCGGCTTCGGGTCCTTCAGGTCATAAGAAAAGGAAACATCCTGGAAGTGAATAGACAGGTCGTGAATATCAGCATCGTGGTCCGGTCGCACCATTTCCGGGGCATCCAGCAGATTTCCAACCTCTCCAACAATCGTGCCAAGCTGTGAAATATTGTCAGTAAATTTAATCGCTCCCAAAATCGGGCCGACAATACCCAGGGACAAAATCATAATAGTCAGAAAAACCGGAGCGGACAGGGTTCCATGTTGATACAAAATTGCACCAATGGGAAGAACCGCCAACCAAACACTGGGCCAGATCGTATTGCTCATAGACATAAACAACTGCGTGTCCTTCATCCAGTCAACCGCATAACGGGCATCGTCATTGACCGCGTCGGAATACTTCTGATAAGAGTTGGCCGACTGATTGAATGCCTTGATAACCTCAATACCGCCTACATACTCAATAATCGTGGCGTTCATTTTTTGAACCCGTTTCATCAAGCCGGAAAATCGTTCGCTATACCCCCGTGACATTCCCATATAGCACAGAAAACCAATGGGCAGGGTCACAAGAGAAGCCAGCGCCATGCGCCAGTCTAAAATAAACAGATAGACAATAATACACAGCGGGACGAACAGATTCGATGTCATCTCCGGCACCAGATGTGCGAGGATCGGCTCCATGCTCTCTACCCGATCAACGATGACATCTTTGAACCGGCCAGAGGACTGATCCATGATGTAACCCATTGGCACCCGTGAGAGTTTGTCGGCAATTTTAATACGGACTTCTTTCAAAGTCTGGAATGTCGCGGTATGAGATACGGTTGTCGAAAGGGTAGAAAAGAGCAGTTTTAGTGTGAAGCCGAGCAATATTACACCGCACCACAGCGCATAAGTGTTTAGGGCAGTCACGCCATCGATCAGACAAAGCATGATATAAGCGATGGCGAAGTATGGGACCATCCCGCAGGCCACGCCCAAGATAGCCAGGATGATGGAGAGCGCGTAGGCTCTCCGATGTGCGCCAGCCAGTTCCCATAACCGCTTGACTGGCGATGGTGTCTGTTTCATCATCTCTCACCCTCCATTAAAGCAATACGGGGCAGTCGGCTCCTCCCGACCACCCCGCATCGCAAAACTTATGTTATTCTGCCGGAGTGATCTGTGTCACATCCAGGAAAGCATAATCAGAAGCAAAGTTATAATCTGCAATCTTGTCCGTATTGTAGACAATCATATCCATCTGGTGAGTGAGAGGAACATCCAGCACCTGGTCAAGATCTGTATTGATGAGCAGTTCAAACAGCTCCCGCAGCCGGGTATCATCGTTGCAGGTCTTAAACTCGCTCAATGCGGAAATAAACTCATCAGAGTTGTCCAACAGCGGGATGGAAACATCTTCTGGCATTTGAGCCATCATCGCAGAGAACCAGCATTGCGGCATGGCATAATTGAAGAAACCTGCGGTCATAGCGGTAATATCCCATCCCGTGGGTTCCATATAGCTTGCGTACCATTCCATCTTTTCCATGCTCTTGATTTCAACTTCAATTCCAACTTCAGCAAGCTGGCTCTGGATCAAAGTCGCGATAGACCCGATGGTGCTGTCATCCGTGGGGCAGGTAAAGACCACATGGAGCGGTGTCCCATCCTTTTCCCGGATTCCGGTGGATTCGTTCATGGCCCATCCTGCCTCGTCAAGAAGCTGATTGGCACGATCCACATTGTAGGTATAATCTATCGTGCCGCAAATATCCGAGTATGGAGTTCCATCAGGTACAATGGTATCAGCCACAGGCTCATAGCCATAGGTCAGGCCCTCGGAAATTGCCTCTTTGTCAATGGCATACGCCAGGGCCTGGCGCACACTCAAATCAGACAGATTTCCATTGAAATTCAGAATGATATTGCGGACCGTGGAACCGGAAGGAGCAAATTTTCCTTCAATCCCATCAATAGCAATCGCCTGATTGTAGTCCTCATAGCTCAATTCAGCCGATCCATAGATCAGGTCGATTTCGCCGGTTTGGAGCGCCTGCACACGAGAGGCGTTGTCCGGGATGTACTTTGCAACGATTTTGTCGTAATAGGGCTGTTCACCCCAGTAGTTCTCATTGCGTACAAAGGTGGTGTACTGGCCGGCCACATATTCGTCATAGATGTAAGGCCCGGTTCCGGCATAGCCGTTGACTGTCTGGAAATCGCCCTGGGTAATCAGTTTGGGAGAAATCATAGTGCATACATCCGGCCAGCAAAAATCATTGATATATGCAAAGTACGGTGTATCGTAGGTCAAGCGGATGGTGTATTCGTCCACCGCCTCAATATTGGTATAGTTGACAACACCGGGCAGCGATGCAAAAGAAGGATTGATGTGCCAAGACTCAATATTAGCAATCGCCGCCTCTGCATTGAAGGGTTCCCCGTCATGGAAGGTCACGCCCTGCCGCAGATAAAAGGTAAGCTGTGTGCCATCTTCACTCAGTTCCCAATCTTCCGCCAGCACCGGCTGGATCTCCCCATCCACATATTTCACCAGGCCCTCATAGAGGAGCTTCTGAGTGGGACGGTTATCCGCAATCATATAGAGGGGAGAAAGGGTTGTTGTTTCGCCAATCGTGGCGATGTTCAGGACCTTTTCGCTCGTTTCCGTTCCGCTTGCATCATCAGCGGTATCACTGCTGCTGGGATTTCCACCACAGCCAGCAAGCAGGCCTACACACATAACGGCGGCAAGAGCAAGCCCCAAAACTCGTTTGGTTCGTTTCATCTCATTTCATTCCTTTCTTTGATCTTGTATTTATCGAACGGCTTTTTTAGTAATTTTGCCGTGTTCGATCTCATAGATGACCTCGCAGAGCCGCGAGGCAACTTGAAGGTCATGAGTAATGACCAAGTAAGCGCAGTCATGTTCCTGCTCATATTTTTCCAAAAGTTGAAGGACCGCTTCTGTTGAAATTAAATCAAGACCAGCGGTAACTTCATCTAAAATCAAAAACTCCGGGGAGATAGATAGGGAGCGCAACAAAGCAAGCCGCCGTTGTTCGCCACCGGACAGTTTTCTGACCGGAGTATCCAAAAGACTTTTTTGTAGCCCCGTTTGTCCCATCAATTCAGCAATACGGCTTTTCCGCTGCGTGGAAGAAAGATCCGTTAGGTTCACAAGGGCTTCCTCTACATTTTTGGATGTACTCCAAGCCGGATTCAGGGTTCCGCCAGCATCTTGAAATACCGCCTGGATCTTCCCCCTATGTTTTCGCCATTCCCGCAGACCCCATTTTGTGGTATCTATGCCATTGATGAGGACGCGTCCCTCAGAGGGGCACTCAAGTCCAATCATCAATCGGGCCAGGGTGCTTTTTCCGCTGCCGCTTTCTCCCATGATTGCAATACTATGGCCCTGCTCCCATACCAGGGAGGCGTGGTCCAATGCACAGAATGTTTCCCCCTGCGCGTCATAGTAGGTTCTGGTGAGGTTATCTAATTCAATGCGGTCCATTTCCAGTTCACCTCCTCCCGGTGGCAAGCCGCCTCGGCAAAGCGTTTGGTCCACGGCTGCTGCGGGTTGATAAACAACTGCTCGGTTGCCTGGGTTTCGATAATTTCCCCATGTTCCATCACATGCGTAATTGAGCATAACGCCTTCATCGCCTCAGTATCATGTGAAATGAAAAGGATAGCAGCGTTTTTCTGATACTCCCGCAAGAGTTCCAGCAACAAGTCCCGATTTGCTTCGTCAAGGGCGCTGGTCGGTTCATCTGCCAATACATATTTTGGTTTTGTTCCCAAAATCAGAGCCATAGCAATTCGTTGAAGCATACCACCTGATAGTTCACCGGGATATGCGCGTAGCACTCGTTTTGTATCGGTCAGATTGACTTGCCGCAGCACATTTTCCGCAAGTTCACGAGCCTGTTTTTTATCCGTACCTGTGTGCATACGGAGTGTTTCAATAATTTGTCGATCCATCTTTGTGTGTGGAAAAAAAGCAGTCATGGGATTTTGTGGAATAAATCCTATGGTTTTCCCGCAAAGGCCTCGGCGTTCTTTTGCTGAATGCTTTAATAAGTCATCGCCATCCAACAGAATTTGCCCTTGCGGAACCTCCAGATCACCGCCATTCATCCCCATGATGGATTTAATCAAAGTGGTTTTGCCGGAGCCGCTGGCTCCAGTTAGCCCAATACAAGTCCCTTCATCAATAGACAGAGATACACCTCTTAAAATCGGCGCATTGTTCTTTACTTTCACGGTCAGGTTCTTAATCTCCAGCATCATGTTCCCTCCTTTTCTAAAAGCCGTCCCAGGTAGTTGAAGCAAAGGGAGCTGATAAAGATAAAGAGGATCGGGTAAAGAAGCAACTGCGGATGTGTCCCTGCCAAAGCCCTTGCATCGGAAAGCATAACGCCCCAATCAATCACATCATCGCCCAGAGAAAGGCCAATGAAGGAGAACCCGGAAATGGCAATAATCATTTCCGCGCAGGAGAGGCAAATAAATTGCACAATATCCCGGATAATATTAGGAAGGATATGTACCAGCATGATCCGTATTTTGCTTGCGCCGCAGGCAATCGCACACATGATGTATGCTTTGTCATACTCCACCTCAATCAAAGTTTTGACCAGCTTAATCATGCGAAGGATCAGCGATGCTGTCAGAGCCACCAGCATGGTGGGGATACTGTTCCCCCAAATACCAATAAAGATAATTAGATAAGCCACCGGCGGGATCGCTGTAACCGCGTTCAAAATACTCTCGGCAAGAATGTTCCTGCGACGCCCTGTCTTTGCCAGTAGGATGCCAAAAAAGATACCAAGCACAATGACAATGGACGATCCGACCAGCACAATACCTAAAGTTGTTTTCCCTCCTTCAAGAATGCGCGAAAACTCGCAGCGACCAAAATCGTCTGTGCCAAACGGATATTCTGCACTGCTGGACAGATATTTGTCTCGAATATTTGTGGCCGTCGGATCGTGGGGGGCAAAAAACGATCCGAACAGGAAAAAAAGCAATATTACAATCGGGATTGCATACGAGAGAATATGTTTTGTCCGCCTCATAGTCTCGCCCCCTCTCTTGAAGAAGTATCCCGCTGCAAGATCCGCCGCAGTACATCCGAGAGGATATTGAATATCACCAACGAGAACGCCAGGAACAGAATTGTTGCATGGATAACTGGCGAATCCCGATACAGCACACTGTCAATAATTAGGTATCCCAGTCCAGGCAAGGAAAATACGCGTTCTACAATAGCAGAACCGGCCATACAAAGGCCGAGCATCTGACAAAAGCTGGGGAGGAGCGTCACTACTGCGCTGGGAAGCGCATATCTCAACAGGATTTTGCCTTCAGAGAGCCCTCTGCACCGGGCATAGAATGCGCTGTCTTGCTCCATCTCTTTCTCAATATTGTTCGCCAGCATGGGTGAGAATAGGGCAATACATCCGATAGCAATACAGACCGCCGCAGGAAGATACCGCATCAGCCCCGTATTCCCCACCACCGATGTCAGGCCGAGTTTGACAGCAAAAATATCGAGGTAGGTGCTGGCAAAGAAAAAGGATGGAATAGATACTCCGGCAATACACAGAAAAATCAGTGCATGACCAATCATTCGTTTTCGTGTTAAGTAACAAAGGCATCCGAACAGCAAAATGAAAACTGCTTGGATAACAGCAGAGATTAAAACAATCGTTACTGTTATTCCAATGGCTGTCGTGACCTTTTCAAACACTGGCTGTCCGCTGACAAAGGACTCTCCGAAATCTAAATGGAGTGCATCGCGCACCCATGTAACATACTGCACAGGCAGCGGATCGTTGAGACCCATATCCTCCCGTAGCGCCTCCATCTGCTCGTCTGTAAAACTAAAAGCAGCAAATGATCGGCGGGCATACGCTTCTGCCGGATCAATAGGCGAAAGACGCACAAGCAGGAAAGAAATTAGCGTAACAACAACAAGCGTTATCAGCATTTCAAGGATCTTATTGACGATAAATCGCCTGGTTGCCTTGCTCATCTTTATCCCTCCTACAAAAAATAAGCTTCGTAGTTAGACTAAGCTAACCACAAAGCTTATAATACCCTATATTCAACTATTGCTCCACTCCAAGAAGCCTCAATCTATCCAAAAAGCCAATCAATTTCTGCTCTTTCGGTATTCGCTGGGTGATTGCCCTATAATTTCCTTAAAGGCCGTAGAAAATTTATTTGGATTTTCGTAACCAACCATTCCTGCTATTTCTGCTATCGACATTTTTGTAGTAACCAGTAGCTTGGTAGCAGCTTGCATTTTGTACTCGCGCTGAAATGCGTGAATCGGTTTTCCATAGACCGCCTTGAAACAGTCTTTCAGGGCGGTAAGACTCATTCCATATCTATCCGCCATACTTTTCAATGTTTCTCGACTATCTAATTGGTTTGCCAACTCACATTTTAGTGCTTTAACTTTTTTGATTTGGTTAGCAGAATAGTATGCAGCAGTCTCAAAATTCTCTTGCGGGAGCATCTGGGAAAGCAGAAAAAGACTTTCCAATACTTTTAACCGTAAGTACCCCATAGGAACTGTATCTCGTACTTCACAGATTTCTTGAAACACATGACGCAGATTGGGAGGTGTCTTAATAACCGAACAACAGTGGCCGACACAGAATTTGTCTATCAATTCTTTCAGACTTATTGAAACATCCTCCACAATATTTTCAAAAATCAGTCCGGTTATATCTAAGTCGATAATAAACGCAACTCCATCGTAATATCCAATAGGAAATTCTGGGGGCTCTCGTTCGGGAGATAGAAGGCTAACAGCAAAATCTCCTTCGCCCAGGTAGGTAATAAAACCATGCTTATACTCACATTCAAATCTTCCGGTACGACAATATGCTATTTCTAAAATGTTTGGCATTGCTTTGCTTCTCATGTTGCAGGTAGATGCCTGAAAAGTAGAATACGCCAAGTCTATACCCGGAAAAAGATGATAGCAGTGCATAAATCCATTTGCAGTGTCACATGACATTTGATATTTGGTATTGGTAGCAGATGTATTAACTATAACAGTTCTTGAATCAAATAAGTCTTTTTCCATATTAGATTTCCTTTTGGTTAGTTGAGAATAACTATATTGTAACACATACCGGCAAGCAATGCAAACATATACATGTTTTGCGATTTTGGCCGGAGCAATCCGGCCAATATGCTTGTTGAGGGATACCCCCCAAACCCCCAAGATCGCCACCTTCGGTGACGGCCACGCATCCTACGGACGCTAAAAAACTTCAAAAGGAAAGCCGCAGAGTAGGTAATTGCTCTGCAGCTTCCTTTTTTATATATCGAATTTATAGCCTACACCATAAACACTTTTTACATAGTCCGGCAGATCCGGGGCAATCCTGATTTTCTTTCGCAGGTTGCTTACATGGTTGTTGATTGCCTTTCGGGAATAGTAGGTGTAGTTCTCATGCCATACCAGATCCAGCAGTATTTCATATGTGAACACTCGCTTTGGATTCTGTATGAGCAAAGAAAAAATTTCAAACTCCTTGACCGTCAACGGGATTACCTGGCTTCGCACAGTAACAAGACGCTGCTCCAGGCAGAAATACAAATCGCCTTCCCGGATTTCTGTCAATGGCTGATCTGCCTGCGAAGGGATGAAATACTGCCTTTGAAGGAGTGTTGTGCATGGGACATCAGCCGGAATATTGCCAGCCTCATAGTCTCGAATAAACTGAGCCAGTTCCTTCTTTTGGCTGGCAGAAAGCAGAGCAAACAGCTTTTCACCGATCTGCTTGCCGGAATCTTTCAAATCCAGTACGGCTAATTTCCCATATCACTCCACCTCCTTGCTCCTTATTAAGATCTCACATCGTGCATTTCTGTTATTTTCTCTTTTTCTTAATCACATGAACGATCACAGCAATTACAATGATTGCAGCAACCACTCCGATCAGGGGGAGCCATGTGTCAACAATACTCTGGAACACAGCATCCCATTTGATATTTTCAGGCAACATAGTTTACACCTCCATTTCTTTTTGCTCTGTAACCATCCGTTTACAGGATAGATAAGTTGCGATAAAGTAGCTCCCGTACACAATAAGGAAAAGGATAACAGTAAGCCACACATTCGTTGCAATATGGATGTTCATAAATTCTTCAACGATTTCCATTCCCTTGCCAATCAGCAGAATAGAGTAAAGCCCGGCTACTACCAAAGGAACGGTGAAAAATACACCCGTTTGCACGAAAAGGGTATGGTTGATTTGCCGCCGTTTTGCTCCCAATTTTTGAAGCAGGCCATAGCGATAAATATTATCCGTCGTTTCCGTGAGCTGTTTGAGTGCGAGCAAAGCCGCACAAATCAGCAAGAAGATCAGCCCGACATAACAGCAAATAAATGTTACCAGTGCATTGATGCCATAAAACATATCATATAGCATATTCTTTTCAGAATAACGGTAGCCGTGAGTTTCATCCAAACCGATTGGGATCATTTTCTGTAACACTTCATCAGGATTGGTTTCTTCATTATATTGCACCAGCAGGGCATTTACATCTTTCGTCAAAGCAGTTACAACGCTGTCAGGTACGATTAAAGTCCCACGGTCATTGTTGCCAACAGAGGTCATAACATAAGTTTCTTGGAGAACTTCATCGGAAGCACGCTGCAAAACTACTCCGGCAACTGACAATTCAGAATGAGTACGCAGGGCGTCCATCACATATTGATAAGTACCTTCATAGTTACAGTTTAGCAGGTATTCCCCTTCATTTAGCTCGACCGGCCCTTTACCCTGCATCGCCAAAGCCCGGTTAAAATCCGAAATAGAAATGACAGACACCCGGCTTTGGGGAACAGCTTCATCAATCGGCCACCAATTCAAATCCTGCCCGGCAAACAGGTCTGCGTAAGTCATATCAGCATCATATACACTGATCTGCTCCATATTTTTTGCATAGTCCGACATCTGCACATCACAGGCAGCCAGATAATCGGTAATATCGCTGTCACCATCAATGGAAACATCGGAAAATACAGTCAGGTCATACGGTGTTGAGGCTTGGGACAGCTTATTCATTGCCAATGCGGTACTTGCCCCAATGGAAACAGCGCAGATTGTAATGGTAAGCAGGCCACAAACGACGGTCATTACAAAATAATTGGTGCGGATTTTGCTGCCAATCTGTCGTACCAGAAAAGTATTTAAGCCTTTTAGGTAAAATCCCTTATTGGAACGCATAAGCTGAATGAACACTGCTGCAAATGAGTAAAACAGCAAAACGGTTCCAACGACTAATGCAAGTCCGGCAATCTGGAAAGACATATTTTCTCTTGATGGCAATATGCCGTTTTTGTAAAAAAGAACTCCGGCAATACCAATGCAGAGAATTGACAGCAGAAACATCAAAGCAGGAAGTACACGATTTTCACTTTTCAGCCGTTCATTCTTCCGGTTGGCTGTCAATAGATCAATCAGTTGAACGCTGGAAACGGACCAGACATTAAAAAGCATAACAAGGAAGAAAATCAACGCGAAGCAGATCGCCGTCTGCCGAAAAGCCCCCATCGAAAACACAAGCTGGTATTTGTCCAGTTCAATAGCAAATAATTTCAAGGCAATCATTGAAATGCCTTGTGAAAGGATAAATCCCAAAATCAAACCTACTACAAGAGCAATTACCCCAACACAGAATGTTTCGCCTGCAAAGATGCGAGAAATCCGTCCTTTTTTCATGCCGAGCATCATATAGATACCCAACTCTTTCTTTCGCCTCTTTAAGAGAAATTGATTTGCATAGATAATCAAAAATGCCAGTACAATAGCGATTAACACGGAAAGGGCAGAGAGCAAAATACCGAGCTGGTCGTACAACAAAGTCCGTGTCATTCCCATTTCCGAAAAAGCCGGTTGGTCGGAAATGGAGTTAAACGCATAGAACAAGCTGACAGAGATCATCAGGGTAAGAAAGTAAATCAGATAATCCCGAAGGTTCTTATGCACGTTTTTGAAAATCAGCTTAAAAGAGGTCATTTTGCTCACCTCCCAGCACAGACACCACTTCCAGTATCTTAGAAAAGAAATTCTTCCGGCTGTCAGAACCGCGGTTCAATTCATGGAAGATTTTCCCGTCCTTGATAAAAAGAATACGGCGGCAATAACTGGCAGAGAAAGCATCATGCGTAACCATAAGGATCGTTGCAGACAGCCGTTCATTCAATTCTGTCAGCATCGTCAGAAGCATCCGTGAAGAATTGGAGTCCAATGCGCCGGTCGGTTCATCTGCCAGTACGATTGCTGGATTTGTAACCATTGCGCGGGCTGCCGCGACACGCTGCTGCTGACCTCCCGACATCTGGTAAGGATATTTTGACAGCACTTCGGAAATGTTCAGCGCCTCGGCAATCTGTTTTACGCGCTTCTGGATTTCCGCAGGTTTGACCCCTGCAATAGACAGCGCCAACGAAACATTTTCATAAGCTGTCAATGTGTCCAGCAGGTTAAAATCCTGAAATATAAATCCTAACTTTCGGCCACGGAAATCAGAGAGCCGTCCGCCATGCAGCGTCGTAATATCTTGTCCTTCTACAAAGATATGGCCGCTGGTTACAGTATCAATCGTAGAAATGCAGTTGAGCAGGGTGGTCTTGCCAGAGCCGGACGGCCCCATGATCCCTAAAAACTCTCCTTTATCAACCGTAAACGAGATATGATCCACAGCTTTTGTCAGGCTGCCTTTATTGCCGTAATATTTTTGGATGTCGTCTACCCGCAAGATTGCATCATTCATAGATTTCAGCTCCTTTCACAAAGAAATTCTCTCTTTGCATTTTTACAATATCACATCTATTTAGGATGTGCCATTAAGTTAGATTACATTTAGATTACCAGAATGTAAGGTTGGAAAAAGGCGGGTCATACGCCCGCCCCTTTCAGAAAACTTTCTGTTGGAAAATATAAAGTTACTGTTGTGCCATTCCCCTTCTCGCTGCTGATAGATATGTCCATATTCATCTTGCCGCACAACTTCTTGCAAAGATACAGACCTATCCCGGTAGATTTGGGAAAGCGGCGGCCATTCTCGCCGGTAAATCCTTTATCAAAGACACGGGACAGATCTGCTGTATCAATCCCAATCCCGTTGTCGTGGATTTTTAAGAGTACCCTGTTTTTCTCTGTATCAGATGTAAAGGTAAGGCAAAAATTATCCTGTCGGTATTTGATCGCATTAGATATGATCTGCCCGATCACAAAGGCACAACTCTTGCAATCCGCACAAACAGAAATGTCCAGTCCTTCCATTTGGATGCGCCCGCTGGCCTGAATGATTGGCTTGGAATAGGTTTTTAGGGCTGCGCTGACAAGGGCTTTCAATGTGGTTTTCTCCACCTTGAAATCTTTTTCCACATCGCTGCTCCGGGCATAATATAGTACCAATTCCACAAAGGCATCAATTTTACGAAGCTCGTCATCTATCTTGAGTGTTGTGGGGTTCATTTCATTTTCTACAATTAACCGGGCTGATGTAATAGGGGTTTTGATTTCATGCACCCATGTATCTAAAAAATCCCGGTAATCCCGGCTCTGTCCCTGCATTTCGGCAATTTTATCATTTTGATATTTCGTGTTCTGGCGCAGAATATCAGAAATAATTTGAGCATCCAAAAAGGTGGGGCGCTCCGCAATTTCCATAAGGAGTGTTTTTTCGTCTAATTGTTCCAGCAATCTAAGCAGCCTGTTATAATAGCTGCTTCTTCTATGAAAGTCCCAAATGAATGGAGCCAGAAAGAAAAGCAGAAAAATAGTCTCTGCAAATGCAATAAACACCGATGGGACTTCAATCAGCCACAACAGCCCGAACAACAGACCTTCCGCAATAACAAAGCATACGATGGAAACAATGCGGTCGGAAATATAATCGGTCAATTTCATACGCTATACCCCATACCACGTTTCGTTTCAAGATAATCAGGCAGACCAATTTCGGCCAGCTTTTTTCGCAATCGAACAACATTGACGTTAAGCGTGTTCTCGTCAATAAATTCCTCACTCTGCCAAAGCTCATCTATAATGGCATCTCTGGGAATGATATTTCCCTTGTTCAGCATAAGCATCCGCAAAATTCCCAATTCATTTTTTGTCAGTTCCAGTTCTTTTCCATTATGGCTTATCGTGGCCCTCAAAAGATTAAGTGTCAATCCTTTATGAATAAGCAGTGTATTCGATTGTACTTCGTAGGTTCGGGCTAAAATTTTTTGAATACGCGCAAGAAGCACCTGTCCATTATATGGTTTTGAAATAAAATCATCGGCACCAATGTTAAGCCCCATTAGCTCGTCAAAGTCTGTATTCCTGCTGGTTAAAATTATGATGGGGATGTTTGATTTCTGGCGGATGTTTCTGCAAACCTGAAACCCATCCTGATATGGAAGATTGATGTCCAGCAGGATTAAATCCGCATTTGAAGATAGGGCTATTTCCCCGATATTCTGAAAATCATCCGAGGCTTCACATTCATAGCCATATTTTTTTAGCAGTTGCGTCAATTCTTCACGAATAGCTGTATCATCTTCAATGATATAAATCTTCATTTATCGTCACCGACCTTTTTGTGAAACCGTCTGTCAATAGGCTTTTCTGCGTTTTTGGGAATCAACCAAACCCGTCCCATTTTTTCCGCTCCGGGAATACGCCCATCAGAGCAATAATAATTGATCTGCCGGGGAGAAATCCCCCATTTTTCACCAGCTTCCCTTAAAGTCATATAATCCATAGCACATACCTCCGATATTCATTATACTTCGCTTTATCGAAGAATACAAGCTATGGAGAATAAAGTATGCCCCAAAATCATCTGGGGTACTTTTCCGGCTCTCTTTCCACAAACGGTCCCAGCAAATAGTCAATATTGGCCTTCACATTCTGTAGCTCTCGCATTTCTTCCCGCACCTGCTTATAGTCCGCATAGGCTTTTCTTTTGGCCTCCAGCACTTCGGCATATTCTTCCCGCAGAGTCTTTATGGCAGGCAGTTTCTCCACACCCAGGCTGTCAAAATATTTCTTTGCCGCCTGGTGGATCAGGATGTCGGCCTCATGCTCGGCCCGGAACTTTTTGCTGTAACCGGCTTTTCGGTACTCAATATAAACAGCTCTCGTCTTAGAGTAGTTGACGATCTGTTTCTGCAATTCTCCATTTTGAGACAAACGGCTCTCCATATCCTTGATCTGCGTGGAAAGCTCATTAAACCGGGAAGTCGTGACCTGGGCCTTTGCTTGAAGGTCCTCATAGCTCATATCCCCATGCTCTTTCAGGTAAGCCACAGCTTTCGCAAGCTGCTTCACATTGAACACTTTGGCCCAACGCTCATAACCGGTGCCTTTACCTGCCCGCATGGCGGCGTCAATATCAATCAGCATCCTCACAGAAGAACTGGACCGTTTGGGTTGAACAGAGGGAATATAGGTTCCGGCAATCCTTTCCCGTATGGCCTGTTCGGTATAGTCTCCTTTCAAAGTATTGCAGCGAGTAGGCTTCTTTTGACCTGGAACACGGAAATTGATAGACTTTCCGCGCCGGGTGACTTCCACATCGGACGCTTCCAGAATTTTCAGGAAATCCTCAAAGGTAGAGGGGTGCTGCTCCAGGGCTGTGTCAATGGCCTGCCGGATCTGGTTCTGAAAGGATAGCGGTTTGTTTCCATAACCCAGCCATTTCCCATAGTGACCGCGGCTGGGCTTGGGATCTTCCACAATGGAAAGGCCATGCTCCAGACACAGCTTGTCGCTAATCCGGCGCAAAGCCCAGGAGGAACCCCAAAAGTTACGGAATTTCCTGTTACATTCCAGATTTACCGCGCTTACGATGATGTGATTATGGACATGGTGCTTGTCTATGTGCGTGCAGACGATAAAGGCGTTGTTTCCCTTCGTCAACCTCATGGCAAGTTCCTGGCCGATCTGATTAGCTTCCTCCGGCGTCACTTCACCCGGCTTAAATGCCTGCCGGAAGTGATAGGCAATCACATCATCCGCACCCCGGACTCTGCCAGTCTGGTTGATATATTGCCGCTTGGCTAAGGTAAATTCCGCATCCGCTGTGCGGGTATCACACTCAAAACCGTAAATCAGCTTCCCATAGTCGGTTTTCTCTGGATTTTCTACATAATCAATGATGTCCTCGATTGCGGTGGAGAAGGAGCGGCCCTCTCCGATATGCAAAGGCATCAGCCTTGTGGTCGCCATTGTCCACCTCCTTTGAAGAATGTGCGTTACCAAAACATTTTCAATAAATAAAAAAGCGGCCCGCCGGTTCATCGGCGGGCCAAATCCTTATCTTATGCAATTTTGTATCGTGCCCGCAGGTGAAGGGCAAAGACCAGTACCGCCCCCAGCGCCCACACCACATAGGTCCACACCATATCCTTGCCGGAAAACTCATAGGCCATGGTAGCGAAAACAAATCCCCATACAATGGACAGACCACCGCCGATCAGCCAGAAGCCGGGGCGGGTGCGGTGAAGCAGGAGAAGCCCCAGCAGGACAGCAATACCGATCACAATCGCCAGGGCGGGATGGACGCCTAAAAGCCCGTGGGAAAGAAAGCCCGCCAGAATCGCCAGCGCAATGCTGTCAAAAACAATGATGTTTCCAAAGAACAGCCCGATCACCGTCACAATCAGTCCGATTCCAATGCCGATCAACAATTCTATGCCAACGGCCAGTAAAGCAGCGCCCATACTATGGCCTCCCTTCTCAAAAACAGATTTTCTCTTTCTATAAAAATTCTACCGCTCCGGGCCACAGAAAAGCAACCGTTTTTTTGAATATTCATGGAATGTTTGTAAATTCCGTCAGCAGCTTTTTTGCAATTTCCCAAAGACCATCCATGCGGGATTGCAGATCTGCAATATCCACCGCATAGATACTGCCGGTTTCATGGGCTTTCCGGGCATACTGGTTCAGATTGTTGGAGCAGATACGAAGCAGCCGGGTCAGCTCCCGGACTTCGGACAGATCCAGGTTAATCACATATCCGTCAATCGCCATTTTACGGATAAAGGCCGAAGTATTCGTGATACCGGTCTGCGCCATGCGTTCTTTGATCTTATCCATTTCCTGTTCTGAAATCAAAATGTGAAGCTGAGCGCTGCGTTTTTCTTTCGGGGCCTTCATCGCTGGGGCTGTTCCTTTGTCTTTTTATTAGGAGCCGGGCGTGGAGCATTTGCGGCGGCCTCTTTCAGAAAGTGGGTGACAGAACGCTTTTCCGCCGCGATCATTTTATCCAGATGATTTTCAAACACGCCGGGTATAAAGTTATGCCGGTATTCCTGTTCGCTTGCCAGAATCCCGCGCAGCAAGCCCGGAACAGCCGGCTCCAGCCGGAATTTTTCTGCCTTGCCAAATTGGGCGTGAAGGGACAGCCTATGCTCATGGTAATACGCATAACCAAATTCCATTGGCTCGCTCTGGCCTTCAAACTGGACGATCACCGCCGCAGCGGGGAGGGCGGTCCGTTCAATATGCTCCGCCATAACCCTGTAATCCTGCGTATAGAGATTTCCCTTGATTGCAGCACCTTCCATGCCGGTGATCTCCACCGTGTACGCAAGGATCGTATCACGGGTATCTTTGTAAAACTGCCAGGTGTGGAACGCATCGGAATCCCGGATAAAAATATCACGCTCCCGGAAGCACCATGTACCGGAAGGGCGGGACATCCAGTACAGCGGGGTACGCTCCGGGTGCTTTGTTTGAGCGATACGCTCCATGCTGCCCACATCAAATTCAAAATCGGATTGATAATGCTTTGTGTTCCGCTCCATCACAGAGCGCAGGCATTGTTCCACATCCACATTTTCAAATTTCAGCTTCAATCCTTAAAGCCCCCTTTCCGGCGGGGAAGGCTGAAAACCACGGGCCTCATGCTCCATGCGGTCTGCTCGCAGCTTTTCCATGATCGAAGGCTTCTCATTCGGCAGCGTTTCCGGGGCCAGCTCCTTGACTTCCTCATGGGTCTGCCCATCGGTAAGGTCGGCCCGGATCGACGGGTCGTTATTCACAATGCCGTCAATCATGTTGTAGTTGCCCTTTTCGCCCTCCAGGTCCAGCTCTGCGTTGCGAAGATAGTTTTCCGGCGCCTGGAAGGGCTGGCCCGCAAACAAGATTTCCCGGCGCGGGGTGAATTGCCGCAGAACACCTTCCCGCAGGCGGGCAAATTCCATATACTGATCCATCGTCAGCCCCCGGTCCAGCATTTCCTCCTGCGAGTGCGACCAGCCTTCCCCATAGAGGAAATAATACATTTCCGGCATGTCGCTCACAAAGCATAAAGAGCCGTCCCGGTTGTCATAGCTTCCCGGCTGGCCTGGGGTAAAGGAATAGTGTTCCTCCCGGCCAAGATATACCTTATTATCAGCGGCAAGCATGGCGACCATATTGGCATAGTTACTGTGAACGGCAGAACGGATCTCCACAACCGGGTCCGCCTCCGGCGCCATCTGCCTGCCGGGGATCTCATTATGTTTTTCTGCCACATCATTTCTCGGCACACGGTCCACCGGGCCAACAGCCTCAATATCCGGCTGCGAGGCCGGAACCCTTACAGCGTTTGGTTCCGGTTCTTTCTCTTTGACAAAATAACGGACATTGACCGTTGCCTTACGGTTCAATTCCAGGGCATAAGCCTGAGCCGCCTCCAGGGATTCAAATTCCAGGGGGCGGCCATCTTCTTTGCACCATGCTTCCGCATGGCCGAACATGGAAGCGGCACTTCTTACCGCCCAAACTCCATATATCTGTTCCATTTCACATCCTCCTTATCGTTCCGGCTCCTTTGCCGCCTTTTTAGGGGCAGCCGTTTCCGGGACTTTACCATTTTTAAGCTGCTGCCGGATAGAATGAGGCCGCTCGGCCTCCCGGTCAGCCGAAGTGATATTGACATATTCCCCTATAATGCAAAGCGCCTTATGATAGCTGTCACAGGAAAACACCCGGTCTGCCATTTCCTTAGCTTGATCGGGCATCCCATGGGTTTTCAGAGTGCGGGAAGCAATACCTACCAGGTTGAAAATGTTCCCGTCCTGGCCGATCAGCGGGCAATCCGGCTTTTCTGGCACTTCCTGAGCCGGTTTACGGCCCAGGCGGTTGTCGATATAATCGGATAACCAGGTGCCGCCAAAAGTATCATGGGTTTGCAGACGCCACATGGCAAGTTTCCCTATATCCAGCTTGACATCCTCAAAAGGGAACAGCAGACAGGTAAGGCCCTCATTTTGAAATACGCTCACATGGGTAAAAGCGGTTCCCTCTAAAAGAATCTCATCCTGTGTCAGCAGGTCATTGATCCCCTGGACCCACTCACCAGGCTCACCGCCGCATCCCTGCAGGATAAGCCCTTCTTTATCCTCCATACGGCGAAGATCCTCCACCGTGATATTCTGAATTTCCATAGATTCCTCCTGATTTGAGATCATTTTGTTATATGCCGGGGAAAGGGCTTCGAAAAGCGCCTGTTCCCACTGTCTGCCAAATCCCCGGACCACTGTATCGGGAAGCGCGCCGTTGCGCTGAAACATTTCTAATGTATCAAACGCCCGGTTGAACAGGGAAACATTTTGGGCGTCCACATTCGGGGCAAAATGAATGACTCCCGCGGGATAGCTCTTTCCAGTACCTACCCAGCCGCGCACAAAATCATCAAAGCCACTTCTGATTCCGGCCTGGGCCAGATCATCGGCATGGCTGCCGGGCAACCCTCTTGTTTTCCCGTACTGCTGGCCCAAAACCAGAATACCGGTCTTGGGATTATACAGAAAGCGCCGGTTTGAAATATCCTGCATATCAAAAGCCTGGGCCGCCACATCCAGCTTCATCATCGCGGGGACTATCGGCACAACTTCAAGTTTCTGCTTCTCCGTATCATCACCTCCCGTTAGTTTCTTTCAGTTGGCTCATTACAATGGCTGGACGGACCCAAAGCCGCTGAAATTTTCTCCATTCACTGTCTACAATGCCTTTTTCATCCCGGTAGAGCATGGCATAGGGAATAAACCCGGCTTTCCAGGCGTCCCGCAGGCGTTTTTCCGCTGCCTCCATAGTATCGCCCCGGTAGCCGATCAGAACATAACAGCAGGCTTTATGCGATTTTCTCTCGAATCCTCCGGCCTGCAAAAGCCGTCCGGCCTCCACAAGCGGCTCATAGTCATCCGGGGTATCATAGGCAAAATACATGCGCTGTGTCCTGGATTCCCGCAGAAGATCCACATGCCAGGGCCGAAGAAGGCGGGCCTCCAGCCCGCCCGTAAAGATTGGACGATCTTTCTGCTTGCCCAGCATTTCAAATACCGCTTCAATATGTTGCCGGGAGCAGGCCAGAAGGTTATCATCCAGCACAATATTCCCTTCGGTGATCGGCAGTTCCCGCAGCCTTCCGCCTTCCCGTCGGGGGACAGAACAGAACCAGCAGCGGTTGGGACAGCCCCTTGAAGTGATAACATAGCCCTTTTTCAGATACATCCCCGGAACGAAGTCACCGCCAGGCATATTGAAGGCAGGACCGCCCATGTGGACGGGGACGCCCAGCTTCATCCACTGTTCGGCAAGCTGGCGCGCCTTCTCCATGTCATAGGTAAAGGTCACAGAAACATGCACTTCTTCCATATCCGGCAGGCCGCCCTTTGGCGGCGGTCCGGTAAATGCCAGAGGATCATCCGGCGTTGCTTTTGTACGGCGTGGAAATACACGCGCAATCTTCAAATACACATCCCTCCTAAAATTTGATTGTTTGGTCAGTTACTTTTCCTTTCTCCCAGCATCCGGGCAAAGAAAAAGCAGAAAACCTCTTTCAAGATTTCCTGCTCGGTGGTGCCGCCGGTGGGCGGCGAGTATTCAGTTTTATAAAGTTTAGCTCAGATTGACTATATGAGGTACAACTCAAAATTGCTATTTCAAATCAAAAAGAACACTTTCATAGTCCTTCACGAAATACTTTATATTGGTGCGTCCTTTCTTAATAATTGTGTGACCTTCTGCTTCCAGCTTTTCCTTTTGTGCCTCTATACCGCCGGGATATTTTGCATTCAACTCCCCGTTTGCCTTTAAGGTTCGCCAATACGGGGTTTCATCTTCGGAACGCTGATAACTCGCCCATGCTGCAATAGACACAAAAATTCCTGCTGTGATAGGCTCTGTGAAATCCGCCCCATTCAGTTCAGCAAAATATTCACGAATTTTTCCGACAGTGATTACTTTGCCATACGGAATTAGTTTCATCACCTTGTCATAGTCGATTGGTGGGGCAAAGTACATTCTGCTTCCGCCATATTTCTCAATGCTTTTCTGGTCAGTAATGATCTGAAATTTAGGCATATCCTTGCTATCGTGTAGCATGGCATTAAAATCTTTCTTATCTTCATTCGCCATCTCTCAACACCTCCTGCTTTAATTATAGTGGAGTAGACTATTCCATGCAATGAGACGGTTTGAAAAAAATCTTGAGAAAATGTATGTACCACGATTCTCAACCGAAAAACAGATAAAAATTTATGTTCCCTTTGTCCGCAACTTAACCTTCCTTTTGAGGGGCAGAGTATAAAACTCTTACCGCCTGTAAAAGTGTGGCCGGAAAGCCTTATAAACCAAGCCCCAAAAAGGCTAAGTTGCAGACATATCATCCCTTGTGATGGCGAATCCGGCGCTTGCGCTTTTTATCCGCATCCCGTCTGGCCCAGGTCCGACAGGCGTCAGAGCAATACGCCTGGCTGGTGACGGGAAGATACAGCTTTCCGCATACCGGGCATTTTTTCTGGCGCTGGGAAGTATCGTTTCCCGTCAGAACTGCTTCCAGCGCCGGTTCAACCGGCAGCACAGACCGCTCAAAATACCGGCAAAGGCAGCCGGTCCACCATTTATGAAGCATATAGCAGGGGCAGTCCAGGGGAAGGCAGAGCTTTTCCCGCTCGTCATAGTTAGCGCATAAGCCTGTTACCAGCCTTCGGATCGCTGCGCGCTCGGAGCGGGTCAACTCCCGCGGCGGGCCGGTCATTTCTTCCGTCCCCGCTGCTGCGGAAATTCCAGCTTGAAATTCACATACTTTTCTCCTGTATCATCCAGCACCACCACGGCATCATAGGTTTTGCCGGTTTTCTCACTGAAAAGCCCGGACATGGAAACGCGGCCCTCCTTTAAGAGCGCCGCGGCAACGGTTTTTGTAATGGTTTTCTTTTTCCTGGAAAAGAACCGGTTTTCTTTCCAGAGAGCAAAGGCGCAGGCTTCATTTTCACAGAAGAAGCCTTTCTTCCCCTCATAGACAGCGCCGCCGCACCGGGGGCAGGTACCGACAGCCTCCCGCCTGGCTGTACTTTTGTTCCCAAATAAAGAGGAATAGGCAGGATCAGGGGCAGTGTTTTGCCGGATCAGGTCACGGATTAAACCGGCAATCCCTTCCATAAAAGCGTCAGCCGTCATTTCTCCGCGTTCCACCTGTTTCAGCATGGACTCCCATTCTGCCGTGAGCGCCGGGGATTTTATCACATTGGGCAGGACGGCAATCAGGTTGACGCCCTTATCCGTAGGCAAAAGCTGTTTCTTTTTCCGCTGGACAAATCCCGTGGACACCAGCTTTTCCAGAGTGGCGGCACGGGTGGCCGAAGTGCCCAGTCCTTTCCGCTCGGCGTCCTCCGGCATATCCTCCGTACCGGCTGTCTCCATAGCCGCAAGCAAAGAATCTTCGGTGTAGTGCTTGGGCGGGCTGGTTTTGCCTTCCCGAATCGTGGCGGCAGCCTTTTCAAATCTCTGTCCTTCTTTCAGCTCCGGCAGACGGGACGTATTTTCGTCGCCGTCCTCCGGCTGTTTTTGTTTCAGGCTGGCACGGAAAGCCTGTTCAATGCCTTTCCATCCCTCATGCAGAATCGTTTTCCCTTTGGCGGTAAATGTGTGGCCCTCGGACTCCAAAACTGCCAGCACCGCCTCAAAGCGGTGGGGCTGGGCGGTAGCACACAGAAGGCGGCAGGCAAGGAGCATCAGGACATCCCGCTCACCGGCAGGCAAAATAGACAGGTCAGTGCGGGCTATCTCCACCGTGGGGAGAATGGCATGGTGGTCCGTTACCTTGCTGTCATCAATAATTCCTTCCAGCTCCGGCGCCGTGGTACTGTCCTTGGCAAAAGGCATATTCTGCCACAGCCACAGGGCCAGAGAGCCAACCGTTGCTTGCATATCCGCTGTGATATACTGGCTGTCTGTTCTCGGATAGGTCGCCAACTTTTTCTCATACAGGCTTTGTAAATAATCAAGGGTCTGTTGGGCAGTAAAGCCATACAAGCGGTTGCACTCCCGTTGCAACGTAGTTAAATCGTAAAGGCGGGGCGGCTGGACAGTCTTTTTCTGCCGCTCCACTTTGCGGACAACGGCAGGCTTTCCGTCACAATCTGTCTGTATTGTCTCCGCAGCCGCTTTGTCCTCCAGCTTCTCCCCGGCAGTGGTAAACCCTCCGCAGGTGAGTTCCGGTACATAGAAGGGCTTGCTCTGGAAAGAGCGGATCGCATCCTCTCGCTGGACGATCAGCGCCAGTGTCGGCGTCATTACCCGGCCCACATTCAAGGTATCACCATACAGGACAGAGAAAAGGCGGGTGGCATTGATCCCCACAAGCCAGTCCGCACCGGCCCGGCAGAGTGCCGCCCGGTAAAGCAAGTCATAGTCCTCACCAGGCCGCAGGTGTTCAAATCCATCACGGATAGCCGCATCCTCCATAGAGCTGATCCAGAGCCGGAGAATAGGTTTGCTGCATCCGGCCTGCTGATAGACCAGCCGGAAGATCAGTTCACCTTCCCGGCCAGCATCGGTAGCGCACACCACAGCGTCCACACGTTTATCCTCCATCAAACGGCGCAGGACGCCAAGCTGCTTTTTCTTATCCTTTGCCACATCATATTTCCAATGGGCGGGAAGGATAGGCAGATCCGCATACCGCCATTTGGCGTACTGCTCTCCATAGGCTTCCGGCTGGGCCAACTCCACCAGATGGCCCACGCACCAGGACACCAGCCAACCGCCGCCCTCCAGATACCCATCTTTTTTCTCCTTTGCTCCCAGCACTGCGGCCAAAGATTGGGCCACGCTGGGCTTTTCGGCTACCACAAGTTTCATTCGTCCGAACCTCCTTCTTTATCAAAGAATTTTGAAAACTGCTCGTCTGCCTGCCTTCCGGCCTGCAACAGACACATCAAAGTTACGCCTGCAATCGTGCCAAGCGTGAAAGACAGAAAATGTGATACTGCGCCCCACATGTGCCGCACCTCCTAATTTTGAATATGAAAAAAGCGCAAAGGGATAAGAGCACCTTTGCGCCAGGGTTATATAGCAAAACGCCGCAGAAAGAATCTGCGGCGTGAATTCATAGTATTTAGTTTTGGTTGACAACTTAGGATTTGTCGTCATCAAAGCAGTAAATTCATTACCGACATAATCGTTCCGGCTTCACATTCTGCGTAATCAAGAGTATTGTCTGGATATAAATATACTTTTGAAAATTCTTTTGCCTTTTCTTTTACTTCGTCGCTAATAATTACCGAATTACAGTTCTTGCAATGTAATACAGGTGCATTTATGACCTTTATACTTTTTCCGTTAATAGTCATAGAAAATTCGCCGATTTCTGAGTGCAATGTGTTATGACATTTCATACATTTCATTGTAAATCCTCCTTGAAAAATTCCAATTTGTCCACTTATATTTCTTATTTTACCACACTGGCAAATTCTTATCTCCCCGAAGCGTTCCTGAAATATCCAAGATTTATCATGCTTTCAGGAAGATACGGCCCCACAGGGACCTCCCGCATTTCTTTTCTCTGGGCGTGGACCATGCGGATTGTGGACACCGTGCCACCGTTTTCCCGTCCATCATAGACAGCGATCACCCGGTCCGCCTGGCCTACCATATAGCGGTTGCGCTTCATGTAGACATTGGAAGCCCATTCTTCGCTGATAACCTCGACCTTCGTACATGCCTCCAGCATGGCCCTGGTCCGCTCGTCCTCCATCAGCCGCTTATAGCGGTTGCGGTAAGGAATCGCCGCCTCCAGGCGCAGCGCCGGATTATCTTTGGCCTTTTCCAGAACAATCCCGGCAAATAGCTGATCTGCACCGTCAGCAAAGCCGGAAATGAAATAGGTATAGCCGTCCGCGATGGCTTTTTCAATTTCGCACCGCAGACCTTGCTCTGCCTGTTCCATATATTCAGCGGGGATTTCCCGGTGTCCGGTTACTCCGCATACTTTTTCTTTCATGTTGCAGCCTCCCTTTCAGATGATAGTTGAAAACTACCATACCTCTTATTTTAATAGGTTATATTTAGCGTGTCAACTCAAATACCCCTTTTCATTTAGCGAATAGAGCCAGCCTGTAAGGTACAATCTATTATAGAATGGGAGGTGACTATGGTGTACGAAGATTTTGTCCCGGAAAGGCTGGCAAAATTGAGGATGCAGAAGGGTGTTTCCGCACGGGATATGTCGCTGTCGCTTGGGCAGGCCAACAATTATATCAACAACGTGGAGAATAAGAAAACGCTTCCTTCTATGCAGTCCTTCTTTTATATCTGCGAATACCTGGGCGTGACACCGCAGGAATTCTTCGATGAAGGCAATCCGAATCCTACCGCCTTAAACGAATTTATCGCAGAGGCAAAGAAGCTGGATTCCAAAGCGATGTCCTACATCCTCGGTATTATGAAAGAACTGAACAGCAAAAAGTAGAAGCAGTCGGCACGATGAGGCAGGCTGCTTTCTTTATCCATAAGTATTTCCATTTGCTGTTTTAACATACAGCCATAAGAAAAGGCCGCAAATGCGGCCTTTTCCGTTATAATGCGTGGATTTCCTTCTCCAGTTCTCCAACGGCTTCCATCATGGTTTCAAAAGATGGAATCTCCCCATAGAGCATATTCCGCATGGCAGAGTAATCCTCCTGCAGCGCACCCAGGCGGTATGACGGAGGAAGCAGCTTTAAGGTGGCCGGAACAGCCTCCGGGTAGCGCGCCCAGGCCCGCGGATAAAACTTCATCTTGAAATCGACCACTTTCTGCAGCAGGTCCAGCCGTGCAAACGCTTTTTCCTTCACGGGCGATTTCGCCATACAGTAAAGGTCATAATAATGGCGGGAATACCGCTGGGGCATGGAAAGATGTTCAGGCCGGTTGGCCTCATGGTGAAGGATCGTCGCCTTTTCCCAGAAAGTCCGCTCCGGCGCCACCGTCAGGACAGGAACCTCTTTCTGTTTGAATAACTGCGGGTACTGCTCTGCGGCATACGGTACAATATCCACCAGCTCTGCCGGTGTCCATGCTGCCAGCGCCCCGATCTCCAATCGAATCACCTGTAAGGTAGAGGCATCGGTAAACAGGTTTGGATAAGCAAAGATCACCGTCTGTTTATCTTCCTCATCTATGTAAAGATTGGCCGGAAGGCCCAATTCAGCAGAAAGCCCTTCCCGGATCTGCGGGCAGAAGGTTTCTGCCAGGAAAACCTCGGCCTTTCGGTTCGCCTCTTTATTGAAGGCGTCCTGCTTGGTGTTCGAGCGTTTTTCCCAGGGTTCATTGACACCATACCCCAGGACACGCCAATCCAAAATCAGATCAATGTCCTCGGAAAACCGGCTGATAAGGTGATACCCTTTGGATAAGCTGGTCCCGCCCTTAAATGTGACTACCTTTTTCCACGGAGATCGGTGGAACAGGTAATCCAGCGTCAGGCATACCCAAAAATCCTTTTCCACAATGGCATCGTGAAGGCCGGTTTTTGCTGCGGTGTTATGAAACAGCTCCCGCCGGTCATCAGCCGGAAGTCTGGCAATCTCAATCATTTTCTCGTTCTCCTTTGCAGATCTCTTTAATCACAGTGTAAATCCAATCCGTCGCTTCGGCTCCTTCTGCAAGGAGCGCCGCCTTTTCATCTTCATTCAGCCTGCGGGAAAGCACCCGTATGGTTTTTTCATCCACATGTTCTTTTCCCAGGGTCTTTAACGCCTGGATCACCAGGATCGTCATAGGCGACAGGCCCGTGACCTCCTTGTTGGTCCGGTGCTTAAATTCAATCTTTGTCTTATCCCATTCATAGGTTTTATACGGTCCATCACTGATATAGGACCATACTGCCGTTACCTGAGTAGACAGTCCCAGCATATTTAATGCGGTATCTCCACAGGGAGCGATAGTCCAATGATAGCATCTCGCCAGTGCTTTGGCAACCGCATCCGGGTCCGCCGCCACATATTCCCCAAGGAGCTTGCTGTATTTCGGCTTTTCAAAAACGCCTTTCAAAATACGCCGGAGCGTCCCAGCCTGCACAAGCCGGTTCAGGTTCCTGCGTATGGTTTCGCTGTCCGCCACATCCGCAAAATCGGAAACAATAAAAATCGTGCCGTCAGGAGCCGCACCAATGCGGTTTTGAATCTCTTTCGCATAACCATTTGCCATGCGTATCGCCTCCTTTTGTCCCGTTTATTATATATTATTCGGGACAAAAAAGCAATAGACCTGTCCCTTTTCCTAAAGGGTTTCCAAGAAAAGACCTCTTTATACATCATAGCAAAACAAAGGATGATATTATTTCCCCGTGCTGCCAAAAGCGCCCGCGCCGCGTTGTCCGCCCAGGTCATTCACGAAATCCGCGATCACCACAGGCATGATGATAAGCTGCCCGATCCTGGAATCTTTCGCAAGTGTTTGGGCCTCATTTCCCACATTGCTGACAATGGCATGGATCTCGCCCCGGTAGCCGGAATCCACAGGGGGCAGCTCGCAGACCACCCCTTTTGCTGCCAGGCTGCTCCTGGGGAACACATAGGCGGCATAACCGTCCGGCACCTCCAGGCCAAAGCCCAGCGGGATTTTAGCAATCCCGCCAGGCTCCAGGGTACAGTCAAAAGGCATATAGACATCCGCCCCGGCGTCATTGGCGTGGGAACGGAGGGGACGGTGGTTCTCCGGCAGCCCAAAATCAATGATCTTGATTTTCACTGGCCGCCTCCTTCCAGTGCCGCGGGATAGTCCTGGCGCAGCAGGGCAAAAGGCAGCGCCCCTTTCTCGCACGGGCAGCCGCAGGACATATCTTTTTCCCGGCAGCCCTCCCGCTGGCAGAAGGGACCGGTAAGCTCCGGGCTGAACAATTCCGTGTCCAGCGCATACAGGTCTGCCCATATCTTCAGCAGGACAAAGCGTGTTTCATCCGTATTGCGGCGGCAAGTCCGCTGGCCGATCATGTGTTTCCACTGATAAGGCGTGGCGCTGATAACCAGCACATTGCGAAGGCTTTGCGGGGCAAGATACCCCGCGGCGTCCCTGGAAATCCCGCAGGCGCCTATATCCGCATAATGCTCCATGGCAGCCCGGCACTTTTTCAGGTAGAAGTCATGCACCCACTGGCTGGCCGTCAGGATCTCATAAGGCACCACAAAATCAGCCTGCCCCGCATAATTGCTGTACTGCAAAGAGGCGCTGATAAACTTGACCTCATTTTGGTGCCGGGTGATCTGCGCCAGGAAACGCCTGCTGGCTCCCACAACCGCCACCGTGATAACCGAAAACTTCTGTACGGCGGGGTGCGGCAGAGAGGCGATCCGTTTGACCGTATCAGCAGTATAGGCTTTCTCGTAAAGGGCCAGAAGGTCATCCATGGAGTGGATCGTATGGCCCCGCTGGGTGAGCCTTGCCGCAAACACCATGTTTTTCTCTGCTTCCTGTACTGCAGTGCAGTTCAAAATTTTAGTTTCAATCTGATTGATGTTCCAATTCCTCCTTTATCACAGCTTTTAGTAAAAACAGATAGTTGAGGCTGTCGGTGATCTTTTCCTCCCAGACAGCCAGCTCAAAAGTTTTCCGGTCCGTAAAGCACATATCATAAATGGAGATGATGTGCTTTGCCATCATCCCGGCCAACGCCCGCTGCGGGGTGCTGTCCTGAATCGCAGCCGCCGCTTTGAAGGCGCTGAGCCGGTCCGGGTTGTCGCCGGTATATTCTTTGGCTTTCTGAATCAGAAGTCCTTCACACTGCCGTACCTGTTCCCGGAAAACAGCCTGAAATTCTTTTTGTGTCATAACTCACCCCACTTTACGCCGTAGGAAGATAAATCCAATCGTGCATCAGGCACACGCTGGGTTCGTCCTCCCGTGGGATCAGCCGGAAGGCACACTCGGAATACACCGTGCGCTTATCCTCAAATTCCATGTTGTAGGCTTTATAGAACCGGTATTCCAGGTTGGAGATCACGCACCGGAGCATTTGAAGGGCCTCCCGCTGGGAGGTGACAATGCAATCCCGGTCAATGCTGCGTTTCAGGGCCAGCAGGGATTTATAAAGCTGCACCTCCGTCCGGTAAGGGCGGGCATACCGTTGATCCAGCCAGCCGCAGAAGGCCACCGGGCCGCTCTCGACCACATGCGCCTCCGGGTGGTGGAAGCCGTAGCTGTCCAGGTTGGCGGTATTCAAAAGATAGAGCATTTCTTTCAGCTCCGCGCTGGGCATATCGTAAAACCGCAGCATGGAGCGGTAGAGATGGACATATCCGGGAATGGGAACAATGTTATTTACCATTGCAAATCCTCCATATATAGAGATGGGCGCGGGAGCAACCGTCGTCCCGCGCCATCTTCTTAAAATCTGTTATTCAGTTACAGCTACCAGCCTGCCCATGACGATAAAGCGGTCAGCGCCGCCATTGGTACAGGTGGAAAGGGTCAGCACCTTGTCGCTGGAAGTGACGGAAACGCCCGTTTCGATCACAGAACGCTCCTGCATCGCGGAAAGCCAGGTCGTATATGCGCCGCTGTCTTTCCATTCCAGCGCCCAGGGAGAAGTTTCGCTGCCGGATTCCTCCGGGCTTGCCACAAATGCGGAAAACACCTCAACCACATAGCCGCCCTCCGGCGTTACCAGGTACATTTCCGGGTGTTCATCATAGTAAGCCTGCGCTTTGTATTCCACCAGCGTGGAGAACATGGAGCCGTCCCGCATGTTGTGCCCATAGATGATCGTGTTGTTGTCGGAAAAATCCTCCGCGTTTTCATAGTCGATGAACAGGCAGCCCACCTTGTTTGCCGTCCCGTCATACAGGTGTTTCAGGTAGTAACTATTATCCTCGCCTTGAGCCACCGGGTACTGAATGACCGTGCCGGGAAGCTCCAGCCACGCCTTGACATCCGGCCCCTGGGCCAGCAGACTTTCAAAGTCCACTGTGGGCAGAGAAACGGAGGAAGTGCCGGTTTCCTCCGGCACCTCCGCGTTCCCATTTTCCCCGTCTGTTTCCGCCGGGGTGACATATTCCGAAAGCCCGGCATAGGTATCGGCGCTTTCCTTGTACTGGCCGATTTCCCGCGCCAGCATAAAACCGCTGCCCACTGCCATGGCAATGCAGATCAGAAGCACGCCGGTTGCCGCTTTGCGGCGTCCAGGGCTGGCCTTCTGGCCTTTTTTCTTATAAGCGTACAGGAAAAGGGCAACACCGCTGCCAATCACTGCCGCGCCCAACACGCCGATCCAGATATACAGGTTATAATCATCGCCTGTCTGCGGGACCGGCTTAGAAGGATTGGAAGGCGTTGTCGGGTTATTCGGGGTATCTGGCGTATCAGGCGTTTCCGGGGTTTCATCCTCCGGCTTTTCATTGAAGAAGCTCACCTCGGCGGTTTCATCGGCCTTGATCTCCACCGTGGCGCCATCCGGGATAATATAGTCCTCGCTGGCCTTATTCTTAACCTCGGTCACAGTGTATTTGCCCACGCGCAGCCCTTCGATCAGGATAATACCATCCTCCGGGCTTGTGAAAGTCTCGCAATAGGTGCCATCCTCACTTTTCACCTCAAAGGCAAAGCCGTCCTTGCGGCCATCGCTGGAATCTTTTGTGATTTTCAGATTGCCGCGGTAAGCCTCATTCACAAAGCCGCGGCCAGCCTCACCATTTTCCACAACGACAACCTGCCCGTCCGTGGTGATTTCAAAATAGTAGGCATTGGGGTCCAGCTTGTGGCCTTCCGGGGCAGTTTTCTCTTTGACAAAATAGCCCTTTGCCAAGAGGCCGCTCATTTCATGGAACCCTTCATCGGTTTCCGTCAGCTCCCCGATCAGGGCGTCGCCTTCATCAAATGCCTTATCGCCGTTGGTGTCCTCATAAAGCTCAAAGACAGCGCCGGGCAGCCGGTGGAGGAATGGATTGTCCGCAGTGTCCTCGCCGGTATCATCATCGGCGCTTTCTTCTGTCTCGCCAGCCTCACTTTCAGAACTGTTTTCCTCGTCCTCCTGGATAGACTTCAATTCGTCCACAGCCTCGGTCTTGATAACCTGTACCGTACCGTGGATCAGGGTATTGTCGATCTCGATTTCAATGGTCTGCCCATCGGTGCCGATATAGACATGGTGCTGTTCCGGGCTGATGGAGTACAGGGCCGAAGGGCTGGCAATCTCCTTGATGATCCAATGGCCGAAAGGCACATCCTCAAAAGAGAAGGCGCCGTTTTCCCCGGAAGTCGTCACAAGGAGGGCATTTTCCTCGGTAAATTCCTCCGTGCCGGGAGCGAACAGGCCGATCAGCGCGCCCTCCAGGGTAAGGTCCTCACCGCCTTCGGGGTCCTCGCCGTATTTCACGCCGTCAATGCGCCCGCGGATCATCTCGTTGGAAATGGCCTCGCCGTCATTGACCGCAATCGTCACCAGAGCGGTTTCCTGCCCGGCATACGCAAAGACTACCGGGTACTGCTGGCCGGAAAGTACGAACGCCTCATTGGTGGTACGCTCCTGGACATAGAAGCTGCCAAAAGGCAAATCGGAGGCAAAGGCAGCCGAATACTGGCCGGGCGCGTCCTCTACCGGTGCAACCGCCACGACTTCCAGAAGCCCGCCTGCGGGAATCACGCTGCCATCCAGGGCAGTCAGATCCTCCGATGCGTACAGACCAAAGGAAATATCCTTGTATTCCTCGCCAAGACCAATGCCAAAGGTTTCGTCTGTTTCCAGAGATTTCAGAAGGTCGATCTCCACCTTCTGGCGTTCATCATAAAGCCCGATGGCCGCCTGGGTGATCTCTACCTCCTGACCGGCATAGGTAAGTTCGGTATAAATCGGCGTGGGGTCCAGCACCATGCCTTCCGGCGCCTGACGTTCCTCCAGACGGTAGCGGCCCAGGTATTGCGGTTCGCTGACCGCCGTTCCATCCTCCCCGGTGGTAAGAGCAGCGACTACCGTATCTTTTGCCACCCGCAGCGTGCCGTCACCAGTATAAATATCTTCATCGGCAATCAGGTCATACACGGCTCCAGGCTGTCCAACCACCTCATAAACCGGCTGATAGAAGCCATCGTTTTCCTGCACGCTGGCAAATGCCTCGCCGGATTTGCTGATGGTGAGCTGGGCTTTCTGCGGATGGTTGTACTGTACGACAGTAACAACCGCCTCGGAACCATCTACCGTGAAAGGCACCGGCTCATCTGAAAGGACGTACCCTTCCGGGGCTGTCACCTCATAAAGCTCAAACGCATGGGCAGGCAGCGGCTCCGGCAGCATCAGCCAGCCCTCATCCGAAGTGTAAAATACGTCAATGGTTTCAGGGTTGGGATAGTAGATCTCCTGGCTGATAAATTCGCCGGTGGTAAGGTCCTTAATACGGAAGCCCGTACCGGCCATAGGAATGATCTCCCCGGTTTCCGCGTCTCGTTTTTCCACACGCACCCTGGCAGTGATGGCGTCATTGTTCAGGATATAGGAGTAGGTCTTTCCGTTCTCACTGATAAATACCGTGAAATCCGGTACAAAGGCTTTATCGTCCTCACCTGCGGTCTGGTGGACGGTATAGCGGCCATAAGGCATATCTTTGGAGGCAGCAAAGCCGTCTGCATCCGTTGTCAGGATGTCCCGCTCGCTTTCTTTGGCATTTTCATAGCTGCCCGCGCTTGTCAGATAGACCTCAAAAACAGCGCCTTCCTCCGGCTTTTCCACCATACCGGCATTAGCGTCGTCGCTGTGTTCCTCGTCCGATACATCCGGGTCCGGGTCATCGGTATGCTTCACAAGCTGGATATTGCCACGGATCACCGTCTCCGGCAGCGTATTTTCCGTGGTATTCAGCTCGACTTCATAAAGGGAAGGAGAAGCGCCCACCTCATGCACCGTTTCATCCAGCAGGTAGCCGGGGCTTGGGGAAATCTCCTGCAAGATCCAGTCATCCCCGCAAGGATAGTAGCCGGTGACAAAGCTGCCGTCCGGCCCGGTGGTGAAGGTATCTACAAGCTCCCCGCCTTTATACAGGCCATAGACAGCCCCCGCCAGGGAAGCGTCACCCTGGGCTTCGCCGGTTTCTGCGTCCACCTTATGGCCTTCCACACGGAATTTCTTCAGGATATTGGAAAACTGGACGCTGGCAGTCTGGCCGCTCTCGATGGTGATATACTGCGAAGCAGGCGTTACATAGCGGTCAATGGGCTGCTCTGTCACAAGATAAGTGCCCGGCAGAAGGTCCAGGGACACCATGCCGTCCGCGCCGGTAACAACCGATTCCTCCACGCCGTTGCCGCTGATGGTAAAGGGAATCCCCTCAACAATACCGTCCTCGCTGGTCTTTACGATTTTTGCCTTTCCATAGGTTTCCGTCTTGATCTGCATATAGAAGGAAACGGGGTCTTTGGCGCCCGTCATCATGGTCTGCCAGCCCTCGCGCCCCCAGATCAGCATGGCCTCACCGATAGGCACATTTTTGCGGAATTGAAGCGCCACCGGGGATTCCAGCATTTCCTTGCTGGTAAAGGTGTAGCTGTTGCCGCTGCGGATCACGGAGATCCCGCTGGAAGTAAGGGCCTCCAGGTCGATATTTAAGTTGTTGGTATCGGTCAGCGTCAGGGTATAAACCTTTGCGTTGGAATCCCATTTCAGTTCATGCACCGGGGCGCTTTCCGCAGTTGCCCCGGCAAAAGAAGGAATGATGGAATGGGAAGCGATCTGCTCCAGAATCCAATAATAAACCTGTTCGGCTGGCCGTCCCTGCACGATGCGGAAGAAGGTGTTTTCCGCAACACTTCCATTGTCATGGCGGCTGGTGGCGTCGCTGCGGAGCTGCTGCTGGTATTCCCAAATGATACACTGCGCCGCCATATACCAGTCGTCGGCATTGATACCGGCCATGGGGAGCGAAGCCCCAGGCTGCCAGCCATACAGGGAGGCCAGCATGATCCCACGCCGGGAAGCCTCCGGCAACTGGTTGAAATACTGGCTGTTATCCGTCTGCTCGGAATAATAGCCATCGTCCGAATCACCGAATCGGATGCCGCTCTCAATGCAGTACACCCAGCGGAAGCCGCCGCCATCCGTGTTCAGCACGTAATGTCGGTAGGCCACATTCCCGCCATGATACACATAAGAAGTGGAACCGTCGTCATGGTAGGTCATCGTGTAATAGCCAGAAGGGGAATAATAGGGCTGGCCGTCAGAGCCGATGACCGTATCGCCATAAGCGGAGCTGGCCTGCTGGCCTTCCGAAGCCGCAAACGCGCTGACGGGAAAGATCCCTACCAAAAGCAGCAGACAAAGAAAACCGGCCAAAAGCCGGGAAAGGCCATGGCCGCGCATAGATTTTGTATTCAAGCTGTAATCCTCACTTTCATAAAATTTGTTTGGGAAACGGAAAGGACGGCGTTATCTGCCGTCCTTTGTGGGTTCTTCGTCCTCGTCATAAGAGGACTCATCGCTGTACGCCAAATCCTGCTCATAATCTTCCCCGTAACCGTCATCCTCGAACTCGTCCTCGTCCATAGCCGCCTGCTGTTTCGGGCGCACGATCTTGAAGTAATAACCCAGCCCGCCAGCAGCCACAAGAGCGATCACCAGGAAGATAATCATGCCGGTATTGCCGCTGGATTTCTCCGTCTCGGCTTCCGGCTGTTCGGTTTCCTCCGGCGCCGGTTCTTCCGTCACTTTCCCCAGGCAGCCGTTCAGGTCATTTTTGCAGACCGGGCAATCGGTATTCACCGCGCCCGCCTCGCATTTTTCCGTACAGTTACAGGTGACAACCTCAATGGCGCTTTCGCTGCCATTATCCTGCTGGGCCAGGGACAGCAGATCTTCCTCTGTAACGCCATTCAGGAAGTAGACGTTTTCCGAATCCCGCTTCCCGTCAATGATAAGGTAAAACACATTTCCGTCCGCGGTGGTGATGGTATAAAACTGCTTATCATCTTCCTGCTCGGTAGCTGAGTCCAGGACCGTGCCGGTGCCTTCCGGGGTAAATGCCCCTTCCGGCACAGCCGATTCCGTTTCGTCCTCCGTATCAGAGCTTTCAGAAGAAGCCTCTGTTTCTTCTTGGGAGGTCGAAGGGGTCTCGGCGGCCTGGCTGCTTTCCGAATTGCCGGAAGCATTGTTTGCCGAAGGAGAAGGTGCGGGCGTTTGGGAAGGCGCGGCCTGGGTTTCCCCACCGGAAGATTGAGGCGCGGCAGAGGAAGCCGCCTGGGTCTGCGCCGGTTCCTCATAATAAGGGTTATCCAGTTTTACCTCTTTGGAGCGGTTGCCGGAATAGTCCACCGCGTAAACCGTCACTTTCTTGCCGTCCCCGGCGTAATCCTTTAATGCCACGGTCCCCTTGCCGTTGACAAGGCTGTTGATACGGGTGTCATCCACATACACCGCCTCCACGCCGGACATATCATCGCTGGCCTCCACCGCCAGCTTATCGTCCGTTAAGGCCGCGGTAAGGGTGGGCGGCGTGGTGTCGCTGCCCGTGGAAGCGTAAGCGGTGACAGGCAGGACAACGGCGCTCATGCAAAGCACAAGCGCCGCCAAAACATTCCTCACTTTATTCTTCATGGCCGGCCTCCTGTTCTCCCGCAGGCGGGGCAGCCTCCGGGATCGTGAGGGTGCCCGCCCTGTGCGCCTTCAAAAATTCTGCCAGCTCCTTCGGGGTGAGGTGGAAATCACGGCCAATATCGCCGTAATCCTCGTTCTCCAGCCGGGTCTTTTCCTCTCTGAAAAGCTCCAGCTTTTTTTGCAGGTCTGCGATTTTCTTTTCCGTTTTTTCTATATCCCTTGCGAGTTTATCAATTTTGGGATTCAATTTATTACCTCCGATCTTTAATTGGTTGAGATACGCCCAAATGCGTAAAAATGTTCGGTCCAGTAGGACGTATTGATATTGGCATACTGTACCGGGTCCCCGGCATGGATCATCTGCCCGTTGCCGATATAGATACCTACATGGGTTACAGGCGTGCCCGCCGAGTAGGTGCCGGTGAAAAAGATCAGATCTCCCGGCTGGGCGTTTTCTCTGGAAACAGGGGTACTCATGTTGAAAAGCCCCTGGGCTGTGGAGCGTCCCACACTGGCAACGCCGCTCTGATTGAGGACATAGGAAACAAAGCCGCTGCAATCAAAGCTGTTTGGCCCCAAAGCGCCGAACACATAAGGCTTACCGAGATGTTTCTGCGCCTCCGTAATCAGCGCCGCGTAATCGCCATCGCCCATAGGAGCGCCGGGATATGCGGGGATCTCCGGTCCGCCCGCGCTGCCGGGGATCAGGTTTGTCCCGGTATGGTCGCCGGTATCGGCAAAATACAGGGGATTAAGGTACTGCCCATCCACCAACACCTCCAGGTGAAGGTGCGGGCCGGTGGAATCACCGGTGCTGCCCACTTTGGCAATGACATCCCCCTGTTTGACTTCCTGCCCGGCAAATACCAGCAGTTCGGAGCAGTGGGCGTATTTTGTGGTTAGGGTCTTGCCGTCCTCCATGGCGCCCTCCAGCACCACGATCAGCCCGTAGCTGCCTGCTTCCCCGGCCTGCGTTACCACGCCGTCATGCCCGGCTAAAATCTCTGTGCCCTGGGGCATCCCAATATCCACCGCCTTATGATAGTTCTTTTCTCCGCTGATGGGGTGGACGCGGTAGCCATAGTAGCTTGTGACATACGGAAGCCAGTTGGTATCGCCAAACACGTTGGAGACATACTGGCGGTTGCCCTTCGTCATCATCAGGACGTTAAAAAGCTGGGCCTGTTCCGCGTTCATGCGGGCGGCGATCACATCGGTAAAGGACTTGGCCGTCAGGTTGACATTGAGAATCCGCCATTCATAAGTCACTTCCACCTCATAGGTCTCGCCGGTGCTGGGGTCTGTTCGGGTTTCCGTGCGGGTGCGGGTTTCCACTTCCTCTACAAATTCGAGGGAATACTGCTCGGCAAAAAGTTCCTGCAGCACGGCCTCCACATCCGCATACTGAAAGGCTTGATAGGACGCGGTGAGGAATCCCATCAGCTCAAAGGGGTTGTGCCCGATATTGCCCACATGGTAGCGGTATTCATCATAGCCGGGGTGGTCTGCTTCGGCATTGTCAATCTGCATCTGCAGGTCAGTTTCCCACTCCGTATAAACCAGCTCGGCATTGTTGATGTCCTGATCTTCCGCGGTATAGCTGGACGCCGCAATCGCGCCGATCCCGCCCGTCCCCATACTGGAACAGGAAGAAAAGAGCGAAAAAATCAGAACGACGATCAGAAACAACAGCGCCGCCATCAGGCAGAGGGCCGGGTGGCGGCTGGCAAAACGACCAACAGCGCCACCGGCTTTTTTCGTGACAGCGGCAGTTTTCCCGGCAGCCTGCCCGGTGCGCCGGGCGGTCCGGGCAGCTTTGGCATATTCCCTTTTTAAGCGGTATTTCTGCCACATGCGGGAAAACACATTGCTCCGTAACTGCGGGTTATCGTGGAGGGCCTGCTGGTAAGCCGCCCTTGCGCGGGTTTTCACCGTCTTTTTCTGCAGCCGGGACACCTTGCGGTAAGGTGCGGTTTTCCGGCGGTGGTTCAGGGCGCGAAGCCCGCCCTCGGCTACCAGCTCTGTACGGTGGGCCGCCTCAATGCCCACATTTTCATGCTCATTCTCATAGATCTTCTTATGGGCATATCCGATAGCCGCATTTGCGCCTTTTTTCACCGGGCGCAGAGGTTTGGCGCCTTTTATGTGTTCCTGTTGGGAGACCACCTCTTTTTCAAATTTTAAGCGCCGTTTGGCGTTGCCGGTGGCAGCGTCCGGCTCCACCTCCAGCCGCAGCTTCCGCCTGGCCGGAAGGTTGCCTTCGGCCTGTTCCAGCTTCCGGGCAGTCCGTTCCGCCTTCTGCTGGGCCTTCACCAGCTTTTTGCCGGGGGCATCCGGCGGCAGCTCATCCTCGGCAAATTGCAGTTTTGAGGTGCGGGACTGCTCGGTAGCCGCTTCACTGGCGCTGCTGGACTCGGAAAACTTCTGCTGGTAGCGGGTACGCCGTTTGCCGGATTTCTCCCGCGGTTCCTCCCATGGGGCGTCCTCATGGGTTTCCGGCTGCGAATCTTCCAGAGGGGAAGCATCCGCGTCCTCCACTGGCTCCACCTGCGAGGCGTCACCGTCTTTCGGCCTTTGCTGCCGGGTGTGGCGGGCTTTGGCCGAAAGGTCCTCCAAAGAATCAGGAGAATCCCTTGCCTGCCGCAAATCAAAATCCTGTTCCCGGCCACTGATACGGGTTTCCTCGCCGGAGGCCGCGCCCCGTTCCACCAGCCCATCACGGGTCATCTTGTGAAATTTCTTTTCCTTTGCTCTAAATTCTTCATCCCTTGGCAACTGCATCACCTCCCATACGCCAGGCGGTGAAGAAGATTATCACGTTCCAGCCTCCGCGACTTCCTCCGGGCGGGTTGTCATGATCTGATACAGGCTGGTGTCCTTCGGGAAGTGATCGACAAAGGGGATAATCACATTTCCGAAAAACAAAAGGCCCTCGCCGGGGCCACTGTGGGTCACATAGGAAAGCTGCGTCGGGCTGATCCCAAGCTGTTTCGCCAAAATCTGCCTGTCGCCCTGGGCCTGGTTCAGCATGTAGATGAAATCCGAGTTTTCAAAGATGTTCTCGATCTCACGGGAGGCCAGCAGGTCCTTCACGTTCTGCGTCAGGCCGCTCGGAATCCCGCCCCATTTTCTGAACCGCTTCCAGATCTCAACGGAAAAAGCACCGGTCTGGCCTTTGAGCAGGAGATGAAATTCATCAATATAGAACCAGGTCGTTTTATGCTTCTCCCGGTTGGCGGTGACGCGGTTCCACACGGCGTCCTGCATGATAAGCAGCCCGATCTCTTTCAAGGCTTTGCCCAGAGATTTAAGCTGGAAGCACAGGACGCGATGGCTGTCCATGTCGATATTGCTCCTGTGGTTGAACACGTTTAAGCTGCCGTTGACGTAGATTTCAAGGGCGGTGGCGATATTCTGGGCCTCCGGCTCGCTTTGCTTGCGAAGCAGTTCATACAGGTCGCCCAGGATTGGCATATTCTCCGGGCGGGGGTCCTGCAGGTAATCCCGGTAGACCAGGCGGGTGCAGCGGTCAATGATGGTTTTCTCGATAGGGGTAAGCCCATCCTTGCCGCCGATAATCAGATCACACAAAGAGAGGACAAAATCGCTCTTTAATGTAATGGGGTTCTCGTCATCGCTGTAATCCAGGTTGATGTCCAGCGGATTGATATAGTTGGAGGAAGTGGGAGAAAGGTCAATGACCTGCCCCTGTTTCCCAAAGCGTTTTACCAGCGGGCCATATTCATTTTCCGGGTCTGCGATGATAATAGAATCATCCGTCAGCAGGAACACGTTGACGATCTCACGCTTGGCGCTGAAAGATTTTCCGCTGTTGTGGACGACCAGCCCGTTTTCCAGCAGGAAATTCATATAGCGGGGGACGGTCAGGTCATACACCGGCACTTTTTGGGGCAGTTTCAGCACTGATACCCGCACTGCCGTATGGCCGCCGCTCAATTTCTGGCCTTCCTTCACATCCACCGCCTGCATATACTCCCCGGCGTCATCCATAATGAGATGGCTTTCCGTACAGCGGAAAGTGGTGCCGTCCTCCAACGTGATCTGCTTTAAGACATCCGCGTATTTCTCAATGCGAATATCCCGCGCCATGGCAGTGATAACCTGCCCGGTCTCATCATCAAAGGTCTTGACCTCGATTTCCTCCACGCCGCGGGCCAGCAGTTCCTCAAAGGAGGCGGCGCTGCCGTCTGTCAGGAGAATCCGGGTATCACCGGCAAAGCATCCGGGCGTACCAAGAAACAATCCGTTGGGGTTTTTCAGCAGCTTGCGGTTCGCCATAATCAGGTTTGAGGAAATGGCGTTGAGGCCGTAATACAATGCCTGCCCATCCTGGAATAACTCACAGGTGGTAAAGGGTACGAAAATAGCGGTGCTGCTGGTTGTGAGTCCCCGCTGGATCTCGATCTGGTTCTGCCCCAGCGCCAGAGAGGACATAAGGCCCTGTTCCTGCTGATAGTCCAGGCGTTTCAGCGCGCAGTTATACTTTTGGGCAATACCAGAGGCAGCCATAATATCGCTGAACAGCTTTTGCCTTTTCGGGGCAATGTTCTGTACCAGCACTGTTACCAAAAACATACGCTCATTCCGGGATTGCAGATCTTGAAGCAGGTTTTGAGCTTCCTCCCCATAGGTGGCAAGGTCCGTGGGAATAATGTCCATATCATATCCGGCCCGCACCGCCTTTTTCTGTTCCTCGATCTTCATTTTCTGCAAATCGCTCATTTTCCGCTTGATATTGCGGATCGCCTGGGCCTGGTCGATAGACTGGATATGCAGGTTGATCGTCACCGCATCGTCCAGGTCCAAAAACTCTGCCAGCATCCGGTCCGTCAACTCCGGCGCCAAAATCTGCAGGAAGGAGACAGCGCCGGAATACTCGCCAATGCGGAAAGTCTTGCCGTCCTTCGAGAAGGTAAAGCTGGTGGGCGCGATAAAATCCTTTGTGGAAAGGCCGGTTTTGGCAAGGTCGCTCCAGGCAAACTTCAATTTCTCCTGCCCGCTGGGGTGAAGCTGGCTGTGCAGAAGCTCCAGCCGTTCTAACCCATTCAAAGAAGTTGCCTGGACGCCCAGGGTCTTAAAGTTGTTCAGCACATCCGTTTCCACGCGCTCCAGCCGCATTTTGGCGGTACGCAGGTCGTCCGCCTCAATGCCAAAAGTGATATACTTGCGTTTGGCAAGGCCGTTGTTGCCTTTTTCGAGCTGATTTTTGAGCATTTCCGCATACTCACGCCGGATGTCATCGTACTCGTCCCCCTGGGGCGGGATGGCAATGCTCTTGGAAAAGTCCTGCATATTGGCCCGCTGGTTGATAAAGGTGAGCTGGACGCTGATCGTGGAATCAAAGTAGTTGAGGAAATCACAGTAATTCTCGAAAATCTGCGCCTTATCATCCGCCTGGGCAAGCTGGTAGTTAATATCGAAAAACTGAATGGTCTTGGTATATAGCTTATCATTGACGCGGCAGATACCATCCTTGTAAATCTCCTGGTAGGGGATCGTCTGCTGGGCCGTCTGCGGCGCGTCCCGTTTTACTCCACTGAAAAAGCCGCCCTTGCCAGGCGGCTTCGCATGAGGCCCAGATTTCTTACCGGCCTTTTTTACTGCGGACCGGTTTTTTCGCGCCTGCTGGATGTTTGCCTGCAGGCGCTTTTCCTGCGCTTCCTGCTGTTTGGTTTTTGGCAATACTTATTTCCTCCTTCTTCGACATGATTTTATAAAAGTTCTGGGTCTTGTATGGGCGCGTCTCCGGCCACAGCCGGTGCCGGATCATATTTTTCAGAATCTTCTCCGCTGGCTGGCCGTCGCGCTCATACATTGCCATAAAGAAAAAGGGCATCATCAGCCCGATCATCAAAAGCACCGAAGCGGTATTTCCGATCACCGTGCGGGTGAGAAAATACACCGGCAGGCCAACCGCCCCGGCAATGCTGAAAAAAATAAGCTGTCTTTTGGTCAGATTAAAGGCAACTTTGGTCTTAACCTTCGTCAAATCTTTTGGAACCGGTACATAGGGCAAAAAATCACCTTCTTTCCTTCAAATGCCTGCCACTGTAAAAACAGGGCAGGAACAATCCTTGTTTTTTGCTTTACCGCTCTTTCTCGTGGTGCGGCTTTTTATCAGGATCAGGAACACCCATGCGGGAACTCTCACGGATAGCCGCCTGCAGGCGCTCCCGCAGCGAAGATCTTTCAGCCGGGGGCTCAAAGGCTTCATCAATCAGATTTTCCCGTTCCGCATACAGTGTTTTCATAGCCTGCCCGATGTCCTCAAATGGTCCATACCGGCTGATGATTTGCAGCGGGTGGGTGAATTGCAGAAAGAAATCCATTTCTTCCTTGACTGGCGTGTACTTGGAAAGCAAGGCGCCGAAAGTATCGGACAGTGCGGCAATCTCACCCGCGGCATCGAACAGCCTTTCCCGGCTCCAGGATAATGCCTGTTCCCGAAAGCCGAAATAGTCCGATGCCAGCGCCTCACGGAAACGGGCAAAGGTCTGGCTGGACTCATCCTGCTTTGGCGCCGGTTCAAACCGCTCATAAGCCCGTATTTCATTCAGCAGTTCGCAGATAGGAAAGCTATGGGTATGGGTGTTTTCCTCTTTGCACCAGCGGGCAACTTCCAACGGGTCCTGAAACGACAGCAGAGCTTCCACCTCTGCCGGGGTAAAAGGATGTTCCACTTTCAAATAGTAATGAAGCTGGGCGAGATCCTGCAGCTCATAAATACTGCCAATGTCCTGTGAGTCCAGCAAATCCGCATGGACTTTCAGGCAGTCATCCAAGCGCTCCATCAGCATCCGTTTTGCTTCCTGTTCCAAACTCAAATTTCCTCCTTTCCCGCCGGGAGGGTGATCGTGCAATCGACCTCATTGCCCCAAACATCCCATCCCGGCGTTTTCTGACGGGCAAAAAGCTCTACCCTGGGCTGGTCGCCCATCAGCTTAACGATCTTTTCCCGTACAATATCCGGCTTTTTGCTGTGCTGCTCGATATGGGAAATGACAAACTGATGGATTCCGGCGCTCTGCCGTTTCGGATGGCCGCGGGTAGCCAGAAGGCACACTTCCGCGTTAGAGCGCGTCCAGAATCCCATGCCGTAAAACCAGGTGTCCGCTTTGCGGTTTTGTTTCAGCCACAGGAAAGCCAGTGTTTTATACTGGAATCCCCAGGCGTCTATGACACGGAACGCTTCTTTAAGCTGGGGAAATGTACCCCAAAGAAAAAGCGCGCTGTCCTTGGCCGCAAGGTCCGCAACCGGAAGCGCGCAGATTTCTTCAATACTCATTGTGGGATAGTGGTTTTCCGCAACCCCGTGGCCCCGCTTCATATCGTAACGCCAGGGAGGGTCCGCATAGATGATCCCGTATTTTTTAGTCTCCGGCATCAGCGGGAGGGACCGTCTTTGGCGGCGGCTGCCTTCACCGGCTGGCTTTTCACTTTACCGGCGTTCTCTTTCAGCGCCCCGGTCAGCGAAGGCTTTTCCGCGGCGCCTTTTGTAGCCTCCAAAGTCGCCTGCAGGTTTTCAATAGCCGCGCCGTATCCTTCAATCAGCGCCTCATTGAGCTGGCGGCGAAAATCCGCCGTCACCGGCCAGCAGACATCCCTCCAGTTCCCTTTGTTGTCCTGGGTAGAGGGCATATTGACATACAGCCCCTTTTCGCCGGAACAGATCCGAAAGCCGTCAATCTTGAAACAGCCCCCGATGGTGACGTTGGCGTAGGCCAGCAGGTTCCCCATAGGAGCGATAGGCCGGACACGCACATCCAGCTTGAAAGGCAGGTCCCCGCTTGTTTCCGGGACAGTGGGATTTGCAGCAGTATTGTTATTACTCATAAAACATCTCCTTTACTTTTTAAAACATACGTCAGTGTGCATTGAAAATAGATTTGGATAGCGAACCTGTCTTAAACAGGGCAAAGGCCAGCAGCACCGTATAGCCTGCTGTGCCCCAGATTGCGGCGTGTACGCTGCTGGAAGATGGGATGGATTGGACCAGCACCGCGTAAATCGCAACACAGATCAGGATAAGGAATCCCTGGAAGCCAAGGGCGAACAGGGAGCGCAGGTAATTGGTCCCCATCGCGCCCCATTCGCGGTTGGCAAGTGTGGAAAAAGGAATCGGCGCAATGCTCACGGTCAAATAAATTTCTATCATTCTTCCGTAAACGATCACAAAAATCACGATAGACAAAATCCACATGCACAGGTTGATGATATTGGTTTCCAGCCACAGGCCGATCAGTTCCCAAATCCCCATGGCTTGAAGCTGTGTTTCCAGGTCGGCCATGGACGCGGCCACATCCAGATTTCCGTTGATGATCCCCGCGCTGTTCGCCACAACCGTCTGCGCCACATCGAATACGGCCATCACAATCGTAAAACAGTTGGTGAGCAGATAGGTGGCAACGAAGGTCTTGAACACCCACTTAAAGATGTTGAAGGTGTCAAATTCGTGCATGTTGTTTTTCTCAAGAATCATCTGGATCAGCTCATACACCAGCACGAAAGTTAAGATCATACCGGCAATGGGCAGCACTACCGTTTCCGATAGCGTCTGGATCATACTGAAAACACCGCCATTCCAGCCCTGGGGCGTCTGGCCTACCTGCGCGGCCACATCGGTTACTTGGTTGTTGACCGATTCAAAGATTCCTGTAAATTGTCCTGTGATGGCGTCGATTAAGCCCTGTTTTATCCAGTCTGTTATCCAGCCAAATAACCAGTCCATGGACGATTAGAACAAGCCCGACAGAAGCGGAATCAGTGTCATCCCTACCACTGCGATACCGCCGCCAGCCATGAGCTGTTTCATACCCTGGCTTTTGGCGCCGGGATTGTCATTTCCATATCCTTCCAGAAGATTGATGACGCCCCACGCGCCCAAACCGGCGCCCAGCGCGACAACCAAGATCTGCAGGGTATCAATAGCAGAAGTGAAAAAACTCATATTAGGGTAATTACCTCCTTATCAAATGAAAAATAATGTTGTGGCCGTTTTTGGCCTGAAACGAAAAAAGCCGCCCGCTGCTTGAAGAAAAACAAACAGCGGGCGGCGAACGCAGGCGTACATCCTGCGGACTGTGAGTAAATTCAGGAGAATCACGGCTCCTTACCAATAGGCACCTCCTTAAAATGGGCATAAAAAAACAAGGCCCGCCGAAAAGAATGGGAAACTTGCAGATCGGCGGGCCTATTCGGTATCGTCTGCGGATTCTTCCGCCAGCTCGGATGGGCTGATCTCATAATTGAGGAACAGGTCGTCCGGCCTCACCCGCAAGCGGGTAGACAGGTATTTCTCTATATCGAAAGTGTTCTTCGGGTTGAAATCCGAAAGGTACTTATAATTGGGGTGTTTTGTAATATCGTACTTTCTGGACAGGAAGGGCCGGACGCCGCGTACCTGCAGCAGACACTTCCCGCCGTCCATCACGGCAAGCTCGTCCATGGACATCAGATCTTTGCCCAGCTTTTGGAAGTTCTGGCCGTGGGATTCCTGCGTGCCCTTCGTGACGCTGGTGTTATACATATCAATGGTTTCTTTCCCCAGCAGGGCGCTCCAGCTTTTTAGGGTGGTTTCTTCCTTTCCTCCCAGGAATAAGCTGGAATCACAGTTGCCGATAATGGTGTCCATGTTATCCTTATACAGTGCTTTCAACTGGCTCTGCGCCTGCAGCACCAGGCAGGCCGAAATCTCTCTGGACCGGATCGTTGCCATGAGTTTTTCGAGGTTCGGAATCTGCCCAATGTTAGCCGCCTCGTCGATCAGGCAGCGCACATGCACCGGTAGCCGGCCTCCATACTTATCATCCGCTCTTTCACAAAGCAGGTTGAAAAGCTGCGTATAAGCCATGCTCACCAGAAAGTTGAATGTGGCGTCCGTATCGGAAATGATAAAGAACAGGGCTGTTTTCCGGTCCCCGACCAAATCCAGCTCCAGCTCGTCATACATGGTGATCTCCCGGACTTCCGCAATATCAAAAGGCGCAAGCCTGGCTCCGCAGCTAATCAAAATCGACTTCGCTGTCTTGCCAGCCGCCAGCTTATATTTTTTATATTGCCGGAGGGCGAAGTGGTCCGGGTCTTTCTGTTCCAAAGCGTCAAAGAGAAGGTCAACCGCATTTTTGAACGATTCATCATCCTCCCGGACTTCCATGGCATTTATCATTTCTACCAAAGTGGAGAAATTCTGCTCGTTCTTGGGAGCCTCATAATAGATGTAGCCGATCAGTGCCGTATAAAGTAGCGTTTCGGCTTTCTGCCAGAAATCGTCCCCGGATTTTCCTTCCCCTTTGGTATTGGCAATCAGCACTGTCACCAGCTTTAATATATCCTTCTCCGAATGTATGTACGCAAACGGGTTATAGTGCATACTTTTCTTAAAGTTAATGGTATTGAATACCCTGATCTGATAAGGCTCATAAATGATCCTGCCTTTCTTATTGCGTAAGGGCTTTCCGTCCTTGCCCAGCCTGGGAGCGCCGCGGGAGAGCAGCTTTCCGCACTCCACCAGGACAGTGCCCTTCGGATCGGTCACTACATAGGAAGAATGGAGCTGCATCAGGTTCGGTTTTATGAAAAAACGGGTCTTGCCGGAACCGGAGCCGCCAACCACCAGCACATTTTTATTCCGGGCAAAAGCCGGATTTTTGGGCCTGCCGGACATCATCAGCCCCTCCGTCTGGGTCAGGATGATGTTGTTTTCCGGCTTGGGGTCCATAAAGGGGGCAATATCCGCCTTTGTGCCCCAGCGGGCACTCCCGTATTCCACATCCTTCCTGTACTTTTTGGCATTTTTCCCTTTCACATAAACCACAAGACGAACCAGCGCGGCACCGATCAGCCCAACCAGCCAGTCAACCGCCGCACCGGGCATAGAAGTCTGAAAGGCCAGGGTAAAGCCATCCGCCAGTCCCAGCAGCTTTGTAGAAGCGTCAACACCGGGAGCCAGCCGTACCGCTTCGCCAACCTTGGCAAAGAACCAAAGAAATATAAGATAAGGAAGGTTGGGCAGCACATACTTTTTCAGAATATCCGTCATCTTCATCGTTCCGGCCCTCCATGCGCCTTGTTTTTTACAGGATCGCGGGCCAGCTTTCTCGCAATCTCTTTGAATTTCGATAGCTGGGAGAGAAGGGACGGCCTGTTTTCGCGTTTTACCATCTTTTGCGTATATTTCTTGAAGGCGGCTTCAATCGCGTCCGCCTGGCTTGCCTTAAAATACACGGTCCACTTAGGCGGGGAAACGCTGATGTCTTTCTCCACATGGTAGCGGACTTTATATTTCTTTGCGTACCGCTCAAAAGAGCGAATCCGGTCCTCAACCTCGATCTTATGGGCGTCCGGCGTCTGCGCCGTAAGGCGGCGCATACTGTTCCGTCCGACTTTTGGGGTAGTGCGCTCTTTTTCAATCTTCCGCAGGGCGGCGGCAACAGCAGCCCGCATCACACGACCCGTCAGTTTTGCGGCCTGGACCGTTACGGATATGGATTTCCGTTCAAGTTCTTCCTGCAATCACATCCTCCTTTCGCATGATATATATAATAAGTAGAAATCACCGGACCTCCGTTTGGAGGGTTTGCTGCCGGGGCGTCTTTTCAAAGTCTTTGGCCGCCTGCGCCACCTGCACACGGGCGTGGTCGAGAAACATTTTCAGCATGGATCGGGGGGAATCCCTTTCCACCAGTTCACCGGTCATGCCGCTGCACGCGTCAGGCAGGTAATCCTCAATGCCTTTTAAGGCTTCCTCGTTACTGCCGATAAAGCCCCAGCAGCTATCCTCCAGCTCGCCGTCTTTATACAGTTCAAAACCATACGCCTCGCCGCGAAGGTAGGAATCGTAATATTCCACCTCGCCGCGCATACGGTCCTCCGCCTTCTTCCGGGTAGCGGCAGTGAAGGTCTTGCCGCCAAACTCCCGGAGGGCATCTTCCTTGGAGGCGTAGATCCATCCGACCTGCCCGCTGTCCCAGGGGCAGGAAAAGCCCGTGGTATTCATGGTAATGCCGCTGTGGTCGTAAAGATACAGCGGCAGCATAAGGAATTTCTGTGAGATCACCTTCATCAGCCGTTCATCCACCTCACGCTCATAGGACGGAGAACCAAAAGGGGCTTTGATTTTGTAATTCATCAGGTCCAGCGCCCGTTCATAACGATGGGCGCCCCGTTCATCGTCACCCACTGTTTTCAGGTAAAGGTCCCGGAGAAAGTCATCTTTATCTATGTAATTGTGATGGTCGCCCAGATGATAGCGCCGGTGGAAGCAGACCATTTTCCCGAAATTATCATCCTCACGGGGATTGAACGGGTCATCGTCCGGCTGGATCACCAGCACATACGGGCCGCGTGTCGCTGTCAGCATCTTTGGCCTCCTTCCTAAAGCTCCGGCCTGGATTTATGGGGCGGCTTCTGTGTCCTCTCTTTATCTTCCGGCGAGGGGACCGGCTGCTTGACGGCAAGGATCTTACCGCCGATCCGCGCAAACGATTCCGGCGCCAGAAATTGCTCCTTATATTTTTCCAGCAGGTCAGGAGAAAGATCTGAAAAACTTTCTTCCCCAAGCCCGGTGATAAGAAAATTACCGGCAATGATGTCGTAAATCTCTCCGGTATCATCCCGAAGCGCACGGTTCAAAGGCAGCCCCAGGAATTTCCCTTCCTCATTGCAGATCAGGGCCACAGGGTCCTCATACGGATAAACCGCCTGGATAGGGCCGTCCACCGCAGCCTGCAAAGACCCAAGCCCCGGCTCAATATCTGTTTCATGGGGGATTTCCCCAGGCTGCACCATTAAAACTTTCATCTATGAATATCCTCCTTTTTCTTATCCGGCGCTTTTAGCGGCGCTGCTTTTTCCTGCCTCTTTGCGTCTGAGAGTTTTTCCAGCACCGAAGCCCGTCCTGCCTTGTCCGAATCACGCCCCGGCGCAGTTACAGTCTTTTCCGGTTCCTGTCCTTCCACGGTATATCCGGGCAAAAGGGCGCCATGTACGGTAAAATGCTGTTTGTATTGCTCTGGGACCGGAGGGGAAATCTCCGTGAACAAATGAGAATAGGCTTTCTTCCGGCCTTCCAGATACTTCATAGCAGCATTTTTATCGGTATAGCGTTTCTGACTTTGCCCGGCAATTTTTTCTCCATACCCCTTCTTAGGGGAATTTACATAGACATCCCAGGTGACATACCAGGCAACCGGTATGCTCTGTTTCGCTTCCCGGTCATATTTCGTATCTTCCCAAACACTGCAGGTCATCTTGTAAACGCGGTTGCTGATTTCCTCGCCATCCCGCCAGCTATCTTTTGATCGCCACTGATTCGATGTATGAGCAATCTCCGGGGTCCGAAGATATTCCAGCGCCCGGTTGATGGTCTGTGTCGCCGCCGCCTGCTGTTCCCATTGTTTTGCCGCAGCCAAAACGATCTCATAGGCTTTTTGCTCCCCGTCAATGCTTCCCTGGCGCATGGCTTCCAAACTTTCCGTGCCCATGGCGATCAGAGCAGAAATATCTACATTTTCGCAGGAAACACTATGTTTCACTTTTAATTCATATCCGGGTTTTAAGTCATCCCCATAACGATAAACACGGTAATCCTTGTTTTCTTCCAAATTTTCACCTCCATCAAAGTTCCGGCTCATGGGCTTTCGTCTGCTTTGGCTCTGCCGGCGTTTTGCCCTGTCCCTTAGCAGCGGCAAGCTGCCCTAAGAGGGAAGGCTTCTCCCCGCCAAAGAGGGAAAGCTGTTCTGCATCCGTGATGACCGGCATGGAATCCATGCGGGAAGGCGCAGGCGCCGCCGGCCGGATTTCCTCTAATGTCTGCGGGTGGTCGGAATGGGTGAGAAAATGCTGCCGCTTTAGATCTGCAAAAACTTCATCAAAAACCGCATTGATGGCTTTTCGTTCCTCACCCTCCGGGAAGGCTTTCAAAATTTCTATTTTCCCATCCTTGCCGGTGACAAAAGCAGCGGCGCTGTCGGCGTGGCCTGCCAGGTAATCCGAAATTTCAGGCTCCAGTTTATCTTTGATATAGCAGGCGAAAGCCCTGGCTGTCATCTCTGTATTGCTTTCCCAATAGCCGCCGTCTTTTTCACACTCTTTGCCCATACGGACCGAGTTTTTATAAAAATCCGTTTCCACACGGCCAATCTGCGGGGGTTCCTGATCCTGCATCCCGGACAGCATACGCTCAAAAATTTCCAGCCGGTCACGTTCGCTTTTTGGAATAACGCGTCCGGTCACAGATTTTTTAAAAGCGCTTAGCTGTTCCACAGAACCGGGAACGCCTGAAAGAAATTCTTCCCGAAGGACTGCGTAAGCCTCCATGTGCATCTCGTCATTCGCTGCCCGCTTGAGCGGGGCAAGGACCGCCGAATCCAGCCAGCCAGCCGCATTTTTTCGGATACGCTCTGCCTGCGCCTCTGTCCGGGCCGCGGCCTGCTCCGGCGTTTCCGGCTTATATTTCATAGTTTCAATCAGCTTCTTAAATGGCTCATACAGGCGGGATTGTTCGGAAAGGAATCCTTTTGCCCCCATTTTCACGCCCAGGTAATCATCCAGGCCATGCCACCACTCATGCGCCAGGGAACCAGCCCCGTGCATCTTGGTAAGGTTAATGACCTTCCGCAGCGGTTCGTAGTGGGCGGCGGCGTTGCCGCTGCCGCGGGCGCCAAAGGCAATCGAGAGTGTTCCCTGGTAGGAAATATCTTTTTCGCTGATCTTAAGGACAGCCGCCAGGTCTTTGAGGGCGTCAAACCCCATGTTCAGAGAAGTGCGCCGATCATTCTGCGTCATCCAGTTCCCAAATTCACCACCGCGGAAAGCAAAGGCGTCAAGATAATCCTGCCCGATCACATCACGATTTCCGCGGTAATCCGGGCCAGTGCGCCGGACGCGGGAAAGCTGCTGCGGGACAAACCGCTGTTTTCCGCTGGCTCCGCGCTGCCGGGCAAGATCCTGTACCCATTTCAGGGCTTCCTCACGGGTGGCAAAGTTCGTTTTCAGGATCGCATAGCCTTTTGTGACATAGTAGGTATCAGGAAGCCAGTCATTATTCTTTGAGTAGGCCCTTTTGCCGTCATTGAACCGGATCTCATAGCCGCGGGGAATCTTTTGTTCAGCGGGAACGCCAAACTGCTTCTTTACGGCCCCCTGGACGATTCTTCTTTCAAAGTCCCGTTCCCCGCGGAAGTACAAGGCATTTACCAGCTTATCGGTAATGACCGGATTATCCCGGCCCTTTTGGGTGGCCCGGATATAACCGCCGCCGATCCCATGGGAAATACGCTCGCAGTAACCGCCGTCAATAATAAGGGCGTCGAATACATCCATGGCATCCTGTACTGTCTGAACCTTTTCAACGGCTTCCTGTACCTGCCGGACGGTTGCGATATATTCTTTCTGCCGCGCCAGGCGCTTTTCCGGCGTATCATCAGAACGCAGATACCGCGGGGAGGCGTTCAGGCTGTCACGCACTACTTTCCGAAAATACAGAATGTCCACCGGAACACCGGATTGAATCAAGGCGTTATAATCCGGCTTTTTCCAGACATTATCTTTTTTCACATACTTTTCGGCCTCGCGCTCATTCATCCCCAGCAGGTCATCCACATACAGCCCGCGGGCAGCCCAAAGGTCTTTTTTAGCGCCGCCGATCTTTTCACCAAAATCTTCATGCACAATTTCCTTCGCCAACTAAAACCACCACCTCCTTATCACGGTTTTCGTATATGCTTTTGCCTCAAAGACATAAGAAAAGGCGCAAGGTCTGCCTAAAAGGTAAGCCAGCGCCCGGTTCCATTCCTCTACGGGAAAGGCACGGTTATCTACTTCAAGAAGCGCCTGCAAAGATAACAGCGGGCACCAGTCCCGCAGATCTGGAAAGGACACCCCTAACCGTCTTGCGATTGTATCTAATAAATCAGTATTTGTACGCATCATCATAATTCCACCCGGTCCGCCGCCTTAACCGGCGCCTCCTTTTTTGCCGCAGGCTGTACCTTTTCACTATTTTCCTGCATGGCCTTCAAAACGGATGGCCTGCGCTCTGAGGATTCCTGTAAACGGTCCAGACTGCCGATAGCTTTTTCAATATTCCGCTTTGCGGCGGTCATACAGGCCCGGTTGACTTTGTACGGTGCGGCAATCACTTTAGACAGTCTGCCGGGGGCTTTAGGCTCCTGCACCGGTTCTTTCCCTATCAGGGTCCGGCCCATATTCTTCAAATGCCTGCCCGCCTGGTGATACTCCGCAGCAAAATTCTGGATTTTGGAGACAGCGTTATCGTCAATACGGATGCTGGCGTCTGCCGCCTTTTTGATCCCCTCCAGCAGCGGCTTGATGTGAAAAAAGCGGGAAAGGCCATCCAGGGCAGCCGTACCATGTTTCTTAAAGGCAGCAAGGGCTTCTTTACACCCTCCAATTATGAGCTTCTTTAGTTCTGACAATTTCCGGCTCATATTAGAAATGTTCTGTTCCAACGCTTTACAGCTTCTTTGCAGAACAGCTTTCAGGGAGCGGTTCTGCACCTGCAAAAGCTCCTGGCGCATGGTTCTCAATTCCTCTACGGCCTCGGCCAGCCGGTTTTCCAGCTCGCCTACATGGGCAACCATTTCAGCAAAATCCCTGCCGCTTGGGGAAGGATTCTCTTTCAGAACGGCCAGCAGTTCTTTTACATATTCATTTTCTGCAAGAAGCTGTTTGTTCCTTCGTTTCACTCGTCCGGCGTCCTCCTTTCTCCGGGCAGCTTTCCCCGGCAATCTTACTTACGATTTCCGGCCCGGATTCATAAATCTGCATCAGCCTCCGGGCCATGCCGCAGGGATGGGCAGCGCCCGTTGTCCAAAGGCGCACCGTGGAAGGGGTGACATTCATCAGCAGGGCGAAGGCTTTTTCATTGGTTTCCAGCTTTTTCATCAAAGCCTTAACCATGGACGGGCTGTACTCCGGGCAGCGGGCAGCCCCGGCGATTACCTGAATCGCGGATTTGTCGTTATTCATTGGGTTTTCCTCCTAAATTGAAACAGCCGCCTGTTTCTGGCGGCTGGCGTATTTTTCTTCGCGGATCGCTTGAAGCGTGCGCTGTAATTTCTCATTGTAGTCTTTCCCGCTGCGGGGAGGATTGACAGACACCCGGATTTTTGAAAACCTCTGGTCTGATTTCAACAGTGCCTTGATTTTCCGGGCGTTGACCCGGCCCGCAAGGTCATTGTCCAAGTAGAGGGCAACACGGGTAATCTCCGGGTGGCGTTCCAGGAAAGCGACCAGGGCCACAGGGGAGGTCCCACCCAGGGAAAGCCGGTAGCCATTCCATTGCCAGCCCTCCAGCTTTTGGAGCGTAGCATGGGAGAGGGCGTCAATCGGGGCCTCGAAAACCGCCAGATGGCGGCTGCCCGGCTGATCCGGCGGGTAGCAGAAGCTAAACCGCTTATCACTGCCGCTGATGTCCTTTTTCAAGTCACCTGCAATTCCGCGGACGCAGGCAAACCGGCCCGTACCGGTATCATCCCGGCCAACAAAAACGCAAACCGCCTCGTTGTTATAACGGGACTCATAGAAAAGTCCCAACTGCATACACCGTCTGATGATGTCCGAATGGACTCCCCGGCGTTGGAGATAAGAAACAGCAAAGGTGGCACAGCGTTTCCCCTTGGGGAGGCGGAAGGGCTTTTTCTCCACCGGTTTCCGCTGTTCCCGGCTGCCGGAAGCTGTATAATGAGAAACAGCAGGGGTTCCGCTGCCTATCAGCCGTTCCACAGCCTCCACAAAGCTGTACCCGCGGATTTCCATGAGGTAATCCACGGCATTGATCTTTCGTCCACGGCTGTTCCAGTACCAGTAATTTTTACTCGCCACATAAACCAGGCTGTCATGCTCATTATGACGATAATTGGCGCCTTCCTGTTTCAGCACGCCGCTTTCGTGAGAAAGTAGATAAGCCAGCAGATCAACTTCCCGTGCCTGGTCGATCTGTTCCTGGCTTAACTTCGGCATAATTTCAGCGTTTCATGGATTTTCATGGCGCTCGGCCTCCTTTCTGTAATTTTTTCATGTAAGTACGCAGGCAGCTCCCGTCCGTACTCCAGCACACAAAACCATGTGAAGGAAAAGGGCAGCCTGCACAATCCGGTTTCATCGTGCAATACATTTTTTCGGTTTGAGGACGCTTTTCCTCCCGCCTGGAAGCATATACCGGGCGTCCGTTTCTTTTGCCCATAAAAGCATCCCCCTTTAGCCGTAAAGATCGTGATTGACTTCGGCCCGGTAATAGCTGTCCATGGTAGCCGGGGCGTTATAGAGAGCCGCCAGCAGATAGGACTTGATATTCCGAACCTTTGTCGTGTTGCTATCCAGGCAGTCAAACACATACTCCACATGAGAGAAGTTCACTTTCAGGAAGCGGCTTTTTACCACCTCACGGGGGTAGTCATCTCCGGCAATGCGGATATATGGCCGTTGGGAGAGGACCGTCTGCAGCATCAGCTCAACCAGTTCGTCCACACGCTCATATCCGTACCTCTGAACAAGAGCCTCAAATTCAATATTTTCTTTGATGATCTCCCGGTAGGTATCTATCCTATCAATCCTATCCCTATCCATCTCCGCGTTACCATCAGGCGTTCCTCCTAAGGCCGGATAGATTGATTGATGGATATTTGATATATCCGTAATTGATTTTTCAGTAATTGATTCTTGTATATTTAATTGGGCGGGTTTTTCCTGTTCAGGTTTTTCCAAAACAGGTTTTACCTGTCTTGGATTTACCTGTCTTGGATTTTCCCGTTTAGGTGGCAGAATAGCGTCCTGCTCATCAGAAGGCACAGGTTTTTCATGGATGACATACTCAATATCGCCCAGCCTGCCATGCGCGTCACGGAGCCGCTGCCGGGTAAGATACCCTTGCTTTTCCAGCTCCTTGATCGCGCTGCTGATAGAATCCACCCCATCTTTACAAATATGGGCCAGGCCCTTAGTCGTATAGTCCCAATTATCAGGCAAGGACAACATCAACGACAGCAGCCCCTTTGCCTTCAAAGACAGCGACACATTCCGAAGATGGTGATTGGACATGACCGTAAAATCTTTTGTCTTTTCAACTCTGAACACTGCCATTTGACATCCTCCTTCCTGGCAAGTCTTTATACTGAGCAGCAGCTACAAATCTCTGTCTTTATGGTCGTAATTCAAATAGCCATTGTGTACCTTGGCATGGTTCTTTAGCTTGATAAAGCCACGTTCCTGATTCTCCAACGCTTTCTGATACCCTTCATCCGTGAGAAACAGGCGCATCTTATCGCCTTTATAGCCGACAGGGGATTCAAAAGAAAGTACATCAAAAACAACCATGTGGCGTACCTGCGGGTCAAACCGCTCCAGGGCCATAATGTCATGGCCTTTCAGTTTTTCAGCCCCGGATTGCTGCCGGGCCAGTGCGATCCGCTCGCCCATAGTGCGAGGGTAAGGCAGGTGATAATTCTTCTGGATGTCCTTCACCAGATCCATGCACTGTTCATCCGACAGAACCCGCAGCTTTGCCATGAGGCCCCGCACCATATCACGCTGCTCTGGGTTGCGGGTGAAACGGGCTGTCATATACAGTTCATCCAGCACTTTGGCCTGGCAGTCGCCGTCAACCTGAAACAACTGCCTTTTTTCTTCTTCGTTAAGTTCCATGTGAATTTCCTCCTTCTGAAAATGGGCGCAAAAAAAGGGCGCCCATCAGATCAGATGAAACGCCTTGGCAAACAGCGGTCCGGTAAAATACCGCACCGCTGCTGTAATATTCAATTTTGTCTTTTAGGTAACACCTCCCATCATTCGACAGATTTTTCGTTGACTATCAAGGTTGGAAAAGGAATTGAATAGGCAACGACAAACGCTGAAACCCTTGAAAACACTGGGTTTTTCCGTTTGTCTTTATTATACCGTAAGGGCACATGTTTGCCACAATCTTAATAGAGCAAGGTATGCCATTGGAAAATATTTCTAAAGCTATGGGACATAAAAGTGTTTCTACCACCTTTGAAACCTACTGCGGAATTATTGCTGCAAAGGAAGAAACGACTGCTTTGGTTGATTCTTCGTTCGATCCAATCAATGCCGCTGTCAACTTGATGAAAGGAGACAGCCAATGAATGTAAAAGAAATTAAAAAGCCTGAAATTAAAGAAACTTTTTTATATGGAAATATCGTTTCATGGAAATTTAGAGATACCATTACCCCTATCAGAAAGACATTTGCATATCGATTCAAACTGACATTTGTCAATGGAATGGAATATTCTATGCAAAAAGGCGGGTATCATACTAAATCAGAGGCACTTAAAGCGAAAGAATTCACAATTGCAGAATTACATGCTCAAAAATTTATTCCTTTTGAATATACAGTAAAAGAATTTTTTGACTTTTGGCTTTATTATCATATGATTGATGTAGAAAATATTTCGTACAATACTTTTTATAGTTATCGAAATATTATTTACAATTACATCTTAAAAATATGGGATCCAGACAAAAAAATATCTACTATTGAACGCAACGATATTAATGAAGTTTTGGATTCCATCAAGTTAAAGAGTCCTTTGCAATTATCTTATACGGTTTTGCGTACTGCTTTTTCTTATGCGTCCAGTCATCAAATTACATATATAAATCCGGCAATCACTGCAATTCGCATGAAGAAAAAGGCTGAAAGAAAAGCGTATAATCAAGCTATACGAAGTGGCACTGTAAAATTTGAAGGGAAACAATCCCCTGTGCTTTCTATTCCGCAAATATCCAGACTGCTTCTGACATGCAAAAACACAAAATATGAAATGTACATGCCATTGCTCTTGTCTTTGACAACCGGTTTAAGAATTTCTGAAGTAATAGCAATTAAATTTTCAGATATAGATTGGTGGAAAGGAGAGTTATGTGTCCGACGACAACTTGGTCGAAGTCTTTCGAATGCTGGAATTGGTGAAGAGCGATTGTGTACGCAAGAACTTAGGACAAAATCAGTATCAGGAAACCGTAATATACCTTTGGGAAATTTCGTAATTGAAGAATTAATTGTTGCACGACATAAATATGAATCTATGCAAAAAATGAATCCCGGTTTTCAAGATCTTGATTTTGTGTGTTTTAAAGAAAATGGTGTTCCCTATCACAGAGGTAGTTTTAATAAAACGTTCAAAGCTCTTTTATCTGAATGTAATTTACCAGACATGCGCTGGCATGATTTGCGTCACACTTATGCCACTGTCTTAAAAGAAAATGATATTAGTTTAAAAGCAATCTCTGCATTCATGGGTCATAATGATACCAGCATTACCGAAGAAGTATATATTAATTCTCCGGAAGATCCGATATATGATTGCGAAAAAGATATGACAGCTTTCATGATGGATATTCTTCCACAAAAAGAAGTCACTTTGGATATTTGCATCTGCCCAAAAGATTTGCTTGAACTCTCTTTACAATAAGGATATAATATTTTGGGTTTATATACCATTCCGTCATCTGTTCTTCTATTTTATGGTAAAAAGTATCAGATAGACCAAAAGAGTATCAGGTAGTTCAGAAAATGGAAGGATGATGTAGCTAAAAAAGCATAAAAATCCATGCCATATGCTGTCAGATATTGATAAACCATAGGATGTATTTTTATAATGTAGCTTGCAATATCGTATAATTATGCATTGTGTTGTGCAGTGGAAAAAAAGTGAATTTGTTACGCAGAGGCAAAAATCAATAAAAATACAGCGTTTTTTACCTAAAAAAACACTTCAAAAAAGTTCATAAATCGGTTTGATTTTTGAGAAAAACGAAAAAAAGAGGCACGGATTTTTTTGTTAGTATTGTATAAAAACGAAAGGAGATATATGAGAAAACTAGCTTTAAATGATGAAATATTACTAAAAATCGAGAAGCCTGCCCGGTATATCGGCAATGAGGTCAACTCGGTTATGAAAGATAAGAACGAGGTGGATATCCGCTTTGCAATGTGCTTTCCGGACGTCTATGAAATCGGAATGTCTCATCTGGGAATCCAGATCCTGTATGATATGTTCAACCGGCGCAGTGATGTCTGGTGTGAGCGCGTCTATTCTCCGTGGGTAGATCTTGACAAAATTATGAGGGAAAAGAATATCCCGCTCTTTGCTCTGGAGTCACAGGATCCTATCAGGGATTTTGATTTTCTTGGAATCACACTGCAATATGAAATGTGCTATACCAATATTCTGCAGATCCTTGACCTTGGGAAAATCCCGCTTCTTGCAAAAGACCGTACAGAAGCATGCCCGATCGTTATTGGCGGCGGTCCGTGCGCGTATAATCCGGAACCGATCGCGGCATTTTTCGATATGTTCTATATCGGAGAGGGTGAAACAGTTTACGATGATCTGCTTGATCTCTATAAAAACTGTAAGCAGGATGGCCTGTCCCGGATGGAATTTCTGAAAAAAGCTGCACAGATCCCCGGCATCTATGTCCCGGCATTTTACGAGGCAGCCTATAAAGAAGATGGGACGATCGCTTCCTTCGCTCCAGTGCAGGAAGGGATTCCGGCAGTGATCGAGAAGCAGGCAGAATGCAATATGTCTAAGGCACCGTATCCGGAGGCGCCGGTTGTCCCGTTTATCAAGGTGACTCAGGATCGTGTTGTCCTGGAAATACAGCGCGGCTGCATCCGCGGCTGCCGTTTCTGCCAGGCCGGTATGCTTTACCGCCCGACCCGGGAGAGGAGTCTTAAAGTACTCAAAGAACACGCATACAAGATGCTGAAAAATACAGGACACGAGGAAATTTCCCTTAGCTCCCTTAGCTCCAGTGACTACAGCGAACTGCCTGGGATCGTCAATTTCCTGATCGATGAATTCCGCGATCAGAATATCAATATCTCGCTTCCTTCGCTTCGTATTGACGCCTTCTCGCTGGATGTGATGAGCAAGGTTCAGGATGTCCGAAAAAGCAGCCTGACCTTTGCACCGGAAGCAGGCTCTCAGCGTCTGCGGGATGTGATCAACAAAGGACTGACAGAAGAAGTGATCCTTGAGGGAGCGGATAAGGCATTTCACGGAGGCTGGAATAAGGTAAAGCTTTATTTTATGCTGGGACTGCCATTTGAGACAGAAGAGGACCGAAAAGAGATCGCGCACCTTGCTGAGAATATTGCAGAGAAGTATTATGAAATACCAAAAGAGCAAAGAAACGGCAAGTGCCAGATAACCGTCAGCACCTCCTTTTTTGTACCAAAACCGTTTACTCCGTTCCAATGGGCAAGTATGTTCCATCCGGGAGACTATCTCGGTTTTGCGAAAACGGTCAATCACGAGATCCGTTCCATGCGAAATCAAAAAAGTATCCGGTACAACTGGCATCAGGCTGACGTCACTTTACTGGAAGGGATCTTTGCACGTGGCGACCGGAAAATCGCAGCTGTGATTCTGGATGCCTACCGCAAAGGCGCTCTGTATGATGCGTGGACGGAGTTCTGGGATTACGACAGATGGCTGCAGGCTTTTGATGACTGCGGCATTGATATGGACTTTTATACTGTGCGCGAGCGCAGCACAGAGGAAATATTCCCATGGGACTTTATCCATATCGGAGTAACCAAAAAATTCCTGCTGCATGAGTGGGAGCGTGCGAAACGCGCAGAAGTAACACCAAACTGCCGCATGAACTGTTCCGGCTGCGGCGCAGCCAGATACGGCGTAGGTGTATGCACAGAAAAAAGAGGAGGCGCCGAATAATATGAAGGTACGGGTAAAATTTGAAAAATACGGGATCATGAAATTTATCGGGCACCTCGATATCATGCGCTATTTTCAAAAAGCGATCCGCAGGGCGGGGATTGATATTGCATACTCAGAAGGCTTAAGCCCGCATATGATCATGTCATTTGCAGCGCCGCTTGGCGTTGGGATCACCAGTGAAGCAGAATATATGGATATTGAGCTTCGCACGCCCATATCAAGTGCAGCTGCCATCGCCGCGCTCAACCGCACCGGCGCAGAAGGAATACAGGTAACCGGGTTTTATCAGATCCCCGACGGCAAAGCAAATAAGGCGATGACGCTTGTAGCTGCTGCCGATTATAAGCTGCGCTTTCGCAGGGGCTATGAGCCGAAGGGAGACTGGCAGTCCGGCATTTCTCACTTTTATGCCAAGGACAGTATCCCGGTAATAAAAAAGACAAAGAAATCGGAAAAAGAGATAGATCTGCGCCCGCTGATCTATGAGATGCGGGTTCACGCAGGCACTGTTTTTATGAAGCTTTCAGCCGGAAGCGTAGCGAACGTAAAGCCCGAGCTTGTCATGGACACGTACCTCAAAACACTTGGGCTTGAGGCAGATCCGTTTGCATATGAGATCCACCGCTGTGAGATTTATGCAGACACGGGGACAGAAGGCACACGCAGACTTGTGCCGCTTTGTGATCTGGGAGAAGAGATCCTATGAATAAAAAAAGCTATCTGATCACCCGGATGGACGGATACATCTGTTCATTTTTAATGCAGGATGGCCGGGCAGTAGAGATACACCGCGATTCTTTTGTTGCGGATGACGCCACAGAAACGTCTCCGAATGCTGCTTTACAGACTGCACATGAGGATGATAAAAATCTCTGCATCGGAGATATTTACATCGGGAAAATAAAAAATATCGCCCGGCAGATCGGCGCCGCTTTTGTGGAAGTATCCCCCGGAAAGGTCTGTCATCTGTCACTTCGCGATGCAGTACATCCTGTTTTTACAAAAAAGGGAAGCTCTGCACAGCCGCAGGAGGGAGATGAACTTCTCGTACAGATCAGCCGGGACAGCATAAAATCAAAGTATCCTTCTGTCACTACAAATCTCACGCTGCATGGAAAATACGTCCTCCTGACGACCGGAAACACCAGACTGTCTGTGTCAGCAAAGCTTAATCAGACAGAAAAGACCAGACTGCTTGAAGTGATAAACGAAATTCTGGGCAGACAGACCTCTGAAGCGTGCCAGAAAGACGGAGATACATACGGCTGGCTCGTGCGCACCAATGCAAAAGAAGCGTCAGATGAGCGGATCAGAGACGATGTGCTCCGGCTGAAGGCGCAAGGTGACAGGCTGATCGCACAGGCGCGGTATCGGACCTGTTTTTCCTGTCTGCTGCGTACGCCGCCGCGCTATCTGACACGTCTGCAGGATCTGTACAGCACAGAAGCAGACGCGATCCTGACCGATGATGAGGTGCTTTTTACACAGATCAAAGAGTACCTCTCTCAATATCAGCCGGAGGATCTGGGCAAGCTGCAGCTTTATAAAGATCATCTGCTCCCCATGCAGAAGCTGTATGCGCTGGAACGGCAGCTTTCTATGGCACTTTCCGAGAAGGTCTGGCTGAAATCCGGCGGCTATCTCGTGATCCAGCCCACAGAAGCCCTGACAGCCATTGATGTCAATACTGGAAAATGCAGCGGCGGAAAAAATCAGGAGGCTACTTTTTTGAAGATCAACAAAGAAGCTGCCGTAGAGATCGCACGCCAGCTCCGGCTGCGCAATTTAAGCGGAATCATTATTGCAGATTTTATTAATATGAAATCAAAGGAAGCGCAAAAGGAGCTGCTGCATTTGCTGGACGTCCAGTTGAAGCAGGATCCGATTCCGACGGCGCTCATTGATATGACAAAGCTTTCTCTTGTCGAGATCACAAGGATGAAACGCGAAAAACCGCTTGCATAAAAAAGAAAATGCCACAAAGCACCCTGCCTTCAGGAATAGCTTTCTGGTATTTTCTTTTTTATTGATTTTCTTCTTGACATACTATGCAATAAATAGTATATATAATATAGTATTTATTGCATAGTATTGCAGGATCACAGGCAGTGCTTCACTGCTGAAAGGAGGAATTTTCATGGATGTACAGCGAAAGAAGGGGATTCTTGAGGTCTGTGTCCTCGCCGTGTTAAAACGCGGACCGTCATACGGATATATGATCGTCCGGGATTTAGAGGACAGTATTGAAATATCTGAGTCTACACTTTATCCCATCTTAAAACGGCTTGAGCAAAACGGCAGTCTCCAAACGTACCGTCAGGCCTACAATGGAAGAATGCGGAAATATTATCAGCTTACTGAAGTGGGGCAGCAAAAAATTGAACAGTTTCTTGATGAGTGGGAGGAGATGCAAAATCTATACCACTTTGTAAAAGAACATAATGCGGCAGCTCCTGTTCCCGCAGATGAGCCTGTACCGCAGCAGGAGGAGGCAGAAATATGAAAAAGGAAGAGTATTTACGGAATTTAAAATTTCAGCTGATCGATTTTCCCGGTGAAGATCTTTCTCAGATTGAGGATTTTTATGAAGAACTGATTCTTGACGGTATTGAGCAGGGATATACAGAGGAAGAGATTATTTCCAAAATGGAAGCCCCGGAGGAAGTCGCATCGAAAATCCGTGCAGAGTACGGAGGGATCGTTGTATACACAGCCAAAGCACAGAGCAAAAACGCATGCGGTTACGAATCATCTGAACTGATCCATACGGTCCGTGTCGAGACAAACAACTTGAGAATCCGGGTCAAAACAACGCAGGACGGTCCGGTCCGCGTATTTTTCAAACCGAGAGAGGGGCAGGATCAGGTTACCTTTACCGAGGAAAATGGAATATTCCACTTTCATCATGAATTAAAGGGAAAGGTACCGCTTCATGTGAACCTGCTGAATCTTTTCAAAGACTTCAATATCCTGGTCCTCGAGCTTCCGGTCAGCTTTGCCGGCGCCCTCCTTTTACAGACGACAAATGGCAGTATCCGGGTGGCAGGTCTTGGCAACCTTGACTCCGCAAAAATCAGCAGCAGCAATGGCATGATCCGTATCGAAAACAGCAGTATCCATCAGCTGGAGGTTCAGTCAAATAACGCCAAGATCGAGCTTTCTAATGTGCGGGGCGATACACTGGAAGCAGCGGCAGGAAACGGGCTTATTACGGCAAAAGAATGCCGCTTCGACGGGCTTTTCTCCCTTCAGACACAAAACGGGGCAGTGACAGGACGGAACATTATCAGCGACCGCCTCCTGCTCCAGACGAGCAACGGCTTTGTCACGGCAGCAGTGATCGGTAATCCGAATGATTACAATATTAACAGTACGACCAACAACGGTTTTAACAATCTGGACAATGTATTTGACCCATCCAGGCCGAAATCCCTGACTGCAAAAACACACAATGGCCGGATACAGGTAGAGTTTATATGATACCGAACGGACAGCAGAACCTTAAATTTTTACTAAATAATCATACGTTTTATTGAATCAAATTTTTCTGTATGGTAAAATAATGCATAAGAAAGCCCGGACGCCGCAAAGGCTGGCCGGGCAAATATATGTGAGGACATCAGATGAATATATTGTTTTATTTAGTTCCAAAAAGTGAAGTCATGTACCTGTTTGACGACTATTCGCTCAGGCAGGCGCTGGAAAAAATGGAGTATCACAGATACAGCTCCGTACCGATCATCAATCATGCGGGAAATTATATCGGCACATTGACCGAGGGGGATATCCTTTGGGAGCTCAAGCAGCGGGGCAGTCTGAGTCTGCGCGAGGCAGAGGAGATACCGATCAGAAAATTTCCACGCAAGCGGGATAATCAGCCGGTCAATGTCAACTGCAATATCGAAGATCTTGTCATGACCTCCATGAATCAGAATTTTGTACCGGTCATAGATGACAATGGCATCTTTATTGGTATCGTGACGCGCAAAAGTATCATTGAGTATTGCTACAACCACTATAAAAGTCTTGAATAATTTACAAAACTGTGATATCCTTTAACAAAAATGTAATAAATAGGGGATGAACAGTTTCATGAAGAGAAAAATATGGCTTGCAGCAGTCAGTGCCGCAATGATAATGGGTGTTTTCGGAAACACCGCTTTTTCTGTGTCTGCTCAGAAAACCATACAGACACAGGGCGTACAGGAGGACACCACAGAATCAGAATACAGTTCTGAAACACAGACAGAAGCTGTGCCGCACAGCGGGACACAGCCTGAGACAGAGCCTGCGTCAGAAGAGGCGACACCGGACGCTTTGCCGGACGGGACGGATCGGGAGGAATACGCCGGCAGCTATCACGAGCCAGGCTGGCATAAGCAGGGGGCTTATACTTATTATTATAAGTCTTCCGGAAAGCTGCAAAAAGGCTGGAAAAAAATCGATGGCAAGATGTACTATTTCCGCAAGAAATCAGATCCTGACGGGCCAAAGGGCAGTATGGCGACCGGTTTTTGTTCGATCGACGGCAAGCAGTTTTATTTTTCCAGAAAGGGAGTCCTCCAGCACGGCGGCTGGCGTACCATTAAAGGGAAAAATTATTATCTGACTCCGCGCGGAAATGCCGGTACCCTCGGCGCAATGTATGTCGGACTAAAAAAGATCGGTGATGATATTTTCTGTTTCAATGAAGATGGAAGCGCCTGTGTCGGATGGACAACCTACAAGGGCAAACGCTATTTTTTCAGCAATGGGAAAAAACTCGGACTGCGCGGACGCGCGATCAAAGGCTGGCGGAAGATCGGTGATGACACCTATTATTTTGCCTCAAACGGCGTCATGCAGAAAAACCGCTGGATCGATGGCCGCTATGTAGATAAAAAGGGGCGTCTGCTGCGAAACGGAGTCTCTCCCGCAGGCTACAAGACAGATGAAGACGGCCGGAAGATCGGGCTCGCGAAGGGCTGGTTTACGAGAAACGGAAAAACATATTATTACGTTTCCGGAAAAAAGACGATCGGTTTTAAAAAGATCGGCGGTAAAAAATATTACTTTAATAAAAACGGAGTCCGTAAGGAGGACGGCTGGATCACGGTGGATGGTTCGAGATATTATCTCTCGGACTGTATCGTACAGACAGGCTGGCAGACGATCGATGGAAAACGGTATCATTTTAAAAACAGCGGAAAAATGAGCGTCAGCACCACAGTGGACGGGATCACGATCGGTACGGACGGAGTAGCTGATATGTCGACTGCGCCTTCGCCGGAACAGAAATCCGTTCTGATCATAGCCGGACACGGGCAGGGGGATGTCGGAGCCGCCGGATATTATTCCAACTCCACGTACTATGAGTACCAGCTTACACGTGAGTTTGCAACATTGATCATGCAAAGGCTCAAGGCAGTAAATCCAGGTCTCAATGTAGTCATGTATGACCAGAACTATGACTGCTACCAGGTGCTTGCCGGGAGAAAATCCGGACCGGATCCTCAGTTTAAAAAATATGATTACGTACTGGAGGTTCATTTTAATGCAACCGTTGCATCCAGCAAAGATCCAAAGGGTGATGGTTCTTACAAGGGCATCGGCATGTATGTGAATTCTGCGAAAAAGGATACCTCCATTGACCGAAATATCGTAGCGACAGTCGCCAGTCGTACAGGCTTCCGTGTCTGGGGCGGCGGAACCGGGATCTTTGCCTCTTCAGGGCTTTTAAATGCAAAAACGGCTCAGAAGGCCGGTGTTTCTTACGGTCTGCTCGAATCTGCCTTTATTGATGACAGGGATGATATTACCTTCTATAATAAAAATAAAAATGCGATGGCGCAGGCTGTCGCAGAAGCATTGAACAGCTCGCTTACCAAATAGTGTGCTCGAAATGTCTTTCGTATTTTCAGACCACAAAAATGGTGCAGCGCATCTGCCCGCCGTTTTTGTGGTTTTTTAGAACCGTTACTAAATTTTTTTGCAGCACTTTTTCACGTTGACAAACTAAAGAATTACTGTTAAAATGTATAAAAGTTTTCAGTCAGGAGCGGATGGATATGAATAAAAAGGTTTTATCTTTGCTGGTAGACAATACCGCTGGTGTATTAAGCCGTGTATCAGGGCTTTTCAGCCGCCGCGGATACAATATTGACAGCCTCTCTGTTGGAGAAACGGCTGATCCCCGGTATTCACGTATGACCGTTGTCGTATCGGGAGACGAGCGCATACTCGATCAGATCACAAAGCAGCTTGCCAAGCTGATCGATGTCGTAGATATCAAGATCCTGGAGGAGGAAAACAGCGTAAGCCGCGAGCTGATCCTCGTAAAGGTGCGGGTAGACGCCAAGGAGCGTCACGAGGTGATCGGGATTGCAAATATTTTCCGCGGCAATATCATTGATGTCGGAAAGGATTCTCTGATCGTAGAGCTTACCGGACAGCAGTCAAAGCTTACTGCATTTTTGCAGCTTCTGGAGGGACATGAGATCCTGGAGCTCGCACGTACCGGTATCACAGGACTTTCACGCGGCTCTGACGATATCCGCTATTTATAACTGATGGAGGCGTACCTTCATTTGGCAAAGCATACTTACTTCTGTCATCTGATGATACTTTTTTCATAAAATTTATCAAACTGTGGAGGAATGAAAAAATGGATGCTAGAATCTACTATCAGAAAGATTGCAATCTCTCTCTTTTGGAGGGGAAGACGATCGCTGTGATCGGTTACGGCAGTCAGGGACACGCACATGCACTCAATGCAAAAGAATCCGGCTGTCATGTTATTATCGGACTTTATGAGGGCAGCAAATCCTGGAAAAAAGCCGAAGAGCAGGGATTTGAAGTATATACGGCTGCAGAAGCCACAAAAAAAGCCGACATTATCATGATCCTGATCAACGATGAAAAGCAGGCGGCTCTTTATAAAAAAGATATTGAGCCGAATCTGGAAGAGGGAAATATGCTGATGTTCGCACATGGGTTCAATATCCACTTTGGCTGTATCGTGCCGCCGAAGAACGTGGACGTTACCATGATCGCTCCAAAAGGACCGGGGCACACAGTAAGAAGCGAATATCAGGCTGGCAAGGGCGTGCCGTGTCTTGTGGCAGTACATCAGGATGCGACAGGAAAAGCGCTGGATCTGGCGCTTGCATATGCTCTGGCTATCGGCGGCGCAAGAGCCGGAGTACTTGAGACAACCTTCCGTACGGAGACAGAGACGGATCTTTTTGGTGAGCAGGCTGTACTGTGCGGCGGTGTCTGCGCTCTGATGCAGGCAGGCTTTGAGACGCTCGTAGAAGCCGGCTATGATCCGAGAAATGCTTACTTTGAGTGTATCCACGAGATGAAACTGATCGTAGACCTGATCTATCAGTCTGGCTTCGCAGGCATGCGCTATTCCATCTCCAATACGGCTGAGTACGGAGACTACGTGACAGGACCAAAGATCATTACAGAAGATACCAAAAAGGCAATGAAGAAAATTCTTTCGGACATTCAGGACGGAACATTTGCAAAGGATTTCCTGCTTGATATGTCTCCTGCCGGCGGACAGGTACACTTTAAGGCAATGCGCAAGCTGGCAGCTGAGCATCCGTCAGAGGTAGTCGGAGAAGAGATCCGCAAGCTGTACAGCTGGAATGGAGAAGACAAGCTGATCAACAACTAAGTCTGGAAACACAGTCCTGTACATATTGCAGGAGATACTCACACAGGGGTGCCACAGCCGGCGGGAAATATTTCCGGCAGGCGGCGCTCCTTTTTCATGGTATGGGAAAGCTCTCACTTTCCTGTGCCATAAGATCAGGATGCGCACGGATGCAAACACAAAACGGAGCCATATAAGGGAGGAACAGAATATGGGAATGACAATGACGCAAAAGATCCTGGCTGCCGCCGCCGGACTGGAAACCGTAGAGGCAGGGCAGCTGATTGAAGCAAAGCTGGATCTCGTACTCGGAAATGACATCACATCTCCGGTCGCAATCCATGAAATGGAAAAATTTCAGAAGGATGGCGTTTTTGATAAGGACAAGATCGCTCTTGTCATGGATCACTTTATTCCAAATAAAGACATTAAATCTGCAGAGCACTGTAAATGTGTTCGTGAATTTGCCTGCAGGCATGAGATCACAAACTATTTTGATGTAGGACAAATGGGGATCGAGCATGCGCTGCTGCCAGAGCAGGGCCTTACGGTAGCCGGTGACGTGATCATTGGGGCGGATTCTCATACATGTACATATGGAGCGCTCGGCGCATTCTCGACCGGTGTTGGAAGTACGGATATGGCGGCAGGAATGGCAACCGGAAAGGCCTGGTTCAAGGTTCCTTCTGCGATCCGTTTCCGCCTGACCGGCAGGCCTTCTAAATGGGTGAGCGGTAAGGACGTGATCCTGCACATCATCGGTATGATCGGCGTAGACGGAGCCCTCTATAAGTCCATGGAATTTACGGGCGACGGTATCCGTCACCTTTCTATGGATGACCGGTTTACGATTGCGAACATGGCGATAGAAGCAGGCGGAAAGAATGGTATTTTTCCGGTAGACGAGCTCGCTGTTGCCTACATGAAGGAACACTCCAAACGGCCGTTTCGGGTTTTCGAGGCTGACGAGGATGCCGTATATGAGGAAGAATATACCATTGATCTGTCGACCTTACGGCCTACGGTTGCTTTTCCGCATCTGCCGGAAAATACAAAGACCACAGATGAGATCACAGAAGATATTGTGATCGATCAGGCAGTCATCGGCTCGTGTACAAACGGCCGCATGGATGATCTGCGCACCGCTGCAGGCATTCTGAAAGGGCGCAAGGTGAAAAAGGGCGTGCGCTGTATCATCATCCCGGCTACGCAGGCCATCTATCTGCAGGCCATGGAAGAAGGACTGCTTCGGATATTCATCGAAGCAGGAGCAGTGGTAAGCACCCCGACATGCGGACCGTGTCTTGGCGGCTATATGGGGATCCTCGCAGATAAAGAACGCTGCATTTCCACAACAAACCGCAACTTTGTCGGCCGCATGGGCCACGTCGGCTCTGAAGTATATCTGGCAAGTCCTGCAGTCGCAGCCGCCAGCGCAGTGACCGGCAAAATTTCATCACCAGAAGAATTGCAGGAGGTAGGAGAATGAAAGCATCCGGAAGAGTATTCAAATATGGAGATAACGTAGATACAGATGTCATCATCCCGGCAAGATACTTAAACTCATCTGACCCGGCAGAGCTCGCGCAGCACTGCATGGAAGATATTGACCGCGAATTTGTCCAGAAGGTTCAAAAAGGCGATATTATCGTAGGCGAGAAGAACTTCGGCTGCGGATCCTCAAGAGAGCATGCGCCGATCGCGATCAAAGCCTCCGGCGTAAGCTGCGTGATCGCAGAGACGTTTGCCCGCATTTTTTACCGGAATGCGATCAATATCGGACTTCCGATCATCGAGTGTCCGCAGGCTGCCCGCAGCATCGAGGCAGGAGATGAGGTCGAAATCGATTTTGACAGCGGTATGATTTATGACCGCACAAAAGGGACAGAATTTAAAGGACAGGCATTTCCGGAATTTATGCAAAAGATCATAAAGGCAGAGGGACTGATCAACTACATTAACCAGTCCTGAAAAAACAGAGACCGCCCGTCAGATTTCTGTGCTTTTCTAAAATATCCATCGCATACATTTTTGCACCGGAAAAGTTCTTATCCCTGTGTCTGTGAAATATACTAATAAAAACGGACGAGTCCAAAGGAGCAATCTTGCACGGTCACTGGAAAAGCCGATGGATATTTTTTATGCAGCTTCTGCTTGCTGCCACGATCGCCGCATGCGCGGCAGCTCTGCTGTACCGCTATGCGCAGTACGGACAAAGTGGTGCGACAGCTTGCCTGCCGCCAAAAGAAACCGATGTTTCTTTTATGCCACAGACAAATGACGGGGAAGAAGCTTCACCTGATGCCTCTCAGATGATCCGCGTCCTGATCAAATCACAGGATTTTGCTTCTGACTTCCACGATAAAGTAGTCCTTTCCTGCAAAAAGGGCTGTGTGATCACAGACCAAAGCGGTGTCCACAGCAAAAAGCTCCCAGGAGAAAGCTGGCAGATCACCGGCACGGAGCTCGGCGCTGGAGATACGCTGTGCATCGAAGGCGTAAACGGCGCAAAGCTTGCACTGGAAAGCATTGTACGGGAAAGCGGTGTGCCACAGTACCACGGGAAGCTTTATCTGACCGGCAACAAGGAAGGGATCACTGTAGTCAATGAGGTGCCGCTTGAGCAGTATCTTTACAGTGTTGTCTCCAGTGAGATGCCCTCTTCTTATCCGGCAGAAGCGCTGAAAGCACAGGCGGTCTGTGCCAGAACGTATGCCAGGAACTGTATCCAAAACAACAGAGGGAAACAGCCCTGCGACCTCGATGACAGCGTTTCTTTTCAGGTCTATAATAATCAGCAGCTGACAAAGGCATCCAAAAAGGCGGTGCAGGAAACAGCGGGCGTGATCCTTCCGCTGGAGGAGATCCAGTATTATTCTACTTCCGGACTGACAGAAAAGCGCAGTGATCTTGGGGATGAGGCTTCTTTTCGGGATTTTCTGGACACTACACCGGATCCCACCGCCCAGTACGGCTCTGCGTGGATCCGGTGGTCTGTCACTGTTCCGGTCGCTTCTGTGACAGAAAATTTAGAGCAGGCGCGAAAGAGCGGAACGCTGACTGCACAGCCCCTTGACCCTGCACAGACCGCTCCTTGTGATGATGCGCAGCAGACACTTTCGATCGAAGCTTCCAAAAGAGAAGGAAACGGACAGCTGACCCTTCTGACACTGACCTGCGCAGGATACCGGTATTCGATCGAGGGAGAATACATGATCAGGAAAATACTGGGATCTCCAAAGGTTTCCATCTCGCTTCAGGATGGGTCTGTCACGGATGGCATGTCGCTGCTTCCAAGCGCATTTTTTATCATCGAAAATCAGGACGGAGGCAGCTTGTCGATCCGCGGCTGCGGATACGGGCATGGGAATGGTATGAGTCAGTGCGGAGCGGCTCAAATGGCGGCAGAGGGACTGGACTATACAGCGATTTTGAAGTATTATTATGGAGTAGCTCCTATACATCAAAGTGAAACTGCAGACAGGGAATGTGGATTATGAAAAAATGGCTGGATTTTTTACACCGATTTACATTAAAAATGGGAAATGACCGTGTCAGGGCACACTCCGCAGAAGCGGCATTTTTTATTATGATGAGCGTTTTTCCAGTGCTCATGCTTTTGCTGACGCTGCTCCAGTTTACGCCGATCAGTCAGAACGATGTCGTGATGGCGATCGAGCGGGTCACTCCGTTTCAGGTCTCAGATCTTTTAAAGCCTCTGATCAGCAGTATTTACCAGCAGTCTCCGGCACTCTTATCCTGGTCTGCGATCGTTGCAGTCTGGGTGGCAGGGAAAGGAATCATGGGGCTTACGGACGGACTGAATTCCATACACGGAGTGATCGAGACGAGAAACTATTTTGTCGTGCGTTTCCGCGCCGCCTGTTATACGGTTGTCATGATCCTCGCCCTGCTGGTAAGCCTTGTGATCCTTGTATTTGGATATTCCCTGCAATGGTATCTGCGCAGGCTTTTCCCGATTCTCAATGAATATCCGGATACGCTGATCATCGTACCTTTGATGATCGCGATGCTCATTTTGATCGTTTTATTTCTCGCAATGTACATGTTTTTGCCAAACCAGAAAAAAACTTTTAAGAGCCAGTTTCCCGGAGCAGTCTTTACTGCAGTCGCATGGGCCGCCTTTTCCTATGCCTTTTCCATTTATCTTGATTATGCAGTAAACATGTCTGTCCTGTACGGCAGTCTTACCACACTTGTTGTCGTAATGCTGTGGCTTTATACCAGCATGTACCTGCTGTTTATCGGCGCAGAGCTCAATCACTACATCGAAGATCCCGATGCCTTTGATATACAAAGTTCTTGACAGATCTGCTTTTGTGATATATGATCCCATCTTTGACAGTTAGAAAAAGAAAAAATCGCTGTATCCCTCATGTTTACTGGGGTATAGCGATTTTTTCCGTTGTTACGGACTTTAGTATTTTATTCTTTCCTTTTACTTTTTTTCTGGATATTTCTCATCTTACTTTTTGTTATGAACTGATAATCTGTTCGGAAACCGCAGACATCATGAAGAGCATCCGTAATTCTTTCCCGTTTGTATAAAGGAATAAATCCCTGTTCCTGTATTCCGGCGAAATTCATTTCTTTTAGAGCATCTAATAATTCTTCACATGTATATTTAGCATTCAGTTTTTTCTCAAGGAAACGGTATATGGTCAATGCAAGAAAACAGATTAGAAAATGTGCTTTGATCCGGTTTTCATCCTGTAAATAGACAGGTCTTGCAGAAAAATCTGTTTTCATAATCCGGAAACATTCTTCTATCTGCCATCTTCCTTCACTTACCTTTAAAATATCATTGACTTCGTCATCCAAAAGATCTGTGCATACTGCGTAAAAGCCATCATACTGGGATTCTTCGGAAATCTTGGCTTCATCCAGATAATGCTTTACATCAGCAGCTTCTCCTTCTTCTGTTACAGCGATCGTTCCGATGTAACGTGCTGGATCATTTGGATTTTTGCGGTTCTTTTTTGTGCTTCCTGAATCCAGCATCTTTTGTGCCCGCTCGATCTGTTTGTCTCGAATAGATTTTTGGTAAAGGGCATATTTAGGAGAATAGGTAATGATCAGGCGCTGATGCAGCTTCTTTGTGGTGTAGGGCTCGTCTTTATAATAAAGTCCTTTGTCATCTTCGGGTAGTTTTGTGATATCAACAGGGGTTCCGTCTGATACTTTTTTAAATCCCTGTAAATTTAATGCCCATTCCTTTTCTTCTTTCTTCAGCTTTTTGATGGACTGGGTTACGATATAAGCCCGTTCTCCCATGTGATTGTACTCTCGGATTGATTCAGAGCCGAGCCCGGCATCGCTACAATAAATAAATTTCTGACAACCAAAATCTCCAAGGACTTTCTTTTCTAACGGTTTGAGAGAGGTCTGCTCGTTTGCATTTCCCGGAAAAAGAGAAAAAGCCAGGGGGATCCCATCTCCATCCATAAACAATCCCATTTGGATGATTGGGTTTGGCCTGTGTTCTTTACTTTTGCCGTACTTTTTATTTTCATCTTCTTGTTCAATTTCAAAGTAATAATTCGAGCAGTCATAATAAAGGATCTTATCATTTCTTTTTCCAAGGAAGTGGGAGTTTTTATAAACCTCAGACTGAATAAGATCACATTCCGTACCAAGTACATCCAATGCCCGGTAAACATCATGAAGCTCGTAGGATGGTTTTTCTAAGAATTCAGATGCAACTTTGTAAGAAGAACGTTTGCTGCAAGGTTCTAAGATTCTTGCATAAATCAGATCCGAAAGGATCGCATTGATATCATACTTGAATTTATATTTATGTTTCAATTTCCGACAGATTTTATTCATTTGTAGTTGATAATAAATGGATTGGAGAAACAGATAGCCACCACGGAAGAAGGCCTGCTTGCCATAATCTAAGTGTCTATCCGCATGGAATGGTATCAATACTGTCTGTGCTTCTTTTTCCTTTTTATATTTTTCAGTTTCTATTTTCACTTCATTTTTCGCCCATGCAATGACATCATCTCTTGTAGGTCCATGTTCAGGCAAAAGTTGTTCTAAGGTTCCCAGCTTGCGGACAATAGCTGAAGTAGTGCTGCCATTTGCTTTTGTATAAGATTTGCAGATATAAAAGGACTCTGCATTTTTTGATTTTGTTATATGAAGATTCATCTGTCATCCCTCCTCCCTTATTATATCATACAATAACATAAAATAACAGATATAAAATCAAAAAAATTGACATAAAAAAAGCAGGTTTTATGCGACCTGTGAGTACTTTTTCCGATATTCAACTGTCAAACTCCCGCTCAATCACTACATCGAAGATCCCGATGCCTTTGATATACAAAGTTCTTGACAGATCTGCTTTTGTGATATATGATGATGTCTAGCAGAAAAACCAAAGGCAGTGATGGTGCACAGTAGCGGACTGTTTTCCGGCAGAGAGAGGATGTCATCGGCTGAAAGCATTCTCAGGTTCAGACAGACAGCGAAATTCACACCGGAGCTTTGCTTCTGAACCTCAGATTAGGAAGCAACGTTTCATGCGCGTTACGCATACCAGAGTGCCTGCCGCAGGGCAGGAAACAGGGTGGTACCACGGAAATTTTTCGTCCCTTTTTGGGGGCGATTTTTTTGTGCCGCTAAAAATACAGGTAAACCATCAGCAGAAAGGAAGAGTGGTATGAAAGACAGATTGCAGGCAATCTCAGAAACCGCACTGGCGCAGATCAAACAGGCCAGTGGACTTGATCAGTTAAACGATGTCAGAGTTGATTTTCTTGGAAAAAAAGGTCAGTTGACCGCATTATTAAAGAGTATGAAGGAGCTTGCTCCTGAGGATCGCCCGGCCTTTGGCCAGCTCGTCAATCAGACAAGAGAACAGATAGAAGCTGCGCTGGAAGAAAAAAAGCAGCTGCTCAAACAGGCTGCGCTGGAACAGCAGCTTAAGGAAGAGGTCATCGATGTAACACTCCCGGCAAAGAAAAATAATGTGGGGCACCGTCATCCGAATACGATCGCCCGCGAAGAAGTAGAGCGCATCTTCATCGGAATGGGTTATGAGGTCATGGAAGGTCCGGAGATCGAGTACGATGAGTACAATTTTGAAAAACTGAACATTCCGGCCGACCATCCGGCAAAGGATGAGCAGGATACATTCTATATCAGCAAGGAGATCCTGCTGCGTACACAGACTTCCCCGGTACAGGCCCGCGCAATGGAAAAAGGCAAGCTTCCGATCCGCATGATCGCACCGGGACGCGTATTCCGTTCCGATGAGGTGGATGCGACACATTCTCCGTCCTTCCATCAGATCGAGGGACTCGTGATCGATAAAAATGTCACCTTTGCAGATCTTAAGGGTACACTGGAGCAGTTTGCCAAGGAGCTCTTCGGAGAAGAGACAAAGACAAAATTCCGTCCGCATCACTTCCCGTTTACAGAGCCAAGTGCGGAGGTAGATGTATCCTGCTTTAAATGCGGCGGTAAGGGCTGCCGTTTCTGTAAAGGCAGTGGATGGATCGAAATCCTGGGCTGTGGAATGGTGCATCCGCATGTGCTGGAAATGTGCGGAATCGATCCAACAGTTTATACAGGATTCGCCTTCGGAGTCGGACTGGAGCGTATCGCACTGCTGAAATATGAGATTGACGATATGAGACTGCTGTATGAAAATGACGTACGTTTCCTGAAGCAGTTTTAACCAAATAAAAAAGGAGAATAAAAATGAATACGACATTATCATGGATAAAAGCATACGTTCCTGATCTTCACGTGACAGCTCAGGAATACACTGATGCAATGACTCTCTCCGGAACAAAGGTTGAGGGATACGTAGCTGCAGACCGTGATCTGTCCGGTATCGTGATCGGACAGATCGAACAGATCGAGCGTCACCCTGATGCAGACAAGCTGATCGTCTGCCAGGTAAATGTAGGAACACATACAACACAGATCGTGACCGGCGCGCCAAATGTCAAAGTCGGAGATAAGGTTCCCGTCGTTCTTGACGGAGGACGTGTCGCAGGAGGACACGACGGAAAGCTGACGGAGGGCGGCATCGAGATCAAAAAAGGAAAGCTGCGCGGGGTAGAGTCAAATGGTATGATGTGCTCGATCGAGGAGCTTGGCTCTACAGCAGACATGTATCCGGAAGCACCGGAATACGGCATTTATATTTTCCCGGAGGATGCTACGGTAGGCGCAGACGCGATCGAAGCGCTCGGTCTGCACGATATTACCTTTGAATATGAGATCACCTCAAACCGCGTTGACTGCTTTTCTGTCATCGGGATCGCGAGAGAGGCAGCGGCAACATTTGGAAAGGAATTCCATCCTCCGGTTGTAACTCCGACCGGCAATAATGAGAACGCCTCCGACTATATCAAAGTAACTGTGCAGGATCCGCAGCTGTGTCCGCGCTATACAGCAAGGATCGTAAAAAATATCAGGATCGCTCCGTCTCCGAAGTGGATGCAGCGCCGTCTGGCAGCCGCAGGTATCCGTCCGATCAACAATATCGTGGATATCACAAATTACGTGATGGAAGAGTACGGACAGCCGATGCATGCGTATGATTATGACCGTCTCGCAGGTCATGAGATCATTGTGCGCCGCGCACAAAACGGGGAAACATTCACAACACTTGACGGTCAGGAACGTACGATGGATGAAAACGTGGTCATGATCTGCGATGGAGAAAAATCTGTAGGCATCGGCGGTATCATGGGAGGAGAAAACTCCATGATCACAGACGATGTCAAAACAATGCTGTTTGAGGCAGCCTGCTTTGACGGTACGAATATCCGTCTTTCCTCCAAGCGGATCGGTCTTCGTACAGATGCCTCCGCCAAATTTGAAAAAGGTCTGGACCCGAATAATGCCCAGGCGGCGATCGACCGCGCATGTCAGCTGGTAGAAGAGCTCGGCGCCGGGGAGGTCGTAGGCGGCATGGTTGATGTATACAGCAGGGTAAAAGAGCCTGTTCGCATCCCCTTTGAGCCGGATCAGATCAATGCGCTGCTTGGCACTGACATTTCAGAAGAGGAAATGCTTGGTTACTTCCGCAGAATTGATCTGGGATACGATGCAGACACACGCGAGGTGATCGCACCGACCTTCCGCCATGATCTGTTTCGCACTGCTGACCTCGCTGAGGAAGTAGCTCGCTTCTACGGCTATGACAATATCCCGACAACGCTTCCGGATGGGGAAGCCACGACAGGCAAGCTTCCGTTTGATCTGCGCGTGCGCGAGGTGGCACAGGACATTGCCGAGTATTGCGGCTTTTCTCAGGGAATGATGTATTCCTTCGAAAGCCCGAAGGTATTTGACAAGCTCCTGATCCCACAGGACTGTGCGCTGCGCAATGCGATCCAGATCCAGAATCCGCTTGGAGAAGATTTCAGCATCATGCGTACCGTATCGGTCGGAGGCATGCTGACCTCTCTGGCCTTTAACTTCAACCACCGCAATAAAAACGTGCGTCTCTATGAGCTTGGCAATATCTATCTTCCAAAAGCGCTGCCGCTCACTGAGCTTCCCGATGAGCGCATGCAGCTCACGCTCGGTATGTACGGAGATGGAGATTTCTTTACCATGAAAGGTGTTGTGGAGGAATTTTTGGAAAAGGTCGGTATTACAGACCGCAAAACATATGATCCAAAAAGCGAAAAACCATTTTTGCACCCAGGACGTCAGGCAAACATTATGCACGGAAACACCGTTCTGGGTTACCTTGGAGAAGTACATCCACTTGTTGCAGCAAATTATGGAATCGGCGAGAAGGCTTACATCGCTGTCCTCGATATGCCGGAGATCACTGCGCTTGCTACATTTGACCGTAAGTACACAGGCATTGCCAAATATCCGGCAGTGACCCGCGACATCAGTATGGTCGTGCCAAAGCATATCCTTGCCGGAGATATTGAGACGATGATCCTCCAAAGAGGCGGAAAGATCCTGGAAACATGCACGCTCTTTGACATCTATGAGGGCGCCCAGATCCAGGAAGGCTTCAAATCCATGGCATACTCCATCGTATTCCGCGCAAAGGACCGCACGCTCGCAGAAAGCGATATTACTGCAGCCATGAAGAAAATCTGGAATGGTCTGGAGTCTCTGGGTATCGAAATCCGGTCCTGATAAGTCAAATAAGCGTCTGACAGGAGTGTTAATATATGAGATTATACATCATCCGGCACGGCGAAACTGCGTGGAATACGCAGCTTCGTCTGCAGGGACAGACAGATATTGAGCTAAATGAAAATGGCAGGCTGCTCGCGAAAAAGACTGCGCAGGCAATGCGCGGCATTCCCTTTGATCTGGTACTCACCAGTCCTCTTAGCAGAGCGAAGGAAACGGCACTGCTGGTACTTGACGGCAGAAATATTCCTGTTATCGAGGATACACGTATCCGCGAGATCAGCTTCGGCGATATGGAGGGAGAGCGGATTTCAAAAGAGGAACGCGAGGATCCAAATTCCCGGTTCTACCGCTTTTTTCACGATCCGGGACATTATATCGCTGCCGCACACGGGGAATCGATCCAGTCACTGTGCGAGCGCACGGCCGATTTTTTAGCAGAACTTAAAGAAAAAAAAGAATGGCAGGATAAAACAATCCTTATTTCTACCCACGGTGCTGCCTCAAGGGCACTGCTTTGTGCGGTAAAGAATACTCCGCTCTGCGATTTCTGGCAGGGCGGAGTACCTAAAAACTGTGCCGTGACAATCATAGACCTCGAAGAGGGGATGTGGAAGATAAAAGAACAGGATGTGATATATTATGAAAACGTCTGATTTTTATTTTGATTTGCCGCAGGAGCTGATCGCACAGGATCCGCTCGATGACCGTTCTGCCTCCCGCCTGCTCGTCCTTGACAAGACTACAGGAGAAATGCAGCATCGTCATTTTTATGACATCATTGATTATCTGAACGAAGGGGACTGCCTTGTCCTGAATAACACAAAGGTCATACCTGCAAGGCTTTACGGCGTGCGGGAGGGGACCGGTGCAATGATCGAGATCCTTCTTTTAAAACGCAGGGAAAACAGAGTCTGGGAAACGCTCGTCAAGCCTGGCAAAAAGGCAAAGCCTGGCACCCGGATCATTTTCGGAGACGGACTGCTCACAGGAGAAGTCCTTGACGTCGTTGAAGAAGGCAATCGCCTGATCCAGTTCACGTATGAAGGCGTATTTGAGGAAATACTTGACCAGCTCGGTCAGATGCCTCTGCCGCCCTATATCACCCATGAATTAAAGGACCGCAATCGCTATCAGACTGTTTATGCAAAGTATGAAGGATCAGCGGCAGCTCCGACTGCAGGTCTGCATTTTACACCGGAACTCCTCCAGAAAATCCGCGAAAAAGGAATCCGTATCGCTGAGGTGACTTTGCATGTCGGACTTGGGACCTTCCGTCCGGTAAAGGTGGAAGACGTCACTATGCATCACATGCACTCTGAATTTTACGAAGTGACAGAAGAGGCTGCCACCGTCATCCGCGACACCAAAGCATCCGGAGGACGTGTGATCTGTGTCGGCACAACGAGCTGCCGCACGATCGAATCCGTCGCCGCACGCTTTGACGGAGAGATACGTGCCTGCAGCGGATGGACTGAGATATTTATCTATCCGGGATTTACCTTCCGCCTTCTGGACGGACTGATCACAAATTTCCATCTTCCGGAGTCCACACTTCTGATGCTGGTTTCCGCGCTTGCCGGGAAAGAACATATTATGGCAGCATACGAAGAAGCCGTCAGAGCGCGCTACCGCTTTTTCTCGTTCGGCGATGCTATGTTCATCCGGTAAATCTCTTGACGCATCCTGTCAGAAATGGTAGTATAGTGAATGCTTGCACATAATATTGTATAAGTTTTTGCAAAAGAACACATCGTGTTGTATGGAGGCAGTAAATATGCGTTATCACAATATCACAAAGGATGATATGCTAAACGGCGATGGACTGCGTGTCGTCCTGTGGGTTTCCGGCTGCTCGCACCGTTGCCCGGAATGTCAGAATCCCGTTACCTGGGATCCAGACGGCGGCATTCTATTTGAAGAAAAGGACAAAGAAGAGCTTTTTGCCCAGCTCTCCAAACCATATGTATCCGGTGTCACATTCAGCGGCGGTGATCCTTTGTTTGAATCAAACGAAGCAGATATCCTGGCGCTTGCAAAGGAAATCCGCATGAAGTTCCCCCGGAAAACAATCTGGCTGTACACCGGTTATCTCTGGGAATACGTAAAAACCAGAGAGATCGTGCATTATCTCGATGTTCTGGTAGATGGTCCATATGTCAAACAGCTTCGCGATACGAAGCTCTACTGGAGGGGCAGTGCAAATCAGCGTGTCATTGATGTAAAAGAATCCCTTACAGCAGGAAAAGTGGTGCTGCACTGCGAATAAGCTGCCGCACAAAAGTTCAGGATATAAAGGAGACGATATGAAACAGATAAAGATTCAATATTTGGATGATTCCATCAAACGGCTGGAATACATTGACGGAAAATCTGACTGGATCGATCTGCGTGCCGCGCAGGATGTAACTCTGAAAAAGGGAGAGTTCACACTGATCCATCTGGGCGTAGCAATGCAGCTGCCTGCCGGATACGAGGCGCACATTGTCCCGCGCAGCTCCAGTTTCAAAAATTACGGCATTATCCAGACAAACCATATGGGAGTCATTGATGAGACGTATGCCGGACCAAATGACTGGTGGCGCATGCCTGTCCTGGCAGTCCGCGACACACAGATCAAGAAAAATGACCGGATCTGTCAGTTCCGTATCATGGAGCACCAGCCTCAGATACAGTTTATCGAGGGGGCTCTGGATGCGCCGGACCGCGGAGGCTTTGGCAGTACAGGGAAAAACTGAAATAAGGTGTACGATACTGCTCAAAGCGCAGCAGACAGAACTTCCGTTATATTTTTCTGTCTGCTGTGTTTTTTTATTTATTACTCAAACTTGCGCTCATCCCTTCCATGCTTTAGTCATATTTACAAAGACTGTCCCATATACTTAAATCATAACCGTTCAGCCATCCGCTCGAATCAGCCGGCGCGCAGCTTCTGCCGCCGCATACTCTGTACATGGCTGAACGGTTGCCTTAAATCAGAAAAGAGAAGAGGAAAGAGGTGGTGCAAGCTGCAGAATCTAAGACCAGTCCAGGAAAAAAAGGGGGAGACCATTTACCATCTGCTCTCAGACGGGATCCGAAAAAGAATACAGACCTGTCGTCTTGACCCGGAGAAGCTGCAGGAAATCCGCCTGCGTATCCGACAGCCCGTTTTCATCCGATATGCCGGAAAAGAATACGTGCTCTCTGAAAACGGCAGTCTGACCAATCAGACACAGCCCGGATACCGTGTCTGTGAGAACGATATCCGGGAGACGCTTTCTTACATATCCGGCTATTCCCTGTATGCCTTTAACGAGGAACTGAAGCAGGGCTTTTTTACAGTAGCCGGAGGGCACAGGATCGGCATTGCCGGAAAAGCCGTAGCAGAAAACGGACAGCTGACTGGTATCCGGTATATTTCTTTTATCAATATCCGGATTGCACATCAGATACCGGGCTGTGCAGATGAGATCATGCCTTATATCATCAATGGAAACGAGGTACAAAATACACTGATCATCTCTCCGCCAGGCGCCGGAAAGACAACAATACTGCGCGATATGATCCGTCAGGTGTCCGATGGCACCGGTAGAATGTCAGGAAAAAATGTCGGAGTCGTGGACGAGCGTTCAGAGATCGCAGGCTGCTGGCAGGGGGTTCCGCAAAATGATGTCGGTATGCGCACAGACGTCCTTGACTGCTGCACCAAAGCAGACGGAATGATGATGCTGCTGCGCTCCATGACACCGCAGGTAATTGCGGTGGATGAAATAGGAAACCGTGCAGATGAGGCTGCGCTTGCCTGCGTATTCCACAGCGGCTGTCGGCTGTTTGCGACTATCCACGGAACCTCTGTGCAGGAAATCCGAAAAAAGCGGCTGCTGGAGGAGATTTTCGACGCTCATATGTTTGACCGTTTTGTGGTCTTACAGAATCATTCAGACAGCAGGATCCGGGAAATCCTCGACTGCAACGGCGACCTCCTGTATCAGACAGCAAAAGATCCAAAGGAGCTTCCATGACTGCGTTAAGGACTGCCGGATACCTGTGCATTTTTGCGGCATCCATGCTGTCCGGTTTTTATCTGGAAAACAATCTGAAAAAAAGATGGTATTTTCTGCGTGAGATATATGAAGTCTTTCTTTTCCTGGATCAGGAAATGACGCACCGCTATTCTCTGATCCAGGAAGCTTTGCAGTATGCATCCAGTCACTGCCGTACAGAAGCTGCCAGTATGCTTCAATATACCGTCAGGAGGATCGACAGCCGGGAGGAGGGAAGCTTTCTTCAAATATGGAAGGATGCAGCTTCCAGGCTGCCGGAGCATCTGCTCTCAGATGAGGAATACTGCATGCTGTGTCAGTCCGGCGCTGCCCTTTGCTGTACAGATCCTGTGACCCAGAAAACATTATTAAAAAAATATGCGGACCGCTTTTTCTCCTATAGCCGCAGCGCCGAAGCCATATACAGGGAAAAGGGCAGGCTGTACCGCTCCCTGAGCACAGCGGGAGGTATTCTGATCATCCTCCTTCTGATCTGATTCTGAGGCAGCAGCCAGAACCGCGTCCAGTCAGGAAAGGAACAACCATGAGTATAAATCTGATTTTCAAAATAGCGGCTGTCGGAATACTGGTTTCTGTTTTGAGTCAGATTCTGAAACAAAGCGGAAGAGAAGAGCACGCCTTTTTGACCGGACTTGCCGGCCTTGTACTCGTGCTGTTCTGGATCCTTCCCTATATCAGCCAGTTATTCGAAACTGTAAAATCGCTGTTTGCACTGTGAGGTTGTATATGAATATTATAAAAATCGCAGTACTTGGTCTGACCGGTGTGATACTGGGACTGTTTCTTGCCAATCTGAAATCTCCATTTTCCAGTCTTATCAGCATCGTTACCTGCATGCTGATCATTTTTTACAGTGTCACAAAGCTTTCCGGCGTATTTGAGCTTTTAAATACGCTCAGCGGCTATTTTTCACAGCAAAAAGACTATTTCCGCATTCTCCTGAAGATCATCGGCATCACTTATGTGGCTGATTTTGCAGGAAATATCTGTCGGGATGCCGGATATGCAGCGATTGCCGGGCAGATTGAAATCTTTGGAAAAATATCCATTCTCGCCATCAGCTCACCGATCATTCTGGCTTTGCTGGAAACGATTTATGGTTTTTTATGAGACAGTGCCTATGCGATGGCTGATCCTTTTTATGATCCCCGTACTGCTGTTTGGTCCGGCAGTACCTGCAAATGCAGAAGAAGCTGCTCCTTATGATTTTCAAAGTGAATGTTCTGCGCAGGAGGAGACGGAAACGCAGACAGATCTTTTTTCTATAGCGGATGAGTATATTGATATGGATGCCATACAGTCGCAGCTGTCGGAAAGCACAGACTCTGATCAGTTTTCTTTTTCTCAGACGATCCGGCATCTGTTAAGCGGTCAAATACCTTTCGAGCCGGACAGGCTCCTGCAATATGTCGGAGAACTGTTTCTGGGAGAGCTTCGCCAGCAGAAGAATATTGTGCTTCAGATCCTTGTTATTGTGCTGTCCTGCGCCGTTTTTTCTAATTTTATCCATATTTTTAAAAGCAGTCAGATTGCGGAGATCGGATTTTATATGATTTATTTTCTGGTCTGTACCATGCTGCTGCACTCATTTGTTGACATGAGCATGATCGGACAGCAGGCATGCAATGCCATGTATGACTTTATGAAGGTCCTGCTTCCTTCCTATCTGGTCACTGTGGTCCTGTGCGCAGGAAGTATCTCTGCGGTCGGATTTTATGAGATCACAGTACTGGGGATCAGTCTGATGCAGGGAGTTCTTCTAAAGCTCATCCTCCCGGCGATCCACTTTTATATGATCGTCCTCCTTCTGAACCAGATCGGAAAAGAGGATTATTTTTCTCAGCTTTCTTCTCTTATCGAAACGATGATCAGCTGGAGCGTCAAGACGATACTGGGAGTTGTGCTGGGTCTCCAGGCTGTACAGTGCCTGATCGCTCCGGCAGTAGATTCTATGAAAAACTCCGGTCTGCACCGTCTTGCAAAGGCGATCCCCGGAGTCGGATCTATGCTGGACTCGGCACTCGAAACAGTCGCCGGCTCTGCGCTTATCATTAAAAATGCGGTAGGGATCGCAGGGATACTGGCGCTTTCCTTTATCTGCCTGCTCCCGATCGCCAAACTGGCTGCCTGTATGCTGCTGTTTAAGCTCCTGTGCGCACTGATCCAGCCGATCAGTGAAAAACGCATGGTTGCAGGAATTGAAAGTCTTTCTAAAAGCATCGGACTAATCCTGCGGGTACTTGTAGCATCACTGGCAATTTTTGTCATATCGCTTGCTATGATCACTGCATCCATCACTGGAGGGTAAGAATGACGAACTGGATCAAAGCACTGGCAGGAAGCCTTTGTATCCTGACTGTGCTTATGCATCTGATACCGGAAAGCAGCTTTTCCAAATACGCAAAATTTTATGCAGGCCTTCTTTTTCTCCTCATGGCCGCCCGTCCCGCCATACAGCTCCTTGCCGGCGACGGGCAGCTTGAGCGTCTTTTGAGGCTGGAATTTGCAAAGGAAGCCTATTATGACATGGAAACTGCCATAGAAGGAATGGCGGATCTGAAAAACAGCCAGATCAGCGAAGCATACCAAAGAGAGCTGACGCGGCAGATCCGGGAGATCACACAGGCCTGTCAGGCCGAGCTGATCGACATAGCCGTTTCCTTTGACCGCTCAGAGACGTATCGTATCCAGAGTATCTCATTGACCATAAAGACATCGCATACTGATGCGGCGGACGCACTTGGAAAAGAGCTTTCACAGGTGTATCTGATCCATCCGGATGCAGTCAAAATAACCGTGCAGGAGTGTGATACAGGTACATGAAGCAATGGATAGAAAAATTAAAGCAGATGAAAAAAGACCAGATCATGATCCTGCTCCTGGCAGGATGTCTGCTTCTGGTCATTTCCGTACCAACAGATCCGGCTTCCGTGCCGGATGAGCAGGAAGGAAAGGAGACAGAAGCGCCCGTGTATCTTTCCTCCGGCTCTCAGACACAGGAGCTGGAAAAAAAATTACAGACAATCCTAAGTCACGTAGAGGGCATTGGAAAGGCAGAGGTCATGCTGACGTTAAAATCCAACGGCAGGAAAATTGTAGAAAAAGACAGGGAGGAATCCGAAGCGCAGCAGCAGTCAGAAAACAGCAGCTCCCAGGAGCATGACCGCACAGAACATACCGTTTTGCAAAAAGACAGCACCGGAAAGGAAAGCCCCTATGTTGCGGAGGAGCTAAAGCCAGAGGTATCCGGTGTCCTTGTGATCGCCCAGGGCGGCGATAACCCACAGACAGTTTCTGAAATAACCGAAGCAGTAATGGCATTATTCGGAGTAGAAGCGCATAAAATCAAAGTAATGAAGATGGAATAAGGAGGAACTTGTGAAACGGATTTTTAAGAAAAACCAAATCATCATCACAACACTGGCAATCATGATCGCAATTGCCGGCTACCTGAATTATTCAGGCAAAATTCTGGACGAGAAAGCAGATACAGTAAGCACAGACGACAGCGCAGTACTGGTAGCAGATACGGGGGCGGGAGAAGGAGCGGATACATATCTGGATACTTATTCGGATATCGTCAGCCTCGATGGCGATGCCACACAGGAAGCTTCCCTGGATGAAGCCGATTCAGAAGCAGGTGTTGGAGAAGCAGTTCTTGCAAGCTCTGCTGCCAGCGACAGTATCCTGGCTTCCGCGCGTCTGAACCGCGAACAGGTTCGGGCGAAAAGCAAAGAAACGCTTCTCGAAGTCATTAACAATACAAATGTGACAGAAGATCAGAAGCAAAATGCAGTCTCCGCCATGACACAGATGACTCAGATTGCGGAGCAGGAAGCCGCTGCAGAACTGCTGCTGGAAGCAAAGGGCTTTGCCGGATGTATTGTCAGCATTACCGATGGTGTTGCGGACGTAGTAGTAAGCCAGGCCGAGCTAAGTGACGCACAAAGAGCTCAGATCGAAGATATTGTCAAGCGAAAAACAGAAATCCCGGGAGAAAATATCGTTATCACTCCACAGGAACAGGTCGGAGAAACCTTCACAAAATAATCCAGTATCTATCACGAGATCCCCCGCAGCCTTCGGGCGTCCAGGCGGGGGATCGCACGTGATAGAACGCATTCCCCTTCCAAAGATTTCTTTTATACTATACCAGTCGTCCGGAATTAGGTCTGGATTTTTACAGCTGCGTATGATAAGATACTTGCATAATCAAAATGCTCAGAAATGATACAGAGGCTGTTTCCTGCATCATTTCTGAAAAAACGGGAGAAAAAATGAAAAATACTACTTTAGTCATTATGGCCGCCGGGATCGGCAGCCGCTTTGGCGGAGGGATCAAGCAGCTGACACCGTTTGGTCCTTCCGGCGAGATCATCATGGATTATTCTATTTACGATGCCATAAAAGCAGGCTTCAACAAGGTCGTTTTTGTCATCCGCAAAAGCATGCTGGATGATTTCAAGGCCATAATCGGGAACCGGATCGAGAAGCTCATTCCTGTTGCCTATGCTTTCCAGGAAATGGATGATCTGCCGGACGGCTACAGTGTCCCGGAAGGACGCGTAAAGCCTTGGGGAACAGGGCAGGCGATTCTCGCATGCCGCGGGATCGTACAGGAACCCTTCGCAGTAATCAACGCAGATGATTACTATGGCCAGGATGCCTTTTATAAAGTACATGACTATCTTGTACATACCGCACCACAGCATGATTCCAAATATCATTTTTGTATGGCAGGCTTCATTTTGAAAAATACACTTTCTGAAAACGGAGGTGTTACAAGAGGTATCTGCCGTCTGGATGAAAACGGAGCATTAACACAGATCTGTGAAACACACAATATCATCAAAACCGCGGATGGGGCAGCCGTTTTATCAGAGGATCATACGCTTACTCCACTGGATCCGGATGGTCTTGTTTCCATGAATTTCTGGGGATTTACACCCGATTTTATAGAGATTCTGGAAAACGGATTTGCAGAATTTCTCTCAGCAATGAAAGGCAATGAATTAAAGGCGGAATATCTGCTCCCGACGATCGTGGATGATCTGCTCAAAAAAGAACAGGTGACGCTCTCTGTGCTTCCATCTGCAGACCGCTGGTTTGGCGTTACCTTCAAAGAAGATACGCCTGTCGTAAAGCAGGCATTTGCAGATCTGATCGCACAGGGTATCTACAGCGAAAATTTATTTGGATAATTGAAAATTTTTTCTTTACAACAAAAAACATTTCTAGTAAAATAGAAATGTTCCGGGGTATGGCGTAGCTTGGTAGCGCGCTCGGCTGGGGGCCGAGAGGTCGCAGGTTCAAATCCTGTTGCCCCGATTTTCGTTGTACATTCAAGGTTTTGAAATGTTTCAGACATTGTAATAAGTCTATAATCAGTTCTTGTATGAGAATCAATTATAGACTTATTTTTATACCTGAATATTGAAGATGAGAAATTGTCAATGAATTTTCTTACGCTGTCTCAAATCAGCTTTTCGCCTTTATTTTTTAGATGAAATATCCAGTTCTGAAAAATTAATTTCAAAATTGTCAAAAATCCTGACCTTGACAGTATCCGAGAAGGTATACTCACTGTATTCTTCTTTTTCAAAATAGTGTACGGTGATTCTATTTTTTTCGCGGTCTACAATCCAGTATTCGCGCACACCGGAGTTTAAATATTTAATCATTTTTTTGCCGTAATCCATGTTGCGTGTAGACGGTGAAACCACTTCTATAATTAGATCGGGCGCACCCTTGCAGCCTTCCTCTGTAAGCTTAGATTCGTCACAGACTACCATAAGATCAGGTTCTAAATAGTTTTTATTGTTTTCACTCAAAAATACGGCGTATGGAGCAAAAAGTACCTTGCATTTTCCACTTTTGGAATTGATATAGTTGCCAATTTTTAAGTGTAGCCATCCAGTAATATGCTGGTGTGTCCTTGTCGGTGATGCCTGATAATAAATCTGACCGTCAATCAGCTCGGCCCTCACGTTTTCAGGTAAAGCAAAAATATCCTCTATGGTATAGGTTTTTTCCTGTGATAATGCCATGCGAATCCCTCCTTGCGTTTATGATGAAAAATTGTCAGTTTTTAAAGAGCAACTGCGTTGTTACTTTTCTTATTTTATCATATCTGTAAATAATTCCGCAACGCTCCAATCCTTAAATTGTCCGGATCTACATTTTTTTGCAAAAAAACCATTGACGCTTGTCACGAGATGTGCTATCTTAATAAAGTATGCCGCACAAAGAGGTAAAAGTGTCTACGGACCACCGAATTTGGCGAGTAAAGATTATGGGAGGTGCCATATGTACGCAATTATTGCAACAGGTGGTAAACAGTACAAAGTAGCCGAAGGCGATATCATTAACGTAGAAAAGCTTGGTGTTGAAGCTGGTGAAACTGTTACGTTTGATCAGGTGCTTGCAGTAAGCAATGACGGTCTTAAGGTTGGTTCTGATGTAGCAGACGCAACTGTTACAGCTACAGTAGTAAAGAACGACAAGGCTAAAAAAGTCATCGTTTACAAGTACAAGAGAAAAACAGGTTACCACAAGAAAAACGGTCACAGACAGCAGTACACACAGGTTAAGATCGAAAAGATCAACGGTTAATCTGGTATGATCCGGTTTACCGTGTGGAAATCTGGAGATCAGTACAGCGGCTTTCGATGCGCCGGACATGCCGGATTCGCAGATGCGGGATCAGATATCGTATGTTCTGCAGTTTCTGCTTTAACATTCAATACTGTGAATTCAATCGAGAAGTTTACAGATGACGCATTTACAGTAGAAGCAGGAAAAGACGGCGGTATGCTTACGGTAAGGTTCCCGGAAACACTCAGTGGGAAAGCTGTATTGCTGATGGACAGCCTTATTCTCGGTATTGAGAGTATTCAGGCTGATTACGGAAATGAATATATTACCCTGACATCTGAGGAGGTGTAACTATGTTGAAGATGAACCTTCAGTTCTTCGCTCATAAAAAGGGAGTTGGTTCTACAAAGAACGGACGTGATTCCGAGTCTAAAAGACTTGGCGCCAAGAGAGCGGACGGACAGTTTGTAAAAGCTGGAAACATTCTTTACAGACAGCGCGGTACTAAGATCCATCCGGGTCTGAACGTAGGTCGTGGCGGTGATGATACACTGTTCGCTACAGCAGACGGTATCGTAAGATTTGAGAGAAAAGGAAGAGACAAGAAGCAGGTTTCTGTACTTCCGGTAGCAGCAGAATAATTGACACAGGCTTCAAATCATCATATGGTTTGAAGCTTGTTTTGTATTATATGATAGAAAAAGAAAGCAGGTGACATTATGTTTGCAGACAGAGCGCGCATTATCATCCGGTCTGGAAAGGGCGGCGATGGACATGTCAGCTTCCGCAGAGAGCTTTTCGTGCCGGATGGCGGCCCGGACGGCGGTGATGGCGGAAAAGGCGGCGACGTGATTTTCGAGGTCGATGAAGGCTTAAATACACTGATTGACTACAGACACCGCAGAAAGTTTTCTGCACAGGACGGGCAGGAGGGCGGCAAACGCAGATGCCACGGCAGGAATGGAGAGGATATTGTTTTAAAGGTGCCGCAGGGTACGGTCATTAAGGAGGCGAAAAGCGGTCAGGTGATCGCCGATATGTCAGGAGACAACCGCCGCCAGGTCATCTTAAAGGGCGGGAGAGGCGGAAATGGAAATATGCATTACGCAACTTCTACTATGCAGGCACCCAAATATGCGCAGCCCGGACAGGAAGCCATAGAGCTTGAGGTACTCCTTGAATTAAAGGTGATCGCAGATGTCGGGCTGGTCGGATTCCCGAATGTAGGAAAATCGACCCTTCTTTCCCGCGTCACAAATGCGAATCCCAAGATCGCAAATTATCATTTTACAACACTTTCTCCAAATCTCGGAGTCGTGGATATGGAAGGCGGAGGCTTTGTGATCGCCGACATTCCAGGTCTTATCGAAGGTGCCTCAGAGGGCGTGGGACTCGGACATGAATTTTTACGCCACATTGAGCGTACAAAAGTGATGATCCATATCGTTGACGCAGCTTCTGTAGAAGGAAGGGACCCTGTTGACGATATCCATAAGATCAATGCGGAACTCGCCGCATACAACGAAGAGCTTGCAAAGCGGCCGCAGGTGATCGCCGCAAACAAGACTGATGCGATCTATGCAGAAGAAGAGGATCCGATCGCGCGTCTGCGCAGGGAATTTGAGCCGCAGGGCATTCCTGTCTTTGCGATCTCGGCAGTCACAGGCGCAGGAGTAAAAGAGCTTCTTTACCATGTACAAAAGATGCTGCGGGCGCTTCCGCAGGAGGCGACAGTATTCGAGCAGGAGTATGATCCTCAGCTGCATCTGCCGGGAGAAAATCTTCCGTTTACAGTAACAAAATCCTCCGAAGAAGAAAATACCTATCTTGTAGAGGGACCGCGTATTGAAAAAATGCTCGGATACACGAATCTGGAATCTGAAAAAGGCTTCCAGTTTTTCCAGAACTTCCTCAAAGATCAGGGGATTCTCGAACAGCTGGAGGCGCTTGGCATCCAGGATGGAGATACGGTCCGAATCTACGGACTTCAGTTTGACTACTACAAATAAACAAAACAGAATCTACGGCGCATTTAGTTTACATAATTTAATTATGTAAACTAAATGTTCTGCTTGAAAAATGGAGGAGATTATGACAAGCAAACAGCGTGCTTATTTAAAGAGTCTGGCTATGACTATGGAACCGATCTTTCAGATCGGAAAATCAAGTCTCACGCCAGAAAATACCCAGGCGATCGGCGAGGCGCTCGACGCAAGGGAGCTGATCAAGATCAGCGTGCTCCAAAACTGTATGGACGATCCCCATGAGCTGGCGCAGGTCGTGGCAGAGCGCACTCGTTCTCAGGTGGTGCAGGTCATCGGGAAAAAAATTGTCCTTTATAAAGAAGGCAAAGACAATAAGAAAAAAATTGAATTGCCTCAGAAAGCAAAAAAATCCTGATACAGAGGTGAATGGTCATGGAGGCAGACAGAAAGCTTCGCGTAGGAATCATGGGCGGCACATTTGATCCGATCCATCATGGACATCTGATTCTGGCTGAATGTGCATACGAGCAGTACCAGCTGGATCATATCCTTTTCCTGCCGTCCGGCAATCCTCCGCACAAGCAGTATCGTCCGGACGGCGCTTCGGGCCGCGACCGGATGAATATGGTTGCTCTGGCGATCGCGGATAATCCGCACTTTTCTCTGGAAGCAGATGAGATGGAGCGTTCCGGTTATACTTATACGTACGAAACACTGCAGGTGCTGCAGCACAACCATCCGGATACAGAGTATTTTTTTATCATTGGAGCGGATTCTCTGATGGCTTTTGATACCTGGAAATATCCGGAGATCATCTGCCGGTACTGTACGCTTCTGACTGCTGTCAGAGATGATCTTCCCTTTGACGCCATGCAGCGCAAAGCAGAAGAGCTCAAACGCAGCTACGGTGCAAAAATACTTTTTCTTGACAGCCCGGAGCTGGATATTTCATCGACCGCGCTGCGCAGCCGTTTCCGCAATAACCGCACACTGCGTTATTACGTACCGGACTGCGTGCTTGAGTATATCGAACAAAACGGCCTGTACAAAGATACACAGAACACAAAAGAATAGACCCTGGAAGGACGAAGCAGGATGGATGGATACAACATTTTAAAAATGCAGAAAAAACTGAAAAAATATATGGATGAAATGCGCTTTTGGCACACACTTGGCGTTATGTATACCGCCGCGTCTCTTGCCATGCGCTATGGAGAAGACATCGAGAAAGCTCAGGTTGCCGGGCTTCTCCACGATTGTGCCAAATGTATCCCAAATGAAAAAAAACTGAAGCTTTGCCGCCAGAATCATATCCCTGTCTCAGAAACTGAGCAAAACGCTCCCTTTTTACTGCACGCGCGGCTCGGAGCGTATATTGCCGCAAAAAAATATGATATAACTGATCCTGAAATTTTAAGCGCAATCGAATTTCATACAACAGGCAGGCCCCAGATGACTCTGCTGGAAAAAATCATCTTTACCGCGGACTACATCGAGCCAATGCGAAATAAGGCTGCCGGTCTGGATGCCATACGCCGTATGGCATTTGAAGATATTGACTGTGCTGTTTATACAATACTGAAAGATACTTTAACTTTTCTGGAAAAAGAAAAAACTTGTCTTGATAACCAGACGGTAATAGCATATAATTACTATAAAAAACTTATGGAAAAAACGGAGGTATGAGAATGGCAGAACATACAGCAAAAGAAATGGCACGGCTGGCGTACCATGCACTTGATGACAAAAAGGCTGTAGATATAAAACTGATCGATATTTCCGGGGTGTCCGTTCTGGCTGATTATTTCATTATCGCCTCCGGAACAAACCGCAGTCAGGTACAGGCTCTTGCTGATAATGTAGAAGAAACACTTCATAAAGCAGGCTATCCGGTAAAGCAGACGGAAGGCTACCATACTGCAAACTGGGTGCTGCTGGACTACGGCGATATTATTGTTCACGTCTTTGATTCAGAAAACAGGCTGTTTTATGATCTGGAGCGGATCTGGAGAGACGGAAAGAGCATCACACTGGAAGAATTATCATAAAACAGGAGAGAGATTATGACAGTAGATAAAACATTTTTGATCAAAAGCATCCAAAAAAGAGAAGAGATGATCGTGGCATACTGTGCATATACAAATATGCCGCTCGTTGTCTGTGATCCAGAAACCTTCAATGATCAGATTTTTATTTTTGATGACGAAAAGCTTCTTCAGGAGTTTGCCAAGTCCTATACAGAAAAGAAGATTCTGCTCAAAGGCATCAAATATCCGAACAAGGCTTTTCTTGGATTTTTCTCTATGCTCTATACGATCGGTGTGAATGAACTCGTATTTGTAAAAGAGTCCTCACGGGAATTTCTCGAACTGGAAGAGCTTGTAAAAAAGCCTGATTTCTCAGCGCTGCCAAGAGAGCAGCAGCCGCTGTCCAATCCGCAGCTGCAGCTGACCGGCCTTTATTTTATGCAGGAGGCTTCCCGCCCCGTACCAGTTCAGGAAAAGCCACAGATAAAAGATCTGGAAGAGGAGCTGGCTGCAAATCTTGTGAAATCCAGATATATCGTTCCGATCGAGCTGCTCGAAGGACCGGAATCTGATACCGAAAAGCTGAAAAACAGAAAGTATCGCCTGCCGATCCTCAAAAATAAAAATGATGAAATGATGCAGCCGATCTTTACCGATCCAAACGAGCTGGCAAAATTTAACCGCGAAAATAAATTTAAAGCGCTCGCAGTACCGTTTACAAATCTTCCGAAGCTTCTGGCAAAAGAATCCAAGGGCTATCTGCTTAATCCGGCAGGTTTCCATATCGCAATGCCAAGAGAGCTGCTGAGCGGTCTGGCAAAACGATTCGAGCTGTCCTGACAGACAGGATCCTATAACGCCCCTCTCAGGAAATAGGTGCAGCGCAGCATATTGATATGACAGAATAACAGCCCGGATCAGACTTCGTATCTGTGAATGCCCCAAAAAGGAGCAGTCCCGATACAGGTTTGATCCGGGCTGTTTTCCGTTTTTCAGTTCTTCCTGTGTACTGTGCGGTATCTGCCTTATGACCTTATGAAAAGAAACGGAACACGCCAAATACCTTTCCCAGAATCTGGCAGTCGTCCACAAGGATCGGATCCATCGTATCATTTTCCGGCTGAAGACGGATATGGCCCTTTTCTTTATAGAAAGTCTTGACTGTAGCAGAGTCGTCCACAAGTGCAACAACCATTTCACCATTATCTGCTGTGCACTGCTGCTTCACAAGTACGCAGTCGCCGTCCATGATCCCTGCATTGATCATGCTTTCCCCCTTTACACGAAGGATAAACGACTGCTCATTCGGCATATATTCTGCCGGGATAGGAAAGTAGCTGTCGATATTCTGCTGTGCAAGGATTGGCTGTCCGGCTGCGACTGTACCCACGACCGGCACATTTACCATCTCACGGCGTACCATATTGAACGAATCATCCAGGATCTCTATCGCGCGCGGCTTCGTCGGATCACGGCGGATATATCCGTTCTTTTCCAGTGATTCCAGATGAGAGTGAACAGAAGAGGTGGACTTCAGATTCACTGCCTGGCAGATCTCACGCACTGCCGGAGGAAATCCCCGCTCCAGTATCTCATTCTTTATATAATTCAGGATCTCTTCCTGCTTTGCCGTAATCCGTCTCTCTGACATAACGGTGTCCCTCCCGTACATATGTTTTTTTAAGTATATCATATGCCCCCGTAAAAAGCAAACAAATGTTTCTTTCTGCGATGTACCGGCTTTGTATCGATTGAGAAATCCGTTAAGAAAAGGTTAATAATTCCCTTCGTTTTGTTTTCTTGTTTTATTTTTCCTGCAGTGCTATAATTTTTCTAACAACTGAAGAACAGTTTGGGAAAGTGAGGAACGTATATGTACAGAAAAAGAAAATTAATCGCTGCACTCGTAAGTGCCGCATGTATAGCAGCTTCCATACCGACTGCTTCCGTGCTTGCAGACGGACAGAAAGTAGTAACACTTGGCGCCGATCTCTCAGAAGAGCAGAAGCAGGCGATCCTGCGTTACTTCGGAGTGGCTGGTCAGAACCTTCAGACTCTTACGATCACGAATCAGGATGAGCGCAATCATCTCGGTTCTTACGTGCCGCTGGAGCAGATCGGTACAAAAACATACAGCTGCGCGCTTGTCAGTCCGACAAACTCCGGAGGGATTCAGGTAAAGACGGCAAATCTTTCCTGGGTAACAAGCAACATGATCGCAGCCACCTTATCTACCTCGGGTGTTGTCAACTGTGATGTGCTGGCTGCCTCCCCGTTCGAGGTGTCCGGTACCGGCGCTCTGACCGGCATCCTGATGGCTTATGAGTCAGCAGTGGGTACGACGCTGGATGAGGAGAAAAAGGAGGTCGCTACACAGGAGCTGATCACCACAACGACTATTGCAAACAATATCGGTCCAATCGAAGCCACGGAGATCGTTAATGAGACAAAAACTCAGATCATCGAAGGAAATGTCGTAAGTGACAGTGATATTGATATCATTATCAATCAGGTGGCGCAGGAGCAGAATGTTTCTCTGACTGACGAGGATCGGGAGCTGCTCGCACAGCTGATGCAGCAGATCGCACAGCAGGAGTATGATTACGAAGAAATGAAAGAAACGCTTGACCGCATCGAGTCAAATATGCAGGAGCAGGAAGCGCAGCAGCAGACAGAAACTGCGATCGAGACACCGCTGATCGATGACCCGGCTGCACAGACAGAGGCACCGCAGTCCGAGACCGTCGATCCGGACAGTATTCTGATGAATACGGATGATTCTGCACTGGGAGACTCTGTTATCTTCGACGCTACGGATGATTCTGCTTTGACAGAAACAGAAGCGCCGTCTACAGAAGCACCGGCACAGTCAGAAGGGGACGCTGATTTTGACATTACATCTTCTGATTCCTACGGTGATGCTTCTTCTGAAACAGAGCCGCAGACACAGGCTGCATCAGATGAGACCGTCGATACAGAAGCGCCTGAGACGACTGCACCGACAGAAGGATCTGAAACAGATACCTCGGATACAACCATTCCGACAGAAGACACCGGAGACAGCAGTTTTGCTACCGAAGGAGCGATTCTTGATGGAGGAGCAGATATCACGGTTGAGCCCCAGACAGATACAACAGGCGACCTTCCTGCCTCTGGCGATGAGGGTATTCTTGACGGGGGCGCTGATATTATGGTAGAAGCCCAGACCGGTGCGGATGCCGGCGGTGAAACTGTTCTCACCTCCGAGGATATGATATTTGTACCAGTGACTTCCGAAGAAAACAGCTTTGAGACATATCCGGCAGGCATCAGTCAGCTTACTGTTTTCTTTAAAAACAAGGATATTGTAGCCGGAGCAGGCTCTGTGATCCTCAGCCACCAGGATGGCTCTGTCGCTGAGACAATCTCTACTGCAGATACCGGGAAGGCTGTGTTTGCCCCGATGACAGAAGAGGAGCTTCTCGAAAAAGGCTGGGAGCAGGGAACAAAAGCAACACTTTTCCTTGATACTGCGCTTGCAGCAAATTCCGGCTACTATATCACTTTGTCCGCAGACGCCTTTGCTTCATCGGATGGAACTATGCACTCTGAGGAGATTGCAGACAGTACCGTATGGACGATTCAGACCGCAGAATGCGGGATCAGTCTGGATCCTTCGCAGACCTCTGTTACCGCACAGTACACAGGAGCAGAAGAGCTCCTGATATCCGGGATCACCGCCGGCACACCCGTTTCAGGACAGATCATAATGGAGGGCACAGAGGCAGTCTATGCAGCTATTGAAAATGCTGATCCTGCCATGGTTTCCTTTGACACAACGGAATTTTCCGCAGCAGGCGCTTTTCAGGCAGCCTTTCCGACAGCAGGCGAAACCAGCTTCCAGGTGACTTTCTATGACGCTGCCCAGACACCGCTGAAAACGATCCAAGTGACAGCTGAAATCCTTTAACCTCACACGACCGGGGCCAAAACGGCCACCATAAAACCGGACTTTAAAGAACCGTCATTCCTTTCAAATAGTTGTATTTGAATATGGCTTTGGCGGTTCTTTTATGATATATTAAAAAAGAAAATCTAAAACATCAGAAGGGAGCAGAAGTATATGAGGAAAAATACTTTTCAAAAAAGCGGCTGGAAACGGTCTGCGATACAGATCCTGCTGTTTTGTATGGTACTAAGCTGCGCATTTTTCACACAGAGCGTTACCTCAAATGCAGCCTCGCAAAAAACAAAAGCACTGAAGGAATACCAGCGCCTGCTCAGTCAGAAAAAATTAAAATGGAATAGCAGGCAGAAGGTTCGATCCTCAAAGCTTAAGTTTTCTTTGATCTATGTTGATAAAGATTCTGTGCCGGAGCTTTTTATTGATGGTACTGCGGCAGGAACCGGACATGTTTCCGGAGGCTACAAGCTGTATACATACCGCAATGGAAAGCTGTACGACGTCGGCACTTATCGGGATTCCTTTGGTTATTATAAGAAAACAGGGGTGTTTGTGACAAAGACTTATCTGCACGGCGAATACCAGGCATATCATAAGCTGGCAAAAGGAACGGATCATATAAAGCTGCGTTCTGAAAAGTATTACACAACACAGTGCTTTGATGAAAATGGAAACACGATCAGCAAAGCAGCATTTAAAAAGCAAGTAAAGAAGCTGACCAGAAAGAAAAAAGTGTCGGTTCCTGTATGCTATAAAAACACAGCTGCAAACAGAACAAAACAGTTGCAAAAAGGGAAATAGATGTGGTAAGATAGGTAATAGATATCTATTCGCGAAACACATGTTTTTCGAATAGATTGTTGCCTTTTTATATATTTACCAATTATTCTATTATTATTGAAAGGATTCCGATAACGCTCACTATGGACAAAACAGTTTCTTATCAGGAACAGATCAACACGGAAAATGTCCTGAAGCTCCGCGAGGTGCTGAAAACGCTTCCTCCGTTTGCAAAAGACTATTTCCGGGCGATCGAGCCTACCACAAGCACACGGACGAGAATTTCCTATGCCTATGATATACGGATTTTCTTCCAGTTTCTTGTGACCGAAAATCCTGCATTCAAAAATAAAAAGCTCACGGATCTCACGGTGGATGTCCTTGACTGCATGCAGGCTGTTGATATTGAAGAATATCAGGAATATCTGAAAGTATACCGCAGCGACGATAAAATGCTCACAAACGGCGAACGCGGTTTAAAACGCAAAATGTCTGCTCTGCGCAGCTTTTATGCCTATTTTTATAAGCGGGAAATGATCCGGACAAATCCGACGCTGCTCGTCGACATGCCAAAGCTGCATGACAAAGCGATCGTACGGCTGGATCCCGATGAGACTGCCGGACTGCTTGACTACATCGAACACTGCGGCGATCATCTGACCGGCCAGAAAAAAGTCTACTACGAAAAAACACGCCTGAGAGATCTGGCGATCGTCACACTGCTGCTTGGGACCGGTATCCGAGTCTCGGAGTGTGTCGGACTGGATATATCAGATGTGGACTTTAAAAATGGCGGTATCCGCGTAGTCCGCAAGGGCGGCTCTGAGATGATCGTATACTTTGGTGAAGAAGTCGAAAAGGCTCTGCTCGATTATCTCGAGGTGCGCAGTACGATCACGCCGGTTCCAGGCCAGGAAAATGCACTCTTCTATTCCAGCCAGCGCAGAAGGATAGGCGTAAAAGCGGTCGAAAATATGGTAAAAAAATATGCCTCCGCAGTGACTACGGCAAAAAAGATCACACCGCATAAGCTGCGCAGTACCTTTGGCACAAGCCTTTATAAAGAAACCGGGGATATTTATCTCGTTGCCGATGTACTTGGACATAAAGATGTAAATACAACAAGAAAACATTACGCTGCCATGGATGAGGACAGGCGCAGGCGCGCTGCCTCTGCCGTAAAGCTGCGTGAAAGCTGAAAGGACAATACCTGCATGAAATTACAGAAATTAATGAGTCTTACCAGAAAAGCAGTCGATGAATTTTCCATGATACAGCCTCAGGACAAAATTGCCGTAGGCATTTCCGGAGGAAAAGACAGTCTGACACTGCTCTATGCGCTCTGCGGCCTCAGACGCTTCTATCCGAACCCTTTTACGATCGAGGCTATTACAGTAAGCCTGGGCTTTGACGGATTCGATCTCGCGCCGATTAAAGCGCTCTGCGACCAACTGGAGGTTTCGTATACGGTGGTGGAGACAGAGATCGGAAAGATCATCTTTGAAGACAGAAAAGAAGAAAATCCCTGCTCGCTGTGTGCAAAAATGCGCAAAGGCGCCTTTAATGAAGCTGCAAAACGACTGGGATGCAATAAGATCGCCTACGCCCATCACAAGGATGATGTTGTGGAGACACTTCTGATGTCCCTGATACTGGAAGGACGCATCCATACCTTCGCGCCAGTCACGTATCTGGACCGGATGGATCTGACTCTGATCCGCCCGCTGATCTACGTGGATGAAGCGGATGTGAAGGGCTTTATGAATAAATATGAACTCCCTGTCGTGAAAAATCCATGCCCGGCAGACGGATTTACACAGCGGGAATACGCAAAAAATCTGCTTGCAGCACTCGGCCGCGAACATTCCGGCACAAAAGAACGCATGTTTACAGCGATCTTAAACGGCAATCTTCCATCCTGGAGCGACCGTGTACCGAAAAAGTGCCGCACAAAGGATGAGAAAAAAGCGGACCAGTCAAACACATGATTGCAGACTTTTCAGTAAATGCTCAAAATACTCTGGCAGCGGCGCTTCAAATTCCATATACTCCTGCGTGCGCGGATGTATAAATCCGATCGTCATGGCATGAAGCGTCTGTCCCTGGAGATTCTTAAACGGACACCTGGCCGGACCGTAAACATCATCTCCGAGGATCGGATGTCCGATGCTTTTCATATGTACCCGGATCTGGTGGGTGCGCCCTGTTTCAAGGCTGCATTCTATATATGTAAACCTGTCAAACGTCTGAAGGATGCGGTAATGCGTTACGGCATCCTTTCCATTTGGAACATTGACCGCCATTTCCTTGCGGTGCAGCGGATGCCTGCCGATCGTTGTATGCACAGTGCCGTCCTCCTTCAATCTTCCATGTACGATCGCGCGATATTTCCGCGTGATCGAATGAACGGCAAGCTGATCGGCAATTGCCTGATGAGCCGCATCATTTTTACATACGATCAGCGATCCTGTCGTATTTTGGTCGATGCGGTGTACGATACCTGGCCGAAGCACGCCATTGATCCCCGAGAGACTGTCATGACAATGATACAGCAGCGCATTGACCAGCGTCCCGCTGTAATGTCCTGCCGCCGGATGCACCACCATCCCCTTTGGCTTATTGACAATGATCAGATCCTCATCCTCGTAAAGAATATCCAGAGGTATATTCTCCGGTTCTACAGAAAGTTCTTCCAATTCCGGGAAATCAATCTGTACGATTGCTCCCTCTCCTGCTTTTAAGCTTGCCTTCGCAGGCTTTCCGTCTACCTTTACGCATCCGTTTCGTATCAGATTCTGCAAATAGGAACGGGTAAGCTGCGGGAACGCATCCGCGAGAAGCCGATCAAGGCGCTTTTTGCTTCCTGCTGCATCTATTTTCATTTCTTCTCTTCTTTCCATCCCGATACCTGCCCTTTCCAATCCCTTCGCCCGGCCTTAGCTCCTTTTTCCCTTCTTATCCTATATCTGTCCGGCTCTTTTCGTAGCGCTTTTCTGTCCCTACCTGTCTTTTTCTGTATACGCATTCTTCCGGGGAAACAGAAATTCAAACTCCTCTTTGCGGTACACGGTAAAAATCGAAACAATCGCCAGAGCCGCGCCGATACACACGTAGCAGTCTGCAATATTAAATACCGGGAAATCGATCAAAGAGACGTAAAGAAAATCGATCACAAATGCGTGCAGCATCCGGTCGATCATATTGCCGGCTGCTCCTGCCACAACCAGGATACAGATCACCCGCATCAGTGTATAATGATGAGCTTCCGGAAGGCGGATATATATATAGGCCGCCGCCGCGCACATCAGCGCTGCGACCAGGATAAAAAATCCCTTCCGGTCTGCAAGCATCCCGAATGCCGCCCCGCGGTTTTCGAGATAAAAAAACTCAAAAACACCGGGAATGACCGATACACTTCCAACGGGTGCAAGATACGTTTTCGCACAATATTTTGTAAGCTGGTCGATCGCCAGGAGAACGGCCGTCAGGACGGCTCCCCATACCAGCAGGCTGTGTCTCTTTTTCATGGATCAATCCCTTTCTGCGTTGAGCGCATCCACTGCCTCCAGCATTTCCTTTTCCGTCACATCAGTCGCAATATATGCGCGTCCCAGCTTTTTCAGCAGGATAAAGCGGATTTGTCCGCCATCCATTTTTTTATCCTTTCTGGTCGCATCCACAACTGCCTGTGAGGATAAGCCGTCAAACGAGATAGGCAGCCCAAAACCCACATTCATGTCACGGATCTCATAGAACTCATCCTCATCGAGCATCCCGCGCTGCCATGAAATATATGCTGCCGCAACAGTGCCAAGCGCCACACATTCGCCGTGCAGCAGCTGAAAATCTTTTAGCTTTTCAATCGCATGACCAATCGTATGACCGAAGTTTAAAAGCGCCCGTTCTCCTTTTTCTGTCGGATCCTTTTCCACGATATACTGCTTCAGCTGGCAGCAGCGCGTGATCATCGCCGCAAGAACCTCCGGTTCCCGCTCCTCAATCTCTGACATATGATCGATCGTCCACTCATAGAAATCCGCATCCAGACTGATCCCGTACTTGAGCAGCTCTCCCATCCCGCTTGCAAACTGATCTTCTGGAAGCGTCTGCAGAGCCTCTGTATTTATATATACCAGAGAAGGCTGATGGAACGCTCCTACCATATTTTTGTACTGATCAAAATCCACTCCCGTCTTTCCGCCTATGCTGCTGTCGATCTGTGCCAGCAGAGTCGTTGGTATCTGCACAAAACGGATACCTCTCAGATACGTTGCCGCTGCATAGCCTGTCAGATCTCCGACCACGCCTCCGCCGAGTGCGACCAGATAATCCTGGCGGTCAAAACCACAGGTGATCAGCTTCTCATACAGCCCGCGCACCACATCAAGTGTCTTACTGCTTTCTCCCGCCTCAAATTCATAGACCTCAAGCCTGGATGCCACTGGTCTGATCTGTTCCTTCACAGCGTCCAGATAATACGACGATACGTTAGAATCCGTCACAATACACAGGCGGCGGCCGCTGCATCCAAGATCCGTAAGCGCTGCGCCAAGCGCATCAAAAGAACCGCGAAGCAGCAGATCATACGGCTCATTCCCCGCTGTCCTGACTGTGATTTTTGATTCCGGAGCAAACTTCCTCATACTGTCCTTCCTTTCTAAACTGCACTATATGTATGTTTCTATTTCGATCATATGTCTTCCCTTTTTTGTCCCGCCAAGCTCACCAATATACCGAAACCGGCCAAATCCGCGCACGGAGATAATGTCCTGCTCTTTCAGGCTGTACGCATTCGTTGTGATCAGCTTTCCGTTCACAAAAACAGACCCGTCCGCGATCAGTGATAAAAGGCTGCTCCTTGACGACTGAAAAGCAAGCGCCATCACTGCGTCAAGCCGTACCGACGCAACACTTCCCCGGATCGACTTTGTTTCGGGCGTATAAGTAAACTCCTGCAGATCACAGACTGTACAATCGACCACCGTATGCCGGATCTTCGTAAGCTCTGTACAGATCAGGCCGGCAAGCGGCGTACTGCAAAACAGATACGCTTCATCCTTGCATACCGCAATATCCCCTGTCTTTGACCGGTCGATGCCAAGATGCATTAAGGCGCCGAGAATATCCCGGTGCGACAGCCTGTCCGCAAATTTTATGTTGCGCGGAAGTATATGAATACAGGAAATTGGATAAGAAATGCTGTCAGAGTCGCGGGGTATATAAAAAGCATCAGGTATAAATGCTGCAATCTGACGCTCTGCTCCCTCATAACCGCCAAAAGTTTCCCCTTTGATCCAGGAAAACTTTTGTAAGGTCTGATGTAAAATATTCTGTTCATTCAGATTCAGGAAATCTGTAAACGTCACAATCCCTCTTCTCTGCGCTGTGTCAGCCAGCTCCCTGATCCGTTTTGATAATAGTACTTCTTCACCTGTCATCTTAAAATCTCGTCCCAAACGTCGGCACCTCAAACGCGCCGCTTAATATCTCCTGAAAATCGCCGGAAATATCAACGCTCTCCGGTGTGATGATAAAAATATAATTGCTGATCTTCTGGAGGTTTCCATGGATCGCGTAGCAAGAGCCTGATGCAAAATCAATAATGCGCTGCGCAATATCAAGGTCAAGCCCTTCCATATTCAGTACAACCGTGCACTCCTCAAGCAGCGTCTCCGTAATCTCTCTGGCGTCCTCCATGCTCTTTGGACGGATCACACACACCTCCATGCCGGTTCCGCCTGCGGTGCGCTTCGGGCGCATCGGAGAAATCTTTGCACTTTTTGTCGGCTTTGCTTTAGGCTTTGCAGCCAGCGCAGCCGTCTCCTGCGCCGCGGCAGCCTGCTGCTGCGGACTGTCATCGTAATCATCATCATATGATTTGCTCAGAAGACGCTTCTTCGGGCGCTCCTCCTCATAATCATCGTAGTTATCATATTCATCATCAAGGTAATCGTCATCGAACCCTTCATCATCATTCATTTTCATTGCGTTTAAAAACTTGTCAAGTACACCCATACTAATAATCTCCCATCTTTTTAATGGTTGTAGTCTCTCTCACCGAAGATCCCGGTCCCGACGCGAATCATCGTGGCGCCTTCTTCTACTGCCACCTCGTAGTCCCCGGTCATCCCCATGCTGAGATCACACATATTCACATTATCAATGTTTTTTGCTTTTATGTCAACAGATAATTTCCTTAATCTTTGGAAATACACTCTGTTTTCTTCTGGTTTCTCCGTAAACGGAGCAATCGTCATCAATCCCTGTACCCGTATATTTGCAAGCGTACTGATCTGCCGGATCAGCATCTCCGCCTCTTCCGGCGCTACCCCGTCTTTTGACGCTTCTCCTGCTACATTAACCTCAACAAGCACCGGCATCACCACATCATGCCTGCGCGCCTCCTCGTCAACAGCCTGTGCAAGACGCAGAGAATCTACCGAATGTATCATACATACCCGGTCAATGATATACTTGATCTTGTTTCTCTGCAGATGCCCGATCATATGCCATCTGATATCTCCGGGAAGCTGCGGATATTTATCCCTGATCTCCTGAGGACGGTTTTCCCCAAAAGTACGGATCCCCCAGTCATACGCCTCGCGGATCATCTCCACCGGCTTTGTCTTACTCACTGCGATCAGCTCTACCTCGCTGCGGCTTCGTCCGCTGCGCTCACACGCTGCACAGATCCGACGCTCTACATCTGCAAGATTTTCTTTTATCATACAAAATACTCCTTTCCCTGCGCTAATACACAATCTGATCCTCTGTCACCTGCGCTGCATCAAGAACAATAAAATCATAAGCTGAAAGGCTGTATGTATTATTGCTCTCAACGATACAGTATTCCTCATTTTCGTCAATAACGGTAATCTCCCGGAAAACGGCATAGCCTTTGTTGATATTATAGACGCCGTGCAGTGTCACAAGATCCTTTTCCTGTACCTGCATCCGTTTCGCAGAATCCTCGAGCTGGATGTAGTCTCCTTCCGAGAGCACATTCCGGTCGATCAGATAATAGCCCTCCTGATACTGATATACATTTGCTGTCACGTATTTTACAGATGACGCCCCATCCTCGCCAAAATGCTCCACCTTCAGCACAACTTCCTGATCGGTATCCTCATTTTTGATCACATACTCCTCCGGTATTTTATAAAATGTCCGTTCTACGATCGCTGACGATGGGATCTTCAGTCCTTCCTTTTTATTCAGGAGAAGCTCGATCTCAAGAAAACGGTCATCTACGTAGCGCACCAGAGAGCTGTTGAGAGAGATTTTTCCAAACACCTCGTCTCCGTTTTGGATGACCGAAAACGGCGCGGTAAAGGTTTCATTGTCCTTAAGGAAACGGAACCGGATCTTTTCCATATCTGCAAGCTCCGTCAGAAGCTTCTCATCGACCGGAAAATAGACCGCCCATGCCTCCTTTGTGACAAGCTTAAAAAGCGGCTCTCCTGCCTTTACCTTCGCTCGGCTGCGCAGATTGTCCGGATTGTACCCGGACTGTGAAAACATATCCTGCGTAAGCTGATCCTCTGTGACATCCTCAAATCCGTCAATACTGTAAAGGACAAACCCGGATTCCGGCGCAAAGCACTGATTGTGTACACTGACATAATCAGACGAGTTCTCTTCGATCGCTTCGGCGATACGTCCCTCTACGCTCGCCTTCAGATCATATGCTGTCTGGAATGCACTTCCTGAATAATTGATCGTAAAATTCGAGATAATATCCTGGATCCGTTTTGCGTCCTCTGCTTCCAGACTGAAATCTGTGATCGCAGCAGTCTCCTTGGAACCGCTCTCATTGACTGCGCAGACTGCATTGCCCGCAGGTGTTCTGCTCCCTTCCCGCTCAAAATACCGCACGCTGCCCGACTGAGTGGCAGTCACGATCTCCTCTGTGCGAAGTGCCAGCGCATGGTATCTGTAATTTCCCGTGATCGCTCCCTTCATCACTTCATAAGCGGTGACATGCGTCTCTGTCAGATACATAAACAGGGAAATTATCATATAAATAAAAATTGTGCCAAATAACAGCGTACCTATATTAAAGAAAGAATGTCTTCTATATTTTGTTATCTTATTTTTTCCCGCGCGTCTGCCCAAGTAAGCTTCCTCCCAAAACAACAGAACAAGTTTTTTCTATTACAAAAAAACTCTTACCCGTTATTTTACCATGTTAAGAGTTATGATACAACCATTGTTTTGAACAAAAGTTTTGAATAAAAACCGTTTTTATGGGAAAGCTAACGATAATTCAAAAAGGAGGGAACTGTATGAGCAAGGGAATTGACTATACGGCACTTACACTTGTGATCATCGGAGCAGTCAACTGGGGACTGATCGGTATCTTCAAGCTTGATCTTGTCAACCTCATATTTGGAAATATGACATGGATCTCCCGGATCATTTATACTCTGGTCGGACTGTCCGGCGTGTATCTTCTCAGTCTGTACGGAAGAGTAACTGCTATGGGGAGAGACTGAAAAGCGTACGACAACAAAACGCCTGCTGCAGACTTCTGCAAAACAGGCGTTTTGTATTACACTTTATGTTTTCTATGTAACGATGTATTTTATAATTCCGCAATAATATTTTCTTTAAATCTGCCATCAACCACGCCCGGAGCTACGGATATGCTGATCACAAATGTAACCTGGAACTTCTCGCCGATCTGTGCCAGCTTATCTAACAGTCCATTCAGATCTGCTTCACTTACCTGGGATATTTTGAGAAAACTGTCGAGGTACATCTGCTCAAGGTCATGATCCTGAGAAAGAATACCATAGATGAAACCGGTAAATTCGTCTGTTGACTGAAGCTCGAAAGATGAGACATCGATGAGGCGAACCTTATTGTTCAGTTCGTACATATGCTTTGTGCTCTTATCAAGATAAACGATGCTTCCATGAGCTTCCTTAACTTCGGAATTTACCTTATCCAGTAAAATCTTCGTCTTGCCTTTTCCTTTTTCGCCTAAAATTAACTGTATCATGGTGATCTCCTCCTTTAGTAGCGGATATATATTCATATTGCAATTATAGTATATTTACACAGAAATTACAACACTAAAATAAATTTTTTATACTATTTACACACAAAAGTCACAAATCATGCGTCAATCAGTGATAAAAGCTCTGTCATTTCTGTATATAGCGTATCCTTTGTCTCTGAATGGAGGATCACGGATATATACGGATTGCCATACAGGTCCTTTGCAAGAAGCGTCAGACACGCTCCCGCATCATCTGTTGTCCCTGTCTTACCGCCATATACTACAACCTGCTCCGGCGCCTGTGCGCTGCCCAGCAGATAGTGGTTTGTCGACTCCCAGGTCACAGCTACGGCTGAACCATCTGTCCTTGTATATTCTGCATAGTAGTTCTTTCTGCTGATAATATCCTGAAAAATATCGTATTTGAGCGCTTCATTCATCATCAGATAAATATCATAAACGGTCGTGTAATGATCCGGGTCCGTCAGTCCGTGCGGATTCGTAAAATGAGTCCCTGTCGCGCCGATCGCGCGCGCCTCCTCATTCATCATGGCGACAAAATTGTCAACGGAGCCGCCGACATGCTCTGCGATCATCATGGATGCGTCATTTCCAGATGCGATCATCATTCCATATAAAAGCTGACGCAGGGAAAGCACATCTCCTTCTTTTATATCACAGACAGATGAGCCATACTCAATGTCCCTGACAATCGGAGTGACTGTGACGACATCATCGAGATTTCCGTATTTGAGCGTCACGAGCGCTGTCATGACCTTCGTAATACTTGCCGGGGAACGTCTGGAAAAAATATCCTTTGCATACACCGTCCGCTGGCCTTCCACATCAAAAAGTCCCGCTGCATAGGAAGCCAGCGCTGCACGCTCTGTATTGACATCACCGTCTGCCACACACAGCTCTCCCGCAAAGGGCTGCGCCGTATTCCCGCCTGCAACAGTAGTGCCGACTCCAAATACAGGGTCAGACTGATCATAGGTCTGTGTCAGCGTATAGTCGTGTGACCGCACTACAAAATAATATACCGCAAATCCCATGACAGCAACCAGCAGGATAAGCGCCGCCGCCGCTGCCGCAAGCCTTCGGTTTCTCTGTATCTCCCGGCGCTCCCGCTCCTGGATCCGCGCCCATTCACGCTGTGTATACGCCGAACGTCCCTCTTGTCTATCTGTACATCTCACGCCACTCAAGGTCTCCTCTTTCTAATGATTTCAAAAGCATTTCTGCAGAAGCGATATTTGTCGCGATCGGAACATTGTGTATATCGCACAGACGGATCGCCTTGTTGATATCCGGCTGGTTCATCCGCCGCTCCTGCGGATCACGGAAAAAGATCATAAGGTCGATCTGATTCTGTTCGATCAGACTTCCTATCTGCTCCTCTCCTCCGATATGTCCGGCAAGCAGCTTGTGGACATTCAGTCCCGTCGCTTCTTCGATCAGTCTTCCTGTCGTCCCGGTCGCATACAGATTATGGCGCAGAAGGATGCTCCGGTAAGCGATACACAGGTTCTGCATCAGTTTTTTCTTTGCGTCGTGCGCAATAAATGCTACATTCATAATCGTACCCCCTTAGTATTTTCTTGTCTGCAGTCCTACATTAAGCACCAGACCGATCCCTATGCAAAAGCTCCAAAGGGAGGAAAGCCCGTAGCTGACGAACGGCAGCGTGATACCCGTATTTGGCAACAGTCCTGTTGCCACCGAAATATTAACAAAACTCTGGAAAAATATCAGCGCTGCCATCCCCGTCGCGACCAGTGTCCCGGAGAGTACCTTCGCCCTCCTTCCGATCAGAAGACATTCCAGTGCGATCAAAAACTCCAGCAGTATAATAATGCAGCAGCCAATAAATCCCAGCTCCTCTCCTGCCACAGCAAAAATAAAGTCTGTCTGCGGCTCCGGAATAAAATTACCATTCTTTACAGACGCCACATCATCATTATTCAGTCCTTTTCCATAGAGCTGTCCGGATCCGACTGCGCTGATGGAGTTTTGCTGCTGGTAAGCATCCTGCGGATATTCCTCCGGCCACAGCCATGCATAGATTCGAGTAAGCTGGTAATTCTGCGGACCATCCGGAGACGGCTGTATGATAATACTCATAAAAATGACTGCCACCGGTATGCACACGATCAGAATACCTGCCACAATCTTATAACTGAGCCCTGCCATAAAAATGATCACGCAGAACACAAGCGCTGTCACGATGGTCGTTGAAAGATCCGGCTCCTTCAGGATCAGCACAAGTAAAATACCTGCCAGGACAACCGAAAACAGAATCGTTTTCAGCTTGTTGATCCGCTCCTCATGTACTTCAAAAAACTTTGCAAAGAAAAGGATCAGCATGATTTTTACAATATCAGACGGCTGAAACTGAAAGCCTATGTTGATCCAGCGCTGTGCTCCATTTACTTCTACACCGACTAACAGAACTGCCACAAGCAATCCTGCCGCTACGACATAGATGATCCAGTAAAAATTAAGGATCCATGTATAATCAAACAGGGAAACGATCACCATGATGATCACACCTGAGATCAGTCCCATTGTCTGCTTGAACTGAAAATCATTGTTCGCACTTCCGATGATCAGTATTCCGAGTGTGGCCAGAGCTACGACCCATATGATCAGACGAAATCGGTAATCACTTAATTTGTATTGTCTTAACATCCTGTACTCCTTGTCTGGCTGTGCAGACTATATCCATTCGTATTTCAAAAACATCTTTTTCGAGATTCAGGTACTTTGAAAGAATTTCCAGAACTTCTTTTTTCATCTGGCAGAATTCATCCTGATTGCAGGATAACCGGTCAGAAGCAACCAGAAGCTTTGCTCTTGCTTTGGCGATCTTCCCCGATGTATTCAGACAATTCTTTCGATGCGCCACCTCACAGCCTCCTTATTTCTTTTTGAAAATAGACGCTACCCTGTGAAATAAGGAAGTGCCCTGCTCCAGATCGATCAGAGGCACCGTCTCACCCAGGATCCGGCGCGCAATGTTCAGATACGCACAGCCTGCCTGCGAGTCGCTGCCTACTACCGGCTCTCCATGATTGGTAGCGATCACCACGCTCTCTTCATCCGGTATGACTCCCAGCAGATTGACTGCCAGGATATCTACCACATCCTGCGCTGACATCATCTCTCCTCTGCGCACCATATCTCCCCGCAGACGATTGACGATAAGATCCGGTTTTTTTATGCCGCCCGCTTCCAGAAGACCGATGATGCGGTCCGCATCACGGATCGCGGATACCTCCGGTGTCGTCACGACGACTGCTCTTGACGCAGGAGCGACTGCATTGCGAAAGCCCTGTTCGATCCCTGCCGGACAATCCAGCAGGATAAAGTCAAAAATCTGGGAAAGTCCGTCCACAAGCTTGATCATCTGCTCCGGTGTGACAGCGCTCTTATCCCTCGTCTGCGCCGACGGAAGCAGATACAGGTTCGGATAATGCTTATCCCGGATCAGTGCCTGCTTGATCCTGCAGTTTCCCTCGATCACATCAACCAGATTATAAATAATACGGTTTTCAAGCCCCATTACGACATCCAGATTCCGAAGCCCGATGTCTGTATCGACCAGTACGACTTTTTTATTGAGGCGCGCAAGCGCTGCCCCGATATTTGCGGTAGAGGTTGTTTTCCCGACACCGCCCTTTCCTGATGTGACTACAATAACTTCGCTCATATTTCTTTCCTCCAATTCTCATATCTGCCTTCCTGTCCTGACTTATCCTTTGTGCCTTACCGGTATAGGAAATACGGAGGATTCCCTGTTATGCCAGATACTCGCCGAGTGTCTCTGTTGAGATCGGTTTGATCTGCAAATGTCCGTCTTTAATAAAAATGATTCTGGGATCGATCGGATAATCGCCGGTATCCGTTTTTTTTATGATCGCGCTCCTTGCCATTTTATCTGCGATGCGCACCTGCATGGGCTTCATCGTGAGCGCTGCGGCAAAACAGCCTGCGTTTCCGGATGCCCCGGCATAGATATTTCCCATGCAGCAGCCCAGGACCACAATGTTTCCTTTTGAAATCACCTGGGCGCCGGGGTTGACATCCCCGATGATCACGATACTGGATTCTGTCTCCAGTATCTGACCTGACCGCAGCGTCCCGCGGTAAAACTGCCCGTCCTCCTCTTTTTGCTTTTGGGCTGCATGCGTGACTGCTTTTTTGTAGTATTCTGCCGTTTCCTGGTCTTCATCTACAATACAGATCACATAAATCCCAGAATTCTGTACAATTTCTTCCAGAAGCTGCTGCTCCTGCTCTTTTGTAAGGACTCTGCCCCGGAAGGTAAGCGCCAGCGTCGCATTCTTAAAAAATCCTGCAGACCGCCGGAACTTATCCGCAACTGCCAGCCGCAGCTCTTCAAAGGGCAGCTCCGGGTCAAGATTCAGAACCAGTCCGTATGGATTGCTCTTTATAATGACTGCGCTGCGTCCCATGTCCTCTTCCTCTTTTCCTGTTAGTCATTTACCGCCAGACTGGAAGATGCCTCGGATGCCTGTCCTGTGACAAGCTCTTCCTCTGACTGAAGTCCAAAATAGTATGATATGACATCGCGCGCGACCAAAGCCGCATTCGCGGAAGTATATCCGTTGGCAATACGTACTGCAATACTGACCTCCGGCTCTTCGTAAGGCGCATAGCCGATGAATACTCCGTGGTTCGGTACGTCTGTGCTGACCTGTGCCGTACCGGTCTTACCTGCAACCGATACGCCGGTAAAATTCTGGAATGCAGAATGATTCTGTACTACGCCGCGCATTCCGGCGTGGATCGTATTCCAGAGCTCCTGTGTCAGCTCTACGGTGTTGCGCACCTTCGCCTCGTGCTCCTCCAGAACACTTCCTGTGGAGTCCGTGATCGCATCCACCAGGGTCAGATCGTAGCAGGTCCCCGTATTCGCGATCGTATTGACGTAGCGCGCAAGCTGAGTCGTTGTAAAAGCATTCTCTGCCTGTCCCATTGCGGTACGCACAGCATCCATCTGCGAAATATTCGGCGCTGACTCCGGCACCTCTACTCCTGATTTCTCATTCAGACCGAACATGGACGCATACTTCGTAAGCGTCTCAATGCCTGTGGCATCGTCATACTCTCCATTTATGCTGCCAAGCCTGTATCCAATGGTGTTGAAGAAATAGTTGCAGGATTCCGCGATCGCTTCCTGCAAAGACAGGGTGCCATGTCCGTACTTATTCCAGCAGTTGATCGGCTGAGCGACAAGATCAAATTTACCGGTACAGTTGATCCCCTCTCCGATGTTGACCACGCCCTCCATCACACCGGCAGCGGCAGAAACGATCTTAAACGTAGATCCCGGTGCGATCGCCTCCTGTGTTGCGCGGCTGTAAAATGGAGAGGACTTGTCCATATTCAGCTTGTTGAAATACTCGGTATCCATCTCATTCGCAAGCCGGTTATTGTCATATCCCGGATACGTTACACAGGCGAGCACGTCTCCGCTGTTCGGGTCCGTCAGTACGACAGATCCCGAACACGGCGTTACCGCAAGCTGCGCCGGTGTGATCTCCAGATTCTTTATTTTTGCTTTGATAAAATCAGTTCCCCCGAGCGTTCCATTTGAGAGATTTTCATAGTCCTGCGTATTCATCTCCAGTACGCCCTGATCAAACAGCAGCAGACAGATATCCGCGCCGCTTAAACGGTCCTCCTGCAGCATATACCGGTACACCTGCTTACAGAAGTTGTCATCCTCAGACAGATACGCGGCAATGTAATCAGCAAGAGCAGAAAACAGCTCGTCATTGCTCATATACTTTGCATCCTCTGCGATCTTCGTGACATCGATCCAGTTTTTTGAGATCGCGTGCAGGAGGAACTCCTTCAGACTGATGCTCTCCTCCTCTGTCCAGGCAAGATACACCGGATCTGTCTTGTCGATCGCCGATTCGTTTAAGATGCCTGTCCCCTTCATCAGCATATCATTTACGATATAGGACATGTATACCTGATACTGTTCTCCAAGCTCGTATTTATCCTTCAGCTCTGTGTACGTGGCAGGATCCTCCGAAAGAAGCTCATCCTTGATTACACCGAAGATCTCCGCCGCCTTTACGAGAAACGCATTATAGACCTTCTGCTCATTTGGCGTCGCATCCTCCTGCTTCAGGTGGCTCACACTCAAAACATTGTTTTCGAAAAGCGCGTAGTAGATATCATAAATAGGGATCCTTACGTAGTCTGCAGAAGTATTGTTTTCTGTATCAAACTCTCTTGCGTCAATGATATTTGCATAAACAATACCTGCGATATACTGCTCCAGGATGTTGTAAACCACACGCTGCAGGTTCATATCGATCGTCAGATGCACATCGTTCCCTGCCTGAGGCTCCACCCTCGATTCTACATCAACGGTCCGCCCAAGACTGTCCACGTAGATCAGCTCTGATCCCTTATCCCCCTGGAGGGTTGTCTCAAGCTCCTTTTCAAGACCCGTCTTTCCCACAATATCCGTTGCGATATAGTTGCTGTCCTCTTTTTTGAGCTCTTCCAGCTCTTCCGCAGAAACCTGCCCCGTGTAGCCGATCAGCGGCGCCAGGTATTCTGCGTCCGCATATACTCTGCGGTACTCCTCTGAAATGTCGATCCCCGGGAAGTCCGCAATATTCTCCAGTATCCTCGCTACCGTCTCATCACTGACGTCCTTTGCGATCGTCACCGTCTGATAACGCTGAAAGCTGTACGCCGCGATCGATGCGCGCAGAGAAACAAGCTGCAGGATCTCCTCATCCGTGTAGGACTCCGGAAGACCGTACTCCTCTTTTTGCTCCTTTGTGACAGATTCTCCAAGGATCCCATAATAATCATCGCTGCAAAGCAGTTCAACGAGATCCGGTGCAGACATCTCCAGCTGTTTTTTACTCAGCTTATCAATATAAGCCTCGCCGAAAATATCTGCCTTGAAACGGTTGAGCGCAAATCCGGATGCGGTGTATTCATAAGCGCCGTCCTCGTTCAGTGTGATCCTGAAATCATCCACAATGTGATCGCCCTGCTCTTCGATCAGCTTGATCACATGATAAAGCGTACTGTTGACAGAGAGATTTTTCTCTTCTGTATCCGAGTACGTCCCATTATCTTCAAAGGTGACGCAGTTTGAAAGTTCATTGTACGCGATCGGAGTCCCGTTCCTGTCATATATATTTCCACGGGAGCTTTTCAGCGTACGTTCTTTCATAATGGACAAAGAAAAATTATTCTGATAATTCTCTCCCTGCACGATCTGAAGCTGGAACAGACGCTGTACCAGGATCGCCGCCATAAGGACTATCACGATCACCACAATGAGCACCCGGGAATTTACTGCTTTTTTAAAGCTTTTTTTCATTTCATCAAACAAAATTGTCCACTCCTTTATCGGATAAGCTCAATTTACGATTTACTGCATAAAGGATCCTGTAGCACAGGATCGTCAGGATCAGTGTATAAAACATCTCCGGAAGGATCACCCGTCCGAGATAATAAAAAAAGTCGATCCTGCCGCGCAGCAGAAAGCGGAACCCGTACTGGACCACGCCATACGCCACATCGCTGACAGAAATCAGCAGAAGCGGCGTCTTAATGTCATCATCATAAAAAATGCGGTAAAAATAACCGCTGAAATAGCCGACCCACATATAGATAAATGCGTTAAAGCCAAGCACGCTCTCAAAAAATATATCGGTCAGAAGGCCGCAGAAAAATCCGGTGAGCATGCCGTCACGGCGGCCGCGCATCAGGCCGAACGATACCGTCAGGATGATCAGCAGGTTCGGCTTGATCGAAGCGATCGCGATCATCTGGCATACCGTCGACTGAAGGATAATGCTGACCAGTATCAGTACAGCCATCGTTATTTTGCGCCTCATTCCACAGTCTCCTTCAACTCTAAAATGACCAGGACTTCCTGCAGATGCCGGAAATCCACTACCGGAGTAATATAGCCCGACTTCGTCAGATTGTTTGCATCATTGTTCAGCTCACTGATATATCCGATCAGGATACCCGGCAGGAACTTTTCACTTATGTAGGAGGTCACGACCTTGTCGCCGACATGGACCTTATTGTCCGCGTCTGTCAGCTTGACAAGATTCAGGGAGCCCTCATCGATAAGTCTTAAATCTCCTGCAATGATACACTGGTCCGAGGTGGTTGATACCATTGCGCTGACATTGCTGTTGTCATCAATGATCGAGCGGACCGTCGACCAGTTTGGACCGGTCTCCGTCACGATACCGACCAGTCCCCCGTCTGAAATGACGTTCATATCAGGCTTGATCCCGTCATCAGAGCCTTTGTCGATGGTAAAGAGCTGGAACCAGTTCCCGGACTCCTTTGCAATGATCCTTGCCCCCACCTTGTCGTATTCTGCATACTGCTCATCCAGCTTATAAAGCTCCCTGAGCCTCTGCAGCTCCTCCTTATCCTGGATCAGCTGGCTGTTTTCCTCGGTCAGAGAGTCCACCCTCGCTTTGAGCTCCTTATTTTCCTCGCGCAGCGTCTGGGCATCATCGAAATTGTCTGTAAGCCCTGACATCCAGGTGCCGAAGCCGTTGATCCCCTTTTGCACCGGCGTGATCAAAAAGCCGCTCGCCTGCTTGACCGGTGAAAAGATGCTTCCGTCGAGAAAGGATACCACGATCAGCAGTACGCAGAAAACACTCAGTCCTATCAGCAGATATTTGTTTTTCAGATTGTCATTCGTCTTCTTTTTCATAAATCTCCCGCCTTATCTCATTGCAGTCAGGTCATTGAGCGTATATGTAGACTGCCTTAAATCTTTATTATTCATAATCTCCACCAGTCCGCGGATCGTACTGTTTTTGGGATCCTGTATATGATGCAGAGGGATGCCCATTTCGCGTCTGATATAGTCCGGCAGATTCAGGATCATGGAAACTCCTCCGGACAGGTAGATCCCCTCGCGGGTAATGTCCTTCATCAGCTGCGGAGGCACACGGTTGTATACGGACTTAATGCTTTCCACGATCATATCAATGGTATCAATGATCGCGACGCTGACCGCCAGAGACGGGATCAGCTCTGATTTTGGCAGCCCTGACAGCGTATGGATCCCAAAGACCTTCTGCTCCAGCTTCGGTCCATTGATCATAAATGCCAGATTATTTTTCAGCGCCTCCGCGCTCCTGCTTCCTATGTTCAGATTGAACTTGCGGCGCACCATTGTCGCGATATCCTCATCCAGACGGCGGCCGCCTGCCTTTACTGTCTGGCTTAAGATCACCTTTCCGGAGGAGATCACCGAGATCTCCGTTGTATCTGCTCCGATGTTTACGACCATATGACCGCGTGAGGAGAGCACCGGAAGCTCTGCGCTGACCGCATCAGCGATCCCCTTGTCGACAAGCCGGATCCGTCCTGCGCCGATCTTGCCGCGCATGACATGAAAAAACGCCCGTTTTTCTACCTGCGTGATATCACTCGGCACGGCAATGTAGAGCGATGCGCCTGAATGGAATACTCCCGCAAAATCTTTTAAAAGATGAGACAGCACGAGCTCCATCTCCGTCAGATTGGCGATCACTCCTCCCGCCATCGGCCAGACGACATCTATATTTTCCGGATTTTTTTCAAACATCTCATACGCTGCATCACCGACCGCCAGCACCTGTCCGTTCTTTTTTTCAGCAAGCAGATTCCTGCTGTACAAAAAGCGCCTGCCGCTTTTATCTCTTATCTTGATCGTATCTGTCCCCAGATCGATCCCACAAACCTTATGAAATAACATGGTATACTCCCTAATCTAACTCATTCTGCCAGATTCCCTGCTCCCGCATACTGACAGCCTGACAATCCCCGATGATGATATGATCCAGCAGCTCAACACCAAGCATGGCGCCTGCCTCCTTTACCCGAAGGGTCAGAAGAATATCCTCCCGGCTCGGATCAGGGATACCGCTTGGATGATTATGCAGCAGCAGGATGCTGACTGCGCCATGGTGAAGCGCTTCGATGAATATCTCCCTGGGGGAGATCAAAGAGGCGCGCACCGTTCCCTTTGAGACGACCTTATCCCTGATCAGCCGCCCCTTGCTGTTCAGCATCACAAGCACCAGTGTCTCCTGCTCACAGTGACGCAGCTCCTCCATATAGTACTGCGCCACATCAGAAGGATTTGTAAAAACTACCCGGTCTGAACAGCTCGCGCGTGCAATGCGCCTGGAAAGCTCTGCCACACATTTCAGCTGGGCTGCCTTGACTGTACCCACGCCGCGTATCCCTGTTAAATCAGAAATCGACATGTGATAAATGCCCAGAAGTCCGTTCTTTCCGCCGTATCCGGCGAGCACCTTTCTTGACAGTTCCAATGCCGATTCCCCTTTCGAACCCGTACGCAGTATCACAGAGAGCAGCTCTGCATCCGACAGATGCTCTGCTCCGCAGTTTAAGCACTTTTCATACGGCCGTTCCTCTTTCGGTATACTTTTCATCGTCCGGGAATCCCCCTTCCGGAGCTGCTTCTTCCCGTTTTTCGTATCATCCTTCGTAATATTTCCGGTATCGTTCATCCTGCTCTTCCGATACTCTTTCCCCTGACCCAAATGGAATCATTATAATATTCTACCACAATTTTACGGTAAAGTATACACCCGGTATATTAATTTTTTCATAACAGTCCAGTCATACGCCAGGCTGCAAAGATCTGCGTCCAGGCTTATGGCCTGCAGATTACTGCCTGCAGGCGGCAGCATAGCTCTGGCATATCCACTGCGCCGTGCGGATCCCGTCGACTGCGGCAGAGGTGATCCCTCCTGCGTATCCGGCCCCTTCTCCGCACGGATAGATCCCCGCTGCCTGTGACTGACCATCCGGGCCGCGCAAAAGACGCACGGGAGACGAGGTTCTGCTCTCTACACCGGAAAGCAGCGAATCTGGATCGTCAAAGCCCCGGATCTTCTTTCCAAACGCAGTGATCCCCTCGCTGATCGCTTCATTGAGTGCTTCCGGAAGGATCCCCCGCAGATTTGCAGCCTGACAGCGCCCTTTCATATTCGGTTGGATTGCCCCGAAATGATCGGTAGCCTTATTTTTCCGAAAATCCTCCAGCCTTTGTACCGGGATTTTTCCCTGCCCGCACCGGTATGCCTCCTCCTCCAGCTGACGCTGGAATGCGATCCCTGCAAGCGGATGATCTGCCCCGTAGTCCTGCGCAGATACGGTCACAACGATCGCGCTGTTCGCATTGCAGCCCGCACGGTCACTGTAGCTCATTCCATTTACCGCCGTACGCCCCTCCTCTGAAGATGCGTTGACCACATACCCGCCAGGGCACATGCAAAAGGAATACACGCCCCGGCCATCCGCGCATTTATGAGTCACCTTATACGGCGCTGCTCCCAGATCATACGGACAGTCTTTTCCATACATCGCCTCATTGATCGTCTCCTGCGCATGTTCTACGCGAAGCCCGACGGCAAATGCCTTTGCCTCCATCGGAAGTCCATTTTGATAAAGCATCTCAAAGGTATCTCTTGCACTGTGTCCGATCGCAAGTACGAGCACATCGCACAGCAGGGCATCCCTGACTCCATTTATTTCAAGTGAAAAGCCTGCCCTAAGCTCCTTTTCGCCATGCGTCTGGAGCAGTCCCTTCCTTTCTGGCTGCCCCGTCCGGCGCACCCCGGTCAGACAGGAGCCAAACCGGTACTCGCCTCCCTTTGCCTCGATCTCTTTTCGTATCCGGGTGACGACCTGCACCAGCACATCCGTTCCGATATGCGGTTTATGATCGTACAGGATCGCCGGATCCGCACCTGCGCGTACAAACTCCTTTAAAACAAACCGTATTTTCCCTCCCGGATCCTTGATCAGAGTGTTCAGCTTTCCATCCGAAAACGTGCCTGCTCCGCCCTCCCCAAACTGTACATTTGACTGAGGGTCGAGCACGCCGTCCTCCCAGAAACGGGTCACGCGCTCTATCCGCTGTTCTACCGCTTCGCCGCGCTCCAGAATGATCGGCCGCAGACCTGCGCGCGCCAGCATCAGCGCACAGAAAAGACCAGCCGGACCGCTGCCGACGATCACCGGGCGTTTCCTCTCCGGCTGTGCGGCAAAGCTATCCGGCTGATAGGGAAAACGGTATTCCTCCTTCTCCACAGCAGCTACCTTTTTATTTTTACACCGGCGAAGCACCTCTTCCGGCGCCGCCGCCTTTACATCTATCGTGTATACATAGAAAATATCCGGCTTTTTTCTCGCATCTACCGAGCGCCGCATAATCTCATATTCCGGCATTGCGCCGCGGATCCGCAGGATATGGCGGATCTCCCGCTCCAACTCTTCCCGCGTATGATCCGGTCTCAGTTTCAATTCACTGATCCTAAGCTCCATATCGCTCTCCTTTTGCTCTTGTATCTGTCAGAAGATGTTCATCCATGACGCAGATCAAGCGCCGCGGCCATGCCCGCCACATATCCGCTCGACCACGCCCACTGCAGGTTGTAGCCCCCGCACGGTCCGTCTGCATCAATGAGCTCCCCCGCAAAATAGAGTCCCTCATGCTTTCTGGACCCCAGTGTGCGCGGATCAAGCTCCGATGCCTCTACGCCCCCTGCACAGACCTGGCATACATCAAATGATTTCGTCCCTGTCACCTCGAGTTCAAAATGCTTGACCGCCTCTATCAGCCGTCCCGCCTGCTCCTGCGTAAGACATCCGGCACGCAGCTTTGCAGAAAGCCCTGCGCGCTTTAGTATGACCGGGATCAGCTTTTCATGCAGCATCCCCGCCAAAAGTCCGGATATGCGCATCTCTTTTGCACGGCAGGCACGGTTCAGAAGGTGTCTGACCAGACGGGTTTCCTCAAAATCCGGCAGAAGATCCAGATACAGTGTCAGGTCCTCCATCCGCGTACAGGTAGAGATAAAGCGTGAGATCTGGAAAATAACGATACCCGATACGCCGTATTTTGTCCACTGAAGCTCCCCGGTATCGCTGGCAAGCAGCCTTTTGCCGCGCGTTGCAGATGCAGCGTCGCAGACCAGTGATACGCGCGCTCTGCACCGCACGCCTGCAAGCGCCGCAAAAAAGTCTCCCCGGCAGGTCACCGGCACCAGAGCAGGCGACGGCTCTATGACCGTATGACCGAGCATCCTGGCAAGCGCATAGCCGCTTCCGTCTGAGCCTGTCGCCGGCGCTGCCGCAGAGCCGCAGGCAAGAATCACCGCATCTGCCCGATACGTCCAGCCGCCGGTCCTGACAAACCAGCTTCCGGCTTTTCCGGGCTCTTTTTCTGCGCCCTCCCCGTCAGAACAAATCCCGATCTCCTGTATCTTTTCATTTAGTTTTATTTTTACACCAAGGCGGTAAAGTTCAGCGAGAAGTACCTCCAGCACCGAGGCAGCCTGTCTGGAATACGGATACACATACCCTTCCCTGTCTGTCGTCAGCAGTCCAAGCTCTTCAAAAAACGCAAGAGTATCCGCCGCATCAAACTGCTGTGTCACTCCGGCTGCGAGTGCGGCTGCACTACCATGATACCTGCGCGAAAGCCCGCAGTCTGTGTTCGTCAGGTTGCACCTGCCATTTCCTGTTATAAGGAGCTTTCTGCCCGGGCGCTCCATCGCCTCCAAAAGCGTCACTCCCGCCCCCGCGCGCGCTGCCGTGATCGCCGCCATCATACCGGAAGCCCCGGCTCCTGCAACGATTATCTGCTTTTGCGTACGTCCTCTTTCTGCCATAGTCCCATACCCCATCTGTCTTAGAGTTTTACAAGTCCCTTTTCATAAAGTCTCTGCAGGGATTTTAAGATCCCAAGCTTTGCATGCGGCCACGTAAGACCGCCCTGAAAATATACGGCATACGGCGGCTTGATCGGTCCGTCCGCACTCAGCTCGATCGAGGAGCCCTGTACAAACGCTCCCGCCGCCATGATCACATCACTGTCATATCCCGGCATTGCCCATGGCTCCGGCGTCACATAGCTGTCCACCGGCGCTGCCGCCTGAATGCCTTCGCAAAACGCGATCACACCCTCCGGCGTTCCGAATTCTACTGCCTGGATAATATCATAGCGTTCCTCATCTGCTCCCGGGATTACCCGAAATCCGAGTTTTTCATATACATTTGCCGCAAAAACAGCGCCTTTGAGCGCTGCCGCCGTGACAACGGGCGCAAGGAAAAAGCCCTGATAGAACGACTGCATGACGCCAAGCGTCGCCCCTACCTCTTTTCCCAGTCCCGGTGAGGTCAGGCGGTAGGCCGCCCGTTCGATACATTCTTTTGTGCCTGCGATATAGCCCCCGATCGGCGCCAGACCGCCGCCCGGATTCTTGATCAGAGAGCCCACCACCATATCTGCGCCAAAATCGCTCGGCTCCAGCTTTTCAACGAATTCTCCGTAGCAGTTGTCGACCATACAGATAATATCCGGACGGATACTCTTTACAAACGCGACCGCCTCTGCGATCTGGCGTACCGAAAGAGTTGGGCGCGTCAGGTATCCCTTTGAGCGCTGGATCTCGACCAGCCTTGTATTTGGCTTGATCGCCCGCCGGATCGCCTCAAAATCAAAGCCCCCGTCCGGCAAAAGCTCTACCTGATCATAGGTGATCTGAAACTCTGCCAAAGAACCGCAGGAGGGACGGATGCCGATCACTTCCTCCAGCGTATCGTATGGTTTGCCGGAGATCGAGATCATCTCATCCCCGGGACGGAGATTTGCAGACAGAGCAAGGGCAAGCGCATGCGTGCCGCAGGTGATCTGCGGGCGCACCAGCGCATCCTCAGTATGAAAGGTGAGCGCATAGACCTTTTCCAGGGTCTCGCGTCCAATATCATTATAACCGTATCCGCTCGTTGCCTGGAAGCACTCCGCACTGACGCGCGCATCCTGCATCGCCTTTATCACCTTGAGCTGATTATATTCAGCCGTCTCATCTATCTCTGCGAATCTCTCCTCCAGCTGTGCGAGGATCTTCTCTGCAAAATCCAGTACCGGTCTGCCGATCCCCAGCGCTTCATATAACTGTTCCATCATCCATTCTCCTTTATGATCTTCTTCTGTTTCAGGATATCTGTCATATAACCAAGGATCTTTTCCTGATCGTATCCAAATTCCTGCTTATTCACCCATATCACATCCCGCTCCCTGCGAAACCAGGTCAGCTGCCGCTTTGCAAAATGCCTCGTATCCCGCTTCAGGATGCGCACAGCCTCATCCAGACTGTACACACCGTCAAGATAATCAAGGATTTCCTTATACCCCAGTCCCTGCATCGATACCATCTGCCGTGTACAGCCCGCTTTTTGCAGCGCGCGCACCTCATCTACCAGTCCCTGACTTATCATCTGATCCACACGCAGGTCAATATTCTTATAAACGGCGGCACGGTCATCATTTAATACGAAATATGCGGCCTGGTAGGGCGATTCCTTTGCGCGTTCCGCTTCATTATGCTTTGATATCTGCTCTCCTGTTTCATGGTAAAACTCCAGCGCACGGATCACCCGCTTGATATTATTTGCATGGATCAAAGCAGCGGAATCCGGGTCAACAACCGCAAGCATCGCATGGAGAGCCTGCGCTCCCTGCTCCCTCGCGATCGTCTGCAGGAAAGCACGATAGGAGAGATCGCCGCCGTTTTCTGTAAAATCTATATCATATAAGACAGACTGGATATAAAATCCCGTACCTCCGACCAGAATCGGTATCCTGCCTTTCTCGAGGATCCGGCGGATATACCGTTTCGCGTACTCCTGAAATTTTACGACATGAAACTCCTCCTGAGGATCCAGCTCATCGATCAGATAATGCGCTACGCCCTGCATTTCCTCCTTCGTGACCTTCGCAGAGCCAATGTCCATGTTCCGATAGACCTGCATGGAATCGGCTGAAATAATCTCCCCGCCGATCTGTTTCGCAAGCTCCACGGAAAGCCGCGTCTTCCCCACTGCCGTTGGCCCCGTCAGGATAATGAGCGGCTCTTTGTTCTCCTCCATCCTGTTATCCTCCTCATCCCTTCCTAAACAATCCGCTTAAACTTTTTCTCCAGCTCGTACTTGGTCATCGCGATGATCGTCGGTCTGCCATGCGGACAGTTGTACGGATTTTCAAGCGTCAATAGCTCTCCGATCAGCGCGTCTGCCTCCTGAACCGAAAGACGGCTGTTCCCTTTGACGGCTGCCTTGCAGGACATAGAAGCGATTTTTTCCAGAACCGCCTCTGCCGATGCCTTCTCAGACAGATCCGTCAGGCCATCAAGCATTTCTGTAAAGAGCGTCCTGTCTGCGACTCCGTAAAGATTATCCGGTACTGCGCTGATCGCATAATCGCGGCCGCCAAAATGCGAGATTTCAAATCCAACGGATGTAAACTCATCCAGATGCTGCCTCAGCCTTTCCTCCTCCTGCAAGGTCAGGGTAATGATGACCGGGGGAGTGACCTGCTGAGAGGTCTGCTGCTTTTTCTTCCGTTTTTCCATAAAACGCTCATACAGCACTTTTTCATGCGCCGCGTGCTGATCAATGATAAAAAGCTTTTCCTCAAACTCCACCAGCCAGTACGTATCAAAAAGCTGTCCGATCAGCTTGTGGCGCTTCCGGCTCTTTTCATCCAACAGCTTCTCCTCAAACAGCTCAAGCTGTTGCGCGGCGCCGCTTTCCCGGATCCGTTCCTGTGTCGCGGGATGACCGACATTTCCTGTGACTGTACGCAGCTCTCCCAAACGGTGCGGATACCGGACCTCGTAAGGACTGTCCGCCTCCGCGATCAGCTGACTGCGGATCTTTTCAAATGGCTCCGGATAACGCTTTGCTTCTGGTTTTTCCGATACTTCTGTCTGTTTCTTTTTCTCCGAAGCCTGCTGTGCAGCTGTCGGTGTATCTATGTGGAACTCCGGGATCAGCTCGCGTCCTGCCAGCGCATCCCTCACAGTCTGGTATACCTTCTCATATACCCCGCTGCGGTCTGCAAAGCGCACCTCCATCTTGGTCGGATGAACATTTACATCTACCTGCTGCGTATCAATCTGTATGGAAAGTGCCGTAAACGGATATCTGTGGTTCATCAGAAACGGCTTGTACGCATCCTCAATCGCCTTTGCAATGATCGCGCTTTTTACATACCGCCCATTCACAAAATAATTTTCATAATTTCTGTTCCCGCGTGAGATGACCGGCTTTCCGATAAAACCGGAAACAGTCAGCCCCTGCGTCTCCTCCGGCTCTATCTTCACTACATTCGCGGCGATTTCTCTTCCATAGATGCTGTAGATAATATCTTTTACATTACAATTTCCAGAGGTATGCAGCTTTGTCTCATTATTATTGATAAATTTAAAGGAAATCTGCGGATTCGACAGTGCCATACGCTCGATCAGATCGCTGACGTATCCTGCCTCCGTCGCCGCAGATTTCAGAAATTTTTTTCTGGCAGGCGTATGGTAAAACAGGTTGCGGACCAGAAATGTAGTCCCTTCCGGAGCTCCGATCTCTTCGAGCGATTTCTCCGCCCCGCCCTCGATTATGTAGCGGATGCCGGTGATGCTGCCTGCTGTCTTGGAGATCATCTCCACCTGGCATACTGCCGCAATACTGGAGAGCGCCTCGCCGCGAAACCCCAGTGTCCCGGAGGTAAGCAGATCCTCTACAGTACGGATCTTGCTCGTTGCATGGCGCAAAAATGCCACCCGCACCTGTTCCCCCGGAATACCGCTTCCATTATCCGTGATGCGGATCAGTGAAATCCCCCCGTTTTTGATCTCGACAGTGATCGCATTGGCTCCTGCGTCAACTGCGTTTTCAACCAGCTCTTTTACAATAGAAGCAGGGCGCTCCACCACCTCTCCGGCTGCGATCTTGTCGATCGTCTCCTGACTCAACACACTAATCTGGTTCATGCCTCTCCTCCATCCTCTCCCGCATCTGCATACTGCGCCGCCTGATCTGTCACCAGCGATTCTTCAGCTTGTTCTGAAGACGATAGATCGTATTCAGGGCATCGATCGGCGTCAGATTTGACACATCGATCTCTTCCAGCTCCCTTAATACATCGGAATCACTGACTGTATCAAACAGCGACATCTGATCCAGATCCACCGGATCATATTTTCTCGGTCTCCCGCGCTTTGCTCTGTGCGCGTCATTTCCTGTTTCCTGCACGCGGACAGTGATATCCGCATTTGTAAGCTCCTCTGCAAGCTCCTTTGCCCGTTCTATCACGCTCTCCGGCACGCCTGCAAGCTTTGCCACCTGGATACCATAGCTCTTATCCGCTCCGCCCTTTATGATCTTACGCAGGAAAACGATATCATCTCCCTTTTCCTTTACAGCAATGCAGTAATTATTGACACCGGTCAGCTTTCCCTCCAGCTCTGTCAGCTCATGGTAATGTGTCGCAAACAGCGTCTTTGCCCCCAGCAGCTTCGTATTGCTGATATGCTCTACAACAGCCCAGGCAATGCTCAGTCCGTCAAAGGTGCTCGTACCGCGCCCGATCTCATCCAGGATCAGAAGACTGTTTCTCGTCGCATTGCGCAGGATATTTGCCACCTCCGTCATCTCGACCATAAAGGTGCTCTGCCCGCTTGCCAGATCGTCCGATGCGCCGACACGCGTAAAGATCCGGTCCACAAGGCCGATCCTCGCAGCTGACGCCGGAACAAAGCTTCCGATCTGCGCCATCAGCACGATCAGCGCAGACTGTCTCATATATGTAGACTTTCCCGCCATATTCGGTCCTGTGATGATCGACACACGGCTTTTTGCATTGTCAAGATACGTGTCATTTGCAATGAACATATCGTTGGAAAGCATCTGCTCTACGACCGGATGACGCCCGTTTTTGATATCAATGATGCCTTTTTCATTCAGGGACGGCTTTGTATAATTATTCCGCTCCGCCACAAGCGCCAGAGAAGCAAACACATCAATCCCGGCTACTGCTTTCGCCGTCTCCTGGATCCGCACGATCTCCTGCGCGATCCGGTTGCGGATCTCGATGTACAGACCGTATTCCAGAGAAAAAAGCTTATCCTCCGCGCCAAGGATCATATCCTCCAGCTCCTTTAATTCCGGCGTAATATAGCGCTCTGCATTCGCAAGCGTCTGCTTTCTCGTATAATACTCAGGCACCTGATCCTTGTAGGAATTCGTAACCTCAAGATAGTAGCCAAAGACCTTATTGTACTTGATCTTCATATTTCGGATACCGGTCTTTTCGCGCTCCCGCGCTTCCAGCTGGGCAAGCCACGTCTTTCCCTCACTCTTGGCATTTCTGAGCCGGTCGACCTCCTCATGGAACCCCTCCCGGATGATGCCTCCGTCGCGTATCCCGATCGGAGGCTCCTCTACGATCGCCTCCTCAATCAGCTGATGCAGATCAGACAGCTCATCCATCTGCGCCTCCAGTTCCTGGAGCGCCGGTGACTCCAGACTTTTCATCAGATATTTGATATGCGGCAGCATGGACAGAGAAATCTTAAACGCCACAAGATCACGCGGGTTTGCGCTCTGATAGCTGATGCGGCTGATCAGACGTTCCAGATCATACACCGGACTTAAATACTCCCGGAGTTCTTCCCTTGTGATCGCATTTTCTTTCAGCTCGCCTACCGCATCGAGGCGCTTCTGGATCTCTGTCTTGTCGATCAGCGGCTGCTCCACAAATCTGCGCAGCAGCCTCGCTCCCATCGCTGTCTTTGTTTTGTCAAGGACCCACAGCAGAGATCCCTTTTTATTTTTTTCTCTGAGCGTCTCCGTAAGCTCCAGGTTCCGGCGCGTGGAGCTGTCCAGGATCATATATTTTCCAATAGAATACGGCTGCAGACGTGTCAGATTAGAGATCGATGTTTTCTGAGTCTCCATCAGATATTTCAGCAGAGCTCCTGAAGCGATCACTCCGCTGCCATAATCTGCGATTCCCAGCCCCTCGAGCGCCGACACGCCAAAATGCTCCATAAGTACCCTGGCACACATCGCATCATCAAAGTACCACGAATCCAGCGCATACACGCAGATGCCAAGCCGGTCCTTCATATCCTCAATGTCTACGCCGCTGACATAAAAAGAGTGATTGCAGATGATCTCTGAGGGAGAAAACTTCATGATCTCGTCCAGCAGCCTGCGCTCATTGTCAAGCTCTGTGACAAGGTATTCTCCTGTCGTAATATCTGCGATCGACACGCCGTACCGGTCGATCAGATAGACAATACACATCAGATAGTTATTGCGCGTTTCATCAAGCGCCTGTGCATTCAGATTCGTTCCAGGCGTAACGACGCGGATCACTTCGCGCTTTACGATTCCCTTTGCCTGCTTCGGATCCTCCACCTGCTCACAGATCGCTACCTTATATCCTTTCGAAACGAGTTTATTCAGATACGCATCGACTGCGTGATACGGCACGCCGCACATCGGAGCGCGCTCCTCCTGCCCGCAGTCCTTTCCTGTCAAAGTAATTTCAAGCTCCTTTGACGCAGTCAGCGCATCGTCAAAAAACATCTCATAAAAATCTCCGAGACGGTAAAACAAAATACAGTCTGCATACTGCTCCTTTGTCTTCATGTACTGCTGCATCATTGGTGTTAACTGTGCCATGCTCTCTCCTTCTGCCTGTGTTCTACTGTAAATCTGCGGCCTCTCCCAGATAATAGAAGCCCTTGCATTCCTTTAAATATACCGGAAGGATCTTTCCGATGAGGTCCTTTGTTCCCGGAAAATGTACCAGAAGATTGTTGCTCAATCGCCCTGTCACAAGCGATCCGTCCTGCTCATTTACCGATTCTACGAGTACCGGAAGTGTCTGTCCTTCTACCCTTTTGGACATTTCCTGGGAAATTTCCTGTACCAGTAAAAGCAGACGCTGGAAGCGCTCCTTTACCACATCCTCCGGCACCTGATCCTCCATCACTGCCGCCGGAGTCCCGGTACGTCTGGAATAAATAAATGTAAACGCACTGTCATAACGCACTTTGCGCACCACGTCGAGCGTCTCCTGGAAATCTTCTTCCGTCTCACCCGGAAAACCGACAATAATATCCGTAGTCAGTGACAGGTCCGGAATCTCCTGGCGCAGCCGCTGTGCAAGCGCAAGATACTGTTCCTTCGTATATCTGCGGTTCATCTGCTTTAAGATCCTCGTACTGCCTGACTGGAGCGGCAGATGCAGATGCCGGCAGATTTTCTGCGAGTGTTTCATTACCTCGATCAGCTCATCCGACAGATCCTTTGGATGGGACGTCATAAAGCGGATCCGCTCAAGTCCCTCAATGCGCTCTACCCGCCGCAAAAGCTCGGCAAAGGTGATCGGCTCATCCAGATTCTTCCCGTAAGAATTGACATTCTGCCCGAGCAGCATGATTTCTACGACTCCGTCCCTTACAAGTCCCTCAATCTCCGCGATAATATCCTCCGGCCGACGGCTTCTCTCCCGTCCCCGCACATACGGTACAATACAGTAGCTGCAGAAATTATTGCAGCCAAACATAATATTAACACCTGATTTAAACGGATAGGTCCGCTGCGCCGGCAGATCTTCTACGATCTTGTCCGTATCCTTCCACAGATCTACCACCATGCGCTCGGATTCCAGGGCTGTCACGAGCAGCTCTGCAAATTTATAGATATTGTGTGTTCCAAATACCAGATTCACAAAGCGATAGCTTTTCTTAATCTTCTCTACAACCTCCGGCTCCTGCATCATACAGCCGCAAAGCGCGATCACCTTGTGCGGATTTTTCTTTTTCAGACCGGAAAGGTATCCCAGATGCCCATATACCTTCTGATTCGCGTTTTCCCGCACGGTACACGTATTATAAAGAACAAAGTCCGCTTCCTCACTGTCTGTATTCTCATAGCCTGCAAGCTCCAGGATCCCCCTCAGCTTTTCTGAATCCCTCGCATTCATCTGACACCCGAATGTCCGTATGCAGCTCGTAAGCTTTCTGCCTTCTCTCCTGCTTTGCTGCTCTGTCATCTGGCGCAGCCTTGCGATAAAGTAATACTGGCGCTGCGGCTCCAGGGCCGGGGCCTCTTTCGTTACGTCTATCTCATCTAAATTCAAATGACTGTACATGTAATTCTCCATTTCTCCATACGGTATGGCAGCAAAAGCAGCTGTACGGCTTCTGCTGCGTGACGTGCAAAAAACTGCCACAGACTACTATAATTCGTAAGCGGCAGTTTTGTCAATATTTGATACCCTTGCTTTTTCGTTCTTATGGGCGGATCTGCCCGTTTCCGAAAATAATATATTTCGTTGTCGTAAGCGCCAGAAGCCCCATTGGTCCCCTCGCGTGAAGCTTCTGTGTGCTGATACCGATCTCTGCTCCAAAGCCAAATTCAAAACCGTCTGTAAACCGTGTGGATGCGTTGACATACACGGCAGCAGCATCGACCTCATCCAGAAAACGCATCGCATGATTGTAGTCCGATGTAATGATCGCCTCCGAATGTCCTGTATTATACTGATTGATATGAGCGATCGCCTCATCCAGAGAAGCTACGGTCCTGACTGAAAGAATATAGTCCAGATACTCTCTGCCCCAGTCCTCTTCCTTTGCGCGGACTCCTCCCTCTATGCAGGAAAGCGCCTGATCGTCGCAGCGCAGCTCTACCTGATGCTCCTTCAGTCTTTTTTCCAGCGCGCCAAGCAGCTCCCGCTCGATCGCTTCATGCACGACCAGGGACTCACAGGCATTGCACACACCGATCCTCTGTGTCTTTGCATTATGGATGATCTCAACTGCCATTGCAATATCCGCCGACTCATCTACATAGATATGGCAGTTTCCTGTCCCGGTCTCGATCACCGGTATCGTACTGTTCTCTACGACTGTGCGTATCAGCCCTGCGCCGCCCCGTGGGATCAGGACGTCGACATACGGCTTCAGTCTCATAAACTGCGCGGTCGCCTCGCGGTCCGTCACCTGAATCAGCTGCAGCGCATCTGCCGGGACATCCGCCTCGCAAAGCGCATTTCGCAGTATTTTCACGATCGCTGTATTTGAATGGATCGCATCGCTTCCACCCTTTAAGATAACCGCATTTCCAGTCTTAAAGCACAGAGCAAACGCGTCTGCCGTCACATTTGGGCGGGACTCATAGATGATGCCCACCACGCCGAGCGGTACGCGCTTTTTCCCGATCATCAGCCCGTTCGGGCGTTTTTTCATCTCGGTAACCTCTCCGATGGGGTCGTCCAGTCCGGCTATCTGACGAAGCCCCTGCGCCATCGCCCCTATTCGTGCGTCATTTAACAGCAGACGGTCCACCATCCCCTCCGGCATGCCGTTGCTGCGCGCACGGCGGATATCCGCTTCGTTCGCCCGAAGGATCTCTTCTTTGTGTGCTTCAAGCGCCTGCGCCGCCTGCAAAAGAACCTCATTCTTTTTTGCCGTCGGAAGTATGCGAAGCTTTGGCTCAGTCTCCTTCGCCTTTTTGCCGATCGCCGTAAGCAGAAGCTTTGGGTCTGCAAAAAAGCGCTCCTCTGTGATCAGATACTCCGGGAGGATATCATGCTCCTGCGACGGCACCTCGTCCATCATCTGAAATTCAAATGCTACAGCCACGGTCGGATGCGATGGATGAGCGGACAGGTAGCGGTCATAAAATCCTTTCCCATAACCGCAGCGATGACGCTTTGCATCAAAGCCCACCCCGGGAACGATCAGCAGCGCTTCCTCATCAGAAGCCGCCCTTTGCGTCACCGGCTCCGGAATGTCGTAGTAGCCTGGCGCCACATCCTGCCAGGAAGAAATATAGTAAAATACCATATCCTCACCCTCTACCTTAGGCGCGGCCACTCTCTTTCCTCTTTTCCAAGCCTCCTCACAAAGCAGCTTTGTCGATACCTCATTTTTGCAGTCCATGTAGACATAAACGGCATCTGCTTTTACAAAAAGGTCTGACTCTGTGATCTGCCTGCAGATCACCCGGCTCTTTTCTTCTGCCCACGCAGGAGAAAGCTCCTTTCTTCTGGAAAATACAAGCTTTCTAATTTCCTTTTTTTCCATATTTTTCACCCAGATTCTCAATCGTTCCGTCTTTGTTGATAATATCGATATTGTTGAGCTGTCCGCGCAGATTTGCACGCACTGCTTCTATATACTCTCTGCGAAGCATGGCCTGCTCTTCCTTTTCAGCCTGCGTAAGCCCCTCCGCCTTTGCCCTGCGCGCAAGCTCATTGATACGCGCAAGCTTGTTCTGATCTATGCTCATTTGTTTCCTCCGTCAAAATTCCTTTTCCAGTATGTCAATCAGATAAAAATCCTCATTTTTCTTTCCCTGAAACAGTGTTCCGACCGGCGTTCCCTGCAGGATCCGGTGGATCACATGAAAGTCATCTCCATTTGCGATGATCATATCCGCTCCGGAAGCCGTAGCGATCTTTGCTGCTGAAAGCTTGGTTGCCATGCCGCCTGTTCCCACATCGCTTCCCGCGCCCTTGCCCATCTGCATCAGATGCCCGTCGAGTGTATCGACAAAGTCAATAAAGCGGGCGTCGGGATTCTTCCGCGGATCATCCGTGTAAAGTCCGTCAATATCAGAAAGCAGCAAAAGCAGATCGGCTCCCACGAGAGCAGCTACGATAGCAGAAAGCGTATCATTATCTCCAAACTGGATCTCATAGGTGGACACCGTGTCGTTTTCATTGACGATCGGGATCGCTCCGAGCGCCAGCAGTTCATCAAAGGTATTGGATGCATTTCGGCGGCTCAGATTGTCCATCATGGTATCCTTCGTCATCAGAACCTGCGCTGCCTGATGACCGTACTCGCCAAACAGCTTCTGGTAGATCATCATAAGCTGCGCCTGTCCGATCGCCGCACACGCCTGCTTTTCTGCCACGTTTTTCGGACGGTGGTGGAAGCCGATCGTCTGGCGCCCGACAGCGATCGCGCCGGAGGATACCAGGATCACATCCTTCCCGGCATTTTTCAGATCACAAAGCTCCCGCACAAGGATCTCGAGCTTGGTCAGATTCAGCGCGCCCGTCTCAGGATGCGTGATCGAGGAGCTCCCGATCTTGATAACGATCCTGCTCTTATTTTTCAAATTCTCTCTGTACTTCATAATAACTCCCCTGCTGTCTTATCTTAACAGCCCTGTTTTTCGAAGGAGCCTGATGATCAGGTGCCCCTTTGGAAATGTTGCGATCTCTTCGATCGTAATCCCCCGGAACGATACAAGGCTGACCACATACACGGCAGCGCCCATCAGGATCGCCAGGATCGTGGAGATCGTATTACCTGCGAACAGGTGGAATACCGAATATACCAGATAAGCGGCAGCACCCATGATCACAGAAGCGATCGCAGGTACGGCAAAGGTCCGGTACCACTCCTGTCTGTAATGGATAAAACGCCTGATGCACACGGCATTCATGATGCACACAAGCAGCGCAAATAAAATATTTGCATATACCACTGCATAAATATTGAGATTGGCTGCAGTCAGAAGGAAATACAGCACAACAAAGTGGACCGCCAGCGCAATACTGCAGTTTACCAGCGGCTGGCGAAGCTGTCCGAGTCCCTGCAAAATCCCTGTCGTAAGGGTAGACAGAGCGTACAGCACGATCATCAGAGCGCCTGCCTGGAGGATTCCTGCCGAGAGAGGCGCGCCCGTTTCCTGTGAAAACAGCATGGTAATGATCGGCTTCGCCAGGGCAGCCATACCGACCGCACACGGAATCGTCAAAAGCATCGTAAAACGGATCGACAGCCGGATCTTGGCACGGGCTTCACTGCGGCGGTTCTTTGCCATCGCGGCAGTCAGCGACGGCACGATCGCCGGCGCCATACACGATGCAAGCGCCAGCGGGACGTTCATCAGCACACGGAACTGGCCGGAATAGATTCCCCAGATAGAGCCGTACTGTGCCTCTGTGTACCCCTGGCTGTTTAATACCTTGTTAAAAATCCCCTGATCCGCCACATTGCTGATGTTGTAGATCACTGTGCTTAATATTACCGGAAGGATCGTCAGCACAAGCTGCCGGTAGATCAGCTGCGTCGGCTCCAGGCGCGAGCTCTGATCACGCCGCAGATTGCGGCGCAGAGTCTTTCTCTGCGCCGTATAAATAAACATCATGAACAGAAGCGCCACTGTGATACTCACCACAGTACCAAATGTCCCGCCGGCTGCTCCCCATGCAGGTCCCAGAGAATCATTTCCCTCCTTTGCAGCCAGCGTCATCCCGTAGCTGTACATAATATCTGCACAGACAAGCGTGACCACCGCATTGATGATCTGCTCGATCACCTGTGACACCGCAGTCGGGACCATGTTGGAATATCCCTGAAAATAGCCGCGGAATGTACCGATCACTGCTGAAATAAAGATCGCCGGAGCAAGCACGCGCAGTGCATAGGATGCCAGCTCAAACGACATCAGATATTTCGTGATGACACCTGCAAAGATATATGTGATCAGCGCCAGTCCGCCACCGACCACCAGCGCAAAACGTACCGCACACAGGAATACCTTGTGCGCATTGCGGTACTCGCCGCGGTGGATACGCTCTGATACCAGCTTGGAAACTGCAAGGGGCAGATTAAAGCACGATATCATCAGCAGGATCGCATAAATCTCATTTGAGGTGCTGTAATAGCTGACCCCCTCGTTTCCCAATGTGTTCTGGAGCGGTATCCGGTACACCAGACCGATGATCTTTGCAATGATAGACGCCGCCGCCAGAATCGTACCCTGCACTAAAAAATTTTTTCCGGTATTCTTTTTCTCTTTCACGTCAGACCTCGTAATATATCAGATATAGTTTGTCCCTTTCCGGACCTTATTACGGCTGCTGTGCACTGACTACCACATTGTCACTGTCCGTATCAAGCACAATGCAGACCCATGTCTTTCCCTGGTTCAGCGTGATCTCATTGCCATCCGCGTCGTAATAGCGCGTCGGATTGAAATTGCCCTGCGCAAACGGATCTTCTGCCGTAGCACCTTCTTTGCTCCAGGTTACATCGATCGCCTTACCCTTTGTGATATACTTTCCGCTGCCGCCGGTAAGGACATCGATATTCAGGTATGTATCAGAATCTACCTGCGGAGACCAGGAGCAGTACTGGATCAGGATATTGTCATACTGAAGCGGATTTCCGGTCAGCTTGTCGATCTGTGTATCTCCGAACTGATATCTCGTATACTTTCCGCTCTCTGCATCGTACAGAAAATAAGCATTATTATAATCATAGCCCGGAGCGACATACACTGCGTCCTGCCCGTTTTCCAGTGTGACCGGAGCATCATCTGCCGCAAACTGATAATGGCCGTTCTGCTCCAGATAAGCATCAGAATAATCACGGGAATACCCTCTGAAATCAATTCCCTCCTGAATATGCTCATAATCTGTAAATACGTTGTGCGGCGCCGGGAAATCATCACTTCTGTAATATACAAGGTCTCCCTCTCCGTGTCCCGCATCCTCAAGACCGCTTAAATTCAGCGTATCATCCCGCCACAAAAGCTCCAGCGCATACCAGGCTTGTCCGAAATGCAGATAAAAGGAATCAAACTCCCTCGCAAAATATACGTAATACTCTCTGCTGCTTCGCACAGAACCAATGCGCTCCACGTCCTGATAGTCCTCCATGATCCCCATCAGTCGCGTGATGCCGCCCTCTACCGGAGCCTCATATACGATCTCAGCATTGGCAATGCCGGACTGTGGCAATGCATTTTCAATATTATTTATCATAACGGAAATCGGGCGCTTGCGTCCGATCGATTCCGGCACCTGCTTGCCAGTCAGAAAGCTGCGTACCATCCCGTTGTCCTCTGCTGCTGATGCCGTCATGGCGCCTGTCATACTGCCAAGCAGCATTCCTGCTGCCGCCATCCCTGCTGCTGCCTTTTTCCATGTTTTCCTCTTCATAAAACTGTTCCTCCTTATCTTGTAATGTTCAGTTTTTCGAGAATCTCCTCCTGAAGCGCTTCCATCTGTGCAGCCTCTTCCGGAGTCATATGATCGTATCCGATCAGATGCAAAATACTGTGCGTGATCAGAAACGCATACTCCCTCTTTACCGAATGTCCGAACTTCTCCGCCTGCTCTGACACCTTATCTGCCGATATGACAATATCCCCAAGCATCAGCTCTCCGGTATCCGGCTCAAAACAGTCAATCCCCTCATCTTCCAGAAAATCAAAATCCCCGGGCACCTCATACTGTGTCATGGGGAAGGACAGGACATCTGTCGCGCTGTCGATCCCGCGCTGCTCCTTATTGATCCTGTGTATTTCCTCGTTGTCCGTGATCAGCAGACCCACCTGCGCCTCATACGGACAGTCCATATAATCCAGCGCGCAGGAAATGACTTCCTCCGCGATCTCATACAGATCCAGCCCCAGATCTGCTGCTCCTTCCTGCTCAAAATCAATGGTCATCTTGGCTTCCTCCCGGTCTCCTGCCTGCGCGTTTCGCGCTTCTTTTCCCGTTTTTCATATTCCTCGTACGCATTTACAATCTTCTGGACCAGAGGATGGCGCACAACATCCTGACTCGTCATCGCGCAAAAGCTGATATCATCTACCTTTGCAAGCACCTTCATTGCTGTATCAAGTCCTGATGGAGCGCCGGACGGCAGGTCCTTTTGCGTCTGGTCTCCAGTCACAACTACCTTTGATCCAAACCCGATACGGGTAAGGAACATCTTCATCTGAGCAGGAGAGGTATTTTGCGCCTCATCCAGAATGATAAAGGCATTGTCCAGTGTCCGCCCTCTCATGTAAGCCAGAGGCGCCACCTCGATCAGACCCTTCTCCATATTTTTCAGAAAGCTGTCCGGTCCCATGATCTGATATAATGCGTCATACAGCGGACGCAGATACGGGTCGACCTTGCTTTGCAGATCGCCCGGCAGAAATCCGAGCTTTTCCCCCGCCTCTATCGCGGGCCGCGTCAGAATGATACGTCCCACCTCGTCATTCTTAAACGCTGTGATCGCCATTGCCATAGCAAGATAGGTCTTTCCGGTCCCGGCGGGTCCCGTGCCAAATACGATCATCTTTTTACGGATCGCATCTACATACGCCTTCTGTCCCAGCGTTTTTGGCTTGATCGGCTTTCCATTTACTGTGTGGCAGATGCAGTCCGCATCGATCTCCACAAGAGAGGATTCCTTCTCTTCCCAGGAAAGTGCGATCGCATAATTGACATTTTGTTCTGTGATCGCTGTCCCCTTTTGCGAGAGTTCCTGCAGGCTTTCCAGAATATGCTTCGCCTTTACAGCGTTTGAAGGACTTCCCAGGATCCGGATCGTCCCGTCGCGGTTTAACACCGTCACCTGCAGTGCCCGCTCAATCTTTTTTACATACTGGTCAAACTGACCGAAAATATTCTGTATATGCTCTGCCGGCACATTCAGTGTCATCTCAACCATAGTCATTTTTCAGCAATTCCTCCTCTGCACGGTCTATCGCTACACGGCGCACCGCACTTTCTCCTGTCACAAGAACGCCTGACGCAATGGCAGACTTCTCATTCCATTCTATTTTAACATCATTTTCAAATATTTGAACCCCCTTTTCCTGCAATTTTTGAATAAAATATTCTAAATTTGATTGCAGAATCTGCTCTGCTTCTTTTTTTGTATATATAATTTTCTCTATTGTATATTCTTTAACTGTATATTTTGTCACATATACCGGCAGATAAAAGTTTTCCAGAAGCTGTATCTGGACCGTCTCGGCCAGCACATCATACTGTTCATAGCTGTCTGGAAATCCGGAAAGCGCAAAAGGCAGCTCTCCTATGCGCACACGAAAGCACGTCTTCTGCCGCCCCGTATAATGCTTCTGCTTTGCCGTAAGAGGCAGCACCTCGCGGTACGGGGTCTGTGTGCGCAGCACCACATCTGCGTCCGCCGCTACGTACTGCACGCTGCAAAGCGACTTGCTGTCATCGTAGATCGGAAGGATCCCGGAGACAAGCAGCTGTCCTTTCTCCACCGTATCTCCCGGCTGTACCACGCTTCTTCCGCTTCTTGCATACACAGATACGACAGTTCCGGCTTTTGAGGCGGCAAGACCCGACGCCTCCCGTTCTCCGGTATCTGACATTTTCTCTTCCAGGATCCCCTCCTTTACGTGGATCTGGAGCCTCGTCCCGTTAAGCTCTGCCGCCACCCAGGAAAACTGTGTAAAATAATTGCGCAGCTCTGATGCCAGCTCCTTACAGTCCACCTGCGACTTCGGCATCCCGTGACGAATACCTGCGCTCTCCAGATATTCAAAGATCACCTCATCCGTCTGGGACCAGTTTCCGTCTACCGTGATATTCCATATGTGCGAGGAAAGCCAGAACATAAAAAGAAAAGCCGCGGCGATACCTGCAATATAAAATTTTCTTTTCCGATATTTATGCATAAAAAAAGGCAGACCAAAGCGCCCCGTAATACGCACGGACGCATGGCTTTTTCTGGCGATCATCCGCAGCTTTCTGAAATCCCTTAAAAGCACGTACGCCTCATACGCCTCTCCCTGAGGCAGCAGCTCCCACAGCGTGATATCGTGATAGGCGCACAGGTTCAAAAAACGGTCATACGAGCTTCCGCCAATCCGGATACGGACATATCCCTTTAAAAAATTCAAAAAACGTACCTCCATACAGCCTCCCTCCTGCCGGCCCGGTGATCCCTTCTTTTCCGGCTTTCCCTGTCTCTGGCGGTACCTTTCTTACTGATACTCCAGCTTATCAATAATGCCGGAGATTTCTATCTCATCTCTGGAATAGCTTTCTATCTTCAGATGTCTGCCTGTGACGCAGATCTTTCCCTGCCTCGTGATCAGCCGTATCTGCGTATCTGTATAAGAAGAAATTCCCTTAAAATTTTCGACCGCAAGCCGTTCCCTCCCCTGCATCGAAACAAGAATCGTTCCCTTTGAAACATCCTCCGGGAGCTGCATCGCCCGGACGAGACCAGAACCCATAAACTGCCCGGGTCTTTTTTTCATACTGCACACGCCCCTGTACCGCGTCTCTTTTACCGTAAAGCATATGTGGTCTTTCTCCCCTTTATTCCCTATCGGATAAAATCGTGCTTTCTTATACTATAAAAATGTGCTGCGGCAAAATACACTTTCTGTATTTGCCGCAGCACACTGCACAGCGTATGGGCGTCCCGTTGCAAAATATACCGGGCGCTACCCTGTCTTTTTATTTATCTTTGATCATTGCATGCAGCTCCTGAAGAGAGTTGACCTCACCGCATCCCTGCATCTTCATAGACTTGATACCGCTGACGGTAGCCGCTGCTGCCGCGATCGTTGTCATATACGGTACTTTCTTTTTGATAGCAGCCTTTCTCAGATAGCTGTCATCCATCTTACTGCTTGCCCCGACTGGCGTATTTACGATCAGGTCGATCTTGCCGTTCATGATCAGATCGTAGATATTCGGTCTGCCTTCCTGCACCTTATTGACCTGCTCTGCCTCGATACCGGCCTCTTCCAGGGATTTTTTCGTTCCCTCTGTCGCAAGGATCTTAAATCCGGTCGCAACAAATTCCCTGGCCACACGGATCGTCTCTTCTTTATCCTTATTATTTACAGAGATCAGCACTGTTCCCTCAAGCGGAAGCCTTGTCTGTGTCGCCTCCTGTGCCTTGAAGAATGCCTCTCCCCAGAATCTCGACAGCCCAAGCACTTCTCCGGTCGAACGCATCTCCGGTCCGAGCACCGGGTCTACCTCCTGGAACATATTGAACGGGAACACGGCTTCCTTTACTCCGTAATACGGAATATCCTGTTCCTTTAACTGTGGAACCGGAGACGGTCTGCCTGTAAGCTCTGCAGTAGCCACCTCGATCGCGAGCGGTACCATACGGATGTTGCATACCTTTGATACGAGCGGAACCGTACGGGATGCTCTCGGATTGGCCTCCAGCACATATACCTTTCCATTTTCGATCGCATACTGCATATTCATCAGACCCTTTACATGCATCTCCTCTGCGATCCTTCTCGTATATTCCTTGATCGTCGCAACATTCTCCTCGGAGAGATGTCTGGACGGGATAATACATGCAGAATCACCGGAATGTACACCCGCAAGCTCGATGTGCTCCATGACAGCCGGAACGAATGCATGCGTGCCGTCGCAGATCGCATCTGCCTCACATTCTGTGGCATGCATGAGGAAACGGTCGATCAGGATCGGACGATCCGGTGTCACGCCTACCGCAGCCTTCATATATCCGATCATGCTCTCAGGATTGTATACAACCTCCATGCCGCGTCCGCCAAGCACGTAGGACGGGCGCACCATCACCGGATAGCCGATCTTATCTGCGATCGCAAGCGCCTCATCTACATTGACTGCCATACCGGACTCCGGCATCGGGATCTCCAGCTTCTCCATCATCGCGCGGAACAGATCGCGGTCCTCCGCGAGGTCGATCACAGACGGAGCCGTTCCAAGGATCCGGACGCCGTTCTTCTCCAGATCTGCTGCCAGATTCAGCGGCGTCTGTCCGCCAAACTGAGCGATCACGCCGACCGGCTTCTCCTTCTTATAGATGCTTAGTACATCCTCCAGTGTCAGCGGCTCGAAATAAAGCTTGTCAGACGTATCGTAATCCGTAGAAACCGTCTCAGGATTGCAGTTCACGATGATCGTCTCAAATCCGAGCTTTTTCAGCGCCAGAGAAGCGTGTACACAGCAATAGTCAAACTCAATACCCTGTCCGATACGGTTCGGTCCTCCGCCAAGGATCATGATCTTCGGCTTCTCCTCCCGGATCGGATTTTTGTCCGGTGCATTATAGGTGGAGTAATAATATGCATTATCCTTTGTGCCGCTTACGTGAACGCCCTCCCAGGCCTCCTCCACGCCAAGCTCGATCCGGCGCGTCCGGATATCAGCCTCCGGCACCTCAAGGATCTGGCTCAAATATTTATCAGAGAATCCGTCCTTCTTCGCCGCTGTGAGCGCCTCGTCAGACGGAAGGCCTCCTTTGTAAGAAAGCAGCGCTTCTTCCTCTTCTACAAGCTCCTTCATCTGCTCGATAAAGTAATGCTTTACCTTTGTTATCTCATGGATCTCATCTACCGTCGCACCTTTTCGCAGCGCCTCATACATAATGAAATGGCGCTCGCTTGTCGGCGTTGCAAGCAGACGCAGCAGCTCTTCTTTGGATCTGCTGTCAAAATCTTTTGCATGTCCGAGTCCGTATCTTCCCGTCTCCAGGCTTCGGATCGCTTTCTGGAATGCCTCCTTGTAGGTCTTTCCGATGCTCATGACCTCTCCGACCGCGCGCATCTGCGTACCAAGCTTGTCCTCCACGCCTTTGAACTTTTCAAATGCCCAGCGCGCAAACTTGATCACAACGTAATCGCCGTCCGGCACGTATTTATCCAAAGTACCATACTTTCCGCACGGAATATCTTTCAGGGTCAGCCCTGTAGCAAGCATTGCAGAGACAAGTGCGATCGGGAATCCTGTCGCCTTGGATGCAAGCGCAGAAGAACGTGACGTTCTCGGATTGATCTCGATGACAATGTCACGGTCTGTCTTCGGATCATGCGCCCACTGTACATTTGTACCGCCGATTACCTGGATCGACTCAACGATCTTATAGGACTTTTCCTGAAGACGCTTCTGCACGTTCTCCGGGATCGTCAGCATCGGCGCGGAACAGAAGGAATCTCCTGTATGTACACCGAGCGGATCAATATTCTCAATGAAGCAGACAGTGATCATGTTGTTGTCCGCGTCACGCACTACCTCAAGCTCGAGCTCCTCCCAGCCAAGGATCGATTCCTCCACCAGAACCTGTCCGACGAGACTTGCCTGCAGTCCGCGCGCACATACCGTTTTCAGCTCTTCTACATTATATACCAGACCGCCGCCGGCTCCGCCCATCGTATAAGCCGGACGCAGTACGACCGGATAGCCAAGGCGGTCAGCGATCGCAAGCGCCTCATCCACCGAGTATGCGACCTCGCTCCTTGCCATCTCGATCCCGAGACTCTCCATTGTCTTTTTAAACTCAATACGATCCTCACCGCGCTCGATCGCATCTACCTGAACACCGATCACCTCTACGTTATACTTTTCCAGCACACCTGCCTGCGCTAATTCTGAACATAAATTAAGACCGGACTGTCCGCCAAGATTCGGCAATAAAGCATCTGGTCTTTCCTTTGCGATGATCTGTTCAATTCGTTCTACATTAAGCGGCTCAATATAAGTCACGTCGGCCGTTTCCGGATCCGTCATGATCGTAGCCGGATTAGAATTTACTAATACAATTTCATAACCTAAATTTCTAAGAGCCTTGCACGCCTGAGTTCCTGAATAATCAAATTCACAAGCCTGTCCGATAATGATCGGGCCGGAACCGATGATCAGTACTTTTTTAATATCTTTTCTCTGGGACATCCTTACTCCTCCATTTTGTATATAGTACTTACAGTTATCCCGAATATTATACAGGATAACCGTTATAACTGCAAGAGCTGATTTGCAGATTTTGTACAGTTTTTTGTCTTTTTCTGTCTTTTTTCTCTCCGCCGTTTTGAGATCCCGCAGCGCCGGATGTTATTTGTGGTACGGCTCTCCCCTGCTGATCCGGAAGCTGCGGTACAGCTGCTCAAGCAGTATCATCCGCATCAGCTGGTGCGGAAAGGTCATTTTTGAAAAACTCAGACGATCATCTGCCCGGTCCAGCACCTCGTCGGAAAGTCCCAGCGATCCGCCGATCACAAAGACCAGATGCCCTTTTCCCTGCACGCCAAGACGGTCAAGCTCCTTTGAGAGCTCCACCGAGTCCGGCATATGACCGTTGATCGCAAGTGCGATCACGTAATCTCCGTCTTTGATATAGCGCAGGAGCCGCTCTCCCTCGGTCCGCCTGATCTGAGCTTCCTGTGCGGCAGACGCCTGATCCGGCGTCTTTTCATCCGCCACCTCGAGGATCTCCAGGCGGCAGTACCGTCCAAGCCTCTTTGCATATTCAGCGATCCCGTCCCGCAGATATTTTTCCTTGATTTTTCCTACTGTCAGAACTGTAATCTTCATACTCCATGCTCCCGCAGCACATATTTCGCCTTCTCGTAATCCTTTTTATGTACAAACACCTCATACGTATCTTCAGCTGCGAACCCTCCCATACGGCTGCGCATCGTGCCTGCTCCGGGCGCGGCCCATTTATCCATGGGATTCGACACCTTGTAAGTGTAATCGATCCCTTCACATGCAAGAATATCACGTATCTTTGAAAATCTGCGCATATCTGTACCGATATAAATGCTTTCTCTGTTAAATACTGTAATCATAGGCAGATTCCTTTCCCACAAAAAACATCCGGGCAAAGATCACGGTCAGTGCCCCTGCGCTGCCATCTGTCTTTGTCCGGATGCGGTTGCGTTTGTTTAGTTCTTTGCACTCAGGAACTCATGGATTCCCTTTGCTGCAGCCTTTCCGGCGCCCATAGCCAGGATAACGGTAGCCGCTCCTGTCACAGCATCGCCGCCTGCAAACACGCCGTCCTTTGAGGTCTGGCCTGTCGTATCATCTGCCACGATGCATTTTCTCTTATTTACATCCAGTCCGATCGTGGTAGAGGAGATCAGCGGGTTCGGTGACGTACCCAGTGACATGATCACAGTGTCAACATCAATGTCAAACTCAGATCCCGGGATCTCTACCGGACGTCTTCTTCCGGATGCATCCGGCTCGCCAAGCTCCATGCGGATGCAGCGGATACCGCATACGCTGTCGTTCTCATCTACGAGGATCTCCTTTGGATTTGTCAGAAGATCAAAAATGATCCCCTCTTCCTTTGCGTGATGAACCTCTTCTGCACGGGCCGGAAGCTCTGCCTCACTTCTGCGGTATACGATATGTACTTCTGCACCGAGACGCAGCGCTGTTCTTGCAGCGTCCATTGCAACGTTTCCGCCGCCGACTACTGCTACCTTTTTGCCGTGTACGATCGGTGTATCATAATCCTCACGGAAAGCTTTCATCAGGTTATTTCTGGTCAGGTACTCATTCGCAGAGAATACACCCTTTGCAGTCTCTCCCGGAATACCCATAAACATCGGAAGTCCTGCGCCGGAACCGATAAATACCGCCTCAAATCCTTCCTCATCCATCAGCTCATCAATTGTAATAGACTTGCCAATGATGACATTTGTCTCGATCTTTACACCGAGAGATTTTACATTTTCCACTTCCTTTGCGACCACGTCAAGCTTCGGAAGACGGAACTCCGGAATACCGTATACAAGCACTCCGCCCGGCTCATGAAGCGCCTCAAAGATCGTCACATCATAGCCATACTTTGCGAGATCACCGGCGCAGGTAAGTCCTGCAGGACCGGAACCGATCACTGCCACCTTGCGTCCTGTCCTGTTCTCGGGAGCAGGCGGTTTGATCCCGTTCTCTCTTGCCCAGTCAGCAACAAAGCGCTCCAGCTTTCCAATAGAAACAGCCTCGCCTTTGATGCCGCGGATACATTTTCCCTCACACTGGCTCTCCTGCGGACAGACACGGCCGCAGATTGCCGGAAGTGCACTGGACTCGGAGATCACCTTGTAGGCATCCTCGAATTTTCCTTCTTTTACTTCCTTGATAAATGCCGGGATATTGATATTTACCGGGCATCCCTCGATACATTTTGCATTTTTGCAATTTAAGCAGCGCGCAGCTTCTTCCATTGCTTCTTCTTTATTATAGCCAAGGCATACCTCGTCAAAATTTGTCGCTCTCACCTGCGGATCCTGCTCTCTTACAGGAACCTTCTTTAATACGTCTGCCATTATTCGTCACCTCCGCAATTGCCGCATCCGCCGTGATGAGTATCTCCCTCACGCAGCTTCAGAAGCGCTCTGCCTTCCTCTGTCTTGTACATTGCCTGTCTCTTCATCGCAGCGTCGAAATCGATCAGATGACCGTCAAACTCCGGCCCATCCACGCAGGCAAACTTCACTTCATCGCCGACTACCACACGACATGCTCCGCACATGCCTGTGCCGTCCACCATGATCGGGTTCATGCTGACGATCGTCTTCAGATTGTATTTTTTCGTTGTCAGGCAGCAGAATTTCATCATGATCATCGGTCCGATGGATACACACCAGTCGTATGTCTTTCCTTCGTTTGTGATCAGATCATCAATAACTTTTGTGACCATACCGCTTCTGCCGTAGGAACCGTCATCGGTGGTGATGTAGAGATTTCCTGCCACCTCTTTGAACTTATCCTCCATGATCACGAGGTCCTTTGTCTTGGCTCCGATGATAACATCAGCCTCAACGCCATGCTCATGCAGCCATTTTACCTGCGGATATACCGGTGCAGTACCTACACCGCCGGCAACAAAAAGAATCTTTTTCTTTTTTGTCTCCTCCAGCTCTTTCTCCAGACACAGCTCTGACGGCTGTCCGAGCGGACCTACGAAATCGCGGAAGGAATCTCCCGTCTTCAGTGTAGCAAACTTCTCTGTAGAAGCACCGATCGGCTGGAATACGATCGTGATTGTGCCGGCCTCTCTGTCATAGTCGCAGATCGTAAGCGGGATCCTCTCACCGACTTCATCCATCTTGACAATAATAAACTGTCCCGGCAGGCAGCGCTTTGCAACTCGCGGAGCTTCGACAACCATCTCATAGATATTGCCCGCAAGCTTTCCTGCTTTCAAAATCTTGTACATTCGTATACCTCCATATTGTTTATAGCAGGGAAACCCTGCCTTTGTACTGCGCGCTGTAAATCACGCAGGTCATATTTCATTCAGTATAAAACAACAGACGGGAAAATTCAACGGGAAAATCAGACATTTGTCAGTTTTCTTCGAGATAATTTTCAAATTCCTCTGCAGACATCAAAATCTTCCGGGGCTTTGTTCCCTCTTCCGGCCCCACAACTCCCGCCTCGCTTAGCTGATCCATGATCCGGGCCGCACGGTTAAAGCCGATTTTGAACACACGCTGCAGCATACCGATGGAAGCTTTATCTTTTTCGATAATAAATTTACCCGCATCCGCAAACAGCGCATCCGTATCCTCCTCGCCTCTTGCTGCGGCCGCACTGTGCTGGACCTTCGCGATCTGAGCTTCTATGTCCGCACGGTAAGACGGATCTGTATTTTTGTTTTTCAGAAAATCTACCACATCAGAGACTTCTTCATCTGAAACAAACGCCCCCTGCACTCTGGCCGGCTTCTGATAGCCCTGCGGATAAAACAGCATGTCTCCTTTTCCAAGCAGCTTTTCCGCCCCTCCCATATCAATGATCGTACGGGAATCGACGCTTGACGTCACCGAAAAGGCAATACGCGAAGGCATATTTGCCTTGATCAGTCCGGTGATGACATTTACAGACGGACGCTGTGTCGCGATGATCAGATGGATCCCCGCCGCACGCGCAAGCTGTGCCAGGCGGCAGATAGAATCCTCCACCTCGCCCGGAGCCACCATCATCAGATCCGCAAGCTCATCCACGATGATAATGATCTGCGGAAGCTTCTGCGGCTTCTTGTCATCTTCTATATCCTGAATATCCTCGATCTTTTTATTATATCCCTTCAGATCGCGCACACCAAGCTCTGCGAATTTGTTGTACCGGTCCGTCATCTCCGCAACCCCCCAGTTAAGCGCACCTGCCGCTTTCTTTGGGTCTGTCACAACCGGGATATAAAGATGCGGGATCCCATTATATACACTCAGCTCTACGACCTTCGGGTCGATCATGATCAGTTTGACCTCTTCCGGCTTTGCCTTGTACAGGATACTCATGATCAGCGTATTGATGCAGACGGACTTACCGGATCCTGTGGCTCCTGCGATCAGCAGATGAGGCATCTTCGCAATATCGGAGACAACAACCTTTCCGGCGATATCCTTTCCCGTGGCAAACGCCAGCTTTGACGGATGCTTTCTGAATTCCTTTGATTCCAGCAGATCACGCAGCGCCACAGCGCTGTTCTCTGTATTTGGCACCTCAATACCGACGGCTGCCTTTCCGGGGATCGGCGCTTCAATACGAATATCGGCTGCCGCAAGATTCAGCTTGATATCATCGGCAAGTGAGACAATGCGGCTGACCTTTACTCCCTGTTCCGGCAAAAGCTCATAGCGGGTCACGCTCGGTCCGCAGCTTACATTTGTTACTGTCACACGCACGCCAAAGCTCTCAAGCGTCTGCTGCAGCTTCGCCGCTGTCTTTCGTATCTCCTGTTCCTGCCCCGCACTTGATTTACTGCTGCCGCGCTTTAGAAGATCCAGCGGCGGGAATACGTATTCCGGCTTTACTGCCTCTGCCGCTTTTTCCATCTCAGCCTGCACACTGGCGATCCCCTCCTCGATCTCCTCCTTTGAGGAGCGTGGATTCTTTTTCGGCGCCATCGGCCGGGCTGCCTCCTCCTGCTCTTTCCTGTCTTCTTCGGATACCTCAGAAACCTTTTCTCTGCTTTCCGGTGCTTTTCTCACCTGCTCCGCCGCCTGCGCTTCCTGAGATGGTTGCACCGCGTGCGGTTCGCGGTATGGCAGCTCTTCCTGTCCGCCGCCTGCTTCCTCCTGCTGCTGTGTATGGATCCCCTCAATATGCAGCGGCATACGCTCGCTGTAAAGCTCAAGCCCCATATCATCCGCTTTCTCATCCGTCTGCATGTCTGCAGTCAGCTGCTCCAGATCAATATAGGAGGTCCCTTTCTCCGGCGAAGCGTCCATGCGCATACTGCGGCCGCCATCCAGGTGTCCGGGCATGATCTCATGGATCTCTGCCCCAACGCTCTCCGGACTGCCGACGATCTTCGTATCCATTGTCACGCCGCAGACCTTATGCCCGGTACGGCTCTCACGCCCCTGGACCGGAAACAGGACCGGCACGTCGATCTCTGTGCGTACCTGCTGTCTGCCGCCTCTGTGGCCCTTTTCCTGTGCCATGACATTTTGCTGCGGCTGCTCCTGACAGGCCGTCTCATCTGCCCTGTCCTCCCCGGGCGCCTGCGCATTTCTCACATTGTCCCGCACTACCACCGGATGGTGCCTGCGGTACGCTTCCTCCTCCTGCCACTCTTCCATCTCCCTGCGATGCGCCTCGCGCCTTCTGGCAGAGGATTCCCTTGCCGAGCGATATACCCGGCTGCTTTTATTTCTGACAAAACGCATCAGGGATTTCTGTGTTGTCAGCACAAAAAATACGATCATCAGAACCAGGAGCAGGATCCCCGTTCCTGCCACGCCCAGGGCAGGCTGCAGCAGGCTGCAGATCGTACCGCCGATCACTCCGCCCCCTGTTTTTTTAGAAGCGCAGAACTCATACAGCTGTGCCGCGGTGGCATGCGGCTCCTCTCCATATACAAACAGCGCTGCAACACCGCAGATACAGATGTACAGTCCGAGTGCAGACAGGCATTTCACAGATGCGATGCGGCTGCCTCTATTTGATATCAGAAATGCAGCTGCCACAAATACGATCACCGGAAACGCGTATGCCGTGATCCCGAACACACCAAAACTGACATCGGAGATCACCTCTCCAAGATAACCCCCGATGCCAAAATAACTGATATATAACAAAATACAGACTGCAAGGATCAGCCACAGCACAGCCTCCCTCACGATCAGCGGATTTGTCTGTTCCCGATCAGGCGATATGCCGGCTGTCTGCTGCTCGACTCTGGTCAGCTTTGCAGGACGGCTTTCTCCTGACCGGGTACGCTTTGCCGTCTTCCCTGTGCTCTTTGACGGTCCTGCCTCCCGAACGGAAGCAGCCGTCTGTTTCACTGCTGTACCGCTCTTTCTGGTTCCTGTGCTTTTTTTCGCTGCGGTACTGCTCTTTCCGGTCCCGGTACTTTTTCCTGCTGCGCCGCCCTTTGCGGTAGCTGTGCCCTTCTTCGCTGTTGTAGTCTTTTTCTTTGTTGCGTTTGATGCCAATTTTACGTCCCCTCTAACTTTTCATTCTACATGACATGCGGCATCTCTCAGATCAGAAAATGTCCTGCAACTGCCACGATCCCCACTGCGAAGCAGTAGTATGCAAAATACTTAAACTTTTTGTTGCGCACGATGACCAGCATGGTCTTGATGCAGATATAGCCGACTGCCGCGGAAAAAAGAGCGCCGACTGCATAGATCCCAATCTGCCCCATCTCGATCGGCTCTGCGATCACATCCTTGATCTCCAGCACTGCTGCGCCGAGGATTGCCGGAATCGATAAAATAAAAGAATACTTCACAGCAAATCTCCGGTCAAGGCCGCACAGAATGCAGGTCGCGATCGTTGTCCCGGAACGGGAAAGTCCCGGAAGTGTCGCAAGTCCCTGTGCCGCTCCGATGATCAGTCCGCTTTTATAGCTGACCTCCTTTGGCTTCTTTTTCCCTTCCTTTGCCAGATCTGCGATCAGCAGGAGCACACCCGTGATCAGCAGACACAGCCCCGGGATCAGAAGCGTCTCGCTGGCCTGTGTGATCAGATCCTTTCCGAGCACGCCGATCAGTCCGGTCGGAATTGTCGATACGATCACGAGCACTACAAATTTACGGTAGCTGTTGTGTACGATCTTTCTGTATTTTAACGATGTTTTATGTATCCTGTTCAGGATAAAGGTTTTCAGATTTATGCATATGTCTGCAAACATCAGGACCGCTTCCTTTATCATACTCCAGATATCTTTGCGATACACGACAAACACGGCCACCAGTGTACCGAGGTGGAGCATGATATCAAAAAGCATACTGCCCCCCGTCTCTACATTAAAAATATTCTGCAGGATAGCGAGGTGTCCGGAACTGCTCACCGGAAGGAACTCTGTAATCCCCTGCACGATACCAAGTAAAATTGATTCTATCAGTGTCATAGCTTCCTCCAAATCATATATTTTCGTTGTCTGTTTTTTATTCTATCATGTTCTTCTGCCTGAAACAAGGTTTTTTCAAAAGGCAGTATTTTGGCAGGGTGTCTCACCCTGCCTCGATCATGTGGTGCAGCTTGCAAAGTGCATCACTGATCCCTCCGGTCTCGTCGATCAGTCCCTCCTTTACCGCATCTTCTCCGACCAGGATCGTCCCCAGGTCCTTCGTCAAAATCCCGGTATCCAGCATCAGCTCCTCCAGGCGTTCTCTGGTTGCCCGCGAATGATCCGAAATAAAGCCCAGTATCCGATCCTGCATCTGCTGAAAATAATCATACGTCTGCGGCGCTCCGATGACCGTTCCGCTCATACGTACCGGATGGATCACCATTGTCCCTGTCTTTACAATAAAAGAATAGTCTGTGGAAACTGCGATCGGCACACCGATCGAATGGCTGCCGCCAAGAACAAGAGATACTTTCGGTTTGCTCAAAGAAGCGATCATTTCTGCGATCGCAAGTCCGGCCTCGACATCGCCTCCTACTGTATTGAGCAGGATCAAAAGTCCTTCTATTTCCGGATTGTCCTCGATCGCCGCCAGCCGCGGAAGTACATGCTCATACTTCGTTGTCTTTGCATTTGCCGAGAGACATTCGTGTCCTTCAATCTCCCCGATCACACTGAGCAGATGGATATTGTGGCTAAGAGACATCTCTCCCGTCTCCCTGATGGATTCTCTTTGCTCTTTTTGTTCCTCCCGCTTTTCCTCACGCCGATCCTCTGCTCCTCCCGGTTGCTTTTTCTGCGCCTGATTTGTCTGCCCCATGGTGCCCTCCTTACAATATATTTCATACTCTTACTGAGTATTTCCGATTCCGGACAATTCATACGCAAAAATCAAAAAATCCATCCGCATCAGGGCTCCCCAAAGCATACGCTTTCGTCCTGCCCGACACGGACGGATCACATCCTACTGGATAAAATATTCATCTGACAGATGGCGGACCATCTCTTCATAATGCTCCCTGCAGTCCTCCAGCCTGTCATCCTCGATCATCTCGATACACGGAGCCAGGTACTCCTTCCAGATCAGGCGGTAGATCCCCGCCGGATCCTTTTGCTGATTGATATGCTTGACGATCGTAGGCGCCACATCGTAATACTCTCCGATCAGCTCCTGTCCATCCGGAAGCGATGCAAGATACGTATCCCGGTAGTCACGCAGGAGCGTCAGCTCATAGCAGTCGTCGCTCTTTCCGAAAGACTCGCATACCGCTGTTGTGATATAGCAGAATTTCTTGTGGAAACCTTTTTCGATATAATCGAAATCAGCAGCCTGAAGATTTGATTTCGGAAACTCCCGCTTCCAGGCTTCCAGAAGCTTTTCCGCAAGCGGCTTTGACGAGTTTCCTTTATACTCGAGTACCATCGGGATCACAAAAACAGCCATGGTCATATTGAGATCCATCTGCATCTGTTCTCTGCTGTTTTTCCGGCTGCACGCATTCATCTTTTCGACTGCATGCGCCGTCAGTGCATCCGCCATGTTGATAAGGAACTGCTCCTTGTCGATCACGGAATTGTATCCGTTTTCAATTGCATCAAATGTCGCGACATGCTCCTGATACATCCTCCGGAACGCATCCGGATAAACATTCCGCTTGAAATATTTCAGCGGCTCTGCGCAGCCATCCAGCAGCTTTGGCATTCCTTCAATTCCGGTCAGATAGTAATTCATCCTGATTATTCCTCCAAGTTGGTATAAACCGCCTGTACGTCATCATCCTCATCAAGAAGATCGAGCGTCCTGTTGAGCTGCTTTAATGCAGTCTCATCCGTAAGCGCTACATAGGTCTGCGGGATCATCGTCACTTCTGCGGACGCCATCGGCACTCCCTGCTCCTCCAGAGCCTGACGGACCGTGCTGAAATCATCCGGAGAGGTCAGGATCTCAAAGCTGTCTTCCTCCTCAGAGAAATCCTCTGCCCCCGCATCCAGTGCCATCATCATCAGATCATCCGCTTCCATGTCGCATTCTTCCTTGTCAATGATGATCTGCCCTTTCTGATCAAACATATAGGAGACACAGCCCTGCGTACCAATGCTTCCGCTTCCCTTTGTGAAGGCATTTCTGACATTGGAGGCCGTACGGTTTTTATTGTCCGTCAGCGCATCTACGATGATCGCGATGCCGTTCGGTCCGTACCCCTCATATGTAACATACTCATAGTTGACGGCTCCAAGCTCTCCCGCCGCCTTCTTGATGCCTCTCTCGATCGTATCGTTGGGCATATTGTTCGCTTTTGCCTTTGCGATGATATCGCGCAGACGGCTGTTGTTTGCCGGGTCTGATCCGCCCTCTTTTACTGCTACTGCGATCTCACGGCCGATGATCGTAAAAATCTTGCCCTTTGCCGCATCATTTTTTTCCTTTTTGTGTTTGATATTTGCAAATTTTGAATGTCCTGACATAACTCAAATGTCACTCCTCTTCTTTATATTTTGTGATCCGTACAGAACAGATCATTTTATTTTTCACACTCATGATCTGGAACAGATAGCCGTATGCCACGACCTCCGCCTGCTCTCCGTCCGCCGGGATCCGGTCAAGCCGCGAGATCAAAAGTCCGTTTAAGGTACCGTAATCCTGATCTGCTTCCTCAAGCAAAAAGCCAAGCGTCTGCGTCACCTCATCAAGCGGCGCCATACCGTCCATCAGATAAGTGCCCTGCGACTCTTCATGAATGAGCGGAAGCTCGTTGTCATATTCATCCTGGATATTTCCGACGATCTCCTCCAGAATATCCTCCATCGTGACCAGTCCGGCCGTCTGCCCGTACTCATCCACGACAATGACCATCTGCAGCTTTTCTGCCTGCATATTGCGGAACAGCACGTCGATCCCCCGCGTCTGCGGAATATAACGCACGCTTCGCACAAGCCCGCTGATATCCCTGATCAGCCAGTCATCGTACGTCCCCATAGTATGGAACTTCATGGCATCCCGGAAGTGGATCACACCAAGGATATTGTCGACACTGTCCTCATATACCGGAAAACGCGATACGGACTCGCCTACCATAAAGCTGATCGCATCGTGCAGATTCATGGCGCCGCTCAAAGCAATAATATTTTTCCGGTGTGTCATGATATCGCCGGCTTTTTTATCATCCAGTTCAAAGATATTCTGGATCATCTCAGCCTCGCTGGCATTAAACACACCCTGCTCATGACCTTCATTGACCATCGTGATGATCTCGTCCTCTGTCACCTCCTGCTCCAGAGACTGCGGATCAATGCCAAACAGCCGGATGCAGAGATTGGAAAGAACAGTCATCACATATGTAAAAGGCCTCAGTACTGTCATGACCTTATGTGCAAACGCATATCTGCGTACGACTGTGCGCGTCGGATTTTTCCGCCCGGACATCTCCGGCAGAGAATATCCGGCAAGATAAACCAGCACCATCAAAAGCGCCAGCACTGCCCATTGCACACGTCCGCGCACAAAATGGATGCAGACAGCTCCTGCGCCCGTACAGATCACCACATGCAGCAGCCATATCGTATGCGAAAGCATCCCCATATGGCTCTTCACCTGCAGGATCGCCCCGGACGGCCGTCCGGCCTCCTCAAACGCTTCTTCCAGTTCGGCATCTGACGCCGCATCGACTGCGGCGGCAAATGATGTCATAATAAAGTCAATCAGCAGCAGCGCTGCCAGAACGACAGCACCTATTATACTGCCCGTGTCACTGTCCATAAAGTATATTACTCTCCTTTTGCCCCTATTGTATCCTCAGGTACGTTATCTCAATATATCATTTTCGCTTTCATTCGTCAAGTTTTGAAATCCCGGAGACTATGTAAGCAGCTCCAGGCTGACCTGAAGCGCCCGGTCCACGCGCGAAAGCAGTTCCATATCCAGATGGCACACGCGGTCCTTCAGCCGCCTTTTGTCGATCGTACGCAGCTGCTCCAGAAGGATCACAGAATCCTTTACGATCTCATACTTTCCGGCTTCTATCTCCACATGGGTCGGCAGCTTCGCCTTATTCATCTTTGATGTGATCGCCGCACAGATCACCGTCGGACTGTGCCGGTTTCCAATGTCATTCTGGATGATCAGCACCGGACGTATACCGCCCTGCTCTGATCCGACAACTGGTCTTAAATCTGCATAAAAAATATCTCCTCTTTTAATAACCACACCATTCACACTCCGATACAAGGATTTTTTCACTTCATTACCTTAAGTATCTCCCTGTTTCTTCTGTATATTCACTATGGTTATCCTGTTTTTGCAGTCCCGAAAGCAAAAATCCTATCGCCCGGTCTCCCGGCTGCCTCCCGTATACACGCGCGGCACACGCTTGCCGATATTGCAGACGAATTCATACGGGAAACGCCCGGAATCCCGGTCAAGCTCTTCCAGCGTGATCCCCTCTTTTCCGTCGCGTCCCAGAAGCGTCACCTCATCAAACAGCTGTGCGGGGATATCGGTCACATCAACCATAAACTGATCCATGCAGATCCTGCCCAGGATCGGCGCGCGTCTTCCATTGATCAGGACACTGCCCCTGCCGCTTAGGCTTCTCGGATATCCGTCCCCGTAGCCGACCGGAACTGTCGCGACGACAGTCTGTCTTTTCGCGGTAAAGGTTCCGCCATAGCTTACGTGCGTACCCGGCTGTATGGTCTTTAAGTGGATAATGTGCGATTTCAGGGACATCGCCGGCACAAGCTTCATCCGGCTCCTGTCTACCTCCTCCGACGGATAGATCCCGTAGATCGTGATCCCGGCCCGCGCCATATCCATATGTGCCTCCGGGATCTCCAGTATCCCGGCGCTGTTGGAGCAGTGGCGCATAAACCCGTGCACGCCCGCTGCTTCCAGCGTATCGCAAAAGCCAGTGAAGCGGCGGATCTGTTCCTGCGTAAAATCCTTATCCGCCTCATCTGCTTTTGCAAAATGTGTGAACACGCCCTCCACAGTAAGCTCCTTAAATCCTGCGATCCGCTTTGCCAGATCAGCTCCCTTTGCATCATCCGAAACGCCAATGCGCGACATCCCTGTATCCACAGCGATATGCACCGGTGCGCAGACGCCGCACGCTCCTGCCGCACGAGCAAACTGCTGCGCCATTTCGCAGGAGAACACAGACGGACGGACGCCATGCGCCGCCATCCATGCATAATCCTCTTCAAACGCGTAGCCCAGTATCAGCACCGGCTTTGTGATCCCCGCCTCCCGCAGGCTTTTTGCCTCCTGCACCGTTGCTACCGCAAAGCCCCATATGTAATCATAGCTCTCTGCCAGTTTTGCGATCGGCACTGCGCCATGCCCGTATCCGTCTGTTTTTACAACTGCCATCAGCCTGGCGCTTCCGCACAGATTTTTTTTCATACTGCAAAAATTCTGCGCGATCGCATCCATGTCTATATACGCAGTGATCCTTCCGTTCATCTCGAATCCCCCCTCGTCAGTCAAACCTCTGATCTTCCACCTGCTTTAATACAAAACCGATCTCTTCTGAAATATCCCTCGCGATCATCCCGTATGCGCCTCTCTTTTCCCTCGCAGCATCCCCTGCCAGTCCATGCAGGTATACCCCCAGTGAGGCCGCTTCAAACGCAGGCATATGCTGGGCCAGAAGCCCGCAGATCACACCTGTAAGGACATCTCCGGAGCCGCCCACAGCCATCCCGCTGTTGCCGGACGTATTCACGTACGCCTTTTTCCCATCCGAAACCACCGTACGGGCATCCTTCAGCGCACAGATCACGCCGTACTGCTGCGCAAACGATCTGGCAAAGCAGATAATATCATCCAGTATCTCCTCTTTTTCACAGCCTGCCAGCCGCATCATCTCGCCAATATGAGGCGTCAGTATCACCGTTGCCTTTGCGCCGTACAAAAGCTCCATACGCCCTGCCAGCAGGTTCAGCCCGTCTGCATCGATCACAAGCGGACCCGCACAGTGCTCAAGCACGTATTCCAGCATCCGCTCCTGTACAAATCCTGTGCCGAGCCCGGGTCCGATGCCTACTACATCTGCCCAGGAAAGCGCATCTGAAAGTCCCTCCGGCAGAGCATGCTCCGACTCCCATACCGAAACAACTGCCTCCGGCAGATAAAGCTGGACTGCCTGCCTGCTGCTCTTTTGCGTAAACACGCGCACCAGACCACTGCCGCTTCTGTAGGCCGCTTCTGCCGCAAGGCAGGAAGCGCCGCTCATCCCTTCACTTCCCGCGATCAGAAGCACCTTTCCGTACGTCCCTTTGTTAGAATACGGTTTTCTCGGAGCAATGCCTGCAAGATCCTCCCTCGTATAGGTAAACACAGAAGGGATACCGCTGTGAAACCGCCCTGCAGTGATCCCAATATCCCTGCACACAACGCTTCCGCAGTTCTGCGTGCCGGGATACAGCACATGTCCAAGCTTCCGGTAAGCAAAACTCACCGTCAGATCCGCCTGGATCGCGGTCCCCATGATCCTTCCGGTGTCCGCCCCGACGCCGCTTGGAATATCGACCGATACAATGCAGGCATCCTGTTTATTGATCCAGTCGATGACCTGTGCATACGCTCCTTCGATATCGCGCGAAAGCCCGATGCCGAAAACTGCGTCTACTATAGTAGTATATTCATGTTCCATGTAATTACTGCTGATTTTTATTCCGCAGTTTTCACATATCTGCCTTTGTATCCGTGTCTCTTCGGACATGGATGCTTCCCTGCCCGCAAAAGCGACACGGACCGGTATCCCCTGCGCGTCGAGCAGTCTCGCCACCGCAAAGCCGTCCCCTCCATTATTGCCGGAGCCGCAGACGACGAGCACACTGCTCAGGTCACAGCCAAACCGGTGCATCTCTTCTACCGTGCACAGTGCAGCCCGCTCCATAAGGACCAGCGATCCGATGCCGACTCTGTGGATCGTATCATGATCATACTGTCTCATCTGCGCTGCATTTAACAAAAATTCCATGGAAGCTCCTTTCCAAATGTTAAGGCCGACCGATCCTGTGACCTGCCGACCTGTTTGCCCCTTTTTTTCCTGCGATATGCCTATTTCTTTTTCTCCAGATGGTTCAGATTATAGGAAAGCTGCATCAGACTTTCTGAGAGATGGACATTTTCGACAACAACGTTTTTCGGAAGCTGCAGATCCGTATGAGCAAAATTCCAGATCGCCCGCACACCGCTTTCTACAAGTACCGGCGCCACCTCCTCCGCCCCTGTCTTCGGGAGCGTCAGCGCCGCGATCTTTATCTCATTTTCACGGATAAATACCGGCAGCTCATCGACCATACGTATCTCGATCCCTCGCACCGATACTCCCCGCAGCGTAGGGTTCACGTCAAAAATACCCTTTACCACAAACCCGCTTTTTTCAAAATTCACATAGTTCGCAAGCGCCTGTCCGAGATTTCCGGCTCCCACGATGATCATATTGTAGACCTGGTCAAGCCCCAGGATCCTCCCGATCTCACTGTAAAGATACTTGACATTATAGCCGTATCCCTGCTGTCCGAAGCCTCCGAAGTTGTTCAGATCCTGACGTATCTGAGAGGCTGTCACGTGCATCATATCACTTAGCTCATTTGACGAGATACGCTCTACATTTGCTTCAAGCAGATCCCCCAGATACCGGTAATACCGGGGCAATCTCTTTATCACGACTTTTGGAATAGAATGTTCGTCCACATTTTCACCCCTTTTCTCTTTGTGCACGATAGCGCCGCCACGTTTCAGACCGCGCATCATCCGTTCGGAAATATCAAAAATATTATACTAAATTGTGATTTTTCTGTCAATGACAGTGCGCACGGTTTTCACTACCCGGTTTCCCCAAAAAAACAGTTCTGCCCTCCGCTCAGATCAGAACTCGGATCAGATGCTGCACAGGTTCACTTTAGATATTGTCTTTTTTCTTTTTTTCGTTATAATAAAATAGAACTTTCAAAAGGAGAACAGCTATGATACTTTCATGTCAAAATATAGTAAAATCATTCGGAACTGATGTCATCATAAAAGGCGGGTCCTTTCACCTGGAGGAACACGAAAAGGCTGCTATTGTAGGCATCAACGGAGCAGGGAAAACGACACTGCTGCGCATGATCGCCGGGGAATCCGCTCCGGACTCCGGTACCATAACACTCTCAAAGGGCAGAACCCTCGGATATCTCAAACAGCACCAGGACGTAAACAGCACGGCTACGATCTATGAAGAGCTGCTTTGTGTAAAAGAGGAGGTGCTGCAGATGGAGCGCAGACTGCGCGCCATGGAACTGGAAATGAAGCATCTCGAAGGAGAAAAGCTCCAGAACCTGATGGAGCAGTACAACCGCGTCTCAACAGAGTTTGAGCATCAAAACGGCTACGCCGTCCAGAGTGAGGTGACTGGTGTCTTAAAAGGTCTGGGCTTTACCGAGGACGAATTTTCCAAGCAGATCTGCACACTATCCGGCGGTCAGAAAACACGTGTGGCGCTCGGCAGACTGCTGCTGTCCGCGCCGGACGTCCTGCTGCTGGACGAGCCGATCAACCACCTTGATCTTACCTCTATTGCCTGGCTGGAGACATACCTGCTTGGCTACAGCGGGGCCGTCCTGATCGTTGCACATGACCGCTATTTCCTCAACCGTGTTGCCTCCAAGATCATCGAGCTCGACAACGGATGGATCTCTTCTTTTTCCGGCAATTACTCCGACTATGCCGAAAAAAAAGCGCAGCTTCGCGAAACTGCATGGAAAGCATACCTGAATCAGCAGCAGGAGATCCGACACCAGGAGGCTGTCATTGCAAAGCTGAAGTCCTTCAATCGGGAAAAATCCATCCGGCGTGCAGAAAGCCGTGAAAAAATGCTTGAGAAAATCGAGGTGCTCGACAAGCCCTCTGAGATCCGCACAGATATGCACCTGCACTTTTCTCCACAGGTCACAAGCGGCAACGATGTGCTCAAAGTAGAGCACCTCTCAAAATCCTTCCCGGGAAACCCGCTGTTTTCCGATCTCTGCTTCACCGTCAGCCGCGGAGAACGGATCGCGATCATCGGCGACAACGGCACCGGAAAGACGACCATCCTGAAAATCCTCAACGAGCTGGAGCCTGCCGACAGCGGCACGTTCACACTTGGCAGCAAGGTACATATCGGTTACTACGATCAGGAGCACCAGCTCCTGCACATGGATAAAACACTCATAGAAGAAATCTCTGACGTCTATCCAGATATGACCGGGACTCAGATCCGCAACGTCCTGGCTTCCTTCCTCTTTACCGGGGATGATGTATTTAAGCGTGTACGTGATCTAAGCGGCGGTGAGCGCGGCAGACTTTCTCTGGCAAAGCTGATGCTCTCACAGGCAAACTTCCTGATCCTCGATGAGCCGACGAACCATCTTGACATTACATCCAAAGAGATCCTGGAGGAAGCGCTGCGCAACTATACCGGGACTGTGCTCTACGTCTCCCATGACCGTTATTTTATCAACCGCACAGCCACCCGTATCCTCGAGCTGAAAAATCAGACGCTGATCAATTATATCGGCAACTATGATTACTATCTGGAAAAGGTCGAGGAGCTCACAAAAATCTACGCTCCTGTTTCTGAGCCTGCCGCAGCCCCTGCGGAGTCCTCCGGCTCCCGTGAGGACTGGGCGCGTCAGAAGGAAGCGCAGGCAAGGGAGCGCAAACGCCATAACGAATTAAAAAAGACCGAGGACCGCATCGCCGCGCTGGAAGAACGCAGCAGCGAGATCGATACACTCCTGACACAGGAGGAGGTCTTTACTGATGTTGCAAAATGCATGGAGCTTGGCAGAGAAAAGGCTGCCCTTACCGAAGAGCTCGACGCCCTGTATGAGCAGTGGGAAGCTCTGTGCGACTAAGCTTCAGACAAACAAATGCTGCATTATGCAAAAGGAGTTGCAGATAACATAGCCTCCTGCATAATGCAGCATCTCTTTTTTTATTCTTTTCGCGCTGTGCGCGCTTTTTTGACTTCTCAGCTAAGGAACTGACGTCCCATATAGCCGATCATCCCGTCTACCTGAACCTCTGCCCAGCCCTCAACCATACCGAGGAATTCTACCGTTGTCCCTGCCGAATATTCTGCGACCACTTCATAGTCATAGCCCGGACCGCTGCGGAAATTGCATGCCTGGTTCAGCGTCATATATACCGGCTGGGCCTCAGTCGGCGGCTGTGTTTCTGTCTGTACCGGCTGCGTCTCCGGCTGAGTTTCTGCCTGTGCCGGCTGTGTCTCCCCGGACTGCTGTGTCTCAGACTGCTGCGCCCCATTTGACGAAGCGCTGACATTCTGATCCGCAGAAAGTCCTGCGAGCGCAGCTGCATCTGTATTTACGTCACTGTCTCCCTGTGACGCCGCATCTTTGGATTTTTCGTCTGTCTCTTTCTGCACTCCGGTCTGCGTCTCACTCTCCTCCTCAGACTGCTCCCCGGACGCCGGCTTCTTCTGCCCTTCTGTCTGCTCCTTTTGCGTCTGCAGCTCTGTCTCTGTCTGCGCATCCGCCTTTGCAGGCTTTTGCTCCTTATCCTGCTGTGTTTCCTTCTCTGTCAGTATCTCAATATTTTTCCCCGCTGTCGACGAATCATAATTCTGATACACTCTGACTCCGATCCAGACGATCCCTACAAACAGAGCGCCGGCCAGAAACAAAAGAATGTAGCGCAGATAATCTGACAGCCATTCTTTAAAATGCTTCATATGTACCTCCTTCTACCAGAAAACTCTGGACGCTTTTTTGACCGCAACGCAATACCACACAACACACGCGATAAACACAACGATCGTGCCCAGATAAAGCACCGGGCTGTTCAGCTTCCCGTAATCCTGAGCAAGCCCGACCGCTCCGCTTATGACTGCCAGTCCGCCCAGTATGATCTGTTTTGCCCTCATATACCGGATAAAGCCTGCGACATCCTTGCATTTTTTCATCTCCAGATCTTTAGGCATCAGCGCATTTTCTTTGAGCTTCCCTGTTTTTATCATTACAAAGCTAAGATACAGGATGTACACTCCGCACAGAAGGATCATCACATCCATCAGCCCCATAATCGAACTCGTATTCATCTTTCTTCCTCCTAAGCAATTCCCAGAAATTCTTTTACCGCCTGCTCCATCTCTTCTTTCTCGATCACCCGGTCATGGAGCACCGGAGCATTCCGGATCTCTTCGATCGCGCGCGGGACCGCCGTGCCGGACAGCTTTGAAAGCTCATCGATCAGCGCAAAATCATCCATCTGACCGTACGCCCCGTCAATCGCCTCCATGACGCTGCGCGCAAATTTATAAGGGCTCGCTGTAGCTGCGATCACAGCAGGCGTCGTATCATTTTGTGCTTCCCGGTACGCATGGTACACACTCGATGCAACCGCTGTATGCGGGTCAAGGACGTAACCTGTCTCCTGATAAACCCGCCCGATCTCCTGCGCAGTCTGCTCACGTGTTGCAAAGCCTCCGCAAAAGTCCTTCATACGCTCCCGCATCTGCGGCGTCACAGTATACGCTCCTGTGCTGGCAAGCTCCTGCATCAGCTGTGCGTTTTTCTCCGCATCATCCCCTGCCGCACGGTAGATCAGACGTTCCAGATTGCTCGAAACCAGAATATCCATCGACGGCGAGGTGGTCAGGACAAACTCCCTGTTCCGGTCATATGTACCGCTTTCAAAGAAATCATACAGCACTTTGTTTTCATTGGAAGCACAGATCAGCCGCCCCACCGGAAGCCCCATGTTCTTTGCATAAAACGCTGCCAGGATATTGCCGAAATTACCGGTAGGTACGACTACATTCATCGGCTCACCCGCTTTTAATACGCGACGCTTCAGCAGACGCCCATATGCATACACATAATATACGATCTGCGGCACCAGACGCCCGATGTTGATCGAATTAGCTGACGAAAAACGAAATCCTGCCCGATGCAGCTCCTCGCCAAGCGCTTTATCACCAAACAGATTTTTCACGCCTGTCTGCGCATCGTCAAAGTTGCCCCGGATGCCGATCACACACGTATTGTCTCCCTTCTGTGTGACCATCTGCTTCTCCTGCACTGCACTGACGCCGTCTTTTGGATAAAATACGAGGATCCGTGTGCCCGGCACATCTGCAAATCCGGATAACGCAGCTTTTCCTGTATCCCCGGACGTCGCGGTCAGGATCACAATCTCCCTGTCCTCCTGATTCTTTTTTGCCGCTGTAGTCATCAGATAAGGCAGGATCGACAAAGCCATATCCTTAAATGCGATCGTTGCTCCGTGGAACAGCTCCAGGTAATAGGCGCCATCCGCCTCATGCACAGGCACGATCTCCGGCGTATCAAACTTTTCGTCATATGCACACCGGATGCAGTACTTCAGCTCCTCCTCTGTATAATCGCTCAGAAACTGCTTCATAACCGCATACGCAGTCTCATGGTAAGTCATATCTGCCAGTGCCTCCAGCGAAACATCCAGGCCCGGAATATACTCCGGCACATACAGGCCGCCATCCTCAGCAAGTCCCTTGAGCACTGCCTGCGAAGCCGTGACCACATTCCCGGCATTACGTGTACTTCTGAACATTACATTCATTTTCCCTCATCCTTTACTATATTTTTTTATGCCCTTGAGTATATCATAAGAAAAAGGCTGTTGCAACGAAAACAACAGCCTTTTCCCATCTTCTTATACATTATCCACGTACTCTTTAAACGTGTAGTACTCATGCCCGCCGTATTCGAACATCCGAACCAGACTGGAATCAAACCAGGTGAGGTTCGCCTGCTCCGCAAAGCTGCGTGCAACAAAGAATAAAGCGCCCTGTGAATAATCTTCTCCCTGAAGCACTCTGTCAACCGCCTCCACTGTCTCCGGTGTAACAGAAACGCTGTGGATACGCCCGTCCTGTGTCGGCTGGAACTGTGCCTCCTGCCATACCACTTCACAGATCGTGTCAGGAAAATGCGAATCACGTACTCTGTTCAGCACTACACCGGCCACCATCATCTTGCTCATAACGTCCCCGCCTGTTGCTTCTGCCTCTACGATCTGCAGCAGAGTATGATACTCATCCGATGACATCTGATTCTCATACACCGTCTGCTGTGCATAATAGCCAAGCTCTCCGGCCGTCTTCGTTCCCTGTGTGATGGATGCCCTGTGGATCTCCTTTCTGTCCACTTTACTGAGTCCTGCCAGTACCTCCTCATTCGCATCTGCAACGCTCAAAAGCCTGGTAGCATCTGAATACTGCTCCATATCTGCCACGCCGCTGACAACTCCCATAAGCCCGGTCTGAAACTGCTGCGCCCTTCCACCTTCCCCAAAAGAGGAATCTACAGCATATACCCGGCTGTGCCCGCCAGCGTCGAACTCAGAAATAATAAGAGCAAGCGCCCCGACCAGCAGCGCTCCGAACAGCGTCAGCGCTGCATTTCTGATGTACCGGCAAATGATGCGTCGTGTGAAATCAACTGCGGATTTCTTTGCGTCTTGTAACAGCATATAAACTCTCCTGTTGTTTATTGCATCGGCAGCCCCCTGCCTCTGCTCCTGTGTCCCCCCGTCTGCATACTGCCCCACAACGTACCTGTATTATACAAAATCCAGAAACACTATGTCAATATATCTTTCACAATTTCGTAACATATTACTTTTACCATTTTTTACCATTCCGCTTTTATTGTACATATATCATAATTTTATCCTATATTAAATAAATATTTTCATATATAATCACAGTTCTCTTTTTGACATTTTAGCAATATAAACAGATGTTACTTTTGTACAACCCACTGTTTTCTCGACATTTTTTGCATCTCCGGCAGTTTTTATGTGATTTTATGAGGTATTTTTTACATTCGTTAATATTTATGTAATAACTTGTAACTTTATGGCTCTTTCTGTCGTATCCCGGTCACAAAAACAGGCTGTGCATAGCCTGCAGCCTTACCTCCTGCTGCAGGCCATTTGCACAGCCCGTTCCTTTTCTGTCGTTTCTATTTTGTATGGCTGGTCGCCATATGATTGATCGCAGTCAGAAGCGCGTCTACAGATGCCTTAATAATATCGACATCCAGGCCTGCGCCCCAGTGTACCTTGCCATTTTTATCCCGGATACCAACGTAAGCGATCGCGCGTGAGCTTGAGCTTTGCTCCAGTGCATGCTCCTCATACGTCACAAGGTCATAATCCAGACGGAAATGCCGCTTGAGCGCATTGCTTACTGCATTGAGGCGTCCATTTCCCGAAGCCACGATCACACTCGTTTTTCCTTCAAAGGTAGCCGTCACCTCAGCAATTATGCCATTGTGCTGTTTGAAATGCAGCTCCCCGATTCCATAGGGTTCCCGGATATTTTCAAATTTTTCCTTAAACAGACGGAAAATTTCCTCCGGCATCAGCTCCTTATGCTGTGCATCCGAGACGCCCTTTGCCACATATCCCATAGCCTCGCGCATCTTTTTCGGCAGCTTCAGACCATAATGCTGCTCCAGAATGTATCCTACCCCGCCCTTGCCAGACTGGCTGTTGATGCGGATCACATCTGCATCATAAGAGCGTCCGATATCCGTCGGGTCAATCGGCAGATACGGTACAGTCCAGGTCTCACACCGGTTCTCCTCCCGGTACTTCATCCCCTTTGCGATCGCGTCCTGATGCGACCCGGAAAACGCTGCAAATACGAGAGCTCCGCTGTACGGGCTTCTCTCATCTACCTTCATCCCGGTATACTCCTCGTACGCCTCTGTCACTGCCGTCATATTCTGAAAATCCATCTGCGGATCTACACCCTGCGCATACATATTCATTGCCAGCGTCACAATATCTACATTTCCAGTCCGCTCCCCGTTCCCGAAAAGCGTTCCTTCGATACGGTCCGCCCCGGCGAGGATCCCCATCTCTGCATCAGAAATACCGCAGCCACGGTCATTGTGCGGATGCAGCGAAAGCACGACATTTTCTCTGTATTTCAGATGATCATTCACATATTCGATCTGGCTTGCATAAACATGCGGCATGGACATCTGCACCGTACTTGGCAGATTAATGATCGCCTTGCGGTCCGCTGTAGGTCTCCATACGTCAAGCACCGCATTGCACACCTCCACAGCATAATCCACTTCTGTTCCGGTAAAGCTCTCCGGGCTGTATTCAAAGCGGTAATCCGCGCCCTCCTCATCCGCAAGCTTCTTTAACAGCTTTGCGCCGTCTACTGCGATCTGTAAAATATCTTCTTTGGATTTGCGGAACACCTGCTCACGCTGCGCCAGCGAGGTGGAATTATAGACATGCACGATCGCGTGCTTCGCACCTCTGAGCGCCTCAAAGGTCTTTCGTATGATATGCTCTCTCGCCTGCGTCAGCACCTGGACTGTCACGTCGTCCGGGATCAGGTCATCCTCGATCAGCCGTCTCAGGAACTGGTACTCCGTATCAGAAGCAGCCGGGAATCCGACCTCGATCTCCTTAAAACCGACCTTTACAAGAAGCTGAAAAAACTTCACCTTCTGCTCCAGCGACATCGGCACAACAAGCGCCTGGTTGCCGTCACGCAGATCCACACTGCACCATATCGGCGCGTGATCCACGTACTCCTTCTGTGCCCATTTCATGCTGGAAACAGGCGGCATAAAATACTGTCTCGTATATTTCCTGTAATTCATCATGGCTGATCTTCTCCTTTTCCTATTCTGATTTCCCGTAAAAGAACAAAATTTTGCATCCTGTCGCATCTTGCTTTTATGATATAGGAAAATTTTCACTTTCCCGTATCACAAAAAAACGCCTCCCAGGCAAACGCCCGAGAGACGGAAGATAACAATTCTTTCGCGGTACCACTCTCATTCATGATCACTCACACACTCTGTCAGATACAGACTCTCATCTATATCCGGCCCGGATAACGGCCGGGATACCGTCTGCGCCTACTCTCCTGCGGATTTGGGGCAGCCGCTTGGGAGCGAGTTCTGCTCATACACTCTGACGCCTCACACCCGCCGGCGCCTCTCTGAAAGACCTGTATCAGCATACTATTCTCCGTCATCGCATTTCACACTATATGATATTTTATCGTATTCCGCTCACTGCGGTTGTTGTTATCTAATCTAACATCGCTGCAGGATTTTGTCAAGGGAAAGTTTTACTAAAGTAAAGCCTTAAAATCAGCCGCTACAAATCAGCCATCTGCACTGATCCGAACATTTGCGCCGGCAAATTAAAACTCGATCAGCCGCAGGTACCTTTCCAGCGCATCCTGCCAGGTTGGCAGCGGCTCAAATCCATTCTCTGCAAGCTTGCTCTTATCCAGCCTGGAATTAAACGGACGCTTCGCCTTAGACGCACCGTACTCCTGCGTCGTCACAGCCTCTACTGTAATACGATCCTCGCCGTACTCCTCATGTCCAAGCGCCCTCGCCTGCCGGAAGATCTCTTTCGTAAAATCATACCAGCTGATATAGCCGCCCTCATTCGTCGCATGATAGTAACCATACTTGTCCGTCTCGATCATATCCACCAGCAGGCGCGCCAGATCATATGTGTACGTTGGCGTACCGATCTGATCACAGACCACACGCAGATGATCGTGCGTCTTTCCGAGATTCAGCATTGTCTTGATAAAATTCTTTCCATTTACGCCAAACACCCATGCAATGCGGACAATAAAGTACCGTTCCAGATTCTCTGCAACAGCCAGCTCCCCGTCAAGCTTCGTCTGCCCATACACATTAAGCGGCTCATATTCCTTGCAGTCCGGCTCCCACGGCTGTGTCCCCAGCCCATTAAACACATAATCCGTAGACAGATAGACCATCTTGCAGCCAAGGCGCTTGCACACCAGAGCGATGTTCCTGGTTCCATCCACATTCACCCGGCGCACCAGCTCCACCTTATCATCATCCTCTGCCATATCAACGGCAGTCCACGCCGCGCAGTGCACCACTACGTCCGGAGCAGCCTTTGTAATAATCGCATCAACCGCCTCCCGATCCGTAATATCCATCTGCACATACGGCATCGTCACCACCGGCGTACCATCTGCAATCCCGCCGTAGACCGGAGCGATATCCGATCCAATCCCTTCGTATCCTCTTTTTGCCAGTTCATTCATCACGTCATGGCCAAGCTGGCCTGCTACGCCTGTTACAAGTACCTTCATACGTTTTCACTCCTTGTTAAATATTCTTTTTCAAATTCATTTGGCGTGTATGTAAAAACATTCCGAAAATAAATAGTTTTAAATTTTTCTAATCCAAAACGGATAAAAGGCTGCTTCGCCTTTTTAGAAAAATAATTACTGATAACTATCCTTGAAGGCGATGACTCGCAACTCTCAACTACTTCATCTTCTCGTATATCTGAATTTCTCTGTTCATTATAAACCAGAATAAAATCCATATTTTCTCTACAGAATGAAACAGTCACATTCATAATATCATTAAATATTAACAGACTATCATAAATCTTTTTACGAATACCATACGCCTCTTTCCCATTAACATGCCCATTCTTAAACTCAATAAAACAGTATTCTCCGTCTATCGGCTCTAACAAAGCATCACTTGATGATGGTGCCTCTGTCAAAGACATTTCTTTGATATACGCATTTTTTACTGCATCAAAATTAACCGCCACCATTTCCGAAGGAAGCATGTAGTTTCTCTCTTTCCTGCTGTCATCTAAAGAAATAGTTTTTAATGTTGCGTAATGTTCCTTAAAAACAGGTCCTGCGTCTAAATGTTTATTCATCCTGATACTCCAGATTTTCTAATTCCTGTAAAGGCCTTGCCAGTTTTTTGTAAATAGCTTCTGTTGAGTTCGTTACATCAACAGCTTCAGTCCTTCCACATGTTTCTTCCATAAGATAATATCTGCACCTGTCTGCGATTTTATATTTTTGAGAAAATACCTGTATGGCATTTAGAAAATAAGGACTGTGCGTATTTAATAAAATGTTCGTCTGAAAATTTTTTTGCAATAGTACAATCAACTCTGCAAAACGAAGCTGCCATTCCGGATGCAAATGGATTTCCGGCTCATCCATAACAATAACGCTCTGATCCTGGATTGAACCATTTTTTAATAATGTCTGTAAAATAATGAAGCTTTTAATACCGGTAGATAAATTAGCAATTTCTAATTCATCTTTTAAGCAGGGCGACTTATACCCATATGAACGTCGATGCCCTCGATCACTTTGACATAACTCCCCATCGCAAACACTACTCATAGTCGAAAAAATCTGCTTCAGCTTATTCTCTGTAACTAATTCATCCAATGCACCAAAATCATTTCTTTGCTCAACGTTTCTAAGCTTTTTTAACAAATGGTTTCGATGATCATACTCTCCTTGAAAATCTGTAAGCCAAAGCCACTGCGAATTCAGCTCATCTAAAATAAACGGATCATCAATATAACATATTCCTTTTACAATATTAAAAAAATTATTAATTTTGACATCCGAGTTATGAAGACTTTTGATTTCTATTTTGTTGTCCTGAATGTCTAATGCAACATAGGAATCCACGTCCTGATCATTTAGATAACCGATTTTCATACCAAACTCTGCATTAAAACGTTTTTTTACGATCATTTCCCGAATCTCTGCTTCATCAATTTTAAGTAAAGTCAGTATTCTGGAAGATAGGCCAGACAAATCTTCATCCGACAGAGCACTGCCTATTTGTTGTTTACTTTGAATATAAAATTCCTTCAGTTCATTTTGCAAGAGCTCTGGATTTTGCAAAAACTTCTTACGCTCAAAAATGCACCGCTGCGCAAATGGAGCACAGTTTATATCGGATGCCGCCCACTCTGCACGTTCATAATAAAAAGTGTTCATACGTCGTAAAATACTATCCTGTCGTTCTAAAAACACCTGCTCTTGGATTTTATAAAAAGAGTCAAAAATAAAACAACATTTTCCCTATCGTGCTTTTTCCAGTATTATTTTCTCCTGCAATTACAGTAATCCCCGTAATTCAATATCAGCGTTTTCTATTTTTCCGATGTTTTTTAACTTAAGCTTCATTTCAAAACCTACCTTTACTATGCTCTTTCTTAGTATACCTAAATCACACAGCCTTGTCAATATTCATTCAAAATGTTGCATTTTTCAACATTTTACCAAAAGCTGTAACCTTACGTATACAATCAACGAATGCAAAGCAGAAATAAATCCTTTTACATATCACATACTCCACCGAAATAGTAGTGACTTACATCCAAATCAGCTTTCCTTATTTACTTCCTTCCAACCTTTTATTCTCTGGCAGATATTCTGTCATCTCATATCCCAGTTCCTCAAGGGCATTTTTTAATCCTTCCCCCTTCACATAGATAATATCATACTTTGCATTTTCGTAATCAAAATCAGCAAACAAGTAATAATCCCCCTCATACCAGGTCAAATCAATGTCATCATGATCGCTGATAATAAAATAATCAGTAAGCCCTAATTCCTCTTCCTGCTCTTTTCCAAACATCTGATAGCTCATGAGTTGGGACTGGTAAAACTGTATCTTGATACCCGATAGCTTACCTTTTAGAACATATGGGTATTCCTGCGTGATCTCCTCCTCAAACTCCTGCATAAAATCAACAACTTCCGCAGTTGCATCCATCGTATAATCATTTGTAGCCTTCCGTACCTTTACAAAATTCACCTGAATCAAAACAAGATCACTGACCAAAATTATACTAAGCAGAACATACGGCGCCCACTTCTTTTTGATACATGACAAAACCAAAGCGGTGAACATCAATCCAATTCCTAAAAGGCTGATTGCCAGTAAAGCTTCCCGGCCATATTTCTGCCCCCACATAATCTTTTCCGGAGCTTTTATCTTTTGAAAAGTATTCAAAATAATTGTATTATAAAGATAACCTTTATACTTAACCGCCAATGGCAAAATTTTCTGAAACCAAACAAAAAAGACTGCCAGCGCACTCACACCGCAAAAAATCTTTCCTTTCCACCGGATCCAGTCCTTTCTGATACACAGAGCGTAAAGTGCGACAAAAATAATCATCCCTGCTCCGCAGATCGCATATCGATCATAGAGCAATCGATCTACTCGTTTTTCCAATGTTCCAGTCGCAAATGATAAATATGTGCCTTTGAAAAACAATGCTCCTACTGCATAATATCCCAAAAATACCAGCAAACAAAAAAGTACTGACACTTTTTCATTATCCGTCACATTTCCATCGTGATCCGCCACCAACTTCCAGACTACAATCCCCGAAACAACTATTCCAATCAGCACAAGTCCCTGTCCTGACACAAGCAAAGTATGTAGCCAGCTAATACAAAGCATAAACAGATCCTTCAGCATATCATATGAGAAAAAAGAAAAATATGCCTTCATATCCGTCGACTCCAAGGCATTTGCATTCAGCCCACTGATCGAATACAGCGCAGATTTAAACAACTGACCCGTACAAGAATCCACCGCAAAACAAATTACTGATACAACCGCCAAGGTCATCCAGCTTATAGACTTTTTCTTTAAAAATATGCGTACTGCTATTGCTGTCAGCAAAAGCGCGATCAGCACCACGATTCCCCGTGTATGCGCTGTATAAGAATACACTGCAAAAAAAACTGCTGCTATCGTCCAAAGAACTCTTCGCATCTCCTTGTCCTGCTCCGCAGCCCGGATCGTCTCGAAAAAAGCCAATAAGACATACCATGGCAACACACTAAGCAGAAAATCTCCTCTGTAGTAAAAAACGTACAATGCAATAGACGGAACCAGACATACCGCCGCTCCCACTAATGCAGCAATTTTCTCAGACTTTACCGATAGATGGCGCTGACATATCACATAGACAACTGGTACAGTACTTACTTGTATCATACTCTGCAAAACCATACTGAGCCGATAGATCATATCCGGATCTTTCAGAAAAGCAAAAAACGGTATCGTCAATAATGCCTGTCCAAAACGATAATACAAACCGCCCAAAGAGGTAACCATCAAATGCCAGTCATAACCACCAAGCCATGCTGCATTCGCCATCGTCGTTGTCTCATCACTGATAACCGGAACTGTAAGCTGCCACGCCATAGCAAGTAATACAATTCCAACCAATACCGTAGTTATTATAATATACCTGTTTTGTTTTTTTCTCTGCTCTAATTTGTTCTCAATCATCTATTCAACCATCATATTTCCATTACTTACTTTCCTTTAAGCGCTACAGTTCCTTATTGCACCTTCCCTTTTCTTGTCTATGGCAAGCTTCATCACATCCCGAAAACGCTGAACTGATGTATCTTTTTTATTATTTTTCAATCATTTTACTGACTCTCACCTCTAAGGAAACCCGTAATATTACACCCTGTGCTAATTGCAACTTATTGTATACTTTTTTGAATTTCATTTATAATTCTCTATTTTAACTGAGTTTCCATTTGTTGTACATAGTACAACATAGAATCATCAAATATCTCATTATTATCATGAGCATAAAACTCTTCTATAGTCCGCTTTTCGTCTGATTTATCTGCTTTACCAAAGCTTCTACGCTCTACCCACTCTTCTTTTGATTTTGTAAAATAATGATTAATACGTATTTTATTAATCTGCTCAACAGGATGTGACCATCCCTTCACCTTATTTCCGTTTTCGTCTATAGAATAATAGCCGTATAAATATGTAGGAAAATGGGGCTGTTTATATTTATATACCTTTCTTGGATTAACAATTGTTTTTATACAGTTATTTCCTTTTCCATCTTCCGCTGCTCTATACAAATAATTTTCTAAAACTCCCCCCTCTGGCCTATGCTCCAGTCCAGACGAACCAAACATACGCCAATTCACTGCCAATCCCCCAACTGATTTTTTAGCTGGAACATTCAAAAGTTCGTCAATAATATCTTCTAATCTTTGAGCTTTGTTCATTACAAATAAAAACTCATCTGCATCTATAAAAGCCATATAACGGCAATCATTTCCATAATGTTTTAAAGCATAATTATATGCCGGAAGCTGCCTGTTCCTTCCCTCAAATGGAATAAAATCCACTATTCCAGACTCAATATAGTGCACAAGTTCTGCTTTTGTACTATCAGTGCTTCCATTATCAAACAAATAAAAATGTGATACACCTATCATAGTGTGATAGGTTACCCACTCTTTAATGTAAGCGCCCTCATTTTTTATAATTGCAACAATTGCAATCTGATGCCTATACTCTCGAGTTTGAGTTCTAAATCGTTCCTTTATTGTTCTGTAAAGTCTCTCCGGTGCTTCCACTACATAACTAATTTTTTTCATCTAATCCATCCTCTATTCCCTATGTGGCATCCAGCTTAGTTGCTCCTTGTCATTCAATGGTGTATACAATTTTTCAATATTTTTTTCAATCATATCCTGACTTAATTTTGAAAAATCTATTTTAAGCAATTCTGCTCTCAGCCCCTCCTCAAAACGATATTTCACAACATGTGCCGGTACACCCCCAACTATAGCATACGGTGGAACATCCTTACTTACAACGGCTCCTGCTGCTATAATCGCCCCCTGACCGATCGTTACTCCCGATAATATAATCGCATTACAACCAATCCATACGTCATCGCCAATCCTTATGTCGCCTTTTGATTCTCCTTCTAGCTTTGCAGTGTGTGTACATTTAACTTTAAATGGAAATGTTGAAATATTTTTTGTTGAATGGTCTGCGTCAAGAATGATTTTTACTCCTGGAGCAATCGAACAATAATTTCCAACATACAATCTTGCCGTCTCTCCAAAATTTAAAATATCCAGTCCTCCATACGTCCCATTTCCTACTTGAACGCACTTCATAGAAAAAAGATTTACAGCTGACGTAGTATTATGCGAGTTTTGCTTTCTCCATTTTCTTTTAAAAAAATATCTTTTTATTTTATCATTAACAAAACGAAACACAGCTCCTACCTCATTTCTAAACTATCTTTTTTGGCATAACAATAACGTACCACTTTGATCAAGCACATCATATTCCTTTATAATATCCTGTAAAACAGGACACTCAGAATCGATAAATAAGGTCTCTGCTTCCCCTAATTTATCTTCATAATTATATATATCTACACAAACCACTGTCTTATCCTGCATAGCAAATTGTAGTGTACTGCGGTTTGCATCTTTATTAAAATCTCCTTGCAGCATATAATATACGGTTTCATTCTCACTATTATTCAAATACACTGCATTATCTTGAAGCATCCGCAGAACATCCTTTTTTATATCCTGCCAATTTTCAATATGCAGCTCAAAAATAAATGCTTCGTTATTATAGACAAACAGAAGCGCCAGACTCAAAAGACCATAAGCAGCCTTTGTCCTATATGCATAAAGAAATATAATAATAAGCAATATGCCTGTCATGATCCACAGCTCGCCTATAAATTTTCCTAATAAAAACGTATTACCTTCTATATAGCGCCCCATTGCAATACAATTTAGTGAAAACGGCGTCATATCCGGCTGCCATAAAGCCAAAGCAACAATATATGCTATAATCGTATCAAGCACTGCTCCAAATCCGATAACTAACATCTTTTCTTTGACTTCTGTTCGCCAAAAATTCAACAAGTTACCAAATGCAAGCAAAATAACTGGTCCTGTCAGCGACTCCGAATATCTCCCATATATTGTAGCATCATTTCGCACAGTAGGATACATTCCTATCGTAGTGATCGCAATCATTCCCATTATACTTAACAGTACATACTGCAAAACTATCGTTTCTTTTGTATTCTCTTTTTTGATACAATTATGTATCCAGCTATAAGCAACAAGGTATACTCCCAAATAGGAAGCAAACGAAAAATATAGGAGCTTTCCAAAAGCCAGTAAAGTAAAATCTAAAAAATTTTCAGGACTGGAAAAAATCAACTTCAGCTTATCCATCTGTCCACTATAATCATTTACATTCTGCGCACTAATTTTACTGCCTACCACATCTTTTGCCCACAATGCAGTTTGTGTATACTCCTTTATCCATGATGCAAAAAACAAGCCTAAAATGATTATCACACCAGCAATAAGAAGCTGTTTTTTAGAAACTCCTTTTTTATATACGCAATATACCAGCATCATACTGGATGCAATTACTATCCCTACCATTCTCTGATGAACCATATAGATTAAAACATTTCCAATAAGAAACAGGTAGAAATATCTGTTTTTTTCAGTATATAAATATTTTACAAAGCAAAACATGAGCAACCATGTAAGCAATAAAATCAGTGTCTCTGACCAGGCTATCTCCGCTTCCACCACGGCACCTGATGTCAGTACAGAAATCATAGAAAGCACGATATTCATCCGAACATCTATTTTAGGATATATCTGTTCTGCTGTCTTATACGCCAATGCAAATGCTATAATCAAAAACAACACATTGAGGAAAATTGCAGCCCGGTACAGTATCACAGGATTTTTGAATATAGCAAATAGAGGTGCTAAAATCACACCGTATCCAAATGAATAATAATTTCCATATTGTAATATCCCAGACCAGTCATGTCCGGCAAAATAAGCTGCATTTCCCCAATACCCCATCTCATCATCGTTTACCCACGGGATATTCAACTGATTCAGACGCAGGAGCTGAAAACCTGCAATAAGTGCAGCTGCTAAAATCCACCATAAAATTTTCTGTTTTCTTTGAGCAGAGACACTTTCTATTTTAAACTTTGAATCCATAGAGCAAAATCTTCCTCCGAAATTTCTTCGATTTTCTTTTCAAAAAACATATTTGAAAATGTGTACTTATCTCTCCAGTCCTTTGATTTATTCGCAGGATATACTACGGTCATACAGCACTTTGAATATGCCAAAAGATCACATAGTCCACTCCTCAGACCAACAAAGTAACCTCCGTATTCCGTAGCCAAATACATTTCATCCAATCTAAGCGAAATTCCTTCTGTCCCGTCAAGAGGATATTCACTGTTGTCTTTGACATTCGTCAGAACCTGAAATCCTTTTTTATGATAATGCTCTACCAACTGATTCCAAAGGTCTTTTGAGATCAGAGGAACCGATACTGCATACGGTGCAAGAATTACTGTCTTACCCTCCAAAAGATGATATTGTTTTATAATTTCCTCTTTTCTGTCTGGCTTCCAACTAAACTGCGGTTGTTCATATGTAAGTGCAGTATCTGGAATACCCATAGAAATATTCACAAGATCACAGATAGAAAGATCCTTATACCCCAAAAGCTGTTCTCCGTCCGGTGGTAAAATAAAGTGAATATTTCTAGGTAACATCTTTTGATTCGCCAAACGATCCATAATTCCTATCACATTACCCTTTTCATAATGCTCTGAATCAATATATTTTTTATAACCTTCTGCAATAATTCGATGATTTTCCTGTAAAATCAAATGGATTGCATTTTTCGGATACCACGTCTTATAGTCATGTAGCTTAGATAAGAATACCACCGTATCCCCAATCCCCCTACTGCATAAAAAAAACTCCTGCTTTTTATACTTTGTTCTAAATAATATTTTTACATATAATTCATACAAAAAGTTTTTTACACTCATTTTTCACGCTACTCCATCTACAGACTCGGATCTAAATAAAGCTGTAAATCCCACGCAGCATCTCTGGTCTGATTGACTGCTACAGCAGTTTTTAACCCGCTCATTTTTTTATCATTGATAAGAATCCGTTCCCCATAAGGAGCTTCAAATACAATGTGATCATATCTGACATTTTGTTCCATCAGAAATTCTTTTGTTATATTTTCATACTGCTTTTTTCTGGAGGTCAGAAAAATAATCATATCCTGCTCTGGAATTGTGCTTAGAAATTCTTGCGCACCAGGCAAAAAAGAATCCTTTCCATCAATCAAATAGCCATTGTGTTTTACCAAAGTACCATCCAAATCAAGAATCCAAGTATGCCCTAATTTTGATAGTAAAAGACGGTTTTTATCCTGCATCATCAATTTGTCTCCTTCACAACCCGTTTTAATTTTTTCGCGCATTTTTAAAGTAGTTCTGCTAGCACATCTTCAAAATAAAGCAATCCATTATAAAAAGCTCCACAGATAGAATCATAATCTTCCCATGCATACGTTGTAAGCGAGAGCCAAATAAGTGCGTGAATCATTTTGATATGCTTCTTTGACACAGAATCACCTAAAAGCTCAAAAAACTCTTCTTCCATATCTTTCCATTCACTAGTCTCAATAGTCAAATCCACTTCTGCATCTTTAATTTCTAAAGAAAATCTTTTTAAATTAAACTGGTCGTAATCGCCTACAACAGAATAGTACAACTTGGCCCAATCATAATTCGCATCTCCTACAATTTTGCTAAATCCAAAATATCCCCTGGGATCAATCAACACTGGATTCTGCTTACTGTCTAACAGAATATTAGAAAATGTACAGTCACCATGTATCAGGCAAAACTCTGAAATTCTATATTCACTAAGGAATTTTTCCACTACATCTTTATAGAAAAAGATATTTCTGCATGTTTTACCGTTGATCCGAACCGTCTCATCCATAGCAAACGGAACCAGATTCTGTATCTTTTTCAAACGGTCAAATGTCTTTCCAAAATAATTGTTCCACACGCTAAAATAATCCACAGGCTGCGCCTGCAAAGAGTGCAGTTCCTTCAGCATAATAATAATTTTCTCCAAAACTGCCCGTTTTGTATTGTGATCAAATGTATACTCAAATACATTCTTGCCGTCTGTTATTTCCATAATAAATGGCGTATAAGAATATATCTGAGGAATATTTTTAAATCCTTTCTGTATCACATATTTATACCAGTTTTTCTCTCGCTCCTCCAAAAGCTTTCCGTGCTCATCAATGCCCTCTTTCACAAGCTTATCACCCTGTATACTTAATTTATTAAACGGACGACATTTACTAACTGGCAGCTTATTATACTCTGAAATTAAACCAAACTCCCTGGTCTCATACAGAGCAACTTCCTGTAGCTCTTTGTTTTGACTCTTTAACCACGGCACAAACTCTCCCTGCTCTGGAACATCTTTCAGTTCATCTTTATTTTTAAAAATAAAGAAACCTGCCACACCGTGTTCTTTCGATTTTACTTCACAGAATTCTCCGTCAATATACGACCACCTGCAGTCAAAGTCTTTAGAGATCCCAACATAATTTGCCTCCTTTTCTGGCAAAATAAAATCTGAAGGCAAGACCAGATCTGACCAAATCAGTAAAAATGCCTTATCCTTTGGTACTAGGCTCATTGCCTCCTGCACTCCACCGCATGTGCCCTTTTTCCCTTTGGCATCTACAACAATATACTGAACATCGGCAAAAGTTTCAAGATACTTTTTTAATACATCACATTTATAGTCTCCAATAATAATGAATTTTTTATCTTTAAATTTTCGGAAATTATAAAAAATCATTGGGAGACTGTTGATTGGTACAAGCGCCTTCGGTTTATTAACTGTAAGCCTCTCCATTCTTTTTCCTCTTCCGCCTGCCTGAACAATAATGTACTCAATATCCATCATGTTTTCCTCACTTTCATTTTATTTTTTATTATATCAAAAAGTTGCAGTGCTATTTGATTCTTAAATGTCAAAAGAATCAAACCATATAAGAGTCCGCCTAAAATTGTTGTAGCTATTAAGATCATAAAGGGACTACCTGTTAAACATCTTATTCCAAAATAAACTGGAACAATGAAAACTGCTGAAACTATAAATTGCCAAAGGTTATGTAGAACTCCGGTATAGCAAATATACTTTCTTGAGAAATACGCGCATATTAGCAATGCTACCAATTCAGCCAACACTGTACTGATTGCGGCTCCTTCCTTTCCAAATTTCGGTATCAGGGTATAATTCAAGCCCGCATTTATAGCAGCTGCACTGCAACTCGCATACAGAGAATATTTTTCTTTTTCCATTGGAATAAATACCTGTACCGACATCAAATTACTTATTCCTATGATAATAATCGTAAGTGTAAGAATCTGAGATGTAAGGCTTGCCGAAACATATTTTTCTCCACTTAATACATACAAAGTTTCCCGACTCAGTACACACAGCCCTAACGATGCCGGTATTGCGATAAACAATACACTATTCATCACCTTCAAAAACAACGTTTGATATTTATGAAACTCTCCTTTTGCATAGTAAAATGACAATCTTGCAACAACAACAGTGCCTATAGATAAAATCAGTTGTAATACAATCCGGTTCATTTTTAACGCTGCACCATATAAACCAACCTCTACGTCTCCGCAAAGAAATCCCAGCATAGTTTTATCCAGATTCATATATATATTGCTTGCCAGATTTAATCCAAAAATGACCAAAATCGGTTTAAAATGCCGTGTAAAATCATACGACATGCTCTTTTTAATCGTAATAAACTTTCTTGCATGAATCAGATTCAGTAAATTAGATCCAACTGCTGCAAACACCTGCACAAAAGCATACTCCAAATAATCATCTGAATCTTTCACTAAAACAAACAACAAAACCAGTGCCAGCGCCTGAAAAACAACACTTCTGATTGTGATATATGCATATTCCTCTAAAGCACCATAAAGCCAATCAATCCCTAAAGTTGTAAAACCTATCTGTAACCCGCTGATCAATAGCACAAAAACATACGGTTTAAACTGCGGAACAGTCACCAGCATAATTCCAAAAACAGCATACGATATTACTGTCGTGACTATATTAATAATTAAAATTTCCTGCACAAATGTGCTTAGTTTTTGTTTATCATCCCGATATTTCGCTCCCTGCCGTATTCCATAAGTAGAAATTCCAAGAGATGCAAATAGCATAAAATATGCTACGACAGAGGTTGAAAAATCAACCTTCCCTATGCCAGAGGGACCCAGTACTCTTGATGCATAAGGAAACGAGATGAGGGGGAAAAACATACTCATCAATACCTTTATAGCACTTAGTACCGCATTTTTTTTAATGGATTTCATTTTTATTTTTCCTTCCTGTTTTTATCAGGCTACCACATCAACTATTTTTATTTTCTGAATTCACTCGTGCAATTGATTCCAAATATCTATATCCATAATGCTGATCTGGTTCTAAATATGCTCCTTCCCCCCATTCATTCCATGCATTAATAAAAATATACTTCTCTATGTCCGATCTATGGAACAATTTTTCCAAGTGCTTTTTAAAAAGATCTGGTGACGAGTTTGTAAAAACAATTCCTCGGTTTCCCTTTCTTGCTGTGTTGTCCCAATCAGGAAACGTTCCGATATAAGTCTTTCTCTGTGCCGGATATTTACGTTCTTCTATTAAACGATATATGTCTTTTGTATTTAATCTGGAAACTTTTCCTACACCATAGTGGTAATTCAGATATCTCTTTATTTTCGAGAAAAGATCATTTTTTTTCACTTCATGGCAACGTGTATAAATCGGTTCAAACACAACGTCACCTTCACTATTGCCAAGTACATGATCCTTCTGAATAGCGTTTAAGGTCTCCAGAATATAGATTCCCTCAAATCCTTCTTCTCGCATTCTCTTTTGCCAGTAGTCCACCATTTCCTCGCATCTTTCGATATTGCATGCAGTATACAATAAAAAAAGTGGTTTTCCATCTATTCTTATATACCTCTTATCTCTGAAAAATGGAAGTAAATACTGTAAATGCGCTTCCCAATCTTCTTCTCCTCCATAGTTCTGATGGATCAGGTATTCCTTATCATTTCCATCCCAAGTTCTTGCCCACGATTCGTTTGCCCAGGAAATACAAAACGGTATTGTAATTCTGCTGTCTTTCAGCATATTTTCCATTGGTTTTTCCAAAAGAAGCTTTCCTGTAAACCAGTAATGGTAATAGCAAAAACCGTAAACTCCATATTTCTGAGCTAATTCGGACTGCCAGATCTGTGTTTCACTATTTAACAAGTTATAGTAATTTTCGTTTAACGGAATTCTGGGCTGTACATGTCCTGGAAATAAAGGCTCTGCCTTTTTTGTATTTCTCCATTCCGTAAACCCTTTTCCCCACCATTCATCATTTTCCGGTATTGCATGAAACTGCGGCAAATAAAACGCTAGTATCTTTTTATTATTCATTTTTCCTCCATAAATTACATTTTCTTTAATAAAATCTTACATCCCTCTACAATATATTTATATGTAAAAATGTTCTTATCAATGGTATTCTTATGTGCCTTTTTCGTTGTCTCACCATTAATGTGCTCTACTTTCAATACAGGCGAATATAATATTTTGTAATTCTTCTGTATACAGTAAAAAGATAACAGATCTTCTTCGCCATACATAAATGTTTCTGGTGAAAAAGCGAATTCTTCTTTTTTCACAAATTCCGGCGTAAAAATAATGCACGCCCCCTGCAATACTACATTTTCATGCGGCATTTGATATAAAATATTGCTTTGTGTTTTTTTATCTTTTTTATCAAACAGATACTCCAACACGTTTATCTTGTTTTCAAGATGCAATAGCTTTTTTAATTTAAAATATTGCAAAAAAATCCATTTATTTAGAAGCATCTTTCGAACTTCTCGCTTGCTTAGCACATGAGCTCTATGAGGGTTCTGATGAATGCCGCTTGGAGTCACTAAGTCAGGTCCTAAAACCGCACATGATGTTTTCTGATACTCGTGCTGCAAGAGCTCGACAAAATCAGACTGCCGAAAAATCGTATCATTATTTGTAATCACCATAAAAGAAGCCTTTAAAACATCCCTCGCATACTGATATCCCAGATTATTTCCTTTTGCAAAGCCTAAATTTTCCTCTGCCAACAGTACCGTTACTTTTTCATCTTGCTCATACTGTTTCTGTAGCAATTCACCACTATTGTTCGGCGAATGATTATCCACAACAACAATAGAATACTCGCTATAACCTATGGACTCTTTAATGGACACTATGCACTGTTCCGTCGTTATTGTATCTAAATAATGTAAAATAATAAAACTTATATGATCCATATACACTCCAAACTAAACAGGATTTTTTAATCTAATTATTTTTTTATCTTTCAAAAACTGAAATACCCTTCCCCCAAGTGAAAACCACTCAATATTAATAAAAGAAGCTAGCGCTATCAAGCGTGTAAATCGTTTGTTTTTGTTATCTCTCCACACATTTGTACGATACTTTTTAATAATAGATTTCAAATATAGCTTCTCTTTTTTATACGCTCCCTTTCCTGGAATTCTCCTGAAAATATCAACTGCCGCTATAAACAGTTTGGAAGCCGCTGCATCTGTAAGCTCAGGATACTTTCTGCTGATAAATTCAAGCACTTCCTCCGATGCCAAGACTTGATCCATTTTCCTTATAGAAAACTCCGAATTCACAATACTGCCAGATCTTTGATAATAAAAATAAAGCTTTGCCTGATTGAAAACTATCCTATTTGCTTTATCATACACTTTGTACATAATCTTGACATCTTCAAATAGTTCTCCAACGGGAAACCGTATTTCATCAAATAATGTTTTTCTATATAATTTTCCCCAACAATAGGAATCAATACCTTTTCTATACAGCATTTTTTCTAAAGTTTCTTCGTTACTAATCAGTGCTGTATCATACGCGGTTATATTATCATTATACTCGATTTTACTACTTTTTGTCTTTTGATAAGAGCACATCGCAATATCTGCATTCTTTTGCGTCAACATTGTATATAAGGAACCCAGATAATCCGATGAAACATAATCATCAGAATCAACAAATGCCAAATACTCTCCCGTAGCTTTTTCAATTCCAAAATTTCTTGTGTCAGACACCCCTCCATTTTTTTTATGAAACACTTTCACTCGGGTATCTACCTGTTGAAAAGAATCACAGATTTCTCCTGATTTATCCGTTGAACCGTCATCTACTAATAGCACCTCTATATTTCTATATCTCTGGTTTAGCAGGCTATTTACACACCGCTCCAAATATTTCTCAACGTTATATATTGGCACGATTACACTAATCAACTCCATCTTCACTCCTGCCCACGATCATTCAAAATATCCGCATACTGTCTGGCTATAACTCGATAATCATAACCTTTAATCAACTGTTTCATATTATTGACAATTGTTCTATACAACTCTTCGTCCTGTAACAATCTATTTATTTTCTCTGCTATAGCTGTTGGATTCTTTTCAGGACACAACATTCCATTTTCCCCATCATGTATTAAACTGGCAATTCCCCCTGAAACGCTAGCAATGACTGGAATTCCTGATGCCATTGCTTCCAACATAACTAAACCAAACCCTTCTTTTGAACCATCCGGCATCGTAATAGATGGAGCAACAAATATATCAGCTGAAGCATAAATAGTTTTCAATTCTTCATGCGTTTTAGCACCAAGGAAAACTATTTTATCACCTTGTTCTTTTGCCTGTTGTTTTAAAGCATCTTTTAATGTTCCATCACCCACAATTACAAGTTTCGCATCTACCTGCTTCATAGCTTCAATTAAGTATGTGACACCTTTTATTTCAGCCAGTCTTCCCACAAATAATATTACTTTTTTGTCACCTTGCTTAAAATAATCTAATACTGCATGTTGCTTTCCAAATTCTAAAGCATTATATCCCATGGAAATAACACGCACTTCTATAGTATCACAAAGTTTCCGAACTTCACCCTTTAGCAGCTCTGATACAACAGTGATACATTTTGCTTTTTTCAAGCACTGTATTTTTAGCTTTTTAATAATTCCTATATTCAGAGCCTTAATATCCCCCCCATGGCTTGTTACAATATACGGTTTTTTAAAAAATGACTGTACAATCCCCTGCGGAATAATCCAGTGTGCATGTACAATGTCAAACTGAGGAAGTAAACGAAATAAATGCCAGTACAGAGACAAAAATAAAAACGGAACTAATAACGCCCTAATTTTCTTTTCCTTAATTCGGGGTACAATCGCACCCGGATAGCAGAGTGTCTCCCATTTATGGATCGGGAAATAATGATATCTGATCACTTTTACCCCATTCATTACTTCCTGATTCTTCGCCCCTGGCGCAGCCGGTACTAATGCCGTCACATCAAAATACTCTGTCAAAGCTTCTGAAAGATCAAGAACAAACCTCGGTTCTGTGTCCCCTTTCCAACGCGGGAAAGTCGATCCCGTCACCAGAAGTTTTTTCTTTTTTACACAATCTCCACCCATATTACTTCTCCTTTTATCTTGCATCCTTGCCAACTGAATGCATCAACCGAAAGGTTTTCCAAAGCTCTCTCTTTATCAGTTTTCAAAGTAATGACAATACTCTTATCTTCTTTAAAATGATAGCCTGCATAAGTAGCCTGCCCACATACTTTTTGTAGCTTTACTTTTTGTATAGCCTCTTTCCTCGCATAACCAGCTGCAAGCACCGCTTCAAGCTCTTCCTTCACTTCCTTCTCTGACTTATCACACATCAGGTAAACCTCGACAGTATCATCACTCTCTACCTCAGGCGCAGCCAGCTTCAAAGTAATATTATATACGGCTTTCGGAAGCTTGACAGCTGTACCATCCTCTGTCTCAGTTCCGCTTGCAAGAGCTAAGCTCTCAAGCGATATCTTTCTTCCATTGTTCAGCGCTGGATGTTCCTGCTGCTGTGCCACCTGCGCAACCTTTCCTTCACTGCGCGCCCACAGTGTATACTGCCCCGCCTGCCCGATGATATTATATTTTCCGAGCAGCCTGAGATAATCTGCTGACAGTCCATGTGTGAGCAAAAAGGCATCTGCAAGCGAGCTATTTGCTTCCCCATACGTAATCGTCTCGATCTGTACCTCCGGCATGCTCTCTGTCAGATAATCGAATCCACTGTTACCATCTCTTATCTGGTCAAATTTCTGTACGACAAACAGTTTCTCTGCTTCCGGATTCTCATTTACAATCCCACACAGCATCTCAAGCTCGGGCTCCTCCTGACCGAACTGGTACTTTTCTGCTGTCAGCTCAATACCGAGCAGTGAGGAATGCATCCTGAGACTGTCGCCTGTCTCAAGCTTATAAGACAGCGCGTTGCACTTTTCTTTCAACGCAAGAGGTACCTTAATATAAGTAGTACCATCCTCATCCCTCAGGAGATCGGTATCTTCAATCGTCTGCTCCGCAAAAATGGTTCCTTCTTCTGCATCAAAAAACTGAATTCTTCCGATCTCCCCCTGTGGAAGCATATTTCTTGTAAGCTGCACCACCTCAAGATAGCATACATAGCTTCCTGCTTCCAATGCAATCGCTGTCTCAGTCGCCTGATTATTATCTGAGAACCGATCTGTATCTGCGTCTTTTTTACCTGTGTTTTTCTTAGCAGACCTGATCTCATCAGAAAATGCCAAAGCTTTCATTAGTGTTCCTTGCGAAAGCAGCTCTCCGCCATTCTTCTGATACGTCTTATACGCTTTTGATTCATTGCGTACGAGCACTGTATAATATTTTCCCCGCTGGATCACAGAGTACTGCTCCATTGCATTATAGTATGAGTGGGAGGATGTAACGCCGATCAGATAATCTTCCTGTGCAGATGCCGCCTCATCCCTTGTAATGATCTGCACATCGTATTCCGGTAAACGCTCCTCAAAGCAGCTCACTGAAAGATCACTGATATTCTGTGTATCGCTGGCTATATAAGCGACCGTACCCTTCTCCCCACAAAGTGCATCGAGCTCCTGTATTGCTTCGCATGCATCAGCAGTCGTATTTCCACCATTCAGTCCTACTGTATACGCAGGTGAAGTCTTCCAATAATAGATATGATCTACCTCTGCGTTTGCAGCAATACTGCCGCTTAACTGCACCTTAAAACTGCGCATAATATCTGCGCTTGAAAATTGAATACTTATCAGACCATTATTGTCGTTTAATACGCTCTCATCTATCTTTTTTGTAACGAGCGAACCATCTGCATGAGTCAGCTTGATATCGCCCGTCTTTCCTGACAGTTCCCCTACCTTGCCAAAATAGATTTCCATGCGGTAAGTTCCCGGAACAAGTGTTGTTGCCTTTCCAAATGTCACTGTTCTGGAAGTCTCTTTCTTCTTTTCTGTCTCCGTCTCTGTCTCCGCCTGTTCCTGGTTTGCCTGTTCCAGATTATCATCTGCCAGATCTTCCGCATCTGTCTCCTGACCCGCGCTCTCCAGTTCTTCAACTTCCTCATCTGATAAAGTATCTTCTTCCTCTGTATCTATGCTGGAATGCAGCGGAAGCTGTTCCATTCTCTGTTCAACAATCTGCTCGATCGCAGTCTCTGCCTGGCTTCCACGTCTTGCCCAGAGTGCGTACTGCCCTGTCATATAAAGAAGCTTATACTCTGGAAGTTTTTCCGGAAAAGTCCTTTCTGTTATTTTCTTCCCTGTTTTGGAAAGAATTACCGGAGTCTGTGTTTCGTCCTGCAACAATTCGAAAAACTTATTCTGCTCTTTTTTATCGTTCTGAATGATCTGGATCTCCTGCCGCGGCGCCAGAGACTGCAGGATCACAAGTTCCTTTTCAATCCCGCCTTCCGCATAATAGTAACACTCTTGCTCTTCTCCAAGTTCTGAAAGCACAGATGCCACAGGAGCCAGTGTCTGAAAGCTGTTTTCCGTAAACTTGACTGCCGTATGGCGGTATACAAGGAGATTGCTGCCAAAACACAGTATGAAAAAACCTGTGATTCCCATTACTCTTAACACTTGGTTTTGCTTCTTTTTTTTCATATCTGCCTTTGCACAGAACAAAAAAATCATTGCTAAAAGAACCGCGACACACGCTGCACAATATACGACCGCTGCCGCGTTCATCCCCCAGTTCTGAAACAGCAATAATAGACCATTGTTACTGTTGGATATCTGGTTTACGCTATTTTTTTGATAAACACCAGCAGTAATAATCGCAGATACACAGGTCACAAGCAGATAGGCGATCAGTTCCTTTGACCAGTTCACTGTATGTTTTACATAGATAATCCCCGCAAGAACCAACAGTGGTGCACATACCTCAATACCACTAAGTGAAGTCAGTCCCACTGATACGCTTCTGGAATTATCAAACAATGCAGTCAGGATAAACTGAAATAAAAACACATAAAAAATAAAATCAATGCTTTCTCGCAGCTTCCACCCGTGTTTTTTGATCAAAAACCAGACCGCCGGACCAATCAGCAGCAGACTGTTTACTAAAAGAACATAGGTTTTCCCCATAAATGCAGAAAACAACCCGGAAAAGGATCCATTTTCCCATCCAGTGCGTAATCCATTCAGATATACCTCTAAAGAAGAAAACGGAACAACATCAAGAGCAGCTGCTTCCACAAAACTATGCAGAACAAACCGCTCTGCAATATTTCCTGCCGCTACGCCAAGCAATACAGCCAGTATCAATTTCAGCCAAACCGTCTCATCCAGCTTTTTTCGTCCTGTCAAAATCCCCAGACATACGATCACTGCAGCATCAAACCCAAGCAAGCCGATCTGAAAAAACGGCAAAAGAATCAGGCATACAGCAAGCAGAACCATTCTGCCACTGCGGTACTGCTCATGCAGCTGCACAAAACAATAAAAACTCAGCCATACAAGAAACAGCACGATCATTTTCGGTCCTGTAAAACTTTTAGCTGTTGACAACACTGGAATGATCGCAGCAAAAAAGCAGGCAGCCGAAAGAAATGTCTCCTTTTCCTTTTGAAACAGTCTGCGCGCCGTCATCACTGATACTACATAGCTGCCGCAAAGGAAAGCACCATTTAATAAAACCGCTGCCTTATATGCTGCATATGGACTTTTTAAAATAGCACAGATCGGCATCAAAACCAGGCTGTACCCTAATGAGCATAAGGAACTGCCGCCATATAAGGTAGCACCTCCCTGCCCCAACAAAAATCTTGCTCGTTCCCAGTAAACATCTTCGTATCCAATATTGGATATGATTCCTGTGCCCATTGCTGCATAGAACACAGGAATCATCAGAAATACAAGTGATAATGCCTGAAGGATCCTGGCACCTGACTTATTACTCTGCTTCATCCTGATTCTTCTCCTGATTATCATAATCTAACTTTCTGACATGGTACTGAATATCCTCAAGCAGCTTTCGGTTTGCTGCAATAATGTCTCCCTGAAGTCCTACAATAATCGTCATAACACCGAGAATGATCAGCATGCTCGCAAGGATCAGCGACTGAACATGCCCGGCCCCGGTTCCTCCAAAATAGAAGAACAGAAAACGGATACCGATCCCTACTCCACCCAGGCTTAAAACACCTCCAAGAATCGAAAAAAACATCAGTGGCTTATACATTAAAAATGCCCGGATGATCGTCAGCATGGATTTCTTTACATAGCCCATCATACTGTTAAACAGCCGGGATGGTCGCAGCTCTCCATTTGTGCGAATCGGCACAGAGGTCACGGCAATCTTGTTGCGCCCTGCCTGAACGATCGTCTCAAGCGTATATGTGTACTCATTTACAACATTCATGCGCAGCGCAGCTTCACGACTATACGCACGAAATCCACTCGGTGCATCTGGAATATCTGTTTTAGATGCCTTTCTGACTACCCAGCTTCCAAAATGCTGCAATTTCTTTTTAAGCGGTGAGAAATGTTCCGTCTGATCGATTGGTCGCTCTCCGATCACCATATCTGCCTTCCCTTCCAGGATCGGACGAACAAGCTTCTCGATATCATCCCCCACATACTGGTTATCTGCATCCGTATTTACAATAATATCCGCACCATTTCTCAGACACGCATCAAGACCTGCCATAAACCCTTTCGCAAGCCCCTTGTTCTGCTTAAAATTAACAACGTAATTCACGCCCCAGTTCCTGGCTACCTCAACGGTATTATCCTTACTTCCGTCATTGATGATCAAGTATTCGATCTCATCAATCCCGTCAATATGCCTGGGCAGATCGTTGAGTGCGATCTCCAGTGTCTCTGCTTCATTATAACATGGTATCTGAATAATCAGCTTCATCTTGCTGTTTCCTCCATCGGCAACTTATTTTCATACGGCTTTATTTTAGTATGCAGGAGAATTTATGTCAAGCTTTCTGTCATTTTTATTAAATATTTGTTACGAAATATTGCTGTTTTCCTCCGCTAACCTGTCTTTTATGCCCCAGTACACACTCTAATCCCTGCAAAAAATATCACGGGTGTATACCTTTTCCTGCACATCGTCCAGGCTGCTGTCGTAACGGTTCGCAATGATCGCCTGACTCATATCCTTAAACCTGTTCAGGTCATTGACTACCTTGCTGCCAAAGAAGGTGCTTCCATCCTCCAGCGTTGGCTCGTAAATAATCACCGTTGCTCCCTTTGCTTTAATCCGTTTCATCACACCCTGAATAGATGACTGACGGAAATTATCGGAATTGGACTTCATCGTCAGGCGGTATACGCCAATCACACATTCCCTCTCCTGATCTGTTGCAAAATCGCCGCGATTGTAATAATCATAATATCCCGCCTTTGCCAGTACGCGATCCGCAATAAAGTCCTTACGTGTACGATTGCTCTCTACGATCGCGGACATCATATTTTGGGGAACATCTGCATAATTTGCCAGGAGCTGTTTTGTATCTTTAGGCAGACAGTAACCCCCATAGCCAAAAGACGGATTGTTATAATGGCTGCCAATACGTGGATCCAGACAGACCCCGTCAATAATCTGCTGTGTATTTAATCCCTTCATCTCTGCATACGTATCCAGTTCATTAAAATAAGAAACACGCAATGCCAGATACGTATTAGCAAAGAGTTTGACCGCCTCTGCCTCCGTAAATCCCATGATCAACGTATCAATATTCTCCTTGATCGCTCCTTCCTGAAGCAGTCCGGCGAATGCCTTTGCAGCCTTTACAAGACGGGCATTCTCTACATCCGTACCGACAATGATCCGTGACGGATACAGATTATCATACAAAGCCTTTGACTCCCGCAAAAATTCCGGACTGAAAATAATATTGTCACAATGATATTTTTCCCGAACAGATGCAGTAAAGCCTACCGGAATCGTTGATTTAATCACCATAATCGCATCGGGGTTACATTCAATCACCAACTGAATCACAGCCTCCACAGCAGAGGTGTCAAAGAAATTCTTTTTGCTGTCATAATTTGTCGGCGCTGCGATTACAACATAATCCGCCTCCCGATACGCTGCCTGCGCATCCAGAGTTGCAGTAAGATCCAGATCTTTCTCTGCCAGGTATTTTTCTATATATTCGTCCTGAATTGGTGATTTTCTCTGGTTGATCAGTTCTACCTTTTCTGGAATAATATCCACTGCCATTACTTTGTGATGCTGTGCCAAAAGCGTCGCAATCGACAGTCCTACATAACCGGTACCTGCTACTGCTATTTTCATTTTGTATCTCCTCATATTTTTCAAAAATTAAAATTTTGCTAACGATTCAGCTGAAACAACGATAACATTCGCACGTTTTTTCCATTATACCATACTCATACTGTACTCGCAACTATATGGATATCATGCCAGTGGAAACCAAAAAACAAATTCTGTTCCTTCTCCCAGTCGGCTCCTGACCGTAATCTCTCCTCCGTGTTCTTTTACGATCCATTTTACCATAGACAGCCCCAGCCCGGAGCTGTCTTCTCTTGTTCTCGATATATCCGCCTGATAAAAACGCTCCCAGATATGAGGAAGGTCCTCCTCACTGATCCCTATGCCATCATCAAGGATCGTCCCTTCGATCCGGCCAATGCCCTTTTGTGCTGTCACGCGGATGTGTCCGCCTGGACGGCCATACGTGACTGCGTTCTGGAGCAGGTTCATCCAGAACCGGATCAGCAATGTCTCATCCCCAAGGATGTAGAGGTTTTCTTCAATCTGTGTCTCGATGGAAATCGCAGGAGACTGTTCCTGTGCCAGACTCTGCGCCTCCTCGCACGCCAGCTCCGTCAGCTCTCCGAAATCCAGCCGCTCCAGTGAAATTTTCTGCCTTCCCTGATCGGCGCGCGTCAAAAAGAGGAGCTGTGAGATGATCTGAGAAAGATACAGGGACTTTTGCCTGAGCATTTCTATGCCCTCTCTGGTCTGTGAAGACAGGGTATCATCTTTTAATAATTCTTCGCACTGCAGCAGCATCGCAGCGACAGGCGTCCGAAGCTCATGCGAAGCATCGGACGCAAACTTCTGCTCCCTGCGAAAGCCTTCCTCCAGCTGAACCAGCATCCGGTCAAAGGTGTCTGCCATGCGGTATATTTCATCGTTTCCTTTCCCCAGTGCTACTCTTCTGGAGAGATCTCCGTCCTTTTGTATTTCACACACCGTATCTGTGATCCTGCTGACCGGGCGCAGCGTCCGCCGCGTCATCAGATATCCCGTCACAGCTGTCAGGATCGTGAGCAGCGGCATGAGGATCGCCGTCAGGCGGATCGCAAACCGAAAGCTCGCTTCTGCCGCTGTGATCGAGGCAACTCCCCGGATCACAACAGAGCCGTAGTCGGTAATGTCGTAAAACAGGTCCATCACATAAAATTCAATCTCGTTTGCCGCGTATTTGCGCACCGTTCCGTCCTCAAACAGAACTGAATTATCAAAACCATACGGCACCTTACCATAGAGCAAATATCCATCCGCGTCATATACGGACAAATATACGCCGTATTCCAGGCTCATCAGCTCTGAATCAAAGTTCAGTTTTCCATTGTCATTCTCAATGTGCTCTCCCGCCTCTGAGACCTTCTGCTCCAGCTGGTTCTGCACACTCGCAAGCAGCTCCTTTCCACTCAGAGAAAAGAGCAGGGCAAATACACCGCATGTCACAGCCGTCATCAGGATCGTATACAAAAGCGTCAGCTTTATCTTCAAAGATAATCGTCTCATAACTTTATTCCCTCAGCACGTATCCTGCTCCCCGTACTGTGTGGATCAGCTTGTGCTCCTGCCCCTCATCAATCTTTTTCCGCAGATAACGGATATATACGTCGATCACATTTGAGCCTCCTGTGAAATCATAATTCCAGATATGCTGCTCCAGCTTTTCCCGTGAAAGCACAGTGCCGGCATTCTGCGCCATATAACGCAAAAGAGAAAATTCCTTTCCGGAAAGACGGATCTCCCTGCCTGCCCGCAGTACCTGCTGTGTATCAAGATGTACCTCCAGATCCCCCACCCGGCATATATTTGATTTCACAGCTACCGGCTTTCGCAGCATCACACGGATGCGCGCGAGCAGCTCCTCAAACGCAAATGGCTTAACGAGATAATCATCCGCTCCCGCATCGAGCCCCTGCACCCGGTCCTCAATGCCATCCTTTGCGGTAAGCAATAGCACCGGGATCTGATTTTTGCTCTGCCTGAGCTTTTTCAAAACCTGCAGTCCGTCCATCACAGGCATCATCACATCCAGCACGATGGCATCATACTCCGCACACGCCAGATACTCAAACACCTCCTGCCCGTTAAAGCAGGAATCCACACTGTAATTCTCTGCTGTCAGCCGGCCTGTGATCAGACGGTTCATATCCTTTTGGTCCTCTGCAACTAATATCCTCATACGGATCAGCTCCTTCTATATTCTGCTTTGTATAAGCGAGACTGTCTTAAAAGGCTTTTTCCTCACTCCACTCAAGGATCTGCCCATCCAGCGCGCTCAGTTCAAACTCATATTCTATGCCGTCATAGAGGAGGTCTCCTTCGTACATTTCTTTTCCGTCATCGTACTCATATTTTATTCGGATATCCATATCCGTAGCGCCCTCCACCTTATCAAGGACGATCTGTGTCGCCTCCTCACGTGTCAGCGCATCTGGATCCTCCGGCACCCGGTCATAGTCTTCCTCCACCTCATGTTCTGCTTCAAGGATCTGCGCTGTCTGCACATCAATCTCATAGCTGTATTCCTCTGCATCTACATACAGCTCTACCTCATAGATTGGATGTCCGTCATCTGTATCTTCTTTCACCCGAAGTCCTGTCAGCTCCTCCTGTGTCAGTCCAGCATCGGCAAGCGCTGCCTGGATCGCCGCCTCCTGGGAGGGCTCCCACTCTCTGTCAGATGCATCCGGGCGCTTCTTCCCCGCATCCTTCCCTCCATCTGTCTGATCTGCATCTGCGCTTTCCAGACTGCCGCTTTCCTGTTCATTCTTATCCGCGGCGCGTACTCCCTGCGGCGCCTTTGCACGGATTCCTCCCGTCTGAGTCTCCTGTGTCGTCTCTTCTGCAGCTGCCGGAAGTACTCCCGCACCCAGCCCGCCTGTCATCAGCATACCCGCGATCACCACTGCATGAAACGCCATATATTTTTTCTTCATCATAAAATAATTTCCCCTTTCTGCATTGCCTTCTGTTTTCTGTTCTTATAGTCTGTATTTTATATGAGAAAAATTAAAGGAAAATTAAAAGTCCTATAAAATAACCCCGGAAATGTCTCCTGTCTCGCATTTCCGGGGCTATTGCTGATATTATTGTGCCTCTGTCAGGGCTTCTGTTTCTGTCTGTGCCTCTGCTGCAACCGGCGATGTGCCTTCTGCTGCATCTGTGTCTGCATCCGCCTGACGGTATACAAGGGCTGCCGGAGCAGATGTGCTGTGGATAGCTACCTTCACCTGATTATCCTCTGCCTTTTCTGCCTTCAGAAGCTCCCAGCCGTCCTCTTCGCAGTCAAACAGCATGTAGACTTCCATGTCCTCTGTCAGGTTGTTTACAGTAAATGTACAGATCACCGGATTTTCCTTTGTCGGCTCTACACCATCAAAGGTAAGCTCCCACACCGGGGAAAGAAAATGCAGTTCCTCAAGAAGAGCCTGTATATCTGCATCTGCTACCTCACCGTTTGCATCAAAGAGCTTGATCAGCGAAATATCCACCAGCTCTTCCAGCGCTTCCTTAACGGTCACTTCTGCATCTGCCTCATTCAGGCTGTCGATGACTGCCAGTTCTTCCTCCGTATAGTTGTCGCGGATGATCTCTGCCCAGGTCACAGTACCCTCAGCAAGCTGCTCTACCTTCGCACCCTCCAGTGAACCGACCGGATCCTGTTCTACGACCTGTTCAGCCGGAATATTTCCCTGCTGCGCGCCGCCGCCCTGTATGCTCGGAGCTGCGCCGGCAGAAAGTCCCAGGCCCAGAAGCATAGTTCCTGTAAGTGCTGCTGCCAGAATTCTTTTCATAATCTTCGTTCCTCCTTTAATCATAAACTAAATCTCATATATAATAAAACAGAACGCTCTGCTTCATTACCGCAAAAATGTCTTTTCGAGAATCCCCTGCACCAGATAGGTCATCCCATCGCCCCGGCTGCTTCCGGTAGAAAGCGTCAGAAGCCTGGTGTCCTCCCCCACCACAGTATCTGTACATGCCGCCTCGTCTATCTGTGCATACAGATTGCGCTGCGACAGGATCTCTTTTATGTATTTATCCATCCCTTCGGGACTGCCACAGTCAAAGCTCTGGAGCAGGTGCCGGCTGTCATACTCGTATGCCGCAAAAATACGATAATACCGGATCGCGTCCGGGGTGTACACTGCTATCGTACGATGCGTGTCAAAAAAGCTCTCATCCTCAAATAAGCGCAGGCTGCCAAAGAGCGTTCCGTCACTGCAGTTATTTCCATACAAAACCGTATGCGCATCCTCGAAATCTGTTCCGTTATACTGGCTCTCACTGCAGACGGAGCCGTCTGCATCCGCTTCCCCTGTCCACGCATGTGACAGATAATAAGAAACGTCTCCTTCTCTTTGCAGTACCGGCGTATCGATCGTAGTCCCCGGCACTGTGATCCATGCATAGATGTCCGGGTTGATCGCCTCTAATTCTTCAAAATCCACAGGGATCTCTCCCAGGTCACTATCCTGCTGGGAAAGATCTGCCTTCTGCCGCATCTCAAGGAAACGCTCTGTCCGTTCCTCCTCCAGTGTCCGCTCTCTCCATACAAAGACAGCTGCACCGGCACCGATGACAGCCAGCAGCGCCGCAAGGCACAAAAGGAATTTTTTCATTGCCTCATCCTCACCTTTCCTGTACCTCCTGATAAAAAGTTTCGAGAATCAGATCCATCAGCTTCTCTTCGTCTGCATAGAACTCCTCATACCTCGCACCCTGTCTTATCTTTCCCTCTACCATCTGAATATCTTCCATATCAAACTGAATAGACGGGAGCAGCGATGCAAGATAAACCGCTTCATTTACACCGATACTTGTTGCCATATCTGAGGTAAGCTCCTGATACAAATCTGCCACCAGAAGAGGATCCTTTCGGATCGCGGCGCTGGCTTCCTGTATAAAGGCGTTCGCATACGTCTTCTGCCGGTTCATACGCGCATTGTTGCTTCCCAGCGCATCTCCACGGTATCTCACATAGCTCTTTGTCTGTTCCGCATTCAGTCGGACCGTATCTCCTTCGGAGTACGGCTCTCCTGCCAGGATCATATCCTCCGTCAGTGTCACTGCGACGCCTCCTACCGAATCATTGATCTTTCCAAGCGCATCCCAGTCGATCGCCACATACCCATGGATCGGCAGATGATAAAACAGATTAGAAACTGCATCCTTTACAAGCTCTGCCCCTTCCTGCTTAGAGGTTCCATAAGAAAATGCCAATGCCAGATGATTTCTGGATTCGCCGACATAATTGCCCTGGCGGTCATACGTCGCAATATCTGTCATCGTATCGCGGGATATGCCGATCAGCTTCAGACTATGTGCCTTCTGATCCAGCACTGCCAGAAAAATCGCGTCTGCCTGTCCATTTTCGCCCTCGCTGCGCACTTCTTCCCAGCTCTCGCTTCCCTGATCAACTCCCATACACAGCAGGGTGATGATGTCCTCATTGTATCTGTACTTCTTCCCATTCTTTGATACAAGTCCGCTCTCATCCTGTGCATCCTTCAGGTCCATCTGCACGGCTCCGGCATATTTCATAAGATCACTTTTTCCTGTACTGCGCAGGATCGTAAAGCCTCCAAAGCCGGCAACCGCGATCACCAGCAGCACAACGGCCGTAATAAGAACTGCTTTTCCTGCCCGCCTGCCCGGACTGCTGTGTCGTCTTCTGCGGTGGTGATGACGGTGATGGCTGTGTGAGCAGACAGTCCGTGAAAGCCTTCTTTTCCGTTTTTTCCTGTAATTATATAGCTGCATCGTCATCCATCCCTATTCTATCGTCAGTGTCAGCTTTGCCCGGTTAGACATATTGTCATCCCGGTCGACCACAGAATAATACAGCTCATATGTACCAGGTCCGTTGATATCGTGCATGCCTGCGATATGGATCTGATAATAAAGCCAGTCCGGTCCATCCTCATCATCCGTAATATCCTTTACAAAGGACAACAGGCTGTAGTCCTCTCCGGCTTTTACTGTATAGTGATCTGTCGTCAGATAAATCCTCGGGTTCTCCGGCGGAAGCTGCGCAAACTCATCCGTCTGTGCCTCGGTCTGCTCGGTCTGACTTTCTGTCTCCGGCTCATAATCCAGCCAGTCCGCCCCATCTGCCGGCCGATACTCAATCCGGCGTGAAGCCTGTCCGATGTTATTGCTCTTATCCTTTGCATAGTAAATGGCAGTAGCCGAAGTCTGATTTTTCATAGGAAGTACGGATTCCACTACCACGGAATCTGTCACATCGCCATCTACATCATCCTGCGCTGTGACTCCCTTCAGCAGCAGCTCCATATCGTCTCCCTCCCGGTACAGCACCAGCTCATCCGAAAAAGAGATCACCGGAGGCACAGTGTCCTCCTGCGTTCCCATCCAGTAATATAATCCCCCCGCGGCAATACAGCCTGCGATCAGCAAAGCCAAGACAACTTTTTTCATAGGTCATTCCTCTCAGTAGCCTAAGCGCCACTATTTTTTCTTTGTTTCACTGTCCCCATAGTACTTCGTATATTTCCCGTATCCGTATTTTTTCCCGTACTTGCCATATTTATTATAGTAATTATAATAATACTTCTGTCCCCGGATATCTACCTTATTGAGCACAACTCCAAGGATCGGACATCCACCCTTCTCAAGCTGCTCCTTGATCTCCTGGACAAAACGATAGCTGATCGTCTCTGCCTCCACTACGATCACTGCACCGTCGCTGTATTTTGCCGCGATCGCCGCGTCAATAACACTGCCAAGCGGCGGACAGTCGATCAGTATATAATCATACGTCTCACGCGCCGCGCCAAGCAGCTTGTGGAAGGTCTCCCCTGCCAGAAGCTCCGACGGGTTCGGCGGCATCGGCCCGGCCAGTATGACATTCAGCGTATCAATATCTGTATTGCACAGCACATCCTCCAAAGGAGCCTGTCCCGACAAAAAATGAGAAAGTCCTTTTAAGGTTTCAGGAATCCGGTAATTGCCTGCCATCACGGATTTTCTCAGGTCAGCATCAATCAGCAGGACATGCTTTCCCGTATTTGCCAGAGACATTGCCAGATAATGCACCACAGTACTCTTTCCCTCATCCGGTGTGCAGCTCGTAAACACGATCACCTTCTTATCATCGCCGCAGAACTGCAGATTGGTGCGAAGTGCTTTAAAGGCCTCGTCACATTCATAATTCAACGCATCCGTCTTAATCTCTATCTTTGCCATCATTTACTCCTTTGTCTCTACTTCTGCTTCTTCGACTTTTTCCTGTCTGACTCCATGATCGGGATCGAGCCAAGCACGCTGACTCCCAGATACCGTTCCACATCCTCCGGACGCTTGATCGTATCATTCATCATGTAGCGGATAAAGATGATCGCCATCGCGATCACCATGCCCGCCAGCATACCCATCATTCCGTTCCGTTTATAGCTTCCCAGAGTCTGCGCCTGTGGAATGTTTGCCTCCTCCACGACATTGACTGCGCCTGTATCCATGACTTCCTGAATGTGCACTGCCGCCATATCGCGTACCTGTGTAGCAAGCTTGCTCGCCATATACGGATCCGGATCAGAGACGCTGATCGTCACGATACGTCCTGCATCCGGGAGCGTCACCGCCACTCTTGACGCAAGATCCTCTGCGCTCATAGACAGACCCAGCTCTGATACGACGCTCTCCATAACCGTACGGTCCTTAATGAGCTGTGCATAATCATTTGCAAGGGTTGCACTCAAAGCAAGGTCACTGCTGTTTACAGCAGCCGTATCCTCATTTTTACTTAATATGTACATCTTGGTAGTAGAGGTATACATCGGCGTTGTCGTCGCCTTTGTATAGATCAGTGCGCAGATCCCCACCAGGATCCCGGCAAACAGGATCAGCCAGAATCTGCTGAGCATCACGCTTAGCAATTCCATCAGATCAATCTGCTGTGACTCTTTTTCCTGATTCCTTGGTTCCATTTTTTCTCCTCCGCAATCAAATATATTCTCCCGCAAGCATTGCCCGCGGATTTTCTGTAAGAAGCCGCTCCATCTCGCGCTCCCCGAGCTTTTTTCTCAGATACTCCGCGCACGGTCCGATACACGGCATACGCCTGTCTGTATGGTGCGCGTCACTCCCTATCAAATGTACATATCCTTCTTTGAGCAGTCTGCTGCAAAAATGCTTTGTCGACCATCCGCATTCTCCCAGGATACTTCCCGCATTCATCTGGATATATACGCCGGAGTCCACCAGGCGCCGGATGAACTTCATATCCCGCAGCGCCCTGTAGCGCTCCGCATGAGCGATCACCGGACGGTATCCGTCGATCAGAAGCTCCCCGACGCAGCGCCAGATCGTATCTGCCAGATCACCTGGCATAAACTCAATCAGCACATACTTTGTACCGGCAATACAATAGCTGCTGTCTGACTCAAGCAGCCTCCCCATCTCATTTTGCCGATAAAGCTCACAACCAAGATACAGCTGCATATCCGGGATATCCTGCGCCATTATCCGGCACAGCCGCGCAAACTGCTCTCTTACCGTCTGTCTAGAAGTCTCAAAATACCCTCTGCGGTAATGCGGCGTCAGCAGCACGGTCCTGACTCCCTGCCTGTACTCCATTTGAAGCATTGCCACCGCCTCTCGCATACTCGATGCACCGTCATCCACGCACGGCAGGATGTGGCAGTGTACATCCGCGAAATACATACCCATCACCTTACTCTGTTGCGACAGCTTCTGATACTTCTGTCTCTTTGGCGTCTGTTGCGACAGTTTCTGATGCGTCTGTCTCTTTGGCGTCTGTTGCGACAGTTTCTGATGCTCCTGTCCCTTCGGCGTCTGTTTCATTCAGCTTTCTTGCGATCGCTGCCTCCTGCATATCCAGCTCCTCGATCGCTGCAAGCATCTCCTCCCTGAACGCTGCATACTCCGCAAGCGCTGTCTCATATGATTCCTCCCGGAGCTGCTCGTACTGCTCATACTCTGAATACGTGAGCACATTAACCTTCCGGTCTGCCTCCAGCTCTTTAAGATAATTCAGCAAAGCAGTAAATGAAGTCAGGCTCAGATCATAGTCCACATCCTGTGAAATTTTCACGACCTCATTGATCGAAATCGCCACAGACTGCTGCTTTGCAACGATCGCATCCAGCTGTTTCTCGATCTGGTCATCTCTTTGCGTATACACCGCGGTATCGATTACTCTGAGATCACCCTGAGATGCTTCATCCTCTGACGCCTGCTCTATCACAGGGAAGTCCCCGGTATCGTTCACGGCAGCCATCGTAAAGCCAAGCTGCGCAAGCTGCACGTCCGTCACCTCACCGTACTGCTCCGGTGTACAGAATACCGTCACCGGCTGATCGTAGCCACTCTCCTGCATCCGTGCAAGCGCCTGCTCCAGCGCCGCAGAAAATCCGGCCGGCTCTGTCTCCGGCTCATCTTCTGTCTGAACCGCCTCCGTCTGCGCCTGCGTTTGTGCTGCTTCCTCTTCACTTTCCGATTCCTGCTGCGCGTCTTCAAGGATCTCTGTACCAAACTCTTCGCTGAAGTCCCGATGGTATTCCGTCTCTTCTGTCTCTTCCTGCGGCTCTTCGCCTACAGAAAGCGCGTAATCCCATCCGGAATCCAGCATCTCCTGCATCATCTCGCTGCTGGAATACTCATCCTTTTTCTCCATCTCCCAGCTGGGCATCCGCCCATTTCGCATAGCAAAGGTACCACGGAAACCGTACTGATCCATCAGATCAAAGATCGTATCATACAGATCCCGGCTCATATTGTCAAAACCAAGCAGGACACAGGTCCGCCCTTTTTGCTTTTCAGCAAGAGAGGTCTGCCATTCCCGGTCCTTTTTTTCCCACTCACGCCGCTTTTCATTGATCGGCTCCAGCTGCTTTGCCACTTCGCCGATCTCCTGCTGTCTTTGTGTGGCCAGTCTTTGCTCTTTTCTCAGAAAGACAAATGCAAATGCAGCCCCCGCAATACAAAGCACGACCAGCAAAGCCGTGATCGCTTTATGTAATCTTCTCATACTCTTTCTTCCTTTTCATACTCCTTTTTCCCGGTAAATGATACAAAACATTTACATTATACAACGATACAAAATACACCGTCAATAGCTTCGCCGCGTTTTCTTTCCGCCCGGTATATAGGAGCAATACATCCGGTACAGCTTCTTTTCAAAGTTTTCCTTTCCAAGGCTGTCCTCCATCTTTTTCGGATCAGTATCGTGAAATTTCCGCAGAAGCGCGATAAGCTCCTCTCTCGTTGTCCAGTAAGTCAGAGGCGCTCCGCAGAATTTCCCGTACGGACATGTCTCCTGTCTTTCATCCTCAAACTCACAGTGATGCGGCCTTCCATCCAGAGCATTCAGCAGCTCCTCCAGCAGATCATCTACAAACACCAGCTCCATCTCTTCCTTGAGCGATCCACCATTTGTCTGCTCTTCGTCAGGCTGCGCCGCATCCGTCTGCACCTCACACAATGCACCCTCGCAGATCCAGTCCTCACCTGGCAGTTCCTCACACTCCTGATCTTCTCTCACCGGATCATCACTCATCCGCTCTTTTCTATTGTCCTCTTTTCTGCTGTCCTCTTTCCTGTCCTGCTCTTTCAGAAATATATCTTCTATCGGCAGTCCCTTTGCGATCCGGTCACACAGCGTTGCCACTGTGCCATGTCCTCCCGGCGGTGCGCCCGCCCCAACGATCTGCGGAAAGCGATATACACAGACATCCAGCTTCTTTTCCTTTCCATACAGAAATACCCGATGCTCACAGCCTCGTTTGATCAGTCCGAAGTCTGACTTTTCATAAGGTCCTTCCGTACACGCCTCCACCGTAGACGCATACATGACAGGCGCTTTACTTTTACATTCCTCCAGGGTATATAAAAGTCTGGTGAGACTCCCATAATTGGCCTCTGTCAGCTCCGTAAAATTCTCGGCAACATTTGCTCCGGCAAGATGAAACACAAACTCTGCCTGTTTGCAAAATTCTGCAATCTCCTCCGGATCTGTCTCCTTATCACATTCATAGATCTCACCGATCCGAAGATAGGGATGCCGGTAATGCCCATTCTCTCTGACATTTTTGAGGGCAGCGACCAGCCTGCTCCCTACAAAGCCCTTCGCGCCTGTTACCAAAATATTCATACGTTCCAACTTCCTCCATTCAAAAATCCCTGTACGCTTTTGTACCCGGTCAGATATATTTTTTCAAAACAGCATACATCTCATCAAACTGTTCCTCCATCTCCTTTACCAGTCTGAACTGCGTTCTTGCACGCACAAGATTATGCTCCGGATATGCCGTCTTAAAATACACATCTCCCTGAAGAAAATCTGCCAGGAAGCGCATACCGCACTCCAGCGTCATCAGTCTGGCACCCCAGGGAAGGCTCTTGATCTCAGCAGGAGTCAGAACATCCTTCGCCATCTCAAGATAGCCCTTCACATAAATATCATAAAGGCCAATGTCAAAATGCACCTTATCCAGGTCCTTCTCATCCTCTTCCGCCGTCGAAGCGCCAAAGCGGATAGAATCGCCAAAATCATTGGCTGCAAGTCCCGGCATGATCGTATCCAGATCAATGATGCACAGACCTTCGTCAGTATCCTTATCAAAAAGAATATTGTTGAGCTTCGTGTCATTGTGCGTCACACGAAGCGGAAGCGCCCCTGCCTCCAGCTGCTTCATCAGCACACCGCAGTCATCCTCACGGGAGAGTACAAAATCAATTTCCGGACGGCACAGGCGGGCTCTGTTTTTTACATCCTTTCTCTGTGCCTCTTCAAAATCTCTGAAACGCTTCACCGTATCATGAAATTTCGGAATCGTCTCATACAGACTGTCCGCCGGATAATCCCCCAGCTGCTTCAGAAAATGCCCAAAACTGAGCGCGGACTGATAAAACTGTTCCGGTCTCTCCACCTGTTGATAGCATACAGAGTTCGGTACGTAATGCAGACAACGCCACGGCTGTCCATTGTCATCCTCAAAATAGCTCTGTCCATCCTTTGTCTTGATGTAAGACAAAGCCTCCCGGTCCAGATCTCCGCCATCCTGACGGATGATATTTCTCAGATACTCCGTAACTCCAAAAATATTATCCATTACCTGATCCGGATTTTTAAATACATTGATATTGATACGCTGCAGCACATAAAGCGGCACATCCTGCCCGTCATGCCCCGGCATATACACCGCATAGGTTTCATTGATATGCCCTTCACCAAACGGTTTTACATAGCTGCACTGCGGACCGAAGCCAAACGCATATACTGCGTCCTCCAGACTGCGGCTGTCTGCGCCTTCAATCTTTCTTCTGGTAGAAAAGATCACATCTCCGGCTTCCACCTTCTGACCGGATTCAATCGTACAGTTTGCTTTCACAACACTTCCCAGACCGACATGAGCCCCGGCGCATACGACAGAATCATGATCGACTACAGCGCCACTGTTGACCAGTACGGCGCGCTCAATTTTCGTATGTGTATTCACGACTGCCCGCTGCATGATAAAACAGCCCGGCTCCAAAACCACACTCGGGCTTACGATCGCTGACGGATGGACAATTGCCGGCACCTCATATCCCTCTTCCAGCAGCTTGTCCGTCCAGTACAGCCGCGTTTTATTATTCCCGAACGCAGCAACCGCTGCCAGGTATTCCGAATGTCGAAGCACATAGTCGCAGCACATTCCGACAACCGTCTCTCCCTTCAATGCGTCATCTAAAAAAACCACTTTTTCATATCCAAGCGCCAGCGCAGTCTCCTTTACCATCTGTCCGAAACCACCCGCTCCAAGAATCAATAAACTTTTCATCTCTTCTGTTCTCCATTCTAAAGTATATAGTATAGCATACATCCGCGCATGTACGAATGCATATTGCTCCTATTGTCTATGTGCGCCTGCGGGCTGCTATTCCTTTTATAATCCCAAACCCTATCACACAGCCAAGTGCATTGTGAAGCATATCATCCCACTCGAACAAACCTCGGCAAAGCACAAGCTGACACACCTCGATCGTACCGGAAATCCCAAGACCGGTCAGCCACGCATGCCTTACCTTGATCCTGTCAGACAGGCATGGGAGCAAAAGACCTGCCGGAACAAATAATACAATATTCAACAGAATTTCCTGCAGCATCGCCTGGTCCCTATAAACAATCACATGATACCATGACCACAGCGGTATCAGCTCATAGCTGCGCTGTGCTGTCATCCTGGTAAAAACCGTTGAGGCAAATACAAGCGCCAGAAACAGAAATAATACAAGCGATGCTGCCGCCTGCCTGAGGGACAGCCGTTTCTGTCTGACCCCATAAACCAGCACGCTGCTTACCAAAAACAGCAGGATCAGAAAAACTACTGCTTCACGCTGCGTCCAGGGACGATTGTGTGTAAGAAAAATATTCCATAATTTCGTCAGCATCATGATAATAAACTATCCATCAGATAAGTGGATCCGGCTCCTTAAGCTCCCGGCTTTTTACCTCCAGCTCCCGGATCTCAGCTGCAGAAAGCCCGGAATACAGAACAATTTTTTCAAACGGCAAATGATCGTCCAGCATCCTTATCGCCGCCTCGACAGCCTGCTCATGTGTCGCTTCTTCTCTCATCTCTTCTAAAAGTCTGCACATATGCCTTTTCCCTCCTTCTGTTTCCTTCAACGCCCGAACCTCTTCTGCCAGTATCGGATTTAATATATCATCCGCATTCCGGCAATGAAAATCATGCATTAACCTGCCGACCGGATCTGCTGTGTCCTGAAAGCTGCCATTCACATAAATGATATGCGAACCATCGCCAAACGACGTATTCCCCAGCTCCTCTATTGTTCTCTCGATGTGATACAGCGGCTTGCCTGCAGCAAATTTATCATTTTCTGTGATAAAGATCACATACGTATCAGACAGATCCTCAAAATCCTCTCCCTTCGAGAGAAGCGCCCGGTCGATCATACTGCTGTGATACCTCGCTCGTTTTACCTCTGATCCACGGTCGGCTCTCTGTATTTCAATGTCCATGATCCGGCCGGCAAAATCCTCCGCCCATATGTCAAGTTTGATTGAACGCTTCACAGCACTCCTGTACTCCACCTGAGCAGCCGTACGCCTGACCCTTACATCTGTTCTTTCCAAAATCGTGTGCAGAATAAACTCCACTGCCACTATTTTTCCATCCAATACCTCTGAGAAAAAATCATCATCCATCAGCCGCAGCTGAGACAACCTCTGCAAATCGCGCTCAAAAAGAGCTGTCCGAAACTTATCATCAGTATTTTTCATTTAATGTACTGCTCTCATCCCCATAGCATTAGAAGCGCACGCATTTATGCTCTTATTGTATATGTATTTCCCGGGAACATCAAGTGATATTTTAAACTATTATCATCTGATTTGCGTCAGTATATTCAATTATTTTTTCTCCATACCATCTTATCAACAACGCCTGTGTAGCTCTGAATAATCTTGACCACCTTCGTACTGACATTTTCTTCTACGTAATCCGGAACCGGAATCCCGAAATCATCTTCCGCATTCATCTGCACTGCAGTGTCTACCGCCTGCAGCAATGACCTTTCATCAATCCCTGCCAGTACAAAACAGGCCTTATCCAGTGCCTCCGGGCGCTCTGTAGAAGTACGGATGCACACTGCCGGGAACGGATGTCCCACACTCGTAAAAAAGCTGCTCTCCTCTGGAAGCGTACCGGAGTCAGAGACAACGGCAAACGCATTCATCTGTAAATGATTGTAGTCATGGAAGCCAAGCGGCTCATGCTGAATAACCCGGCGATCCAGGGCAAAACCAGATGCAGCCAGTCGGTTGCGCGAACGTGGATGGCAGGAATACAGGATCGGCATATCGTATTTCTGCGCCATCTTATTGATCGCAGTAAACAACGATAAAAAGTTTTTCTCCGTATCAATATTCTCCTCGCGATGCGCTGACAGGAGAATGTATTTGTGCGGTTCCAGACCAAGCTTGTCCAGAATATCCGATTTTTCGATCTCCGCAAGGTTCTGATGCAGCACCTCCGCCATCGGCGAGCCAGTCACGTAGACACGCTCCTTCGGCAGTCCGCACTCATGCAGATACTTTCTCGCATGCTCACTGTACGCAAGATTCACATCCGAAATGATATCCACGATCCGGCGGTTCGTCTCCTCCGGCAGGCACTCATCTTTACAGCGGTTTCCTGCCTCCATGTGAAAAATAGGGATGTGCAGACGCTTTGCAGCAATCGCAGACAGGCAGGAATTTGTATCGCCAAGGATCAAAAGCGCATCCGGTCTGATCTGATTCATCAGCTTGTAAGAACAGTTGATAATATTCCCAACTGTCGCGCCAAGGTCATCCCCCACCGCGTCCATATACACCTCAGGATTCTCAATCTTCAGATTCTCAAAGAAAATTCCATTCAGATTGTAATCATAATTCTGTCCCGTATGTGCCAGCACTACATCAAAATATTTGCGGCACTTATTGATCACAGCCGCCAGCCGTATAATCTCCGGGCGTGTCCCAACAATAATCAAAAGCTTTAATTTCCCATTTTCTTTAAAATGAATATCAGAATAATCCGTCCTAATCTCCGTCATCACATTTCATCCTTCCAAATTTTCTTGCGGTGCTTTCCATAAATATTCCGCCTACACCGGCTCAAAGAAAGTATCCGGCCGCTCCGGATTAAAAATCTCATTACACGTCATCACCGTCACAAGATTCTCCGTATCACTCAAGTTAATAATATTGTGAGTCCAGCCCGGGATCATGTGGACCGCCTCAATCTTATCTCCGCTGACTTCAAACTCTACCGTCTCACCCGTATGGATATTCCGCTCCTGGATCAGTCCATGTCCTGCAACCACGATAAACAGCTCCCATTTAGAATTATGCCAGTGCTGCCCTTTTGTAATCCCGGGTCTGCTGATATTGATGCTGACCTGTCCACAGTCAGCGGTATGTACCAGCTCCGTAAAGCTGCCCCGTTCATCACAGTTCATCTTCAGCTCATACTTGAACTTCTCCACCGGAAGATACGTCAGATATAAGCTGTACAGCTTCTTTGCAAACGATCCTTCCGGCATCCTCGGCATCAGAAGTGTCTCCGGCTGCACCTTAAACTGCTCCAGCAGATCTACGATCTCACCGAGCGTTACCCTGTGAGTCACCGGGATAAAACAATAGCGCCCCTCTGCACATTCCCAGGGCGTCACGCCATCAAAGACCATTCCGTCTTTTTCCTCTCCTGCCGCCGGATACTCGCAGCGCTGCTCCTTTCCTTCCAGCAGATCAAACATCCCCTCTACAAGATCATCAATATACAGCAGCTCCAGCTCTGTGCTGCGGTCATTTACCGTAAACTCCTCGTCATTGGCAACCGCCCAGCAAAACGTAGACACGGCAGAATTGTACTTCGGCCGGCTGTGACCCATCAGATTCGGAAAACGGTAGACAGCCACCTTCGCACCTGTCTCAGCCCCATACTGAAAGAACAGCTCTTCGCCCGCCTTTTTCGAACGTCCGTATTCCGAATCGCCAAATCTGCCTGAAAGCGTAGCCTGAATCGAAGAACTGAGCATAATCGCCGCCTTATTCTCATACTTCTTCAGCAGATCCAGAAGATCAGAAGTAAATCCAAAATTGCCCTTCATAAAATCTTCCGGATTCTCCGGACGGTTCACGCCCGCCAGATGAAAGACAAAATCTGCCTTCTGACAATATCCTTCCAACTCTTCTCTCGTCGAATCAAGATCATATTCATAAATCTCATCAATCTGAAGATTCGGACGCATGCGGTTCTTATTTTCTTTTATGTTTTTCAAATTAGCGACAAGGGCAGTTCCTACCATACCCTTGGCACCGGTTACTAATATGTTCATATTTCCCCCTGTCGTTTACTGTTTAAATATTCCACCAAATCTACAACCCTCGTAACGGGATTGCTTTCTGTTTCATTTCTAGTTCTATTCTTATATCCTATTGACAAAATGATCGCTTTACTATAGAATTTATTTTAAGAAATGGGTTTTCACCGTACAGTGCTATCACTCAAGCGGGCTGCTCGTTTCTTTTTTTATACCCAGCAAATCATAAAGATATTTTTTACCATCTGCATCATGACGAACCAACATTTTTGCAAAATAAATATTGTAATGGTGAATCTGACCGCTTACATCATCATAAACTGGTAATGCAAATCGTACATCATACCGATACCATCCATACTTTGCATCAGACGCATGCTTCTTTTTTGTATTTTCTGAATAAGATTTAGAAGCAGCAATCTGAATCAGTTCCGGAATTCCCTGCGATGCATTTGCTTTCGCCTTAGCCACAGCACCTTTCAATGTAAGCCGACTTTCTGATCCTGTATATTCATCCGGAAAATCACTAGATATAAATATCTTCTCAGAGGACTCAGCAATTTCATAAAAATTACCGACATATTCTTTTAAGTATTCCTCAACTGCTTTCCAATCTTCTTTCCGTTTTCCTTTAAACCTGATATCGTTTATCAAAACAACCTTTCTGCCAAACGTATCATAGATAATACTCACATTTTTATTCATTTATCCTGCTTCCTATAAAAATTTGCTCTACTAAAGGTATTATTATAGTAGCAGAATAAGTGTTCACAGTCAATATGTTACTATTCTTCCATTTCCCACCTCCCTTTTATCTCTTTAGCATTAGAGTCCCGAAAATAAGTAATACTCTAGCTGCTCTATTTTTTATTCCGTTTCTCCAGCTCTTCTCTCACATAACTCAGCTCCATCAGCTTCGCCTTCACCTGCTCCACACTCCAGAGATCTGTGTTGTTCGAATTAAACTCCGTCAACTTGTTGCGCTTCACATCGCCATCCTTAAAATACTTATCATAGTTCAAATCGCGCTTGTCACACGGCACGCGATAGAAGTTTCCCATATCAATCGCATTCGCACACTCTTCATTTGTCAGAAGCGTCTCATACATCTTTTCCCCGTGGCGGATACCGATCACCTTGATCTCCTCCTCAGAATGGAACAGCTCTTTGACTGCCTGAGCCAGCACCTCGATCGTACAAGCCGGAGCCTTCTGCACCATAATATCTCCAGACTCTGCATTCTGAAACGCAAACACTACCAGCTCCACCGCTTCTTCCAGACTCATCACAAAACGGGTCATAGACGGCTCAGTAATGGTAATTGGATTGCCTGCTTTGATCTGCTCGATCCAGAGAGGAACTACAGACCCTCTGGAACAAAGCACATTGCCGTACCGGGTACAGCAGATGCTCGTCCGCTCCGGTGAAACAGTTCTGGACTTTGCCACAATTACTTTCTCCATCATGGCCTTACTTGTACCCATAGCATTTACCGGATAAGCAGCCTTGTCTGTAGACAGACAAATGATCTTCTTCACACCGGCTTCAATGGCTGCTGTCAAAACGTTCTCCGTTCCAAGAACATTGGTCTTTACCGCCTCAATCGGAAAGAACTCACAGGACGGAACCTGCTTCAAAGCTGCCGCATGGAAAATATAATCTACGTTGTGCATAGCATTGCGTACGGACTGAATGTCACGGACATCACCTATGTAAAACTTAATCTTATTACTTACTTCCGGATATTTCGCCTGATACTCGTGGCGCATGTCGTCCTGCTTCTTCTCATCTCGTGAAAAAATGCGGATTTCCCTGATATCTGTATCAAGAAAACGGTTTAAAACTGCGTTTCCGAAAGATCCTGTACCTCCGGTGATTAAAAGTGTTTTGTTTTTGAAAATACTCATGATTATTTTCCCCTTTTAGTCTCTTTTAAAAATATCCCTTGTATAAACCTTATCTTGTACATCATCTAAACAGGCATCATATCGATTGGCAAGAATTACGTGACTTTTCTCCTTAAATTCTTCCAAATTATTGATTACCTTACTTCCAAAGAAAGTACTTCCATTCTCTAGCGTTGGTTCATAAACAATAACGGTTGCTCCCTTCGCCTTAATACGTTTCATAACTCCCTGAATACTGCTCTGTCTAAAATTGTCTGAATTGCTTTTCATTGTCAATCTATAGACACCTACAATACACTCTTTTTCTTCCTTTGCTGAAAAATCCCCACGATTATAATAATCATAATATCCGGCCATACTTAAAACTCTATCCGCAATAAAATCTTTTCTCGTTCGATTCGATTCCACAATTGCAGACATCATGTTTTGCGGAACATCTTGATAATTGGCTAAAAGCTGCTTCGTATCTTTAGGTAAACAATATCCTCCGTAACCAAATGATGGATTATTATAATGAGTACCTATACGCGGATCCAGACATACTCCACCAATAATCTGCTGTGTATTTAACCCTTTCAACTCTGCATATGTATCTAACTCATTAAAATAAGAAACTCTTAGGGCGAGATATGTATTGGCAAAAAGTTTTACCGCCTCTGCCTCCGTAAATCCCATAATTAAGGTATCAATGTTTTCTTTTATTGCACCTTCCTGCAAAAGACCTGCAAAAGCATTTGCAGCCTTCACCAACCTAGCATTCTCCACATCAGTACCTACAATAATACGACTTGGATATAAATTATCATAAAGTGCTTTAGATTCCCGCAAAAACTCTGGACTGAAAATAATATTGTCACAATGATACTTTTCTCGAACTGAATTAGTAAAGCCTACTGGAATTGTTGATTTGATTACCATGATAGCATCTGGATTACATTGGATCACCAGTTTAATCACATCTTCTACTGCTGATGTGTCAAAAAAATTTTTCTTACTATCATAATTAGTCGGTGCTGCAATTACAACAAAATCTGCGTTTTTGTATGCCATTTCAGCATCCAAGGTTGCTGTTAACTGTAATTTTTTTTCAGTTAAGGATTTTTCAATATACTCATCTTGTATTGGAGATTTTTTATGATTAATCAAATCTACTTTTTCTGGCACAATATCTACTGCCACTACTTCATGATGTTGAGATAATAGAGTCGCTATAGACAAACCCACATATCCCGTTCCGGCTACTGCTATCTTATATTGTTCTTTCATAATACACTCCATTCTGCCCATTGACGAAAGTTTTTTAGTTTTTTACAGAACTATTTACAATTGTCATCTTTGTCTATGCTTAATTAAATCTATTGCAAATTTTGCCGTTCTAGGTTCAAATAACGATACTCCGACAACATAAATTATTACTGTAAAAGTAGCATACGGTATTAAAAAAACAAAAATATTTATATAATTATTTAAGTTTACACTAATCAAGTCATTAACAAATAATTGAATTATAAAAATCAAGCAATTAACGCCCCATCGCTTATATGTAACCCACACATTTCTATGTAGAATTCTTTTATTAGCATAAAAAATCATATCATTAGTTCTATATAATAATGCCACAATAGTTCCTAGCAGCACACCATATATCCCAAAATACGAAACCGCAACTAGTGAAACTATTAAATTAATAGCAGATTCTATAAGACTTCTACGTTGTGTTTGCTTGAAATGTCCAGCTATACTAATCGCTTGATTACAAGCAGTTCTCCCACCATCTAATAGATATACTAAAGTAAACAGTAACGGCAAATATTGGTCAATATAACTCACATCTGTAACTCCTGAAGTATAACATTTCAAAAAAGGCTCTATAAAAAAATTGGCAATAGAATATAAGCAGAAAACTAAAGTCATATAATATAACTCAAAACAATCGTGCAACCTTGCAAATCTATATTTATCAAGATGGAATGTTTGTCCCAACATAAAAATGACACTATTTGTAACAGTATTTAACGCGGTCTTAATCATTGAATACAACATCGAATACATTGCATAAATACTAACTGTCTTTAAACCACAACTTAACGTTAAAATTATCGTATCTGTGTTATTGAAAATTAATGTACTAATTTGATGAACAATAACATTTTTACTTTGCGAAATAGATTGATAATCCGGTGTTACCTTCAAATCAATCCATTCATAATTTTTACGAATATACCAAGCCATAAATATCATCTGCATAATACTGATAATCATAGAGATTGCCTGTACAGCTACCACATCAAATCCCTGTACAATTAAAACTATTTTTGCAATATTTCTGAATATATCAGTAAACATTGTTAATCCAGCTTTAATATAATATTTTCCCTCTGCTTGTAGCAATAAAAAATACTTGCCTTGAAAAAAATAATTAATAACGCTCCCCAAGCCATTAAATATAATAATAAGTACAATTGTGATAGTTGGTATATTCGTATCTACAATGACTGGATAGATTAATGAAAAAAGAATTATCACCAAAAAGTAAATTACTCCTGTGCGATGATAATATTTATTTGTTGCAGATAGAATAGCATTTGTTCCATCTCTATTTTTTCCCCCAAGAGATTGGTAAAGGGCTTGAATTGTAGCCCCACCAATTCCAGCTTCAAGTAGCGATAAATACGTATACACTTGAACAACGGAATTAATTAGTCCATTAATTTCAGAACCATAATTAGTAAGCACAAGTCTAGGAATCACAATGCCCAAAATAATGGTTAAAATTTGACTGCATATACCCAAAATAAAATTTTTCCTGATTTTTTCTTTATTACTCATATAGCATCCTTTTCAGATTCATTTTACTTTTCATTGTAAACAAGTGAATCTTCTAATATATTAGCAATACGTTCACATGCATGACCATCACCATAAGGATTAGATGCATGAGACATTGCATTATATCTATCTTCATTTTCCAATAATTCTTTAAAATTCTTATAAATTACATCTTCTTCTGTACCAACTAATTTTAACGTTCCAGCTTCTATACCTTCCGGTCTTTCTGTCGTATCTCGCATGACAAGAACTGGAACCCCCAACGACGGAGCTTCTTCCTGAACACCGCCAGAATCTGTTAAAATAAGAAAACTGCGAGCCTGAAAATTATGAAAATCAAACACATCCAATGGCTCAATAATATGAATTCTATCATTTCCTGCCATAATGGAATTAGCAATTTGCCGAACCATTGGGTTCATATGAATGGGATAAATCGCTTTTACATCCGGATGTTCTTCCATAACTTTACAAATGGCAGAAAACATATTTTTCATTGGTGTACCAAGATTTTCTCTACGGTGAGCAGTAATAAGAATAAGTTTACTATCAGATGCCCATTCAAGTTCTGGATGTGTGTAATCCTTTCGAACCGTTGTTTTTAAAGCATCAATAGCAGTGTTCCCTGTAACATAAATCGATTCTGGACGCTTTCCTTCTTTTAATAAATTTAACTTTGCAAGCTCTGTAGGGGCAAAATTATATTCACTTATTATGCTAACAGCTTGACGATTGAACTCTTCAGGATATGGAGAATATATATTGTATGTTCTAAGACCTGCTTCTACATGTCCAACTTTAATACCTAAATAAAAACAAGCTAATGATGTAATAAAGGTTGTTGAAGTATCACCATGGACAAGTACGATGTCTGGTTCTACTTTCTCTAATATATCTTTCATTTGATTTAAAATATTTGTTGAGATATCAAATAAAGTTTGTTTATCCTTCATAATAGCCAGATCATAATCAGGCTCTACATTAAAAGCTTTTAAAACCATATCAAGCATCTGACGATGTTGACCCGTCACACAAACTATTGTATCTAATGTAGTTCTTTTTTTTAACTCATTTACCAACGGACACATCTTTATTGCTTCAGGACGTGTCCCGAACACTAACATTATCTTCTTTTTTACTAGCACTGTTCTACTCCTTTTTGCACACATAATACTATAGTTAAATTAACCTTCAATGTTTCTAACTTTACCGCTATAATATTGAGTTATATACTTTTAAGACAGAGATTTAATATCATCTTTATCCATTTTGCTTGAAACCTAACCCCAAAATCTGATAATAAAACAAACTTTAACAGCCCGATCATTTCTTTTCTTACTTTTTTTCTTATCTCCAAATCTGTATCCTCTATGAAAGGAAATATATCACAATATTTATATACTAGATATTTTTGGGCTGACTCGGCAGCAAGAGGATAACCACTATCTTTTATAATATTTACCACGCTTTTATGAGCTTCAATATTCGTATATAGTTTCGATACATCTGCGCTATGATAAGAACTATCCCCATGTACGACATAATGGTAACATGGCGTTTCAGAATTATAATGCACTTTTTTAGCATTAGACAATATTTTTGTATAAAATAATAAATCCTCTCCTATTGATATTTTTTCATCAAATTGAATTCTTCGTTCTCCGGAAATATTTAAAATATCTCTATGAAACAAAATTGCCCAAACGCCTCGATGTGCATATTGTGCGAACGAGTCATATGTATTGTCTAAAACAAAAATTTTATTTATAACTTTGCTGCTCTTTTTAATAATATTTCCATCTTCAGTCTCTTTAATAAAAGAACATACCTCAATATCTGTGCCATTTTTTTTAATTTGATCAATTAAATATTCAAAATATTCATTATCTACATAATCATCACAATCAACAAAGGATATATACCTACCATGGACATATTTTAAACCTTCATTCCTCGAAAAAGATACACCTTTAGCTTTTGGATGTTTTATAACAAAAAACTTTAAAAATTTATCAGAATATTCATTGTATATCAAACAACTTTCATCTGTTGAACCATCATCTACTAAAATGAGTTCCAAATTTTTATATGTTTGTTGATATAAGCTTTCCAAACATTTTTTCAAATATTTTTCTCCATTATGAATTGGAATAATAATGCTAATTAAATGTTCATTTTCAATCATGTATTATTTTATCTCCTCATCATTTTAATTATTTTACATTTCAAATTATAAATCCACGTCCGATTATCTGTATATTGATGAATTGTATTAATTTCTTTTTTATAATACCACATAACATCCTTATAAATAGCAGTATCCAATTTTCTAATCTTTGCAGTTTCAAAAATTCTCGAAAGTTCTTTATATCTGTCAGTAATTTCATAATGTTCAACTGCATATCTTCTCGCTGCTTCTTTTTGAATGATAATCTGTTCAGGATTATCAATATACCATTGCATTTTATGAATAAGATCTTCTTTATCACATACAACAAGCGGATAATAGTATGCGTCCTGTCTGCAATAATAATCTTTTATTTTAATCAATTTTCCACACTCATTATTTACAGCTTCATTCATTGGTGGAAAATCCGATGTAATAACAGGCAGTCCCGAAGAAAGTGCTTCGTACATTGTTAAGCCCAACCCATCTAACCTAGTTGGATACACATATACGTCTCCCATATAATACAGTCCAGGAGCTGTAACTGTTTTTTCAATAATTTGAATATTGTTTTGTTCCAGAAACTCTCTTTTATAATTACACACATCTTCAATCGGTCGTTGCGTATGAATTATTAATTTTGACTTTTTGAAGCATTCCCCCTCAATAAATGCTTCAATCAAAATATCTGTCCCCTTTCTAGTTGACATTCCGACAGAGTGAAAAAATGTTAATATATTATGTTGCTCTTTTGATGGTCTATATAATTTTGTATCTGTTCCCCATTGCATATAATATTTCTGTGGATGTCCTTCCATTGCTTGCATATGGCGCTTTGTATTGCAAATCAAAAAATCATATAAGACAAACCATTTTCTGGTACGTTCTGTGTAATAATCAACATATGCGGCTAATTTGATATCAGGAAATCTACGTTTTGTTTCTGCTACAATTCTAAAATCTTGCTGTTCATTAAATAATATAACATTCAAGTTATTTTTCTTAATCCAACAAAAAAATTTATGTTTGTTTATTTGAAAATTCCGATATGTATTATCCCTTGTTACATAATCCTCATTCCATTTTTCTATTCCCTTAGGCGGATTCTGCCCAGCTCTAGAATAAATAAAAACCTCATGTCCACTCTTATGCAGTAAATCCATATATATCCTACTTACGTATGCAGCACCTCTCTCATACCATGTTGTCACTATGCCAATTTTCATATACTTCTCCTTTCTCTCTACCCTATTTAAGCAACAAGATTTATTCTATTTATTGCGTCATATATCTTATCTAATATCATTCCAAATTTTAAAGACTATCACTTTCGTCCCATGAACAAATATCTTGTAATCACATTAGAATTTATAAGCTTTGTGATCATCCAGCTTAGCCCAATCACACTAACAATGTATACAACAATACTATAGTTTTCACCCCAAAATTGTTTTACTATAAGTTCTCTTATAGCAATATGTGTATACATTATCACCAAGGACATATATCCTACCTTTTCTAGAATATAAGAAATCCAACTATTCTTCATAATAATTGCAGTCAACTGTTGAAATAAATTAAAAAAACAAACCGGAACAATTAATGTAAATATCAAACTAGAATAATCTGAATGTTTCATATCGATAGAAAAATCAAACACTTTAAATATGTTTAACATAGCATAAAAAATAATTGTTCCCAAACTAATAATTACTCCAATCGATTTTCGATTCCTCTTTTTCCAAAAAACCTCTAAATCATTCCAATAATACCCGATTGAAAAATAAGTGATTGACACTAAAACAACATCAAAATCCCACGGAAAACATAAAAATGCAGGTAAGCCTTGCGAATTCCGATATAAATCAAGGAATTTTGATTCAAAGATTCCCAGTACATACAATAAAAATATTATTGCAAATCTTTTTTGAACTATTTATTCTCAATAATATAAAAAATAATATTTGTGTTAGTGTGCAAGACAACTTATATACCAATATACACCACCAACCAATCGCCCCCCCAAAGGATATGCAGTATTCCCTGTAGCGTAAAAGTTCCAAGAACAACTTGCAATATAAACCACCACATATAACAAGGAATCATATATCTACAAATTCTATTCTGCACTAATTTGTAAACATTACCTCTCACATCAGGTTTGAATACATAACCTGATACTATAAAAAAACAAGGCATATGAAACCAATAAATATACTGGGTATACTTAAAATTTGAGTGACCAAGAATCACAAAAATAATTAAAATTCCTTTTAAAATATCAATCCATTGTTCTCTACCCGCCAATTGTTTTAACTCATATCTGTCTTTTCTCATACTTGTTTCCTCATCTCATTGAGTTTAAACTTCAATCAAATGCATCATCATTACTATTTTTCCTCAATTTACTTGCTAAAATTGCAGCACCAATCATTATTAATTTACTATTTACTTTATAAGTAAAATAAATATACTTACCAAATTTTCCAACACATGCACTTTTATGCCGTAATACAATACTTCTATTTTCTTCCGTCAACAATCTATTCGCAATTTTCAGTTTGTCCTCATATGGAATTTTTGCACAAAGATTACGTTCGACAACAGAACGAATTAAATCTATTTTTCCGACCTCAAGTTCTTCTTTATATTTATCATATATTTTTCTATCTTGAAGCATTTGCTTTTGTGTATTATAAAGAATTTCTATAATATCACATAAATCTGTTCGTGCCTTCCTACTAGAAGAAACTTTTTGTTTCCGCCAATAATAAAGTGGTGTTGGTATGTATGCAAAGCTTCTGCAGCTAAAAAAATATGTCGATACAATAAAACGGTCTTCGAACGTTCGTGCCATATAAATACAGTATTTATTCATATTTTTCAAAAAAATTTCTCTTTTGAAAAGTTTGTCCCATCGAGACATAGAAATAAATCCCGTTAAAGTAGGAAATACCATATGATGTATTTCGTCTATTTCGTCCTTTCCGTAATATAATTTAAGTTTACTATTTCTAGGCGTTGCTTTTTTCTTATCTAAATCAAAAAAATTGCACATAACCAGGTCAGCTTCTGTACTCTTTTCGCATTCCATCATTTTTTCATACATAGTTGGCTCAATATAATCATCACTATCTACAAATGCCAGATATTCACCATGTGACTGTCTGACACCTTGGATCCATGCAGACATTTGTCCACCATTTTCTTTATTGATTAAAAGAAAATTATTATATTTTTGTTCGTATTTACGACATATCAATTCACTGTCATCTGTTGAACCATCATTTACCATTATAACTTCAATATCTTTGTACGTTTGATTCGCAATCGACTCTAAACATTCCTCAAGATATTTTTGAGCATTATAAATTGGAACGATAACGCTTATCACAAATGGCACCTCCATCCTACTCTCCAGTACTTATATTCAAATCCCATAAATCTGCGAATTTTCTTTTGCCTCCAATAATGCCCTACAAATATAGAAGTCTATAGGATTTGTTACTTTTATATTTTCCGCAGATCCTTCAACAACGTGTATCTTTTTCCCTAAATACAACATCATACTCGTACTATCTACAAAATCATATTTTCCTTCTGATTTTAAAGTCTTATGAGCTGACAAAATTTCTTCCAAATAAAATGTTTGTGGTGCTCTAGCCAGTTGACATTCCGACCGCGGAAATGTATCCTTAATAATGCTGTTTTCATCAGTTCGTATAATCGTTTCAATCGCTGGTGCAACGGTTACAGCGGAACCGCATTTCTTAGTTTCAAAAATACAATCCGAAATTGTCTTCGAATCAATCAATGGACGCACTCCATCATGAATAAGTACGATATCTTTCTGCCCAGACTGTACTGTTTTAGCAATTGCACTTAATCCGATATATTGAGAATCTAAAGCAGTCGCCCCGCCAGCGAGCACCCATCTCACTTTTTTCAAAGAATATTTTTCTACAAGCGTTTTCATATAATCGATCCACTCATCTACAATTACTATACAAATTGCATCAACCTCTGGATGTAACTCAAAATGTTCTAATGTATGTATAATAATAGGTTTACTATGTATCTCCAAAAACTGCTTTGGTTTCGCACGTGTATTCATGCGATTACCAACACCGCCTGCAAAAATCAACGCATAATTCGCCATTAATTTCTCACCTTTCTTTGAAATTTAATTCATTGTTTCCATAAAATCATGTTTAGCTTTCTGCGACTTCCAATAAATGATCGTATCATGATGTTCTCTCCTGTCTTCTGGAGGCAGTTGCATATAATCGCCAGGATAAAGACATTTAAGATAGGTATCATACCCAATCGGACACCTAAACTTCTGATTTTCAAAATCCATCATAATATAATCAGAAAAACATTCCTTGGGAGCCCTTTTATGAAACTCCCCATTTGTTAATGTTGTTACATATTTACATTTCACCACTGGATTTCTTTTTTGATTCCAATGAAGCAGTTTATTTTGTAAATGAATCGCCACATTCGGTTTCCTAATACACAGCCTCCCCATAGCAGCAATTAACTTCTGAACCTTATTTCCTTTTTCTTTCCATGCATATATAGAAAATTTGTTAAACCAATGTATAAGTCCAAGAATCTCACTGATTTTACACAATGTTTTTGTTCCGAACGAATCATTCAATATTCCGTCCTTCGCAAAGACATCAATATAAACACTAACTTTCATCGGATATTTTTCCGGATATTCTATAAGGACAGTCCGTTCATCTGCTATTTTAAGAAATGGGTGTATCGTGTCTTCCGGAAACTCCACTTTTAAATATTTTGTCAAATACCCATTGTTTTTCTTTACATATTGTACAAAATAATCATAATCAATTCGTGGCATATTTACATCAACATCATCATCCCAGGGAATAAACCCATTATGCCGAACCGCTCCAAGCAGCGTCCCTGCATCGAGAAAATAATTCCAGCTATTCTTTTCGCAAATATCTGCAAATTGCGTTAAGATATTAAGCATTACCTGCTTTTGTTCTATTTCTGACATAGCAATCTTTTCATTCATTACTAATTTCCTTCTATTATCTTGTTCTCACTTATATTCCAAACTATTAATGTATTCTCGTCCTTTTACCGACACAAGTATGCCAATAACAAACCATAAATAATAGCACTTTACACCTGGACCGAATGGAGCCAATTGTTCAAAAATACCATTAACAATATATACCAGAGCAATCGATGATATCATTAAGTATTTATCATCAGATTTTCCTACATATCGTACTGCCCAAATTATTGGCCACACTGCCATATATAAAATAATACCACCACCAATAATTCCAAATTCAAGCAAAGATGTGAGAATAATGGATTCTCTTTTCATTCGTCCATGCCCAAAGATTGGTGCTGATAAAAAATCATCCATAAAAGATTGCCATTCTATAAACCTACCTGATGACAAATCATTGATATCATTGATATCTCTACCGCCCAGCACAACATTATAAAAAATATTATTTGTAAAATCCGGATTAATCACTAAAAAAATTGCTAATCCAAATAATCCAAGTATTAATATATTTCTTAATCTTCTATTTAGATTGCCATGCAAAAGCCACCAAGCGATTATAATAGGAATACCTATCAATGTTGCTCTACTTTTTAATCCGAGTAATGTAACTGTTAAAAGTATAAATACGCTTAAATAAATGATTCTTTTTACTTTCGGTATTACTTTATCAAACTTAAACAAGGGTATTAATATCCACGCTGTAAGCAATATCTGTGATACAGAATTCTTTGAATCATATGAATAGATACGAGAGTCCAATGAATTTCCATATACATATGTCAAAAAAGTATCCACGCATACTATTACACTTGACCATATAAATGCTGTATTTATGCTCTGAATATCATCTCGCTCGAGGTTTTTCCCTGTCATTATTCCTGTAAATAGAATAAACATAGATAACACGATTACATAAGGAAGACTAGATGCCATATAATTATCAATAAACATAGCTCCTATGCCATATATAATACAAAATAATGTAAAAAGCAAAAAAATAGATCTTGTCTCCCAAAAGCTAATAACATGATTTTTTAAAATACAAATGATTACAAAAGCCAACCACAACGGAATGACAATATAGCGTGTCTGATAGTTGTCAATCAAAAATGGAGTCTGTCCAATATTTGTTAAAAAGCACAGTAAACATACTAATTTACAAAATGTACTTTTTCTTACCCTAATATCATTCATTCTATTTTTCCTTTTTAAAAAAGTCCATATGTACTTTCGCCATACTTTCAAAGGTATACCATTTAATCTTATCAATAGACTTTCTTCCCAGCTCCGACAGATTCCTGTTAGAAATAAGGTCAGTAATCGCCTCTGAAAGCGCTTCAACTGAATCAGTAGGTATGATTCTTCCATTTGTATTATCTACTAATTCTGAAGCAGCTATACAGCGATCCGTCGAAATAACCGGCAGTCCATAGGCCATAGCCTCGTTTATTACAAGTCCCCATGTATCCTCCCTTGTAGGAAGAACAAATACATCTGAAGCTTTATAATACTCTGCAAGCTCTTCCTTACTCAAGAAATCCACAAAATGAACATTATCCGCATTTATCTGATTGCGAAGTTCAATATATTCTTGCGTCGGTACTCCCCCCACTATATATACGCCTATATTTTTATTAATTTGATTTGCTGCCTGAATTAGCAGATCAAATCCCTTGCGATAAATATACTGTCCGACAGAAATAACCATTCGCGAATCAGAAACTCCTATTTTATCTCGTATATTTTTCTTTTCTTTATTGCTTAATGGCGAAGGAAGAATGTCCTTTTCATATAGAGATGTGAATGGATATTTATATATTCGATCTGGCAAAGCACCATATGTAATAAAATATTCATCATCTATAGCTGTTGTACTAAAATACCCTTTTGCTCCACTCATGACTCTTTTTTTAAGATGCTCTTTTATTCCCTTCCCATCTTTAGCAAATCCGCCTTCACTTTCCAAGTAGAACGGAATACCACGCAATTTCATATATTCAATAGCTAAAATTCCCGTAGGCGTTGCCATTGCTGAGGAAATAATAAAATCATATTTATTCTTTTTTAAATATCTAATAACCTGAGGACAAAATGCCATATCCACTGCTGTTGAAATACCTTTTAAGATGATTCCTTTAAAATTTATAAATTTATACTTTTTCCAGCTTTCATCTCTTTCTGATGATGTTGACTTTTCAAAAATCACAGTCAAATCACAGTACTTACCTAATTCGTTAAAGTAACTCACCATGTATGGTGCCGGAACATTAACCATATATAAAACTTTCATTGTAATCCCTTTCTACTCTGTGGTATCTCCTATAAGAACAAAACTAACTTTTTCTTTCTGCATTTTCTCGGCTAATTTAATCACCCAATTCCCACCTTTTGATTCACTCATAATGTTTGGAGCAACTGAAAGTACTACTTGATTTTCTTCCGGGATTCCCAACTGTTTTCTAAGTTCTGATCCATCTATCTTATGAAATATATCAGTATCTATTCCATTATTAATAATTTGTATTGTCTTATTTTTCAAAAATGATAATTTTACCCTATCAGCAATCCATTTAGATGGTGCAACTATTGTCATATCAAGATCTCCCAACAATTTCTTTTTTTCTCGGAACATTTTCCTTGTATGATCGAAAAACAGGCTTTTGGGATACTCTCGTAATGCCGGACAATTGTGACATTCTGTTTGAAAATTTTTACATTCATTCGCATGTCCGCACTTCCCAGTATACATGTATTCACAATGGAAAGTCCAAACAACCGGAATTCCTTTTTTCTTAATATAATGAATCAATGGTTTAATATTTACAAAATATGCATGCAATTCGTGTATATGTATGAGATCCGGCTTATACTCTTCAATAAATCGAATCAGTCTCTGGGTTGAAAAATGAGAAAAACAGGCATTATATCCGGTCACTCTCGCTAATACAGCATGGATGTTAGTCTCCCAATCCAAACCAAATTTGAAAATATCCGGTTCTTTAATTTGCTTACCTCTTCCATAACAAATGGCAGCAGAGCGCCCATCTGCTCTTATATTTTCATATAAATCATATACAATTTTTCCAGTTGATGAATATTTGCAGTTAACATCAATCAAAAGAACCTTTTCTTTTCTTCCAGTTCTATCATATTCTTTCAGATAGTCACAAAACATTTGTTTTCTTGAATATTTCTCGTGTGCTCTTAAATCCAAATCCTCGTTATTCTCATTTAGCACACGTTTAGCAGTCTCATACAGACTATCAATATCACCATATTCTACAAATTCATTAGTAGAGGAAAGAGATGTTTCTTTTGTTCCGCCGGTATCAAACCCAAAAACAGGTGTCCCACAGCATTGCGCTTCAAGACAAGTAGTAGGAAAATTCTCCCTTTTACTGCAAATTACAAAAGCATCTGCCATAGAATAGTATTGAGCCAGTAATTTTTGATTTGATATTTTGGGCAATATAACGTAGTTGTTCTTTTTCTCCATCCCATACCTCCGATATCATAATTTCCAGTTTCTTCTTATTTTCTAATCCTTTTTTCTATGCCTAAAATTTCATATAATCGAATCCCCAAATTATAAAGTTTTTCCTGACTTTTAAATTTTTCAGTACACTTAGGCATATCATGAAAGCTCATCAATTCTTCCTCTGTAATTTCAAGCCGTTTGGCTACCTCTGTAAACAGTTTTTTACTTTCTTCTTCTGAAAGAGGCGGTCGCTCAAGTATTTTTAAAGCTTCCTCTCTCTCCATCTGTCCGGTAACAACCAGACTCGAGAGCTGCGCTCTTCGAATATCATGTCCAAATCGTGTAGGCATCCAATATCCTTCTAAAAATTTTGTCAATAAATCTTCAAAGTGTTTTTGTCCATATGGTATATATCCATACTCTTCTTTAAGGACTTCTACCATTTGATGACGTGTTACAGGTACAAGATTTAATGGTTTTAAAGTCTTCACACCTAAAATATATGGTATCCAAAATTTATGTTTAAATCCATTTGTAAACGTATAATCTTTAATCGGAATCCTACAATACTTCTTAATGACATCCTTCATAAAAGTCCCATCTCCCGTAGGTCCTCCATCTTTGCCCCATGACTCAGGATCAGCAACAATTTCTGTCGAAATATTATAGCCATTAAGAATATATTTAACTCCTAACTCCCGCGAATATCTATCAATCAAAGCAATAAATGCGTGATCTTGCGGTGAATCAAGATTTTCGAGACCAGTTCTAAACCATGCTAACTGCATTTCTCTCATCTCATCCCAATTCATATTCTCCACATGCAACTTAACGCCAAGCTTATCTGTTATTCTTCTTATGTTCTCTTCAGCTACGGGTAGATTCCACCCTGCATTAATATGAAATACAAATGGTCTCAATCCCCATTCCTTCACTGCAAGATGAAGCATATAGCTGCTGTCTAAACCACCACTCAGTCCCAAAATACAATCATACTTTTTTCCTGATCCTTTTCTTTTTATTTCAGCCAAGAGACTCTCTAATTCTTTTTCATGTCCTTTACCGTAGTTCCATTCAGGAAGGATTCGCTGTCTGTATTCATTACAACGGGAACATACACCATTTTCATCAAATGATATATATTCATCCGTTGTATCCATTACACAACATTTGCAAATCTGATATTGTCTTCTTGCCATTTTCGTCATCCTTTCATTCAATGATTAATTGCTCTCATTATTATCCTGTACGATATATCTGTTGAATAATGCTCTTTTAGACAACAATATTCCTTACGCTTAAATGTACTCAAATCAGCTTTCAAAATATATTGCAGTTGTTTATTAACCCCTTTCAAACTATTACTCTCACACCACCAACCAAAACCACCATCAACAATCACCTTTCCAATGTCTGTATTTGGATCAGTCACAGCTAATACTGGGATTTTTGCTTGCATATAACTCAGCAATCTGCTTGGAAAATTTGGAATGGTAAACCTGTGATCAAGAAAGATCATTCCAACATCACAGGCCGCCACCATTTTATCATAATCCTCTTTAGGCAGTCTCTTCATGAGCCTCACATTAGATGGTTTGTCTCTATGTACATAGGCTTCAATTTTATCAAACTCTGTCCCATCTCCAACAATCAAAAAAAATACTTCTTTATTTTTCTCTTGACTTTTCAAACATTCAATCATAAAGTCAATACCCTGTGGTTTTCCGAGATTTCCTCCATATACAAATACTTTTTTATCCAATGGAATTTTATACGTTCTTCTAATATCTTTACGTATTTCTTCCTCGACGCTCATATCAATCACCTCAACACTATTGGGACAAACCTCAACAATATTAGGATCAATTTCAGGATTATGTTCCAAAATATAATTTACATTTGCTTGACTCATACAACCGATATGGTCTGAAATCCTATAAAGTTTTTTCTCTTTCGCTCTAAATATTCTATAAATAATTCCCCTCAATCCCTGCTTCGTCATGATACCAATATCAACTGCGTTTTGAGGAAATATATCTTTAAGCAAAAGATATGTCGTCGCTCTATCCCTCTTCCTTACAAACTCGATCGCATTGCAAAAGGTAATTGGCGGCGTAGAATAGATGACGGCATCAAACTTTACATTAGCAAAGTATCTTTTAATTCCCCGAATAAACTGATATTCAATGCAAACAGTTGAAATTCCTTTTTCTAAAAAAATTTGTTTTTTGTGTATTTCCAATTCTAAGCTTTAATATTGTTGCCATTTCCGTTTTCAAGATTAATGTATCCTGTTTTCTTCTTCTCTCAACTGGAGATATTACATAAACAGAATGTCCATTCTTATAAAATTCTCTTAAAAGATCTTGATAAATACCCGGCTCATCAATTGTACTAAAATCAATAAGTGTTAAAAAAAGAATATTCATAGCACTCCTCGTATTACAGACGGCTCAGATAAAACTCCTGTAGCAATCCCGCCTCATGAGAAATATCATAATGCCTCTCAATTAATTTCATTTTTGCATCTAAACGATGGTTATTACAAGATGACATAATCGCCTTCGCCCATTCATCATTACTTGTCTCTAAACTCAATATTTTTAGCTTATTAATCAAATCAGGTGCTGGAACAAGCTCAGAAATAACACAGGGTAATCCCGTACCCTGAGCTTCAACTATAACTACCGGTAAACCTTCATAATAAGATGGCATAAAGAATACATCCATTGCCATCATTAAATGATTTACATCCTCACGTTTACCTAATAATTTTACTTTACCAGAAAGCTGAAGGTCTTCTATTTGCTTTTGAAGTTTTTCTTTATCTGGTCCGTCACCAACCATAATAAGAACTGCATTTTCATCCAGTTTTGCAATTGAAGAAAAAATGTCAATTAGACGAAATAAATTCTTTTGTCCATCAAATAATCTTCCCACGTATCCTACAACAAATGCATCCCTAATCCCCAGATTTTCTCGAGTAGCTTCTCGAATTTCAAAACTAAAAGCATACTTTTCTAAATCTATTGCATTATTTATAATTTTAACATCACTTCTATTTCCAAAAACCCATCGTCCAGCGGCTTCTGAGCATCCAAAACGATCTGTTAAAAATAAATTAACAAACGGTTTAAAAAAATAGTGCTGCCACATGACATTACAGCATGTATTATGAGAATGTCCAACTATTGTTGAAACTCCACACAGTTTTGCTACGAAGGCATCCATCACCATACTAGCACTATTTTGATGTATATGAACAATCTCATAATTATTTTCTTTTATTATACGCTTAAGTTCCCTCATATAAGAAAAGGGGTGCCGAGATCTAGATGGTAATCTATGTATACCCCCCCCCGGTATAAAATTTCATTATCATATCTTTCTGCTGACTTTGAACAAGTAACAAAGTCAAATTGCACTTGCGATCTATCCATGTGCCTATAGTAATTCATCACAACAGCCTCTACACCAGCATATCCTAACGAGCCGATAATTTGTAATACTCGAATCATAATACTTTTCCCCGTATATCATTTATAGTTGTAACTTCCTCTTGCATTGCCGAGTGAGAATACAAACCATCTTCATTTCTAAAATAAATCCATTGCATTCCCAGTTGTTTACATGCTTGGAAATCCTTATTTGGATTGTCACCCACATAAACTATCTGTTCATATGGTATTCTCCAACGATTCTGCATTATGCGAAAAGAAATATCACACGGCTTTCTAAACTGAACACCGCCTAATTCATCCGTAATAATAATATCATCCATCACTTCATATAAACCAAGTGCTTCAAGTTTAGCTCTTTGTCCTTCAATCCTTCCATCTGTAATAATTCCAACTTTGATACCCCTATGCTTCAAATCCTGAACAAATTCAAGAACACCATCATACAAAGATATCTCTGGTATTTGCTCTCTGTAAATTTTTACACATTCATCTTTCTTTTCCACTTCTCCAATTTCAATTAGATATTCATCAATCGCCGATTTTCCAGCCATAAAGTGTGACCATAGCTTATCCGCAGCATCCTCTCTAGCTAGAAACTCACCAATTTTTTTATAACCACTTTTCACATACTGTTTCTCACTATATAACGTGTCATCAAGATCAAAAATAATGCCCTTTATTTGCCGTATGTTATCTCCTTCAGAAATACATACGCTTTGGTCAAAGCGGCTATATACCAAACCATCATCAACGGTATCTGTATACTCCACTTTTTCTTTCAACAACATTCTGAGAATTGCCTCTGCTGATCTTGCACCGGCTTTCATACTGAGCGGCGCACCACCTCCAAATCGAGGATTGATCTCTATGTAATAGTCATCACCTGTTCTATTCTGTCGGATCAGCTGCACTGTCATCGGACCACATGGCTGAAATTTATCTATTAGTTTACGACACTCTTCTATAATCTTCTTATCCATTACAATCTCTGTTTTAAGAACCTCTCCAGCTCTCACTGCACTTCGAATACGTGGTGTGATAAATATCGGATTACCTTCATAATCACAGAAGATATCAACTGTATATTCTGTACCCTCAATAAAAGGCTGAACAATATAATCTCCAACCTGCTCTGCATAGATCTTTAGTTCGGATTCTTTTTCCACCTTAAATGCATTAATGCTGCTACTTCCATCCTTTGGCTTAATGAAACACGGATACTGATCATGATAAAGCTGATAATCATTAACTGTCCGAGGTGCCTTTAAGCCACAGGATTCAAAAAAATCCGCTGTATAATTTTTATCTCTACATATTGCAATCTTATCTGACTTACTGATAAGCACCTTTGTCCCAATCGCATCAAATTCTGCCTCATTCCGACTAAGCACCAAAAGGTCAGTATCTATCGTAGGTATAAGCAAATCAATGTGATCAACTTTGCAAATTCTCAACAACTGTGGAATATAATCAACATCTCGCATTCCGCACACTTTCCGAGTATAATCACAAAAAGCCAATGCTGGTGCTGTTCCTGCCATATCTGCTCCATATAATTTCAGTTTAACATTCAAACAATTTGCTGCTTGTCGAAAAGCTTGCACCAGTTCCACACGTCTGCCTACACCAGTAAACAAAATTCTAAATGATCTCATCATGCAGCCCTCCCACTCATGAGAAGTTGCGAAAAGGTCTTATGATTTACTATTCGGCGGGATACCCCCCCCCATATTTTTAGTTGATTTCTTTCCCATTTCCATTCTCCTTGCCGGAACTCCTATAAATATTCCTGATTCTTCTATATTACTAATCACAACTGCCCCAGCTCCTATCATACAGTCAGAAGAGATAGAAGCATTATTTCTGACAGTTGCTCCAGCTCCAATCCATGTTCCATCTCCCACAATGACAGTCCCGCATAAATGGCTGCCAACTGCAATATGCACATAATCGCCCACCGTGCAATCATGATCCACCGAAGAACAAGTATTAATAATGCATCCCTTTCCAATCTTTGCTCCCGGATTAATCACAACACCGGCCATGACTACTGTTCCTGCACCTATCACTACATCCTCCGCAACAACTGCATCTGGATGAACAAGCGTAGTCAGTTTCTCCACTGGAATTGATTCCTGTATCCGCTTCCGAATATCCGCATTGCCAATTCCAACGATTACATCTGCATCTATCCTTTCAGCTTCTATACTTTTTCCTATGACTGGATAACCTCCACATTCATGGACATTTTCATCGTCATCTAAAAAAACAATCTCTCTATAACTATTTTTTTTTGCAATATCTGCAACTACCTTTCCGTGTCCACTTGCACCGATAATTGCCAATTTATTCATTTCCTCACCTTCTCAGTAATCCAGTATTTCCTGTACCCATAAATTCTTCCATTGTCGCAGAAGTTTCTGAGGAAATGCCTTCACTCTTTAACACTGTTTTCACCGTTTGAAGGATAATTTTTACATCTCCCCAAAAAGTAATATGGTTTACATACCACACATCCATCTCAAATTTCTCTTCCCATGTCACCGCATTTCGGCCATTTGCCTGTGCATACCCTGTCAATCCCGGACGCACATCATGACGATGCTTTTGATACTCATTGTAGCGATCCAAATATACTACTAGAAGCGGCCGCGGCCCGATAATGCTCATATCGCCTTTAACAATATTCAGTAATTCAGGCAATTCATCAAGACTTGTTTTCCGCAAAAACTTGCCATATGAGGTGAGTCTTTTCTCATCAGGCAACAGTTTTCCATTTTTATCCTTTTTGTTCGTCATCGTCCTGAATTTGATCAGCTTAAAGATTCTTTCATTTTTCCCCGGACGCTCCTGTGTAAAAAATGGATTACCATGCATTGCGATTGTCCCAAATATCGTCAGTATCAAAAGTACCGGAGACAATACCACTAATGCACAGAATGCAAGAAAGAAATCCAAACATCGCTTGATATACTTCTCGTAGAATCCTGGCTTTTTCTTCACAAATACTTGTGTACTATGATCTGACGCCTTATTCATTGAAAACAACCTTTCACAATTTCAATTATAATATCTTGTTGCTCTTCCGTCATCTTATTATCACTCGGCAAACAAAGTCCTCTGTGGAAAATATCCATTCCCACATCCAATGGAAGCCCATCTTTTCCTGTTGCCCCGCCGGAAATATAGGCGTTTGTCTTTGCTCGCCCATTCCCTTCCCTGGTGACAAATCCATTCATCCGATAGATCGGCTGCATGTGCATTGGTTTCCAGATTGGTCTGCCTTCTGCATTATATTTAGCAAGCAGTTCCAAAATCTCTGTAGGGCAGGTCTTGCCAGGCTCACTGATATAAAGCGCTTCCTGTTCTCCCCGTACCTGTTTACACATAGCCTCCGGATGGATCAGCATGCAGGAAAGCCAATAATTTGGCTCTGAATTTTCTTCATCAAAAGGATTCATGATTACAGGCAGATCCTGAAAGCCTTTTTTATATCTTTCATAAATCACTTTTTTCTGTGCAATGTGCTCCTCCAAATACGGAATCTGCCCCCGTACTACACCGGCGATCACATTACTCATGCGGTAATTATATCCTAGCTCTTCATGCTGATACCATGGAGCATTTTCTCTTGCCTGCGTGGACCATTTGCGCACCTTATTGGCAGCTTCCTTGTCATCTGTAAGCAACATCCCCCCGGCAGATCCGGTGATGATCTTATTACCATTAAAGCTGATCGCATTGTATGTGCCAAAGCTTCCCGTCTGCTGTCCTTTATATGTAGCACCAAGGCTTTCTGCCGCATCCTCAATGATCACTGCATGATGTTTCTCACAGATACTGCGTATTTCATCTATTTTCCCCGGCACTCCGTACAGATGCGCCACCACTACCGCTTTCACTTCCGGATAAAGCTCAAATGCTCTTTCAAGAGCTATAGGATCCATATTCCAGGTATCGTATTCTGTGTCAATAAATACAGGCACACCGCCCTCGTATACAACAGGATTCACTGTTGCATCAAAAGTCATATCTGAACAGAAAACTTTGTCCCCCGGCTTTACCCCGGCCAACTTCACTGCCATATGCAACGCTGCTGTACCTGCTGAAAGCGCTACGGCATATCTGCATCCCACTTTCTCGCAAATCTGCCCTTCCACTTCATTGATATTTTTACCAACTGTAGACATCCAATTCGTCTCATAAGCTTCCGTCACGTATTTCAGCTCTTCTCCATGCATGGTTGGTGAAGAAAGCCATACTTTTTTTTCAAATGGTTTTATCTGCATCTTTATTTACCAGCTTTCATTATATATATAAACTTTATCATTTTAGCAAAACAAATTTTCTATTCAGGCTTACTATCTCACTTATTATTTTACACATCAATAATCAATGCAGGAAAGCTAAATTTCATTTCCTTCCCGCGCCGCTGCCGCCTCCTGCATCAGCTTTTCATACACTGCTCCCTTTGCCTCGCTGCCTTCTCTCCCCGCCGGACGGAAGGTCGGCACCATTTTCTGGAGCAGCTCGCGGATATTCCTGCTGTTTGTGTAAGCTGCGTCCATCAGTCCATTAAGCTGTGCAATGAATTCATCGATATCAAATGCGATCGGCTTGCCGACATGGATCAGGTCATTTGCTGTCTTTTTCAGTCCTTCTTCTGCAAGAAGTTTTTCTTCGTACAGCTTTTCTCCCGGACGAAGTCCTGTATACTCGACCTTAATATCAATATCAGGGCGATAGCCTGACAGCTTGATCAGGTTGCGGGCCAGTGTGTCGATCTTGACCGGGCTTCCCATGTCAAGGACAAAAATCTCGCCGCCATTTGCATACGTACCTGCCTGAAGGACAAGGCTGACTGCCTCCGGTATCGTCATAAAGTAGCGGATGATATCGGGATGAGTGACTGTGACAGGACCGCCTTCTGCGATCTGTTTTTTAAACAGCGGAATAACAGAACCGTTGCTGCCGAGAACGTTTCCAAAACGGACTGCCACGAATTCTGTCTTTGCCTGTTTCAGCCGCTCAATGGTATCCGGCTTCTGCGCATGCCCCTTCATCCAGTGCGTAAAGAGCTGCGGGATATCTGCTGCTCTTCCCTGCTTGATCATAGTATCAAAGCAGAAAATGATCTTCTCACATGCACGCTTGGAAGCGCCCATCACATTTGTCGGATTGACTGCCTTATCTGTACTGATCAGCACGAAACGCTTCGTACCGTTTGCCATTGCAGCATAAGCTGTCTTATATGTACCGATCACGTTATTTTTGATCGCTTCACACGGGCTGTCCTCCATCAGAGGCACGTGCTTGTGTGCTGCAGCGTGGTAAACAATATCCGGGTGATACGTCTCAAACACATCAAAGATCTTCCGGCTGTCCCGCACAGAACCAATGATGACCTCCAGATTCAGCTCCGGATGATCATGGCGCAGCTCCTGCTGGATCGCATAGGCGCTGTTTTCATAAATATCAAAGATAATAAGCTGTTTTGGCTGGTGCCCTGCGATCTGACGGCAAAGCTCGCTTCCGATCGAGCCGCCCCCGCCTGTGACAAGGATCACCTTTCCTTTCAGATACTGGAATATTTCGTCCATATTTACCTTGATCGGATCGCGCTCCAAAAGCTCCTCGATATCAACATCACGAAGTCCGCCTACCAGAGCTTCTGATGGAGCTTCTCCTTTTACCAGCTGGTAGATGCCCGGAAGGCTCTTCAGCTCACAGCCTGCTTCTTTGCAGATATTCAGGATTTCTCTTTTCTGCTCTTTTGTCGCGCTCGGCATGGCGACACAGATCTTTTCTATATTATAGTCCTCCACTGAGGAAAGGATCTTGTCGCGGCCGCCGACTACCGGGACTCCCTCAATGTAACGCCCCCATTTGTTTGGATTGTCGTCAATAAAGCAGCAGACCTTATTGTTGAGTTCCTTTGACTTCATCATCTCGCGCAGGATGATCTGACCTGCCTGTCCGGCGCCTACGATCATGATACGCTTCGCGCGCGCCTCTTTATCTTTTTTCGTCCTTGTCTTTCTTTCTAATAAAATAAACCGATAGGAAAAACGGATTCCCAAAACGAGAAGGAACTGAAAGAGCGCACCGACCACGTAGTAAAAGCCCGGCATCCGGTGAAACAGCAGCGTGATCCCCACTGTATGAAAGATCGCTGTGACAACCGTCGACAGCACCACTCTGGAAAGCTCATTGTAGCTGGCAAACCGCCATATACTTTTATACAGACGCAGGCGCCAGAAAACTGCAATACAAAAAACCGTATAGATCGGCGCAAACTTTATCCACGCCCCCAGAAGCTCCTTCGGTATCATAGAAAAACGGCTGTCAAACCGAAGCCAGAGCACAAAAAAATAGGAACCGTTGACAACAATCGCGTCATAAATAATCAGATATAACGCTATAAGATGCCAGTGTTCCACTCTCAGACGCCTATTTTCGGCATTATTCATAATTTTTGTAGCCCCCCCCCTTGAAATTTTTGTTCATCATTTCTCTCTCCTGTTTTCATGCTGTTTTATACTGTTTTATACTTTTTTTATAATTCTTTATCTATTCTTTATATACCATACTTCCCACTTTTTGTAAACATTTGTTTGCAAAAAAATACAAAAGTCGACGAATTATAAGCCTCGCCGGTCCGTTCCCGACATATTTCTCCGCATCAAAAACGCACCGCCGAAGCGGTGCGCTCTTTCCGTTTGTACTCTATCTATCTTTCTTTTCCGTCAGCAGAATTTACTCTGTCTTTCCGTACAGTGTAACAAGCTTGTTCAGATACTCGTATCTTTCCTTATTGCACTCTGCGTTCTTAGCAAACAGCTTCTCTGCTCTTTCCGGATTTGCTCTCTTTAAGGAGTTGTAGCGAACCTCGCCATCAAGGAATGCCATGATATCCTCTGTCGGAGCCTTGGAGTCAAGTGTGAACTTGTTCTCTGCAGCCGGGTTGAAGCGGAACAGATGCCAGTATCCTGACTTAACTGCCAGCTCTTCCTCTGTCTGAGCCTTGCTCATACCCTTCTTGATACCGTGATTGATACACGGAGCGTATGCGATGATCAGTGACGGTCCCGGATATGCCTCTGCCTCTGCAAGTGCCTTAACTGTCTGGTTGTAGTCAGCACCCATAGCGATCTGTGCAACGTATACGTATCCGTAGCTCATTGCGATAGAAGCCATATCTTTCTTCTTCACTTCTTTTCCGCCTGCTGCGAACTGTGCTACTGCACCCGGCTGTGTAGCCTTGGAAGCCTGTCCGCCTGTGTTGGAGTAAACCTCTGTATCGAATACCATTACGTTGATGTCCTGACCGCTTGCAAGCACGTGGTCTACACCGCCGAATCCGATATCGTAAGCCCATCCGTCACCACCAAAGATCCACTGGGATTTCTTTCCAAGGAAGTCTTTGTTCTTCAGGATCTCTTTTGCAGCGTCACATCCGCATGCTTCCAGAGCAGCGATCAGCTTCTCTGTAGCTGTTCCGTTTGTAGCGCCTACGCCGTATGTGTCAAGCCATTCCTGACCTGCAGCCTTTACAGCCTCGTTGCTTCCCTCTGCTACGAGAGCCTCAACCTTAGCCTTCAGTCCGCCTCTGATCGCGTTCTGAGCAAGCAGCATACCGTAACCGAACTCAGCGTTGTCCTCGAACAGAGAGTTGGACCATGCCGGACCCTGTCCCTTTTCGTTTACTGTGTACGGTGTGGACGGTGAGGAGTTACCCCAGATAGAAGAGCATCCTGTAGCGTTTGCGATATACATTCTGTCACCGAAAAGCTGTGTGATCAGTTTTGCGTACGGTGTCTCACCACAGCCTGCACATGCGCCTGAGAACTCAAGCAGCGGCTGTTTGAACTGAGAACCTTTGACAGTATTCTCTTTGAATTTCTCTACTACGTCGAGTTTTGCCGGAAGCTCTACTGCGTAATCGAAGAACTTCTGCTCTCCTACGTTTGCTTCCATGTTCTCCATAGCCAGTGCCTTTGCACCCTTCTTGCCCGGGCAGACATTTGCACAGGAACCGCAGCCTGTACAGTCAAGAGCGGATACTACCATAGCGAACTTGTAGTCAGCCATACCTGTCATCGGAAGCATTCTCATGCCTTCCGGAGCTGCCTCTGCCTCTGCCTGTGTCAGAGCGATCGGACGGATAACAGCGTGCGGACATACGTATGCACAACGGTTACACTGGATACAGTTTTCCGGATTCCATACCGGGATATCTACTGCGATACCGCGCTTCTCGAATGCGGAAGATCCTGACGGTGTCGTACCGTCTACGTACTCTGTAAATGCAGATACCGGGAGGTTGTTTCCTTCCTGAGCATTTACTGCGTGCTGGATGTTGTTTACGAAATCAACAACGTCCTTTCTCTTGCCTTCTACATTCTTTGCGATGATGCTTTCTTCTTCAGCGTCTTTCCAGCTTTCCGGAACCTGGATCTCTACTACCTGCTTAGCGCCTGCGTCGATCGCATCGTAGTTCATCTGAACGATCGCATCACCCTTACGTCCGTAAGTAGCCTTTGCAGCAGCCTTCATCAGCTCGATCGCCTGCTCCTCCGGAATGATGTTTGCCAGTTTGAAGAATGCAGACTGAAGAACTGTGTTGATACGTCCGCCAAGTCCGATCTCCTTACCGATCTTGATACCGTCGATCACATACAGCTTGATGTTGTGGTCAGCGATGAATTTCTTTACCTGTCCCGGAAGATGCTGCTCCAGACCTTCCATATCCCACGGACAGTTCAGAAGGAATGTACCACCGTCTACCAGTTCCTGTACCATGTTGTACTTGCGTACGTAGGACGGGTTGTGGCATGCTACGAAGTTTGCCTTGTGGATCAGGTATGTGGATTTGATCGGGCTCTTACCGAAGCGAAGGTGAGACATTGTAACACCGCCGGACTTCTTGGAGTCGTAATCAAAGTATGCCTGAGCATACATATCTGTGTTGTCACCGATGATCTTGATGGAGTTCTTGTTTGCACCTACTGTACCGTCTGCGCCAAGTCCCCAGAACTTGCAGTTGATCGTGCCTTCCGGTGTCGTAACGAGCGGAGCGCCCAGCTCGAGGGAAAGGTTTGTCACGTCATCTACAATACCGATCGTGAATTTCTGCTTTGTTGTGTTGTTGTATACAGCAACGATCTGTGCCGGTGTCGTATCCTTGGAACCAAGTCCGTAACGTCCTGTAAAGATCGGTGTGTCGTTGAACTTGCTGCCCTTAAGAGCTGCAACAACATCCAGATACAGCGGCTCGCCAAGAGCGCCCGGCTCTTTTGTTCTGTCGAGAACTGTGATCTGCTTAACTGTCTCCGGAATAGCCTCGATGAGAGCCTCTGCGCAGAACGGTCTGTAAAGACGAACCTTTACAACACCGACTTTCTCGCCTGCTGCCATCAGGTAGTCGATCGTCTCTTCGATCGTATCACATACGGAGCCCATAGCGATGATGACCTTCTCAGCGTCAGCAGCACCGTAGTAGTTGAACAGCTTGTAATCTGTACCGATCTTAGCGTTCACCTTGTCCATGTACTCCTGTACGATTGCCGGCATAGCATCGTAGTACGGGTTGATCGCTTCTCTTGCCTGGAAGAAGATATCCGGGTTCTGTGCAGAACCTCTCTGACACGGATGGTTCGGATTCAGACACTGATCTCTCCATGCCTGCAGAGCGTCCATATCTGTCATCTCTTTGAGATCATCGTAATCCCATACTTCGATCTTCTGGATCTCATGTGATGTACGGAATCCGTCGAAGAAGTTGATGAACGGAAGACGGCCCTTGATCGCTGCAAGGTGTGCAACTGCTGTCAGGTCCATAACCTCCTGTACGCTGGATTCGCACAGCATACAAGCGCCTGTCTGACGGCAAGCGTATACGTCAGAGTGATCACCGAAAATAGAAAGTGCATGGCTCGCAAGAGCACGTGCAGAAACGTTGAATACGCCCGGAAGTCTCTCACCTGCAACCTTGTAAAGGTTCGGGATCATAAGAAGCAGACCCTGAGACGCTGTGTATGTAGTCGTAAGAGCACCTGCTGACAGAGATCCGTGTACCGTACCTGCTGCACCTGCCTCAGACTGCATCTCTGTTACCTGAACAGTCTGCCCAAACATGTTGAGACGGCCCTGTGTTGCCCACTCGTCTGTGGCTTCAGCCATGACGGATGACGGGGTAATCGGGAAAATCGCTGCTACGTCAGTAAAAGCATATGACGCATGAGCTGCAGCATGATTACCATCCATGGTCTTCATTTTTCTAGCCATTTGTGTATTCCTCCTTATAATTTGAGTATTTCACTCATTATTACTTCTCATACGGATTTAATTTTATCATATTTTCGTTTTTTTGTCTATTTCTGAGAGAGGATTTTTCCGTCTTTTTTGTATTTTTTATGGTACAGTCTCTGTTTTTCTCAGAAGATATCGTAAAAGTTTTCCTTCCAGAGGCGGTAATTGCAAAATCCCCGGCGCAGCCACTCACAGTCGCCGCAGGCTCTGCAAAACAGCTCCTGCGACATAAAAATCCCCGCCTTCTTTTTCAGCTCCTCTGCCTCACAGGGCATCCCGGCTTCTATGTGCAGCCCCTCAAGCAGCGTCCGGTCCTTTCGGATGATCTCCGCCTCCTTTTCACACCGGCAGCTGCCGCGCTCCAGGTTCTGTGCACTGTCCCGCATAAGATTCGGACAGTGCCTGCACAAAATATCCGGCTCATCCAGAAGCACAAGTCTGCCTTCATGCGCTTTCAGAGCTTTTATCACCGCCTCCATCTGGCTGCAAAATGCTTCGCTGTATCCGTTTCCCTGATACTGCGGGATACACAGCAAATGATGTGCCCGCAGCTTCAGCAGGTCTTTCTCTATACGCATATCCTTTCTATCCTCCTCTTCTTTGTCGTACGCGCCTCCAGTGCATACGCTTCTGCCACATCCTGCGCGACACTGCATGCGCCTGTACGCTCTGTCCAGTGTCCGGCTCTGCTTCATCGGCCGCGACATCAAAAAATCTGACACCCCTTTTGCCCGGGCTTCTGACCGCTTTTCTTTCAGCCTGCAAAAGGAATCTCAGATTTTCTTTTTTCTTTATATCACGCTTTGCTCACAAGAGAAACTCCTGCCGCACGCAGCCCTGTGCGGACTGCCTTCGCCACCGCATATGCGCCGACAAGCGACAGCACATCCTTGACCAGATACGGAAAAGATGCGAGAAGAAATGCTTCTCCGGGTGCCATCCCCATAACTGCCGAAAACTGCAGCACTCCTGTCAGATGACAGATCGCCAGCCCGGCAAGCGAAGCCGCAGCAAAGATCACCGGTTTTTTCGCATACCCGTATCCGCAGCATGCTGCCATTACCGGAAATCCCCATATAAAGCCTCCAGTCGCTCCGACCAGCACGCCGACTCCCCCGGAAAACTGCGAAAACACCGGCGCGCCCACTGCGCCAAGCAGTATCCATGCCGCTGTAGATACCAGACCGAATTTCCAGCCCAGAACATACCCGGCAAGCGCTACCGCAAAGGTCTGAAGCGTCACCGGCACACCGGAGGGCATCGGGATCTGCAATTGCGACAGCACCGCAAGCACCGCTACAAACATCCCGGATAAAACAAGCATCTTCGTGGAGTTTCTTTGCATTTTCATATGGAACCTCTCTTTGTAAACTTTTATTTTATTTTAGTTGACAATTTGAGTTTACATTATGAAGAGCTGTTTGTCAACTCTTATTTTAAGTTGGTTTACGTATGTCTGTTTTCACTTTCATCCTGCCGCGCTTACGCTCATTCCCCGCCGTATCACTCTCTTTTTCACATACAGATAGCAGATAAAATGCACTGCCTCCGTCACGATCCAGGTCACCGGATAAGACAGATACAGTACCGGAAGTGTACGATCCGCTGCAAATATCGTATAGATCCAGACCACGCGCAGCAGGCAGGAACCGATCATGGAGACAACCATAGGAAGCATAGATTCTCCCACCCCGCGCAGCATGCCGGAGAGCACATCCATGATACCACAGAGGAAGTATGTCGTTGCAATGATCCCCATGCGGGCAAGACCGTACCGGATCGCGTCCGCATCATCCGGCAGGTAAATCCCCAGAAGCTGCTCGCCAAAGAAGTACGCGCCCCATCCCAGCACAAGTCCTGTGACCACCACCATAGCAAGACAGTTTAAAAACACCTTATTGATCCTCTCGTACTTTCTGCCACCGACATTCTGGCTCGTAAAGGTCTGCGCTGCCTGATAAAAGGAATTCATAGAAATATAAACAAAGCCCTCGATATTTGACGCCGCTGAATTGCCTGCCACTGCCAGCTCTCCAAAGCTGTTGACAGACGACTGGATCAGCACATTAGATAAGGAAAAGATCGTCGACTGGATTCCTGCCGGGATCCCGACCTTCATGATCCGGCGAAGCTTGGGACCGGAAATGCGGATCTTTGCAGGCTCCAGCGCGATCTCCGGCTCCATATGCATCATGTGACGCACCGTCAGCGCTGCGGAAATCGTCTGTGATACGACAGTCGCAATCGCCACCCCTGCTACGTCCAGATGGAACACGATCACAAGAATAAGGTTTAAAATCACGTTAATAATACCGCCGATGATCAGATAATACAGCGGCCGTTTCGTATCTCCAAGCGAACGCAGGATCGCACTGCCGAAATTATAAAGAGACATTGCAGGAAAGCCAAGAAAATAAATCTTCAGATACACTTTTGCCAGGCCAATGATATTCTCCGGCGTATCCATCATTTCCAGTAAAAGTCCGCTCGCAAAAAAACCGACTGCCGCACAGATTACGCCGCCCAGCAGGCTGATCGCGATCGAGGTATGGATCGTCTCCTTTACCTGCTCCATTTCCCTTGCGCCGTAATAAAAAGCAACTGCCACCGCAGCTCCAACCGACAGACCGACTAACACATTCACGATCAGATTGATCAAAGCTCCGTTTGAACCGACCGCCGCAAGAGCATTGCTGCCCGCAAACCGGCCGACTACAATAATATCTGCCGCATTAAACAGAAGCTGCAAAATACCAGACAGCATGATCGGCAGCGTAAACACAAGGAGCTTCCCCGCCAGCGGCCCGTGCAGCATGTCTATTTTCTGTTCCTGCATGTTACCTGTTTTCTTCTCTGGTGCTCTTCTTTTCATCCCACTCTCACCCTCATCCAACCCTTTTTTCTTCTTAACAACTTAACAATATGATGCACAAACGGACAGCCTCCGCTGCCCGTCTGTGTATTTTACTCCTGCCTGTGCATAAATGCAAGTATATATTTCCAGATAATCACCTTCCCTGTTTTTTCCATACTTCTTATTTAAAGACTTGCTTTTTTCCAGTATTTCAGTACAATGATAATAGCATCTGTGCGCAATGGGACAGCGTATCCCCTGCATACCGATGATATATTTTACAACATCTATAAAGAAAACGAGGTTATCAAATGATCAGTGCAAACAACGTAACGCTTCGAATCGGCAAAAAAGCGCTTTTCGAGGACGTAAATATCAAATTTACCGAAGGCAACTGCTATGGTCTGATCGGCGCGAACGGAGCCGGGAAATCTACCTTTCTGAAGATCCTGTCCGGAAAGCTGGAGACGACAAAGGGCGACGTCGTAATGACGCCGGGACAGCGTCTGTCTGTCCTTGAGCAGGATCACTTTAAATATGACGAGTACACAGTACTGGATACCGTCATCATGGGCAATCAGAGACTGTATGATATCATGAAGGAAAAGGATGCGATCTACGCAAAGGAGGACTTCACAGACGAGGACGGCATCCGTGCAAGTGAGCTGGAGGGTGAATTTGCCGAGATGAACGGCTGGGAGGCAGAATCTGACGCTGCTACGCTCCTGAACGGTCTGGGGATCGACACCTCTCTCCATTACAGTCTGATGAAGGATTTAAACGGAAATGAAAAGGTCAAGGTGCTCCTTGCGCGCGCTCTGTTCGGCAATCCGGATATCCTGCTGCTCGACGAGCCGACAAACCACCTGGATCTCGAAGCCATCAACTGGCTCGAGGAGTTCCTGATCAACTTTGACAATACAGTCATTGTCGTATCGCACGACCGCTACTTCCTGAATAAGGTCTGCACGCAGATCGCCGATATTGATTACGGAAAGATCCAGCTCTACGCCGGAAACTATGATTTCTGGTACGAGTCCAGCCAGCTTCTGATCAAGCAGATGAAGGAAGCAAACAAGAAAAAGGAAGAAAAGATCAAGGAGCTGCAGGAGTTCATCTCCCGTTTCTCTGCAAACGCTTCCAAATCCAAGCAGGCAACATCGAGAAAACGTGCCCTGGAAAAGATCCAGCTCGATGAGATCAAACCGTCCAGCCGTAAGTATCCGTACATTGATTTCCGCCCGAACCGCGAGATCGGAAATGAGGTCCTCATGGTGGAAAATCTCTCCAAAACGATCGATGGTGTAAAAATACTCGACGGTATTACCTTCACACTCGGCCACGATGACAAGGTCGCGTTTGTCGGCAACAATGAGCTGGCAAAGACAACCTTCTTCCAGATCCTCGCAGGCGAGATGGAGCCGGATGAGGGCAGCTTCAAATGGGGCGTAACGACATCTCAGGCATATTTCCCGAAGGACAGCACGAAGGAATTTGACAATGACCTGACGATCGTAGACTGGCTGACACAGTTTTCCGAGATCAAGGACGCCACATACGTGCGCGGCTTCCTCGGCAGAATGCTGTTTGCCGGAGACGATGGAGTCAAGAAGCTCAAGGTCCTCTCCGGAGGCGAGCGTGTGCGCTGCCTGCTTTCCAAGATGATGATCTCCGGCGCAAATGTGCTTCTGTTAAATGAGCCGACAGACCATCTGGATATGGAATCCATCACTGCACTCAACAATGGAATGATCAAATTCCCGGGAGTACTGCTCTTCTCCTCCCGCGACCATCAGATTGTCCAGACAACAGCGAACCGTATTATGGAATTTCTGCCAAACGGCAAGATGATCGACAAGATCACAACGTACGATGAGTATCTGGAAAGCGACGAGATGGCAAGAAAGCGTCAGGTATACACGACTGACGGCACTCCTGAGGACAACTGAGCATTTTCATAAAAGGCTGCAAAAATACCATTTTATTTAAGGAGGGCTTACAAATGGCTGCAAAACACAAGATTATAAACGGATCTGTTTTTCAGGAAGAGGGGAGCTTTATCCAGGACACGCTCTATATGTGCGATGAGCGCATCGTTTCCCGCGAAGAATACGAAGCGGCGCCCGGAGAAGAAAGCGTCACAGACGCTTCCGGCTGCTATATTATACCGGGACTGACAGATATTCATTTTCACGGATGTATGGGAAGCGACTGCTGCGACGGCACAGCAGAAGATTTCGCCACGATCGCGCGGTACGAGCTGCGCCAGGGCGTCACTTCGATCACCCCTGCTACAATGACCATGTCAGAAGAGGTGCTTTCCGGCATCAGCGAGGCTGTTCGGGACTTTTCCTGCCCGGACGGCGCCGACCTTGTCGGGCTGTACATGGAAGGTCCGTTCATCAACATGGCTAAAAAAGGCGCACAGAACGGAAAATACATCCACCAGGCAGATACTGCTATGCTGGACCGTCTCCAGAAGCTGTCCGGCAACAAGTTTCTCAGCGTTGTCGTAGCACCGGAGACAGAGGGCGCGCTTGATTTTATCAGCGAGAACAGCGGTAAAATCAATATTTCCATCGCGCATACGACTGCTGACTACGAGACCGCAAAGGAAGCGATCGCACGCGGAGCTTCACAGCTTACCCATACCTTCAATGCCATGCCGCCGTTTACTCACCGCGCGCCGGGACCGATCGGAGCAGCGGCAGATGATGACCACTGCATGGCCGAGCTGATCTGCGACGGCATTCATATCCATCCGGCAGTCGTGCGCACCACCTTCAAGATCTTCGGCGATGACCGCATCATCCTGATCAGCGACAGCATGCGCGCGACAGGTATGGAGGACGGAGAGTACGATCTCGGCGGACAGAAAGTCATTGTCCGCGGCAACCTTGCTACGCTCGAGGATGGTACGATCGCAGGCTCTGCCACCAACCTGATGGACTGTGTGCGAACGGCAGTAAAAGAAATGGGGATCCCTCTTACAAGCGCCATCAAATGTGCTGCCGTCAACCCGGCGCGCGCCGTAGGCATTATCAAAGACTACGGTACTCTGGCTCCCGGCAAATACGCCAACGTTGTGATCCTTGATCAGCAGCTTGACACAAAGCATATCTTCCGCCACGGAACGCCAGTGACAGATTAATCTTTTATACAATAAAACACGAAAGGGGCGATTGCAGATCCACCGGACCCTGTGTTCTGCAACCGCCCCTTATCTATGTATTCTGAAGCCCTAAAAAGAACCGCCTCTGCCTCCGGCACGGCCGCCGGATGACGTCTGATGCGTTGCTCCGCCACCGCCTTCTCCCCCGGATGGTTTTTCCCTGCGGACCCTCGATACCGTCCGATACAGGTATACGTCTCTTTTGCGCGTCACGCGGAAGCTTCCCTCCCGCACATACTCCTGTGCCGCATCCCTTACTCCGACAGACCGAAGCTGTCCAAAGAGCACATACAGCACACTGCCCGCGACGATCAGCCCCGCGACTGCCGCGATCGCCAAACGTGTCCCCAGACTCATTTTCTGCCTGTATGTGTGATCGACATCGTACGGCTCCTGCGTCACTCCCTCCTTCACAAATTCTTCCGTCAGATCTGCGAATAAGGAAAATGCCTTCCCGTACGCTCCGTCAGAAAGCTTCTCCGAAACAAGCTCATCCATCCGCTCCAGGCCGTACGCAGTAAAAATATCTGTAGCATTTCCAAAGGTGGCAAAATAGTACTGGCGGTCTCCCATGCTCACAAGCATCATGATACCGTCATTTTCTTCTCCGAATCCATACCCCTGCGACAGATAATAGTCCTCAGCAAACTGCTGTGTACTCTTCCCTTCACACGAATCTACCGTCAGGATCACCGCGTCGTACTGGTAGGTCTGCGCAACTGCACTGAGCTGTTCCTGTAATTCTTTCTCCTGCTCCTCCGAAAGGATCTGTGCCTCATCAATCACCTTCCGCTGTGCATCCGCCCTTACAGACACTGTAAAGGACAGAATCATACACATCGCACAGATCAGACAGAGCAGCAGACTGGTTCTTTTTTTCTGCACCACTCTTCCCTCCCGTCTAAAACAACATCGTGACCAGAAAAGCCAGCGCAGCCGCGGCTGCAAAGGAACCTGCTGCGGCAATGGCTGCTTTCCCCTTATCGACCGGCAGATTGCCTACAAACTTTCCGGTCTGCCCGTTCATCGCAAACGTATAAAGCTTCCCCCTGTAGCGCGTATGCAGCACCCACACCGGAAGCAGCGCATATGTGATCTTCCCCTGCTTCAGCCGGATATCCGTATGCTCTGGAATGCAGGTCGCATATCCTGAGATCGTGCGCATAAAAGAATCCACCGTGCTTTGCCGCATGCGCGCGTTTGCACACGGCGCACATTCAGCCGCAGACTGATCGTATTTATCTGCCAGATAGCCCGCCAGATACGCCGTCTGAAAATCCACTGCCTCTGTATAATCAAACGGTTCGATCGACTGCATCAGAGCGTCATCCATCTTTGTCGAGCCATCCACCGGTACGAAATCAAAGCCAAGCTCTCCGCCGCGGCTTACCAGATAATGTCTCGTCTCGGTATAGCTGTAATCATCTGTGTTCCAGCAGCGGACTCTTGTCGCACGGCAGCGAAGCTCCGCCCGGGCGTCGCAGTCATACAGCCAGAACGGTACATAAACTCCTCGTATTTCCTCCAGCCTGTTTTCTGAGCGAAACAGTGACGGCAGCAGCACCTTGCCTTTCAGATGGCTGCGCAGCTGCTCCTTTGCCTGCTTCGCATCAAGCTTAAAAGGGATCACCAGATCCGGACGCAGTGCGCCGGAAAGCTTTCGGGGAATAATGACCGGATTTGCGCAAAACGGGCAGCTTGAGGCAGCCATATTCCGGTCTGCTACGATCTCTCCGCCGCATGATTCACACGTATACGAGACGAGCGTCCCATCCTCATCTTCCAGCTCCTCCTGTGTCTGCCATACATTTTCGCCATCCCACTGCGGATCGTGATCCTCCTCCATCCGCTCCTCCTCAAATTCTTTGAGTGATTCGATTTCAAACTCTGTATCGCAGTACGGACATTTCATTTTCTGCGCCTGACTGTCAAACGTGATCGCGCCTGCGCAGCAGGGACATTTATATTCCAAAACATCTGCCATATCTCTGTCTTTGCTCCTTTTTATGCACAGTACTTACGGTCTCTTTGCCCCGCATTCCGAACAGAATCTTCCGGTATTGACCGTCCCGCAGGTGCAACGCCAGCTCTCCTGCGGCCGCTTCGTCCCGCACTCCGAACAGAACTTCCCGGTATTGACCGTCCCGCAGGCGCAGGTCCACTGCTCATCCGGATGCGCAGCGTACGCTCCCGGCCTTTGCTGTCCCATTGAAAAAAGATCCTGCACATTCACGCCGCCTGCATTGCCGGCCATTCCCATTCCCATAAATCCTGCCATCGCGCCGGCAGGATTCGCTGCCGCTGTGCGCATCGCATCGCTTTGTGCTCCGACAAGCGCTGCCGCCGCCATCGCAGGATCTCTCAGCACGGCGCTTTTTTGCAGCTGCCGGATCATATCCTCATCCTCTTTAGAAGCCGAGACAGAGTTTAACCCCATCGAAGCGATCACGATCCCCCGCAGATCCTTCCACTTCTTCGAAAGGACCTCGTTGAGCACAGAGGCCAGCTCAAGCGTGTGCCCCGGAAGCTCACTGTAGCGCACACCCATGGCCGAGATCTGAGCAAATGCAGGCTGAAGCGCCGTCAAAAGCTCCGATTTAAGCATCTGTTCCAGTTCTGAGCGTTCATAGATATCGTCCACGTTTCCGCAGACATTCGTATAAAACAGGATCGGATCGGCGATCCTGTAGGAGTACTCGCCATTGCAGCGGACAGAGATGTCAACGTCCAGACCGATATTTCGGTCTGTCACACGGAACGGAACCGGCGTCGGTGTTCCGTACTTATTGCCCATGATTTCCTTCGTATTAAAATAATAGATCCTCTGATCCTGCGGCGCTTCCCCACCAAAGGCAAAGCGTTTTCCTATCTGTGCAAAGGTCCGCACGATCCCTTCACCCAGACTTCCGCCAAATATGGACGGCTCGGCCGCACTGTCATACGTATACTCTCCCGGCTCCGCACAGACCTCTGCCACCTTTCCGCCTTCCACAATCATCATGCACTGACCGTCTGCCACCAGGATCACTGAGCCATCCGAGATCACATGGTCATTCCCACGCCGGTTGGAGGAACGCCCGGAAGCCCTTTTTTGTCCTCTGCAAACCAGTATATCTGAATCCATTGCATCACAGTAAAAATATTCCTTCCATGCATCCGCAAACACTCCTCCGGCTGCACCTGTCGCCGCTTTCACCAGTCCCATACCATACCTCCATTTTTGTTGCGCATTTTAATTCTTCTATTTTCGCCAGATGGTTTCATTATATCAAATAAATTTGTCTTATTACAATGTTTTTTCAGAAAATCGAAAAATCAGTAACACTTCCGGCCGCTTCCTGCATACGATAAAAGTAAGTGTCCATCAGGAGTCACACGATCATGAACCGTTCTTCTTTTCAAACGCGGCTGCGCGCTGCACAGACGGATATGACAGATACCGGAAGTCTGCAGATCACCGCCGTCTCCGAACAGAATATCCCTGTAGAAGACGCCACCGTACAGATTTCCTACACCGGAGAGCCCGGGAGTACGATTGAAGAAATACAGACCGACAGCAGCGGACAGACCGAAGCGCTCGCACTTCGCACTCCGCCCGTCGAATACAGTCTTCAGCCATCAGAAATTATGCCCTATGCGGAATACACCGTCCGCGTCACTGCCCCGGGCTTTGAGCCAGTGGAGATCAGCGGCGTAGAGGTGCTCGGCGCACAGCTCTCCCTGCAGAACGTGCGTATGCGTCCTGTCCTGGTCGGGGAAGCGCCGGATGTGATCGCCATACCCGACCACACCCTGTACGGGGTCTATCCTCCAAAGATCGCAGAGGCAGAGATCAAGCCTGTCAATGTCAGCGGAGAGATTGTTCTGGATCAGGTGGTCGTCCCGGAGTTCGTGGTGGTCCATAACGGAACGCCCGGCGACACTTCCGCCGGCAACTATTATGTCCGCTACAAGGATTACATCAAAAATGTAGCCAGCTCCGAAATTTACGCAACCTGGCCGTATGAATCACTCATCGCCAATATTCTGGCGATCCAGTCCTTTACTATGAACCGCATTTACACGGAATGGTACAGAAACAAGGGATATAATTTCACGATCACATCATCTACTGCCTTTGACCAGAAATGGATTTATGGAAGAAATATTTTTGAGAGCATTGACGCCGCTGTTGATGACGTTTTTCTCAACTATCTGTCCCGCCCAAATGTGCGCCAGCCGATCCTCACCCAGTACTGTGACGGCAAACGGGTGCAGTGCCCGCAGTGGCTCTCTCAGTGGGGAAGCGCCGCCCTCGGCGAGCAGGGCTATGACGCGATCTCTATCATCCGCAATTATTACGGAGACACCATGTACATCAATGCCGCCGAGGAAGTATCCGGCGTCCCGGAGTCCTATCCCGGCTTTCCGCTGTCTATCGGCTCTGTAGGATCGGATGTCCTGAAAATCCAGGAACAGCTCAATACGATCTCCGACAACTATCCTCTGATCCCCAAGCTGACGCCAGATGGGATCTTCGGCGAAGCGACACAGGAGGCAGTCCGTACCTTCCAGTCCGTATTCGGACTCGGGCAGGATGGCATCGTCGGTCCGCGCACCTGGTACCGCATTCAGGATATTTACGTCGCAGTCACACGGATCGCCGAAAATATCTGACGCCGCTGCAGAAAATCCAAAAGGCTGCTGCAAAACACCCATTCCGGTGCATTTTGCAACAGCCTCATACTCAAAGGAGTAGTATCATACCTGTATTTCGTAAGGTTCCGTTCTCGTCCTTTTATTTTATTTTTAATACCTTTGCTTTGGACGAAAGCCCTTTACTTCTAAGCATCTTTTTATAAGAAGACAACTTCTGTGCAGGCACCTTCACCTTCAGTTTCCGCAGCTCTTTTCTGCCCACATTCGTAAATGCTTTGCTTCCTACGTTTTTCGCCGAGAGCTTTGACGTACGGATTGTCAGTGATGTCATTGCCTTGCAGTTATAAAACGCTCTGCTTCCAATACTCTTAACCTGTCCGCCCAATTCTACGCTCTTTAGAGCACTGCACCCCTCAAAAGCTCCTGCTCCGATACTCGTAACACTCTTTGGAATAACTACCTTTTTCAGTTTCCTGTTATTCTTAAACGCGTTCTTTGCGATCGAAGTCACCTGATACGTCACACCTTTTATCTTGATCCTGGATGGAACCGTGACAGTAGTCTTTGACGTATTTTTTTGCTCTTTTAATGCAACTGTGGATCCGCCCGTCACTGTATAGACAGTCCCCGTCTTTTTATCCGTCAGTTTCGTTCCTTTTGCCGAAGATACAATCTTAAATTTATGGACAATCGTACCGTCATACGTGCCGCATCCCTTAATTATCACGGATGCCGTTCCCACTTTTTTATTCTTCTTATAGGATACCGTAAAATCTCTATTTTCTTTTAAAGTCTTCTTTCCAATCTTTACAGTCACCTTTGGCGTAAGTTTCTTACCTGTATAGGTATAGCTCTTTTTTATGCCGCTTACCTTTGCTTCCAAAAGGCTAATCTGATAAGAAATGCCATGTTTCTTTGCATATTTGATCGCATAAGATCCCTGCGGTGCGCAAATAGTAGCCGATGTCAGATGTCGTCCTCCGCTTTCCCAGCCTGTCCATAAAACATCTTCTCCTATATTTGTCACGCTCGATGGGATCGTGATTTTTTCCAGCTTTTCACAATGAGCAAATGCTTCTTTTCCAATGGAGGTAAGTCCCGGCTCGATCACTACCTCCTTTAAGTTGTCCATATAAGCAAATGCCTTTTCTGGTATCCTTGTTATCCCTCTTCCGATCACAATCTTCTCAGCATGATCGCCAAGAAATGCCCACGCACTGCTGTTTTCCGATCCCACTTCCATATCACCGCTTCCGGAGATCGTAAGCTTGCCATCTTTAAAATCCCAGGTGCTCTGCTCTCCTGCCACCCGGTAGATCCTTTTGTTCACCTTTCCACTTACAGAATCAATCGAATAAAAATTCACCATATTTCCATTGGACGCATAATATACAACTTTCGAGCCTTTCACAATCGGCTGACAGTCAGAAAAAGACGTTGCTGCGGTATACTCCGTGCTGATCTTATTTCCATTTCCATCAACAAAAAGATAATGAAGGATCCCGGACGAAAGACTGTCGTCCAGGCTTGCAGCCCCTTTGCTTCCCACTTCCTCCCAAGAGATCATAAAGCGATTGTCGTTCACCTTTGTAATCCTGGCTCCTTTGAACCGTTTTCCATTTCCTCTATATGAGGTCAGCCACTTTACACTTGTCGCTCCTTCCGAAAAATTGGCCTTCGGCGTTACCGTCAGATAAATATTATACGGTGTATTCGCAGATACACTGTTATACTGCGACTGATCAATCGATGTACCCAGACACAGAATATTGTTTGCCGACATGGCCATGCCATCCACGCTTGCATAGCAGGGAATTGCCCAGGCAGAGTCCTGCGTTCCTCCGTACTGAAAGATATTTAAAGATGTCTCTTCAAATGTGGTCGCATTATATTTACTCAGCTTCATATACCTGGAACCCTCACTTTGCTCCAGAACATACAGGTCTTTCCCGTCACTTTTGATATACTGCGCAAAAGAATGCCACTGATCACCGGCTACAATCCTGCCTGTCATCGTTGCCGTATCCACCTCAACCATCAAAAAGCCCTGATGCCCCTGCTGAAAAAGCGGATCCACATATCCTTCATGTCCTGTAACAATGTACAGTTTCCCATTATTCTCTGTTACCTCCACACATCCATAGTCAAATGGATAACGCACCTTCCCGCCGAAAATCTCCGGGTTGCTGATAATCCGCGCGCTCCCGACGCGTCTCCAGTTAAAATCATATCGGATCACACGAATGACCTCTGCGGCATTATTCTCAGCTTCATTCGCCTGCCCTTCTATCAGATAATACCCATTGGACCCAGCATAAAATCCACCCCAGACCGGAAGCTCCATAGGAATCTCCCGCTTGCTCTTTATCTGGAAATTATCATCATAATACTCGATCCCTACTGTGTTTTTCTTCTCCTTATAAAACACTCTCATATATCCGTCCCGTATAGATACGATATCGGACCCGCGCCGCAAGCCAATCTCCAGGTTATCCCATGCAGTCGGCACATATGCTGCTGACACCTTTGCCGGATACCCTGCAAACAGCAGCATCAGAAAACATCCGCACAGCAGATACAGCTTTTTCAGATTTTTCTGTAACTTTTTTTGCATTCTTTGTTTCATTTTCTTCTCCCTCTTTCCATTCATCCAATCGCATATTTTTCCGTATTCTTATGCAGCAGGCTCTGCACCTGCATACGGATACTGTTCCTTTAGCATACCACCTTCCGAAGACATTTTCTACTGATCACTGCCAAAATATGACATATTTCGAAAGAATTTTTCTCACCACATCAAAAAAGAACAGTCAATCCTGACTGCTCCATCTGCTTTGAATCATTTAACTTTTATAACAGTTCGTAGGGGAATCGAACCCCTGTTTCCGCCGTGAGAGGGCGGCGTCTTAACCGCTTGACCAACGAACCATACGTATGTTTTCTTTTCTCCAAGAAAGAGCCTTCGCACTTTCTTAACAGTTCGTAGGGGAATCGAACCCCTGTTTCCGCCGTGAGAGGGCGGCGTCTTAACCGCTTGACCAACGAACCACACACATGTTATCTTTTCTTCAAGAAAGGGCTTTCGCACTTTCTCAACAGTTCGTAGGGGAATCGAACCCCTGTTTCCGCCGTGAGAGGGCGGCGTCTTAACCGCTTGACCAACGAACCATGCTGCTGTAGTATACCAACTGTTTTTACAAATTGCAAGTGTTTTTTGCATTTATTTTCAGGTTTTTTTGTATTAATTTCAGTACAATCCAAAAAAGCCCGGTTTTACGGTCTTTTTCCGCCCTTCGGACGCTTACCGCATCATACGCTGGATCGTCGTACACAGCTCTTCTACCGCGCCCTCCTGTCCTTCCCTGATATCGTGTACCACACAGGTCTGAATATGATTTGTCAAAAGAAGCTTATTAAAGCTGTTCAGTGCAGACTGTACGGCCGATACCTGTGTCATAATGTCAATGCAGTACCGGTCCTCCTCTACCATTTTCTGGATCCCGCGCACCTGGCCCTCGATCCTTTTCAGCCGGTTCTGCAGATCGCGGTATTCTTTCTCTTCCCGGTGCTTCGTACGGCATTCACAGCTGCGCGTCTCCTCTGTATGACAACAGCATGCTGTCGGTTCTTCTGTCTCCTGATTTATAAGCGCTTTTTCTATTTCTGCCATTTCTGCCTCCTTTACCGCATCAGATCTCTTTTTGTCATTCTTCCTACACACTAGCACAGACTCTGCCTGCTTGTCAACCGGCTTCCGGAGGTATCCGAAAAACGGGCGCCTGAAGAGATGCTATCCGCATTGCAGAAGATCTGCCTGTTTACATCTTTTCCTTTTTCGGTTATACTGGCAATAGCATCAGTGAACAGGGGACAACACCCACTGACGCTAGCTTCATTTTATAACGCAAAGGAGAATACAGATGAAATTAATAGATCTTCACACACATTCTTGCAGCTCTGACGGTACCCTGACGCCAGCCGAACTCGTCAGATGCGCTTCCGAGTGTGGACTTGCAGCATTTGCGCTGACAGATCATGACAACACAGACGGACTCCCGGAGGCCTTTGAGGCTGCCGCACAGTACGGGATCGAGCTCGTCCCGGGGATCGAATTTTCCACGGAGTACCTCGGTACAGATATCCACATCGTAGGCATTGACTTTGACTGGAAAAATCCCGCCTTTCAAAAGCGGATCGACTATTACCGTTCCGAACGTGTCCGCCGCAACCAGAAAATGATCGATATGATGGCTGCTGACGGCATTGATATTTCTTATGAGCAGATGGCGCAGTCCTTCGGGGAATCCGTATGGACGCGTGCACATTTCGCAAAGTTCCTGCTTGCAAAAGGCTACATTAAAGATATCAGCGAAGCCTTCACGACTTATATCGGAGATAACTGTAAATATTTTATTCCGCGCGAAAAGGTGAGTCCGTTTGAGGTCGTAGAGCTGATCCGCGAATTTGGCGGCATTCCGATCCTTGCGCATCCATTTCAGTACAAGTTCTCTGATGAAGTGCTGCGCACACTTATCCAGAAGCTGATCGACGCAGGGCTTCTCGGCATGGAGGTTTATTATTCCACCCATACGCAGGAGCAGTGCGACTACCTGCTGGCACTTGCTGATGAATTTGGGCTTGCCCCAAGCGGCGGTTCTGATTTTCACGGTTCCAATAAGCCGGATATCAGCCTTGGCAGCGGCAAAAATAATCTGCAGATCCCGTACAGCATACTGGAGCATCTGCGAGACAGACTACAGGAGGCAGAAAGATGAAGTTCCGTGAACGGTACATGCGCCATGAAGCCGAGTTTGAGGAAATTTTTGTCCTGACAGATGAGTGGAATTTCAGCGATGAGACCTGCACGCTCCGCGAATACCTGGGTCTGACCGCCCAGGAAGAGGACGTCTGGATCAGTGAAAGCGACGAGGCTCTGGAGGAATTGCTGGAAAAAGAACGTATCCGTCTGGATACAGAAAAGGGGACACATGAATAAAAAAATTCTTTTTACTGACCTGGACGGCACCTTATTAAATGATGAAAAAGAAATCTCAGAAGAAAATCAGCTGGCGATCGACGAGGCTTTGCAAAAGGGTCATTTTGTCGTCATATCCACCGGAAGGCCGCTCCCCAGCGCACGCATTCAGGCGAACCGCCTGGGGCTTGTAAAGGAAGGCTGTTTTGCAATCACATACAACGGAGCACAGATCTACGATTTTCACAATGAAAAAACGATCTACAAACGCGGTGTGCCGCATCGGCTGGTCGCTCCGCTATTTGAAGCTGCCGCCTCCTGCGGCCTGCATTTTCAGACATACAGCGATACGCATGTGATCGCGCAGAAGGAGCGCCCGGAGCTGATCCGCTACAGCGGCATCCTGCAGGTTCCTTATCTGATCACAGACCACATAGAAGAAGCCCTGGCGCAGGATCCCTACAAGTTCCTCGCCATTGACCCAGATCATGATAAGCTGGAGGATTTTCAGAAAAATGTCCTCTCCCGGTACAGTGACCATCTGACCTCCTTTTTCTCAAATGAGCATTATCTGGAGATCGTCCCTCTCGGGATTTCCAAGGGCTTTGCCGTCACCTGGCTGTGCGATTATCTCAATATCCCCATCGAAAACTCAGTAGCTGCAGGCGATGCACAAAATGATATTGAGATGCTCCAGGCTGCCCATATCGGAGCAGTGATGTGCAATGCCTTTCCGGGTGTTGCACAGTACGGTGATTACGTGACCGAAGCGGACAACAACCACAGCGGCCTTGCAGAGATCATTCGCCGCTTTATCCTTTAAAATATATCAGAAAAGGCTGTTACAAAATACATCCGGCGGTGTGAATTTCCATCGGGATCCGTATTTTGCAACAGCCATTTTTATATCCGGTATATCAGTTACATCTTATTGTAGATTTCCCGCAGTCCCTGCGCGATCTTGCCGATCGTACCCTCCTCAAACGGAGAATCCAGTCCCGCTGCTTTTACGGTATTCGTAAAGAAATCTGACGCGCTTGCCTGGCAGAAGCCAAGGTAGCTTTCCCACGCTGCCCGGTAATCTTTCTGCATCCAAATCTTGTACTGGAACGCATCGGTCTGCGCGATCACATAGTCAATGTAATAGAACGGGAAACTGTAAATATGGTGCTGACGCTGCCAGAAGCCTCCGCCCTGATAGAAGGAAGACTCGTCCTCATACTTCATATGCGGCTTGTACTCTGCCTCCAGCTTTTTCCACGCCTCTTTGCGCTGTGCCGGAGTCATCTGCGGATGGTCGTATACGATATGCTGGAACTCGTCTACCATGCTTCCATACGGAATAAATACTACGGCATCTTCAAGCTGGGATTTCAGGAAATCAGAAGCTCTGTCCCCAAAGAACTTCTCCATCCACGGATTCGTGAAAAACTCCATCGACATAGAGTGCGTCTCTGCAGTTTCCATGGTAATGTCTGCGTGCTCCATGACCGGATCTTTTCCGGAGAGATAGCCCTGGAAGGCATGGCCGCACTCATGCGTCACCACATCGACATCTCCGGCTGTCCCGTTAAAGTTTGCGAAGATAAACGGCGCATGGTAATCCGGCAGATACGTCATATATCCGCCCACCTGCTTATGCGGACGTGAAAATACGTCAAACAGCTCTCCATCCATCATAAAGTCAAAAAATTCTTTTGTCTCCGGTGAAAGCTCCTCATACATCTCCTGACCGCTCTTTAAAATCTCCTCCGGTGTGCCGGTCGGCTTCGGACTGCCCTGCGGGAAGCTTACGCCCTCATCCATATGATACATGACGTCCAGACCAAGCCTCTTTCTGCGGTTCTCCCACATCTCTTCCGCAAACGGCACCCACTCCTTCTTGACCTGCGCGCGGAAACGCTCCACATCCTCTCTCCAGTAGCTGTTGCGCTGCATACGGCAGTAGCCAAGCTCCGTATACGTCTCAAACCCGAGCTTCTTCGCCTGCTGCGTGCGGTTCTTTACCAGTCTGTCATACAGATCGTCCAGCTGTGCTTCTACGCTCTCATAAAACGTATTTACCTTTTTAGCTGCCCTTCTGCGGACATCGCGGTCCTTATGGTTCAGATACGGAATGATCGTGGACAGATTCAGTGTATCTCCATCCCAGTCGATCGCAGCGCTTGCAAGAAGCTTTTCATACTCTGTCACAAGTGCATTCTCTTCCTGCATCAGAGGAATGATCTCCTCACTCACAGACTTTGACGCAAGCTCGATATTCCGGATCGCCGGTCCCCCGATCACCTTCTCGATCTCCTCCCGGTATGGTGATGCGTATAACAGCTTTCTGTACTGCACCGCCAGATGCTCAAATGCCGGAGTCTCCTGATCATAATACGTCTTCTCTGCTTCATAAAATTCATCGGAAGTATCAATACTGTGACGGATGCTTGCGATCGTCATCTGCGTCTGCATTCTGCCGGACAGCGCATAGTAGCGTCTGTGTACCTCCAGCTGCTCGTCTGCCGACTTTGCTGCCTGAAATGCTTCCATAATGGAAGCCAGCTCTTTTTTCGCCGCCTCAATATCTACTCTCTCGTACGGCATGTCTTTGAATTTCATACGTGTTATCCTCCTGTCTTTCTCCTGCATCAATACAGGTTGCGCACCTTGAATTCCTTTTCCGCCTCTCTGCGCTGGTCTTTCTTTGCAATGTCCTGACGCTTATCATACAGCTTCTTTCCTTTTGCAAGACCGATCTCCACCTTTGCGAGACTTCCCTTGAAATATACCTGAAGCGGCACAAGTGTATATCCCTTTTCTGCGATTTTGCCGGTGATCTTATTGATCTCGCCCCGGTGCAGCAGCAGTTTACGCACACGCAGAGGATCCTTGTTGAAAATATTCCCCTTCTCATACGGGCTGATATGCATCCCGTAAATGAGTACTTCTCCGTTTTCAATTCGGATAAAGGATTCCTTGACGCTGCACTTTCCCATGCGCAGCGACTTCACCTCTGTGCCGTGCAGCGATATACCCGCTTCGTATTTATCTTCAATGAAATAATCATGGTACGCTTTTTTATTGTTTGCGATCAGCTTTACAGATCCTGCCATCTTTTTCCCCCTCTTACACAAGCTCAAAATCAACGGTCTTTGCCGCCTTATCTGCATCTGTCACACGCACGCGGATCGTATCGCCAAGCCGGAAGATGCGGCCTGTATCCATCCCGTACATTTCGTAGGACTCCTCCCGGTAATAATATCTGTCATCGTACATGCGCGTGACATGGATCAGTCCCTCTACCGTATTTGGAAGCTCCGCGTACATGCCATAGGACATAAGGCCTGTAATGACGGCATCGTACTCCTCCCCGATATGGCCCGCCATATACTCTGCCTTTTTCATCTTCACTGTATCACGCTCCGCCTCATCTGCTCTTCTCTCAGTCCTGCTGCAGTGCTGCGCAATATCAGGCAGGAGCTGCGCATAATGCCCGTTCTTTTCCTGCCCCAGTCTGCCACGCAGCACATCCTTGATGATCCGGTGTATCTGCAGATCAGGATAGCGGCGGATCGGCGAAGTAAAATGACAGTAATGCTGCGCTGCAAGTCCGAAATGTCCGGTATCCTCTGTCGCATACCGCGCCTGCTTCATGGAACGCAGCGTCAGCCTGCTGATCATCAGCTCCTCCGGCGTATCTGCCGTCCTCGCCAGAAGCTTCTGGAGTTCCTTTGGATGCACCTCATCCGAAATCCCCTTTATGCCATAGCCAAAGCTTGCAATAAAGGCAGCCAGCTGTTCTATCTTTTCACTGTCCGGCGCTTCGTGTATCCGGTACAAGAACGGAGTCTCCTGCCAGAAGAAATGCTCTGCTACTGTCTCATTGGCACACAGCATAAATTCTTCAATGATCCGCGTCGCCGTATTGGGCTCCTGCGGCCGTATTTCCAGAGGAACACCGTTTTCATCCAGCACGACCTTTGACTCCGAAAAGTTAAAGTCAATCGCCCCGCGCTTTTTTCTCTTTTTGCGCAGGATCTGCATCAGACGTTCCATCTCTTCAAGCATCGGGACAACATCTTTGTATTCCTCACGGAGCTGTTTCCCGATCTCATCGGTACAGGGCTGCTTTGTACCAGAAAGGATCTCCTTTACCTGTGTGTAGGACAGCCTGTGTCTGACGCAGATCACAGACTCCGTGATTTCGTGGTCGATCACATTGCCTTTGGCGTCTATTTTCATCAGGCAGCTCATTGCGAGACGATCCACTCCCGCATTCAGAGAACAGATCCCGTTTGACAGCCGGTGCGGCAGCATCGGTATCACCCGATCCGCCAGATACACGCTCGTCCCTCTCTGTCTTGCCTCGCAGTCCAGCGCACTGTTTTCCTGCACATAATTCGCCACATCCGCAATGTGCACGCCAAGATGGTAATCCGTCCCGTCAAAGGAAAGTGAAACAGCATCGTCCAGATCCTTTGCGTCTTCTCCGTCTATCGTCACCATCGTCATGCTGCGCAGATCGCGCCTTCCCTGCCTGTCTGCCTCACTGACGCAGACGGATGTCCTCTCGGCCTGCTTCATCACACGATCCGGAAATTCAAACGGCAGGCTGTACTCATAGACGACTGACAAAATGTCTGTCCCCGGATCATTGATATGCCCGATGATCTCTTTGATGCGCCCCTCCGGGCTTTTTCCTTTCTCACCGTAGGAGAGCAGCTCCACCAGGACCTTATGCCCGTCCATCGCGCCTGCGCTGTTTTCCTGCGCGATAAATATGTCTCTCGTGATGCGCTGATTATCCGGCAGGACAAATCCGTAATTTTGTGTGCTGCGGCTTTGATACGTGCCGATCAGCTCTTTGATCCCGCGCTCTGTGATCTTTACGACCGTACCCTCCTGCCGTTTTCCCTCCGTCCTCTGCAGGATCGCTACCTGCACCGTATCCCGGTGCATCGCTCCTCCTGTCTGATCCTCCGGAATAAAAATATCCGACTCGCGCCCATCCACCTCTACAAAGCCAAAACCGCGCGGATGTGCAATAAAGGTCCCTTCCAGAAACTTTGCGGTTGCCCTGCGATATTTTCCTTTGGCAGTAAGCTCTATCTTTCCTTCTACGATCAGAGCATCCAGCACTTCCCGAAGCTCCTCCCGCTGTTCGCGGGGCACACTCAGAAGAATGGCGATCTCTTTGATTTTCATGGGAATATAGTGCTTATCACAGATCATGTCATACAGCACTTTTTTCCGTCGTTCTAACTGTTCCTTCTTTTCTGCCATAACATCTCCTGTCTTTTTTATAATGCAAAGGGACTGCTGCGCCACCGCATCAGTCCCCTGTCTCTTAAAAGTTCAAGTTCAAAATAATGGCAAGCACAATAAACAGAACTGCCAGCCATGTCGTAATCTTAACAAGTCTGCCTTCCATGGAACGTGACTTGTTCTTTCCCCAATAGGTATCACCTATTCCGCCGATCGCTCCCAGGCCGGCATCCTTCCCCTGCTGAGCCAGAACAATACCTGTCAGTACAATGCAAACTAATAAAAAAACAATCGTTAAAAAGATTCTCACAGCGAACTACACCTCCTATGTCAAACATAATTAGTCTATCACAGGAAATGCCAGATTTCAACTGTTTTTTTCCATTTGGAGAACAATTTAGAGAAAGCGAACCTTTTCCTATATCCGGGCAAATGGATTCTCATATACCGCTGCAAATCCCACGGCATCCTCGATCCGCAGGAGCTGGTTGTACTTTGCAACGCGCTCTGTCCTGCACGGCGCTCCTGCTTTGATCTGCCCTGCTCCGGTCGCCACTGCAATATCCGCGATCATCGTATCCTCCGTCTCTCCTGAACGGTGAGAAAGGATCGTCCGATATCCCTTTTGCTGTGCCAGCCGGATCGCATCGAACGCCTCTGTCAGCGTCCCGATCTGGTTGACCTTCACCAGTATGGCATTTGCCGCCCCCATCTGGATCCCCTTTTGCAGGCGGCTCTCATTCGTAACGAACAGATCGTCACCCACAAGCTGTATTCTGGAACCGAGTCTGCCGGTAAGCTCCTGCCAGCCGCTCCAGTCATTTTCATCCAGTCCGTCCTCTATGGACACGATCGGAAAACGGCTGCAAAGTTCCTCCAGGTAGCTGATCATCTCACCGGTCGTTCTGGTGATCACTTCACCTTTCATCTGGCTCTCACCCGGAAAACGATAGACATGCTCCTGTGCATCGTACAGCTCGCTCGCCGCTACATCCAGAGCGATCACAATATCTTTTCCCGCCGCATATCCGGCTTTTTCCACAGCCTCACAGATCAGCTGCAGCACTGCCGCCCCGTCCGGCACATCCGGAGCAAAGCCTCCCTCATCTCCCACGCCGGTAGCCATCCCGCGCTCCTTTAAAATAGCTTTCAGCGTATGATAAATCTCCGCGCACATCTGAAGGCCATGCGCAAAGCCATCCGCCCCGACCGGCATGATCATAAACTCCTGGATATCCACACAGTTTGCGGCATGCGCGCCTCCATTAAAAATATTCATCATCGGCACCGGCATCCGGTTGGCATGCATGCCGCCCAGATACCGGAACAGCGGCGTATGCAAAGACTTTGCTGCTGTAACAGCCGCCGCCATGGATACCCCAAGGATCGCATTCGCTCCGAGCCGTTTCTTGGACGGCGTACCGTCCTCCCGGCAGAGCAGCCGATCAATCGACGCCTGATCGTATACATTCTCCCCGATCACAGCATCCGCAAGGATCGTATTGACAAAATGGCACGCCTGCTCCACGCCTTTTCCAAGGTAGCGCTTCTGTCCGTCGCGAAGCTCGACCGCCTCGTACTGACCAGTCGAAGCGCCGGAGGGCACTGCCGCCCTGCCGACGCTTCCATCTTCTGTCATCATCTCTACTTCAACGGTCGGATTCCCTCTGGAATCCAGTATCTCTCTCGCATAAACATCCGTAATCGGCATATAATTGCACATATTGTAAAACCTCCTGTATCCCTCTTTCGATCACAGCTGCTTTATACATCCAACGCACCGTATTCTGTATCAAACAGCTGCATCCGGTTTACAATAGTGTATCCATTTTCTTATCGAACAATACGGATAATATAGCCGACTTTCCAGTTATTCATATCTACTGACGGCACAGGACCAAAGGAATTATAAATAAAAATATTTTTATTTGTCACTTCATTATGTCCGCCGTCATTTTTAATATCTTCCTCGATCACAGCCTCCGGCACTCCTGCTGCGATCAGCTCCTTCTTGGTCACGCCAGACTGACCGTCTCCGCTTCTTCCTGCATCGTACCAGACATCTCTGCCTGAGGCGTCCTTTCCGGCATAAACATTCGTATGCGTCATCCCATGCCATGTACAGATGTCACCCGGAAGCAGGAGACCCTCCGCCAAAAGCTGCGCAGGACTCTTATGCACCTCTATGATCCGGCAGCTCTGCCTGAGCGTATTCTCCACTCCGCTGTTAAAGTGAATGCCTCCGTCTGTTCCCCAGAAATTCTGCTTTTCTCCGAGGCGTCCCATCTCGCGCAGCGCCATACGCACCATAAGGGCACAATTGTTGTACGTGATGCCGCGTGTATTCATCGTTGCCTTTGCCTGCGCCCATGTATATGGCGTCAGCTTGCTGCTGTTCGAATATGCCACATATTTTCCCGACGCCCGCGCTGCTTTTAATTCCTGTGAATACCGCTCCAGGATACCCAGAAACTGGTACGCCGCTGCAGAAGGTGACGTCTCGGACTTCACAACGCGCACCGTGCAGTACGCATACTGCGTCCCCTGTGTATTTGCCGCCACGATCATCGCAGTCCCTTCATTCACACCGATCACAGTACCGTTGCGCGTCACAGTCGCCACAAGGCTGTTCGAAGTCCCCCACACAACACTCCCGACTGCTCCCGATACAGAAAGTGTACGGCTGTCTCCCTCAAGAAGCTCCATCGACGACGGATTCATGCCTAGCTGTGGAACGGCTGTTCCCGAATCTGTCATGACAAGGCAGGACCCCTTCACGCCGCTTCCATCCTTTGCAGACGCTGTGATCACCGCATTGCCTACGCCGACTGCCTTTACTCTGCCTTTTGATGAGACAGTAGCTACAGACGGATTGCTGCTCGACCACACAAGGCCTTTATTATCCGCGCTCTTTGGTCCTACAGTCGCCTTGAGCGAGTATTTTTTGCCGGTCTTTAAGGATATGCTCGTTCTGTTCAGGCGGATTTTTGTCACCGGCTGCTTTACTGTGACCCTGCAGCGGTATGACCTTCCGTTCACCTTTGCCGTGATTACCGCTGTCCCCTTCTTTCTGGCCCTGACCACGCCCTGCTTATTTACCGTTGCCACCTGTTTTTTTGAACTGCTCCATTTTACTTTCTTCTTTGTCCGTTTCATTTTAAGTGTGGTGGAGGAGCCCTTCAAAAGCGTCACGCTCGTTTTATTAAGCCGTGGTTTTGCCGCCTTCGCCTGAACTGGCATCGCCAGAAGCAAAACTGCCAGCAAAACCAGAAGCCTCCCCCGCCATCTCTTTTTTTCTGTTTTCATCGCTGTCGCCCTCTTCACTGTCACACGCTTATTGTTATCTCAGTCTTATAATATGTCCGATCGTCGTGCCTGACATATTGACTGCCGCCGCAGGTCCAAAGGAGGTAAAGCTTCCCGCACTCTTATTGTAATTCACTCCGCGCCCGGCGTCATACCACAATCCGTTCCCTGCATATATGTTTGTATGCTGATACTCCACATAAGTACAAATATCTCCCGGAAGAAGATTTCCCTCTTTTAAAAGCTGATTTGGCGTCTTGTATACCGGGATAATATCGCAGTGCCGCAGCAGCTGCTCTTTTACATTCCCACGGTACTCGATCCCGCCTCCGATCAGCCCCCAGAAATTTGTGGAGTCAATGATCCCCATATCCCGCAGCCCCCAGCGTGCCAGAAGCGCACAGTTGCATTTCGGATTCTTTTTCTTTGCCTGCTTCCAGGTAGACGCAACGCCACTGTTCGCATAGCCCCAGTGTCTTCCCTGCGCGTAGTCCCGCTCTACCTGATCAGAATATTTCTGCAGCAGCGAAAGGAACTGTGCTGCCTTTGGAGATGCGCCGGACGGCGGCGTCACCTGCGGCTCCTGCGGTGTCTGCTCTTCTTCGGAGGAATCTCCCTGGGAAGCCTCCTTTACTGTCACTTTGCAGTATACCGTCTGCCTGTTGTCTGCACGATAGGCAGCAATGGATGCCGTACCTTTTCCTACTGCCCTCACCGTACCATTTCCGGATACTGTGGCAACCGCCTTATTGGAGCTTCCCCATGCAACGGGCATGCCTGCACTCCCTTTGACTCTCAGTCGGATACTCTGCCCCTCCTCCAGTGTCACAGAGGTCTTTTTCATCTTCATAGAAACAGAGGTCACAGTGATCCGGCAGGATGCCTTCGCCCCGCTTCCGTCTTTTGCCCGTGCAGTCACTACCGCAGTCCCGCTTCTTTTTCCCTTCACATTGCCCTGCGTGTCTACAGAAGCAACATCCGGATTGCTGCTTGACCAGACAAGCGTTTTGTCTGAAGCATTTGACGGCTTCACAGATGCCTGGAGCATCGCAGTCTTTCCCTGCTTTACTACGAGGACAGAATGGTTCAGCGACAGCTTTGTCACAGGCTGCTTTACCTTTACCCTGCACTGGTACACATCCTCCCCGACCTGTGCCGTGATCACGGTCTTCCCTTTTTTTCTTGTCTTTACAAGTCCCTTTTTATTTACAGTCGCCACGCTGCTCTTTGAACTGCTCCACTTCACTTCTCCCTCTACTCCGGGGAGGAGCAGACGATAGCGCTCTCCGTTTTGCGCCGTGATCTTTTTCTTTACTGTCATATTTACCTTCTCCGCCGCACTTGCAGAAAGCGGCAGAGAAAGCAATGTGATCGCCAAAAATAAAACTATGCGATACATCCAGATTTTCTTTTCCGTCTTCATAGATGATGCCTTCTCCTTTCAATTCCAACTTATCCAGCTTATTTTCATTATACACATATTTACCATATTTACAAATAGTTTTTTACAATTTTATTAAATTTATTTCTTACTTTTAAATAATTCATTACGTCCATCCACAGGACTTTTCTGTATCAAAAAAGCTGCCCCAAGAGATACGCTCTTTTGCATATCTCCTGCTGCAGCTTCTTTTGCAGATATCTCTGCCTGTTCTGGAACTTTTTCAGAGGGAAGCTCAGAATCCCTCATGATGATTGAAGTAATAATACGGAAATCTGCGGAAGCCCTCCGGCATGGAAGGAAGCTCTTCGCGACGCTCCTCCTGCATCTGCGCATCCAGCTCTGTCTCATCCTCCTGCGGCTCTGACTCCTGCGCCTCTGATTTTTCCTGTGCTGCGGACTCCTCGCCTTCCTGCAGTGTGACCTCTGCCTCTCTGCTCTCATAGGAACCATTATTAGCCGTCTGGAGCTCTACCGTCACCGTCTCGCCCACTGCATAGTAGCTGATCTTATCGATCAGATCGTCGGAGCTGGTCACCGCTTCTCCGTCAAACCGGGTGATAATATCTCCCTTGCGGATGCCTGCCTTATCCGCAGCAGAGCCTTCTGCTACTTCATAGACAAATGCGCCCTCCGGCATATCATAGAGATCCTTCGCGTCCTCATTTACATTCACAACTGTAGCGCCAAGATATCCGCGCTGTGTATTTTCCATTTTATCGCGGGTTTCTTTGTTCGCCAGACGCTCCAGTACCGGTATCGCAGTATCGATCGGCACAGCATAGCCCATGCCTCCGTCCTCATATGCCACGCTGATGCCGATGACCTCGCCCTGCGTATTGAGCACGGCACCGCCTATACTGCTGTAACGCATCGGCGCATCGATCAGAAAGGTATCCGTATCTACATCGCCGGATTCAAAGGACCGATCCAGCGCACTGACAATACCGGTTGTGACATTGCAGCCATAATCCGGCTCATGTCCGATCGCAAGAACCGGCTGTCCCGTCTTCAGATCCTCTGACTCTCCAAGGCTCGCGATCCTGATCTGCTCATAAACATCCTCCGGAATATCAGCAAGCGATACGGCAACCACTGCGAGTGCATCACTATTATCCACTCCCTTTATCTTCGCCGGAATCCCCTTTGCATCCTTTTCATCCTTATCTGCTGCAAACCATACCTCCAGATCCACTGCGTCTGCTGCGATGGAACTGTTTGTCGCGATCAGGAGCTCCTCTTCATTCTGAGCAATGACAATACCCGAAGTCAGCTCTGTCACATCCGGTACCGTGTCCTGCGGCAGATATCCTTCCATGTTAAGGCTGCCGTACGGATCTAACATATAGCCGCCTTCCTGAGCATACGCATCTTCTCCTGATTCCTGCTCCACGGTATTTCGGATCAGGACGATCGAAGACTGCACCTTCTCAACGACCTCCGAAACGTCCGTAGCCACTACAGAGCCTTCGCCGGTCTCTACAGACTCCATCTTTGCGTATGACTCCTCGTCATCCTTTTTATCTTCTTTATCGGATTTCTTATCATCATCCTTTTTATCCGATTTTTCATCTTTCTTGTCGGATTTCTCATCGTCATCCTTTTTATCCGATTTTTCATCCTCCTTATCGGATTTCTCATCGTCATCCTTTTTATCCGATTTTTCATCCTCCTTATCGGATTTCTTATCGTCCTCTTTCTTGTCTGACTTCTTATCCGACTTCTCGTCCGCATCATCCTTCTTATCCGATTTTTTATCTTTCTCTTTTTTGTCGGATTTTTCTGTCTCTTCTTCCTCTGCAGTTTTGAGGGTGATCCGTTCCTCTTCTTCCTCATCTGCAGTCTTCATCGTGATCCGCTGCTCTTCCTGTGCATAGGCGATATCAGCGCCAGCCCCTGCGCCCGCCGCCGTACCTGCCAGAAATACACTTGCCATAGCGATCACACCATAACGCTTCCATGCATTCCATTTACGGTCTTTGCTCTTTTTATTCTGATCAGACATTGCTGCATCCTCCTTTTATACCTTGATGATTTTCTTCAATATACCGAATGAATGTGTCAAAAATGTGAAAAATACTGCAAAACTATTTTTCTGGAAGATCTATACTTTCAGACAGTTTTGCAGCCTTTTACATGCCGTCACACCGCTTTATCATGACGCGAGTACGGATTTTCCCCATTTTATGATTTCATCCGCCATTTTCAAAGCGTCTCTGACATGATGTTCCTCTAAAAATAATTCGCTAGGATACCGCACAGCAACACCATACGGTGTCAGCTCATCTGCATAATCATAAAGTTCATCTCGCACAGACACCTGATTTTTTATTTGATTCATCAAAAATGATAAATCATGTGATTTTGGCATCCCTCCCCTGGAACCACTTGCTATAATAATTCCCTTCATTATTTTTTCTGCCGATTGCTGACAATGATAACAAATAATCTCATACGGTTTGGGGTAATATGTTTCATACAAATGCTTTGCTACCCCATAGTCCATTTCTGCCATATCAACCCACTTTTTTATTTCCTGATTCATACAAAAGCACTCCTTTTTTTTCCACCTCATTTTCTACTGACGGAATATTCTTTTTATTTTCAAATGTGCTTTCTGTTCCAACAATAATATCTACTGGACGTTTTTTTATCTTTCGGATGGAACGATATGCCTGTGTAGTCAAATCCTTTAAATTCTCCTTTGCATCGTTCACAATAATGTAAAAATCAAAGTCGCTTTCTTCGGTATAAGTGCCATTTGCAAAAGAACCAAATAAATAAATTCTCAAAGGCATCAATTGACTGATAAACTGTTCTTTCAGTTCCTCAATTTCATTTACTGGCATATTATCACCACCTTGCTTTTTTTATCGTTATATTTCTTTTTGTATCCCTATTATAGCACCTCTCTGTATGATTGTCATGCCTGAGTTTCCACATGCTAATTACTACAGCAAAAAACTCCTGAAACTTCAGCATCCATTCTCCGAAGTTCCAAGAGTCCTGCAATTAAGTCATTGTGGATTAAGCTATGCTTAGATAAACACACCCTGCCATCGGGTGTTTTATCTTTTTATTTCTCGATCAGAAGAGACTCTCCTGTCATCTCTGCCGGCTGCTCCATTCCCATAAGAGCAATCAGAGTCGGCACAATATCAGCAAGACGTCCGCCCTCTTTCAGACCGTACTTCTCTTCGCAGTTTACGAGGATAAACGGTACCGGATTCGTTGTATGCGCGGTAAACGGAGCCTCTGTGTCATAGTCTACGAGCTGCTCTGCGTTTCCATGATCCGCGCAAATGAACATCTGCGCATTGACATCCTTTACTGCTGCGACAACTTTTCCAACACACTCGTCCACTGCCTCGATCGCCTTTACTGCAGCTTCCATCACACCCGTATGGCCTACCATATCCGGGTTCGCAAAGTTCGTGATCACGACGTCATATTTTCCAGAGGTCACTGCCTCCACTACCTTATCGCACACCGCGTACACACTCATCTCCGGCTGCAGATCATACGTCGCTACCTTCGGAGAATTCACAAGAATACGATCCTCGCCCTCGTTCGGCGCCTCCACGCCGCCATTAAAGAAGAATGTCACGTGTGCGTACTTCTCTGTCTCCGCGATCCTTGCCTGCTTCAGCCCATTTGCCGCAAGATACTCGCCAAATGTATTCGTAACTGATACCTTCGGGAAAGCAACTGTCTTATTCGGGATCGTCACATCATATTCTGTAAAGCATACGTATACGACATTCTTTCTCGCTCCGCGGTCAAATCCGTCAAAATCATCGCAGCAGAACGTACGGGAAATCTCTCTCGCGCGATCCGGGCGGAAGTTAAAGAAAATGACAGAGTCATTGTCCTGGATCGTCGCTACCGGAGCGCCGTCCTTTACTACAACTGTTGGAAGGACAAATTCATCTGTCTCTCCCTTGTCATAAGACTGAGCCACAGCCTCTACACCGGATGCTGCCGTCACACCCTCACCCTGTGTCATAGCACGGTATGCCTTCTCGACACGATCCCAGCGGTTGTCACGGTCCATTGCATAATAACGTCCCATCACCGTAGCGATCTGACCGACTCCGATCTCCTGCATCTTGTCTGTAAGCGCCTGCACGTAATCTTTTCCGGATGCCGGCGGCGTATCACGGCCATCCAGGAAGCAGTGTACATAAACCTTTGTCAGACCGTATTTCTTTGCCATCTCAAGGAGGGCATACAGGTGTGTGATATGACTGTGTACTCCTCCGTCTGAAAGCAGACCGTACATATGGAGGCTGGAATCCTTTTCCTTTGCATTCTCCATCGCACGCTTCAGCTCATCATTTTCAAAAAAGGTCCCGTCCTCGATTTCCTTTGTGATCCTCGTAAGATCCTGATATACGATACGCCCTGCTCCCATATTCAGATGTCCTACCTCTGAATTACCCATCTGACCATCCGGAAGTCCTACTGCCAGACCGCTGGCATTTCCCGGTACGAACGGGCAGGTTGCCATCAGCTCATCCATCACAGGAGTGTTTGCCTGTGCGATCGCATTCCCCTCCTTTTTGTCATTCAGTCCGTATCCGTCCAAGATCATAAGTACCGTAGGTCTCTTCTTCATCTTCATTCTCCTTCTATCTTAATAGTCCATAGATAAAAAACCACATTTTCTGACTGCTGTATTATAGCACATTCTTCCATACAAACGCAACGCCATTTTCTGTATTGCGCAGCCTCCGGCACAGTATCTGAAAAAGCATGCGCCAGAGCGTTCTGCCGCAGAGTAAAAGCCGGCATACCGCGCGGATCTGCTCCGCCAGAATATACCGGCCCATTTGCTTTATGATCGATGTGCTTTTGTCCTTTTACTCTATACAAGTACTTTGGAAAGGAAATCCCGTAACCGGGGATTCTGCGGATTCGCAAAGAATTCCTTCGGCGTATTTTCTTCTTTGATCGTTCCCTCATCAATAAACATGACGCGTGTCGCAACCTCTCTGGCAAATCCCATCTCGTGTGTGACAACAATCATGGTCATTCCGGTCTTTGCAAGCTCCCTCATAATATCCAGGACCTCGCCTACCATCTCCGGATCAAGCGCCGACGTCGGTTCATCAAAGAGCATGACATCAGGATTCATCGCGAGCGCACGCGCGATCGCAACGCGCTGCTTCTGTCCGCCGGAGAGCATGGACGGATACTGATCTGCCTTATCTGGCAGGCCAATACGCTCGAGAAGCTCATCTGCCCTCCTCGACGCCTCCTCCGCACTCATCAGCTTCAGCTTCACCGGAGCCAGCATAATATTTTTCTTGATCGTCATATGCGGAAACAGATTAAACTGCTGAAAAACCATGCCGATCTTCTGCCGCATTTTGTCAAGGTCTACCTTTTTATCTGTAATATCGACTCCCTCAAAGAGGATCTGTCCGCCTGTAGGCACCTCCAGAAGATTCAGCGAACGCAGAAACGTCGATTTTCCGCAGCCGGACGGCCCGATGATCGCCACGACCTCTCCCTTTTTGATCTCTGTCGTGATCCCGCGCAGGACGTCCAGCCCGCCAAAACTCTTTTGCAGATTATTTACCCTGATCAAAACATTATCTTCGTTCATTGTTCCTCAGCCTCCTCTCCAGAATACTCAAAAGCTTGCTGAATACAAGTACCATAGCAAGATAGATGAGCGCCACCGCGATCAGCGGCATAAACGCGTCATACGTCCTGCTTCGGATGATATCGCCGCCCTTCGTCAGATCCTCAAGCGCAATATAGCCTGCGACTGACGTCTCCTTGAGCAGTACGATAAACTCATTTCCAAGCGCCGGCAGCACATTTTTGAACACCTGAGGAAGGATAACGTAAATCATCGTCTGACCGTATCCCAGTCCGAGGCTTCTGCCCGCCTCAAGCTGTCCGCCCTCAATAGACATGATACCGCCTCTTATAATTTCCGCCACGTATGCACCGGAATTCAGACCGAATGCCAGAATAGCGACAAGCGTCTTGTCTATCTTTACAGAGCCAAAAATCACAAAATAAATGATCAAAAGCTGAACAACGACCGGTGTACCGCGGATCACCGTAAGGTATACCTTGCAGACTGCATTAAGCAGCCTGAGCTTGCCTGTCTTTTCGCATGTAGAGCGGACGATCGCCACGATAAAGCCGAGGACAATACCGATCAGAACGGCGAAAAAAGTAACTGTCAGCGTCGTTTTCAGACCGTTTACCAGATATTTCCACCTGTCATCCGCAATAAAATTCAAATAAAACCTGTCCTGAAATTCCTGCAACATACTCATAAACTCCTAAATAGGAGTGCGCGATGTTCTTCTCATGCGCACTCCCTTCCTCTTACTCCTTTGTCAGTTACAAATATCTGTGTTACTGCGCTGCCGTTTCCGTCTCTGTCTCAGCAACTTCTGTCTCAGCAGCCTCTGTCGCAGCTTCCGTTCCCTCTTCCGCTGCCTGTGCCTCAGCTGTCTGCGCCTCTGTCACAGCTTCTGTCTCCTCCTCTGAAGCATCACCGCCGATGTACTTATCTACTACCTTCTGGAACTCTCCCTCTTCCTTCAGCTCGTTCAGTGCTGTATTTACCTTCTCGAGAAGCTCCTCATTGTCCTTTGCGATAGCGATTGCGTACTCTTCCTCTGTAAATGCCTCCTCAAGCAGCTTGATGCCCTCATTCTGCTCTACGAAAACCTTTGCCGGTTCCCCGTCAATGATCACCGCATCAATCTTGCCCTGGATCAAAGCCTGTACTGCCTCAAAGCCTTTGCTGTAACGCTCTACCGTGCCATCCTCAATATCTTCTGCATAGATATCGCCTGTCGTTCCAAGCTGTACACCGACTGTCTTACCTGTGAGGTCCTCCGGAGATGCGATCTCACTGTCCTCTGTCACGATAATCATCTGTGTCGCCTTTGTATAAGTATCTGTAAAGCTGACCATCTGCTCACGCTCCGGCGTCACTGTGATGCCTGCCATCGCGATATCTGCTTTTCCTGTCTGAACTGCAGCCAGCACAGAATCAAATGCCATGTCCTCGATCTCCAGCTCCATGCCAAGCTTATCAGCAATCAGAGCGGCTACCTCAGCGTCAATTCCTATGATCTCGTCTCCCTCGCGGTACTCATACGGCGGGAACTCCGCGTTTGTCGCCATCACCAATGTCTTATCCTCATCTGCCATAGCTGTCATGCCAAGAGACATCACCATAGCGCCTGCCGCAACTACTGCCATAACCTTTTTCATAATGATCTCCTCCTCATAAACATAAATAAATATGAATTTTTATAAACAATACCACCAAACCGCACATCTGTCAATAGCTTTTTTATTTTTCCCTGTATCAAAGCCGGATACGGGAGGCTGCCAAAACAGCCATACATAAAATCCCACTCATGACAAAGGAATCCTGCACGGTACTGTATGTCTGGAAAATCCCAGGTACAAAACAGTAGATAAAATAAAGTATCGTACAGGCAAGAAATATAAAAAGCTGCCGGCGCGCATACCTCCTCCGTTCTTTTGCAGAAGCCTTCTGCGCCTGCCCATATGTGATTTTATTCATCCAATATACATTTTTTGTTGCATAAATAATCATAAAAAGAATATCCAGCATACCATAGAGCACGATCCCGAAGGACCGGACCGGCCCCTGTCCTGCAAGCCGGAGCATCCCGAAGGATCCCGGCAACAGAAGTATCCCGAGCAGCAGCAACCAGATGTCAAACAGGACATACGACGCTGTGTCATACGGTTTTTTCTGGCTGTTCTCTCTCATCTTGCATCTCCTTTCCACCCGTTTTGGCTTTCCGTCCCGTGTTCCCTGCCTTCCCGCTTTGCTCTTTAGCAATTTTTGAAAAACGGTGTCCGGCTTTTTGGCAGACCATTTTCCTCACTCCACAAAAGGATCAGCGTCCCTTCTCCCACTGCGACACTGCTTTCTTCCCCTATAAATTCATTGCTGACTCCAAGCGTCTTATCGCATGTCATGACTGCGTCCTCCAGCGTATATTTCAATCCGCGCTCCCAGACGCCATGCGCCGGGGCGCTCAGACAAAATACAGACAGAATCCCCTGGGCGGATCCTGCAAATGTGACGCATTCCTGTGTAGCTGCGGTAAGAATATTGCCCTCCCCGATCAGATACGCCTCTGCGCCCTCCCTCGACAACCCCATCAGGAGCTGGAGATTACCGATCGTGTGATCGAGCCGTCCACCCAATCCGCCATAAATCAAAAAGCGTCTGCATCCCTGCTGCACACCGTACGCTGCTGCAAGCGCCATATCGGTATCATCCTTGATCGGCGAATGACGCTCCAGATGCTCATGCTCCGGTATGCGCTCAAGGGAATCAAAATCCCCAAGCAGCACATCTGCCTCAATCCCTGCCTCTTTCAGGTAGGTATATCCTCCGTCCGCCGCTATGACGAGATCTCCTGCCTTCGGCTGTATGCACATTCCATCAAAGCTCCCGGCTCCGACAATAAAACACGTCTTTCCTGCTGCGCACAGCTCCTCTGTATCTAAAGCCATATCATCTGTGACAGAAAATACGAGATGCGGCATATCGATCCCATAATAGTGCTTGACAAACTGATCCTTTACCACCATGCCATTTCGCCGCGCCACCCTCTGCGATGCCACATTGTTGTCACGGATGATCGAGTAAAGCTCCTTCATTTTCAGCTGTCCGAATCCATACGCTTTGCAGGCAAGCGCGGCCTCTGTGGCGTATCCCTGATGCCAGTATGCCCTCTGCAGCAGATATCCGATCTCCGGCACCTGTCCCCCATGATACTCCTGCATCGTGATACCGCACTGCCCGATCATTTCTCCCGTTTCTTTCAGGACCACTGCCCACAGACCAAACAGATGCCCATATTCTTCATAGCGTCCCAGCTGCCGCTCCAGCCACTGCCATACTTCTTCATCAGAAAATGCATGCTCATACGCATACATCACCTCAGGGTCCTTCAGTATCCGGCACAGCGCAGCAAAATCATCCCTTGTCATTTCTCTTAAATATAGTCTTTTTGTTTCCAGCTTTATCGCATTCATAACTGTCAAGTCTCCTGTCATAGCCATCATAATCATCATTTGCCGCTCCCGATAAACAGGCTGCACCTGCTCCCGGCCGCTGACATTATGAATTATACCATAAACCCTTCTTTTCTGTCACTTTTTATAAATCTCTGAGAAAAAATAACCATCCTGCTATCTGCCCGAATGAGCCACTTCGCAGTCTGTATCGCCGGGCACACGAAAACCGCCCTTCCGGCTTTTCTGGCCAAAAAGGGCGGTCCAAATTTTATTGTATTTCTTTATACCGGATATGCTCCGTTCTTTGTATCTGCTACAGTCGGATCTACTTTTTTCTCCTGTGCCTCACGGTACTTGAAGAACTCTGTAGCTACCTGCGGGAACAGTGCGTAGGAGAGAACGTCCTCATCCTGCTCGGACCACTGAGCCATCTCGCCGCGCAGTGTATCGAGCTCATCCGGAATCAGGTCAGCCGGACGGCAAGTAATAATCTCTGCATCGCCGATGCATTTTTTCTGTACTTCCGGATTGAACGGTTTTACTGTTGCGCCGTATTTTCCACTCAGGACATCCTTTGTCTGCTGCGGAACCATCTTGTAGCGCTCGCCGTTGATGACGTTCATAACAGCCTGCGTACCTACGATCTGAGAAGACGGTGTAACAAGCGGGCACTCTCCAAGGTCCTTACGTACGCGCGGAACTTCCTCAAGCACTTCATAGTACTTGTCCTCTGCATGCAGGTCCTTGAGCTGAGAAGTCAGGTTGGACAACATACCGCCCGGTACCTGATACAGCAGTGTCTTGATATTTACGCCGAGGTTCTTCGGATTAAGCAGACCGCTCTCCAGAGCCTCATCGCGGATCGGTCTGAAGTAATCAGCGATCTCTGCAAGCAGCTTCTGATCAAAGCCTGTATCGTATGGTGTGCCCTTGAAGGTCTCTACCATAACCTCTGTAGCCGGCTGGGAAGTACCAAGTGCGAACGGTGACATAGCCGTATCGATCACGTCTACGCCTGCCTCTACTGCCTTTAAGTATGTCATAGAAGCAACACCGGATGTATAATGCGTATGAAGCTGTACCGGAATATCTACGACTTCCTTAATTGCTGTTACAAGCTCTGTAGCTGTGTACGGAAGGAGAAGACCTGCCATGTCCTTGATACAGATAGAATTTGCACCCATATCCTCGATCTTCTTTGCCATCTCTGTCCAGTACTCCAGTGTATATGCCTCACCCAGTGTATAGGAGAGCGCTACCTGTGCATGTCCTTTTTCTTTATTTGCTGCCGTTACTGCTGTCTGCAGATTGCGCAGGTCGTTCAGACAGTCAAAAATACGGATGATGTCAATACCATTTGCGATAGATTTCTGTACAAAGTACTCTACCACATCATCTGCATACGGACGGTATCCCAGGATATTCTGTCCACGGAACAGCATCTGCAGCTTTGTATTTTTGAATCCGTCACGGAACTTGCGAAGTCTGTCCCACGGATCTTCCTTCAGGAAACGAAGAGAAGCATCAAATGTCGCTCCACCCCAGCACTCTACGGAATGGTAGCCGACTTTATCCATTTTATCAACGATCGGGAGCATCTGCTCTGTCGTCATACGTGTCGCGATCAGAGACTGATGCGCATCACGAAGGATCGTCTCAGTAATCTTGATTGGTTTTTTTACTTGTTCAGCCATGTTAGTCCTCCTGTAATAATGATAAGGAAAAGGAATAAATTCGCAGTGCCTGCCTCAAAAACGCTCCGCATTTTTGAGGTCGCGGGCGTTCGCCCTATACTGCTTTTTAAGGAAGTTCCGTTCACTAGGCTCTGGCTTCGCCTGACGGCTCGCCAGTCGCCAAGTTCCCCGGAACGACCTTCGCACTAAACTCAAGCTGCGCTTATCAGCTCGCTTTCGCTAAGTGCTCTAGGTCATACCCCGAATATTGCCATGAATGTTCCGGCTGCGACAGCCGTACCGATAACACCTGCTACGTTTGGTCCCATTGCATGCATCAGCAGGAAGTTTGTCGGATCTGCTTCCGCACCGACCTTCTGTGATACACGCGCTGCCATCGGTACTGCAGATACGCCTGCGGAACCGATCAGCGGATTGATCTTGCCGCCTGTCAGCTTGCACATCAGTTTTCCAAGGAGTACGCCGCCGGCTGTACCAAATGCGAATGCTACAAGTCCAAGAATAACGATCTTGATCGTATTCATGTTCAGGAATGCCTCTGCACTCGTCGTAGCACCTACGGATGTACCAAGCAGGATAACAACGATATACATCATCGCGTTGGAAGCTGTCTCTGTAAGCTGCTTTACAACACCAGACTCACGGAACAGGTTACCAAGCATCAGCATACCTACAAGCGGAGCTGTGGACGGAAGAAGCATACATACAACGATCGTAATGATGATCGGGAAGAGGATCTTCTCCAGCTTGGAAACCGGACGGAGCTGTTCCATCTTGATCTTTCTCTCTTCTTCTGTTGTGAGCAGCTTCATGATCGGAGGCTGGATGATCGGAACGAGAGACATATAGGAATATGCCGCTACGGCGATCGGTCCCATCAGGGCTGTCTGTCCAAGCTTACCTGCAAGGAAGATCGATGTCGGGCCGTCTGCACCACCGATGATAGAGATCGCTGCTGCTGCCTTGCCGTTGAAGCCAAGGAAGATAGCCAGGAAATAAGCTACATAGATACCAAGCTGTGCTGCTGCACCGAGCAGAAAGCTCTTCGGGTTTGCGATCAGCGGACCGAAGTCTGTCATCGCGCCGACACCCATGAAAATCAGTGACGGAAGAATACTCCACTCATCCATCAGATAGAAATAATGGAGAAGACCGCCTGCATGTTCAATACCGTTTGCGTCTGTATATGGCTGCGCCATAATATCCGGGTAGATATTTACGAGCAGCATACCGAATGCGATCGGGACAAGCAGCAGAGGTTCAAATCCGTGTTTGATTGCCAGATACAGGAACACACAGGCTACTGCGATCATGACATAGTTTCCCCATGTCAGATTCAGGAACGCTGTCTGATCCAGTAAGTTGGACAACGTATTTGTAATGTAAGACATTTCTTTACCTCCCAGTTCAAATTCTCAGACAATGTCTGTTGCGTTCAGGCTTCTCCCGCTCTTAGTTCAGAGTAGCGAGAACGTCGCCTGATTCGATTGCCTGACCTGCTGTTACATCGATGCTTGCTACCGTACCATCCTGCGGAGCAACAACCGGGATCTCCATCTTCATTGCCTCAAGTACTACGATCGGATCACCTGCTTTTACAGCCTGTCCAACACTTGCCTCAACCTTGTATACCTTGCCCGGTACGGAAGCTGCTACCTTGACTGATCCTGCGCCGCCTGCTGCCGGAGCTGCCTTCGGAGCCGGTGCTGCTTTTGGCGCTGCCTTCGGTGCTGCCTTCGGAGCCGGTGCCGGTGCTCCTGTGCCTGTTCCTTCTTCTACTGTTACATCGTATACATTGCCATTTACTGTGATTGTATATGTTTTCATGAATATGTCCTCCTGTACTTAGGCTCTGTGCCAGTTTCTTTTATTTGCTTTTTTAATGGAACGAACGACAAATCCGTCTGTTGATGTCTGTTCGGAAGCTGCGATCGCCGCTGTGATAACTGCGACAAGCTCAAGATCATCTGTCAGATCCTCTTCCTCTGCAACCGGAGCCGGTGCTGCTGGTGCCGGTGCTGCTGCCGGCGTCGGCTCACTCTTCTTTGTCCGCTTCTCGATCATATCCGGGATGATATGGAGCTGTCCGATCAGCCAGCTTAAGAAAAGCAGTGTTAAAAATACAATGCCAAGTCCCATAACCGTATTCAGGCCTGCCTGCTGCATTTTCACTGCCATCGGGTATTCGATATCCCAGTTCATGGTAGCTGTCTGCTGTTCCGGATTGACTGTGTATTTTACCGTTACTGTTGTGTTGTCATCCACCTTCTCATATTTTACATGTCCGGTGATCTCCGTTCCCTCTGCATTGAGCGTTGCATCTGTGACTTCCACAAACGCACCAAGCTCTTCTTTTACGGATTTCCAGTTGCCTGCAACTGCCTGGCTCGTTATATCATCGCTCTCAATGAGCTGTTCGATCTCGTTGTCTGTCCAGGAAGAAATCTGAGCAAGCTGTGATTCGAGAAGCCCTTTGGCCATATCCTCCGGAGTCGCAGGAGCTTCTGTCTGTGTCCCCTGCTCTGACTGCGCTGCCTCTGTGCCTGCTTCTGTCGCTGCAGTCTCTGCCTCTGTCACCTGCTCTGTTGCCGCAGTCTCCGTCTCCTCCGCATATACGCCCATGGAAAGAGCTGACACTGTAAGCCCCACAGCAAGTAATACTGCGCTTAATCTACGTTTCATGTGATTCACCTCGCTTAAACTGTTCCGTGCTTTTTGGACGGGCGATCATCTCTCTTTGTGAATAACATCTCGAATGCACCGATCACATATTTTCTTGTGTCTTCTGCCTCGATGATATTATCTACATAGCCTCTTCTGGCTGCTGCTGCTGCGCTTGACTGAAGGGCTGCATACTCTGCCGCCTTCTCATTGATAACCTTCGCGTCTGCATCTGCATACATGATCTTTGCCGCAAGCTGCGCATCCATCATGCCGATCTGTGCCTGACTCCATGCAAATGTCATATCAGCACCGATCGCCTTGCTGTTCATTGCAACGTATGCGCTGCCGAACGCCTTTCCGATGATCACGTTTACCTTCGGAACTGTCGCATTTGCGAAAGCGTATGTAAGCTTTGCCACAGCCTTTGCGATCTTTTTCTCAGAACACTTGGAAGCCTTAAAGCCTGTCACATTCGTCAGAGTCAGTACCGGGATCTCAAACGCATCACAGAATGTAACGAACTGTGCCGCCTTCTCTGCTCCTCTTGCGCTTAATACACTTTCGAAAGACTCCTTCAGTGCGCCTTCCTCATCATAGATCTCTGTGCGGTTTGCAACTACGCCGACGGTCGTTCCGTTCAGACGGATGAAGCCTGTCACCATATCCGGTGCATAAGCAGCCTTTACCTCGACGAAATTATTGTCATCAGCGATATTGGAAATGAGGATGGACGTATCTCCCGCTGCATTTGCAAGATCTGCGCATACACGGTTAAGATCATCTGTGCACTCCTCATAGGACATATCATCTTCGTTGTTGGCCGGAAGCATTGTCACAAGTTCACGGATGCCTGCAAGGATCTCATCCTCTGTGCCAACGAAATCAACCAGACCTGCCTCTTCACTCTGGAAAGCTGCTGCTGCAGTATTGCACTTCTCTTTTGTGTTTCCATCAAGTGCATTCGGGGAGTTTACAAAAAGCTCTGCCTTCTTGCCTTCCATAAATGTGAAATCTGTCAGCGCCGGTACAAGTGCCAGACCGCCGCCGCATGTCCCGAATACTGCGGAAATCTGCGGAATAACGCCGGATGCCAGTGTCTGCTTCATATAGATCTCGCCAAATGCATTCAGTGCATCTGTAGCCTCCTGAAGTCTAAGGCCTGCGCAGTCAAGAAGTCCGATCACCGGAGCTCCCATTTTCATCGCCATATCGTAAAGACCTGCGATCTTTTTCGCATGCATCTCACCAATGGTTCCGCCAAGTACAGACGCATCCTGGCTGTACACATAAACCAGATTGCCATCAATCACACCGTAACCTGTGATCACGCCATCACCCGGTGTCTCCGTCTGCTGCATGTTGAAATCAGTACTTCTGGCAGTAACGTATCCGCCGATCTCAACAAAACTGTTCTCATCAAGCAAAGAAGCGATTCTTTTGCCTGCTAAGCTTTGTGCTGTATTACTCATTCTTCAGCCCTCCATTGTTATATTAATAATGTAAACCAATTTCTGCCGAGTCTATAGTAGCGTGTTTGGCAGAAAATTGCAAGTCTTTTCGCCATATTTTTCAAGAAGACAGCTACATTATCCGGTATAGAGAAACAAAATTCTGTGTATCAGTTCCCGCAGGCAGGAAGTGTAATTCCAGACCGGCACAACCTCCCTCGCAACGACCGGATACTGCGCATATACAGTACCGCCGACCAGGTAGCTGACACGCCCTACCTCCTGCCCCTTCTGCACCGGCGCCTGCAGATTTTCCGCCAGCTTCGTGCGCACCTCAACCTGCTCCCCGGGCTGCATCAAAACGGTCGTATTACTCACTTTTCCTGTTGTCCCTGCGTAATCAACAGCAGTGGCAACAGATGGCACGCTTCCTCCCGAAACGCAGATATCAGCCGTCTTTTGCGGCTGTTCCACAAGTAAGCGTTTCTCAAAATTTTCAAATCCATACTTTACCAGCTTTTTGGTATCCACCCATTTATAGCCTTTATTATTCGGCCATCCGCATGCCAGCAAAGAGACGATCAGAAGCCGTCCATCGCGCTGTGCTGCACCAATATAACAGTAGCCTGCCTTCCCGGTAAATCCGGTCTTTCCGGATACTGCCTCTTTCAGGATCGTAAGCAGCGCGTTGTGATTTGTGCAGGAATAGTTCCTGCTTCCCGCTACATTTGTAAAGGTGTGGGAAGCTGCCCGTGTGATCTTTAAGAACAGCCCGGAGCATTCGGACTGTCTCAGACAGTAACGCATGACCAGGGCAAGCTCTTCTGCCGTCGTATGATGCTCCCCGCGCGCATCCTGTGCATCCAGTCCGTTCGGAGTGATATAGTATGTATTTTCACAGCCGATCTGCGCGGCCTTCTGGTTCATCCGATCTGCAAATCCCTGGACGCTTCCGCCTACGGCCTCTGCAATACACACAGCCGTATCATTATGTGACTCCAGCATCAGAGAATACAGCAGATCCTCCAGATAAAAGGTATCTCCTTTTATCATCCCAAGCTTTACCTTCGGCTGCGCTGCTGCATTTTCTGAAACGGTGCAGATCATATCCAGCTCCGCCTGCTCCAGCGCTACGATACATGTCATGATCTTTGTTGTGCTTGCCATAGGCATAGGAGTATCTTCCCCCCGCCCATAAAGAATACGCCCGCTGTCTCCATCCATCAGGACGGCACTGCGGGCGTATAGCTCCATCTCCTCATACGCCGCCGCTGTCTGCGGCACATACAGGAGGATAAAAAAACAACTGATCCAGGTCACGCACTGCTTCCATCTGTCTTTCATACAAAAGGCCCTCCGCCACCAGCTCTTAGCATATGTATGCGCCAGCTGACCGCTGTATGACTGATGCAGCTCCTGTGCCTGTCTGGATACCTGCCGGGATATTCCCGGTATTCAGACCTCCAGATCCAGCTTCATTTGTACTTCTTCTTCAGCCTCTGCTTTAAAGTCCTCTATCTGAACCGGATTCAGAGTAGGAAGATCTTCCAGGGAATGTACTCCGAAATGGCGCAGGAATTCCTCTGTTGTGCCAAACAGGAGCGGTCTGCCCGGCGCATCCAGTCTCCCAAGCTCTGTGACCAGGTTGTATTCGACCAGCTTATTTACTGCATGGTCGCACTTTACCCCACGGATCTTTTCTATCTCAAGCTTTGTGATCGGCTGCTTATACGCAATGATCGACAGAGTCTCCATCACAACGTCGCTCAACGCGATCTTACGCGGCTGCTTTGCCACACGGATCAGATACTCATACAGCTCTGTTTTCGTACAAAGCTGATACGCATCCTCCAATTCCAGGATCTGTATCCCCCGCTCCTGCGCCTGATAGCGCTTCATCATCCCTGTAATGATCTCTTTTACTGTACCTGTATCCAGTTCGACTGCTTTTGCGATCTTTTCCAGCTCAACAGATCCGCCCATCGCAAAAAGAATCGCTTCGATCGCCGCTTCTGTCTTTTTTGTGTCCACTCGTATTTCTCCTCAATCCTTTGAACGCATCCTAAAAACGCTCAGTCATAATCTCCGGACAGCTCTCCAAGCTCTCCTTCCTTTCCGGTAAACCGTATCTGAATATCTGCAAAGGTCTCCGGCTGCTCGACCTCTACCTGTCCCTCCTTCATCAGCTGCAAAAGCGTCAGAAAAGTGACGATCTTATACATCTTTCCTCTGCGAAGCCGCAGAATCTCGCCGAACATACAGCTTCCGCGCTCCATAATATAGGAGCTCACAAAATGCATCGTCTCACTTAAGTCAAATTCTTCTTTTTTTACGTTCCCAAACCGGCTTCTGATCGGATCTACACGATCCTCCTGCCTGCGAAGAATATCCTGAAAGGTGGCGTACAGTTTCTGAAGCGTCACATTTCCCAGAAGCGCATCAATATCAACGGGTTCGCGATATGCTTTCACCTCATCTGGTATCGTCGGCTCCTTGAACATCCGAAAAGAAGCGTCCTCCTGCCGGTCGCGCAGCTCATACGACATATACTTGTACATTTTGTATTCCAGAAGCTTCTGCACAAGCTCCTCCCTCGGATCGATCTCCTCTCCTTCCTCCGTCACCTCCGGCGGAAGCAGCATCCTTGATTTAATATCCAGAAGCGTTGCCGCCATCACAAGGAATTCGCTCATGATATCGAGATCCTCATTTGGAATATCCTTGATGTATTCCATGTACTGTTCTGTGATCTCCACGATCGGAATGTCGTAAATATTTACTTTATTTTTTTCGATCAAATGCAGCAGAAGATCGAGCGGTCCCTCAAACGCCTGCAGTTTTACCGGTATTCCCATCTGATATCTTTATTCCTTTCAGACAAAATCGATCACCACAAGCTGCGGCGGATTGTTGATGCGCAGCGGTATCGTATGACTTCCCAGACCGCCGCTGACGATCAGCCGCTTCCCGTCTGTGATCTCATACATGCCGCGGTCATAACGCGGAAAAGGCCGAAGCTGCGGACTGATCAGGCCACCCAGATACGGCACCCGGACAAGTCCTCCGTGCAGATGCCCGGAAAGCGCCAGATCCGCTCCCCATGCCGCATATATCTTCGCATATACCGGATGGTGGGCAAGCAGAATATTGTATGCCGACGCATCCGGCTCTCCGATCAGATCGGTTATCTGCATCCTCGTAAGCTGCGGCATCTTTCCCTTGTAAAAATATTCCCCCGGAAGCTCCAGTCCCCAGATCGCAAGCGGAAATCTGCCGATCTGGACGCGCTCGCACCCATTTTCGATCAGGTGGACTCCAAAGCTTCTGATCTTGTCCGCATACCGCTCATACGCATCTGCATATCGTTCTGTATTGATCTTCATACGATGCTCATGATTTCCGTTTGCATAAAAGACCGGATATTTCCTTGTGAGCTCATCCATCAGCTCCAGTGCCGCGTCCATCTCCACCGCATCCTTTGCTGCTGTCAGCATGTCTCCTGCAATGAGCACAAGGGATGGATCCGCGCTGCGGATCGCCGCCAAAAGTCTGCAATTATGGTCGCCGTAGCTTGCATTATGCAGATCACTTAGAAAAACAGCCGAAAACGGCTGCTGTATATTGTGCTGACCCTTCTCTGCCTTTATCCGGTATCGCGCTACTTTAAACTCCGGCATCGTACTCACCCGTCCTTTCTCAGGTCATACCGCACAGCTGGTACTGTGCGGCACAAACCGCTTCACACTGCACAGCGATTCCCGCAGCCTGGATACGCTCCGGGAATCCTGATCATTTTTCTATTATATCATATTTCTGCTTCTGTGCCAACGGTGCCATATCCCCGCTTTTGTCTCCATCTCCCGCCGGCTTTATATCGTCCAAAGCCTCCACATTTCCTGCACCCAGTCAAAATAGTCTGCCCGTTCTACTCCTTCTGCGGTCACGATCGCTACCCGGCCGATCTCCTTATCGCCAAGCGTATAGACAAGCTCGCCTACTTTTGCTCCCTTTTCAAGAGGGGCTGCGACATCCTCCTGCCACTTTTGCTGCTTCCTGATCTGAGAAAAATCCTCATTTTCCGTGCTCAGGTAGGAAAAGGTATCCTGATATTCCACCCGCACCATCTGGTTGAGCGCTCCCCGGACCTCGATATCCGGCAGCTTCTCCATTTCATCATCGTGGTACATCGTACATCTGGAGAATCCATAATTAAGCAGCTGCGCCGCTTCGGCAAAACGGATCTTGGAATCAGGCGCAGTCATCACTGTCCCGATCAGCCGGATCCCGTCGCGCCGCGCAGTTGCACTGAGACAAAATTTTGCGCGGCTCGTGCTTCCCGTTTTCAGCCCGTCGCATCCGCTGTATGCGCGCAGCAGCTTATTGGTATTGGAAAGAGTAAATACACTGCTGCCTTTTGCCGTCACGTGTGTAATATCCTCCATCCATATATCAGAGTACTCCACTACCTGCGGATAATTCAGCAAAAGCTCCCGGGACATCAAAGCCACGTCCCGCGCCGATGTATAGTGCTCCTGGGAATCTGTCAGTCCGCAGCAGTCTACGAAATGTGTATTTTTCATCCCAAGCTGCGCAGCTTTTTCATTCATTCGGGCGACAAAGGCCTCCTCGCTGCCCGCGATCTGCTCTGCCATCGCCACCGACGCATCATTTCCTGACGCGATCAGAATACATTTAAGCAGCGTATCAACCGTCTGGACCTCTCCTTCCTCCAGAAATACCTGTGAACCACCCATAGACTTTGCGTGCGCACTGGTCATCACTTCCTGATCCCAGGTAAGTTTCCCCTGCTCAAGCGCCTCAAAAGTCAGTAATACGGTCATGATCTTTGTCACGCTCGCCGGATGCAGCTTCGCATCCGCGTCCTTTTCGAACAGTACCTTGCCCGTCGACACCTCCATCACAAGCGCATGCGGAGTCTGCAGCGATGCTGCCAGAGCCGCCGCCTCATCCGTCCTGTGTCTCTGTCCGGATACCTCCTGATCCTCATTTGGCGAAACCGGTGCATACTGCGCCTCCTCCATTGGAACGTACGATGCCGCCTCCGCCGGAAATACGCTCATCGCCGCCATCAGTCCTGCCAGCCATACTGCTGCCGTTCTTTTCATAATCATCACCTGCCATGTCCTTACTTAACTATATTAGCGATCATGAAAAATATGACGGCTTATGCCAGGAAGCGTCCGTATTACAGCAGTGGAGCAAACAGGCGCAAAATACTCTGCCACAGTCTGGTCCAGCCGCTTTTGTTCATGCAGTCCAGCGCGCTGATCTCCCGGCACTGCTCCAGGATATCAAGTGCATCCTCCTTTATCTGCATGACAGCGTCTGTCTGATACATCCATACGCCGCACTCAAAATGCAGATACAGGCTGCGGTAATCAAGATTGATCGTCCCGACTGTCGCAATGCAGTCGTCACACACAAAGGATTTTGCGTGGAGAAAGCCCGGCTTGTACTCAAATACCCGCACCCCTGATGCGATCAGCTTGTCATAATAGGATCTCGTAAGCAGAAAAACAAGCTTTTTATCCGGTATGCCCGGGGTGACGATCCGAACATCCACTCCACTTTTTGCCGCCAGGCACAGGGCAGTCGTCATCTCATTATCTGTGATCAGATACGGCGTAAAAATATATACATATTTTTTGGCGCGGTTGATAATATTCAGATAAACAGACTCCCCGACTGTCTCATGGTCAAGCGGAGTGTCGCCATACGGCTGTACAAAGCCGTCGCTCTCAAAGGGCTGCTCGTGCCACTCATGCGGACGGTATTTTCCATAGTCCGGTGATTCATTGGCCAGCACGCTCCACATCTGAAGAAACATAACGGTAAAGCTCCAGACTGCCTCTCCGCGCAGCATGACTCCCGTATCCTTCCAGTAGCCGAAGCGCTCCCTGCGGTTAATATACTCGTCTGCCAGGTTCACGCCTCCCGTAAATCCAATATACCCGTCAATGACCGTGATCTTGCGGTGGTCACGATTATTCAGAAGAACCGAGGCGATCGGCAGCAGCGGGTTAAATACCTCGCACCGGATCCCTCTGCTCTGGAGCGACATCCGAAACTCCTGCGGCATTGTGCTCGCGCATCCCCAGTCATCATAGATCAGACGCACATCCAGACCGAGACGCGCCTTCTCCTCCAGAATGTCCAGGATCCCCTGCCACATCTCTCCGTCGTCAATAATAAAATACTCCATAAAAATATAGTGCTCTGCTTTTTTCAGCTCATGGAGCAGACGGCTGTACAGCTCCTGACCGACACGGAAATACTGCGTCTTTGTATTCTGATAGACCGGAAAGCCTGCTGTATTATACAGATAATCTGTCTGACACGCTACCGTGCGGCTCTCCTCCTCCAGCTTGCTGCTTACTGCCTCGTCCTGTACCAGATACTGCGATGCCTCGTGCATCGCCCCGTCCAGCCTGCGCTGCAGCTCCTTGCCGAGTCTCGACTTTCCAAACAGCAGATAGATGACAGCTCCCGCGATCGGCAGAGCCAGGATCAGTATCGTCCATGCCAGCTTATATGCCGGATTAATATCCTTGCTGACAATCCACAAAATGGCGATCGTACTGAACAGCTCGATCAAAAGTCCTACCAGCGGAAAATGGTTCCGCAGGACAAGCACGAGAAGGATCACCCACAGTACCTGAAACAGCACTGCCAGTACAACGGATATAATTCTTCCCAGCAGACGCTTTGATGTTTTTTTCATCTTCTGTCCTCCCTTCCTTTTCATAGCGGATATCCCTGCAACGAGATCATCTCACCGGATGAAAAAATCCCTGACCATCTCTGACCAGGGATTTTACTGCACATTAATTGAATTTACGCTTGCGAGCTGCCTCAGACTTTTTCTTACGTCTTACGCTCGGCTTCTCGTAATGTTCTCTTTTACGAATCTCCTGCTGGATACCAGCCTTTGCGCAGTTTCTTTTGAAACGGCGTAAAGCGCTGTCCAAAGTTTCGTTTTCTTTTACGATTACATTTGACATTGTCTCACACCTAACCTCCCTCCAGTTGTAGATTGTGCATAATACAACTGTCTGGGTATTTTTATTGCACTAATACGTAGTATACCATATTTTCGATTTTCGTCAACTATTTTTCCGTATTTTACCGCAAAAAGATGTTATTTTTTTATGCGAGCTGTGAAGCAAGGACTTCTTTTGCCTTTTCAAGGGCTGCCTCCACACCGGAAGGATCCTTTCCACCTGCCTGAGCCATGTTCGGTCGTCCACCGCCGCCGCCGCCGACAAGCGCTGCGATACCCTTGATCAGATTTCCTGCATGAGCCCCCTGTTTCATCGCTCCGTCTGTTGCCGCTGCCATCAGATTGACCTTTCCATCATTTACTGAAGCCAGAAGCACCACGCCCTCTCCAAGCTTTTCTCTCAGCTGATCGCCAAGCTCTCTCAGGCCGTTCATGTCAACGCCCGCAAGCTTTGCCGCAAGCAGCTTCACGCCAGAGATCTCGCACACCTGATCCATCACATTTCCGAGCGCATCCTTAGCCAGCTTGCTCTTCAGGGACTCGTTCTCACTGTGTGCATTTTTAAGCTCTGCCTGCAAAGAAGCGATCTTCTCAAGCAGTTTTGCCGGCGTAGTCTTAAGGAGAGCCGCAGCCTCATGAAGTTCCTTCTCTGCCGCTTTATAATATGCGAATACCCCGTCGCCTGTCAGCGCCTCGATACGGCGCACTCCTGCCGCGATACCAGCCTCGGAAACGATCTTGAAGGTAGCGATCTGAGAGGTGTTGCCGACATGCGTGCCTCCGCACAGCTCCTTTGAGAAATCTCCCATGGATACCACGCGCACCTCATCGCCGTATTTCTCGCCAAAGAGCGCCATCGCCCCCGTCTTTTTTGCGTCCTCAATACTCATAATATCCGTGCGCACAGGAAGGGCCGCTGCGATCTCCTGATTTACAAGCTCTTCCACCTTCGCAAGCTCCTCCGGCGTCATTGCCTGGAAATGTGCAAAGTCAAAACGCAGTCTGTCCGGCGTCACCAGAGAACCCTTCTGCTCTACATGTGAGCCGAGCACCGTCTTCAAAGCTTTCTGCAGCAGATGGGTCGCACTGTGGTTCTTGCAGGTATTCTTTCTGCATGTCTCGTCTACCGTAAGCGTCACCGTATCTCCTGTCTTGATCATGCCCTCTGCCATATAGCCGACATGACCGTACTTTCCTCCGAGCAGATGGATCGTATCTTCTACGATAAAGCTTCCGGATGCGCAGGAGATCACACCGGTATCTCCGTTCTGTCCGCCCATAGTCGCATAAAACGGCGTCTGCTGTGTGATCACAGTACCGTGCACACCCTCAGTAAGCGCTTCTGTAAGCTCTGTCTGCGTCGTAAGCACAGTGATCACAGACTCTGCGCGCAGAGCGTCGTAGCCGACAAACTCTGTTGTCACAGACGCATCGATCTGATCGTATACTGTCGCGTCCGCGCCCATATAGTTCGTTGTGCCGCGCGCCTTGCGGGCCATCTGGCGCTGCTCCTCCATACATGCCCCGAAGCCTTCCTCATCGATCGTATAGCCTTTTTCCTCCAGGATCTCCTTTGTCAGATCGAGCGGAAAGCCGTACGTATCATAAAGGACAAACGCATCTTTGCCGGAGAGCATCTTTGTCCCGCATTTTTCCAGCTCGCTTTCCATATCAGCGAGGATGTTCAGACCCTGGTCAATCGTATGGCTGAACTTCTCCTCCTCCTGAGAAAGCACCTTAAAGATGAACTCCTTTTTCTCCTCAAGCTCAGGATAGCCGTCCTTTGATCCCTCGATCACAGTCTCGGAAAGTCTGGAGAGGAAACTGCTCTCAATACCAAGCATCCGTCCGTGGCGGGCCGCCCGGCGGATCAGACGGCGGAGTACATAGCCGCGTCCCTCATTCGTCGGCATGATGCCGTCAGAGATCATAAATGTCGCAGAACGGATATGATCCACGATCAGACGGATCGACACATCCTTTTTCTCATCTGCCTTATACTGTGTATGCGCAAACTCACAGACTCTGTCACGCAGCGCCTGCATCGTATCCACGTCGAAAATAGAATCCACATCCTGTACGACCGCAGCGAGACGTTCCAGTCCCATACCTGTATCAATGTTTTTCTGCTGCAGGGTCTCATAGTTCCCCTTGCCGTCATTCTCAAACTGTGTAAATACGTTATTCCATACCTCAATATAGCGGTCACAGTCACAGCCTACCGTACAGCCCTCTTTGCCGCATCCGTACTTTTCTCCGCGGTCATAGTAGATTTCCGAGCACGGACCGCACGGACCTGCGCCATGCTCCCAGAAGTTATCCTCCTTGCCAAAGCGGAAAATACGCTCTGCCGGGATCCCGATCTGCTCATGCCAGATGTTCCATGCCTCGTCATCCTCGACATACACCGACGGATAGAGACGCTGCGGATCAAGCCCCACTACCTCAGTCAAAAATTCCCAGGACCATGCGATCGCTTCTTTTTTGAAATAGTCACCGAAGGAAAAATTACCGAGCATCTCAAAAAATGTGCCGTGGCGGGCAGTCTTTCCCACATTCTCAATATCGCCGGTACGGATACACTTCTGACACGTAGCGACTCTGCGCTTCGGCGGGATCTCCGCGCCTGTAAAGTACGGCTTCAGCGGCGCCATACCCGCATTGATCAAAAGCAGGCTGTTGTCATTGTGCGGCACCAGCGAAAAGCTGTTCATCACCAGATGATCCTTACTCCTAAAAAAGTCGAGAAACATTTTTCTCAGCTCGTTCACTCCGTATTTTTTCACAATAATTCCTCCAACATTTTTTCTTGATATAAACTCTTATTTGTCTTTTGATGAAAGCTCAGAAGCTTTTTTTGCATCTTTTCTGTCACGCAGCTTCTTTCCGCAGAAAATCGCTGCAAGAGAAACCCCGATCAAAGCGATCAGTTTTACCAGTTCCAAAATAAATTCACTAATAATTGCCGACATTCTCTTCCTTCCTTTCTCTGCGCCGCTGCCGCCATACCTGATGGCTTCTGGCTTTTTCGCCTGAAAAATATGATAGCACAGCATCCGGCTCTTTTCAACTGTTTCATCGGATCTGTTTTGCGCTTCTTTTATTTTGTATCAGACCTGCCGTATCACATCCTCGATCAGATCCGTTCCGTCTGCTGCCGATGTCGCCAGAGCGTCGCACCGCTCATTTTCCGGATGACCGTCATGTCCCTTCACCCATATAAAACGGATCTCATGCGGCTTTGCGGCGGCAAGCAGCCTCTGCCACAGATCCACATTTTTGACCGGCTCATTTTTCCCGCGCTTCCAGCCTCTGCGGATCCAGCCATCGATCCAGTGCCTGTTGAACGCATCGGTCAGATATTTCGAATCCGAATACAGCTCTACTTCGCACGGCCGGTTGAGCGCTTCCAGCCCAACGATCGCCGCCATCAGCTCCATGCGGTTATTTGTCGTCTTTTTGTAGCCCTGAGAAAACTCTCTCTCGTGCAGCGTCCCCGCAGTGTCGACGTACTGCAGCACTGCACCATAGCCTCCCGGTCCCTCCGGGTTTCCTCTTGCCGCTCCGTCTGTAAAAATCTTTACCAGCATCTGCCTCTCTCCTTTATTCTTCCTGCGCAAGCAGCGCCTGTATCTTGTCTGTGACTTCACGCGCTTTTTTGTGCTCACGCCCGCTCGTACTGATGCCTACCACAAAATTTTCATCTGTGACAATCCCCGGAAAATAGAAATCACACTTCGTCTTGTCTGCGCAGACATTCACAGGGATGCCAAGACATTTGCATACAGAATAGATTTCCTGATTGATTTTATTATCGTTGGTAGCCGCGATCACAAGCGCCGCATCATAAAGGTCCTCGCGCTCGCAATGCTTCTTCAGGATCGTAAGCTTTCCTCTGGCCTCCATCTCCTTTAGCTCCTGGTTTACCTCCGGTGCGACCACCACAAGCCGGTCCGTAAACTCCGCCAGTGCGCGGATGCGGCGCTTTGCGATCGTCCCCGCTCCCGCAACGACTACCTTTTTATCTGTAAGATCCACAAACATCGGAAAATAATGTTTTCTTTTTTCACTCATATCCTATGCCTCTTTCTCTTGATTCAATCTTTCCTACTATATCATATAAGACAGAAAATGAAAACCCAAAAAATATATCGACAATTCTCTGGCACTGTACTATAATAAATCAGGATGACAGAAAACAATATAGATAAAGTGAGGCTGACCAATGGCTATTAATTTCGTAAAAAAACTGCCGATCCCGGCAGAAGTAAAAAAACAATATCCGCTTTCTGAAAAAGTGGTCCGGATCAAGCAGGAGCGGGACGCTCAGATCCGTGATGTCTTTACCGGAAAATCAGATAAATTCCTCCTGATCATCGGACCCTGCTCCGCTGACAATGTGGAGTCCGTCATGGATTACATGCACCGTCTCTGCCGTGTGCAGGATAAGGTGGGCGACCGGATCATCCTGATCCCGCGCATCTACACCAACAAGCCCCGCACGACCGGCGAAGGCTACAAAGGGCTGATGCATCAGCCTGACCCTGAAAAAAAACCGGACGTATTTGCCGGTATCGTAGCTATGCGCAAGCTGCACGCAATGGCAATCGAGGAAACCGGTCTTACCGCTGCGGACGAGATGCTTTACCCGGAAAACTGGCGTTACCTTGACGATCTCCTCTCCTATGTCGCGATCGGTGCCCGCTCTGTCGAGGATCAGCACCACCGGATGACTGTCAGCGGCATGGACGTACCTGCCGGTATGAAGAACCCGACAAGCGGAGATTTTTCCGTTATGCTCAATTCCGTTGTAGCAGCGCAGGCAAAGCACAACTTTATCTACCGCGGGTGGGATGTCAATACGGACGGAAACCCCCTTGCCCATGTCGTGCTGCGCGGCGCTACCAATAAGCACGGAAATACGATCCCGAATTACCACTACGAGGATCTTCAGCTCCTGCTTGAGATGTATGAAAAGCGGAATTTGAAAAACCCTGCCGCTATCATTGACACGAACCATTCCAATTCCGGCAAGCGTTTTCTGGAGCAGATCCGCATCTCTATGGAGATCCTGCACAGCAGGAACTACAACCCCGGCATCAAAAAGCTGGTAAAGGGGCTGATGATCGAAAGCTACATAGAGGACGGCTGCCAGAAAATCGGTGACGGCGAGCTCATCTATGGAAAGTCCATCACAGACCCCTGCCTTGGCTGGGAAAAATCAGAGGCTCTGATCTACGACATCTATCGTCAGTGCTGATACTCTTCTATATTATCTGCCGTTACCTTGGCGTACGGCAGATAAATACAGCGCTCCTTTTCAAAGGACAGCTCCTGCATCCCTTCTCCGCAGACAAGCGCAACCGCAAGACGCGCCATCGCTCCTGCCTGCCCTTCTTTATCATTATATACTGTGCCGGCAAGCCTTCCGTCCGCTACTGCGCGCAGCCCCTCCCGCGTCCCGTCTATACCGAAAAATACAGGAAGCGTAGACTCTGTATAATTCAGCTTTTCATACGCGTCAACTGCTCCCAGCGCCATATCGTCATTGTTTGCAAGTACCAGCTCTATATCATTACGATACTGCCCGATCATCTGCGTCATACGGTTCTGTGCCTGCGCACGGTTCCAATTCGCGATCGCGTAACTGAGTTTTTCCAGCCCGATCCCTTTATCCTTTAGTGTATCTACCGCTTTTTCTGTGCGGATGATCGCATCCTGATGGCCAGTCTCTCCCTCCAGCACGACATACTGTATTTTCCCGTCGTGGTTCCGGTCGATCTGACTGTTCGCGAGGATCGCATCCGCCGCCAGCTCTCCCTGCATCACTCCGGATTGCTGGGCGTCTGCCCCCACATAATACAGATCGCTCCACTGCATCAGATCCTCCGCCACCGGCTCGCGGTTGAAAAATATGATCGGCACCTCTCTCTCCCGCGCCAGCTCAATGATCTCAGACGGATTCGTCCGGTCTGCCAGGTTCACACACAGCACATTGCAGCCCGCGTCAAGAAGCTCTCTGACCTGATCGTCCTGCGTCCGCTGTGACCCTGCCGCATCCTTTTGCATCACTGTAGCACTTAGCTCCTGTGTCTCCATACCGGAAAGCTGCTCTTTAAAGCTTGCGAGCAGCTCACTTAAAAACGTATCGCTCTGATTATAGCATGCCACTCCGACCTGAACCGTCATCAGCGGACTGTCCTGCTGTTTTTCACAGCCGCACAGGACCTGCATACATGCGAATGTCAGTATTCCAAGCTCCAGCACTGTCTTTTTCTTCATATTCTCCCTCACTGGTTCATTGTAAAAATGATTTCCTGATTTTCTTTTGAAAACAGATTTTCTCTTCTCAGTACCGTATAGGATACCGTCCGATCCTGCATTTCATAGGAGAAAAAACGCTCCATTTTCCGAACTGCCTCCATCAGGCTCTGATATCCGACATGGAACTCATCCGGAACGATCAGACACTCCATCTTACCTGCATCCAGGTAATAGACTGCCTCTGTCGAGCAGCCGATCCCGTAGACAAGCGCTCCATGCAGGTTGTTTGCCAAAGCCTCCTGCCCCGCCATCATTGCGCTGCTATTGTCCATCGCCGCCACAAAATCTACCGGAGCCTGCTGCTGCAGTACGTTCTTGCCCAGAGAGGACCCAAAGCCTGTGACGGACCACAGGATCTTTCCCCCGTATCCCTCTATCGCCTCGCGAAATCCCCTCTCTCTGTCCGCGGCTGCCTGAGACTCGGCTGCTTCTGAGACGATCCCGATCATCTTCCCGTCGAGATTTTCCCTGTAGTCAGACAGCAGCTCCAAAGCCAGCTGCCTGCCGATCTCGTAATTGTCCGGCCCGACAAAGGGCAGTCCATAGACAGCCTCCGAACCGGAAGGGAGCGGACCTGCCAGCACGACCGGCGTCTTTTTTGCCAGTGCCTCCAGCACTGCCTCTGTCTCCTCCCCCAGGACAGGCTGTATGATCAGCGCATCTGCCCCCAGGTTCAGCTGTGCCTGTGCCAGCTCTCCCAGCTGTGAGGCACTTAGCCGGTGCTCTGTACTGGCCACAAAAACCTCGACTCCCTGGTCTGCCGCCGCCATTCTCAATCCATATTTAAATGCAGCCCATCTGCTGTCATCCGAATCCTGTATGATCACAGAGATCTTGTCCAGCTGCGTGCTGTTCTTTTCCCGGAACATGACAAATGCGACGATCACGATCATAAAAGCCAGCACTGCCTCTGTCAGGATAAACTCTTTTCTGCTATTCTTCATATCCGTTTTCCTTTGCCTGATGAATGATCTCTTCCCGGTCAAACATATGCCCCTGCTCCAGAAGCTTTCGGTTCTCTTCTGTATACGGAACTGCCGGCATACAGATATAGACCGTCGTCCCCACATCCGGCTCACTCTCAATGCGCAGGCCATATTCCTTTCCAAACAGGATCTGTATCCTGTTATTTACATTTAAGAGGCCCACACCGGAGCCCTGCTTATGCACCCGGGTGCTGTCGGTCAGAAGAAGCTTCGCTTCCTCCTCCGGAATACCGATCCCATTGTCCCGAACCGCCAGGACCACTTCCCCGTCTGCGAGCCGTCCCCGGATCTCTATCTCGCCGTCTCCATCCATATCTCTCACCCCATAATTGATCGCATTTTCCAGGATCGGCTGCAGAATCAGCTTTACCGTACAGCAGGCTTCTGCCGCCGGATCCACATCAAAGGTGACGATAAAGGAATTGCGGCAGCGGATTTTCTGGATATTCATATAGCTGCGCGCATGCTGCAGCTCATCCTTTACACTGATCACCGTGCGTCCTTTCGAAAGACTGATCCGGAAAAATTTTGCAAGCTGGGACAGCATATACGCCGCCTCATCATTGCGCTGCGCCTCGATCATCCATATGATCGAATCAAGCGCATTGTATAAAAAGTGCGGATTAATCTGACTTTGAAGCGCATCCAGCTCGCTTTTGCGTCTCTCATTCTGCTCCCAGACGATTTTTTTCATCAGACCCTCGATCTTTTCATAGGAGTTCTGAATCGAATAGCCAAGATGGCGTATCTCCTGCGAGCCTCCGATATAGATCTGCGGTTTTTTTCCTGCTTCATACTCTGTAACGGAGTGGTTCAGCTTCAGGATCGGTCTGGAAATACGCGTGGATACAATGCGGTTTACGACTACAAGCATCATTGCCATCATCAGGATCAGGATAACAATAAAATATCTGATATCCGCCATACCGTGCGTGAACATGGAATACGGGATCACGCCCACCAGCTTCCAGCCCGTGTAGCTGATCGTATTCACAAGCACTTTCCTGCGCTCCCCTTCAAATACCTCCTCGTACACGCCGTCTTTATAAGAAGCCGCCGCCAGGTTGTTTTCTCTGCGCAGTCCGTCACTGATCGGGATCTGCTGCTGATGATATATGATCTCCCCATCGCCGTCACACAGATAAAAATACTGCCCGTTATTTAAGGTATTGATCCGGTTGAGCATTCGCGAGATCGCAGAGTAATCCATATCTACCAGTAAAACTCCCGGCTGCGAATCGCCGCCCACAGTCAGTTCCACTGCCCTGCTCAAAGAAATCACCCAATTGTACCGAAAGGTTCCGTCATCAAAAAGGTTCTGGATATGCGGCGTAGAAAAATGCATATTTTCCATCTCATCCATTGCCTGCCTGTACCAGTCCTGTTTCGTCACATCAGGATCTTCCTTCTGAGATGCCACTGGCTCTGCAGCCAGAAGACTTCCGTATTCATTATAAACAGCAATGCTCTGCAGCTTTTCCTTATGCGCTTCATACAAAAGGTTCAGACCTCTTTGAAAGCTCCTTTCCTGGCTGGAAAAATCACTCTCTTTGATGACATTGTAATATGCGGCGTCCGATATCTGCCTCATGCTGTTCAGATAATCCTCCAGGCTCTCCCGCGTCTGCTCCATCAGCTTCTGCGTACTCTGCACGATCTCCTGTCTGGAAAGTGCGGAAAACCTGACATACAGCGCGACCCCGAAGATCAGCATAATAGAAATAGAGATCACCGAAAATGCAAGCATGATCGTAGACTGTATCCCCCGGTGCCGCAGCTTTTCCAAATATCTGAAATACCTATCCCTCACTTTTTTCATGCTCCGTTCTGTATTTGGATGGAGATACCCCATAGCGCCGCTTAAATACATAGCTGAAATAATTCGGATCCGCATATCCGACCCTCTTCGCTATAATATAGCTCTTCTCATTCGTCTCAAGCAGCATCCTTGCCGCCTGCTCCATCCGATAATCCGTCAGATAACCAATAAATGAATTTCCCGTCTCTTTCTTAAAAATAGTGGAAAAATATGAATTTGATACACCAAGCGATTCGCATACATGATCCAGAGAAATCTCTTCATCTGCATAATTGCCGCGCACGTACTCTTTTGCCTTTTGTACAAAAGACTTCGTAGACTGGCTGCGCTCGTTGATCATCAGCTCCCGCATAGACAGACATACACCGCACAGCCATTTTCGCAGCGCCTCCGGCTCCAGATCCAGCAGCCGGCTGCACAGCTTTCCCATATCACCGGAAAATGCTGCAACCGTCAGCTCATTATTTTCCGCAAACCGATACAGCGCGCTGACCAGCTCAAGCACATCAATATGGTGCTGCTGCAGCGACTGCTGCGGAAACAGCGTATGCCCCAGATACTGCTCAACCGCTTCCTTTACCTCCTGGGCAGTCCCAAGACGCACCGCCTTAAACAGCTTTGCCAGATCCGCCTCATTCGCTCCTCCTGCGCCGCTGTTCCCGCGCGGAGCGATCTCCGCTATATTGATCGCTCTCGTAGCTCCATAAATCCCGCGGTAAGAAACAGCCTCCCTGGCACCGCTGTATGACTGAGAGAGTTCTAAAAGCTCCCTGCACGCTCTGCCCACTCCAATCGTGACGACAGCGCCTATGATACGCAGCGCATACCGGCAAAACCGGTCGCACTCATCCGTAAGATCCGCAACCTCGCCCTCATTTTTAAGCTGTGCCAGCAGTACCGTGTTTCCCAGATAAGAAAAGCATTTTGCACGCCACTTCTCTCCGATCCGCTCCATCACCTGTTTCTGTACAGATGCAGTAAGCAATACCGGATTCATTCCCTCCGGAAGCTGTCCAGATGATGTATGGACTACAAGGCAGCAGAAAAATGGACCGGAAAAGGAAATCTGGTAATCCGAAAGATATTTTTCCAGATCCTCCTCCCGTATGAGCCCTTCCACCAAAGTAGAATAAAAATTCGCCTGCAGCAGCGGCAGAGAATCAAGGTAATACTTTTTCAGGCTTTCTGCATTTCGCTTTTCACTGATCTCCTGATCCAGCTTGATCTTCATTTGCGTAAATACATTCGTAAGCTCCACAGAATTGACCGGCTTTAAAATATACTCCTCCACCTCCAGATGCACAGCTTCCTTTGCATATTCGAATTCATCAAAACCGGTAAAAAGCAGGATCTTGGTCGCAGGATATTCTGTCTTGATCCTGTTTGACAGCTCCATCCCGTCCATATACGGCATACGGATATCCGTCATCACCACATCCGGCTGAAACTCCTCTACCATTTCAAATGCTTTTACTCCGTTGTTCGCATAGCCGATCACAGAAAAGCCAAGCCCCTCCCAGTTAATCTTTTTCATAATCGCCTCGATCACTTCTACCTCATCATCCACCAAAAGTACGGTATATCTATATGTTTCTGTCATTTCCTTGCATCTATCTCCCATAATTTCCTGCGGCGCATGACGCACGCCGCATAATTAGTTCTATTATATAAAAATACGGGAAAAATTGCAATTAATGGATAAATTATTCAAAAGCTCTTCCCGTCACACAACAAAGACTCTACCTGCATTTATATATTGCAGACAGAGCCTTTTCTAAATAATATTTCAATAGCCGCCGTTATTCTTATCTGGTGTCTTCACTTGACCATATGATTGAAAGTGAAGCATAACATCTTCCATTTCCTTTTCTGTCAGAATTACCCCTTTATTCTCACTTGTACATTCACACATCCACTGCATTTCTGCACAAAATTCACAACTTACAGCTAAATTAAAAGCTTTTGTAAGACTTACTCCACATGTTACAAGTCCATGATTTGCAAGTAATACTGCACGACTATCTCCCATAGCTTTTTCCACTTGTTCCGCCAGTTCATGCGTACCAAAAGTTGCATATTCTGCACAAGGCACCTCCGTTACTCCTGTTGATGCAAGTACATAATGAATTGCTTTCAGCGGTTCACGCATACATGCAAGTGCTGTGCAGTATTTTGAGTGTGTATGTACAACCCCGCGTGCCTCTGGTTTGATCTTATAGATAACAGAATGCAGCTCGTGTTCACTGGACGGTTTTCTATTCCCATCTATAATCATACCATCCAAAGTCATTACTACGATATCCTCTGGTTTCGTTTCAAAATAACCAATGCCAGAAGGACTGATCGCCATATAGCCTGTCCTTTCATCATACACACTAATATTTCCTGCTGTTCCTTTCGCCAATCCTGCTGAACTCATCTGCTTCCCGTATTCTACAATTTGCTTTCTTGCTTCTTCCATTAACATAATCTATTCTCCTAATCTTGAAAATATCGTTTTATATCATAAGGCGCATAAATTCCTTTGTTTGTAACAATTCCATCACACAGGTACGGTGGAGTTATATCAAATGCCGGATACCATCCTTTTATACCCTCTTTGGTTGTACGTATCCCCATCGCTTCAAGCACCTGTTTCTCATCTCTATACTCTATCTTGACAGAATCTATCGTTGGATGTTTTGCATCTGGAGCTCCTGTTACAAAATATGGTATCCCATAATGTTTACAAACAATTGCCAACTGTAAAGTTCCTATTTTGTTAACAATATGTCCATCGCAGGATATAGCATCTGCTGCTGATGTAAATACATCCACCATGCCATTCTGCATTGCAAATGCAGGCATATTATCTGTGATTACAGTCACATCAAATCCCTGATCATAAGCTACACTCGCTGTCAACCTCGCGCCCTGAAAATAAGGTCTTGTTTCCGCACAGATAACTTTCATATCTTTGCTGCGCTTTTTCATTTCCTTAAGCATAAATCCTACAATTGTCTCGCCAAAGCATTGGGTCAAGACAGCTCCTTTATCTGGAAACATATCGACCAGATATTCTGCCGTTTTACTTATTCTGATATATTTATTGTTTACCTCTTCGACCGAATGTTCAAAAATAGCCTGATCCACAGCCACCCCCTGTGAGAGTGCTCTTTTTGCAGTAGCAATACATTTTTCTGTAATTGCCGCCATTCTGACAGCAGTCGTTGACCGAGCGTTAGATAATGTACGGGAAGCATTCTTTAAATATTCTATCTGCTCACCTTCCCTTAAGTTTCTGCACTCCCACGCTGCCAGCGCCATCCCCATACCAGCAGCCAAATAGGGACCTGCTGACTGTGTTACCATATCCTTAATCGCTTGTGCTACTTCCTGGTGTGTATAGCAAGTAACAAATTCTACTTTTAAAGGATAAATCCTTCGATCTAAAATCTTTACACTCCCGTTTTCATACCACGCTACATTCTCATACTGCAACATAAATGCAAGATTTTTATCAACTCTTTCTATCATTTAACTTCTCATCACCTTTTTAAAAAGTTTAATTATTTCTTCCTTTTCAGGAATGTGGGGTGCTGTCAAAATGCATCCATCCTCAAGTGCCCGCTCTGCAAGATGCGAAAGATCTTCTTCCTTGACTCCAAAATCATCGAGCCACACTTTTGTTCCGACTTTTTCTGATAATTTATCAACCAACTCCACTGCATAAAAAGCACATTCTTCACTATTCTTTCCAATACACTTATCTGCGTCAAGTATACGTGCAATCTCTGCAAATCTTTCTGGACAATAATTAAGATCATAGTCCATAACAACTGGAAGAAGAATAGCATTGCATAAACCATGAGCAAGATGATATTCTGCACCAAGCTGATGCGCCATTGCATGGACAAGCCCCAACCCTGAACTTCCAAAGCTCAAACCGGCAAGATACTGACCTAATGACATTTTCTCCCGCGCAATCTTGTTATGTGGTTCTTGTACCACCAGTTCCAAATTATCATATATTAATTTTATTGCATCCTTCGCAAGTAAATCTGTGAGTGCAAATCTTCCTGTAGAAATATATCCTTCTATTGCATGTGTAAGTGCATCCATTCCAGTTTGCGCAGTGATAGAAGCAGGAAGATTCATCATCAACTGCACATCATTCACTGCAATATCCGGCATTGCATAGTCATCTTTAAAAATCAACTTGCGTTTTTCTTTTTCATCGCTAATTAAAAATGCTCTGGACACTTCACTTCCTGTTCCTGCTGTCGTATTTACCGCAATCAGATATTTTCCTTTTTCTTTTGCCTTGTTTCCTCCCACATAATCTCTAAGTTCTCCACCATTTGCTTCCAGAATACAGATTGCTTTTGCACAGTCATTAGCAGATCCACCACCCACTGCCACAATCCCGTCACACTCATTATCTTTCATTAATTTTACACCCGCGCTAACATTCTCAAGTGTGGGATTCGACATCACTCCATCAAACACAACACTTTCAGCTCCACCATCCATAAGAGCTGTTTGGACAGGTTTTAAGAGCCCTAGTTTACGGATAGAAGCATCTGTAACAATCAAAACCTTTTTTATCGTGTTTCTTTTCAGGAATGGTGCAAGATCCGCCAATGCTCCGTACCCAAATAAACTCATTCCTGCTGCTGCAAATTTTTCTGCCATGTTTATTCATTCCTTTCTAATGTATAATAATCAATTGTCTTTCTCCATTTACGCTAAATCTCTTTTCTCATACCTGTCAAAACGGCCCCCAATTAATTTTTACTGCAACCAAAAGAAAGAACCATGTCACCAGATACATTGCAATCACAACTTTGAATACAAATTTCACCCATTTACCATATGGAACTCTGGCCATTCCCAGCATAGCCATCATAGATCCCATCGTAGGATAAATCAGATCCATAACACCAGCTCCAATCTGAAAAGCCAAAATACTGGTCTGATCCGTCATGCCAATTAATTGTCCTACAGGAAACATAATAGGCATACTTGCCGCAGCCTGCCCACTCCCTGATGGAATAACAAAATTAATAATTCCATGGATCAATGACATCAGTATCGCTCCAACTGTCGGTCCAAAGTCTGCCAAAGGATCTGAAATTGTTTTAATGATTGTATCCATCACATGACCATTTTCCATCACTACCTGTATCGTCCGACCAAGGCCAACCAGCATTGCTGCACCAAACATAGCACCTGCCGTTTTCATAAATGTTTCCAATGCTATATTTATATCCAATTTGGCAACAATCACTACAGCAATCGCCGTTATCACAAATGCGGCAGACATTTCATCCAAATACCACCCTAGCCAAGTAGGACCAATAATTAAAAACGCAAATAGAATTAAAAATACGCCCAAAACCCTTTTATCTGTTTTACTTAATTTATACTCTGATATGTCCCTGCTCAGTCCGAGGCCTTTTGTACTAATCCCTTTTGTATAACTATAATCTGCATTTTTCTTTACTTTTTTTGCATAAGAGAGTACAAGAAAAGCTGAAACTACAGTAGTCACTCCCCATATCACCGTACGCAGACCAATTCCTGAAAAAAGCGGAAGACCGGAAATAGAATCTGCCGTTCCAATCACGGATGCATTAATCGGCCCCATGGAAAATCCGACTCCCCCTCCGACAATTACCATTGCCACCCCAGTCAAAAGATCATAACCTAATCCAAGCGCAATAGATACAGCTACCAGCGTAAAAGGAATCTGTATTTCAGGTCCAATAATTACCCCTAAACAGGAAAACAAACAGGTAATAACAAAAATTAGGGTATTGCTGGAAATATGTGCCTTCTGTGTCTTTTTAATCATAATACCGATCGCATTTTCAAGTGCTCCCGTAGAATTAATTAAACCAAATGTGCCAGAGGAGAGCAGAATCATAAAAATAATCTGAGCCGATCCTTGTAACCCTTTCGGTATAGATACAAAAATATCAAATAGATTTACCGGGTTTTTATCCACTTCATGATACGTGCCATTTTCAATTAGCATTCTTCCACCAGACTCTACCCTGTTAAATTCTCCCGCCGGTACCACCCAGGTCAGAAGTGCAGCAAAAAGTATCATGCCAAACAAAATAATATACGTATTAGGAATTTTTAAATACCATTTCTTTTTTTGTTTCATAAAATCCCCCATTTATATAACTGGGTGCCCGTATCAAGCTCGGACACCCTTTCAGTTTTTAAAAAGGCCCAAGATTGATTTGTACTGCAATCAAAATAAATATGATTGACAGCACAACTGTCGCCAAAAACAGCTTCAAAGAAAATTTTAGCCATTTTGCAAATGGTACCTTTGCAAGCCCGCACATAGCAATCATTGCGCCAATTGTTGGATAAATGATATTAGGAAGCGCTGCCCCAAGCTGCATACACAACACAGCTGTCTGCTGTGTAAGTCCAAGCACAGTTGCCAATGGTGCAAAAATCGGCATAACAGTAACAGACAATGCACTTCCTGATGGAATGAAAAAGTGGATAATCATAGTAGCAATAAACATCCCTACTGCCGAAAGTGCCGGTGGAAGATCTGCAAGCGGAGCAGAAAGTGCATTTACAATTGTATCCATAATTTTTCCATTATCAAGAATCACCTGGATTCCTCTTGCAATTGCAAGAATTAACGCAACACTCGCGGTATTTTTAAATCCTTCAAGAAAACCATCTACAATTTCATTTACCTTTAGTCCATAAACCAATCCCGCTACTATGCCTGCGATAATAAAAAGAGCACTCATCTCATCCAGATACCACCCAAACTGACTAGAGCCAACAACAATTCCAACAAACAAAAACAGTATCACCAAAAGAACCCATATCTGTCGTCTGTTAATTTTATATTCCGACACATCTTTTGAAAATCCCAGTCCTGTTGTGTCAATACCTTTTACATAGGATTTTGAAGAATCTTTTTTTACTCTTGTCGCATAGATACTGATTACAATGCACACTATCACCGTATATACAAACCACATTATTGTGCGAAAATCAAAAGCAGAAAACAGCGGAAGTCCTACAATAGAATGAGCCGTTCCCAAAAGCGAAGCGTTGACTGGAGCCGTCGCAAATGCTGTATATCCCGCACCCATAATCATAGCAAGACCTACTACTATATCATATCCAAGCCCCAATGCGATTGCCACCGAGATTGTAGTAAACGGAATCTGTATCTCAGGTCCTGCTATCATCCCCAAAGCTGCAAACAAAAAACAGATAATCCATATTACTACAATACTGGGCATCCTTCCTTTTCTCACACGATTCAGTAGTACACCTACTCCTGCTTCCAGTGCTCCCGTACGGTTGATTACAGTAAATGCACCTGTCGAAAACATAATAATTGCAATAATACTCACCGCACCAGCAAATCCCTGCGGTATCGCTTTAAATACATCAAATATCCCCGCCGGCTGAGACTCTATTGTGTGGTAAGAATTCGGAACAACAACTAGCTTATTTACACCCTCAACCGCTTCCCTTATGTATTCTCCAGCAGGAAGAATCCATGTCAGAATTGCTGCCAAACAAACTAAAACAAACAAAATAATGTACGTATTTGGTATTCTCTGATACCATTTCTTTTTTACTGTATCCCCCATCTTTTTCTCCTTAATTATAAATTTTTCTTTACAATTCCAAGAAACTGTTGTCCACTAGAAATTTTCTCTCGGTTTTTAATAAATTCTTTTGCAATAGAAATGATTTTTTTCTCTTGTTCCATACGAAGAATGTTGTCTTTAATCTCTGTGAGATCTTTTACCTTGGCTACTCCCACAACTCTTCGAATCAGCTCACATCCCGCAATTCCCGCTGCATCATGAATCACCCCCTCAAGATAATACTCCTTAAATCCTTCTGTCTTTGCCATGCAATCCGTACATAGCTCATCATACCTCTTTGTAAATTTATCTTTAAACAAGTCAACACTCTCCCGAATCACACTGTCTATCCACTCTTGAAATTTCTCTTTGTCCCTTCCCTCTTTCTGTAAAGCGATAGAATGGAATTTTGCAAAAATCATGTGTGCAACTACATTGGCCAGATCGTATCCCATAGGACCATAAAAAGCAAACTCTGGATCAAACACCTTCAATCCCTTGCTATTAATAAAGATCGACCCCGAATGAAGATCCCCATGAATAAGTGCCTGTGCATGCTCCATAAAGCCAAACTTCATTTTAGCTGCTTCAAGCTTCAAATCTTGGTCCGCGTAGACTTCTTTTTCCACATAGTCCTTCAGCTCATCTACAACATAATTTTTGCCTGCAAAATTCCCAAAAGGTTCCGAATAAACAAGTTGTTCTGTAATTGTACAAAGATCCGGATTCACATAGGATTTCACCAGCTGCTTTTTTTCTTTATGATCCATTACTATATCTGTTGTTGCGAGAAGACAATTTACCATATACGTTGTAATCTGATCAGCAAAAAACGGATATATACTAAATTTCAGCAAAGCTCCCCTCATCACCTCATAGTTTTTAAGATCTTCCATTACCATACAGCACATCACAGGATCATATCCATAAACCCTTGGCACATAACCAGAAACATATTTATCCTGAAGCATTAGAATTTCGGCCTCAATTCTATTGCGATCTGTATCTACATGTCTGCCTGATTTTGCTCTGGTTTCAATCCCAGAATGTTTTAAAATCACAGATGCTCCGTTTTTTTCATCCTGAACACGAAAAACATAATTTAAATTTCCATCTCCGATCTCTTCTACAGAAAGTTCTGCATCTTCAGCAAAAATTTCATACTTTTGCAATACATATTCAACGATATCATTACATTCCATCAAAAAATATCTATCAAAACGCCCCATCTTTATCACCGCCTTACTTGCATACAACCCGCTGGAATTCTTCCCATCTTTGATAATATTTTTTACTAAAATCATCATCCGAAGGAGAGAATATATAAAAGCTTGCATCATTTTCTGTCTTTTCTGATAAGTTTCCAAATACCCTATTTAAGAGTTTCACACACCCAAGAATTGATGCCTGTTCAAAACCTTTCGGAAGCAACAACTCTTTCTCTGTAAGGTCCGAAAACATCTGACATATAAGCTTTGACTGAAAACCTCCGCCGCATCCTCTAATGTATGTTTTTTCATGTTGAGTAAGCTCCAACAATTTCTGATAGTTTCTATAAAGCGCACACGCAACATCTCCCGCAACTGCAGCAGCAAAATCATATCTATCTATATCAGCCCCCCAGGGAGTGTCCATAAAAAATCCACCTTTTTTGATATGCTTCCCTGTATCAAACAACAATGTCGTAAAAGATGCGCACATTGTCACTTTCTTTTTTTCTGACAGATTTCTATTTAATTCATCGTAAGAAATATCAGGAAACAGCAGACGCTTCAGCCTTTGAAAATTCAGTCCGGTTACGCCGGGGTTTGTCTCAATAAAGTAATTATCACCACCAATGTTGAGATCCACCCAGCACCTTTCCTGCTCATCATAAAATTTTTCAGGGACATTAAAAAACAATGGAGAAGTTGTTCCTGAAACTATTGTAATATCACCCACTTCCCCTCCAGCACCTGCAACTGCATTCTGGGTATCTCCTCCACATACGATAAACGGAACATCATAATCCACCCCTAATAAACGTTTCCCTTTTTCTGTAAAATTCCCAAGGCTTTGTGGACCTGTGGCTAAATCCGGTGCCAGACTCATCGGAAACTGATATAACCGAAAGAGTTCTTCAGACCATTTCCTTGTTTTAATATCAAGCAACTGCGTTTCGCAGGCTAACGACAATTCCATCGTCAATTTACCTGTAAAAATATAGCCCATCCATTCGCTTAAACTGGTAAATTTTACAATTTGATCAAATAAATCCGGGCGTTTCTTACGAAGACCATAAAGATTCCCTGCAGGAAATGTAGAAAGCCAACGTCCCGTCTTCTCATATATCATCTTTTTTTCAGGAATCTCATGTAAATATTCTCTCCCTCGATGGTCCATATTAGGAACACCATATACTGCCTCTCCATCCTTATTTAGAAAAATTGTACTCTGTCGGCATCCAGAGGCCGTCACAGCATCAATATGTATATCAGGAAATTCAGAAACAAGCTTCCTGCACATATCCAAAATCCTGCATTTCCATTCCTGCGGATCAAAATACTGTGCATCTGGATACAATTCATCCCGTAAGTATCTATTTTCTATCTGTTTCATTCCCCATATTCTGCCATCTGATCTAACAAGCGCTGTCCTAGAATTTCCTGTCCCAATATCGATCACCATATAGTTTTTCATATTATATCTACCGGCTTATACCGGATTCCCCGCCTCCTTATTGTACTTTATTAAAAATAATACAGTTCTTCTGTTCCCCATTTTCCCATTTTTTTATTCTCTCTACCATAATATCTGAATGATGATCACTCACCTCATAACTTGCGCCACAGATATGAGGGGTCAGGAGAACATTATCGAGCTTCCACTTTTCTATTTCTTCTTTCGTTGGTGGTTCATTCTCCATTACATCCATTACAGCGCCTCCTATCTTTTTTTCCTTGATTGCATTATATAAAGCTTCCATATCAACTACTGCACTTCTGGCAGTATTTAAAAAGATCGCTGTTGGTTTCATGAGAGCAATCAGTTCTGAACCAATCATCTTCTTTGTTGCATCATTCACAGGAAGGTGAATTGAAATAATATCACAAGTCGAAAACAATTCTTCCAAAGACACTTTTCTAACATCCTCTGCTTGTTCTACATACGGATCATAAAAAACATTGTTTGTTCCAAAGGCTTTAAACAAACCAGCTGCCGCACGCCCAACTGCACCAAATCCCACAAATCCAATCTTCTTTCCTGAAAGTTCGTTCCCTTGAAAAAGATAATATGGACTAACTCCATTTTTCTGCCCCCACATACCGTTTCTTTCCCAGCATGCAGCTTCAGCTATATGTCTCATATAACAAATTGTCATTCCCACTGCACACTCAGCAACTGCTTGAGCATTTCTAGCAGGAGTACATATAATCGGGAGGCCCTCTTGCGTACATCTGTCAACATCCACATTAGCCGGATTTGCACGGCACACTCCCAAAAGCTTTAATCCTTGCCAACTACTTAATGATTTCTTTCCTACCCTGTCTAATTCTGTAATAAAAATATCTGGTTTTACTCTCTGTAAAAGTTCACTCGTTTTGTCATCTTCAAACCATTCCCCAGTTTTATTCCATGGTTCATAAATGACTTCATCGTACATATTACGTAATTCTGAAAGTCCCTTCTCGCTAAATGGTGCCCTAACCAAAACTTTCATAAATCTCCTCCTTGTTGTTTTTTGTAATTTAATGTTGATTATATATGGATTATGTTGGTTTGTCAATATATATTCCATATTTTATCACATTTTCCAACTCTCTATTTTATTATTTTGTGCTATTTTAATTAAACATTTAATATATATGTTGTATTTTGTTGTTTTTTTATTTTTTCACCTTTAATTTTATTGATTTTGTCAGAAAGCAAGTATATAATAAACTCAACAGTAAGCTATACCGTTCTTTTATCTATCTCATAGTAAACATAACTCATTTAAAGGAGATACTTTATGCTAAAAATAGACCGACAAAATTTTATTATGAATGAATTAAAAAACGAAGGAAGTATATTAATTTCCAATCTCAGTGATTCTCTAAACTGTCACGAAGAAACAATACGAAGAGATCTGAAAGAGCTCGAATCCATCGGAAAATTAAAGAGAATTCACGGTGGTGCTTATCTGCCTGATTATTCTGACCGCAGCGTACCTATTGACCTTCGTACCTCTTTTTTTAAAGAAGAAAAACGCGAAATGGCTCAAATAGCACTTTCTTTTATCAGTCCTGGCGATACAATTATGCTGGATTCCAGTACTACTTGCCTTCAACTGGCACAGGCTATTCTTGATTCTCAGATCACTGTTACTCTAATTACAAACTCACTTCGTATCTGCGTGCTGTGTGATTCTAATAAAAAAGGAAATGCCACTCTGGTATGTGCTGGCGGACAGCTCCGAAAAAAGACAAGCTCATTTGTAGGATACAAAACAACAGACATGATCAGCAGTAATTTTGCAAACATAGCTTTTCTCAGCAATCCCGCCATCAATATAAAATATGGTTTAACTGACAATAATCTGAATGAAGCCAACGTTCGAAAATGTATGCTTGAACATTCTAAGCAACATATTTTTCTTATGGATCATACGAAATTTTCCAAAACAAGCAGCAATGTGTTTGGACAAATTTCAGATATGGATATTCTAATTACAAACAAGAAATTAAATAAAGACTGGGAAACTATTCTTCAAGAAAAGGAAGTTAGATTTCATTATACCTGCTGACTGGCTCTATTTTCAAACTATCCAGATAATTTTTACAGATCATTTTACCAATATTCTTCAACTTTCATATCATAATACTTGAGGAGAGAGTGGTTAACTCCCTCCTCACACCACCATGCGCATCATTCGCCACACAACAATTTATCCGACTATCATTTTCTCGTTACCCAACAGACGCGAATTTTGCACACTTAAGAAACATGCATCGTCAAACGCACGAAAAAAGCTGTCGCAGCCCGCCTTGCAGACTACAACAGCTTTTTTATAAATCTTTTTTTATTTCTTTCTCACATATTTCAGGCAGTCAAGTGTTACCGCTACCAGGATGATGATACCGGAGAATACGAACTGAAGGTTCGTGTCGATACCAAGGATCGTCAGAGAGTAGGTCAGTGCTGTAAAGATCAGCACGCCGACTACAACACCTGAGATCTTACCGATACCACCTGTAAAGGATACACCGCCGACTACGCAGGCTGCGATCGCATCTGTCTCCCAGCCCTGTCCATACGCAGCAGAACCAGAACCAACCATACGCGCACACTCCAGCCATGCGCCGAAGCCATAGAGGATACCTGCAAGGATGAATGCACCCATTGTTACGCGGAATACGGAGATACCGGAAACAGCTGCTGCCTCTGGGTTTCCGCCTACTGCGTAAAGATTCTTACCAAATGTTGTCTTGTTCCAGATAAACCATACGATCACAACTGCTACAACGGCCCAGATGATGATCGTCGGGAATCCGTTGATCTTCGGGATGATCATACCCGGAATGGATGACTCGATCGCACCAAAGGATACACCCTTTGTCGCATATGTAACAAGACCGAAGATCATCAGCATGTTTGCCATAGTTGAGATAAACGGATGCATCTTGAACTTGGCTGTAAAGAAGCCTGCCAGTGACGTAAAGCAGGTACACAGGATAATACACATGATCAGAGCGAAGAACATGCGCACTACGACCGGAAGTCCTGTAAAGTCAAATACATGTCCGAATACTGCACCTGTATTGATACCCTGATGCATGATGATCGTCGCTGTTGTCATACCCATACCTACCATACGACCGATGGAAAGGTCTGTACCAGTCAGGAGGATCAGTCCTGCAACACCGAGCGCAAGGAACATTCTCGGAGACGCCTGCTGAAGGATGTTGAGTACGTTGTTGTAGGTAAGCAGCGGTGTATGTTTTACGATCGGTGTGATGATACACAGCGCTACGAAGATCAGAACAATCGCAATATACAGACCGTTTTTCAGAAGGAACTCTCTGCGGTTGAACGTATACTTGTAGTTTTCCCACTTCTGAGCCCGCGTCTCAAGGAAGGTAAACTTCGACATGCGCAGCATATCGATCAGATGATACTTATAGGTATAAGCAGCATGCCGTCTGTCCTTGATCTCCTGCAGTTCCTGCTCCAGCTTCACCTTTGCGTCAAACAGACGGTTCTTGTATACATACTTCTCATCCTTCTGCTCCTGGTGATCTGTCAGCTTCGCTGCAGCTGCCTGATGCTCTTTTTCGAGTTTTGCAACATTTTCTTTATATCTTTCTTTTGCCTTTACTTTCTCCTGCGCACAGCTCTCCAGCACCGGCTGATAATACTCTTTATCAAAGTGCGCTTTCAGATACGCCTCTGCGTCTGCGATCAGCCTGGAGATCTCGCCCTTATTCTTTTCTTCAACTGCTTTTGCCTTCTGCAGCTCGCTGCGCATGCTTGCCGTCTGCGCCTCGCGCTCTTCTTTTGTCAGGCTGCGGTCTCTCTTTAAGCCTTCGATACTGTTTAAAAGGCTGACAACCTTATCTGTACCGTCTACACGAAGGCTGTCGATCTTTTTCTGGATATTACCCACATATTCCTCGATCGGCCTGCGCAGCGTAAGCTCCTGCTCTGCCGTAAGGATTTTCCCGTTTCCGTTTGCCATATCTGTTAATCTCCCTTATTATAGGTATTTTGCACTGAGTCTCAAAAGTTCTTCCTGATTCGTCTCTTTCGTATTCACAATACCGGAAAGACGTCCGTTGGACATAACGCCGATACGATTTGTAATACCGAGGATCTCCGGCATCTCAGAAGAAACAACTATGATCGTCTTTCCCTGCTTTGCCATATTGATGATCAGCTCATAAATCTCATATTTTGCACCGACATCAATGCCTCGTGTCGGCTCGTCCATCATGAACACCTTCGGCTCACGCTCCAGCCATTTTCCAAAAATAACCTTCTGCTGGTTTCCTCCGGAAAGGCTTGAGATCATGTCCTCCGGTCCCATACATTTTGTATGCATGATCTTGATCTCTTTTGAGGTCGCTTTTACCATCTTCTGATCAGACAGCGCCAGTCCCGCTTTGTACTGCTCCAGATTCGCGATCGTCGTATTGAAGGTCAGGTCACCCTTTAAGAAGAGTCCGTTCGCCTTTCTCTCCTCCGTGATCATCGCAAAACCATGATCCATCGCTTCCTTGGCACTGTTGAAATTCATCAGCCGGTTGTTGAAATACACACGGCCTGCCGCTCTGGTACGGACGCCAAAGATCGTCTCAAGAAGCTCTGTACGGCCTGCACCTACGAGTCCATACAGACCAAAAATCTCTCCCTCCCGTACATCAAAGGTGATATCCTGCAGATGCGGCTCAAACTTTGTGGAAAGGTGCTGGATCGACAGGATCGGCTCCTTCGGTGTATTGTCCACCGGCGGGAAACGATTCTCAAGAGAACGTCCTACCATTGCTGCGATCAGCTCATTCATATCTGTTTCTTTTGAGCTTTTTGTCATGACCAGATTACCGTCACGCAGTACGGAAATCTCATCACAGATCTCAAAGATCTCATCCATCTTATGAGAAATGTAGATCAGTGAGATCCCCTGCTCCTTGAGCATACGCATCATTCCGAAAAGCTTCTCTACCTCCTGTACGGTCAGGGACGAGGTAGGCTCATCCAGAACGATTACCTTTGCATTATAGGAGATCGCCTTTGCGATCTCACACATCTGCCGCTGTGAAACAGACATATTTCTCATCGGCTGTGTCAGGTTTACGGTCATGCCAAGCTTTCTGAAAAGCTCAGACGCTTCTTTTTTCATTCTGCCCTCATCGACTATCCCCATCGAGTTGACCGGATAGCGGCCGAGAAACAGATTATCGATCACGTTGCGCTCCAGACACTGGTTCAACTCCTGATGCACCATCGCGATACCGTTTTCAAGAGCATCCTTCGGACCTGAGAAGCTTACTTCCTTTCCATCAAGGAAGATGCTTCCCTCATCCTTCTGGTATGTACCAAAAAGACATTTCATCATTGTTGACTTACCGGCGCCATTTTCTCCCATGAGTCCCATAACCGTGCCGCGCTTCACATTCAGATTGATGTGATCGAGGACCCGGTTGCGTCCAAAGGACTTGCTCATGCCGCGTATCGATAAGACAATATCATCTTTCTTATCTGCCATTTTTTTACTCCTGTATACATGGTTTACTGTGTTTTCATACAAATTTTCCCGAACAAAAGGATTAGGGAGAATTTCTTCTCCCTAATCTTAACATCCTTATTTCAATAGATATTACTGATTAAGCAGAGCTGTGTAAGAAGCTGCGTTGTCTGTCTTAACCATGTTGATCGCAAATGCATCATACTGGCTCGGGTTTCCAAGACGGTTTGTAATGTTGGACTCTGTCTGTCCGTCACCGCCGATGTATTCAACCTCAAGGTTCAGAATGTCATCATAGTTCTGAAGCAGCGGCTGGTATGTGGAGCTCAGGAAGTTATCAGCTGCATTGTAGATATTGAGCCATACCTTCTTAACCGGTGATGTAGCCTCATCCAGCTGGTTGGATACCGGCTCATAAACCTTTGTAGAATCTGTGAACTCTTCGTAGTTCTCAGCTGTAACTGCTACGTTCAGTGCATAGTAGGAACGCTGCTCCTCGTTGTATACATATACATCCTCAGAAAGAACATTGCCTGCCTCATCTGCTGTACCGATACCTGTGTCAATATCAACACCGTCAAGAGCGTTACGAAGCACACGAAGTGTCAGGTAAGCCTGTACGTCTGCATGCTGGCTGATCGTTCCGCCGTATCCCTCTGCGATCGCTGCTACTGCATCGTTGTTTGCATCGTATCCGAATGTCGGAACCTTGTTATCTTTTGACCATGCGTTGAACATGGACATTCCCATACCATCGTTGTTGGAAACTACTACATCGATCTGATCGCCGAAAGAAGAAGACCATGTACCGATCGCATTTCCTGCTGTAGCTGCATCCCATGTAGCACCTGCAGAGTTCTTCATCTCCTGAGAAGCCAGCTCACGAACTGTATATGTTGTTCCGTCAACTTCCAGTGTACCATCCTGAACAACTGTTGCAGAACCGTCTGTATTTGTACCAACCGGCTCGCTGTTGATGTTGCCGTCTTTGTCTACGCCTGTGCCGAGAGCCTTGCGGACACCTCTTGTACGTGCGATAGAATCGTTATGTCCGATATCGCCGATTGCCAGAACATATCCGATCACACCGTCACCATTACGGTCAATCGTTGCCGCATTTGCCTTGATGTAATCAAGAACCATCGTACCCTGAAGTTCTGCACCCTGATTTGCATCAAAGCCTACATAATATGTATTGTCGTTGAAGGAAAGCGCTGCCATATCGAGCTCACCTGTAGAGCTGTTAGACGGCTGGCGGTTAAACCATACGAGCGGCTTATCCTTGTTTGCCACTTCGCCCTCTGCGGAAGCTGTAAGGGAAAGACCCATAACTGCTGCCATTGTCAATACAAATAATTTCTTTTTCATATTGCTAGTTCCTCCTTCTTTTCGGCACATTTTGTCCGTACCATTGTTTATGTTGATACTATACACAATCTGCTTCCGGTAAAACATAGAATATTTTTTGCTGTTCATTGAAATTCTTAAGATTTTTATTCGTTATATTGAACAACAGCTTTTTCCTTTTTCGACCTATATCGAGCAATCCACCCATATTTCGCTCTTTCCTGTCATTTCTTTTGCATCCTGCATGCACCGGCAGGCACACAGCAAAAAAGACTGCGCCACGCCTTTTTCCGCGTACTGCAGTCTTTCTCCCAAACAGCTGTCTGCGTTCGCCGCAGTCAGACCATATCTGTGTTGTTGATCATAATACCAGGGACGGCGCTGTATACACACGCGCCTTTAATTCGTTATCCAGCATATAGAGACTTCTCGGCTCACTTCCAAACAGCTCCATCTTCGTGACGAGATCCTGCGTGTTCTTCTCTTCCTCTCCCTGCTCCTTTACAAACCAGTCAAGGAACTGTACGGTCCGAAAATCCTTGGCACTCTGTGCAGCGTCGTACAGGTTATTGATCAGAGAGGTCACGTATGCCTCATGCTTCACTGCCTCATGCAGCGGATCCTCCAGTCTCTCCAGAGAGATCTCCGGCTTCGGGATCATGAGGAGCTCCACGTCTGCACTGTTATTTTGCAGATACTTCATAAACAGCATCGCATGATCTCTTTCTTCCTGTGTCTGGATATAAAACCAGTTGTAAAAACCGTCCAGTCCTCTGCGGTTATAGAAATTGGCAAAATCCAGATACAGATAAGCTGAATAAAACTCTTTGTTGACCTGTTCGTTCAACAGCTCTTTTACTTTTGCATCCAGCATCTTCTTATCCCCTTTCCAGCTGCCCTGCAGCCCTGTGATTTCCGGCATGATATGCCTTATTTATGCAAAGCGCCCCCGCTGTGCATTCATATTTAAATAAACCTGCGTTGTGGCAATATCGGAATGTCCAAGCCGCTCCTGCACCGCGCGGAGATCCTCCCCGTTTTGTACCAGATGCGCCGCAAAAGAGTGCCTCAGCGTATGCGGCGTAATATCTGCCTCGATCCCGGCCTTTGCCGCATATTTCTTTACAAGCTTCCAGAAGCCCTGACGGCTCATCATCTGCCCGGAGCAGTTCACAAACAGATACTCTGAATCAGCCTCCTTGAGCAGCGCTTTTCTCCCGTCCTTAAGGTACTGATCTACTGCACGCTTCGCATTCTCCCCGAATGGGATCACCCGCTCCCGATCGCCATCCCGGCATACGACATAATTCATCTGCAGATGGATATCCGAAAGCTTTAATGAAATCAGTTCTGTGACCCGCATACCTGTCGCATACAAAAGCTCCAGCATCGCGCGGTCGCGCCGCTCCTTCGGCTTCGTTCCGCAAGGCTGCTCCAGCAGACGCTTCGTCTCCTCCTGACTTAAGATCCCGGGAAGCTTTTTCTCAATGTGCGGCGCCTTTATAGACGCCGTGGGGTCCTCATCTATCGTATGGCGAAAGCATTCGTAATGAAAAAATGCTTTCATTGACGCAACGTTGCGCGAGACAGTCGCGGTAGACATTCCCTGATTTTCCAGATACAGTACGTAGGAATTCAGATTCGTCGCAGTGACATTGCGCACGTTCTCGATCCCATGCTCCAGCAGATACTGGTTCAGCTTCTTCAGGTCGCACCGATACGAATTCACCGTACTTTCTGACGCATTTTTCTCTTCTTTCAGATAATCAATAAAAAGGGGCAGTTCTATTCCCATACCACATAACTCCTCGCCTCAAAATTTCTCCCAAAACAGGCTTTCCTCCTGTTTCTCCCGTATCCTGTAAAGCATAGTGATTATAACGGATTTTTCGGGTGAAATCAATGAGAATTTCCGTGAAAATACGCGGTTTTTATCGTTTTTATCGAAAAAGCCCCAAATATATTTTCAAAGTCCATATTCCAAGGAAGGCTTCTGCCGCACAGCCCAGAAAACAGTTTCCGAGAAGTACGAAAAACTCAGACAGCTCCCGCCTTACAGATCCCTGCATCACAGTCAGGATTTTCCCGCTGTACGACTCTGCTGCTGAAGCAGGCAGACTGGCCCACGGCCGGCTGCCGCCTCCTCTCTGGTCAAAATGCCGCAGCAGCACCTGCAGCTCCCTGCGCCACATAGACGCATAGATGATCCACTGCGGAAACAGACAGCACCCAAACAAAAGAAGTCCCTCGTATCCATCCCGTATCAAAAAGACCGATAAAAGCATTCCGGCAGAAGCAGACAGCCACCAGATGTATCCGAGATGGAATAAAAATCCCGCCGGCGTATAGCAGCTCATCCACAGAAAAAGCAGCACCGGGACACGCACAGAAACAATATAAGGAAACAGGCGTGCCGCCGCCACTTCTGTGGCTTCATACTTTCCCAGACTGTAAAGACTCAGCAGCCCGCTGTAATCCCCCGTCCCCATCCGAAACAGCTCCGGGATCGCGCTCCCTGCCAGCAGTCCTGCCAGTGCAGTAAATATCAGTAAGGTGATCCTGCGTCTTTCGGCTTCCATTCAAACCCCCGACTAGCTCTCCTTTGCTTCTATTCTATGGATATACTCCTTCAGAAATTCATAAATCTGTCCCTCTGTCGGCGGACAGCCTGCCACATGATGCGCAAACCCGGCAGTACATTGTCCGATCCCGATATGCCCGGTCCTGCCCCGATACCCCTGTCCAATACAGATCTTATCGTCCAGCTTTTTTAACAGCCCCTCCTCCCGGAGCCTGTCAAGCGCAGGGATCAGATATCCATAGCATGCGCTGCAGGATTCGACCTCCTCCACGGCGTCCCGAAGCTCCACGGTCCGGCGGGAAAGCGGAAGCTCCTCATCCGGTCCCTCCAAAAACCACAAAGTCTCCTTCTCAAGCCCTGTCTCAGCGGGATGCCCCTGCGCTTCCAGAGACTCCAAAACGTCTCTGCGGCAGGTCAAAATCTGCGCCTGCTCCAGATTGGCACTGCCTGCTCCGAGTGCCTCTGCCATTTTTATGTAGGGAACCTCCGCCACATCATAATGAAGCAGACGGCAGGCATATGCGTCCGCCAGCACCGGATCACAGGCTGCCATTACGCAGTTGCGCACTACAGGGTTCCCTCCATCCTCAAAATCAAGATCTCCGCATATATGATCGATCACTACAAAATCCTGACGGATCCCCATTGCCAGATGTGCAATCGGCTCATGAAGCCCCATCGCATGAAATCTGCGCTTCTCCTTATTGGGCAGCAGTCCCTTCATATTTTTCAAAGCACAGGTGATCCTGGTCTGACAGTGTCCTTTGAGCACAGGCACATTGATCATAAAGTCCACGTCACGCACACAATCGCAGATACGAAGCTCAAGACCAGCACAATCCTTTGCATACGCCCCTTCCTTCTGCGTATCAATAAAGGGGACACCGTACTCCTTCGCGAGCACATCATAGCCACAGACTCCGATCGCCTCACTCGTCTTATCACCCACCCATGAGCCTTCCATCAATACAATGTTGCTGCAGCCGCCTGACCGCAGATACTCAATGATCCCTGCCACCACCTCCGGATGTGTCGTTGCCCCACAGGAGGCAGGACTTGGAGAGACAAGATTTGGTTTGATGCCGATACGGCAGCTTTTATCTTTGATCCTTCCCAGAAGATCCGCTCTGGTGAGCAGCTCTGCCGTCATTTCCTTATAATCTGTGCCGTATATTTTCAAAATCTGATTGTTCTTCATCCTCTATACCACCAAATATCCTTTATTCTTTCTGACCCAAATCCCCGCTTCCGTCAAAATTGACCCGAATCGTACAGATCTCACTCTTCGTCCCCACACGCATATTCGGTCCAAATACGCCGACGCCTGAGGTCACGATATTGTGCATCTGTCCCTTTTTCAGATATCCATAAGAATTTTCCCAGAAAAACGAGGTCACGATATTGCCGGGGAACAGTTGACCGTCATGTGTATGTCCGCACAGGTCAAGATCAACGCCTGCATCTGCAAGCGCAGAGAGCTCACGCGGCTCATGATCGATCACAATGACCGGTTTCGTCCGGTCAAGCTCCTGCGTGATCTCACCGGCGCTCTTTCTCTTATCAATCCCACGTCCCGGGCGCTCATAATCCGGGCGTCCGTATACATAAAAAGAATCATCGATCAGCACTGCCTCATCTCTGAGCAGACGGATGTCTGCCTTTTGCAGCAGCTCATCCATGCGCGGATCACTCATCTTCTTTCCTTTCTGCGGGAACGTAAAGCCTGCCAGGATTTTTTCCTGGATATCATGATTGCCATAGCAGGCATACACACCGTACGTACTCTCGATCGAGGAAAGGATCTTTGCCAGGCGCTCCGGATCATCAAGTGCCTCATACTCGTTGTCAAAAATATCTCCCGCGATCACCACGAGATCCGGCTTCTGCGCGTTGATCTTTTTCACCATCTGCTGCATATTCCAGCAGCCGATGCTGTACCCAAGATGCAGATCTGCCACCAGCACAATATCCAGTGTTTTCCGGTCTCCCGCTTTTTTGTGGATGGTTACCTCATACTCCGTCCGGCGGATCGTACCTGCGCTCCAGATCCCGGCCGCGCTGATCACTGCCACAATGACCAGACAGAGCGCTCCGATCAGCGCATGTCCTGTAGTGCCAAACAGCTTCTCATTTTTTTGCAGGCGGGTTCTTTTGAGGATCAGCCGCACAATATCTGCCGCTGCGGTCACCATCAGCGCATACATCATCGTGCCAAGCCAATAGTTACTGATCAGCTTCATGACTCTTTGGATCGGGGATGGAGGCAGTAAAAATGCGATCAGCACGCTGCATGCCAGAAACGCATAGAGCAGCACGATCAGAAGCCGCAGATCACGCCTGCCTGCACGCGGATGGCAATCCTTCAGCCAGGAAAGCATTCTCATCAGAACGTATATACACAAAATAAGATAAACCGGCGATAGATAAACTGCTGTCATTGTTCGGATGTCCCTTCTTTCGTTTCGAGCAAAAATCTGAACTCAAATATGCCCTATTCTATCACGCTTTTCTTTATATTTCCACATTCTTTCTGCTTTTCGTATCATCTTCCAGAATATACTGTCACCATCGCTTGCTCCTCTACTCTGTGATCCGCAGCCGCTCTACCACCGTCCCATTATTGAAGAAATGCAGCACAAGGAGGGGGATCACAGACGCCAGTATCAGATATAGTACACTGATCATCACTGCCGGTGTCAATGTCACATGCAGACTGAAAAACCACATAGACGGCGAATTCAGCATGTTTTTCAATACAGTCATGGCCAGAGCCGCCGCAGTCAGGATCCCGATCACATCCGCTCCTGCCGCATAGCATACGCCTTCGCAGACGACCAGACGGCGCAGCTGCCGCTTTGTCATGCCAATACTCTGCAGGGTAGCAAACTCATGACGCCGCGTAATGATGCTGGTGATGAGCATGTTTGTAAAATTGATCAGTCCGGCAAAAGCCATGATGCCTCCGATCAGGCTGCCCACAACCAGAACCATGCTGCGGATCGAAGCCACCTGCTCTTTAAGCAGCTTTGTAGAGGTATAAGCAGCCGAAGCATCCTGTTCCACATAGCTGCTTAACATCTCTTCCATCTGTGGCTGCAAGGACTCCTCTACATTAAAGCCATAGCTTAACAGCGTCGGCACCTCATACAGCTCCTTAAATGCGGTGTCCGGCAGAAATACGAAGGGGGCATCGCCGCCGATCTGTCCCTGCGCAGTAGTCGTGCTGGGCGTTTCTGATTCTGTTCCCACCAAAGTGGCCCTGGCAAGGATCGTGCAGGTTTTTGCGATTTTCCCATCCTTATAAAATGAAATGCTGTCTCCGACCTGCAGTGCATCCGTAAGCCGTGTATGCCGCGGATCTCCGGTCAGTTTATCAATATCGCATCCTACAATGACATAGTCTCCCGTCAGCATCTTCTGCTTCAGGACCTGAGGATCCTTCTCTCCCTCAAAAATCGTCATATCCTCCCAGAAGTTTTCTGAAGCGCCCATCACATTTCCATAGCAACGGCCTTCCTCATCCGCCTGCATGGCCAACGGATAGCCATTCTCGCCCTCACATTTCAGATCTCCATATTCATTTCGTGTAAGCTCCAGCCCTTCAAATCCATAATCTACCTGTACATTTGTATCATCCGATGTATTCCGGTACAGGTACCGTTCATTTTCCACACCCGGCTGCTGTGAAATCCTGTCGATCACTGCCTGAGGTACGCCATCGCTGCGATAGTGAAAGCCTTTTTCCACATTAAAGGCGATCGAGTTGTAAACTGTAAAATCTGTTTTTGTGTTTCGGCTGATCGCCTTTTCTTCATCCATGCTCTGCGTTATGACAATAACCGAATTAAATAATACGATGCACAGCAGCATGGAAAGCATGATAAAGGCTGACCGGCGCTTATTTCTCCCCAGATTGGAAAACGCCATATGCGACAGCTTTACCCCTCTGCCGCGACGGGCCGTCCGTTTTTTATATGTGCTGTGCTCCGTGTAGCGCACTGCTTCCAGCGGAGATACCGTGGCCGCCTTCCGGGCAGGCTTTCTGATGCTGATACACACGGTCAGGATCGTAAACAGCGCCGCAATCACAAAGATCAGCGGAGAGGTAGAAACCTGGATACCGGATACGCGCCGATCCAGGCTGACGATCTCCATCACTGTCGGAAGCATCATCCAACCTGCAAAAAATCCAAGGATCAGTCCCACAGGCAGAGCGATCGCGGTAAGCCACACAGCCTGATACCGCACAAGACTCCTGATCTGCTTTGAGGATACGCCGATGGTACGCAGCAGCCCATACTGGCGCACATCCTGCATAACAGAGATATCGAAAATATTGTAGATCAGCAGGTAGCCGCATACGACAAACATCAGGACAAACACCACGGCAAACAAAATGGATTCCGGCGATGTCAGACCCTGAGATACCCTGTTTTCCGCGGCAAGAATAAAGTTCGCCGCGCTCATATCCTCCGAATTCCCGCCGATCGAACGGACAAAGTCATCCATCTGTTTCTGAATATTGTTCTTATCCTTTAGTACAACATCCGAGTAGGTGACGCCGGCCATCTCCCGGTCCTCTCGATATGTGTTTTGAAATACCTCCGGGTTTTCTTCTACAAATGGTTCCGATACAATGGCAACACTGATCATATCGTTGCCTGCCTCCCACCAGCCGGAAAGGATCATATCATAATGATATGATTTTCCGCGTATCTCAAATTCCAGAGGAACTGCCGCTCCTTCTTTCGGTTCTACGCCAAACGCCTTTAACGCACGGTCCGTAGTCGCGATCTCATTTGCCGCTTTTGGTGCTTTCCCATGTGTCGGCTCACAAAAGGTCAGCTCCTGCTGCACGCTGTCTGCATAATTGATTTCAATGGAATGCCCCTTGACATTGCTGGCATAGCCAACGACGCGCCTGTGTCCCGCCTGTTCTACAAAATCACTTTCTGCAAGCTGCTCATACTGCTCCTCTGTCAGATAGCCAAACGTTCCATCCGCCTTGCTGCCCTTTTGCATCTGCATAGAAAGCTGCATCGAGGAAACGACATGAAAGCCCAGAGCGGTAATAGAGGAAAATAAAAATGCGGTCAAAAGGATTGCCAGCATCGCAGCGATGTTTCGTATCCTGTTTTTCTTAAAATACTGCTTTGCCAGATGCTTTACTGCTTTTTTCTTCCTGCGCTGGTACGATTGTCTCATCTGTCTCCCTCCTCTCACTGTATGATCCTGCCATCTTCAATGCGAACAATACGGTCTGCCATCCGGGCAATCTCAGTATTATGTGTGATCATGATCAGTGTCTGATGAAACGTTTCACTGGTCATCTTTAAAAGCTCCATCACATCCTGACTCGTATGGCTGTCCAGATTTCCTGTCGGTTCGTCTGCCAAAATGATCGCCGGCTTTGCCACAAGAGCGCGGGCGATCGCCACCCTCTGCTGCTGTCCGCCAGAGAGCGCTCCCGGCAGGTTGTCAAGCTTCTCATCCAGAGATAACACCTTTACTACTTCTTTTAAAAATGCTTCATCTGTCTTTCTTCCATCCAGCTCCACTGGCAGCACGATATTCTGATAAACATTCAGCACCGGGATCAGATTGTAGTTCTGAAAGATAAACCCGATGTTTCTTCTTCGGAACGTGGTAAGCTCCTCATCCTTCATGTTCAGCAGATCCTTCTTTCGGATCGTCACACTTCCTGACGTAGGCCGGTCCAGGCCTCCGATCATGTTGAGCAGCGTAGACTTGCCACTTCCGGAAGTGCCGACTACAGCGACAAATTCCCCTTCGTCTACGGTAAAGGACACGCCGTCCAGCGCATGTACCTGGCTTTCTCCCGTTCCGTATATCTTTCGTAAATCCTTTGTTTCCAATATCGTCATAATGAAAACCTCCTAACTCTTTTTTATAGTCTCAGCTTATCAGATACTTCTTACAATCTCCTTACAATGTCCGGAAAATTTACCCTCTCTTTTGTCCCGTCGCAGGCACACAAAACGGTTGATGTCTGAGCATAAAACCTGCATAGCGCGATTTCTTTCATTATGATATAATAAGGAAACCGAAAAGATATCTGCGAGCCTGGCAGGAACAGATATCCGGGTGCTTTATGAACCAAAGACACAGAGAACTTCCTGAAAAATGTCTTTGACTGTAAGAAGATTGTAAGAAGTGTCTGCTATACTGACGCTATAAAAACACAACAGTTCAGCCATCCGTTTAAATGAGCTGTTACGTAAAAATAAAGGAGGAGGTCATAGCTATGACAATCTTGCAAACAGAAAATCTTCGAAAAATATATGGCAGCGGCGAGAGCGAGGTCCGCGCATTAGACGGTGTATCCATCACAGTAGACGAGGGTGAATTTGTCGCTGTAGTCGGCACTTCCGGAAGTGGAAAATCCACTCTTTTAAATATGATCGGAGGACTGGATCGTCCCACCTCCGGAAGCGTCATGATACGCGGCAAAAACCTGCTGAAAATGAAGGACGAAGCATTGACGATCTTCCGAAGAAGGAACATCGGATTTGTCTTTCAGAACTACAACCTGCTTCCGGTTCTGAATGTGTACGAAAACATCGTATATCCCATTGAAATTGACGGCGGAAAAACAGATACTGCTTTTGTGCGGGAGATCATCCGTACGCTCGGACTGGAAAAGAAGCTCAAAAGTATGCCAAATACACTCTCCGGCGGCCAGCAGCAGAGGGTGGCGATCGCCCGCGCACTTGCCACAAAACCGGCAGTTATTTTAGCAGATGAACCGACCGGAAATCTGGATTCCAGAACAAGTACAGATGTGATCCTTCTGATGCAGTCTATCAGCAGACAATTCCATCAGACAACGGTAATGATCACTCATAATGAAGAAATCGCTCAGATGGCAGACCGGATCATCCGTATTGAAGATGGAAAGGTTGTTTCGGGAGGTGTCCGGTATGCATGCTAACCGAAACAAGGGAGCTCTTAAACGTGTGGAAAAGGGCATGATGAAAGCGAACCGCACACGAAATCTTTTTGCAATACTCGCGATCATCCTCACGACATTTATGATCACCACTGTGTTCAGTCTGGGGATCAACTACAAAGAAAATGCTGCGCTCATGCAGATCCGCATGGCAGGCACAACCGCACAGGTTTCTTTGCCTACGCCCACGCCTGCACAGGAACAGCAGATCCGCAAGCTGGATTATGTGACCTCCGCCGGTATCCAGTATCCGGTAGGCTCTGTTTCTCAGAAAAACGAAGAAGGCCGTGAGCTTTCTATCCTTCTCTCCTGCTACGATGAGGCAGAATGGGATACGCATTATCTGGATACGATCAGCCGGGTAAATGGTTCGTATCCCGCAAAGGAAAATGAGATCATGCTCTGTGAAGATGCGCTCTCACAGCTTGGGATCACAAAACCGACGCTGGGGATGGAGCTGACCCTGTCTTATACCGATAAAAACGGACCACAGCAAAAAACCTTCCTTTTAAGCGGATGGTTCCGCTCTTATACCGGTACAGGTATGGGCTTTGTATCAGAAAGCTACTGTAAAAACGCAGGCTATACGCTGGAGTCGGACGGACTTCTTTCCTTATCTTTAAAAAATATGCCGGATGACTTTTACCGGATCCAGGAAGACATATCCCTGCAGGAAGGGCAGTCTTTTCAAAGCTCCATTGAGATAAAATCCTCCAGCGGCTCTGTGTTTGTTATGCTGCTTCTGCTCGTGCTTTTTATTATTGGAAGCGGTTATCTGCTGATCTACAATGTCCTTTACATCTCCATCGCAAAGGACACTCGCTTTTACGGTCTGGTCAAAACACTGGGCACTACACAGACGCAGATCAAAGCTCTGGTAAAAAATCAGGCGGCCCGTTTCGCTCTCATCGGCATTCCTGTGGGGATTCTTCTCGCCACTGCCGTCTCCTTCGGGCTGGCTCCCTTTGTCCTCAAAAGAGCCTTTGACGAGGGAAAATCCGCGATGGACATTGTTGTATTTTTCCACCCGTCCATTTATGTGCTGTCTGTCCTGTTTTCATCCGCCACTGTCTTTCTCGCCTGCAACGCACCTGCAAAGGCAGCCGCCAGGATCGCACCTGTCGAAGCCTTAAAATACCAGAGCTTTACTGCCGGAAAAAGAAAAGACCGAAATTCTACAAACGGAGGAAAGCTGCACGTGATGGCTGTGCACAATGTCTTCCGTGATAAAAAACGGGCGGTCCTTGTATTCCTGTCACTCTTTATGGGGATCACCATGATCCTCGGGGTAAACGGGATTGTCAAAAGCTTCAAAGTGGAAAATTTTATCAGGGAAGATATGGATTACCACTTTGAATATCAGGACATTCAGTTTGTCCAGCCGGACCAGCCCGAAAAAGAGGTATCTCAGTTTGACGATCATTTTGTAGAACAGCTTCGTCAGCTTGACGGCGTCAGATCTGTTGACCTGCGCAAGACTGTATGGGCCTCCATTGCTTTTGATGAAGCGGCTCTCGGAGAATTTATGCGTGTGCATTACCCGGACAGTGGATATTGTGCAAAAGGAACATCTTATGAAGAAATGGTAGAGGATCTGCGGCAGGTCGCCGCTGCCGGCGAATACGGGTGCTATATTATGACCCTCGATGATGAGGCTGTGCTGGAGACGTACAATCAGACACACTCCGTCCCCATAGATATAAAAGCTTATCAGCGCGGCGAGGTCGCAATCTCCGGAACTGACAACGACTTTTTTGCCCCCAACGCCGCTCTGATCGGAAAGACACTCACACTGACTGCCGACAGCCCGGATGCGTCAGCGACAGACTTCTACATCGGCGGGGCATTTGACGTGCATGATTACAGCAGTAACAGCTCAGACCGTGTCGGACGACGTACCTTTGTGGATACTGTGCCCCATGTGATCTACGTCAGCGAAGCAGGCATGCAGCGTCTGACCAAAACACCGGTGATCTCATACATTGGAGTGGATATCCAGGAGCTTGACCAGCTGGAGCAGATGGATGCAAAGCTGCAGGAGATCAACCGTACGATCCCTTCCTCACAGTGGGAATTTAAAAGTGCTCTCTCCCGTATGCAGTTTTTTAATCAGACGAACTACTCCCTGAATCTGCTGGGCAACGGTGCAGCGATCCTGCTCATTGTCATTGGTCTGGTAAATTTCATCAATGTCATGCTCACCAGCGTCGTATCCCGGAAATACGAGTTTGCTGTCATGGAGAGTATCGGAACAACGAAAAAACAGATCCGGATGATCCTCACTATGGAGGGCGGCATTTATGCCCTCATCTCTACCGGACTGATCATGACCTTTGGAAATGCCTTTTTATTCCTGGTCGCACGCGCCGTCCCACATATCGCAAGCTATGCGGCGTTTACGTATCCCTTCGGGCTTGTGCTCGGCCTCATCGCAGCTATTTTTGTGATATGCCTTGGCACTCCGGGGATTGTTTATCAGGCGATCTCCAGAGAAACTGTGATCGAACGGCTGCACAATTTTGAAACCTGACACCGACAAGCTCTGCCGGGGGCTGTTGCAGCAGCCCCCTTTATATTCTATTATAGGAGGAGGAAAAACCATGGCCCATATCTTTTTGCTGGAGGATGATACGCTTTTGTGCAGGGGCATCTCTATTGCTCTGCAGAAGGATCATCATACGGTTACCGCCGTTTCCGGCTATCTGGAAGCCCTGCAAAAGTACCAGCGGCAAAAGTATGATCTGTTCCTGCTGGACATTAACCTGCCCGATGGCAGCGGACTGACACTGTGTCAGAAAATCCGTGAGATCTCTGAAACACCGGTTTTATTCTTAACAGCCAACGATACCGAGGAGGATATGCTCTCCGGCTTTTTGGCTGGCTGTGATGACTATGTCTCCAAGCCGTTTCCACTGGAGGTATTGCGAAAAAAGGTTCTGGCAATCTTAAAACGGACTATTTCCGAAACCTCCCGGATCCACTACCGGGATCTGGATGTAGATACGGATAAATGTCTCGTGTTTTTAAAGGGGGAAGAGATCCATCTTACTTCTACAGAATACAAGCTGCTCACCTGCCTGATGCAAAACAAAGGAATGGTCGTAACAAAAGCCATGCTTCTGGAAAAGCTGTGGGATGTGGACGGAAACTTTATTGACGATAATACCGTCCGTGTCCACATCAACCGCCTGCGTCAAAAGCTGCACGATGATAAACAGGAATATATTATTACTGTCTTTGGTATGGGATATACTTTTGGAGAATAGACATGAAATATTTTAAGCTATACCGCAAACTGATTTTAACGCTTGCTGCCTGTGTCACCATCGGAGCAGGCATTTTGGCACTGTTGTGGAACCAGTCTTCTTTTTTGGAAAGGTTTGTGTGCCTGACGCCTCTTTTGCTGTGCAGTCTCCTGTTTTTACTGGATTTCCTGCATAACCGGTATGACGATGACCTTCTGGAAAAGATCACGCTTCTGATCGAAGCGCTTGTCGAACAACAGGAAGCGCTCGCTTTTCCCGAGGACGAAGACACACTGACCGCCCGGCTGCAGCATCAGCTCCTGAAGCTTCGGAATATTCTTATCGCACAAAATCAAATGCTGTCGCAGGAAAAAGAACAGATCAAAACGCTGATCTCCGATATTTCTCACCAGATCAAGACGCCCGTGGCAGCTGCCAATACCTTTGCCCAGCTGTTAAATGACGAAGAGCTGTCTTTTGGCGAACGCAGCGACTATACCGCCGCACTGCAGACTGCACTGAAAAAGCTGACCTTTCTGACGAACAGCCTGATCAAAATGTCCCGCCTGGAAAGCGGTATCATCTGCCTGCATCCAGAACGAAACAGCTTAAACGATATTATCCTGCAGGCGGTAAAAACGGTATATGCCAAAGCAAAAGAAAAAAACAGTCAGATCACCTTTGATGCCACACAGAATTTTGAAGCAGAGCTTGATTTTAACTGGACAGCGGAAGCCATCACAAATATTCTGGATAACGCGATCAAATATACTCCCTGCAATGGTCTGATCCGCGTATCCGTCTCAGAATACCCATCTTATCTGCGTCTTGATATCTGCGATAACGGCCCCGGAATCCCCGAAGACGAGCAGGCAAAAATCTTCGGAAGATTTTACCGTGGAAAATATTCCTCCGGTGTGGACGGCGTAGGGATCGGTCTGTATCTGACCCGCGACATTATCACAAAGCAACACGGATACATCAAGGTTTCCTCCGATCAAAACGGAAGTACATTTTCACTGTTTTTAAAAAAATAGTTACGCACCCATACGGCAAGGACAATATCTCAGACCTTCAGATGAGCTGTATCACAAATGCGGGGCAGGGCATGTCGTATTTTTTCGTCTACTATCTGAAATATGATCATATAGCGTTTCTCAATTTTGCCACTTCTGGAAGGACCTGTGCCAGAAAAGCAGCGTGGAAAACAAGCACCCCCGTTCTTAACTTCATTATATAGAAGAACGGTCATGGTACTCAAATGTGCAATAGGGGTAAAAAATAAGCGTACCACTATTTCTAATGATACGCTTATCTTATTTTATTTTTTAATTAAGGTCTATGAGAACCCGTACAATGGTATCTGTCCATTGATAATTCCTACCTGTTCGCGATAGCTGCCTGTAAAGGTTCCAGCTAGGCATCCTGATACCAACAGGAACGGAAGATAGACCAGCACGCCCGTTCCCGGAAGTCAATGAACAGATCCATTACGCGGGACAATATCTGGCAAATAAAACTGTTTATGAACAGTTTCTGAAATTCAAAAACAAAAAGCAATTCCGGCAGGAACACCAATCCGAAATTACTCTTTACGAAACTGCTCGTCGTATTCTGAAAGAACACTCCGAGGGCAGAAAACTGTCTTCCATGAAATTTCTAAAAGCCGAAAAAGAAAAACTGACCACATTAAAAGCCAGTCAGTATGAAGCCTACCAGAATGAATTAAAAACAATCTGCTCAAACGTGGATATGATTTTGGGGAAAAATCTTTCCAGGCAGGAAGAACCACAGAAAAATCAGGATATTTCCTGATTCTTACTATGTATGATGGATGCCCATACTACATACACTATATTGAGCCGATGGCAGACTCCGGCAAATGGATATGGCTGATCTTTTCAGGCTATTGACTTCTGCCTCTATTTCTGCTATATTAAGCTCAGTGATCGTTCTGTGGAAACTTGCGAAGCCCACAGGCGGGGGAGAACCTACGGGTCTCTCCCTCTTTTTTATTTTATGGGAGAACAAGCATATGGCTACATCAAAAAGTTTTTTAACCTTTACGCAACAGGTTACTTCATTAAATGACAAAAACATAATAATATCGAATAGCCAGTATGCTGAAGAAATGCTCCAACGCATCGGTTATTTTTCTTTGATGGGATATAATCACTTATTCCGGATACCTCTTACCAAAAAGTATAAGTCTGGAACTTCCTTTGACGAGATTGTTGCCCTGTATCAATTTGATGCTGAACTAAGAGAGTTATTTCTGAAATATCTGCTTCAGATTGAACGTCACATAGGCAATTTGATTGCCTATTATTTTACAGAATTATACGGCGACTCTCAATCCGAATACATGAACCCAAACAATTATAATAACAGTTCCCGAAACCGTAAAACTATCGGCGGCTTAATTAAAAAATTGCACGGTGCCATTACTACAACAGAATATGAGTATGTTAATTATCATAGAAACCAATATGGAAATATCCCTCTCTGGGTAACAGTAAATGTATTGACTTTTGGTAGTATATCGAAAATGTATGAGGTATTGCCACAATCACTCCGTGCCAAGGTCTGCAAGCATTTTCCATCTGTCAATCAGAAACAGTTAGGACGATATTTATCTGTACTGACGAAATACAGGAATGCCTGCGCTCATGGTGACCGCTTATTTACTTATAAGACTGTTGATCAGATTCTGGATACCCCACTTCATGCAAAACTGACAATTCCGCAAAAAGGAAACCAGTATATGGTAAACAAGACTTATTTTCTGTTGTGATTACATTCCGCTATCTTCTGCCGAGTAAAGAATTTATAGCTTTCAAAAAGCGCCTGGTACAAGAAGTTGGAAAGCTTAACAAAAAGCTGATACATATTACAGAACAGGAATTACTTGAACAGATGGGGTTTCCACCCAACTGGAAGAATATTACCCGCTACCGTTTAACATCATAAAAGCGAAAAAAGGAAGATGCCGCCATCAAACTCATACTGCCATTTTCAACTTCGAACCGGAACACATAACAGCATTTTTTGATGGATTTTATCCTTAAAACAGCAAAAGGGAAGCTGCCGCTTCACGAAAATATATTCGTTAAAGCGACAGCCTCTTTCGAGAGTTATATATAGATTTTACAAATAATATCTTTAAATCGGTTTGCTTTCGTGCAATCCAGATGATATGCCATATATTCTCTGACATCTTTTCTGGTTACTACAAGCGTTGTGAAATAAATATATTTGTCAGTATCTATTATTTCCCACTTTCGTTGATAGCTGCCTGTGCTGCCGCCAGTCTTGCGATCGGCACTCTGAACGGTGAACAGGAAACGTAGTCCAGACCGATCTTGTGGCAGAACTCTACGGATGACGGATCGCCGCCGTGCTCACCGCAGATACCTACATGCAGATCCGGATTCTCGGACTTGCCGAGACTGATCGCCATTTCCATCAGCTTGCCGACACCATTCTGGTCGAGCTTTGCGAACGGATCGTTCTCAAAGATCTTTCTCTCATAGTATGCCTCCAGGAACTTGCCTGCATCATCACGGGAGAATCCGAAAGTCATCTGTGTCAGGTCATTTGTACCAAAGCAGAAGAAGTCCGCTTCTTTTGCGATCGCATCTGCCGTCAGAGCAGCACGCGGAATCTCGATCATCGTTCCTACGTGATACTTCAGGTCGCTGCCTGCTGCTGCGATCTCAGCATCTGCCGTCTCTACAACTGTTTTCTTTGCAAATTTCAGCTCCTTATCATCGCCGATCAGCGGGATCATGATCTCCGGGCATACGTCCCAGTCCGGATGAGCCTTCTGCACATTGATCGCTGCACGGATGACTGCTCTTGTCTGCATCTTTGCAATCTCCGGATAAGTAACTGCCAGGCGGACGCCTCTGTGTCCCATCATCGGGTTGAACTCATGGAGACCGTCGATGATCGCTTTGATCTGCTCTACTGTCTTGCCCTGACTGTCTGCCAGCTTCTTGATATCTTCTTCGGTCTGCGGTACAAACTCATGAAGAGGCGGATCAAGGAAACGGATCGTTACCGGGTTGCCCTCAAGAGCCTCGTACAGCTTCTCAAAATCGCTCTGCTGTACCGGAAGGATCTTCTCCAGTGCAGCCTCTCTTTCCTCTACTGTATCGGAGCAGATCATCTCGCGGAATGCATCGATTCTGTCCCCTTCAAAGAACATATGCTCTGTACGGCAAAGACCGATGCCCTCTGCGCCAAGCTCGCGGGCTTTCTTTGCATCTGCCGGAGTATCCGCATTTGTTCTTACCTTCAGCTTTCTGAACTTGTCTGCCCAGCCCATGATCCTGCCGAACTCGCCTGCGATCGTAGCATCTACAGTCGGGATCACGCGGTCATAGATATTACCTGTCGAACCGTCAATGGAGATCCAGTCTCCCTCATGATACTCTTTTCCTGCCAGTGTGAATTTCTTATTTGCCTCATCCATCACGATCTCAGAGCAGCCGGATACACAGCAGGTACCCATACCACGTGCAACAACTGCTGCATGAGAGGTCATACCGCCGCGGACAGTCAGGATACCCTCAGCAGCCTTCATGCCTTCGATATCCTCCGGTGAAGTCTCAAGACGTACCAGAACGACCTTCTTGCCCATTGTATGCCAGCTCTTTGCGTCCTCTGCTGAGAATACGATCTGTCCGCAGGCAGCTCCCGGTGAAGCAGCCAGAGCTTTTGCGACCGGTGTCGCGCGAACGATCGCTGCACGGTCAAACTGCGGATGAAGCAGCGTGTCAAGGTTACGCGGATCGATCATGGCAACTGCCTTTTCTTCTGTGATCATTCCCTCGTCTACGAGGTCGCAAGCGATTTTAAGAGCAGCCTGAGCCGTTCTCTTGCCGTTACGTGTCTGAAGCATGTACAGCTTCTTATCCTCGATCGTAAACTCCATATCCTGCATATCTCTGTAGTGATCCTCAAGCTTTGCACAGATCTCTGTAAACTGCGCATAAACTTCCGGCATCACCTCTGCAAGCTGAGAGATCTTCTGCGGTGTACGTACACCTGCAACTACGTCCTCGCCCTGAGCGTTCATCAGGAACTCACCCATCAGGTGCTTCTCTCCTGTTGCCGGGTCACGTGTAAAGGCAACGCCTGTACCGGATGTATCGCCCATATTTCCAAACGCCATCATCTGGACATTGACTGCAGTACCCCAGGAATACGGAATATCGTTGTCGCGGCGGTATACATTTGCACGTGGGTTGTCCCAGGAACGGAATACTGCCTTGATCGCTTCCATCAGCTGTACCTTTGGATCCGTCGGGAAGTCAGCCCCGATCTTTTCCTTATATTCTGCCTTAAACTGATCTGCAAGCTCCTTCAGATCCTCAGCTGTCAGCTCAACATCCTGCGTCACGCCCTTTTCCAGCTTCATCTTGTCGATCAGCTCTTCAAAATATTTCTTTCCTACTTCCATTACTACGTCGGAGAACATCTGGATAAATCTGCGGTAGCAGTCCCATGCCCAACGCGGATTACCGGATTTTTCAGCAAGGACCTCCACTACCTCTTCATTCAGACCGAGGTTCAGGATCGTATCCATCATACCCGGCATAGAAGCTCTTGCTCCGGAACGTACAGAAACGAGAAGCGGATTTTCCTTATCACCGAATTTCTTTCCTGTCACACCTTCCATCTTCTCAATGGCTTCCATGATCTGATCCATGATCTCATCGTTGATCTTTCTGCCGTCCTCATAATACTGGGTGCAGGCCTCCGTCGTGATCGTAAAGCCCTGCGGTACCGGAAGGCCAAGATTCGTCATCTCAGCAAGGTTCGCACCTTTTCCGCCGAGGAGATTTCTCATCGTGGCATTTCCCTCCGTAAACATATAAACCCATTTTGCCATGTTACGCATTCCTCCTAAATATATAGTCAGTTTTCACCGCCAAAAAAAACCGGCAGCAAAAACCGGCGTGAAACGACTTATTTTATTGTCGCACACATTAAGTCTATCATATTAATTCAAAAAGTCAAATATATTTTTCATTTTTTTGTATATTTTGACGTATTTTGAGTTGCTGCATACGTATTGCAAAGCAAGGAAATGCTGCTGCAACATGTATCCGGTGACAAGCTCTTCTGATACCATCCGACCGGACTGCATATTTTGCAGCAGCATCTCATTCAAAGCCTATTTATTTCGCGATCACTTTCTTCAGATGTACGAATCTCGGAAGAGAGTTCTCCTTCTTCATCTCGATCTCACCCTGGATCAGCGGCAGAGCGTAGTCAATAAACGCATCTGTCACATTGTTTCCGCGCTCGTTGATCCATTCTACCGGAACTTTCTTCTCATAGTTTGCTACGGAAGACAGATCCAGAAGCTCCGGCTCACACTTGTAGCCGGCAGCATCGCGTGTGCACTTGAAGCCTACCATCTTGTCTGTCACACCGGCGATCGCCTCTTTTACTGCTGTCTGTCCTGCCATAAAGGACTCGTCAGAGTCTGTCTGGGATGCGCAGTGCTCTGCACATCTCTGGAGCAGAGAAAGCTCGATCGGACGAACCTTAACACCCGGGATTGCTTTCTTTACTACATCGCCAAGCTTTGCAGCCAGACCGCCAAGCTGTGCATGTCCAAATCCGTCTGTTGCAGATGTCTCAGCCTCAGATACGAACTTGCCGTCTGCATAATGAATACCCTCAGATACTGCTACGAGTACATTCTGGTTTTCATTCCAGATCTTCTCAACATCCTCAAGGAACTCGTCCATGTTGAAATCAACCTCCGGAAGGTAGATCAGATCCGGACCAAAGCCTGTCACGCGTGCCAGAGAAGCAGCGCCTGCCAGCCATCCTGCATGACGGCCCATGATCTCAACGATCGTCACCTGTCCTTTATCGTATACGTGAGCATCCTGATAAACCTCTACCAGAGATGTTGCGATATACTTCGCTGCTGAAGAGAAGCCCGGGCAGTGGTCTGTTCCGAACAGGTCGTTGTCGATCGTCTTCGGAATACCCATTACACGGCACTCATATCCTACTTTATTCATATATTTGGAAATCTTGTTGCATGTATCCATGGAGTCATTTCCGCCGTTGTAGAAGAAATAACGCACATCATACTTTTTGAAGATCTCAAGGATTTTCTTGTAATCTGTATCATCTACATCTGGATCTGCGATTTTGTAACGGCAGGAGCCCAGAGCGGATGACGGTGTATATTTCATGATAGCCAGCTCTTCCGGATCCTCTTCATCCATCACATACAGTCTGTCGTTGAGCACGCCAACGATACCGTTTGCTGCGCCGTATACCTTTGTGATCACATCAGAGTCAAGACCTGCCTTGATCGCACCGTAGCAGCTCGCATTGATTACGGAAGATGGTCCGCCGGACTGTCCGATGATCATTGCACCTTTTAATTCACTCATTTTAAATTCCTCCTAATGGTAATGTAAAATGTAATATCATAAGAACCGATGGCAAAAATCGCACCCGTTCCCAGTTACCTGAAACAGCCATTCGTCATTATAGCAAAGTTGATTTATACGCGCAAGCCTTAAAATGCAAACTTCTTCTCAAAATAGGCTTTCAGATCCTCGATCTTGACACGCTCCTGCTCCATCGTATCGCGGTCGCGCACCGTCACTGCTCCGTCCTCCTCAGAGTCAAAATCATACGTTACGCAGAACGGCGTACCGATCTCATCCTGTCTTCTGTAGCGCTTTCCGATATTTCCTCTGTCATCGAATTCGCAGTTGTAATATCCGGACAGCATTGTATAAACCTTCTCCGCGCCCTCATTGAGCTTCTTGGAAAGAGGCAGCACACCGATCTTGACCGGCGCCAGTGCCGGATGGAAATGAAGCACCGTTCTCATATCCGGCTTTTCCTCTGTCCCGATGTTTTCTTCGTCATACGCACTGCACAGGAACGCAAGCACGACTCTGTCTGCTCCAAGAGACGGCTCTACGACATACGGTACGTATTTCTCTTTTTTCTCATCATCAAAATAAGACATATCTTCGCCGGACACATTCTGATGCTGGGTGAGGTCGTAATCCGTACGGTCTGCGATCCCCCACAGCTCGCCCCAGCCAAACGGGAACAGATACTCAATGTCTGTCGTGCCCTTGCTGTAGAAGCAAAGCTCCTCCGGATCATGATCGCGCAGACGCAGCTCTTCTTCCTTCATGCCAAGGCTCTTGAGCCATTCATAGCAAAAGCTTCTCCAGTAATGGAACCAGTCAAGGTCTGTCCCCGGCTGGCAGAAAAACTCCAGCTCCATCTGCTCAAACTCACGTGTACGGAACGTAAAATTCCCCGGTGTGATCTCATTACGGAAAGACTTTCCGATCTGACCGATACCAAACGGAAGCTTTTTGCGGGAGGTACGCTGCACATTTTTGAAGTTTACAAAGATACCCTGCGCTGTCTCCGGACGGAGATATACGGTGTTCTTTGCATCCTCCGTAACACCCTGAAACGTCTTAAACATCAGATTGAACTGGCGGATGTCTGTGAAATTATGCTTGCCGCAGGTCGGGCACGGTACGTTGTTGTCCTCAATAAAGGTCTTCATTTCTTCCTGAGAAAACGCGTCGATCGGCTTCGGAAGCTCTATCCCCTTTTCTGCACAGTAATCCTCGATCACCTTATCTGCGCGGAAACGCTCATGACACTCCTTGCAGTCCATCAGCGGATCTGCAAATCCGCCAAGATGTCCGGATGCCACCCATGTCTGCGGATTCATCAAAATCGCGCAGTCCACACCGACATTATACGGATTTTCCTGGATAAATTTTTTCCACCATGCACGCTTTACATTATTTTTCAGCTCCACACCGAGGTTTCCGTAGTCCCATGTATTTGCCAGACCACCGTAAATCTCGGAACCCGGATATACAAATCCTCTGCCCTTTGCAAGCGCTACGATCTTTTCCATCGTCTTTTCCATGTTTATATCCATTCCTTTCGCTTCGCTCAGGCACAAAACGTTATGAAAATGTTTTCCTGAGCTTATTTTTTCTTTATAATTCTTCTTATAGGGAACTCGGTATACTACAAATCACGGGGAGGTGAGTGGGCTGTCCGGCTTGCCGGATGACCGTATGTTTATATGTGTAGTCCGCCTTTTCAAGCACAAATAAGTGTGATTTCAAGCACGTAATCTTATCTTTGTATAAACATTCTCGTTTATGGCTTAGGCGTTCAGTCAATGCCGTCTCTCCCTATAATCTTTAGTGAACCTTCTGGTTCTGAAAGGAGTCCCTATGGCTTTAAAAATCGTGTACAAAATCTGCTGTGGCATTGATGTCCACAAGACTTTTGTAGTTGCCTGTATCGCTTCTACTAACGATAAAGGTGTCACTTCTTACGAGAGCCGCCGGTTTTCGACCTACACGAGCGGTCTGAAAACTTTGTTACAGTGGTTACTCGATCGCAATTGCAAGGATGTCTGTATGGAATCTACCGGTAAATACTGGATCCCTGTTTATAACATCTTGGAATCGGATTGTTCGATTGTCCTTGCTCATCCTAAATATGTTAAGGCTATCCGTGGAAAGAAAACTGACAAAAAAGATGCCAAATGGATTGCTGACCTGTTTAAGCATGACCTTGTTGCCGGAAGCTTTATGCCACCTGCTGACATTCGCCAGCTTCGCGACCTAATGCGTTACCGTTTCAAACTAACCTGCTTCAAATCAAGCGAAAAGAATCGTTTGCAGAACTGTCTCACGGTTTCCAATATCCAGTTGGGAAACGTTGTTTCGGACACCTTCGGCAAATCTGCTCAGGCGATACTGGATAAACTTTTGGAAAATCCCGCAAATACTTCCTTTGACCTTGAACCTCTTGTTTTCAGAAGCCTGAAGAAAAAACTTCCCGAGCTTCGCAATGCCATTGATGGCTATATCACTCCGGAACAGGCTGGCAAACTCAAAGTAATCAAAGCTCATTATGAAAACCTTGAATCCCGGAAAGCAGAGCTTGAAGAACTCATTCTTGCGCTCGCCGCTCCCTATCAGCAGGAACTTTCCATTCTTCAAACCGCTCCTGGTATCAGCAGTACTTTCACTGCCATCGGAATCATTTCCGAAATCGGTACCAATATGGAGGCTTTTCCTTCGGCGAAACACTTGTGCTCATGGGCTGGGCTTACACCAACCAACAATGAAAGTGCAGGGAAGAAAAAATCTGTCCGGGTGTCCAAGGCCGGATGCTACATCAAACCGCTTTTAGTACAGTGCGCAAACGCTGTCGTAAAAAGCACTAAGCATCCTGAAATGCGTAACCGTTATCTCCGTATCAGAAAGCGTCGCGGTCACAAGAAAGCAATCCTTGCAATAGCAAGAATGCTTCTTACCGCATTATACCACATGTTGAAGAACGGGGAAAACTATAATGCAGAACTTTACCAAAAATCCGACCTACCGCCTGCGGACCGTGAGATTACAGTAGAGCAGGCAATCATCATAGCAAGGAATCAAGGTTATAAAATCAAGTCAGCAACTGCATAACCTTAACATTTCTAATATTCAATTTTTAAAGCAGCCACCGAAAGATGGCTTATTTGTCGTGTACTTAAGGGAATGGATACCCTCTACTTCTCATTTTCAATCTTTCTCCTCCATCTATACTGTTATTCCATCTCAAAAATGATATAGGCGCGTTTTGCCGCCTCCTGCTCCTCGTAGGACGCTTCCTCACCGTGATAAACGGCACTCGACGGGAGCACCAGCCCTTCCTTCTCATCCTCCTCGGACTCACCTGTCGCATTGACGACATCAGAAGAGAGGACCTCGGTATTCGTACTTGTAAACAGCACGCTTCCCGGTACCTGCACCTCGAGCGGCGCACGCAGGATCAGTACCTGATCGCCCATCTGCTTGATGACCTCGCTCCCTGTCACCGGAGAACCCTGTACAACGCCATCCTTTACTTTTTTAAAGGGAACATCAAAGAGATAGCCCTCCAGCTGGGCATTGATCATGGAGCCGTAATAAAACTCCGTATGATTAAACGCGGCATAGTCATCCGCGGAGGCATATTCCATCTGAAGCCGGAATACGCCGTCTGTATGCTCCAGCTTTTTTACTGTGACAGAATCCTCTCCGTTTTGTGCATTATATTTGCTGACTTCATCCGTGATCATCTTCTCAAGCTCGGCAGCATCATAATAAGATTCGTCCAGTGATTCCTGTACGATTTCCGTGATAGAACCGTCTTTTGCAATCGATATGGCGGCCGGTTCCTGCGGCGTCCATTTTTTCTGTTCCAGCATCCCGCAGCCGCCAAGCAGCGCCATGCCTGCAGCCAGTGCTGCAATCGTCAAAATTTTCTTAGCAATCACTGTCGTTCCTCCTAATAAAATCTCATTTATTATACATAGAAACTCCTGCTGTTTCAACCATTTCTTTCTGAATTGCCGCTTTTTCCTCATCCGGCATCCAAAACGAGCGTTTTCAGGATCTCAAATGATTTAAACGTTCTGTCAATATTCTTTCTGTTGAAATGGTCCTGCACCTGCCGGAACTGCGCAAACACCTCCGGCGTCAGTGTAAAGGTATACAGCTTCTGGAGCGGCGCCCGGATCACATACGTCAGCGCATACCGCGTGGATTCTAAAAGCAATCCATCCTCTGCCGCCTCATACGGATATTCTCCATTTAACACCATCGCTTTCATTTCAAAAATGCACCGGATCAGTTCATTGTCCAGCTTTTCATTCATCAGAGCGCGCAGCGTTGCATACAGGAGATTCAGCACAGCAGATCCATCAAGATTTTCCCTCGTATAATATTCTGCCACCTCCATAAAGTAGCAGCCATAGCACGCAGCCGCAAAATCCTCCCGCACCTGTGTAAAATAATTGGAAATATCCGCCCGCACCATCGTATACGCATTTTTCCCCTCATAGACGGTAAATGTCCCAAAGACAAACGGTGTGGTAGCGCCAAGCAGCATGCTGTTCGCCCTTCTTGCTCCGCGCGCAAACGCAGTGATCTTCCCACGCTCCTTTGTCAGGAGCACGGTTCTTCTGTCATATTCTCCGGACGGTGCTGACTGCAGCACCATTCCTGTGACCTTAAGTGGTTCCCCCATCTCTCACCCTGTATTGTATTTCCTGTATTGTATTTCCTGTACTGTTTTCTTTACACGCTTCTTCAGATCTCTCAGATTTCTTTCTTGTCATATCCAAAGTTCTTGATCATGTAATCACTGTCACGCCAGTCCTTCTTTACCTTGACCCAAAGCTGCAAGTTGACCTTCATTTCCAGCATCTTTTCAATCTCATGGCGTGCCTGTGAACCGATCCGACGCAGCATCGCGCCGCCCTTTCCGATCACGATCCCCTTATGGGATTCCCGCTCACAGATGATCGTCGCCTCAATATCCATGATCTGTCCGCCGCTTCTCTCAGTCATCCTTTCGATCGAGACAGCAATCCCATGCGGGATCTCTTCTTCCAGGCAGCGCAGCGCCTTTTCCCGGATCAGCTCCGCCGCTATCTGCCGCTGCGGCTGGTCCGTCACCGTATCGTCATCATAGTACTTCGGACCATACGGAAGATACCGGAAGATCGCCCGGATCACCCGGTCCATGTTCACACCGCGCAGTGCACACACCGGTATCATATCTGCAAAATCAAGCAGATCCCGGTAGCCTTCCATAAATCCCCCGATCCTGCTCTTATCTACCGTATCGATCTTATTCATGATCAGGATGACCGGAACGTTTGCCTTTTTCAGCTCGGAGGCAATATGCTGCTCTCCCTTTCCAATAAAATCGGTCGGCTCTACGAGCCACAGCACGACGTCTACCTCCTTCAGCGTACGCTCTGCGACATTTACCATGTACTCGCCAAGCTTGTTCTTTGCCTTGTGGATCCCCGGCGTGTCGAGAAACACGATCTGCCCCTCGTCGGATGTGTAGACGGTCTGGATCCTGTTCCTCGTTGTCTGCGGCTTATTTGATGTGATCGCGATCTTCTGCCCGATCAGATGGTTCATCAGCGTCGACTTACCTACATTCGGACGTCCGATCAGTGTAGCAAATCCTGATTTAAATTTTGCGTTTTCCATAAATTCCCCTTACTCTGCCAGCATCTGGATCGATGTAAACAGATCCTGATCCTGCTTTATCCTGTCTTCATTTCCGATCACGCAGATCGCCTGGCAGGCAAGAACCGCGCGCACGAGATCTGCCAGCTCCCGGATCTGCTGCGGCGTTGCGCCAAGTATCTCGTCCCGCTCTCTTTGCAGATCCTCCTGCGTCACCTTACTGAAATATGCGCCGAGTGAACGATAGCCTCTGGAAGCCGGAGGCAGCGGCGTATCCAGCTCACTCACTGTACCGATGATATACTTCGTCATCTCCCGCTCACTGGCATGAAAGGCAGCCAGATAAGCCGGGATCCCCTCATACACCTCATCGGTTGCACGCAGGTTCGGATCGCGGTACGAAACGAAATAGGCATCTCCGGTCGGTCCGAAGGAGCTCATGCATCCGTATGCTCCGCCCTTCACTCTGATATTCGTCCACAGATAATCATAGCTCATCAGTACCTTTACAATACGCAGCACACCCGTGTATGAAAAGCCTGCTTCCCGGAAATTTCCAGTCCGCGCCACATACTGTACCTGCCCCGGCGTCATAAAGCCTTCATTCTTTTTCTCCGTTCTCAGGCGATTATCCTGTACCGCATCCTGCGCAGCCGGCAGTTTTTCCAGAAATGCCTCAAATGGTCCGCGCATCCTTGCAAGCCCTTCTTCCTCACAGGTCAGACTCACAAAAAGTCCCTCCCGGTGAAACAGCTGCCGCATCATCTGAAGCAGCTTCGACCTCAATTCCTGCTTACGCTCCTCAAAATGCTTTTCCAGATCGTCAACGAGGCGATAGAAGGTGATCCCGCCCACTGCATCATTAAATGCCGCTGACTGTGAAAAATATGACAATGCCCGGCCGGCAGCCGTCGCATGGCCGGCAGAGGGCAGCTGCATAGACAGTCTGGATTTTAACCGCGCAAGGATCTCATACAGCCGCTTATCCTGCTCAAGGCTCGAATGCAGCAGGATCTCTTCTGCCATCTCAAAAGCAAACGGAAGCTTATCGTACAGCACCCGCGCGCGCAGACCGACAAATGCCCGGAGCTCTTCTCCTTCCGGAAGCACAGGGTATACATTTAAGCCGGCGCTGATCCCTCCTGTGTTGATGAGGATCTCACTGTTGAGGTTCTGATACGTATAATGTTCTGTATCCACCATCCCGAGCACTGCCTTCAGCACGCCAAGGTATGGGATGTCTTCCCGGGCAATGCGGCTGATGTCAAACAGCAGATCCAGGTACGCGATCCCGTTTGTAAAAATATTGTGGTGCAGCACCGTAGTGCCGTTCCAGTGGTATTCCGTATTATACAAAGACGCAGCCCTGCGTCCAATGTCCTCTCTTGAGAGCATCGGTATCTTTTCCAGCTCCCCGAGAGTGGAAGGAGTCTCCTGAAACTGACGCAGCTTCGCCGTCTTTTCTATCAGCTCCTGCACCTGCTCATCTGTAAGAGACGCCCGGTACGCCTCCAGCTTCTTTCGAACAGCTTCCCCTGTGCGCGCAGTCAGACCGCGCTCCGGCTCTACGATCACACAGGACGTATGCGGATTTTCCAGCAGATACGTGCGGATCAGCTCTTCATAATAATCCTCCTGTGTCCGTCTCCTCAGCGTCTCATATACGTCAAATTTAAGATAATCAAATGGCATATTCTCATCATAAAGCCAGCTGTCAAACAGATCAAGACCATACATCAGCCCCTTGGGATAACTGCCGTAGTCTGCCTCCCGTGCTTTAAACTCCATCGCATTGATCCCAGCCAGAAGGACATTGCGATCAATCCCCTCCCGGGCAACCTGCGCAAGTGTAGTCCGAATCACCTCCTGAAAACGTGCCAGATCTCTGCGGTTGGCATTCTTTGCAATAATGCTGAATACCGGCTGATAGATGCCGCTGTCATAGGAGCTCATAATATCATTCCCGATCCCCGCATCAAGAAGCGCCTGCTTTAAGACTGCTCCCGGAGCAGATAACAGCGCGTACTCCAACACTGCAAATGCATTGGAAAGCTCCACATCAAGGCTTGTCCCGACAACTGTATTGTAGGAGAGGTAGGTACTGTCTTCAAGCTCATCCGACTCCGTTACCGGATATTTGCGAAACACCTCGATGGGCGCCTGAAACGGCTCCTGCCGGCGAATCGCAGAATCTACCTGCTTATATTCAAAATTGTCCAGATACTCTCTGTCAAGCCATGCAAGGCGCTCCTGCACATCCATATTTCCGTACAGATAAATATAGCTGTTTGACGGATGGTAATACCGTCTGTGAAAATCAAGAAACTCCTCATACGTCAGATCCGGGATACATTTGGGATCTCCGCCCGATTCCACGCCATACGCAGTATCCGGGAAGAGCGAATTCATGATCTCACGCTCCAGCACATCCTCCGGCGAGGAAAAAGCTCCCTTCATTTCATTGTAGACCACACCATTGTAAATCAGCTCGTCTTCCGGCGATCCCAGCTGATAGCTCCATCCTTCCTGACGGAAAATCTCTTCTTTTTTATAGATGTTCGGATAAAAAACTGCATCAAGATATACGTGCATCAGGTTGCAGAAGTCCTTATCGTTGCAGCTTGCGACCGGATACATGGTCTTATCCGGATACGTCATCGCATTGAGGAAAGTGTTCAGAGAACCCTTCACCAGCTCAACAAACGGATCCTTCGCCGGAAACAGCCGGCTTCCGCACAGCACACTGTGCTCCAAAATATGCGCCACTCCTGTGCTGTCTGCAGGCGGAGTACGAAATGCAATGTTAAACACCTTATTCTCATCCTCATTTTCCAGAACAAGGATTCTGGCTCCGCTCTTTTTATGGCGCAGCAGATACCCATCTGAACGAATATCCTCCAGACGCTCCTGCTTTAGCAGCTCATACTGTGGTAATTTTTCAATATTCATAATGAATGCTCCTATCTGTTCATAGTTTTCGTCCGCCTGCCGTATTGCACCGGCGATATTTTCTCGTAGCAAAACGATACAACGCTCCTGTGATCAGGCCTCCAAGCAGCAAAAAAAGGATCACTGCAGCCAAGCAGTGAAAAAAGAATGCGTCCGGCAGGATCTGTATCACAGGGTCTGTGACCGGATCAAACAGCCAGTAGTCATTCTGAAAAAACAGTTCATGGAATCCGGTAAAAAATGCTTCCCAGTCCCACACTGCCAGCACGCCCAGTATAGCCGGGATCAGAACCGTAAAGATGGACATCAGCTTCAGGCTCCCATAGTCCCGGTGCAAAAGCTTTCTGACAAGCCCGATCGCCGTAACCGCACCGCAGACCACGCACAGCACCTGGACCGCAATAAAAATACGCTTTACCTCACGGAAATGAAGCTCTCCCTGCTCTGACATCGGGAAATCCGGAAATTCCAGTTTTTTTACACGTTTTGTCATCAGATTATAGTCTATCAGCGTATCATAATTCTTTCGGATCTCCTGCTCGGAAAGTCCGGTCTGCTGCACAAGCTGCTGCGCCTGGATATCAAAGTAATATATCGTGCGCAGATTCAGGACCAGCACCACAGAAAAAGCTGCGATAAATAAAAAACCGATCCATCCCAGCAACAGGTTCGTGACGGAAAGAACTCTGCGCGGCCTTGCTTCTGTCCCCGATTTCCTGTGTCTGGGAGGACTGCTCTTCCTGCCGGTTCTTTTCTGCCCCGGCGCGCCTGTCGCTGTATTCCTGCTGTTATATCCTCTGTGATCTTTCTGTTTTCTCATTTCATCTCCAGTATTTTATTATACTACAAAACTCGGAACAAGTCACCCTGTAAAAATGTAGCCCATCCCCCGGACCGTCCGAATATGCCCTGGCTGCGCCCCGTCGTCGTTCAGCTTCCGGCGAAGCCTGCGGATAGCAACCTGTAATGTATTCTCATCGACAAAGCTGCCGCTATTGTCCCACACGTGTGCAAGGATCTGCTCCTTTAGCATAACCTGTCCGCAGTTTTCCATCAGATACTGCAACAGACGGTACTCTGTCACACTACAGTCGACTTCCTTCCCGTCACAGTATACCTTCATTTTTCCGGTGAGAAGCCGTATCCCTCCTCCGACAAGCTCCGGCTGGTTCTCTCTGTCCGCAGTCTCCTGCGCCTCTTCTTCCGGATCCATGCAGTTTCCGGCGCGGCTCCGGCGCATCACCGTATCCAGCCGTGCCTTTAAAACAGCCAGGGAAAACGGTTTCGTCAGGTAATCATCCGCTCCGCACAAAAGCCCCTGCACCTCATCCGTCTCCATATCGCGCGCCGTCAGCATGATCACCGGCACCTGTGACGTTTTCCTTACATTCCGGCAAAAGTCAAGCCCGTCGCCATCCGGCAGATTTAAGTCCAGCAGGACAACATCCGGACATTCCTCCTCAAGCTTCTTCGCCGCATCCCTCAGTGTCCCTGCATGGATCACCTCATAGCCTTCCCGTTCCATGTAAAATCCGATCCCGGTTGCCAGCCCCGCGTCATCCTCTACCACTAATAATCTCATAAAGCAATCCTTCACCTTACTTATCTGCACATTTTTTCCGGTCTCTTTTGTAAAAATACAAAACAACCTTTTCCAGATATCGTTTCAGCACAATCTGGATCTCTTCCTTGGGGTGGATCGGTTTTACGAGAATCGAATACAGCCCTGTCCGTCTCGCGCCGTATACATCGGTAAAAAGCTGATCGCCTACAAAAAGCGTATTTTTTTTGTCCGTGTGCATCAGCTCCATCGCGCGCAGATAATTCTTCGTCGAAGGCTTGTGCGCATTCTCAATAAAGTGTACGCCTATCTCCTCATTAAACATCTCCACTCTCGGACGCTGGTTGTTGGAGAGCAGACAACAGGAAAAGCCCAGCTCTTTCAAATGCGCAAACAGCTTCTTCGCACGCTCGTCAGCAGGAGCGCCGTGCGGCACGAGCGTATTATCAATATCAAAGATCACACCTCTGTAACCTGTCTTATACAATTCGTCAAAATCAATTACATATGTCGAATCCAGATATGCATCCGGATAGAACTTTTCAAATAAACTCATATATGATAAATCCTTTCTTCGGTAAACCAGATCTGGCGTCTGCGCGCCGCATTATCCGGCCAGTGTATCAAACAGGGAGAGCTGGTTGGATTCCGGCAGACCGTCCAGGATCTTCAGATCGGAAAGCAGATCTGTCACTGTCTTGCTCGCCTTTGTCCGCGTCTGGAAATCATCCTTGGAAAGGAACGGCCCATCCTTTGCCGCATCCACGATCGCAGCAGCAGCCTTGTCACCCAGGCCGGAGATCGAGCTGAACGATGGCATAATTTTATTATCCACGATCTGAAAACGTACTGCCTGTGCCCGGTAGACATCAATCGGAGCAAACTCAAATCCCCGGGCGTACATCTCAAGCACGCTCTTCATATCCTTGTACGTATCCTGCTCTTTTTTGCTGAGTGTATCCATCCTTTTCTCATAATCATGCATGTGATACAGAAGCTTCTCCTTCCCGAGACACATCAGTTCGTAATCAAACCCTGATGCACGGATGCTGAAATACGCTGCGTAATACGCCAGAGGATAATTAATCTTGCAGTAAGCGATACGCCATGCCATCATCACGTACGCCGCCGCATGCGCCTTCGGGAACATATATTTGATCTTTTTACAGGACCAGATATACCAGTCCGGCACCTCATGTTCGATCATCGCCTGCTCCCACTCCGGCTTTAATCCCTTACCTTTTCTCACGCTCTCCATGATCGTAAAGGAAAGCTCGCTGTCCATCCCTTTTCCGATCAGATAGATCATAATATCATCTCGCGTACAGATCGCCGTGGAAATGGTTGCCTTTCCCTCCTGGATCAGTGTCTGCGCATTGCCAAGCCACACATCCGTACCGTGTGCCAGTCCGGCGATCCGCACCAGATCAGAAAAATACTGCGGCTTCGTGTCAATAAGCATCTGCATCGCAAACTCTGTACCGAACTCCGGGATGCCCAGAGAGCCAAGCGGTACTCCTCCCATATCCTCCGGTGTGATGCCGAGTGCTTTTGTGCTCGAAAACAGCGACATGACATCCGGGTCATCAAGCGGGATCTTCTTTGCATCAATGCCAGTGAGATCCTCCAGCATACGGATCATGGTCGGATCATCGTGTCCGAGTATGTCGAGCTTTAACAGGTTGTGGTCGATCGAATGATAGTCAAAATGTGTCGTGACAATATCCGTTGTCATATCATTTGCCGGATGCTGTACCGGAGTGAACGAATAGATCTCCTCACCGAGCGGAAGCACGATAATACCTCCCGGATGCTGTCCCGTCGTACGGCGCACGCCGACGCATCCCTGCACGATACGGTCGATCTCACAGTTTCTCTTTCTCTGGTCACGCTCCTCATAATACTTTTTCACATAGCCAAACGCCGTCTTGTCCGCAAGTGTACCGATCGTTCCCGCACGGTACGTCTGCCCTGCCCCGAAGATCACCTCTGTGTATTTATGTGCCTTACTCTGATACTCTCCGGAAAAGTTCAGGTCAATATCCGGCTCTTTGTTCCCCTTAAATCCAAGAAACGTCTCAAACGGGATATCAAATCCTTCCTTTTTCAGAGGAGTCCCGCACTTCGGGCAGTCCTTATCCGGCATATCACAGCCCGCCATTCCCGCATACTTTCTGACTTCCTCTGATTCAAAATCACTGTAATGACAGTTCGGACAATAATAATGCGGGCTTAACGGATTCACCTCTGTGATACCGGACATGGTGGCAACAAAAGAGGACCCGACGGATCCTCTCGATCCGACCAGATAGCCGTCTGCATTTGATTTCCACACCAGCTTCTGCGCAATAATATACATCACGGCAAACCCGTTTGAAATAATCGAGTTGAGCTCACGCTCCAGACGCTCGGAGACGATTTCCGGGAGATCCTCCCCGTAGATTTCATGCGCTTTCTCATAGCAGAGATTACGCAGGATCTGATCTGAATTCTCGATCACCGGCGGACACTTGTCGGGGCGCACCGGTGAAATGCGCTCACACATATTTGCGATCATAACCGTATTGTCGATCACGACCTCCTGCGCCTTTTCCTCTCCAAGATAAGCAAACTCCGCAAGCATCTCTTCTGTCGTACGCAGATACAGCGGCGCCTGATCATCCGCATCCTTAAAGCCCTTGCTCGCCATGATGATCCGCCGGTAGACCTCATCCTGCGGATCAAGGAAATGGACATCGCACGTCGCCACAACAGGCTTTCCGTACTGTGCTCCAAGCTCTACGATACGGCGGTTGAGGTCCTTCAGGTCTTCGACCGTCTTGCGGTCCTCCCGGTCCTCGCGCGTCATGAACATATTGTTGCCAAGCGGCTGGATCTCCAGATAGTCATAAAAATCTACGAGGCGCGCCACCTCCTGCTCCGGCGAGCCGCGCAGCAGCGCCTGATACAGCTCTCCTGCCTCACAGGCGGAGCCGATGATCAGACCCTCCCTGTATTTTTGCAGTATGCTTTTTGGTACGCGCGGGCGGCGCGCGTAATACTGCAGATGCGACCAGGAAACAAGGCGGTACAGGTTCACCCGCCCCACATCATTTTTTGCGAGCAATATGATGTGATACGTCGGCAGCTTTTTAATCTGGCTCTCAGATGACTTTCCGAGCGCATTAAGCTGCTCGAGCGTCCTTATCTCCTGCTTGCCGAGCATCTCCAGAAATTTTACAAAAATATTTGCGGTACATGCCGCGTCATCTACTGCCCTGTGGTGATTTTCCAGAGAGACGCCAAGCGCCTTCGCCACCGTATCCAGCTTAAACCGGTTCAGATTTGGCAGCAGCACACGCGCCATTGCCACCGTGTCCACCACTGTCTTATCACAGGGCAGTCCCTGCCGCTCACAGTTCTTATCTATAAAGCTCATATCAAAGGAAGCGTTGTGCGCCACCATAATGCAGCCCTCACAAAACTCCAGGAACTTTGGCAGTACTGTTTCGATCACAGGTGCATCGAGCACCATATGATCATTGATCCCGGTCAGCTCCTCAATACGAAATGGGATCGGCACCTCCGGGTTGACAAAGGTACTGAAGCGGTCTGTGATCTTCCCGTTCGCCACCTTCACTGCTCCGATCTCAATGATCCTGTTTTGTTCCGGCGAAAATCCGGTGGTCTCCAGGTCGAAAACAACAAATGTTTCATCCAGACTCTGTCCCTTTGTATTTGTCGCGATCTCCTTGAGGTCGTCCACAAGATATGCTTCCATCCCGTAGATGACCTTAAAGCTTCCATCATTCGGCACCGCATGGTTCGCATCCGGGAAAGCCTGTACCGCTCCGTGGTCCGTGATCGCGATCGCCTGATGCCCCCAGCTGATGGCACGCTTGATGATATCTTTTACATCGGAGACGCCATCCATATCGCTCATTTTTGTATGGCAGTGCAGCTCTACACGCTTCTGTGCGTATGTATCCTCCCGCTTCTGCCTGAAATCTGCGATTTTTTTGATCCCTCTGACATTTCCGATCGTCAGCTGACTGTCAAAACGGTCGATCGTCGTCACTCCCGTAAGCATCAGAAATGCGCCTGCCTTGATCGAAGACGCAAGCTCTTCCCCCTGCTCCTTCGTCATAAACAGCTTGATGCCGATGGAATCTGTAAAATCTGTCATACTGAAAATAAACAGCATTTTTTCATTTCGCAGCTCACGAAGCTCCACACTAAGTACCTGACCGCGGATCGTGACTGCCCCGATTTCTCCGGTGATCGCCTCGATCGGTATCGCCTCTCCATCGAAGTCCCGGCCATAGATCACATCTGGGTTATCACAGCGCCTGCCGCCATAGCGATCGCCCGACTGATAAAAGCTCTTCTTTTTGGGTGCCTCCTTCTGGATGCCTGCGCCTGATGCAGCAGCTTCGGACGATCGTTTCTCTCCGGCAGGTTTTCCTGCTGCCCTTCCCTGCCTCTTTTTCCCGTCACTCTGTGCGTTTTCTGTATCCTGTGATTCATTTTCCTTTACAGCCGCATAATTTTTCGCGATCGCAGCAACCTCCTGCTCCAGCTCAAGCTCCTGCATCTGCCGTTTTTTATTCTCTTTTGGCAGAACGCGCTGTGTACTGACATGGAAATTCATCCCGCAGCGCTCACAGAAAATCTTTTCCAGAATAGATAAAAGCTCCTCCTCCTTGCCATCTGCGATAACCGTATCCGGCACCTTCAGACACAGGGTCTCCTCATCGGAGAATACCTGCTCCGACTCGCGCAAAAGGCTGTAAAGAAGCGCATTGTAATTTTTAAGCTCCAGTAAAATACTGTCTTCGTACACAGACATAAGCTTTCGCGGCGTATACTGTCTGGACAGATGAAATTTTTCAATGATCTTCACAGTTGTCTGCGCATCATAAAAAAGCTGGTTTTTAATAGCCTGCTCGATCTCAATAATATCTTTTTTGTAAATCAGCTTTTCGCTTTCCAGATACACGTGCATAAACGTGCGTTCCCGGTTCATCGTCACACGCGCGACCTGCACGAACTCAAGCAGGCCGTGCAGATCGTCACTCAGTTCAAGAACCGGGAAAACTTCAAAAAACGGTTTTAACATGAAAATCGCTCCTGTCGATCATAAACATCTGTCATTCCAGTGAAGCAGCTCTTCCCGAAGCACAAAAAGCAGCTCATCCTCCGGCACCTTGCGCACGATCTCGCCCTTTTTGATCAGCAGACCTTCGCCCTTACCTCCGGCAATACCAATATCTGCTTCCTTCGCCTCGCCTGGGCCGTTGACTACACAGCCCATGACTGCCACCTTTATATCAAGCGGAATATCCTCCACCATTGCCTCAACCTGATTGGCCAGCCCGATCAGATCGATCTTTGTCCGGCCGCAGGTCGGGCAGGAGACGACCTCAATCCCGCCCTTTCTAAGACCGAGTGTGCGCAGGATCAGCTTTGCAGACTTTACTTCCTCCCGCGGATCTCCTGTCAGGGATACGCGGATCGTATCCCCGATCCCCTCGGAGAGTATCAGGCCAAGTCCGATCGCAGACTTGATATTTCCAGAAAGCAGTGTCCCCGCCTCTGTGATGCCGACATGCAGCGGATGGTCCGTCCTGTCGACAAGCAGCTTATGCGCTGCCGTACACAGCATCACATCAGACGCTTTAATACTGATCACCAGATTATCGTACCCCATATCCTCGATCACGGCGGTCTGCCGGAGCGCGCTTTCTACGATCCCCTCTGCCGTTACGCCGTGGTCGCGCTCAACGATCTCCTTTTCCAGAGAACCGCTGTTTACCCCTACGCGGATCGGAATATGGCGCTCCCGCGCCGCATCGACAACTGCCCGCACACGGTCGGCGCTTCCGATATTGCCGGGATTAATACGGATCTTGTCCGCCCCCGCCTCGATCGCTGCGATCGCCAGCTTATAATCAAAATGAATATCTGCAACAAGCGGAATACTTATCTGCTTTTTGATCTCCCGAAGTGCTGCTGCCGCCTCCATCGTCGGAACTGCACAGCGGATAATATCACAGCCCGCCTTCTCCAGGGAATGGATCTGCGCAACCGTCGCAGCCACATCCTCTGTCCTCGTATTTGTCATAGACTGGATCAGGATCGGATTTCCGCCTCCGATTGCGCGATCGCCAATCCTTACCACTTTTGTATTATCACGATACATCTCTGCCTCTCCTTTCCTGCTTCACTGAGCCGCCTCTGCCGGCACAAACACGTGGCTCCTGATGGCCCCGGGCTCCTCCGCCGCCAGCTGCTTTGCCTCTTCACAGAAATAATCCTGCGCGCACAGCAGTACCTTGCCGCGCTTATCTACTTTTTCATAGCTTCCATCTGGCTGCAGGATATGCGCTTTTACATTATCCTCAAGCTGAATCTGCAAAATATGACGTACGCGCTCCTTAATTCCCGGATCCTCGATCGGAAACAGGATCTCAACACGTTTATCGAGATTTCTGGGCATCCAGTCCGCGCTTGCCATGTAGAACTCCTCATTTCCGCCATTCTGAAAGTAAAAGATACGGGCATGCTCCAGAAAATTTCCAACGATCGAACGGACATGGATGTGCTCGCTCACCTTTGGTATCCCCGTCTTCAGACAGCAGATCCCTCTTACGATCAGATCGATCTCCACACCTGCGGCTGACGCCTCATACAGCGCCTCTATGATCTCTTTGTCGCACAGGGAGTTCATCTTTGCAATGATCCTCGCCGGCTTGCCGTCCCTTGCATGCTGGGTTTCGCGCTGGATCAGCCGCATAAAACGCTTGCGCATCCAGATCGGAGCCAGCACCAGGCGGTTCCAGTGCTTCGGCTCTGAATAGCCGGAAAGCATATTAAACACAGCGGTCGCATCCTCACCGATCGGTTCCGAGCATGTCAGGATTCCGCAGTCCGTGTAGAGCTTTGCCGTAGAATCATTATAGTTTCCGGTCCCGAGATGGACGTATCTGCGGATCCCGTCCTCCTCACGGCGCACCACCAGCGTGATCTTACTGTGCGTCTTAAGCCCCAGCAGGCCATAGATCACATGGCATCCCGCTTTTTCCAGCATTTTTGCCCAGATAATATTATTTTCCTCATCAAATCTTGCCTTGAGTTCTACCAGCACAGACACCTGCTTGCCGTTCTCCGCTGCCTGCGCAAGAGCGGCAACAATCGGTGAATTCCCGCTCACACGATAAAGCGTCTGCTTGATCGCAAGTACATCCGGATCAACAGATGCCTGACGGATAAACTGCACCACAGGATCAAACGTCATATACGGATGGTGCAGCAGGATATCCCCCTTTCGGATCTGGGTAAAAATATCCTCCTCATCATTCATTCCCGGGACCGGCTGCGGGCGGTACGGTCTGTACCGGTGTCCGTCAAACCCCTCCAGGCCGTACAGCTTCATCAGAAAGGTCAGGTCAAGCGGACCATTGATCCTGTAAATATCCTCTTCCTTTACCTGAAACTCTGATTTTAGTATCTTAAGGAGCTTCGGATGCATTTTTTCTTCAATCTCCAGCCGGATCACCTCGCCCCACTGACGCTTTTTCAGCTGCTTTTGAATCTCCTTTAACAGATCCGCCGCCTCATCTCCATCATAGGACAGATCGGCATTGCGCATGATCCGGTACGGATGCGCGCATACGACATCGTAGTTTAAAAACAGTTTGTCAATATTGCGCTCGATCAGCTGCTCCAGAAGGATCACACACTTCTGCCCGCTCTCAGACGGCGGCAGCTCCACGATCCTTGGCAGCACAGAAGGCACCTGTACAGTCGCAAACTCCGCTTTTCCCTTTTCGCCCTTTTTTGAGATCAGAGCGCCGATGTTAAGCGTCTTATTGCGCACAAGCGGAAAGGGTCTGGAAGGATCCATCGCCATCGGCGTCAATACCGGGTATACATTTTCTTCAAAGTATTTATCTGCATACTGCTTCTGCTGCTCTGTCATCCGCTCATGCTCCGTCACTGCCTCAAGCCCGGCGAGCTTCATCTGAGGAAGCAGGGAACGGTTATAGGTAGAATACTGCACCGCTACAAGCTCGTGCGCCTGATCCGCGATCTTTGCAAGCTGCTCCGACGGAGTCAGCCCCGCAATATCTCTTTTTGTATATTTTGCATGCACCATATCCTTGAGAGAAGCGACCCGCACCATAAAAAATTCATCCAGATTCGACGCAGTGATGCTCAGAAATTTCAGACGCTCCAGAAGCGGCAGGCTCTTATCCCTGGCTTCGCTTAAAACACGGCTGTTAAATCCCAGCCAGCTGCACTCTCTGTTTGTAAAATATTCCGGCTTTCCAAAATCAAATTCCGCCATGACGCTTCCTCCTACATCTGTTTTCTCTGCTTCAATACAGGATGCACATTAAAAATTTCCTCAAAAAACTCTGCCTTGCTCTCAAAGGTACCCGCCTCAAGCGAAAGATCTGCGGCGCTTGCGATCGTGATCCGCAGCTCATGCTCTTTTAATGTCACGGTCACATTCCTGCATTTCTGCCGGTGTGTGCGATCCAGCGCATTCACTATACGCAAAATCGCTGTCAGCTTCGCAACGACCATATATTCTGACCGGGTCAGCGCCGTGCGCACGGCAAGATCCTCATAATTTTCAAACGGGCTTGTATTAAACTTGACGGTGTACGCGATCATCTCCCGCTCTGTGTGAGAAAGCCCGATGATCTCCGTCGCCATGATAATATAGTATGCGCACTCCGATACATTTTCCAGGCTGATAAACTTCCCGCAGTTGTGCAGGATAATGGAAATCTGAAGCAGCAGCCGCTCTCTTTTTCCCATGCCATGCACCTTTTTCATGCGGTCAAATACCAGAAGCGCGATCTCCTCCAGATTGCGGATATGCGCCTGATTGCACTTGTAGCGCTTGGCGATGCTGCGCGCTGCAGCGATAATGTCCTCTTCAAAATCGTGGCTGTTTTTCAGATACCGATTCTTTACGCCATAGTCATATGCCAGCCCGTCACACAGACTGTAATCCGGAAACCAAAGCGTCTGCGCCCCCAGATTTTCCATCAGGCAGCGGCAGAACACGGCGGACGGCGCGATCGGCCCTGCCTGATCATACGATATATTGTACTGCTCCGCTATTTCATCCTGATCCAGACGCACCGCATCCTCATAAACCTTCTCAAACTGCGCCTTTGTCACCGATGTGATCTTGCGGCTCTCCTCCCGGTATGATGTCATCAGCCCCAGCAGATTTCCTCCGATCACGATCAGATTTTTTAACTGTCTGTCCTTCTGATACAGCTTCGCAAAGCCTGCAAGCTCATGATCCAGAAGCTCTGTCACAAGCTGCTCAAAATGTCCGCTGCTTTTTGCAAAGGGTGCAAGCTGCTCCTTCGTCGTGACGCTTCCGATACGGATATTCTGTGTCGTGATCAGCTTATCCTTGTCAAACAGCGATATCTGCATGCTGCTGCTCCCGATATCAACGATCGCCGCCGGACTTTGAATGATCTTCTCAAACTCTGCGGTGACAGATGCTATGGACTTATAGTCCACAAAGCGCTGCTCCGAATTGCTTAATACTGTGATCTTAAGCCCCGTCTGCTTCTCAATATAATCCTGCATGATCTCCGTATTGCGCGACTCGCGAAAAGCGCTCGTTGCGCACGCCCGGTACGCATCCACATGGTAGACCTGCATCAGCCGCACAAAGTCCCTGAGCACCGTGCACAGCTTTTCGATATTTTCCCTGCTGATCCGTCCGTTCTTATATACATCCAGTCCAAGCGTCATGCGCTCGGACAGCCACTCCACCTCACGCATCGGCTTCTTTGCGCCCCATTCAAAGATCTTCATTTCTGTCTCTGCCGATCCAATACTGATGGCTGCAAAATACTTTACTGCCATACGCGCCTCCTATCTTATCTGTCCAAGCAGATAGTCAATAAACTGCTGTGCCGTACGCCCGGAGAGTCCTCCATGACTCAGCTCCCACTTATTTGCCTCTCCAAGCAGCTCCTCCGGCGGCAGGGAGATCCCATAGCGATCCGCCAGCGTCTTCACAATCGCCTGAAATTCTTTCCGGTCCGGCGCTCCGAAAAAGATCGTCACGCCAAAGCGGGAAGCAAGCGAAAGCTTTTCCTGCACCGTATCATTCGTATGAATATCCCCGTCCCGCGTCTCCTTATTGTCGCTGAATTTTTCCCGGATCAGATGACGGCGGTTCGAGGTCGCATAGATCAGGATATTATCCGGCTTTTTTTCAAGCCCGCCTTCTATGACTGCTTTTAAATATTTGTACTCGATCTCAAATTCCTCAAAAGAGAGGTCGTCCATATATATGATAAAACGATAATTTCTGTTTTTGATCTGTGCGATCACATCATTCAGGTCCTGGAACTGGTGCTTATAGATCTCGATCATCCGAAGCCCCTGATCATAATACTGATTGAGGATCGCCTTGATGCTCGATGATTTCCCGGTCCCGGCATCTCCAAAAAGCAGGCAGTTATTTGCCTTTCTGCCCTGCACAAACGCCTCCGTATTATCCACGAGCTTCTTCTTTGCGCTCTCGTAGCCGACCAGATCATCCAGATTCACATGGCGGATATTTGTGATCGGCAGGATCTGCACCCCATTTTCTCCATGCGCTACGCGAAACGCTTTGTGCAGCCCCAGCTTTCCGACGCCAAATTCCTGATAAAAATGGATCATATACTGTGTAAATGCATCCAGATCAGCAGCATTGCCAAGCTGCTCTCCCAGTTCACAGATCCTTGTGCTGATCCGTCTGTTAAATACCCTGCCCCCTGTGCCTGCGCTGCGATAATCCAGGATCTCCTCAAAAACACCCGCGCCAGTCATCTGCTCAAGCGGCGCAAAGTCATAGGCAAAGAGCTGCCTGAAAATCGCAAAATCGTGCTTTGCCAGACGCAAAAGGCTTCCCTGCGCGATCCCCCGTATCTCGCAGGAAGTACTGAAAACATTTTCATTATTGACAAGAAGATAGGTCAGATACGCATGCCACAGATTTTTCTCAAACCCATAATCTCCTGCCAGCTCAACAAGCGCGTGCATGCACCCGAAAAATTTTATCCGGACCTGCTCACGCAGCTCCTGCACGCAGTAATGATCCATGATCCATGTCATATCACGCAGGATCGTCCCATTTTCAAAATCACGGTATAGGATCAGCTCCTCTATCCCTGTCATCGTATATTCTCCTTAATAATTTCCAAGTATTTTCATGTTGATCGCTTCTTCACGTATGCCCCGCAGCGCATTTTTTACAGAACTGTCGTTTAAGTTTCCGTCAAAATCAATAAAAAAACGATACTCCCAGTTTCGCCCCGGTATCGGCCGCGATTCGATCCGATTCATGTTCAGATTATTGTAAATAAAATGTGACAGGATATTGTACAGCGCTCCGCTTGCATGCGGCAGCTCAAAACAGATACTGATCTTTCCTGCATCCCGCCGGAACACCCGCTGATTTGTCACAATAATAAATCTGGTTGAATTTGCCTCATTATAATAGATATGCTCCTCCAGCACGTCCAGACCAAACACCTGCGCTGCAAAAACACTGCCGATCGCCGCCTGTGACGGGTCTTTCTCCTGCGCGACCTTCTTTGCTGCCCGCGCCGTATTATCATACGGGATAAGCTGCCACTGTCTGTGACGGTCCAGATATTCCTCGCACTGGGAAAGCGCCTGCTGATGGGAATAAACCGTCCGGATATCGGAAAGCTTTGTTCCCGGCAGGCCCAGAAGCGCGTGCTCACATTTAATGATCTGCTCGCCCACGATATAATTTTCAAAATTTACAAGCAGATCATAATTGTCTGCCACAATGCCTGCCGAAGAATTTTCAATGGGAAGGACTGCATAATCCGCCGCGCCTTCCGCGATCGCTTCCATAGCATCACGCCACTTTTTGACATGAAAGCAGTTCACATCCTCACCAAAATACGCCCGCATCGCCGCATGGCTGTACGCGCCCTCAACCCCCTGATAAACAACCCGGATATTCTCCCGCTCAATATCATCAACTGCAATAAAAGGAAGGCGGCCTGCGGCCCCATGAGCCGCAAGAAGCTGATACTGCAGCTTGCGGCTCATAGACATGATCTGTGAAAACAGTTCCTCCACCCCATGCCGGTTAAAATCATTCGACGCCAGCATCCGCAGCGTCTCAAGCTTCGCGTGTTCCCGCTCCTTGTCAAACACCTTTTTCCCATTTGCAATCTTATATTCTGCAACCTCTGCGCTGATCTTCATCCGATCCTCAAACAGCCGGACAACCTGCCGGTCAATCTCATCTATCTCATCTCTTAATTCCAGTAAATCTCTCATCCCTGTTCTCCGTTTGTGTATACTCTCTCATACTGCTCAACAGCCTGCTCTGCCTCAGCCAGAAAAGATAAGGATCCAAACACGAGGATCACATCCTCGTCCCCTGACAGCGCAAAGCTTTTTTCTACAGCTGTTTTTATATCGCCGCAGGCTTCCACTGACGGATTCACGCGCGCCACTGCCTCGGCCAGCTTCTGTGCCGGAAGCGCACGTGGATTTCCCGGTGTCTGCACCGTATAGATCCTCTCTGCCAGTCCTGCCGTGATGTCTATAATTTTATCATATTCTTTGTCAGAAAACACGCCAAAGATATAATATTTTTTTCTTCCCTTAAAATACATTTCTACAGAATCCCGAAGACGGCTGGCCGCGTCTGGATTATGCGCTCCGTCAAGGATGACAAGCGGTTTTTGATGAATGGCTGTAAAACGCCCTTTCCAGACCGTCTGCTCCATGCCTGCCACAACTGCCCCGTCTGATATCTCATAGCCCTGCCGGCGAAGCGCTGCCACTCCCTCAAGGGCCAGGGCCGCATTCTCAATCTGATGCCTGCCCGCCAGATGGATCACGATCCGTCCGAAATCTCCATAAACAAATGACTGCTCTTCCATCCCATAGCAGATGTCTGTGATCTTCTGCGGCTGTACAAAGGTATATCCGCTCCCCTGTTTGTCCGCCTCCTCCACGATCACCTGCTTCGCCCCGGCGCTCTGGTGCGCACAGACTACCGGAACGTGCGGCTTGATAATACCGGCCTTATTCCACGCGATCTGCTCGATCGTATCGCCAAGGAATTCCATATGATCCATACTGATCGACGCGATCATGGTAAGCACCGGGGTTTTTATCACATTTGTCGCGTCAAGACGGCCGCCAAGCCCCGTCTCAAGCATGACAAGATCACAGCCTTTTTTCCTGAAATACAAAAATGAGATCGCCGTCTCTACCTCAAACACGGTAGGAAGCGCCATACCGCGCCGTTCCATTTCCCGGTACGCATCACACACCTGCGATGCAAGCGCAGCAAAATCTTCCCTGCTGATATTCTCCCTGTTGATCTGTATCCTTTCCCGGTAAGAAAACAGTGTCGGCGATATGTAGCGTCCAACAAGGTATCCCGCCTGCTCCAGTATCGTGGATAAATAGGCGAGTACCGATCCCTTCCCATTTGTTCCTGCAATGTGGATAAACTTCAGATCATCCTGCGGATTTCCCAGCAGGGCAAGGAGATTCGTCACGGTCTCCATTCCCAGCATACTTCCCCGCACAGATATTTCCTGAATAAATGTTCTCGCTTCTTTGTAATTCATAGCTGCCTCCGATTTTTTATATGATTACGGGGGCGCTGCAAAATGCAGCGCCCCCGGTGTACGGCTCCAAGGGGAATCTGTCTGGAGCTGTCTTTCTTATGTAATTTATAATTGCGGATATACCCGGTCAAAAGCGCACCCGGTCATGCATTTGCCGCGCGTCCGGATCTGCCAACCGTTGCGCTCAGTACTACATTCGTGAGCGGACTGTAATACAGCGCGCAGGTCAGTACGCAGTAGATCGGCGTCATCAGGGCCCACTGGATGACTCTGCCCGGTATGATCGCATAAAAATTATTTCCGATCAATACGAGTCCTGCCGTCGTAAACACCAGCGTAGACAAAATACTTGTGACCGCTATGGCAACGCACATAACAGCTGTCTTTCTGACCTTTCCTCCACTGATCCACGGCCGCATCAGCGCCGGGATCACACCCCACAGGACTGCCGCCAGTGTGATCAGCGGATTGACTGCATAGCCCTTCAGCACGCAGCCGAGCAGATCCGCGATCAGTCCGCTCATGCCTCCTGCCACAGGACCAAACCAGAGTCCTGCCAGGATCGTACAGACACTGCCGACTGTGATACGGTAAGCCCCCAGGTCGATCACTACCAGACGCACCAGCACGATATGCAGCGCGACCAGCAGACCCAGAAAGACAAGTGTACGGGTATCCCATGCTGTTTTCTTATTTTTCTGCATCAAAAAACACCTCCACTAATGTGAAATTAATAATTACTGATAAATAATATTCGCTCCACATTATGAGATGTTCTCATATTGTAGCAACGGGTGCGGAAAAAGCATCGCAAACACATTCCCACGGAATGGCTTTTCGGTTCAGGGCGACTCCCCAGCCGCTGACAACTTAACGCGCTGATTCCTACTTCGCTATTATTTATGCAGACACATTATAGCACACTTCCCGCATAATGCAACAAAATTTGTCAGAAAGTTTTCAAATCGAAAGTTTTCAAAGCTCCCCCTGCAGCTTTTGCAAAAGCTGTAAAAGAACGTTCGAAAACGCCCCGGGCATATCCTTTGCCACATTATGACAGCCGGGAAATGTTGCGACCGGCCAGCCGATCCAGCTGGCTGCTGTTTCGGAAGAGGTCGCGAATATACTGTCTCTGCCCTCCTGCGTCACCCCGATCACAACAGGTACCCGGATCGCCCGCAAGTGCTCCTCTTCCGGAAGATAGCTCTGCACCTCATTGAGTTCACCATAAAGAAAATTATCAAGATTCCGGTATGTCCGCTTTAGCTCCCCAAAAGATGTTTTCCTGTCCGCTTCTGACACCGTTCCCATCACACGGGCAAATGCAGGCAGCGCCCGCTTCGTTTTCCCCATCCGGACATAGCCATTTAGCTCTTCGTTCCACGCTGCCAGCTTTTCTCTTTCTCCCGGATCATACCCAAGAGACGGCTCCAGCAGCACAAGTCCCTTTACAAGCTCAGGCGCCTGCATCGCAAGTGCAAGCGCGATCAGACCACCCGCGCTGTTACCAAATATCCACGCCGGTTCTGATGCATATTCTCTCAGAATGCCTGCCGCATCCTCCGCCTGTGTCTGCACACGAAAATCACAGTATCTGCACTGTGTACTGTTTCCATACCCCCGTCTGTCATAGGAAAGCACATGATACTGCTCCTGAAGGTACGGCATACAGCCGTCAAAAAAACTGCTGTCACTGATAATACCATGGATCAGCAGAAGCGGTGTTCCCGCTCCGCTCTCCCGCACATACAGCTGTCCCATAATCTCTGTTTCACACCCTTTAGCTTACGCAACCGCTCCTGAAGCGATCTCTGCCTTGCGCTCCTGATATAAAATAAGATCCTGATCCCAGTCCGCATTCTTTCCTCGCTGGTCTTCCATTTCGAAGTTGTTCTGCATATATTTCATCATATAGCCGGACACCTTCTCTGCGCCATACTGGTTCAGATGGTTTTTCCTGTCCCGGAAATCCGTTGCGGGATCAAGCCCTATCTCATCCACGCAGTAAAAAAGTTCCAGAAACGGAACGCCAAATTCCTCTGCCAGCTCCGCCGATCCGTCCGACTGCAGCTTGTACCACGTCGGAGCCGGGATCTTATACAGGACAAGCTGTATCCCCTCGTCTTTGCACAGCTGATCGATCTTGCGCAGACACTCAAGGGCGCGTCCTTCAATATGGCATTCTCCGTCTTTCCTGCCCTCTTCATAAAAATAGTACTCTGTTGCTGCCACACGATAATTTACATAATGCCCTCTCCATACCGGCGCTTCTATGCTTCCCGCTGCATACTGGAAATCCTGCTGCTCCAGCATTTCCCATCTGCTGTGATACCGGAACAGCGGAAAGAGCGCATCCAGCGTACTCAGCTCGTCATTATCGGTATGAAAGGCAAATTTCAGCTTTTCTTTCGACAGCGGAAGCTGATCCAGCACTTTATGAATCCGTCCTTCCGTCTGCTGTCTGTCAAAATGCACCGATGACATATCCAGAAAAACAACCTTCGGCTTCTGGGTCTTAAGCGCATCCTTTAGTACCATATACGTCAGGTCAAAACGCATTCCCGGTCCTGACAGCGCGAAGCTCGTAATCCCTGAATTTTCATATATATACATCGGGTCTATTCCGGAGTATGTATGACTTGTGCCAAGGAATAGCGCATCCACTGTATCCGGCTCCAGCTCCCGGAATTCCATCCATGCACCCGTCTGCCCCGCTCTGTCAAGCCATTTTGCCGAAAGCAACCTCTGTGCCACCCAAAACAGCAGACAAAATCCCAGTACAAAGCATACCCCTTTTATGATCCACTTTCTGTATTTCTGTAATAATCTCATTGCCCTGACTCCTAATACTGTTCATATAAAAATGCAGACGCATCATATCCGAGTCCATATACGCCGAAAATAAGAATGGCAAAGATCGCAAGATAAATAACCGCCCATCGGAACACGATATTTTGTTCTGCCAGTTTTTCTCTGATGCTAAACCGCTCCTGCATCATACTCACGGCCCACAGGATAAGCAGGCAGACCGCAATCAGCAAGAAGGAACGGCTGCCAAGTCCAAAGGTATACAAAGAGCCATCCGTAAGCTGCCATGGCTGCGGATCAGTAAAGATACTTTTTATTACCTGAAGCGTACGGCGAAGACCATTCGGAACGGTCAGAAGACGCCCTCCCATAAAGCACAAAAAGGTGCGGGTCATCTGAAACAGGCGCCAGGAAAAGCAGTCTGTGCGGATATGCAGACGCTGTGTGAGCATCTGGAACTCCGGTGCAAACGCGACAGATATAGTGATCAGTGTTCCATAATACAATCCCCAGCAAAGATACGTCTTACCGGTCCCATGCCACAGTCCTGTGAGTATCCATGTCGTAAAGACCGGGATCACAACAACTAAAAAACGCGCCATGCGGTCTGAGTATGCTTTCTTTACCTTTTTGCTAAGCCGCTTGACCGGACCGGAGATCGTACATGGATAGTAGACGTAATCCTTAAACCATCCTCCAAGCGTCATATGCCATCTGCGCCAGAATTCCGGCACAGTTTTTGAGAAGAATGGATGATTAAAGTTCTGCTCCAGCTCTACGCCAAATACCTGAGAGACTCCCCTTACGATATCTGTATAGCCGGAAAAATCGGTATAAATCTGAAACACATCCAGAAACATGGCAACGACAAATATCGTCCCGGAGTGCGGCTGACCGTCAAAGACCGCTGATACGAATATATTCAGTCTGTCTGCGATCACAAGTTTTTTAAAATAGCCCCACAGCATCAGTTCCAGTCCGAATATTACCCGTTTTGCATCAAAGCGCAGCTCTTTTTTCAGCTCCTGCCCTAAAAGATTGTAGCGGGAAATCGGTCCCTGTACGATGTGTGGAAAATAGATCGCATATAAAAAGAAACGGAAAAAATTCTTTTCATATGCGTACCGTTTCCAGTATACATCCAGCAGATACCCCACTGTAGAAAAAGTATAGTAAGAAATCCCCAGCGGTACGAGAAGCCATTTCGCATGAAACGGTTCGCTTCCGTTTAATGACAGAGCGATCAGATTCAGATACCGCACCGCATACCGTGTAAACTTTGTCACACAGAGAAATCCGATGCACAGTACCAGCGCAAGAAGCAAAAAACGCTTTGCTCTTTTTTTGTAGCCTTCTTTTATTTCCTTTTTTGCCTTCCGGTCCATCCCCGGTGCGCGAAGCGCTTCGTCCTGTTCCTCATACAGCAGACCGATCTGTCTTGCGCACAGCCATACGACAGCTGAGGTGAACACAAGAAACGGCAGGAACTTAAGCGCTCCTGCGACAACATAAAAATAAATGCTGCCAGCCAGAAGCACAAGCCACCGCCGTTTCACCGGACAGACAAAAAATACGACAATACTTACGAAAAAAAATGCAAGAAATCTTGCTGATGTGATTGTCATAGCTCCCTCCGTATCAGCCTTCCTGAATCTCCTGTACCATCTCCCAGATCGCCTCGACAGAATCAAAATTTTCGTTTTCCATATATTCCATACTGATCTCAATGTCAAATTCGTCTTCCAGCATGGAGATCATCGTTGCAATATCGATCGAATCAATGATCTTGTCTGTCACGATCCCCTGCGCCGTGCGAAAATCCACACCTGATTTTAAGCTGCTAAGTATTTCAATAATCTTTTCCATGTTTATATCCATTCCTTTCGCTTCGCTCAGGCACAAAACGTTATGAAAATGTTTTCCTGAGCTTATTTTTTCTTTATAATTCTTCTTATAGGGAACTCGGTATACTACAAATCACGGGGAGGTGAGTGGGCTGTCCGGCTTGCCGGATGACCGTATGTTTATATGTGTAGTCCGCCTTTTCAAGCACAAATAAGTGTGATTTCAAGCACGTAATCTTATCTTTGTATAAACATTCTCGTTTATGGCTTAGGCGTTCAGTCAATGCCGTCTCTCCCTATAATCTTTAGTGAACCTTCTGGTTCTGAAAGGAGTCCCTATGGCTTTAAAAATCGTGTACAAAATCTGCTGTGGCATTGATGTCCACAAGACTTTTGTAGTTGCCTGTATCGCTTCTACTAACGATAAAGGTGTCACTTCTTACGAGAGCCGCCGGTTTTCGACCTACACGAGCGGTCTGAAAACTTTGTTACAGTGGTTACTCGATCGCAATTGCAAGGATGTCTGTATGGAATCTACCGGTAAATACTGGATCCCTGTTTATAACATCTTGGAATCGGATTGTTCGATTGTCCTTGCTCATCCTAAATATGTTAAGGCTATCCGTGGAAAGAAAACTGACAAAAAAGATGCCAAATGGATTGCTGACCTGTTTAAGCATGACCTTGTTGCCGGAAGCTTTATGCCACCTGCTGACATTCGCCAGCTTCGCGACCTAATGCGTTACCGTTTCAAACTAACCTGCTTCAAATCAAGCGAAAAGAATCGTTTGCAGAACTGTCTCACGGTTTCCAATATCCAGTTGGGAAACGTTGTTTCGGACACCTTCGGCAAATCTGCTCAGGCGATACTGGATAAACTTTTGGAAAATCCCGCAAATACTTCCTTTGACCTTGAACCTCTTGTTTTCAGAAGCCTGAAGAAAAAACTTCCCGAGCTTCGCAATGCCATTGATGGCTATATCACTCCGGAACAGGCTGGCAAACTCAAAGTAATCAAAGCTCATTATGAAAACCTTGAATCCCGGAAAGCAGAGCTTGAAGAACTCATTCTTGCGCTCGCCGCTCCCTATCAGCAGGAACTTTCCATTCTTCAAACCGCTCCTGGTATCAGCAGTACTTTCACTGCCATCGGAATCATTTCCGAAATCGGTACCAATATGGAGGCTTTTCCTTCGGCGAAACACTTGTGCTCATGGGCTGGGCTTACACCAACCAACAATGAAAGTGCAGGGAAGAAAAAATCTGTCCGGGTGTCCAAGGCCGGATGCTACATCAAACCGCTTTTAGTACAGTGCGCAAACGCTGTCGTAAAAAGCACTAAGCATCCTGAAATGCGTAACCGTTATCTCCGTATCAGAAAGCGTCGCGGTCACAAGAAAGCAATCCTTGCAATAGCAAGAATGCTTCTTACCGCATTATACCACATGTTGAAGAACGGGGAAAACTATAATGCAGAACTTTACCAAAAATCCGACCTACCGCCTGCGGACCGTGAGATTACAGTAGAGCAGGCAATCATCATAGCAAGGAATCAAGGTTATAAAATCAAGTCAGCAACTGCATAACCTTAACATTTCTAATATTCAATTTTTAAAGCAGCCACCGAAAGATGGCTTATTTGTCGTGTACTTAAGGGAATGGATACCCTCTACTTCTCATTTTCAATCTTTTTCCTCCATATATTTGCATTTGTGTCTTTTATTTTTCTCCCGGATCCGTCATGGGCGATGTTCACACCTGCCCCACTCATACCGGCAGCTCTTTATAGAGCGTCTTTCCTGCTTCATTTTTTGGTATTGCTTCAATGTAACGCACAGTAAAAGCAGACTCGCTTAAATGCGTTGTGTTTGACAGATACCGGCGCACCTCATCAATATACTGCTCCTGTGTGATAAAGGTCTGCATCCGGTCATCCACACCTGTGGAAGCACAATCCATGCCCTCATAACGCGTCTTGATCATACGGTCGATCTCGTCCAGATTCACACGATTACCGAATATTTTCAGGAAACGTTTTTTTCTGCCCACAATGTAATAAAATCCGTCTGCATCGCGCTTTGCCATATCCCCTGTGATCAGCCGTCCGCCCCGCTCATCGCCCTTTTGCAGATCTTCTCTGCACTGCGCATAGCCCAGCGTTACATTATCGCCATCATAAACAAGCTCACCAACCTGTTCCGGCGCATTGATCACCTCACCATCCGCATCGATCAGGGAAAAACTGCCGCCCGGGATCGCGATCCCCATACTCCCGTATTTTTCCAGGCTTTTGTCCGCCGGAAGATACGCCATACGTGCCGTCGCTTCCGTCTGGCCATACATGACAATAAACTTTTTGCCGTGCTCCACCGCCCACTGAGCAAACTCCCTGTGAAGCTCCGGCGACAGCTTTCCACCGGCCTGTGTCATATACTGCAGCGCAGGAAGATCCATCTTAAAGAACCGGATCTTCTTTAACAGCTCATAGGTAAATGGAACGCCTGCGATCGAGGTCGCCTGATGCTCCTTCATAAAATCCCAGAACTTTTTCATCATCATCGTCTTGTCTGTAAGCAGAATCGTTGCACCGACCTGCAAATGGCTGTTGATCACAGACAGACCATAGGTATAGTTCATCGGCAGCGTTGACACCGGGCGCTGTGCCTCATCCAGCTCCAGGTACTCGGCGATCGCTTCCGCATTCGACTGGATGTTTTTGTAGCTCTGGCGCACCAGCTTGGGGCTTCCGGTTGACCCGGAGGTCGTAAGCAGCAGCGCAAGCTCTTCATACAAAACGGTATGCGGCGCATCCGGCACTTCCGCCAGTACGTACCCATACTCCTCATGCAGCACACGTACAGAGTCCCCAAAGCGCTCTTGTGTATCTGCCGGATAATACAAATACTCCGGCCGATATACCTCCATCAGATGGTCAAGCAGGTCGCGGTCGATCTTCCGGTCCAGAAGCAGCGGCACGATCTCTGCACGCAGGAACGTCAGATATCCAAGCGCAGATCCGACGCTGTTTTCACAGAGCACGAATGCCAGAGAGCGCGGACGCAGCCCGCAGTCCTCCTTCCTTCGCATCGTCCATTGTTCCAGCTCACGGTATGTCAGAGATATTCCTCTGTCATCCAGAAATGCGGTCTGTTCTCCAAACCTTCCATAATCATTATAAAAGCTCATCGTTCTTCTCCATTTCTTTTTTAAGCGGTCACGCGCGCTTTTTTTCGTCCGCCATGCATCAGCCAGTCGAAAAATGGCTGCCATATCCGCAGTGAAAGTACGATCGTAAGGATCAAAGCCAGCACGGGAACCACGCAGCCATACCGCGGGATCCATGCTGCAAGGTGCTCTTCCAGGTGAAAATTCTGCATCAAAACACGGATGATCGGCATATGCAGAGCAAATACCTGGACGGTTCTCTGTCCCCATGTGGTAAAGCAGGTCCGCACAGACGGCACTACCGCGATCACCGCGATAATCAGAGCAAAGACAAAGAGATAATAAAAGCCCCTGCAGATGCCCCCGTACACTGCCATATCCACCTTTGCATACGTTGTCTTCCCCTTGAAAAAGTTCATGTATCTCCTGAGCTGCGGCTCATAGAGGTAGCTTGCGGCAAGCACTGCCAGCAGGAACACTGCTGAGGACACCTTTACCCAGCGCTTCTGCGTCCACTGCGTCAGACGGTCCAGCGGTATGCAGTAGCCCAGCAAAAAGAATGGGTAAAATGTAAAAAACCGCATCCCGGACAGAAATGACCCAAGGTTTGTCGCGTATCCTGCCAGCATCCCCATGCCAATGGAAACGATCAAAAGATAGCTGTGCGACAGCCTGCTCACCTGTGCTGTTACGATATAAAACAGGAACAGCACCAGCGCAAACCACGGCAGTCCCGCCTCTGAAAAAAGCCGGATGCTTTTTACGCTTCCGCCTGCAACAGAATATACGAGGAAGCGAAAGGCAACCATAAAGAAATACAGCACCAGATACGGGAACATCTTATCGTATCTGCGCTCATCCACGGTCTTCTTTGAAAAAAGTCCGGAAACAAACAAAAACGCAGGCATATGAAACATGTAAACAAACACCTGCATGCCTGAAAGAAGCGTGGAATCCGTCTGTAATAAATTTGTAAAGTGGCCAAGGACCACCGTATACATCAAAATAAATTTTAAATTATCCCATTTTGCCAGTCTCATCTTTTGTACCGCCTGTCACATATCATTGTCTTATCCGACATATTCCTGCCTGAATCAGCAAAAATCTGCCTGTTGAATTTATATTATCGCTTTTATCACTGCTTTGTCAACAATTACCTGCTCCGGCTGTCTGTATATATTTTCCAAAAGCGTCTGCATATTTCCTGCATTTTCGGAAAAAATAGAACTAACACACAGCAATACACGGAGGTATCCCATGCATTTAAAATTTATCCGCTGCGGCATGTACGGCTGGTGCATCGAAGTACTCTGGACAGGACTCAATTCCCTGCTCCGGCACGATCCGAAACTGATGGGCTTTTCTTCCCTGCGCATGTTTCCGATCTATGGTATGGCGTCACTGATCTCCCCGCTTTCTGCACTGTTAAAGAGCTGCCGGACTGTGACCCGCGGGCTGATCTATATGCTGGGTATCTTCACCGTAGAATACACCTCCGGCATGTATCTGAAAAAACGCGGCTGCTGTCCCTGGGATTACAGCGATTCCCGTTACCACGTAAATGGCGTAATACGCCTTGACTATGCGCCTTTGTGGTTCCTGACCGGTCTCTTTTATGAAAAAAGGCTGCGCAGCAATCCGTAACCGCACAGCCTTCTCCACCGCCTGTATCATCCAGACTGTATTATTTTACCTTTGCAAGTGCTGACAAAATACCTGCAAGAGCCTGATCCTCATCCGGTCCTTCACATCTGAATTCGACCTGATCGCCTTTGACGATCGCTGCAGAAACAATATTTAACAGGCTTCTTGCATTTACAATGTTATACTTGTACAGGATCTCTGTCCTTGACTCGTAGGTCTCCGCTGCCGCCGCTATAACCTCAGCAGTTTCAATATCAAACCCCTGATCCTTATTCACGACTATTTTCTTGCTGACCATCTGAACCTCACCCCACTCTTTTTGTCATTTTCGTTGATATTATAGTGGGTTATATCTTTTTTTTCAACACTTTTCACAATAATTAATGATATGTTTACATTTTGTTCATTTTTGTTGCGTGTCCAGGCAAACGCCCCTCCTCTATTGCGCGCATTGCTTCCAAAAGTCCCGGAAAGATCCCTGCGCACAGAGCGCGCAGCTCCTCATCAGGCGCCGTCAGGTCCGGGATCATCACTGTCACGCAGCCGGCCGCCGCGCCTGCCCGAATGCCGTTCGCTCCGTCCTCAAAGACATAGCACGCTCCCGGATCACAGCCTATACGCCGCGCAGATTCCAGAAAAATATCCGGCGCCGGCTTTCCCCGCGGAACACAAAAACCGCTGACGACTGCGCCGAAGGCTTCTGTCAGACCTGCCCGTTTTATATTCAACTCAATAATCTCCTGAGGACTTCCGCTCGCCACTGCCAGCTGGAACCCCCGCGCTTTCAAAAATCCTATTATCTCATGCAGCCCGGGCTTCTCATCCGGCTGCACCGCCAGTACCGTATCATGTACCCGCGCATATCCCGCATCCATAAATGCGTCCGCGTCAATCCCCGGAATATGCTCCCGGACAATGCGCTTTAAATCCTCCCCGCTCGTTCCGCAGACTGCCTCTCCCAGCCCCGGACATGCCGGAAAGCCAAACTCTTCCGGCAGATGATCCCATACATTCCTGTATATTTTTTCTGTGTCAAACATCAGCCCATCCATATCAAAAATCGCACCCTGCATCTTCTATCCTCCAGCTTCTCCCTTTCCTGTGTGATCATTTTCCTGTCTGTTCCGTATCATGATTTCTTTTTCTGACCTTCGGCAGACTTCTTACGCCACGTCTGTTTCCCGCGTGAGCCTTCACGCCGTTTTTCATCTCCATTATACCCTACGCCAGGATATTGTAAAGAAAAATCAGCGCCATCTCTGACCACAAAAACATTGATTTCTACTGCAGAACGCGCTAAAATTAAAATCCGGCACAGCACAAATCTATATTTTGCGAACGAATAAAAAGGAAGTGAAACTACATGACAACCGGATTGCTCCTCGAAGGCGGCGCTATGCGTGGAATGTATACTGCGGGCGTACTCGATGTACTGATGCAAAATAAAATTCCCATCGACGGGATCATCGGCGTATCAGCAGGTGCTCTATTTGGGATGAATTATAAATCAAAGCAGATCGGACGCGTCCTGCGATACAACAGAAAATACGCCGCAAATAAAGATTACATAGGATTCCATTCGCTCCTCACCACTGGAAACATTATGAACGAAGAGTTCTGCTTTCATAAGCTTGTAACCGATCTCGACCCTGTCGATTTCGAAGCGTACCGAAACGCGAAAGAAGATTTCTATGCAGTGGTCACAAATATGAACACCGGAAAAGCTGAATATATAAGGCTGGATGATCTGGAAAAAGAAGACCAGCTTGAATACCTGCGTGCATCCGGCTCCATGCCTTTCCTGTCCAGACCAGTCTCCATAAACGGTCAGCTATACTTGGACGGAGGGATTGCGGACAGTATCCCGATCGACCGGCTACTGCGCATGAATTACGAGAAAATAATCGTAGTCCTCACCAGGCCAAGGGATTACCGCAAGAAAAAGAGCCCCGCCATGCTTCCAAAATTATATTACAGAAAGTACCCCCGTCTCGTATCCGCGATCAACAGCCGGTATAAAACATATAACAAACAGCTGGAACAGGTACTTGAACTGGAAGCTGCAGGACGTATCTTCGTATTCAGACCCTCAAGATATGTCCCGATCAGGCGCATCGAAAGAAATGTGGCAAAAATCCAGGAAATGTATGACCTTGGAAAAACCGATGCACTCGAACGTAAGAATGCACTCCTTCATTATTTATCATAGGACAGCCGCATTCCTGTCATAAAAAATCACAAGATCAGAAAAGCCGGGCAGGCAGCGGATCATATAGACGCTTTTTTGTTTAAATCCATTTTAGTTAAACCAACTGCCAACAATCCAATAAAAACTACCGTGTTCACAAACAATACTACTACAATACTTTTTACCACTCCGAAAGTAAAAAGTATTGAAAAAACTTCTATTGACAGCACAATAAAACACATATAGTTGATCAAATACTCTGTTATAAATTCTCCATAATAATTGTTCATCTGTAATTTCGCATAGATAAGAGGTTTTAGCAGATAACGGATCAGGATGCATATAACCGGACAAATAAAAATCCAGTTTTTATTTACCAACGATGTCGCCACGCCATTATTCCATTGTACCGGAATCTCTGTGGGCAGCTTAGAATAAGACACGATCCCAATAATCAGGCACAATACAGTAATCGCTGTCCAAGTAAGCATACTTCCCCATATATACAAAAAGCTGACTGAATCCAGCTTAAAAATAGTCTGATTATCCTTCCAGTACCCCTGCAGCTCTGCTACATATCGTTCTACCTGTAATTTTTCGTAGCTAATGCTTTCTTCAGCCAGCATCTTTTCACACAGGAGTTTCGCCTTATTCAAATCAATAATCTGACTTTTTAATACTTCATTCTGCCGCTCAATCACTTCCTGCAGTGTCACTTTCTCAGATATAATGCTTCGTATATCCTCAACAGAAATTCCCAATGTGCGCAGATATGCAATCTTCTTTATATTTTTCACATCATTTTCGGAATAATCTCTATAACCGTTACTTTCGTTTCTTAAAGGCTCAATAAGTTTTTCCTTTTCATAAAAACGAATATTAGAACGAGATAAACCGGTTCGCGCTTCCACTTCTTTTACAGTCATGTTATATACCCCTTTCAAGTTTCTCTATTTTAACTTGAAAATAGGCTATAAACAAGGTTTACAGTCAAGTCTTTTAAAACAAAATCCCTTCAATCGTGCGATATTCCCTTCTCATGGAGTTGTATACTATCATCAACTGTACAAAAGGGGATTATATACATTTTTTAAAAAGTATGACACTCCACTTTCATCATTTGACTTTGTAATAAAAGTTGATCTCTTTTTCACTATCTCTTCTGCATTTTCGGTAGCCACTGAATATTTAGCAACCCCAAACATGCCCAAGTCGTTATAATTGTCCCCAAAAACCAGTACCTCATCTAAATTAATTCGTAACATTTTACATAATCTTTTTAACGCGTTTCCTTTATCCGATTCCATATGCTTCGCACAATAAAAATCCCCTTCAGATTTTGAACATGCTGTATTTATACAGTTTTTATTAAGTTCTGAAACAAAGTAATGTAAAATGGAAGCCTGCTTATGATAAAGCATGATTTTCTGCACCTCTTCTTGTGCTATTATACCTGGATCAACATCACTTAATACAGGAAGAATTCCATCAAATCTTTCTGCAAACACTCTCATATAATTAACTGCCCCCATGGTATATACACATTTATCACAATTTATCAAACACTCAATTTCTAACCTTTCAGCCAAATTTAGTATATACATTAACTCTTTTCTTACGATACTTTTTTGATAAATTATTTTATTTCCAAGCACGATTTCCGCTCCATTATTTGCTATATATGGTATCCCAATATTCAATTCTCTAACATAGCTTTTTATTAAATCTTTATTTCGACCGGACGCAATTGTAAATAAACACCTGTTATTTTCTATTTCGGAAGAAATATTCGGATCAAGTCTTCCATCTGATTGCAACAGTGTACCATCCAGATCAGATACTATTAACCTTATTTTAGATTTTTTCAACATATTTTGCATATGTTTTGCATTTGCTCCAAGGTGACCCACCAAAGTGCTCCGAACTTCACTTCTGCCGCAACTATCCTGTACCCTTTCCCCAAAAAGCTTATCTGAATACATCTATTTCAGTCCCTCCTCCCTCTTCAAATAGTTAAATTCTACTCTTTACTTCTCAGCTCAAATATTTTCAGTATCTGTAAGAATTCTTCTTTTGTCTGAGCTTGCGAAAGATATCTAAATATATCTTTATTGCACATGCATTTATAAATTTGAAACAACAAAAAAACGTGATTCATTTCATTCGGAATGCTCATACAAATAACAAACTTTACTTTAACATCCTCTACTCCAAAATCTATCGGTTTAACTAAGCGGATAACACTCACTCCTAATTTTTCAGCTCCATCTTCAGGTCCTGCATGAGCAATCACAAAGCCTGGTGAAAACACTATATATGGCCCATTTTCCTTTACCAAATCTATCATTGTATTAATATAATTTTGTGTTAAGTAATGATCCTTCAATAAAAGATTACCAACACATCGAATAGACTCTTCCCAATCAGAAACATATTCATTCAGTAAAATGTGTTCCTGTGTAAGAGCCTTATAGAAATACAGCAAATTTGTACTATCTTCAGGAGTATATTTCGCGTTTAATTCGTTTAATGCTTTGCCAAACTGTATTATATTTTTATTAGACAGCATTTGATATTGATCCAAATAATATTGAATATCATTTAATATTAATTTTTGCTCTCTTGATAAAATCATTTTATCTATTTGTTTTTCCATATTTCTTATATCATTCTCAGATAGCATTTGATTCACGTGTATCACCGGCAAATTACTGACATTTAGCGGTACCGTTGATATAATAAAATCAACATCCAAATCTTCATTGACTTTGTAAGAAGGAATTATATCCTTTATAATTACATCAAAGTATTTCAATATTCTTGCCTTCAGCAGTAACGAAGTGCATCTGCCTGTAGGACAAACGATTATGGCTGTTAAGGAAGACTTATTTGGTTTTCTTCCTTCTATCACAGATGCTATATGCATCGCCATATAAGAAACATCATTTTCATTTATTTTTCTGTCGACCAGATCCTGAATGATATAAATATTCTGTTCCAGACTTTTAAATATCTCTGGATATTTATTTTTAAGTTCCTCGCAAAAAGGATTTAATGAAACCGACTTTTTTGCAGTTAAATACTGTATAGTCAGTTCGATATGATTATACAAATTACGATAATTATCATAACCAAATAATCCTATAATATCAAAATCCTGACATACCTTCCATATATAGGAAGATATCTTCATTTGCTCATCAGCATTTTTCAACTCTAAATCTGTTGTTCCTTCTTTATTACTTGACAGCAAATCGTTCAACTTTATAATAAACTCGTCTTCCAAAGCATCGTCAACAGCTAATAAATCATTATACTTTTTAGCACAAGTTCCTAATAAAGAATTTGTAGTATTTTCAGCTCTACTTTTACTGGGTTTAATTCTTTTAACGTATACAATAAGCAAAGCTAACGAGCAATAAAACAATTCATCCGTCATTGTTATATGCAGCGTATCCAGATATTTCAACAAGCTGTTACTGAAATAGTCTAAATCAATATCCTGATACAAAATATTTTCAATTTCTTTCTTTAAAAACTGATTCGAACGATGGTTCATATTAAATATCGTTTCTAAAATTCTTTGTTTTATATCTGACTCATTCCCCTTCATGGTATAGCCATGATTCGTTAATGATACTATTTTCATCCCTGTTCCATATAGCTGTTTTCTTAAACTCTTTAAGTCTGCCAATATGGTTCCCCGGCTAACCATTAATAAATGACACAGTTCATCTACGGTTAAAAACTTTATGGTAAAGCAAAGATACAAAAATTCCAAAATTATACGTTCAGACTTATTCAACTTATAATTCGTAATATCACTGTTATCAATAATAATATTACTGATACGTCTAAACTCTTCTAATTCTCCGACTTCTAATCTATCGCTTTTCATTTGAATCACTGAAGGTTTTAGTAAAAAATTTAATTCTTTAATTTCCATTTTAAGCGTTCTTTCTGAAATATTCATGATATCCATCAGCTCAGATGTCTTCAGGCTCCCAGTCGCTTGTAGTCTATACAAAATATAACTTTTTCTATAATCCAATCTCATCCCTCTTTTCAAAAGCAGAGCTATCTCAGAAGCTCTACAACTCCCATATTTCTGCCCTTCTTTATCATTCTTTTCCGTATTCACCTTGTGCTTTTACATCTTCTCCTGCCACCGGACAATCAATCGAACGCTTAATGATCATCCGGTATTAGTATACAAATAATACAGCCCCTATTCGTCATTCATCATAGTCAAAAATTCCTGATTAAACTCTTCTGCATCTGCATAAAACATTTCTTCTAATTTTTTACTATCTTGTACTAACCTTATAATTTTTGACAAAAAAATGACTTGATTCTTTTTTTCTTTGATTGCCAAATTAAACACATAATGAGCTGCAACAACCCTTTCAGGATTCTCCATATTTTGAAACACAACAGGCTTTTTTAAACGCAGCACAGAAACAGCAGTTTCATTAACAAATTCAGATTCTGTATGAGGTATCGCTACCGAAAAATCAGTTGCTAATCCCGTCGGATATACCAGCTCCCTTTTTATACAATTCTCTCCAAATTCTTTTTTTACATAACCATTTTCATACAATTTTGACGAAGCTAATGTAATAGCATCTTGCCAGGTATTTAAATTAGCATCTTTCTCAACATCACTAATAACAATTTTCATCTTTGTTCTCCTCCAAATTTAAAACGCTATATGAAATATAGAGATTTGAAACATCTTAACGCAAGATATCGGTACGAAATGTTCCAAATCCCTATTAAGTTAAAGTTTATATAATGTATCTACTGCTTCTGGGATATTGTTTTTAAATACATAACTGCCAGCCACTAATACATCCGCTCCTGCTTTTGCACATTGCCCTCCTGTTTCTGCATTTATTCCGCCATCAACCTGAATCAAATAATGATAATTATGTTTTTTGCGTAAATCATTCAACCACTTAATTCTCTCAATAGCATCTTCACGAAATGGCTGTCCACCAAACCCCGGCTTTATAGACATAACCAGCGCTAAATCCACCTCGTCTAAATATGGCAAATATTCGTGCATATCGGCTTCAGGGTATACCGTAATTCCAACTTTTTTTCCGCGGGCCTTAATTTTATTTATTAATGCCAAACTCTTTTCAATGCTATTAACAGCGTCCAGGTGAAAGGTTATTCCATCTGCACCGGCATTCATAAAAATGTCTGAATAATATTCCGGATCTGAAATAACAAGGTGTACATCTACATACATCTTTACAGAACTTTTTACAGCTTTCAGAACATCCGTGCCAAAAGATATATTAGGGACAAAATGTCCGTCAAACACATCGAAATGGATCCACTGTGCATGACTTTTTTCCACTTCTTTAAGCTGATCTCCTAATCTGCTAAAATCAGCACTTAAGATTGAGGGGGCTACTATCATCTGTTTTTACTCCTTTCCGAAGAAATCTAATATATGGTCAACTGCCATCATTGAGGTTCTATCTGTGGCTTCTTTTGTGATTGCAGCATTATGTGGTGTCAGAATAACGTTATCATATTTTTTTAATCTATTATCATATTCCGGTTCATTTTCATGTACATCCAGGCCAGCAGCAAAGACAGTTTTATTATCTAAACTTTTTATCAATTGATCATAATCTATTAAGGAAGCCCGCGCGGTATTAATTAGTACCATACCTTTTTTCATTTTTTCAAATTCAGCTTTGCCAATTAAAGGTTTATTATCTATAGCAGGAGCATGCAAAGTAATTACATCTGCATTTTTTACAATTTCATCTATACTTGCTTTTTTGATATTATATTTTTGAACAAATTCATCGTCATAATAAACATCATAAGCCAATATATTTAAATCAAATCCCTGCAAACGTTTTACTACGGTTTTCCCGATCGCACCCAGACCAATCACCCCGAGTGTTTTTCGTTCTAAATCTAAACCACTAAACTTTTTCCATATTCCATTTTTTGCATAATAAGAAGAAGAGCCAATACCTTTAGATGCTGCTAATATAAGTGTAACTGCAAACTCCGCAACTGCGTTGCTATTTCCACCTTTTGTTACTGTTACAGGAATCCCTTTTTCCTTACAATATTTCAGGTCTATATTGTCTAACCCAACTCCATATCGTGAAATTATTTTTAATTCGGGAGATGAATCAATTACTTTCTTATTCACAGTTTCCGTACTTAAGATCAGTGCGTCTACTCCTTTAAGTTCGTTAATAAATTCTTCTTCATTCATCATTCTTTTATATTTATTACGAATGACCTCAAATCCAGAATCCTCTAATTTTTTTATTGGTTCTTGAGAATATTCACAAAAACTATTTGATGTAACTAATATTTTCAAGATATACATGCACCTCATTTCAATATTTCATAATGTTTTAACATTGCTTTGATTTCCTCATCCAGCTCTGGACTACTTTCTTTAGCCGGTTTTCTTGCAGGACCGACTTGGGCAATCTGTCCCAATTCCAGAGAACGTTTCAGGACGACGGGCATAGTCGCTTTTTTGTTTACTGCTCGGATATAATTTACTTCTTCCTGATACTTAGACGCCGCTTCATCATTTCCTTCGTACAAAGCCTTAAATAAATTAGCCATTACTTTAGGAATTACATTGCTCATACCTGCAATAGCACCCGAAGCTCCCATCTTATAGCCTTCCATAATAATTCCATCAGATCCAACCAGTACTTTTAAATCATGGGCTTTCGCAACTTCAATATAATTTTTTAAATTGTCCAGATCTCGACTGCTGTCCTTAATCCCGGCAATATTCTTCACTGTCGCGAGTTTTCTAAATACTTCTTTAGAAATCGGATTACCCGTCATTCTCGGGATGTTATATAAAATCACTGGAACATTTACACTTTCTGCAACAGTTTTAAAATGTTCATACAGCTCACTGTCAGTTAGTTTAACAAAATATGGTGAAATTACTGACAAAGCTGATACACCTAGTTTTTCCATTTCTCTTGCCGTTTGAACTGTTTCGTAAGTTGAACAACATCCTGGTCCGGCATATACAGGAACACGTTCATCAACAAATTCTATGACTTTTTTTGTAAATTCTATTTTTTCTTTTTTATTAACGACAGTAAATTCGCCATTACTGCCTAATACAAATATTCCGTCCACTCCGTTTTCAATTACATAATCCACCAGATGTTTGGTCTCTTCATAATTTATTGACTGATTCTCATCCCGGTTAAAGGGAGTCATAATTGGAGTAATCAATCCTTCCAACAATCTTTTCTTCATAAAGTAGTATTCCTTCTTATTTGAAAAGATATATCGCTGCAATATGTGCCTATTCTTACTTATCGAATATACAATTAATATGAGATATATCTTTCATTTTTATTTAGTGAATAAAATTGTTTATAATAGCTAATAATACGTCAAAGAAGTTATTAATTCCTCCTGCATTCACCATCGTTCCAGAAGCACCAATCACACCTGCATTTGCAACAAATTGCGTACATAATGATGCTGTAATATTAAATGCAAAGAAACAGAATATCATATAGAACATTCCACAAATTATCGCTCTAAACACATTACCTTTCGTTACCATACAAATTGTCGCCATAGCATACAGTAAGGACGAACCGAAAAATGCAACCGGAAAAAATTTATTGCCTGGATAGATAAATGCGATCAAAATAGCAATTGGAATCATAATGGCGGAAGATGTAATAACCGTTTGATCACCTACACCTAACGCAATATCTACACCAATATTGAAATCTGCATCTTCACCTAATTTATCAATCATATAATCGCGCGCTGCAGTGCTGATCGGACTGATGCCCTCCATAAATAGCTTAACCATACGTGGTGTTAATGTAATAGCCGCCGACAATCCAACAGCTGTTTGAATAATTGTGGCAACGTTTTGACCCGTTATAATTGCTAAGAAAGCTCCTAAAATCGCGCCAATAATAGTCGGATTTGCAAGATCTCCTACTTTTTTACCAATATGATCATAGGAAACATCAATCTTATTAATTCCAGGAATTTTATCAATAATTTTATTTACAATTAAAGCAATTGGAAGTGTACCCGCTAATTGCAATGATGTTGTACAAGTCGTACCCTCTAATCCAAAATACTTTTGCCACCATGGAGCAATCCAGTCTCCTAACTTTTCGATAAATACGGTTAGGAAAATACCAAAAATGAAACTAATAATATAGTTTGCGGTACCTTCAATTCCTGCAAACATTAAAACTAAGGAAAGAATGGCAGCTGACCGCAATAAATGCCAATAGTTCCAGACATCAACATTTAAAGTTTTCACAATTTTTTTACGAATCAGCAGGAAATTTAAAATCAATCCAACAGGAACAAAAATTGCGGCAAACTGAACGGTCCAGGCTGCGGCTGATAATGTTTCCCAACCAACATCCATAATAGTAAATCCAGAACCACTTTCTGCATAATGCTGAATGACTGGGTTTAATGTTTCAACCAAAAAATTAACAACCAATTTAACGCCCTGGAATCCGATTCCTACTGTCAATCCAGATCGTAAAGCCTGCAAAGGCTTCATTCTGAAGAAGCAACCCAGAATAAAAATCATAATTGGTAAAATTGCAACTGCACCAACCCCTAAGATAGATTGAACTACATTTTGTATTGTTTGCATTATATTCCCTCCCTAAAATTAATCATTTGCAATTTCAGTTAGAAACTTTCCTAATTCTTCTTTTTTCTTATTGACTCGAATGCCTGTAATAAAAGGCGTAACACTCATTACCGGGCAATTTAACTCCCCCTCATATTTGTTCGTGGTCAATACAGCATCACACCCTCTTGCTTCATCTGCAACACTTCGCATACTGCATGTATCAATAGAAGCCTCAATACCATACTCTTTGCACACATCCTCGACTGTTTTAGAAGCCAGTGTTGACGTTGCCACACCACTTCCACAGGCAACCATAATCTTTAATTTTTTTGACATTTTTACCTCTCCTTTACATCTTCAAACATATCATTTTACAGCTTCAATACGAGCCATCTTAAATTGTTTTGCAAAACTTATCTTCCTACGTTAGCTAACCACATCCATATTATATTAATCTATTAATTGAATTAAAAGCACAAAACGGTGTAAACTCAAACACTCTTTTGAATAAATGACTGTATTTCCTTTTATTTATTTTACTTTCCCCGTATATAATACAATTTTAAGTTTTTTTCGCATACTTTTGAACTATTTATTCACCATTCTAAAATTTATCTCGTAATATGTGAGGTAAAAAAATAGAGCTATTTTAGATCCAAAGATCATAAAACTGCTCTAAAAATACCCGCAAAGTTTATGTCCAATTACCTTTTCCGTATGCTCACTGGTCAGCATCAAATGCTTTTCAGCAATCGTATACTCGCATTCTATATATTCTTCTGTAATCGGAAACATATCTTATATCAGATGCCGAAATATAGAAAAAAGTCCCTCGCCTCTCGGCGAAGGACTACAGACTGTAGACAAAGTTGGTGCTGGAGATAATCTCTCCAGCACCACTTTTCTTGTTGTTTTCACGCATATTACCTGATAACCACAGGATACCTGGTAAATAATACCAAAATATCTAATGTTATCATTTTGTTATCAAATAGAACCTTGATTCCCGTCAAACGCCCTGTTTATGCGGGTTCTCAGATTTTTTCTCACTCGAATTCAATTGTTATTGGTGTCTTTTTAATGAAAACACATGAAATAAAATATTGAAAAGCTCGATATTTTACTAGATATAGCGCATAGTATTATATGTTGCAAAGTGCCAAAACATCATTTTAACATCACGTGAATAATTTGTATTTATTATTGCGGTGATGTTAATCATGCACATATTCAATCACATCACATACTCCACAGTCAAGCGCTTTGCAGATTCTGTCTATCTGTTTCAAATTTACAGGTTCGTTCTTTCCCATACTGGCCATCGTACCATAACTAATACCCGTTTTTTCCATTAAATCTCCTTTGTTCATTCCCCTGTCAATAAGGGTATGCCAGAGTGGATTGTAAGATATCATAATTCACCAGCTTTCTATTGACTTATTTTATTCTTCCTGCTATCTCCTTGCTACAATTATAGTTTATCACTATCCCTTCAAAATGTCAACATTTTTCTTTAATTTTTTAGAGATTTTCTTCAATTTTATATTGACATCTACGCTACCTATGTTAATATATAACCATACCAAACAGAACAAATATTCGTATAGACGGTGCGAAGTTTGATTTATAATTTAGGAGGAAAATAATATGTCAGAACTTTTAAAAAAACAAAAATTCGGTGTTGAGGTTGAATTCACAGGTATTACAAGAAAAATGGCAGCTGAAGCCGTTGCGGAAATTATCGGAACTACAGCATCCAAACCAGATTGCACCTGTTACCAAACAAGGACAATTCGAGATGCACAGGGAAGAAAATGGAAAGTGATGCGAGACAGCTCAATTCATCCGATTCGTAAAATCGGAACCGCGAACATTGACGAATACAAAGTTGAGTTCGTGACTCCAGTTCTTAAATATGAAGACTTTGAAACATTACAGGCAATTATCCGAAAGTTCAGAGAAATTGGCGGAGTTCCTCACAGCTCATGTGGAATCCACATTCACGTAGACGGAGCAAATCACACTGCAACATCTCTCCGCTGCCTGGTAAATTTCATGTACAGCAGACAAGAAATTATTTATGATGCACTTGCAGTAGGCGACAGAAAATATCGTTGGTGTCAGCCGGTATGCAAGGATCTGCTCGATACAATGAAAAAAGACAGAGATATTACAACAGATTCAGTCGAAAAGATTTGGTACAGTCCAGCAAACGATGGTTACTGTGGCGGAATCAATCATCAGCATTATAATTCTACAAGATACCACGCATTGAATCTTCATAGTTTCTTCCAGAAAGGAACTGTTGAATTCAGACTTTTTAACAGCACTCTTCATGCAGGAAAGATCAAAGCATATGTACAGTTTTGTTTGGCGCTCTCTGCATGGTCAATCGAATCTGATGATAAAGTCGTATTCAGAACCATGAACGGATACACAGCAAAGAAGAAAGTCACTTTAATGTATAACATCCTCACAAACCGGCTCGGCCTTTATGGTGATGAGTTTAAAACCTGCAGACTTCACATGATGAAGCAACTTCGTGAAAACGCAAGTACAGAACATGTGGCTTAATCATAATTCAGCTGTCCTAACGGCTCAACGGGGAGAAAGGAAATAACATGAGTTTATATGTAGCATATGGAAGCAATCTGAATGTACAGCAAATGTCATACCGTTGTCCAGGCGCCACAGTTGCATTTACTGGATATCTGATAAATTGGAAACTTTTATATAGAGGAAGTCGTACAGGATCTTATGCGACAGTCAAGAGGCGAAAAGGTAGCAAAGTTCCGGTTGCCGTTTGGAATATCGATAGCAAAAACGAAAAAGCTCTTGACCTGTATGAAGGCTATCCAAGATTTTACAAAAAAAGGAATGTATTTGTTCAATTAAAAGACAGGACAAGAAAAAAGGCAATGATATACCTATTGCCAGATTCGGCTACTGTAGGAAAACCATCTGATTACTATGTCAGAACTGTATTGCAAGGATATGTAGATATGGGATTTGATACAGAATATCTATATGATTCATTAGAATATAATTCAAGCGAAGTGAGTTAAAGAGGGGATATCCCCTCTTTAAAAAGAGGTAACCGTTGCAGCGGCTACCTCTTTTTGCTGGGTTTTTGAGTGCCCTGCCGTGTGTGGGTGATGGCTGATTCTTTGTTTGGTACCCTCACAATCAACTCATCCAATCCGCAATCGAGTGCTTCACAAATCAAATCTATATGCTCAAGATTCACCCTATCTGCGAGTTCGTGGTACAACTCATTGATTGTGTTAGGTCTTATCCCAGTTGCCCGCGCCAAATCTGCCTGAGTTAACCTCATTTCCCCAAGCTTTTTTGACAGTAAAATTTTAATCATACGCCATTGCTCCTTCTACTATAAAATATCATTTCCTCACATTTTTGTAAGGCATTTGCTATTTTATATCGATTACTGTTGAATAATATCACAATGCGTTAGGAGCAATTTATAAGCATTTCAGATTAAGATAATTACTTAATAATCGCAGAAAATCCTGCTGCTTTCAGTTTAGCAACCAGTGCTTCTGCGTTTGCCTTTACGCTAAATGCACCGCACTGGACTATCCACTGACCGTTACATTTCTTGACGAGAGCATCAAACCCTTTCTTCTTCAGCTTCCTGAACAGTTTCTCGGCGTTGGACTTAACTGCGAACACTCCAGTCTGCACGATATACTCGTTGCTGCTGACGCGGCGGCGGATGATGTACCCGACACGCTGATTGTCGTACTGACCAACGCCGTGCCAGCTCTTGTAGATTGCACCCTCTCCAGATCCAGAGCAGTATGCATGACCTGCGTCGTACCACTTGCCATTTCCAGCATAGATATTTGTATGTTGGAGATCAACGTAAGTCACAATGTCACCCGGCTGCAAGTCGCCCGATGCAATCAGCTGCTTGACCGTCTTGTTGCCGATTTTGATCAAATCACAGGTCTTTGTGACTGCTGCCTTTGTACCGGCTCCCCATGAGATCGAACCGCCGAGCTTGCCGTAGAAAATCCCTGTATCCTGTGGAATCAATCCAGCTTCTTTCAATGCCCATCGCGCAAGTAATGCGCAGTTGCAGGCTCTTTTGCCTTTTTTCAGTGCCTTGTTCCACTGCTCCTCCAAGTACTTTGATGGATTGTGATATTCCCATTTTCTTCCTACGGAAATGTCATGTTCCAGCTGTTTCTGGAATTTCTTGCACTGCTCCAGAATCGGATGCAGTTTCGTCTCCTGCTCCTCAGGATAAATCTGCGTACCGGATTCATCAAATACGGCGTATCCGGAATGATCATCAGCGCACTTCTTTGCCTTTTCAAGATTGTGATAAGCTCCGATCTGGCTCTTTGCGTCTGCCCAACTCTTGCGCACACGGTACCACTGCTGATCTGGAGTGTCCGGCAGAATCTCACCAGATGTCTGATCGTATTTATCAAGATCAAACCGATCAATGATATTGCAAATCTTATTGACGTATTTTACGTCGGTCGCATAGCCGCCGCGCTTAATCAGCTCAATCTGATCGCGGTAGTTTTTGCAGCTCTGGATACCATCGTAGCGCAGCTTACTTCCATTCTGAGCGCCAAGCAGGTATGCACAGCGATCGGCAATGCTATCCTCGATGCAGGAATATGCTCGGAAGTCCGCATAGATGTAGTACGTGTTTCCAGCCGCGTCCTGCTCTGGCGTGCGGATCTTAACCGTACTCTTGCCGTCCCATGTGCTTCCTGCCCATGCATTGCCGGATAATTCTTTCTTCATACCGCAAACGTTGTTTGCCTTACGTGCAAGCTCCGTCGTACAGTATCCGCTTTCCAAGATTGTCTGTGCTGCACATACGGACGGGAAAAGATCATTCTTCTCTGCAATCGGGCGGCAGATTTCCAAGAGCCGCGCTGCTGCTGCCGTCTCCGACAATCCAGCAAACTCCGATGTCTGCGTGCCGGATGCAGTTGCAGTGTTTACATACACTGCTTTGCCGTTCCAGTCGTAAACTGTGTATCCAGCCGGACAATTCGCTTTTGCATTCTCCAGAATCAGATAAGCACCCAGCTGTGTGCCGGCGTCTTCCCATGTTTTGCGAATACGATACCACTTTTCTGTCTCCGCATCCACGATTTCAAAATCGCCCGCTATTGCTTCCTTGACGTCAGCACGGAAGCCGTCCATCGTCAGTCCAAACCTGCCCCATACATGTGTCGGATCTACATGATCGCTTGACAGTCCGGCGCGGCGTCCCTCGTCGTGCGAGCTGATCAAATACAGACCGGATGGCAATTTATCGGTCGGATTCCATCCATACCGACGGCAGATATCTGCACACAGTAGCACAGCCGTGTTATAGCCACGCATAATGTCTTCTTTAAACTTGTCAGCATTTAATACGTCGTAGTCCGCTCCGCCCGTGTAACGGATATAATCCGATTCGCAGATTTCAAACGTGATCAGATTATTGTTACCGTATCCGGCATCCGCCCAAGACCGCACATCCTCTGGCAGACACTGCAGCACCTTACCATCGGTATCACAGTCCACAATGTACGTCACACACGCAGATACCGCAGGCTGATTCCAGTAGTCGGCAACGGATTGAGCGGTACCCTGCCCCGTGCCGATCGTGTGCAACTGGATGCCGATTGGCTTGCGTTTTACATTGCGTTGATAACAACGGTTGTTTTTCAAATAGTTTTTAATGATATTCAGTTTCATGATAACAGCTCCTTTCTGTGTATATAAAAGGGTAGCTTATTCGCCGCCCTGTGAATTATTTACTTTCCCATCGTCCAATAGATCTTTTACACCCAGAAACCATTTATCAATAATTTTCATTAAAGCATCCTCAGTGACAAAAACTTGAAGCCATGAGGGCAACAATCCGCGAGCTTGCTGCACTACCCATTTCAGCTTCTGTTTTCCCTGCCCGGATTCATTGAACATATGTTCAGCTTTCAAGATCAGCTGATACACATCCATCCGAACGCCATCCAGTCCTTTTGCTTTCATGTACTGCACAGTGATTACGATAGTTACAATAAATAAAATAGCCAGCGCTACGATCAGCACCGGCATCGGAATCTGTTTCAAAAATTCTAATAATTCCATGTTTTCTCCTTTCGATTATAAAAATGTTCCTTCTGTTGTGCAGCGCTGATATACATTCTTGATATTCTGCACCGCAAAGACCGCTTTGTTGTTTGGAAAATCAGGGTGTTCGGCACAATAGCGCTCATACTTTGTAATGTCCTCCATGATCTGATCGAAGTGTTCCCTTGTATGTCGGTCATTGTGTCGGATTTCATCGTCGAAGCGTAATATCCTATACCGCCATGTCAGTGCCATCCCTTCGTCTCCGGATTGCCGCAGGCAATTTACTGAATCGTTGAGATCGTCCAGTTTCCCCTCCAATCCCTCGATTGCCTTATATATGCCGCCTCTAATCTCTATGCTTTGGTTATACCATTTTGGATACTGTTTTACCTGCTCGAAAACTTCTTGGATCTTGCGTTCTTTCTCGCCCTGCAGCTCCCATTTTTTATGCAGGTAATCAGTGATCGCCTTTAAGAGCTTAGCAAAAAAGACGATGGCCGATATAACAACAGCCACCGTCGCAACACTTAATCCCCCGAAGGCGCTCAAAAAATCGTCCAATTTACTCACCTCCTTTCCGGCCGGTACCGTACCGGCCAATAAAATAATTAACGAGTTACTTACAAAACACGAAGATTACAGCAGGTGTATTTTCGGGAGGCTCGATGTTTGGTGAAAATCCAGGACTACGCATATATGCCGTTGATCCAACGCATAAGCCCGCAGAAGGGTTAAATGGTCTAGGTGACTATGGCGTTTTACTTGTATTTGAAACAGGATATTCACGAAAAGATTTCCGTACTGCAATCTATAAACCAATTTCCTCAAATAATCTAATTATATGGAACTCTTACAATGCAAATTCAGGTGGAGGTAAGTGGGAAGTTATTAAGTAATTTATTTTGCGATGTAAGTAACAGCCCCTCTGTATTGCTTTCCAGCAACAAGATTGCCTCGATACCATGTATAAATTTTACCTTCGTTGATGGCTATGTTTACTGGATCGCCTCCGTTTGTAATTAAGGTTCCAAATTGGCATATATTACGAAAAGGCTCGGGAAATCCAGTTGCTATTAACTGTCCATCACTTGATATATTTTTCTCAACATTAAACGCGAGTGAGGCTTGCACAACATTTCCACATCGGTTCCAATAAAACTCTGCGTTCTTAGTATCGATTCCGGCAGTAGGGGAGCCTTTTCCGTAAGTATTCGTGTTTTGTATGCAACGTTTTGTTGCTTTTGTGTGACACGTTTTGTTGCTTATTTTGCATTTGCAATTATACAATGTGCTGTTAAATTATCCGTCCAAGACTAAAATAGTCGAAAAGGAGGGATTTTTATGGATTTACGAAGCATAATAATCAACGCTGTATCTTCTGCTGTCTGTACCTTGCTGACCTCAGAACAGCTTCAAGCAGTACAGGATGCACTTGCACTGCAGCTCAACGCCTATGAGGTGCAAGTACGAACCACCGAAGTCGCTGTCATCGACAATGCACAAGATGATCTGCTGCGGAAATTTATCGCTACCAAGCGAATCGAGGGAAAATCCGAAGCAACCCTACGGCGATATCATGATTCTTGTTATATGATGGTCCACTCACTCAATCGGCCGCTGCCGGAAATCAGCACCTATGATCTCCGTTATTATCTTGCAGAGTATAAGCATCGCAGAAAGGTCAGCAACCGGACTCTGGACGGCCTGCGCCGGTGTTTTTCCAGCTTTTTCGGGTGGCTTGCTGCAGAGGGCTTGATCGGCCGTAATCCCTGCGCAGCACTCGCGCAGATCAAATACACCAAAACGATCAAAAAACCATATAGCGCACCGGAAATGGAACGGCTCAAACAGGTCTGCACTAATATACGGGATCTGGCTCTTTTGGAATTTCTTTATGCCAGCGGATGCCGCGTATCCGAGGTCGTCCGTCTAAATCGGTCAGACATCAACTTTCTGACTCGCGATGCAATAGTGCTTGGCAAAGGCAATAAGGAGCGTACGATCTACCTGACTCCTGTAGCACTGATGCACTTATCCGATTACCTAAACAGCCGGACAGACAACAATCCTGCTCTTTTTGCAAGTATAAAGGCTCCGTACAACCGTTTATCCAAAGCCGGTATTGAAACAGCATTAAAGACTATCGGAAAGCGCGCTGGTGTCGCTAATGTCCATCCGCATCGATATCGCCGAACGCTTGCAACTAATTTACTTGATCGTGGTGCAAACATACAAGACGTTGCTGCGATCTTGGGACATGCCGACCTTAAAACCACGCAGGTCTATTGCTACATCAGCCAACAAAATGTGCAGGCGGCATACCGAAAATACGCTGCCTGACATTTTGAAAATATGATATTTTTACTCCGGTCGTTCGCCCGGAGCTTTTATGATGCAAGAATCTGCGCTGCTTCTTCTGCTGTAATCCACCCTTTCGCCTGTGCCCTCGTTACTGCATCTGCGTTTCCGGTGTTTTTGTAGATTCTTTTGATTGTTTCAAACATAAGCATCTTTCCTCCTACATTCCAAGACTTTCCATGACAAGCGTGTCTACTGTTTCCTCAAGTGACGCAAGGCGCATCTCTGTCACATCCCGCTTACGCAACACAGCAGTTACGATCTTTCCAGTGATTGCGGCCTGAGATCCACCCTGCTCGTATCCGATCACAGTATCCAGTTCCTGCCCTATCGACTGCAGCTGTGTATATCCGTTATAAATAGCCAGTTCATCGCCTGATTCTGATAACAGCGTCATTTTTTCTGTTTCCGCTGTATTCATCAACAACGTGTTAAGATTGTCAAGACTGTCCTCTCTTGGTAAAAATTTGATTGTTACAACCTGCTGATCAGCAATGATACCACAGACGATCAGATCCAGCTCTTTACCGGATCCCAATTTGATTTTTTCCATATCTTTTTTCCTTTCCGGCCGGTACGGTACCGGCCAACAAAATAGTTTACGAGTTACATACAAAACACGAATACTATCCGGTTATGGGATGGCACATTGTATCCGAGTAGCACGATAGGCAATTTTAATTATGCAACCATCCCTGGTGATGCAAGCAAATGCACTGTATTTATAGTGCATTTGACAATT
>NZ_CATNVD010000002.1:0-282500 GCF_951230155.1 Parablautia sp. Marseille-Q6255
AAAAATATTTTTCTCTAACTGCTTGAATGTTACGCCGTTTTCCTTTATCATTGAACTCATCATACAGACTCCTTATGTTTTTTCTCAGCAATTAAACAATAAGATAAATCTGTATGATTGGGAAGAGGTTTCGATCTCTTCCCTTTATTTTTGCCAATGATAATTATACTCTAAGGTTTCTCAATTAAATAAAATGTGACTTATTTTTGGTGCGAATCTCCCGGGAAATTTCTGTTTACTCCCCATTCGCACCTGATATTTTCATTATACCTATCCATTCCGGGGACACCATTATATTATCTCCTATAAGTCAATTGGATAACTCCGTGTGCTAAGTGTTCCTCGTTATGAATAAATAATCAGCAATGCACGCTTTCTGCTTAGAGTTTCATAACATGAAACAATCCTATAAATACTTTTGCTGATAAAAACGCATACTTTAGTTCTGATACATATTTTTTGTACATCGTTGAGATTTGCTTATTTCATAGACTTGTTTGATTCATTGTTGATGCAACTTTCTAGCAATGTTATCTTTTGCTCTTCTTTCCAAAACTAAATACAAACATGTTTTCAAAGTGAACTGTCTTCTCAATTGCTTCAAAATATCACTAGAAATAGTTACGGCATCTGACATTTTCATAGCTTGCCGTATTGCGGTTCTTATGTTCAACAATCCCCTGTTTCTACAAAGTCTGAGTAATATAAAGAAAGCCTGCTCCCAATCTATTTTCCCCGTACAAGATCTATACACATGCTTTCACCATCCTGGAACTCTGACATACCTTTCTGTCGTGACTCTACATTTTCTGCAAATTAATTTCTCTCCTGAAAGTCAAAACAATGATCTCAATCTGCGTATCAAATTAAAACATATCTACGTAGAATTGCAAAAATATGGACAATATTCATGCTGCCTGCACATCTCTTCTCCCACAAAATGAATTCTACAAATTTTGCACCACTTCGATTCAAAATTTAATTTTCTTTTATACCTTCAATATTTCCTCTATCTTACCAGCTTCTAATACTCGATATTCCTGATTGAATTGTCGTAATGGTTCATCTTCGCTCAGTAAATATAAAGATATTAATCTCTCTTTTTAAAATTAGAAAAGAATATAGTCTGTAAAACTAAGCCTTTATATGCTTCTTCATCCAAAAAGGCAGGACTAATCTTTATTTGTTCTCTATCTTTCGAAACCACAACTTTCTTTTTTTAACTGCAATCATTATTCCTGCATGTTACGTTAATTTTTTAATCTCTGCAATCTTCTAAATTTACAAGTACATCAAAATCATTGCTATTTTTCTTCTTATCCCAATATTATCCATCTATATCTGTATCAAAAAATTTGTCATAGCCTACATCATTTCAAGAACTATCTATACGACTTTCAAGAGAATCCAGTAACTACTTTTTTGTCCCTGAATTCCAAGAAATGTACCCTAGTAATGCGGATTCTCTTTGTCGCCAGCTTGAAGACGGCGAAGACAGACACCGCATAAGAAATGTTAATTCATGTCCTCCTTGTGGAGGAACGACCGGCGTAGTATAATAGAGGTATTAAAAGCCGAAAGGAGAAGCAGGATGCATAGATGGCTATTATACCGGATACCACTGGCAATATATATATTAGCGCTGATCGGGATGTTTTTTATGCATCCGTTCGGCGCACTGATCGTTGCAGGGATATCGCTGTTTTTTGCAGTGCCTTGGATGATAATTACAAAATGGATATGCAGGGAGAGTGATAAAAGTAATAAATTCAACCATAGAAAAAGGTACAAGAAACGTCTGAAAGAGCGTTTTAGGATTTCCATAAAAGACAATGCCAGGTGATACAGTTAGGAAAATGCCAACAGCAATAAAGTGGAGTTGTATTGATTCTACAGATTATCACATATCCAACTTTTTATAATCTTGTCATCCCCATTTCCCATAAAAGAATGTTCACTCTGCTTTGATATAGTCAATAACACAGAATTGGACTTTGCAAAATTTTCTATAACCTGTAAAGATTGCAAATTGTCCTTGCCTCCATAAAGTATATAGGTTGGACTATTCCATCTTGCTACGGGATTTTTCTTTACATACTGGAAGTAATCCCAAGACAAAGTATCAATCGGTGTCGGAATTTCTCTTTTAGTATAAAGCATTTCTTCCGTAACATGAAACCACTGGAACATATTTTTAATGAGATATTCCATATTCACGATTGGAGACAGAAAAAAACACTTTTCAAAGGTAACATTTTTATATGCCTGCAAACTGAAATATGCGCCCAAACTACAAGCAAACAAAGATACCGATTTCCAATTAGCAAATATATAGGAACTTATCCTATGAAGGTCAGAAATACCATTCCAAATATCGCACCTGTAATTTTCGCTTTTTCTTTCTCCATGTTCCGGTAAGTCAAAACTGATTGTCTGATAGCCTCTATTTTCTGCTATCTGAGCAAAAGTTTCAGCAGACTCCTTATCAGACATTTTTCCGTGAACATAAATGTATACCTTGTCAGATTTCACTCCCCAGATAATGACCGGAATCTTCCCGATATAAAATTTTGTTGTTTTCATCTTTCATCACCGATTACATTGTATCATCAAAAAATAGCATTCTCAATATACTGTCACTTACAGAAGTGTTTTTTACCTAAAAGAGAGGCCGCAAAACTACGACCTCTCGGAAATTATTTCTCATATATGATTTTTCTGATTGAATGAACAGAAAGATAATAAATATCAGCTAATTCATCAACACTTTTTCCTTGCTGATAATCTTTTCTTATTTTCCTGTTTCTCTGTTCAATCTCATATTTACTGCCACTCAATTCGCCCCATTTCTTTTTGCTGTCTTTTCTTGAAGGAACATAAATATATCCGCCTTGTATATAACTTTGCAATTCTTCAATTAAAGCAATGGGGAGTACAGAATCTGCTTTGATATATTTCATGCAGGCTCACTCCTTTAACTTTTCATCGTCAAATAGCAAAGCCAGCATATTACGCCTTACTACTCCATGCAAATAGCGTTAACATTTACTGACTTTGCATGGAGTGAAACATCGTTCTTTCTTTTTTTATTTATACACATCGTGTCACCGTCCTAATTACATTTATATCGCTTGTCTTAATTGTTCAATGTTCCCGCTTTGTATAGCACCAATATTTCTTGCGATTCTTTCCTCAGACCAGTTCCACCATTGAATCTCCAATAGTGCAGAAATACTTTCTTCTGAAAATCGTCTCTTTATTGGTTTCGCCGGAACACCGCCAACAATCGTATATGGCGGAACATCTTTTGTGACAACTGCACGAGTTCCAATAATCGCTCCATCTCCAATCGTGACACCAGCTAAAATAACAGCTTCATAACCAATCCAAACATCATTTTCAATGATAATATCGCCTTTATTATCCCATGCGTTTGTTACGTCTTTCTTTTCCAATCCCCATTCCTCAAAAAATAATGGAAACGGATAAGTAGACCATGAAGATAATGTATGATTGGCACTGTTAAAAAGGAATTTTGCACCGCAAGCAATGGAGCAGAATTTCCCAATCTGCAATTTGTCATGATTTATCGGATAGTGATATAATACGTTGTTCTGCTCAAATAACGTCGGGTCATTTACAAAATCATTATACATTGTGAAATCTCCAACCGCTATATTGGGATTCGTGATTACATGTTTCAAATAAATTGTTTCTTTATCACCTGTACGGGGATAAATCTGTTTTACTGGAATAGTCATTTAAAAACCTCCTGTCAATTTGAATAATGTTTATTTAACTATTCCAGATAAAGCAATGCAGAGTTTCACCTAAACCACCTCTCTTTTGATTTAATGACAATTATATACGCTGTTTGATTGGAGAACAATACCATGTGACATTTCTTCAAAATAGGGGATGTGTTACTACTCTGGTATTTTAACAATAATTTATCAAGCGTTTTAGGATTTCCACAAAAGACAATGCCAGGTGATACAGTTAGGAAAAATGATATCGTAGCAGACGGTTGGAGGCAGATCTCCAATCCACGTCCCCCTTGCGGGGAACGACCACAATTTTGCCCAGCCATAGCCAAAATATACTATCTACATTATATATTTCGCCATATCACTATACTAGTGTCAGTGGACAAGGGGCAACACGCCTGTTCACTGACGCTACGCTTCCTTTTTATTGCATCCTTTTTATTTTTTTATACAATTTTTCAGGTGCGAATCCTCCGGATTTTTTATGTTCCGTCCACATTCGCACATAAATTACCATTACATAATAAGAATTCCATCTGCGGGAGTTCCTCTGTCAACTCCCACATGTTCTACTTTTGTTTTATACTGATTTCCCAGATAGTAAAACCTTAAGCTATCCACCTCTTCATCGATTATATCGGACAGCTTCGCCTTGAGCACCACACATTGCGCATTGTCCAATATACATTCAAAAACAGAATTTTGTACTCTTCGCCCATAGTTTACACACTGCCTGGCTACTTTTCGCAATCATCTTTTTCCCGCGTCAGTTTCTGTATTCACATCGTAGGTAATCAATACTAACATACCTCTGTCCACCTCATTTCCAAAGAAATACCGGATAACTGTCTAAATCACCTCTTAAATATCTCGCCAGCAACATTGCCTGCACATAAGGAACCATTCCCCACTCTATTTTCTCATTCAGGTAAGGATGGGTTAACGTTTCTTTCTTTTTATTCTGCCATTCTGTCAACAGCTTCTTTCTCAGATCGTCATTCATCAGGACAGCGCCGTTTTCTTTTGTTATGAAGCTTTTACCAGTGACTATTTTCTTATTGATCAGGGATACAACAAACCTGGCTGCCAGCACGGCTCTTAATTCCTCAATTAAATCCAGGGATAGCGAAGCTCTCCCCGGCCGCAATGTGTGAAGATAGCCGACATACGGATCCAGTCCTGCGCTCTCCAGAGCAGAAGTAATTTGATTTGTCAATAATGTATACACAAAGGATAACATCGCATTGACCTTATCTATTGGTGGTCTTTTATTTCTGCCCTGAAATTTGAAATCTTTTTTCTGTTGTAAGATCAGCTGATCAAATACTCCGAAGTAAACGCTGGCTGCTTCGCCCTCATATCCTCTTATCTGCTCTTTTGACTGACAGTTCTGAATGTAATGGAGAGAATTTTTCAAATATTCAGATGCAGCCTTTACCTGCTCTGCATCAATCTGAAGACTGTGATCACGGATAGCACGCTCCAGCACCCATCTTGCATTATGTACTTTTCCTAAAATGCAGTTTCTTGCAATTTCAAGACTTTGCACCTCATTTTTTGCACTGTCATACTGCTGCTGTCTTAATACGACATTTCCCTTTATCTTTCCGCTTACTCTCGCTAAAAATTTTCCCTGCGGCGTTATATAGCACAAAGAGATGTTGCGCTCTGCACACGCCCCCATCAGTGCAGGGCTTGTCCCCCCGGTAGCCAAAGGAAACTATCCCCTCTAAATTATGCAAAGGGAGACGCCCTGCTTCTGCTGTTCCTTCAAGAACTACTATATTTTCGCCATCTAACGCCAGATAACTGCTTTCAGAGGTCACGTATAACGTATTTAATAATTTTTTCATTCGTTGTCCTCCTTCAGCGCCTGATGAATGTAGGTTTTTACTGATCCTGCTTTTCCCAGTTTAGGCAAACAGATATCCTTAAGAGAACACGCATTACAGGCCTTGCTGTATTTCACTTTCGGAGTATATTTTCTGTCAAAATACTGATGCATTTCCTGAAATATTGCTTTTACTTCTCGACGCAAATCTTCCGAAATCTCTATGATTTCCCTTCTTCTCGTCTCTCCGTAAAACAATGCCCCTTCTGGAATATCCGCCGAAAACATCTCCTCCAGACACAGCGCCTGGGCTGCGAGCTGCAGCTGATCCTCCACAGTAACCTTTGGTTGGCCTTTTTTATACTCGATCGGGTAAACAGAAAAAGTCCCTCTGTGACCATGCAGCCTTATTCCGTCTTCACACCTGTGAAATTCAACCACATCACACTCGCCGCTGACGCCCAGTTCTCTGGAAGTGACCGGAAGAGACCGCGCAACAAGCAGATCCTTTCTTTTTTCCACCAGATAAGGATCGTGAGCTTTTTTGTGCATCAGCTCGCCTAGAGCTGTATGCACATTTTCCGCCCATTGCTGCTCAATATGGATCAACGCCCATTGTCTTCTGCAAAATTTAAAATGTTGAATACCAGATAACATTAAATAATTATCTTCTGCATATTCCATTAAATCATCCTTTTCATTTCTACAGAATCCGGTATACTTTCTTCATGTATCTCGACAATATAATCCTGATAGCTTCTCGGGAATTCTACCCCTTCTTTTTTTCTCACCTCGATAGCATCAAACAATTTGTAAGCCGGGCAGTCTCCGAGCTCTTTGCTGTGTTTAAACACGATCAGCTCCCGCACTGCCATGTTCCCTCTTGCAGCAGAATGATCATGCTCAAACATGTTGATGATCGCCTCCCACAGCAGTTCGAGATCTTCCTCCGAAAATCCGGTTACTTTCCGGGCCAGATTCGCAGACACATACCCTTCCACACGATATAAGCCATACGGCACAATGCTCTTTCTTCCCATCTCAGTACTTTTATTTTCGGCATCCTTTTCTGTTGTGATCGCTACTCTCGTAACTGTAATCTCCTGAGAAACGATTGGATCAATACTTCTTGCAAATCCAAGCTGCACCGGTCCTCTTACCTGACCGCAGTTCAAAGCGGCCTTTACAAATGTAGTCATGACAGCGCCAAACGTTCTGATATCAAAAAAGTTCCGGCACATATAATCGCGGATTTTTACGTCTGCATCTGCATCACTTTTCTTCAGTTTTTTCAAAGATTCTGTAACCTTTTTTTCATCGGTTTCCTCTATTCCAAGGCTTGCACAGGCTTCTCTGTCACTTCGGTTCAGCGGAACATCCTCTTTTATGTATATCTTATATCCCTGTGCATCTTCCTTTACCGTTTCAATATAATTCCGGATTTTTCTTTTCAGACACACGTCCGTAACCAGCCCAAGTCCGCTTTCCGGGTCAATTCTCGGCATGTTTCCAGCATCCGGATCTCCGTTTGGATTTCCGTTTTCTACGTCAAATAAAACTACAAATTCATATCGGTTTTTAATTACTTCGCTCATTTATTTTTCCTCCTTTTTTTCGTACTTTTTCTGTGTCTGATGATAATATCCTATTGCAAATTTTCCCTGTTCTTCTAATGATAAGCGCTTAGGGAAGCCTTCGTTCGCATCCACTTTCCACATGATCTCCGTGAAAAGCTTTTCATAATATTTTTTTGTACCTTCTTTTTCCCGTCCGATTTTCTTCATATGGCTGTTTTTTAATTTAATTAAAGTGGGAAATACTATCCCCGGAGTTCCGCACGCCGAGTTAAAATAACGATCCCGGATTGTTGCCTGTATTGTCGGATTTGCCTCTGACTGTATCGATTCCAGTACTGAAAACAGCCTCCCCAATACGTATGAAATCTCATTGCTTTCTTCATTTAAGCCCATATAATCCTCTCCTTCCTCCCAGTTACAGTTTTTCATTAAATATGTTTTTATAATTGCGATTCTTCTCCAGGTGATCTTACTCTCATCCTGTTCTGCCCGGATACGGATCAGCGTATCGGAATACAGTCTTTCCGGGTATCTGCTCCCCGATAAAATTGCGCGAAACGTCATTGCAGCCATATTCGATACTGGTTTTTTATCCTTCGAGTTCTTATTCACAGTTTCATACAGCATATCCCGAATGCCCAGATACTGCCTCGTCTCCCATTTCGGTTGTACCACTTCCATTCTTTTATAGTGTGCAGAAATGTTCTTTAAGATGTTTCCGAAGGAGTTCTCATAGAAAAACCGCACAGACAGTCTTGCTGCATTTGGCGCCAACCCCAGAACATAAAATTTCTGCTCCATATCCAGTTCATCGCCATTAAAAATAACAGGATGTCCTAAGTGTATTTTTTCGAACAGCCCCCTCAGCTCCCGCTGGTTATCCACAGACGGCTCCGTACATTCCCTGAAGAAATCCTGATACCCCGCATTGCCGCTTTCCGCCCAGAAAACGACCATGGCATCCCCGACCGGAAAAGAATATTCCCGGGTAGACAGCAAATAATTCAGCGCCGTTGTATAAGAAAACTCTGCACGTTTGCCCACCGGAGCATTATAACTTTGTTCCTTTCCATAGGATTCAAACGCAGGCGCATTAAAGGAAACCAGCGCCGCACCGCTTGATTGTGCACCCGGAACACCTCTTATTCCTCGATGGATTCTCGCGATCTCTGCCTTTTCCCCTGTCACAAGACATATACCCTGATCCCCTTGTGTTTCTGTGTTTTTTTTGCTGTCCCAGATTTCTTTTATTTCCGCATCATTTTGAGCATAGTCCATGCCTATTCCGAAAATCAGATTTCCCCCATCTGTGATTTCTTCCCAGTTCGCTCTGATCTCCTCATGATCCATTGCTTTTTCCGGATCCCATTTTTCAAAAAACAAGCGAACGGCTTTTGCCATATCCCCCTCCGCCTGCTCCAAGAAAGAAAGATGCTTTTCTTTTGCAGCAAGAAAACACTCTCTCGCTCTCTTTTTATTCTTTTCATCCTCTTCCAGACAGATACCCAGCAGATATTTCGCATTGTCACACAAAAAATTGGCAGATACGCCGGAGGATCTCGTCACCATCTCCGGCACTGAAAGCGGCTGTGCAGCCCATACCTTCTTCTTTCCCCGCTCTTCCTCACTTTTCAGACTGATGATCCCCTTCACTTTCCCTTCTTTGTTCAGATCAATCTGGTACGAGACTTTTGCACTGCACCAGCCCGGTCTTGATACCTTTCCGTCATCTGCCAGGACTTCATAATATTTTGTAAGAGCCTGTAACATTATCGTATCACCTCACAGTCGCGCAAATCCAGTACACCATGTCTCAACACTGCCCGAAAAAACATGGGAGTTATATTATTTTTGTCCGTATAATCCATGTCAAATAGCATCAATCCCAGATCTTTTTCTGCAACATCATCAAACGCCGTTTCAATCTCTTCCTCTTCACACAGTGCAAAATTTACCGGAAACTCCCGGCAGCCAAAATATGGCATATGATAGCACTTTCCTTTTTGCAGACGTCTCATCATAATATCCTTGAATTTCCCCGGATTATCTGTTTCATTTGCCCGCTCTGTCATCTCAAAATGTGCTTCGATCACATACGCCACATCCGTCAGGATCATAGAAGCTCTTTGCACGATTTCCTCTTTGCTGCTTATGTAGAGCGGCTTTTGGGCTCCATTGTATACAGGCAAAACATTATTTGCAGAAATCTTGCTTTTCACTTCATTTCTCCGCACACTGGTAAAACGGATCGGATTCTTCACATATATTTTGTCAATGACCCACTTCAGCCCTGGATGCCAGTAGATGGCTTCTAAAATCCCTCTTGCTGCCGATGGCGTCATCACATCATAAGAATATCGTTCTACCTTTAGCTCGGGGCGCGAAAATAACGCATAATCGCCCCAGACCTTTACTTTGACTCCCATTCCCATATCATCACCTCTTTCATTTTATAAAATGATGTTGGAGACAAAAGTCCCCTCCGTCATCTTACTTTCTTTTATAAACTCATCTGCCACCTTTTCAATCGACTCACAATAAAATACCTCCGCGTATTCATAAATACGTTTAAGTCGTTCTTTCCCAAAAATATCTACTACTTTTCTTCTCGTTCTTTTTGCTCTTCTTCCGATATATTCAATCAGGCTGCACGTAAAAAACAAATCGTTGTCATTTTTTCTCGCCATATGCAGCCTCGCTTCCTATTATCATTGGGTTCATACTCATATTTATTGATATAACCATTTTTTCCATATCGTGCAGCCCAACGTTCTGCCGGTTCCGGATATTCTACTATTTCCTTACTGCCGTGATATAAGATCATTGGTGCACTCCATTTATATTTCTTGATATTTTTCCGACTATTTTTTTGATTTACTTATATTTTCACTATAACATACTCTCTCTCAAAAAGCAATACTAAATTTATTTTTGTTAAGTAAATTCTATGGAAATATATAAAATTTAAAATTAACACAAAATATCTTCTCTTGTTGTCGTTAAAAAAAACTTATGTTATACTACGTTCGTCAGAAGTACTCTGTGGATTGAAATCATAGTATTTATCTTAAAGAAATTTGTCAGAAGCGGTGTTTATGCAGTATCATGGTTCTGTGAACCTCTGCATATCACCGCTTCTGCCCTTTTTATCGTTTCCCAGCACTCTTTAGAAAAACAGCGCCATCCCATTGTCGATCTCTAATTCCAGTCCCATCTCCTGCGTATATCTGCTGGTATCTGTCAGCACATAGAAATCCTTCATATCTTCGGATACCGGTTGTATCATCCCTGCTCCCTGCATTTTATTAAATGTCTGATCATATATGGAAACACAATACTGACTTGCTTTTCGCATACCGGATCTGGTAAATCCTTTATGCTGTAGCTCCTGAAGAATTTCATCTGCTCCTTCTTCACAATTTATAAAAATTGTCTTTGTATTCTCTTCAATCAGCTTAAACTCTTTTCCCACCTTTGCAAAATTATATTTCATTTTTTTATCCGTAAACTCATCCAGAATTTTTTTCTTATCCAGGCTGTCCCCCTTGATATGGTACAGCATTTCAAAATATTTTGTGATTGTCTCCATATCAGAAAGCTCTCTGCCATCGGCAAGCAGGCTTTTTGCAACATCGATCTGCTGCCTTTGCCCCATCACTGTTTCTTTTCCTTCAAAACAGAAAATAAATACTTTACTGCTTTCCGCCTTTCGCCGTCCTTCTCTGTTGCAGCGACCCGCTGCCTGTATCATAGAATCCACACCGGCAAGTTCACGATAAACAGAATGAAAGTCAAGATCCACGCCAGCTTCTACAAGACTGGTGGAAATGAGAATACATTTCTCATTGCTTCGAAGCTTTTCCCTGACCTCATCCAGCACGCGCTTTCTGTGTACAGGATACATACTGGTAGACAAATGGTACACTCCAGTCCCTTTTAATTGTTTATAAATACTCTGTGCCCTTTTTTTCGTATTAACTATGCAAAGTGCCTGCTGTTCCTCTTCCAGCTTCTTTATGAGCGAATCCTCTGTCACAACTCCTGCGTTTTCAAATTGTGTTCTTTTGAAAAATTCAAATTGCTCCTGCAGTCTCGGGCACAACTGCGTAGCCGGAGCCTTGCTTTGAAAAAACGATGTGAGAGCCGGCTGCGTCGCTGTACATAAAACGACACTTGTTCCATAGTTGTTCATAAGCTCCTCTATCATCGCAATGCATGGCTTTAAATAATCATTTGGCAGCATCTGGGCTTCATCAAAAATAATCACACTGTTCGCAATATTATGCAATTTTCTGCATTTAGAAGACTTGTTCGCAAACAATGATTCAAAAAACTGCACATTCGTTGTGACAACAACCGGCTTGTCCCAATTTTCCGATGCGAGCTGCATTGCCCGAAGTTCTTCTGTACTTTTCTCTGTGCTTTCATAGTCGACATTGCAATGATTTTCCAGCACATTCCTGTCTCCCAAAATATCTCGAAATACCCTGGCATTCTGCTCAATAATACTGGTATATGGAATGACATAAATCACTCTGTCCATTTGATGTTCCACTGCATGACGCAATGCAAATGCCAAAGAAGCGATCGTCTTTCCTCCGCCTGTCGGAACAGTCAGATGAAAGAGGCCTTTTTCGGATTTTCCTTTTTCGAGGCAATATCTTAATATTTCTGACCGCCGCCCGTTGACGGTATCCGTATCCTGGTTATTTAACCATCCGGAAATATGTTTTTCCAGCTTTTCAAAAAGGATTTCTATGCTTTCTCCAGGATTTCTCTCTTCTTTCCCGTCATTCATAAAAGCTTCTGTATCCAGAAAATCTGCATCTACCAGACAGGAATAAATCATCCGGATGAAAACACTAAGCGAAAAATCCGGATTCGTTGTTTTTTTCCAATCAAACGGGTCTGAACTGATTTCCGGAATTTCGATCTCTGTACGGTATGCCGTATAATCGCTGATTCTCTTCTGCATTCTGCCCATCAAAGTTGCATTTCCACCATTATCAAAATTGTCTCCGTGGTCTGCCAGTCCCGCATGATGCCCGGCAATGCAATACTCCAAAAAACGATACTTCCCGCCTTTCTCCCTGCAGGCTCTGGCTCCCGCCGTAGCATGATCTACCTGACGCTTACTATCCCATTTTATTTTTTCCTGAAAATCCACAGAATACTTTCCTATGTCGTGGAGCATCCCGCAGCAATATCCCCAATCCTGTTTTCCGAACTTTTCTGCAAATTCTCCAGCCAGCTTTGCCGTCCCGTTCAAATGTTCTTTTATCGTCTGTATCCCCTGACTGTTCTTATGTGCAATATATTCCATTTTCACTTCTCCCTTCGTTTTTCTTTCTGACTCAAAAACTGTTTTTCACAGATATAGCATTTTCCTGCACCGGACATTTTTGTATACTTGTATTTTATAACAGTTTCTTTTCTGTGCCAATCCGATTATCTCCTCCGCTGCACTTATATAAATCTGTAACTTCTTTGTGGAGCCTTACAAAAAAAGAACCAGAAAGAGTTTTTCTCTTATCTGATTCTTATTATAACGGCCAGGATCTCCCTTAAACATACCTCGCAACTTGAATTTCTGTTCTGTTATCCTTCAGATGCTTCCACATATCTTCTTTTACCGTCTACTCCACCCGCTCAAATATATACTCTTTTTCTGAGGACAATTCTCCCCGAAATACGTAGCCCAGACGATCAAATTTCTGTATCTCCTCTATCTTCTCCACTGCATGCTCCGCCATATAGCGCACCATCTCGCCGCGTGCCATTTTCGCATACGTCCCCTTTGTGGCAAGCTTTCCCCCGACGTTCTCACAAAATATGACAGTCACAAATCTGTCTTCAGCGGTCAGGTACTTTTCGATACATTTTGCATACTCCTTTGATGCAAGGTTTACGATAATACCACTCTCATCCCTGACTGCATCGTACAGATCCCTTCCCCAGAGATCATACAGATTTTTCGTCCCTGCGATCTGCGCTTTTGCCTGCATTTCGAGCCGGTAAGGAGTCACACCGTCCATAGGAGAGAGTACGCCGTAAAAAGCAGACAGAATGCGCAGGTGCTGCTGGATATATCCCAGCTGCTCCGCCTCAAATACGGATGGCGCCATATACTGATAGGCAATCCCCTCATAAGAGAGGATTGCCGGAGTCAGATTTTTTTGCAATTCCATATATGCCAGCCGTCTGATATTTTCCTGAGCGATTTTATCGTTGCATTTCCAGAGCGTCTGCAGCTCTTGATGCGTACGCTCCCTCAGCCAGCGCAGGATCACTTCTGTTTTTGGCAAAAAACACGGAAGCCCGGCCACCGGCAGGCTGTCTGTGTCTGTCTTCATCTTTTTTGCCGGAGAGAGAATAATTCTCATGACAGCTCACCCAGCATTTTCTCCGGATCCTCCGCTGCCTTTACTTTATCATTCGCCTTAATAATGATTCCTTCCTCATCAATGAGGTACGTCGTGCGGACAACGCCCATGGAGACCTTTCCATAGTTTTTCTTTTCCTTCCAGACGTCATACGCTTCGATCGCTGTACGCTCCGGATCTGCCAGAAGCGTGATCGTCAGATCCTGCTTCTCTTCAAAACGCTTATGCGAAGCAACGGAATCTTTGCTGATGCCAAGGATCACCACTCCTTTTTCCTGAAACTGCGGCAGCCGTTCGGAATATCCGCATGCCTGCTTTGTGCAGCCCGGTGTATTATCCTTCGGATAGAAGTATAAAAGGACCTTCTTTCCTCTGTATTCTGCCAGGGTGTGCATCTCTCCGTTTTGATCCGGCAATGTAAATTCCGGCGCCTTTGTTCCAACCTCTAACATACTGTTTCCTCCTTTGTGCTTATTCCTGCTGATGCAGCCGCCCGAGTACGATTTTCTCCGGTGTGATCGGCAGCTCCCGGAACCACAGTCCTGTCGCGTTGTGTACGGCTGCTGTGACTGCCGGAAGCGGCGTATTGATCACGACTTCTCCGATCGACTTTGCTCCAAATGGACCAAGGTCTTCGTAGCTGCTCTCAAATTCCACCTGGATGTGGCCGATGTCCTGACGTGTCGGGATCTTGTACTGCATCAGTGAATTCTCCAGAACACGCCCGTTTTTGTAAGTAATATCCTCTGTAAGCGTCATGCCGATCCCCTGAAGGATCCCTCCCTCTGCCTGCACCCGCGCCAGATTCGGATTGACCGGTGTGCCGCAGTCCACTGCCGCCGCATACTGGATCACCTCAACTGCTCCTGTCTCCAGATCAACCTCCACCTCTGCTGCTCCTGCCATAAACGGAGGCGGGGAGGTTTTTGAGGAGTGGGTCCGGGTCGCCTCAAGAGCGATCGTGTTTCCGCACTGGGAAGCCGTCGCGATCTCTTTTCGGCTGATACTCTGACCCGTTTTCTCACAGATCACGGAGGTTCCGTCAAATATGACGCTGTCTGCATCACAGCCAAGAAGCCGGGCGCCAAGCGTGCAGATCTTGTCGCGCAGCTCAAGCGCCGCCTGTTCCACCGCCTTTCCGGTCACGTATGTGGTACTGGACGCATAAGAGCCGGAATCATACGGTGAAGCATCCGTATCTGCCCCGAATACCGTCACGTCATCCATCTCGCATTCCAGTACTTCTGCGGCGATCTGGGCAAGTATCGTATCACACCCGGTCCCCATATCCGCAGCGCCGATCCTCAGCGTATAAAACCCTTCGTCATTTACTTTCAGCGCAGCGGAACCAACATCCACTCCTGAAATACCGGAACCCTGCATAGCCAGCCCGATGCCGACGCCCCGCACCTTTCCATTGCCCATATCGCGGCATGGATATTTGTCATCCCAGCCGATCATCTCTTTTACACGCGCAATACAGCGGTCAAGGGCGCAGCTCGTATTTACTTCCCCGTAATACGCCGGCATGACATCGCCCTCATGTATAATATTTTGTTCCCGCAGCACGATCGGATCCATATCAAGCAGCTGGGCAAGCTCATTGACTGTTGTCTCTACTGCAAACAGACCCTGTGTCGCACCGTAGCCGCGGTATGCTCCTGCAGACATTTCATTCGTATAGACTACATCGCTGATAAAGCGGAATGCCTCTGTCTTACCATACAGAGGGATCGATTTATGTCCGGTAAGACCGACTGTTGTCGGGCCATGCTCTCCATAAGCGCCCGTATTGGAGAGGGTATACAGATCAATTGCCCGGATGCGGCCATCCTTCATTGCACCCAGACGTACATGCAGCTCCATCTCATGGCGCGGAGAAGAGGCGGTCTGCGTCTCCTTCCGGCTGTAGATCAGCTTGCACGGCTTCTTTGTCTTCCAAGTCACAAAGGCAGGGTAGATCTCGATCACGGCTGTCTGCTTTGCGCCAAAGCCGCCGCCGATCCGTGTCTTTTCCACGCGTACCTTTGACTTCGGGATGCCCAGTGCCTTCGCCACGATACGGCGGCAGTGGAATACGATCTGCGTCGAGCTTACGATATGCAGTCTGCCGTATGTGTCTATAGAGCAAAAGGTACGAAAGGTCTCCATCATCGCCTGCTGGTTTGCCTTTGTATGGAAGGTACGGTCCAGCACAACGTCACAATCTGCCAGAACAGCTTCCACATCCCCCTCGCCGCATTCGTCATGCGCGCACAGATTTCTTTTATTGTCTGCTCCCACCGGGCAGAGTGCTTCCCAGTTATCCTCCGGGTGCACCAGGATCGGATTATCCTTCGCTGTACGGAAGTCCAGCACTGCGTCCAGTACCTGATATTTTACTTTGATCATCCGCAGTGCACGGTCTACACATTTCTCATCCCTGCCTGCCACGATCGCAACCGGATCACCGACAAAACGCACATGGCGGTCCAGCACAAGGCGATCCTGCGGACTTGGCTCCGGATAGGTCTGTCCCGCCAGAGTAAAGCGCGGTCCATCCTGCGGCACATCCTGCCAGGTAAAAACAGCCTCAATGCCCGGTACCTTTTTTGCTGCATCCGTCCGGATCTCCTCGACCCAGGCATTCGGGTGCGGAGAACGCAGCAGCTTTACGATCAGACAATTATCAGGTGCCACATCATTCACATACACCGGCTGTCCGGTCAAAAGCTGCATGGCATCTTTTTTTCGAATTGGCTGATTCACTGTCCTCATGATGCTCCCCCCTTCTTTTTCCACTCCAGAAATTTCTGTATCCCGCGAAGCTGCCCCTCATATCCGGAGCAGCGGCAGAGATTTCCTGCCAGATATTCCCGGATCTCTTCCTCGTCCGGATCTGGATTTTCACGGAAAAGTGCAAGTGCATTCATGACAAAGCCAGGATTACAGAATCCACACTGCTCTGCTCCCTGATCTGCAATAAATGCTCCAAACTCCTTTGCCTCCTCCTGCAGTCCCTCCAGCGTTGTCACACAATGTCCGTCTGCGCGGGCGGCAGGTACTGAGCAGGAAAGCACCGGCTTTCCGTCCAGAAATACCGTACAGAGCCCGCAATTGGATGTCTCGCACCCCCGCTTTACGCTGAGGCAGCCCTGCGACCGGACAAAATCGATCAACAGCATATCCGGCGCGATCTCCGCCTGTACTTTTTTTTCATTTAATGTAAGTGAAAGAAGCATAATATCCTCCTGTATTTTTCTATTTATCTATATTGCATCCGTGCGCATTTTGATCTGGCAATCCAGTCATTACAGCGCAAGACATGCACGCTTTACCAGCACCCGGATAAGCTCCTGCCGGTATTCCGCACTTGCGCGCAGATTGGTTCCAACCGCCACCGCGCCTGCCGCATACTCGCCAAGCGCCTTTGCCTGCTCCGGGGTAATTTTCCCTCCCTCGCTGATCGTCTCCAGGACTCCGTCCGGAAGTCCTGCATCCGCCGCATTCTTCGCATCTGTCACCAGCTGTACCGCGCGCATCGGTCTTGCGCCTATGCTGATAAAAAGCCGCCCATCTATACGGCCTGCTGCCACGGCAAGCACCGGAAAATCAGTCTTTGTATTTCTCATCGACTGGTAAGCAAAGCTGCCCGGCCTTTTTCGGATGATGATACGGACCAGGATATCACGGTCCCGTTTCCGGCTGACAAACTCAGACATCGGTATCACGCCGCCTTTATAAAGCTCCACATAACTGTCCAGCGCAAGCATCATGGTAAGCACATCAGAAAATCCGAACCGCCCGAATATGCTTCCTCCCACGGTAGCCGTATTTCTAAACTGAACTCCGACAATATGACGCACAGATTCACAGATCGCCCCGTTGGTGTATGCGTTCAGACCTTCGTGTTTTTCGAGCTGCCGTAAAGTTACCATACATCCGATACGAAATTCTTCCTCTGTTTCTTCTATTGTATCAAGACCGAGGTCCGACAGATCAATGACTGTTCCGACACTGCGGTGTCCCATCTTAACCCACAGCATCCCGCCGATCAGCAGATTGCTGCGCTTCTGATTGAGCTGCCACGCTTCCTCGAGCGTCGCTGCTTTTTTGTATTCTTTACAGGTGAACATACTTTCCCTCCCTGGTTCCCTCGACTGACATCCGCCACGGGCAGATACCATTTTTCTTTTATTTTCTACTGTCGTTTTCAGTATATCAAAAGATTGCAAAAAGTCCAATCATCTGATAAAATATGCGTTGTAGTTTTAAAAATATAACGGAATTATACAAGTGCGCAGGAAGATCTCCTGCCTGAAAAGGAGTACAAGTTTATGAATCATTTATTTTCAGTTGTTTCTGCAGCGCTTCTTTGCACATCACTCGGGCTTTCTCCGCTGAGCGCCTGTGCCAAAGAAGTCGCCTATCCGCTCACGGTCACTGATCAGCTCGGCAGAGAGGTGACGATTGAACAGGAGCCGGAGACACTTGTCAGCGGATATTATATTTCTACCAGCCTGCTCGTCGCGCTTGGCCTGGAGGATCAGCTTGTCGGCATTGAAGCAAAGGCTGACACACGCCCGATTTATTCACTCGCCGCACCGCAGCTTCTGGAGCTCCCAAATGTCGGCACTGCAAAGGAATTTGATCTGGAGGGCTGCGCTGCGCTTGCGCCTGACCTCGTGATCATTCCCGCAAAATTAAAAGAACAGATCCCCGCAATGGAGGAACTCGGTCTCACAGTACTGGCTGTAAATCCCGAGGATGATGCGCTGCTTACACAGTCTTTGCAGCTGCTTGGTGAAGTGACAAATACACAGGAGCGGGCTGCTTCTCTGGAAGCATATTATGATCAGAAAAAAGAAGAACTGACAAAAGCACTTGCCGGTACAGATACACCGTCTGTCTATCTGGCGGGTACGGGATCTGTCCTCACCGCTGCCGGGAGCGGCATGTACCAGAACAGTGTGATCGAGCAGGCAGGCGGAGTAAATGCCGCTGCAAAGATCGAAGACGCCTCATGGACGGATATTTCCTACGAGCAGCTTCTCGCCTGGGACCCTGAAGTGATCCTGATCGCGGCAGAAGCCGATTATACGGCAGAAGATGTGAAAAAGGATGAAACGCTCGCTTCTGTCACTGCTGTGGCAAACGGCGCCGTCTACCAGTTCCTGGATACATTTGAGCCATGGGATTCTCCTGTACCCGGCTGTATTCTCGGTTCTCTGTGGGCAGCTTCTACGCTCCACCCGCAGCAGTATGCGCCGGAGACATTCCAGAAAGATGTGACTGACTTTTATGAAACCTTTTATGATTTTACACCAGATCTGTCTGCACTTGGCAAATAAAAGATCTGCTTCGTATAAAGAGGGATAATTTTGCACGTACAACCTATATTACCAACGAGAAAGTCAAACGGCAGGCTCCTGCTCCTGGCAGCTCTCCTCTTTACAGGAGCTGCCTTTTTCCTCTCTTTATGTACCGGACACTACCCGCTGACGCTCCAGGCTCTGCTTGACAGGGAAGCGTCCGCAGTCCATGTATTCCTGACCCTGCGCCTTCCCAGGACCGTCATGGCGCTCATCACCGGATGCGGACTCGGTGCAGCAGGAATGATCTATCAGATGGTCTTTAAAAATCCTCTGGCGGCCCCTGATATTATCGGTGTCTCCTCCGGGGCAAGTACCGGAGCAGCTGCAGCTATTTTGTTTTTGCATGCCTCCTCTGCCGGTATTACCACTTTTGCATTTGTCGGCGGGCTGACTGCGGTGTGCTTATCGCTGCTGCTGTCCCGTCTGTCCGCCGAGAGAAACCTTTCTTCTCTTATCCTTTCGGGGATCGCTGTCAATGCGCTGGCTCAGGCGGCTTTGATGGCACTGAAATTTACTGCCGACCCGGAAAAGGAGCTGGCGTCGATCGAATACTGGATCATGGGCAGTCTCGGAAGCGTCACGGCCTCCCGCCTCCCGCTTCCTCTTGTCCTTGTTTTTTCCGGTATTGCCGTACTTGCCGTTTTTTATCGGCAGTTTCTGTTCCTTACCCTTGATGAGGAGGAAGCCCGGATGCTCGGAACACCGGTCACTTTGCTGCGGCTTCTCGCTTTAGCCGTAGCCACACTGATCGTTGCTGCCATCGTCAGCATCACAGGGATCATCAGCTTTGTCGGACTGCTTGCGCCACACACAGCCAGGCTTCTTACAAAAAATTACCGGCTTTCGACCTTTTTGCTCTCCGGGATCCTTGGCGGTGCGCTTCTGCTCACCGCAGATATCGTTGCGCGCAGCGCCGCCGCAGGAGAGATCCCTGTCAGTATTTTAACCTCTCTTCTGGGAGCTCCGTTTTTACTGTGGCTCGTATGGAAAGGAGAAAAAACGTGGACTTAAAAGTAACTGATTTTTCTGCCGGATACAACTATAATATGGTAGTAAATAATATTTCTTTTTTTCTTCCATCCGGCACACTCACGGCTCTGGTCGGTCCAAACGGCTGCGGAAAAACAACACTCCTGAAGGGGCTCTGTCATCTGATCCCTCACACCGGGACAGCGATCCTGCATCCCGGTCAAAAACAGCTGCCTGAAGTTGATCTTTCCCGGTATCCGTCCCGAAAGCTCGCGCGTTATATCAGCTATATCCCGCAAAGAAGCGGCATCCATATCCCGCTGCGCGCTCTGGACGTTGTACTGATGGGGTTCCAGCCGTTTCTTCCGCTGCTTTCCTCCCCCGGCAAAACACATATCCGCAAGGCCCTGACCGCCCTGGCCTGTGTGGGGATGGAGGACTGTACCTTCGCTGATTTTCAGACCCTGAGTGAGGGACAAAAGCAGCTGTGCGTTCTGGCGCGCGCGCTGGTACAAAATACACAGCTTCTTTTATTTGATGAGCCGGACAGTGCGCTGGACTTTCCCAACCGTCACAAAATCCTTCACACCATCCGCCAAACTCTCTGTCATAAACAAAAGACCGGATTACTGGTCCTTCATGATCTCAGTATAGCGCTTGATTACTGCGACCAGCTGATCCTGATGAAGGACGGGGGACTTGCAGCGCTCCTGTACCCGCAGACAGAGCCGCCAGAAGAGCTTTCCCGGAAGCTTTCCGGCGTATACGGTCCGGTCAGAGTATTCCGGCGTGACGGGCACTGCTTTCTTCTGCCCTGCCCGGTCACTGATATTTGATTCTTTTACAGAAAAAGCAAAGATTGGAGAACGTATGCAGCCAATGATCCATACCTTCCTCTGTGATGACAACGGCAGTCGTTTTTTTGGCGAGGGACCATACCGTCTCCTGACAGGAATCGAGGAGCACGGCTCCCTCCGTCAGGCTGCCGTCCATATGGGAATGGCATATACTAAAGCATTAAAAATCATTCAACATGCCGAGGACGTCCTCGGCTATACGCTGATCGAACGAAAAACAGGCGGCCGGGGCGGCGGTGGAAGCCGTCTGACCGCCCAGGCAAAGGAGCTGATACACCAATATGAACAGTACAAAGCAGCCTGCCATGCGGCTGGACGCAAACTCTTTGATGAATATTTTCCGCAGCAGCGGCAAACGCCATCTGATCCTGACCGGTGAGCGCGGAAGCGGCAAAACCACAGCATTAAAGGAACTGCTTTCTCTGAGCGATCCTTCCTTTTTTACAAATACCGCCTCATCCGTTACAGCATCTCCTGCCAGGGTTCTTCCGGGCTTTACCACGTATGCTGTGCGGCCGGAGGCAGCCGCTTTGGACCGTCCTTTCCGGCCTGTCCCGTCCTGCATCCGTCTCAGAGACAACACAACCGGTCAGGAGACAGTGATCGGAATACCACGCAATCACAGAATGGGTCCGGTTCCGGAAGGATTTCTGACGATCGGCATGGAAGCCCTCTCGCATGCCCTGCATGCCCCGGATGATTTTGTCTGTCTGGATGAGATCGGTTTCCTGGAAGAGAGCTGTCCGCGATTTTGCGCCGCCATCGAAGAACTCTTTGAAAAAAAGCGGGTTCTGGCAGTGCTGCGCGCTCAGCCGCTCCCGTTTTTAGAAAAGCTGAAAAACCGCCCGGATGTATTTGTTGTTTCATGCAATTATCCAATACCTTCCTCCGCCGGGATCGGCGCCGTCCTGATGGCATCCGGCGAAAGCCGCCGCTTTGGGACAAATAAGCTTCTCTCTGATTTTCATTGCAGACCGCTGATACAGTATGCACTTGATGCCATTGCTGATCTCAAAAAAAACGGGCTTCTTTGCGCTTCAGTTACTGTCACGCGTTCACCCGACACGGCAGCCCTTTGCAGCACGCAGCATGTCCCTTGCGTCCTCCACACAGAACCGCTTTTAAGCGATACGGTACGGATCGGTCTGGACGCCTTGCCCGCCTTATCTGCCTGTCTGTTTTTGACTGGCGATCAGCCGCTTCTTACTGTACAAAGTATAAAAGCGCTGATCTTCGCATTCTGCAAAGATCAACGCTTTATTTACCGCCTGTCTTACCGGGGAAAACCAGGGAGCCCTGTGCTGTTTCCCGCCGCCTTTTTTCAGGAGCTTTCTCAGCTTCCCCCCGGAACCGGTGGAAGCGCTGTCATGCAGCGTCATCCAGACCGCGTGCGCCATGTGGAATGTGCACATCCTGGGGAGCTCCTTGATGCCGATACCCCGGAAGCTCTTGATCAGCTAAAGACTCTCGCCTCTTTCTTCTAGGATACAGCCTCCTGCTGTCACGCCTTTTCTTTTGGAAGGACGATATTAAGCAGGATCGACACGAAAGCTGCCGGCACGATACCTGAACCGCCAAAGATCAACTGGATCCACTGCGGCGTTGCATTGAGGATCGTGCTGTTCGCACCCATTCCATATCCAATACCAAGCGCTACAGATACGATCGTCAGGCTTCTCGGCGTAAGCTTTTCACGGGTGATCAGCTGGATACCGCTCAGTACAATAGAGGAAAACATCATAACTGCAGCTCCTCCAAGTACAGACTGCGGCATAATAGACACCAGTGCTCCAAGCTTTGGAACCAGACCGCACAGAACGAGGAAAATCGCTCCCGACGCGAGCGCTATCCGGTTTACTACCTTTGTCATGGACACAAGACCTACATTCTGGCTGAAGGACGTATTCGCGAGTACACCGAAAAATGCTGCAAACGTAGATCCCAGACCATCACAGATCACGCCTCCGGAAAGCTCCTCGTCTGTCGCCTCCCGATCCATACCGCCTTCGATCACACCGGAAATATCACCTACCGTCTCTACCGCAGTCACGATAAACATGATCATAACCGGGACAATCGCTCTCCAGTCAAACACAATTTTTACCGGCATCAGCTTCGGTACCGCAAACCAGGACGCCTCTGCGACCTTGTCCCAGTTGAGCACCCACGCCTTCGTATACTCCACGCCGTCCGCAGTCACGCCAGTGTGCGGCAGGACAAGTCCCATGATAAAAGCTGCCGCATATCCGACCAGAATACCAATCAGGATAGACGATGAACTCGTCATTCCCGTTGTTCCATGCTTCAGTGCGATGATCACTACAAGCACCAGCAGGCCGAGCAGCAGGTTTTCTATAGAGCCATAGTCATTTGCCGTATTTCCGCCTCCAAAGGAGCTGATCCCGACCGAGATCAGGGACAGACCGATTGAAAGTACGATCGTACCTGTCACAACAGGCGGGAAAAACCTGCGCAGCGGCTTCAACAAAAATCCAAGCACCGTCTCAAACAGACCGCCGATCACAGATGCTCCCATGATCGCTCCATAGGTCAGCACACCGCCTCCCATTGTCGCAACAACACTGTTAAAGACACCGATAAATCCGGAGCTTGTTCCCATAATGATCGGCACCTTTCCACCGACCGGACCGATCGCATACAGCTGGACGAGTGTTACCACACCTGCAACAAACATCGCATTCTGTAAAAGAGCGACCTGAAGATCAGCAAACTCACCGCCGCTTCCCATTCCACATGCTCCTGTGATGATCAGCAGCGGCGTCAGATTCCCCACAAACATCGCAAGCACATGCTGCAGCCCAAGTGGGATCGCCTGTCTCAGCGGAAGCTTACCTTCAAACACATAAGCTTCTTTTGACAATTCATTTGTGTTTTTCATACGTTTCTCCCTCTCTTCAAAATTGTACATTAAGCTTCGCGCGTCAAAGTATACCATAATCTCTCTTTTTTTTGCAACGTTTTCTCCGTGCTTTTTTTCTGTTTTTGAAGTATACTTTAATTAATGTTATTAAATTAGAAAGAAGGAATATCTCTTGAAAATCCTCGGTCTGCAAAAATTGACGCTGCTGGATTATCCCGGCTATGTTGCTGCCATTATATTTCTTGGCGGATGTAATCTTCGCTGTCCATTCTGTCAGAACAGCTCTCTTGTCCTTACTCCCGACAGCCTCCCCGAGATCAGCCATGACGAATTTATGAGTTTTCTGAAAAAACGTTCCGGCATCCTGGAAGGAGTCTGCATTACAGGTGGCGAGCCAACACTGCATGCTCAGCTTCCTGATCTGATCCGGGACATTCGCAATGCCGGATATCTGGTAAAGCTCGATACGAATGGCTCAAACCCTGAAATGCTTCAGTTTCTGCTCAAAGAAGGTATGATCGACTACGCCGCAATGGATATAAAAGCAGGTCCCGCGCATTATGCAAAGGTCTGCGGCCTTTCCGAAGAAAAAACTGCAGACCTTCTTGAAAAAGTAGATCAGTCCATTAAACTTTTAAAAAACAGTGCGATCCCTTACGAATTTCGCACAACTGCAGTCAGGGGACTGCACGATGACTCCGATTTTTTGGAAATCCGCGAATGGATCAGCGGCTGCAAATATTATTATCTGCAAAATTTCCGCGACTGTCCGGAGGTGCTCCTGCCAGATCATTCCTTTTCTGCATTTTCGCAAAAGGAAATGGAACATTTTCTCGAGCTTGTGCAGCTTCGCATACCGGAGGCGGCTCTGCGCGGAATCTGACCTGCCAGACGGCCGGCTGTTTTTCTCAAACGCTGCTGTTTTTACTCATTATCCTCCGTATCTCTGCAAAGCGGCTTGCACCAGTAGCCAAAGATCCTGCCACAGCCGCAGACGCCGGGCAGCTTAAAGTCCTGAAAACCAAACAGCTGTGCCATATACTGTTCCTGCGGATTCTGCATTCCGGGGACACCAAGCACATACCCGCCTGAGTCTGTCATTGCCAGCAGCAAATGCCGGTACTGATGGAACGCATGCTGCAAAAAGCTGCTGCGCCCGACCTTCCATCCCTCCTGCTGCAGCCGTACAATATCGCATGGCCTGATCATTACACAGCAGGTAAATTCCGTATTTCCTCTCTGTTCTAATGGCTGACGTTTCTGAAAAAGCTCCTTGATGACGCGATCCGCACTCTTTGGAAATGCGGTCCGGATCTCCTGCACTGCGTTGCTTCCGGCTTCCAAAGCTTCGCGCATATCAGCTTCTCCTGTTTCTTGCGCCATTTCCGGCAACTGCGCCCCTTCTGTTATCTGAGGCTGCTCGGCTGCCCGGATCGCATCCTGCTCTTCTGGATTGTCTGTGACATCTATTTCCCGCGGTTGCTCCGGCTGCTCGTTTTCCATAGGATCAGCTTCTAATGGCTCTTGCTCTGGCTGCCGTTTTTTTGGATGCTCCGGCCTGGGCTGCTCATCATTCGGCTGTCTTTCTTCTGGCTGTCTTACTTCCGGTTGTCTTTCTTCTGGTTGTCTTTCTTCCGGCTGTTTTTCTTCCGGAAGCTCCAGCACCAAACGCTCGATTTCTACCGGCTCATCATCCCAGACCGTCAGAAAACACCGTTCCTCTCCACTTCGTATCCAGATCCCTGCCAGATCCTTCAGCCTGTAGTTTCTGGCGACCGGCGTATCTACACGATAGGCCCATTCCTCTGCCTTCTCCTGTCCGGGACGCATTGTTCCCATCGGCAGCCCCAGCAGATAACCTCTCTCCCGCACAAATCCATAGACCTGGACCGGCGGCTCAGGCGGTACCTCAGTCATCAGCCGAAACAGGATCCGCCACATCCCGCTGCGCAGCTCTACCTTTGCAAATCCTGCATTTTTCTGTTTTTTCCCATTTATGTACTCATAGAAATAAGCAATAAACCGTTTATACTCCGGCATAATTTCCCCACATCCTTTTCTGTTCAGAACATTATATGCCGGAGGTTATCCGATTATCACTCCTGCTCCATCTTTTATAACGGACAGTCCTCCTATTTCACAACCATCAGGCTGCTCCCTGTTATTTCTTTTTTGACAATGATCTTCCTGTCAATACGTTCTTTGAGTTCCTCTACATGTGAAATGATACCGGCAAGGCGATGACTTCCTGCCAGTTCGTTTAAGATCCGTATCGCCTGATTGAGCGAATCCCGGTCAAGAGAACCAAATCCTTCATCAATGAATACCGCATCAAGCTGGATCCCGCCTGCATGCTGCTGCACTACATCAGCCAGTCCGAGCGCCATGGACAAGGACGCCTTAAAGGATTCTCCTCCTGATAAGCTCTGCACGCTGCGCAGACGCCCCGTGTAATAATCAAATACATCCAGTTCCAGTCCTGTCTGACTGCGCAGGTTTCCTGACCGCTCTCTGCGCTGCAGCAAATACCTGCCGTCTGTCATAGAGGAAAATCTTTTATTTGCCTCCTGGATGATCTCTTTAAAAAATACTGTCTGAATATACTGTTCAAAAGCAAGCTTCTGCCGCCCTTTCAGCTCTCCGTTCGCGGTCTCAGAAAGCGCAGCAAGAAGCTCGTACGCTTTTTCGCTCTGTGCAAGTCGCTTTCCTCCATCCTGCAAAAAAGCATAGATGTTCCGGTTCGTCTGCAGCCGGACATGCCGTTCCTTTCTGACCTGCTCCAGCTCACTGCGGCGCTCTTCCAGCCTTTTTCGGGTTTCCGTCAGCTGTGCTGCATCTGCCGGTCTTGCCTGCGCAATCTGCTGCTGCAGCGCTTCCAGAGCCTTTTGTTCCGAGGCTCTCTCTGTTTTTCCTCTCTCCAGCTGCTCGCCCGCCTGTCGCAGCGCGCGCTCCAGCTCCTCTTTGTTCCTGCGCAGCTGTTCCATCCGGTCAGCTGCCTGCGTACGATCTGCATACGGCAGTTCTTTGCGCAGCTCCTCTTTTTGCTGTTCAAATGCCTCTGCCTGCGTCAGATACGTGATCCTGCGCTGTTCCAGCAGCGTTTTGTTCTCCGTAAATGCAGCAAGACGCTGCTCCATGGCCGGAAGCTTTTTCTCCAGTTCGCCCTTCTCCCGCCACAGCCCCATAAGCTGTCGGCGCCGTTCCTGATTCATCCTCTCCTGCTGCGCAAGCTCTTTTTTGCAGACTGCAAAATACTCTTCCGCCGGATACTCCCGGCGCGCCCCAGGCTGCTCTCTGTCATACCACGCATCAAATTGTTTCCTGCTCTGCTCATAGGTGCCGCGCAGCTGTGCCGTACACTGTGCCGCATCTGCCGCCTCCATCCGCGCAGTATCCTTTATCTGCTCCAGACTGCGCAGCTCCTGCTCTGACGGACTGTGGATACCTGGCACAGCAGGCGACGGATGCTCCTTCGAACCGCACACCGGACATGCTCTGCCTTCCTCCAGCCGCTTCGCAAGTATACCCGCCTGATTTTTCAAAAACTCCGCTTCCATATCTATATACTGTCTGCCCAGCTGCACGCTGCGCTGCTGAAGCTCCAGATATCTCTTTTCTTCCTGTTCCAGCTGTCTTTTCTGACGTCTGACGCTTCCATACAGTGCTTCAAACTGATCCAGCTCTTCCCGTCTCTGCTTTAAGGTCGCCTGTGTATGCTCCAGAAACTGCAGTTCCTGCTCCGGCACACCGATTTCATTGTATCGTTTTCTGCCTGCCTCAAGCTGACTCTTCACCTGTGCGCCGCCGCTCCCGGCTTCCTTCGCTTCCCGATCTGCCCCGGCAGCTGCAGCGTTCAGCTTTCTGATTTTCTGCTCTAAAAGGTCCAAAGCTTCGTATCGCTTCATCTGGCCTTCCAGCACTGCGATCTGCCCCCCGGCAGCTTCAGCCTCCGGCTGCCGTCTGCGCGCCTCTTCATACTGACACTGCCATTTCTCACACCACTTTGCCAGCTGCAAAAGCCTTTGCTCTTTCTTCTCTATCTCTGCTTTTGCCTGGTCTACCATGCGCTGCCTTCCAAGCAGCTCCTGAAGTCCTGAGATCCTCTGCGTAAGCTTTTCCTGTGCCTGCGCGTCCAGACGATCCTGATCCTCCTCTTTGCGCAGCAGCTTTTCCAGATCCTCTGTCAGCTCCGAAATATGGTACGATGCCTGTCCTGCATCAAGCTCTCCAAGCCGTCTCAAAGCCTCATCCATATCCTCATCGGGATCATCCGGCTGCGGCGGAAGAAGAATCCCCTGCACATACTGGCTGATACTGCGCCGTTCCTCCTCATACTCCCGCTGTGTCGCAAGTAATTGCTTTTTTAATTCTCTCTGAAAATCCACGTAAAGTCCCGTATTAAAAATCTTTCGGAATATCTTACCGCGTTCCTCTGTCCCCACAAGCAGCAGCTTTAAAAAATCTCCCTGCGCGATCATCGCGATCTGGACAAACTGATTCCGGTCCAGTCCCAGCAGCTCTTCGATCGCCTTTGTCGTCTGCCTGCTTCCTGTAACTACCCTGCCGTCAGGATACAAAAGTGACGCGCCTGCCGCTTCCGTTGTCATACCCTCTCCACGCGCTTTCGGCCGCAGATACTCTGGATTGCGCGTAACCGTATAAGACTGTCCCCGGCATAAAAATGTAAGCTCTACATACGTTTTCTGTGTCGGAGCCGCAAAATCTGAGCGGAGCATATCTGCCTTTCGCACATCTCCGCTCGCCTCGCCGTAAAGAGCAAAAACAATGCCATCAAATATGGTAGTTTTTCCGGCTCCGGTGTCTCCCGTGATCAGGTAGATCCCATGATCGCCAAATTCAGAAAACGGCACTGTCACACATCCGGCATACGGCCCAAACGCACACATTGTCAGTTTTTCCGGTCTCATAATCCTTCTTCCCCTTTCACAGTCTGTTTTCAGTGCTCCCGTGCAAGCGCCCGCAGGATAGAATCCACCCGCTCCCTTTGCTCACTGCTCATTTTCCTCCCATTTTGCTGCTTAAAGAATTCCTCAAACAGCTCCTGCGGCGTTTTTTCTTCCACCAGTATTTCCGTTTCTTCTATTTTATTGTGTCCGCCTGTCAGAGTTCTCTCAAAATCAAGCTTCATAATGTTCGGATACACTTCGCGAAGCTTCCCGAGCGCATCCAGGATCCCATCCTGATCAGTCAGGGTAATATGCAGATAGTCCTCTCTGTTCGCCAGACTATATACTTCCTTTGTTAAAAGCGTCTCAAAAGGTCCCCGGATCTCCCGGAGGTCAAGCCTCGGGATCAGCGGCAGTGCAGATACAGATATCTGACAGGATCCCTGTGCAGGTTCTGTGTCAATCTCCACCACAGTCACAGATTTCTGGTGTCCTGCCTCTGAGAAAGAATATTTAAGCGGCGAGCCGCAATAACGCACCGTCTCCGATCCCACATTCTGCGGACGATGAAGATGGCCCAGCGCCACATAGTCGAACGCCCTCACTGCAGAAGCATCGACCTGATCCAGGCCTCCGACAGACAGCTCCTCCGAGTCGCATACCGCTGCTCCGGTAAGGAACTGATGCATCAGCAAAATATTAGGACCGTCATGTGGAAGTGTCGCAGAATGAAGAACTGCTTCTACTGCCTGCTGAGTCGTATCTATCTCCTGCTCCGGAAAGAAGCGACGCACCTGTACCGGGCGCAGATACGGCAAAAGCCAGATATACACGCGGTTCCCTGATCTCTGCTCTGCTTCTGTCACCGATGTGATGTGCAGGCTCCCATCTGGCTGCTTCTGTGCACAATATCCCTGGAGTGTGCCGTCAAACAGCCGCGACACATACACGCCGGAACGCTCCAGCATCCTTGCCGCATACGCTACACGCTCGGCCGAGTCGTGATTTCCACTGATCACCCATACCGGGACTTTCCTGAGCGCCAACTGGGATAAAAACCAGTCCGCCAGCTCGACTGCCTCCGCGGACGGCATAGATCTGTCATACAGATCTCCTGCGATCCATACACCGTCTGGCTGCTCCTGCTCTGCGAGCTCCAGCATCTGCTGCAAAATATACCGCTGATCCTCCAGCATAGAAAATCCATTTACACGTTTTCCTATATGAAGATCTGAAATATGAAAAAATTTCATCCTCCTGTACCTCATTCATTAAGATAATCATATACTATTTTTGATATGTTCCGTATACCGGATACAGCAGAGGCGCCTCCTCCGGTTGAAAAAACACAGATCACATAATCTGTTTTTTCTCCATAAACGATCGCCATATCATGCTGCGTAGTCGACGTCTCTCCCGTCTTATTTGCCGCCTTCACACCAGCCGGCAGTCCTGCCGGGATTTTCCCCCTGCGTTTTTGCTGCAGCAGGAGACTTTGCATTTTCTGCGAATATTTTCTGGAAACACATTTTCCCCGATAAATGCGTTCCAGCAAAACTCCGCAGTCCTTTGCCGACGTCATATTGCGGCCTCCGTCTCCCGTACTCGCACAGGAGGCAGGATGCAGCGTATGATGGCAGCCCGTCTGATCGTATCCCTGCTTCTTCAGATAACGGTTTACCACTGCGGCTCCCGATACAAACGAATTCCCCTGCGCACACACAAGCGTATTATAGGCATCATTGCTGCTCACTGTGATCATCGAGTGCAGCAGGCTGCGCACCGTACTGCTCTCCTCCATCCTGCCATGAGCAATCTCATTATATACAGACGCCATAACAAAAGCCTTGATCGTACTGGCTGAATACATGGAGCGGTCATTTATGTTTACTACATCTCCTGTCTCCAGGTTTTTCACGTAAACAGACCAGGAGCCCCTGTACCGTCTTACTGTATCAACCAGTTTTTTCTTCAGCTTTCCAAGAGCCACCTCATTTTCAGGACATTTTTTCCCGTCATAGCCGACCCATGTTCCATCCGGCGTCTGTTTATTCTTTGCCATCACCCCGTTCGACTGCAGATAATAACCAGATTTCCACCGATCCGTCACGCACTTTCCCGCACTGGTCAGATAATACCGTTTCCTGCCGACTGCAATCCATCCCTTTTTCGTGTAGAGTTTTCCATCTTTTCCTCCAAAGTAATACATCCCCTGAAATTTCTTTTTCCCGGCAGTCTGCGCCAGCACATGGAAATCCCTCCTGGTACACAGCCGCCCGTCCTCTTCAAAAAAGTAATAGCCCTTTTCAAAAACACTGCGTCCCTTCCTTTCGGGTACGACCCTGTGCACTCCGCCGGACACTGTCCCGTCTCTGTCCCTTAAGTACCAGCCCTTCCCTTCTTTTTTGAGGTATCTGCCAGAACCGTCTGCCATTTTTATATACCGTTCCTTTTGCTCCGGCCTTTGGCTGCGCGCTTCAGCCACCGATACATGCAGCGAAACAATAAGTACCGCAAACACACCGATTATCCACAGCTTCCTCCAAAAACACTGCCCTTTTCCACACTGCTTTACACGTTTTCCTCTTATCCTGTTCATAAACACCCCTCCTCTTGCTTCACCTGTAAATAACATATTACCTGCTTTTTTCAGTTCTTGCAAGAAAGCATCTCTGTTCGCCCCCCAAATATGCTATACTGTCCACGAAAGCAATGAGCAGTGTGAATCCTCTAATGGCACACCGGATGCTTGCAGACGAGTAATCCTCTAATGGCACACCGGATGCTTGCAGACGGGTGTGACAGATAGAGGATTCATAGGGCGAATGCCCGTGAACGAGAAAAAGCTGCGCTTTTTCGAGTGCCACTGCGAATAACTTCATTATCAGTGTGAATGGAAATTGAATTTTTTGTATCAGGGAGATTTTTATGGCTCGTATTTTGATCGTGGAGGACGACTCCACCATAAACAACTTAATTTTTGAATTTTTGACAGATAACGGCTACATCTGCCGTCAGTCATTTTCCGGTACGGAGGCGCTCCTGCTTTTTTCTATGGAGGCCTTTGATCTGATCATCCTGGATCTGATGCTGCCCGGCATGACTGGTCTGGAAGTGACTTCCCATATCCGCGAATCCTCTTCGGTTCCTGTCATAATTCTTTCTGCAAAGACTGCACTGCAGGATAAGGTCGATTTGCTTGGCAGCGGTGCTGATGATTATATGACAAAACCTTTTGAGCTGGAGGAGCTGCTGGCGCGCATCCAGGTACAGCTTCGGCGGCAGGCAGCCCTTTCCCGTCCGCTTACCTATTATGAATGGGCGCTTGATCCGGTATGCCGCACCTTTACGGCGGCCGGAGTGCCTGTTGAGCTGACTGCGCACGAATTTGGGATCATTGAACTTTTTATGAGACAGCCAAGGAAGGTCTTTACCAAGCAGGAAATTTTTGAAGCTGTCTGGCAGCAGGATTATTTCGTAGAAGACAAAACAATCAATGTGCATATCAGCAATATCCGCGCAAAGTTAAAAGAAACCGGTACCCAACAGTATATCCGTACCGTATGGGGGATCGGTTTTCAGCTCTTTCAGAAATAGCAGCCCCATCATCTTTACTCTTTCTTTACCTTTTCTTTGCGCTTTTTGAAACTCTGCATGAGATACTTGATGTAACAGATAACTACTACAGCAGGGAGGATAAGGATGAACGTAATAGAAACTCGCAACCTATGTAAGCAATACGGAAAAAAGACAGCTGTTACCGGAATGAATATGCACGTACAGCAGGGCGATATTTACGGATTTATCGGACGCAACGGCTCAGGAAAATCAACAACACTGAAAATGCTGTGCGGGCTCGCTCACCCGACCGCCGGGAGCATCCGGCTGTTTGGCCAGCCGGCAGAAGATATCTCCGTCCGAAGGCGTGTAGGAGCGCTGATCGAGACAACCGGATTTGATCCGACTGCTTCGGCATACGAAAATATGATGCGCAAAGCAATTCTCATGGGGATCTCTGATCCGAAGCCTGAGATTGAAAAGCTTCTTGTGCTGTGCGGACTCAATGCGGCTGACCGAAAAAAGACAAAACAGTTTTCGATGGGGATGAAGCAGCGTCTTGGCATCGCAATGGCGCTTCTTGGCGGACCCGATCTGCTGATCCTTGATGAACCGATCAATGGACTGGATCCCGAAGGTATGGCAGAAATACGCCGTCTCTTTGTGACGCTGAATGAAGAAAGAGGCATTACTATCCTCATCAGCTCTCATATTCTGGGAGAGCTCTCCAAAATAGCCACGCGATACGGTATTTTAAAAGATGGCGTACTGATCAGGGAGATCACCTCCGAGCAGCTGTACAGCGCATGCCGCGACTATCTATATGTAAAGGTAACGGATGCACAAAAAGCCGCTGCTGCTTTAGAAGAATTTCTTGATATCCATGATTATGAAATACAGCCGGAAGGAGAAGTCCGGATTTTTGAACCCGCAGATTCTGCTGCCGTCACACAGGCGCTCTTGGAACATCACATAGGCGTTGTGGCGATCTACCCGCACCGTCAGAACCTTGAAGAATATTTTCTGGAACTCATGGAAGAAAAAACACCGTCTGATCCTGCCACAAAGAAAGGAGGCCGACACAATGCTTAATCTGCTGCGTATGGAGCTTCGCACTATGTTTCGAAGCAAAGGAATTTATATTACATTTACTGCACTGCTTGGCGTCCTTCTCATTGCGCTGGGGACAATGAAGCTGGTCACTACCCCTTCTATGAAGCAGGAAGCTGCAAAACATGGAATGGAATTTGATGCAGATGACGAATCCGATGCCCAGGAGTTTCTTGCAGACACACAGACTGATTTTGTCAGCAATCTGCTTTTTAATGGCGGACTGATGACCGTACTGATGGCTATTATCGGATGCATCGCTGTCTGTGAGGACTTTGACAATGGATTTGTTAAAAATATTTTTTCCTGCTGCACAGACAAAAAAGCCTATGTGTTCTCCAAGCTCATTCTGCTTGCAGTCGTGAGCGCCGCTTTCCTTGTGCTGCTTTCGCTTTGTACCTTTGTACTGTTTCGGATCTTTGGCTTTCCTAACCCGATCGGGGACCTGCCCCGCCTCCTGCTGATGTTCGTAATCGGCTGGCTCGGCCTGATCAGTCTGTCGGCACAAAGTATCTTTTTCTGCATGCTGACGCGAAATACCATCTTAAGCATCCTGCTTTCCATTGCCTGCGGACTTGGCGCATTCGACGGCATGCTTGACCTCCTGACCGGGCAGGCGGGTATTCACATTGCAGAATTTTTCCCGTCCTACAATGTACTGATGGCACCGTATATCAGCGGAGGCTCGGATACCGCAAATAATTCTCTGCTTGCCCTTATGCTCGGCGGCAGTATGACCGTATCTGCGCCCGCCCTTTCTGTCCTCGTGTCGCTGGCATGGACTGCCATTTATACATTTCTTGCAGCAGCCATACTAAAGAGAAAAGATATTTGCTGATATCAGCCCGCCTGATCACATTTGTTACCATCTGGAGGAAGGAAACATGACTGCATTTGCCATTTTTATGATGCTTCTCACCATATACCTGACGATCCGCCTCTGGCTGAGCCAGCAGCAGATGACGGATCTCGCACAGCAGCTCAAAGAGCGTCCGCCCAAAAGCAACCAGAGACTGACGGTTTTCCTGCGCGACCGCTCTGTCGTCGAGCTGTGCAACGAGATCAACCGCTGCATTGATGCCGGACAAAACGCTGTACTCCAGTCAGAAGAGGCACAAAGACAGCTCAAATACACCATTTCCTGTGTCTCTCATGACATCCGCACACCGCTCGCCGGGGCTGACGGATATATGCAGCTTCTTGAAAAAACGTCAGATCCTGCAAAGCAGCTAAACTACTGCCGGATCATACGTCAGAAGCTGAAAGATCTGGAACATTTGCTGGACGAATTGTTTTTGTATACGCAGCTGACTGGAGGCACACTGCAGTTAAGCTGCTCCCAGGTGCAGCTCTTTCCTGTCGTATGTGATACACTCGCAGGCTTTTATGAAGCCTTTGTAAAACAGGGTTTTGAGCCCTGTGTCTCCTTTTCCGATGAAGCAGTCCGCGTCTTTGCCGATGCCGGACAGCTTCGCCGGGTTCTCGGAAACCTGATCTCCAACGCACTTTCTTATGGCGATGGAGCGCCTGTCATCCGACAGGAAAAAAACCGTTTAAGCGTTTCAAATAAAGTAAAAGATCCGCAGTCGATCCGTCCGGGGCAGATGTTTGAACGGTTTTACCGTGACGACACCTCCCGCCGCGGACCTCATGCGGGTCTGGGGCTTTCTATCGCAAGAGAGCTGATCGAACAGATGGGCGGAAATATCCGCGCGCAGCTTACCGGAGATATGCTGGAGATCACCATAGAATTTTCCAGGGCAGAGGCCCACAGTTGATCTACAGCTGCGCTTTTGCAGACTCAGATCACAAGCTCCAGCAAAAAGACTACCGTACATGCGGCAAGAGACACCTGGAACAGGCTCTTTCCCCGGTAGGCAAAGAATACTGCCGCCGCCAGCGCAACCGCACCCGACCACACAGAATCTGTTGCGTACAGGATGGCCGGAAATGTCATGACAGAGAGCGTCACGTACGGCACATAGTATAAAAACGACCGGATATACGTATTTTTAATCTCTTTGCGGATCAGCGTCAGCGGCAGGAGACGAATCAGATACGTCACTCCTGCCATAACAAGAATATACAGATAAACATTATGATTCATACGTTTCCTCCTTGATCGGGAATAAAAATGCAGCTATTCCTGCGATCACGACCGTCAAAATGATGATCTTAAATCCAGATGAGATCCCGTTAAGCACAGGGATAAGTGTAAATCCAAAGCTTGCCGCCATCGAGACAAGGATCACACCCATAAGGATCCGGTTTCCCTTTGCCGGCGGTATCACCGAGGCAAGGAACATACCGTACAGTGCCACACTGAGCGCACTGAGCAGATTTCCCGGCATCAGATTCCCGGAAACGGCTCCCAGCACCGTGCCAAGCGTCCAGCCCGGCACTGCCGCTGCGATCAGCCCATAGCTGTAACACGGATGAAGCTCTCCCGGACGGCAGACCGACACGCCAAAGATCTCATCTGTGACGCCATAAGCCATCAAAAACCGATGAAGGACGGGGATATCCGGCCCAATCTTTTGTGAGAGTGCGCACGACATCAGGCAGTACCGCAGATTAACGATCAGCTGTGTAATTGCCATCTCCATAAGCGGCGCTCCGTTTTGTATAATCGCCAGCGCAGCAAACTGTCCCGCGCTCGTCACATTGGTAAGCGACATCACCGCCGCCTGCAAGATCCCCAGCCCGGAGCCTCTTGCCATGATCCCGAATGAAAATGAAACCGCCAGATAACCAAGCGCGATCGGGATCCCGTGCTTTACTCCCATCTGAAACTGCTTCCAGTTATTTTTCATCATCTCTCCTCTTTCCCCGCAGATAGTTCGCTCTGCTTTTATACCTTTTTATGTATAATTATACCATACCACATAATCTGCAAAAAACAAGAGGGCTGCCGTAAAATGCTTCTCCGGGTGCATATTACGGTGCCCTGCGTTCTGTGTCTTACCTCAGCTGTGCCCTGCGATAGATCTGGTACAGTACTGGTATCATCACAAGAGTAAGTACTGTATACAAAATTGGAAGAATCGGTGCTGCTCCCAGCACTTTTTCTCCGAGCTCATACAGATTAAACTGCCTGATAACCATATTCATCTGGAGCAGCTGGTCCGGTAAGAGACCAGCGATCCTGTCCGTGCTTAAAAACGATGGAAGAAAGATCATGATAAAAGGAACCGTCACTGCCACCACTGCCAGGCGTACCTTTGCAGAGATAAGCATGGTAAGGAACATCAAAAACAGACTTCCTATATAGCCTCCTGCCAGTACCAGCAGATACTGCTGTAAATTCGTCACAGAATAAAAGCTCTTCCAGCCTCCTGGCACGGCCTGTATCGGACAGCTGGCTCCGTCCGTTCCGAGTATCCCCAGCACAACCGCGCTATACAGCAGCATAACGATCCAGTAAATCCCGGTCGTAATCCAGAAGCCTGCCTTTATTTTTGCTGTTATTGCCTTTTTTCTTCCATGATAGGAGCTGAAAAAGACGGCATCCGCTTTCGTCTGGAATTCTCCCGAAAAAATATTTGCCGTCAGAAATCCCAGCAAAAGTACCGTGATCATAATGACAGTCGGAGCATACTGCGATGCCTGAAGCCACCCTTCCATGTAGTCATACACAAGCGGAGTCTCCAGCCCCTTATATTTTTCGATCAGAAACTGCTTTTCCCGTTCTGTAAAGAGGTCCTTCGCATCCCCCCGCAGCCACTCCTCCAGATGCAGGATCCGGTTTGGATAGAACATCCCTGCGTCATCCGGAGAAAGCCTGTCTGGAAGATAATAATCATAATTATTGAAATCCCCATACGAATACACGAGCAGGCGGCGTATATCATCAAATCCCTGTTTTTTGCTGTACGCGATATCATTTTCCTGAAAATCTTCTGACTTTGCCTGTGCAGTAGCATTGATCCTGGCATTTTCAGAGATCACCTCTGCGATGCGTTCTTCTGTCAGCAGTCCTGCCCATTCCTTTTTCTGCTCGCGCAGCTTATGAATCGCCGTGATCCCCTTCTCCTCATCTCCATTTTCATTTACATAATATACTCCCATAACTGCAAACCAGCAGGTCACTGCCAGTGTCACCAAAAGAAGCGTCAGCGCGATCCTGCTGCTCATCCTGGAAAAAACTTTTTTTATTTCATAATAGACCATGATGCTCTCCTCCTTTTGCAAATTCCTGTGCCGGACTTCCAAAATAATACAGAAACGCATCCTCCAGCGTCGGCTCAAGCTCTACCGCGTCTGCCATCGGCTTTTCGGCAGAGAGGACCCGCAGCATAAGCTGCTCCTGTGCGGGCTTTACGTTCGCCACCTTATAACGGCGCATACACTCTGAAGCCTCCTTATGAGACACCACACAGTTCCACACCCGTTCCTCCATCGCTGCTACGATCTCCTCCGAAGTCCCACTGTGCATCAGCCTTCCATCCTTCATCAGTAAAATCTGATCTGCTATATATTCCACATCCGAGACAATATGCGTAGAAAGCAGCACAAGCCGTTCGTGCGCCAGCTCACTGATCAGGTTGCGGAACCGGATCCGCTCATTTGGATCCAGGCCGACAGTCGGTTCATCCAGGATCAGTATCTCCGGATCATTCAGTATTGCCTGCGCGATACCCACCCGGCGTTTCATTCCTCCTGAGAGCTTTTTCATCTTTTTCTTTCGTACCTCAGACAGACCCATCTGACGCAGCAGTTCACGGGTCCGTTTGCCTGCCACTGCCGGCCGCAGCCCCTTGATCGCAGAAATATACGAAAGATACTCCTCCACAGTAAAATCAGGATAAAACCCAAATTCCTGCGGTAAATATCCCAGGAGATTGCGGTATTGCGCATCCATTTCAAAAATATCTCTTCCATTATAAGTAATCTCACCGGCAGTCGGATGGACCAGCGTACAAAGCATCCGCATCAGCGTTGTCTTGCCTGCCCCATTTACTCCTAGCAGCCCGTACACGCCTTGATGCATCGTACAAGAGACGTCATCTACCGCCGCAGCCGCACCAAACCTTTTTTTCAAATGTTTTATCTCTAATTCCATCCCGCATTTACCTCCCAGCAGTTTTCACAATTTTTCAGTGTTCTGTATACGCTGTAGCACACATACAGAGCGGACAGCAAAATAGTGCACAGCAGTACGGGAGCCGACAGCTTCTTATACAGCCCCTCGTCCAGAATGATCCTCACCCAGATCACCGTCCAGAGCAGGCAAAGCCCCACAGCAAGATATTCCGATCCCCATCTCCTGCTGCAAAGCGTTCCAAAACAGATACAGCAGGTGATGCTAAATGGGAGCAGAAAATGTACCGACATTTCCCATGCCGTGATGCGCAGAGTAAAGGACGATGCCAGGAAAAACGTGCTGATCAGCAGGATATCTGCCAGCGCAAAAAGCATCATACGCGCCGCATATATCTGGCGCAGAGAGTAATACGCCGCACCCTCTATCTCCACTGCACCGCTCGTCCTGTTTTTCCACAGCTCGGGCAGCAGTAAAACAGCAAACAGAGGCGCCATTACCCCCATACTTTTCTGCACATAAAAGCTGTTCCCCGCGGTATACATGATCCACCATAATGCTGCGAGCACCGCTGCCTGCAGCAGCCACCAGTACTTTTTCATATATCTCATCTGCCCGTACAGAAACTCCAGCTGCGTAAGAGTTTTCTCTTTTTCACTTCTGTACAGCGCTTCCTTTGATCCCTGGATCGCCAGAAGTATTTTTTCTTCTCTTGGTTGTATCCCTGTCTCCCAAGATACCCGCTTTTCGTCCTTCTTCCTCTGATGGGTGTCTATCATTTTGGTGCCCCCTTCCCTGCTTTTCCATCTGCGGCCATGCCCGTATACCCTTTCTTCTCACGGCAGGCGCCAGACGGTCATACATATTCCTGTCCTAATATATCCTTTAGCTGCTCCCTTGCTTTTTTTATTCTGTATTTCACAAGCGGCAGTCCGATCCCGAGGATTTCTGCAATCTCCCTTTGTTTAAGCTCCTGAAAATAATGCAGGAGCACTACCTCCCGAAGCTCCTCCGGCAATTGGGCAACCGCCCGCTCCAGATCCATGCGCAGCACCCCCTGTGCGCCGGAAGTATCCCCCTGTTTGTGCCACATCTCCCTGCCTTCCTGCACGAAGACAGCCTCCTCTGACCTGCCCGACGCCGTACTGCCTGCAATCTGTGAAAATACGATTTCCTTCTTTTTGCGGCAATAATTTTTACACAGATTTCCTGCCACCACATACAGATAGTTCAGAGCTTTTCCGTAGTGCCGGTAACGATCGAGCGAGCCAAAAAAATGTTCAAAGGTCTCCTGCGTCAGATCCTCCGCCGCGTCCACATCAAATACATGACGGTAGCAATACTTCAAAATGGAAGGATAATACGCCCGCACAAATGCTTCCAATGCCCGCTCATCTCCATTTTTCATTTTACGCACAGACCAGAAATCACCGGGCATCCGCTTCCCTCCCTTCGCACATAAAATCTGCGTCCTTTCCATCTCAAACCTGAAAAAGCTTCCAAAGTCCTGCATCAAACAGCTGTGCTGTGCAGGTCTTCCTACATATTAACACCGCAAAAAAACAAAAAGATAGCGTCCGCTGCTTTTTATTTTCAATTTTGCATACAAATATCCCCGGTAAGCAGGCGCAGCGTTTCTTACCGGGGACAATTTTTCTTTCTGTCTTGTTTTACAACATTTTTCTATCGAATAAAATTCGTAAATTCTTTTTTGTTTTCCGGCGCATGGATTCCCTGTTCTTTTCCAAGCGCGATACATTTGAGCAGCCATGCCATATTCTTTCCGATATTGTGCATGGTGGACAGGCCTTCCTTATCTGACAGCACCTCTTCCGGAAGAGAGCCGTGCGTATCATTCCAGTAGGTCGAAGAAACAACCGGCATAGAATTGATCGTAAAGTACTTATTTACCACATCCATAGAAGCCGTTGTACCTGCACGGCGTGCATTCAGCACTGCTGCCGCCGGCTTATGCTTCATATGTTTTCCTCCTGAATAAAACGCTCTGTCCATAAATGCCAGAAGCCTTGCGCTCGGATGTGCATAATAGACCGGTGATCCAAACACAAAGCCGTCCGCACAAGCCGCCTTTTCAACAAATTCATTGACCAGATCGTCAAAAACACATTTTCCCGTCTCGCGGCACTTACCGCATCCCATACAGTCCGGCAAAGCTTCATTTCCGACAAACAATGTCTCTGTCTCAATCCCTTCTTCGCGCAGAGTCCGCGCTACCTCTTCCAATGCCGCCGCTGTACAGCCGTTCTTCTTTGCACTTCCATTTATTAAAATAACCTTCATCGCCGTCTCCTCCTCTTATTTCTTTCACCTTCACTCTTTTCTGACCGCATCTTTTTAATATACAGCCACTCCTATTATAAAACAAAATCAGGAAAAGAAAAGTCCAATGTCTCATTCTTTACAAACCTTTCCGTCACTGCTATAGTAATATCATAGATTTAAAATATATCAGATAGGAGAATTGTAAATTGCGGGCATATGAAAGACTTTTAAACTATGTAAAAATCCACACAACAAGCGATGAAAACAGTACGACAGTACCTACAACTGCGCGTCAGTTTGACCTCGCGCGGGTACTTGTAGAAGAAATGAAAGCACTTGGGATCGCAGACGCACGCGTAGGAGAGAACTGCTACGTCTACGGAACTATTCCTGCCACACCGGGATACGAGGATAAGACAGCCATCGGGTTTATTTCGCACCTTGACACCGCGCCGGATTTCTGCGGAGCGCATGTCAATCCGCAGATCCACGAAAATTATGACGGCGGTGAAGTAGCGCTTGGCACAAGCGGCAAAACACTCTCTCCGGAAAAATTTCCACATCTGTCCGGCTTAAAAGGCCGCACACTGATCACAACAGACGGCACGACTCTGCTCGGAGCAGATGACAAGGCCGGGATCGCGGAGATCATGACTCTTGCGCAAGAGCTGATAGACAGCAACGAACCACACGGAAAAGTATGTATCGGCTTTACTCCTGATGAAGAGGTCGGAAGCGGGGCAGCTGATTTTGATATTCCCGGCTTTGGCGCTCAGTTTGCTTACACGGCAGACGGCGGCTGCGAAAATGAGATTGTTTACGAAAACTTCAACGCCTGCGGCGCAGAGTTCGAGATCAATGGCTTCAATATCCATCCGGGAGAATCCAAAAATACTATGATCAATGCCTCACTTGTCGCGATGGAGATCAACAGCATGCTTCCCTCTGCCGAGACTCCGGCTCACACGGAACTGTATGAAGGCTTTTTCCACCTGACCGATATGGAAGGAACCGTAGAGCATGCAAAGCTCCAGTACATCGTGCGCGACCACAGCAGCGCGCATTTTGAAAGCCGTCAGGAAACACTCCGGCACATCGAAAAGATCATCAATGAAAAATATGGAGAAGGCACTGCCAGACTGACGATCCATCAGCAGTATCGCAACATGGCGGAGGTCATCGCTCCCTGCATGCACCTGATCGACAATGCCAAAGATGCGATCCGCGAGCTTGGCATGGAGCCTGATGTAGCTCCGATCCGCGGCGGCACAGACGGTGCCCGTCTGAGCTTTTGCGGTCTGCCCTGCCCGAACCTCGGTACAGGAGGCTATGCATATCACGGCCCCTACGAGCACATCACAGCAGAGGGTATGGACTTCGCAGTAAAGGTAATGCGCGGGATTGTAAGACGTTACGCACAGTAATACACTCGCAGGCAGCCGCTACGTTCTGCACTCTTTTATAACGAATATACAAAAACAAAGCATATCCTTCCCGCCCTTCCACCTATGATAGATTGTGGGGCTTTGTAGGATATGCTTTTTGTTTTGCCTGTTAAATATCTATTTTGATTACCGATGCAGAAGTATCCGCTTCCTGCTCACACATTCCTCCCGCTGCGCCAGCCAGTCCTTCAGCGCCGGATACAGCTTCTCTGCCATCTCATAGCCATGCCAGTAAAAATCCTCCAGCTTCTCCAGGTCACGCTCTGTCCTGCTCACACACGGCAGCTCCGGACGGATCACAAAAACTCTGCCTGCTTTTTCCAGTCGGTCGATCAGATCCATCTCTCTGTTATAGATATGACTGCGCCGCATCAGTGCGCGTGCCAGCATCGGATATTTCCGATAATGGATCCTTGCCAGCTTTGCCACCGTGGAAGCGCCCTCTTTTTTATAATAGCCGCGCCCTCTGGTCAGGATCACGATATTATAGTCGAAGCCATCTGCGATCGCTTTCTGGACCGGCACAGAATCTGCAATCCCTCCGTCGAGCATCGGTATCCCGTCTACTTCCACTATGGGAGAGACAAACGGCAGACTCGAGGATGCCCGGCAGGCAGCCATCATACGCTTCTGATCATGATATTCCTCAATAAATTCCGCCCGGCCGGTCAGACAGTTTGTCGTTGTCAGCAGGCATCTGGTCGGAGACTTCACGTAGGATTTAAAATCAAACGGATAATCGTGATTTGGAAACTGGTCAAAAATCAGATCCATGTTCATAAAGTATCTGGTCTTCATCATGGTGCGCATACCGTACAGCTCATAGTCGAGCTGTGCGTCAAGCATGCATTCTTTTGTACGCAGTATCTGCCCCGACACATAATCCACTGCATTACAGGCTCCTGCCGAAACGCCGATCACATATGGGACCATCACTTTTTTCTTCATCAGGCTGTCAAGCACTCCGCTCGTAAAGATACCGCGCTGTCCTCCGCCCTCTAAAATCATCCCTGTTTTTTTCATGAACTCTCCCCCGCTGCATATTACTCTGCCGCAGTCTGCTCCTCTGTCGCTGCCTCTGTCACTGCTTCCGTCTGCACCTCGCTGTCTGCTTCTTCCGGCTCATCTGCAGGAGCCTCTGTCTGTGCTTCTGCAGCCTCTGTTTCACCCTCTTCGCCTTCTGTATCGGCCTGTGCCTCTTCGATCACTGCGTTATCAAGGAGGAAGTCTAATGTCTTATCCTGCAGAACGCTGATGCGCACTACGTCCTCGCCGTACGCTGCGATAAATTCCTCTGCTGTCTCAAATCCAAAATCCTGCGCTGCCGCCGCGAGGTCTTCATCTGTCACCTCGATGCCCTCGGTCTCAGCGATCGCTTTGAGGTACAGTTCCTGCTGGAGATTCTGCTGTGCAGCCATCACGAGCTGCTCAGAGAAATCCTCTTCCGTCAGCCCCATAAAAGAGCTCAGAAATTCTTCAAAATCCATGGAATACTGCTCTGCCATGCTGCGATAGTAGGAATCCATATTTGCCACACCGTAGTCCACCATCTCCTGCGGGTACTCGTTGATCTTGGAATTGCCTGCTACCTGTGTGAGCAGATCTGATTTGAGCATCGTATCTCTTTGCTCCTGCGCCTGTGCTTCAAGATCTGTGCGGACACTGTCCCGATATCCTGCCACATCCGTATATTCTCCGTCAGAAATCGTAGAAGCCAGCTCATCTGTCAGCTCCGGCATACGCTTGATCTCATTTACAGTAACTGTAAATACAACCTCTTTTCCTGCAAGGTCTGCATTGCCATAGTTCTCCGGGAATGTCAGCGGAAGGTCGATCGTCTCTCCGACTGCCACTCCGATCAGTCCATCCTCAAATCCGTCGATAAAAGAATCTGAGCCGATCACCAGATCGTATCCTTTTGCTGTGCCTCCGTCAAAGGCCTCGCCATTGAGCTTTCCTTCGTAGTCGATATTCGCGGTGTCTCCGTCCTCGACCGCACCTTCTGTCACTGTCTCCATCGCGTCTGAAAGCTGAATATTCTGACGTACGACCTCATCGATCTGATCCTCGGTCACCTCGATCGGCTGATCTGCAACCGTCAGCCCCTTATACTCACCGAGTGTCACATAGTCGAGCGCCTGATAATCCGGACGCTCCGGCAGTGCCTCTGTCTCCCCGTCTGCCTCTGTATCTGTCTGCGCCTCGCCGTCTGCATCTTCCTGCGTATCCTCTGTCTGTGCTTCCTCGCTCTGTGTCTCCTCTTCTGCCGAAGTCTCTGCGGCCTCCGTCACAGTTTCTGTCTCCTCAGCCATAACCGCCATTGGCGCGATCGAAGCTGCTGTCATCGCAAAAGTACAAAGCAAAGCTGCCATTAAATTCTTTCTTCTCATATCGTCGATCCTTTCTGAAATAAAATTTGTCCTTGCACGATTATAGCACAGTCCATTCTGTATTTGGTGAACAAAGTGTGTTTTTAAGAAAAAATAAAGAATGATTGCACTTTTTTCCAAAGAATGATAGAATATATTTCGGATTATAAACACACGGAGGTACATATGTCTGCTTTAAATGTTTTACTTATCATACTACTGATCCTTGTCATAGGTCTTGTTGTCCTTTATTTTGTCGGACGGAAAATGCAGAAAAAACAGGCGGTGCAGCAGGAGCAGATGGAGGCTGCGAAGCAGACCGTCTCGATGCTGGTCATTGACAAAAAAAGACTGCCGCTCAAACAGTCGGGGCTGCCGCAGATGGTGATCGACCAGACGCCAAAGCTTATGCGCCGCTCCAAGCTGCCGATCGTAAAAGCCAAGATCGGTCCGAGGATCATGACACTCGTCAGCGATGCCGCGATCTTTGATACCATTCCTGTAAAGAAAGAGGTAAAGGCCGTTGTCAGCGGTATCTATATTATGGAAGTGAAGGGTGTCCGCGGTCCGCTTGAGACGGTACAGAAGAAGAAAGGCTTCTGGGCAAGGACAAAAGATAAATTCCGCAGAAAGAAAAACAAAGAATAAAAAATAATCGAGTAGGAGGCGGTGATTAGCCGCCGTCCTCTCACACCACCGTGCGTACCGTTCGGTACACGGCGGTTTCAATAGTTGATGTGCAGAGACTGATAGGCTGTGGCTAAATCATAGAAGCCCCAGTTTATCAGTCTTTCTTTTGTTAATGCTCTTTTGACCACACCCGTGTTAGACATCCTCCAGTAGGATTTTCTGCTGTATGCTCCTTCGCATGCTGCCCACTCTGATAACCCCAGTCCTATCAGCTTTCTCCTCCTGGTCTTTGGCAGTTTCCACTGTTTCCAGATACACATCCGTATCCGGCGGTACAGCCATCCGTTCACGCTTTCGATATTGTTCTTCATATCCGCTATCCCATAATAGTTTAGCCATCCTCTCATGTAGACTTTTACCTTTTCCATAGTTCGGACGACACTTCCGCACTTGCTCCGGGAAGTGAGCCTGCGCAGTTCATCCTTGGCTTTCTCCCATGACTTTCCATGGACTCGGATATAGATTCCTTTTCCGTTCTTCCCAAAACAGAAGCCAAGGAACTTAAAATTTCGGATTGCGAATACACTGACTGTCCGGCTCTTTTCCCGGTTCACTCTCAGTTTCAACGTTTCCTCCAGATATTTCGTGCTGGATTCCAGCAGTCGCTCTGCGGCCCGTTCGCTTTTCGCCAGCAGTACGATATCGTCTGCGTAGCGGATGCATGGCACACCCCGCCTGTGAAACTCCCAGTCGAATTCATTCAGATACACGTTTGCTAAGAGTGGAGATAGATTTCCTCCTTGCGGGGAGCCTTCCTCCGTCTCTGTTACAACACCGTTTTCCATCACTCCGCTCTTCAGATATCGCTTTACCATCTGTACCACTCTTTCATCTTTTACCTGTTTCCTCAACTGGTTCAGCAGTATCGTATGGTTCAGCGTATCAAAGTATCTCGACAGGTCGAGGACGACTGCCCTCGTATATCCCTGCTCGATGTACTCTTTTATCCTCCTGACAGCGTCTTTTGCCCCTCGACCCGGACGATAGCCATAACTGTCCTTCGAGAACAGAGGTTCATAGATTGGCATCAGCTGCTGTGCCATGGCCTGTTGGATGATGCGGTCTATGACAGTAGGGATTCCTAGCTTTCTTGTCCCTCCATCCGGCTTCGGGATCTCCACTCTCCTGACTGGGGAAGGGCTATATTTCCCCTTCCTGATTCTTTCTACCAGTTCGTGATTATTCTCCCTCAACCATGGTAACGCCGCTTCAATAGTCATCCCATCAACTCCTGGCGCTCCCTTGTTCGCCTTCACTCTTTTGTAAGCTCTGTTCAGGTTATCCTTATTCAGTATCTTACTTAGGATATCTGGCTCTGCACTGTCCCTTTCCTTCCATATCCGGTTGAATGAGCGGTGCGCTCTCACATACCCTTTGCGTTCCGCGCTATCTCTTTGTGAGCAGCTTTCTCTGTTTTCTGTACCCATTCTGCCCATTCCTCCTTTCCCAGTCGTACGAAAGACTCCTATTGATTCAGCCCTTCGCTGAAAAAAAATCAACTACTATGGCCTCTGCTGACTTCTGTACGTTCAGCGTTACCTTCCGATAACGGTTACTCTTTTCAGAGCGTTCCGTACAGACCTCCCTGGGTACCACACGTTTCTTTCCCTCCATCCATCTGCCGCATTTACTGCACATGATTCCGTGTAGTTATCGGGCTTCATCTTGTCTTGCAGACTTACCCTCATGTACAGCCTTATATGCGATTTCTGTCCGTCAGACCAGAGGTTTGCCCGTGGGTTAGTAAGTTTCCCACATCTGGCTTCCTTCAGATTCCATCTCACGATGGACACCCTTGCCTTCGGCTATATCCTTCCCACTACCGGGCGAATTCGGGACTTGCACCCGTTAGAAACGTGCGCCGCCAGGCGCACAAGAGTAAAAAAATTATCCCTCTTCGGGACGGACGCCTGATGGCTTCCAGTCCAAAGAGGGATTTTTTTACCTTAAATGAAAGAGGCCGCTGTCCTTCTCCATCACCTTTATCTCAATACGGCAGTCGGCAATGCGCTGATAATTGACTTCCAGATCATACTCCACGCAGATATCAAGCTCCTGCTCCTGCTCCTTTACCTGCATATCTGTGACCGTGACACCTGCCAGCAGATTTCCAAACGGTGTATTGTACCAGCTTTCACTCTTTTTGTCCCGCTCAAAAACCATTTTGGTACTCATCGCTCCGTTTTTCTGCACCTCCAGAAAGCCGTCCTTTAACGATATCCGGTTTCGGATGCGCTGTGTTCCATCCTGCGGCTGTTCTTCATAAAAAATATAATGCTTCCCGTCTTTAAAATAATATTTCCCGGGAGAGATCACCTCGATCTCTTCCTGTTCTCCATCCTTATCCAGCGTATGAAGACCCTTTACACTGACCAAAATATCTTCCTTTATCATCTTAGTATTCCTCTATATTGATCTTCCGGATCGTTTCCACGTCATACGGTAAGATCGAATTTGCGAAATTTTTAAACTTATCAGCCGCGTCACTCACAAAAAAGCGGTACGGCTCCTGTCCCGGCTCCTTTTCGCCCGGGTTTGCGATCCCCCGCTGCAAAAGCAGACGCTCCAGCTCCTTGGCTGTCTCATATGCCGGGTTTACAAGTGTTACTGCATCACCGGCTATCCTTCCTACAAGAGACCGCAGCAGCGGATAGTGCGTACAGCCCAGGATCAGCGTATCAATATCCTTGCGCAGCAGCTCATCCAGATATCTCTTTGCCACCTCTTCTGTGACAGGATCCTTTAGCCATCCCTCCTCCACAAGCGGCACAAACAGAGGACATGCCTTTCCATACACCGTGATCGTCGGATCAATCTGCCGGATCATCTGGCGATACATGTGGCTGTTGATCGTGCTCTCTGTACCGATCACACCGATGCGCCCGTTTTCTGTCACACCGGAGGCTACTCTTGCACCCGGTTTTACTACTCCGATGATCGGAATATCCAGTTCCTTCTCTACCTCCTCAAGCGCCAGCGCACTCGCTGTATTGCAGGCGATCACGATCGCCTTTACGTTTTGTGTGCGCAAAAAACGGATGATCTGGCGGGAAAACCGGATAATCGTCTCTTTTGATTTGCTTCCGTACGGCAGCCGCGCAGTATCTCCGAAATACACAATGCGCTCATTCGGCAGATTTCTCATGATCTCCCGCGCTACTGTCAGTCCTCCTACACCTGAATCAAACACACCGACTGCTGCACGGCAGTCTGTATTTTCTATTTTACAATCCTTCATGATCTGATACCGTCAGATGCTGCGCCCGATAAGTGCGCACCTGTCTGCCTGTTTCCTTTCTGATGCATATTTTCCATACTCCGCCTGGAAATATCTCATTATTTTTACGCAAAGATCAGCGGCTCTCCGTCAAGAAAGGCAAAGCTCACCGGTTTCTGCTCTGGAAATCCGGCGCGGCCGTTTGTCCCCTCTGTCACTGCCTCACGCAGCTCTTCGATCTGTTCCCCCGGCACGAGTGTCTCTACTGTCACAATATCCGTATACTCAGAATTGGTGACTGTCAGACCTCGCTGTCCCAACAGGTACTGGATCTTTCCTATTCCATTGTAGTCCGTCCTGATCTGAAGCAGTACTCCGTCCTTTTTTTCTATCACAACACTGCCGCGCAGCCCTTCCTGCACACTGCGGGAATAAGCGCGCACGAGTCCGCCTGTCCCAAGCAGTGTGCCTCCAAAATACCGTGTCACCACGACTGCTGCATTGTGGATCTCCTCCCCGAGAAGAACATCCAGCATCGGCCGCCCCGCCGTCCCCTGCGGCTCACCGTCGTCGCTGCAGCGCTGGATCTCATAATTCTCGCCGATCACATAGGCAAAACAGTTATGTGTTGCATTCCAGTACTTCTTTTTCATAGCGGCAATAAAATCCAACGCCTCCTGCTCACTCTCTGCCGGGATCACAGTCGCGATAAAACGTGATTTTTTCTCGATCAGTTCTCCCTCTCCGCCTTTATAAACAATCTTCATCATACGATATCTTCCTTTATATGACGCTGCCATCCGGATACGGTATCTCCATTTTGCATGATCAGACAGCAGCTTTTTCCTTTTCCTATAGTACCAAAAAAGCCCCTGCTTTACAAGTGTGGAATAAGGTTCCAGAAAACAGAGATACTGTTAACAAACGGATGTAAGCAAAGGAGGACCTGTTTATGAACAAAAAGACGCAGCCAAAAAAGGAGAGCGCCCATACGGGCAGCGTGCCAGATATCCCAAAAATCCCCAAAACACACCGCTCCCGGAAAATTCAGCTTCGCAGCCTTCCCTGGAAACGGATCCTTGTGCTGACTGCCGCAGCCCTTTTCGCCATTTTTTTTATTTTTTCTGCTGCGATATGGCGTCTGATCGCTGCCGCGCCTGATATTGATGATATCACCGTCTCTCCGACGCAATCCGCCACCTATATCTGCGATCAGGAGGGAAATCCGCTGCGCCGTCTGACACTGTCCTCCTCCAACCGCGACATCATTCCACTTAACGAAATACCAGAAGCGATGCAGCATGCGATCATTGCCATTGAAGATGAGCGATTTTACTCCCACGGAGGTATTGATATCCGGGGGATTGCCCGCGCCTTCTGGTCCGGTATCACAAACGGTTCTTTTTCAGAAGGGGCAAGTACGATCACGCAGCAGCTGATTAAAAATAACGTATTTACGGAATGGACTCTGGAAACCTCCTTTCAGGACCGTTTTTCCCGGAAGGTGCAGGAACAGTATCTCGCAATTAAGCTTGAAGACCGCATTTCTAAGGAACAGATCCTGGAGGATTATCTCAACACGATCAATCTCGGCTCGGGATGCTACGGCGTGCAGGCGGCGGCCAGACGCTATTACGGTAAAAACGCCTCGGAGCTGACGCTTTCAGAATGTGCCGTGCTCGCTGCGATCCCCCAGAATCCCAGCCGCTACAATCCGGTCACAAACCCGGATGCAAACAAAAAACGCCAGCAGACTGTGCTGAACTATATGCAGGAACAGGGCTATATTTCACAATCTGAAAAAGAAAGCGCATGTCTGGACGACGTCTACGCGCGCATCCATGCCTTTAATGAAACTTACAACGAAGAATCTGTGTATACGTATTACGAGGATGCGCTGATCGATCAGGTCACAGAGGCGCTCCAAAAGGAAGCCGGTTATTCTTCTGACCAGGCGTACCGCGCCGTATACAGCGGTGGTCTGCGCATTTTCTCTGCTCAGGATCCGTCCATTCAGAAAATCTGTGACGAAGAATTCCAAAATCCTGAAAATTTTCCGGATGGAACACAGTATGGCATTGATTATGCCCTAAGTGTCTCTGACGAAACGGGGCTGGTGACACACTATGGCTCAGAAGCACTGCGCAGCTATATTCGTCAGACGAAGGATCCTGCTTTTGATCTGATGTGCGAGACAAAAGAAGAAGCGCAGACCTGTGCAGATCTGTTCCGGTCACATATTTTAGGAGATGCTCCTTCTCCTTTGCAGGTGGTCGGCGAACGCCTCACTCTGTCTCCGCAGCCTCAGGCGTCTCTTGTTATTATGGATCAGAAAACCGGGTACGTGCGCGCTATTATCGGAGGCCGCGGCGAAAAAACTGCCAGTCTTACACTGAACCGTGCGACTGAGACAACCAGACAGCCCGGATCGACCTTCAAAATCCTTACCGCATATGCCCCGGCGCTTGACGCATTCCATCAGACGCTCGCCACATCCTACAAAAACGAGCCCAGTAAATACAGTGACGGTACCCCCATCAGCAACTGGGACATTACCGATTACTCCGGTAGCGCCACGATCCGGGAGGCGATCGCACGCTCGATCAATGTGATCGCAGTAAAATGCATCACCGAGATCTCTCCGCAGACCGGCTTCGAATACGCCAGACGTTTCGGCATATCCACGCTCCACGAATCCTATGAAACCGCACAGGGAACCTCCTCCGATATCATCCAGCCGCTTGCACTCGGCGGCATTACACAAGGTGTAACCAATCTGGAACTGTGCGGCGCATATGCCGCCATTGCAAACAGCGGGACCTATATAGAGCCAAAATTTTTCACAAAGGTCATGGACCGGCACGGCAATGTCCTTCTGGATCACACACAGCAGGAGACACATTCTGTTCTGTCCGAAGAGACGGCTTTTTTGCTGACAGACGCTATGGAAGACGTTGTCTCCTCTCCATCCGGCACTGCCTACGGCTCGGTCTTTGCGGGAGGACACCGTGTTGCCGGAAAAACCGGCACTACCTCAGACTACAAGGATATCTGGTTTGTCGGCTATACCCCTTACTATACCTGCAGTGTCTGGGGCGGCTATGACAACAATCAGGCGCTGCCCTCCGGCTCCTCCTTTCACTCCTACAATAAGGCGCTGTGGTCCGCCGTCATGGAACGGCTCCATGCCGGTCTCCCTCAAAAAGACTTCTCCCGACCGGACTCCATCGTCTCTGTAACCCTTTGCAGTGACTCACATAAGCCTGCCGTCCCGGGAGCCTGTCCCAGAACGTACGAGGAAGTTTTTGCCGCAGGGACACAGCCCCGAAGAGAATGTGCCCTCCACGAGCCCGCTCCACAGACAGAGATACAGACAGACTCTGTGATTATCTATCCGGATATCTTTGAAGAGCTCATCCCGGAGACGGAAACCCAGACAGAAACACAGACCGAAACAATTACGGAAACAGAATCAGAGACAATGATAGAAACAGATATAGAAACGGATATGGAAATAAATACAGAATCAGAGATGGAAACAGAGTCAAACCAGCCGTCCACTCCCGATACCAGTCCTCTTGATGAGCTTCTGGAACAGCTCAATACAATCGCCGGCTGAGACGCCGGGTCCTTCAAAAAAGAAGGGGTGCAAAATACTGCCAAATGTATTTTGCACCCCTGTATTTTATGTTTTTGTGTCTGTCTCTGCTTATTCTTCAGCCGCACTGTCCAAAGCGCTTTCCGTCTCCGTTTCGAATTCTCCTGCATCTGTTATCATCTGATCTTCCAGTGCAGCTTCCACCGCATCCGTTGCGCTATCCTGTGGGACAAACTGTCCCGCCCAGACATTGACATTTGTCAGCACCTCATTCACGAGATCCACGAGCTCACCTTCCGTCATTTCCAGAACAACCCGTTCCTCCTCCGGTGCTGCCAGCTCACCCGGATCTGCTGTGACGGATACCTCTCCGCTCACACCAAGCGTCTCTCCCATAGAAGACATTGAAAGCTCATCCACCGTCCAGATAAATCCGCTGCCTTCCTCCGGCTGCCGGAATGTACTGTCAAGCTTCATCTGTATGGAGTCTGCCCCATCCGTAAATTCTACGTCTGCATTCAGATCACCCGTCTGCGCATCAAAGGTCGCTGTGAACGGAATGATCATCAGGCTGTTCATATCCTCGCTCCACATGTACACATCATATGTGCCGGAATAGGTCTGCACCGTTCCATTGATCACAGAATCAATATTGCAGAGGATCGTTGCCGTATCATAGCCTGTACTCATAGTAAACTTATATCTGAGACCTTTTCCCGGGTCTGACGGATCAGCATACGTAAAATCGCAGGTCATATAGCCCATCTCGGTCTCTTCCATCACAACCGCATCGGTCACAGCCTCCGGCTCTTCTGCCACAGCTGTATCGGTCACAGCCTCTGACTCTTCTGCCACAGCCGCATCGGTCACAGCCTCTGACTCTTCTGCCACAGCCGCATCGGTCACAGTCTCCGGTTCTTCTGCTACAGCCGCATCGGTCGCAGCCTCTGACTCTTCTGTCACAGCTGTATCGGTCGTGCCTGCGGTCTCCCCGGTAAGCATTTCCTCATACTCCGGCTCTGTATTCCCGGTATTGTCAAGCGCTATCATGCTTTCAAAGTGGTAGCCCTGGATCAGGCCATCCTTCACAGTAATATCTACAGACAGCTCCTCGCCCATTGCCTGCTCCAGGGAAGCAAGCGACTCCTGCCAGGAGGCACTCAGCTCCTCTTCCATCTCTGATTCGAGCGTCTCCGTGCCTGCTATGCCAAGCTCGGAAAGTGCAGACACATACGCTGCCATGTAGGATTCATAAAACTTCAGGATATCCTCTGTCGATACAGTTACGGTATAAACAGAAGTATCGCCCTTTTCCTCTTTTTCTACGGACGCCTGCTCTACCGTCTCGATCGCGCGGGAGAAAACCTCATCCTTCAGCTGATCAAACGCTCCTGCCACAGGGGTAGTCAGACTGCCGGAGGGATAAAAACTCATCTGTATATCCGGGAAATCTTCCGGTATTTCTCCCAGGATCTGAGCAAGCGCCGCCTGTCCATACTGCTCCTTCAGGCTTCCTGCGTGCAGTGACAGCGCCCCTGCAAAAAACTGCGGCAGCGAAAGTGCCAGACAGTTTTCATCTCCATACAGACTCATATCAAGCAAGGATTCCTCTGTCAGTCCTGCTCCTGCGTCAAACTGCCACCTGTGCTGGTTCGGATCATTGCGGAAACCGAAAGAAATATGACTGTCCTCGCTCAGGATTCCTTCCACACCGGCCATGCCGATCGTCTCCGGCAAAAGCCCTGCCTTTACCTGCACGGAAAAGCCATTTTCCTTCATCGCCTCCCCCAGTTTGGAAGCCCCCAGAAACTCACTGAGCAGCGACTCCGGCTGTGTCTGTGCCTCGCTCTGCGCCCGGAAAATCTCTCCAAGCTCCTCTGCAGGCGCTGCAAATGCTGTTGTCTGAAAAATCATAGATGCTGCAAGAGCCGCAGCTCCTGTCTTTGCCATAAATGTTCTGAATCTGTGCATATTACCCCTCCTCCTAAAAGATACGCTCATCATAGCATACCGCTCCTAGCATTTCAATCAATCTAAGATTATCTTAAGAAAAAGGGGCTTCTGCTCTTTTATCATATGCCCTGCGCAGTTCTCCTGATGATCTCCGAGCACTGTCCAAGACCGAGTGTAGAGCTGTCAAGCACGAGGTGATACCCGTTCTTGTCATCCCAGCTCATGCTTGTATTTGCGTGGTAAAAGTTCGCACGCCTTCTGTCAAAACGCTTTAACACGTTTTCTACATTATTCGCAGGAACTCCATAAGCCTCCACTGCACGCTTTTTTCGGAACTCGCGGTCCGCATGTATGAACACGCGCAGCACATCCCTGCGATCGCGCAGGATCCACCCGGCGCATCTGCCAACGATCACGCACGGTCCGCTCACTGCCATCTCTTTTATGACACGCTCCTCTGTGACGTACAGCGCTCCTTCCTCAGAAAGTCCGTCCCGCTCGCCCTTCATGACCTTAGCTGCCATTCCGATCGAATAGAGAAGGCTGTTTGACGTTGTCTCCTCAAGATGCAAAAGCTGCTCCGGAGCAGTGTGCATCAGGGCCGCGGCGCGGTTTAACACCTCCTGCCCGTAACACGGGATGTCAAGCTTTCCTGCCACCCGCTCTCCGATCTCATTTCCTCCTGATGCATACTCTCTCTCAATCGCAATAATATTGTACTTCATCCTAAATCGCCTCTGCCCTTTCAAACTGGCTATTGTACAGTCCCGCATAGAAACCGCCCTTAGCCATCAGCTCTTCATGGTTCCCCTGCTCTATAATGTCGCCGTCCTTCATGACAAGGATCAGATCTGCGTCACGGATCGTGGAAAGTCTGTGTGCGATAACAAAGCTCGTTCTGCCCTCCATCAGCGCGTCCATCGCCTTTTGGATCTGAGTCTCTGTCCTCGTATCCACGGAAGACGTTGCCTCATCCAGGATCAGGATCCGGTTATCTGCAAGGATCGCACGCGCGATTGTTAAAAGCTGCTTCTGTCCCTGCGATACATTGCTCGTCTCCTCATTGAGCTCCATCTGATATCCGCCCGGCTGCTGCATGATAAATTTATGCACATGCGCCGCCTTCGCTGCCGCGATCACTTCCTCATCCGTCGCATCCAGACGTCCATACCGGATATTTTCCATGATGGTACCGGAGAACAGCCACGTATCCTGCAGCACCATTCCGAACATCTCCCGCAGATCGCTGCGGTCAAAGTCACGCACATCATGTCCGTCTATCTGGATACTTCCTGCGTTTACATCGTAGAAACGCATCAGCAGCTTGACCATCGTAGTCTTTCCTGCTCCTGTCGGTCCCACGATCGCAATTTTCTGTCCATCTGTGATCCTGGCAGAAAAATCCTTGATGATCGTCTGCTCGGGATCGTATCCGAATTTCACATGGTCAAAAGTCACATTTCCTTTCAGATCTGCGATATCCGCCGGATCCGGCACCGTCTGATCCTCCTCGTCCTCATCAAGGAACTCGAAAATACGCTCAGACGCTGCTGCGGTAGACTGCAGCAGATTCGTAACCTGTGCGATCTGCTGGATCGGCTGTGTAAAATTGCGGATGTACTGGAAAAAGGACTGGATATCTCCGACCTCGATCGCGTCCCGGATCACCATAAAGCCTCCGAGGATCGCTACCATCACGTAGCCCAGATTTCCGATAAACTGCATGATCGGCATCATAATGCCTGAGAAAAACTGTGATTTCCAAGCAGTATTATACAACTTCCGGTTGATTTTTTCAAACTCCTCCACCACATCTTTTTCTTTATTAAATGCACGCACGACCTGATGACCGCCGTAGATCTCCTCAATCTGACCGTTCACCTCACCAAGATACTGCTGCTGCCCGCGGAAGAATTTCTGTGAATGTGACATCACAAATCCGATCACGCCCATGGAAATAGGGAGGATCACAAGCGCTGCCAGAGTCATCCATACATTAATACTGATCATCATGATAAATACACCGACCAGCGTAGTCGCGGATGTGATAAGCTGTGTAATACTCTGGTTGAGACTCGTCTGTATAGTGTCCACATCATTTGTCACACGGGAAAGCACCTCTCCTGTCGTCCTGCTCTCAAAATATTTCAGCGGAAGTCTGTTGATCTTCTGAGAAATATCTTTTCTGAGACTGTACGTGACGTCATTGGAAATCCCGCTCATAATAAATCCCTGTATAAATGTAAACGCCGAGCTGCACACATACAGCGCCATTACAAACAGGAGGATCTGTCCGATCTTTCCGAAATCAATGCCACCTGTACCCCCGATTTTTGCAACGATCCCATTAAACAGCTCTGTTGTCGCTTTTCCTAAAATCTTCGGCCCCACGATATTGAAGATCGTACCTGCCATTGCGGCGATCGCCACAAGGATCAGCCGGAGCTTATATTTACTCATATACCGGAGTATTTTCTTCATACTGCCGGAAAAATCTTTTGCTTTTTCGCCGCCCATTCTCATTGCCCCGTGTCCATGCGGTCCTCTCGGAAGGGCTGTTCTCTTTGTCTCACTCATCCTGCCAACTCCTCCTCTGACAACTGTGATGTGGCGATCTGGCGGTAAACCTCACAATTCTTCATCAGCTCCTCGTGAGTGCCCTTTCCAGCCATTTTGCCTTCATCCAGAACAATGATCTGATCTGCATGAAGGATCGTACTGATCCTCTGCGCAACGATCAGCGTCGTGATATCCTTTGTACTCTCCTTCAGCGCCCGCCGCAGCGCGACATCTGTCTTATAATCAAGCGCAGAAAAGCTGTCGTCAAAAATCAGGATCTCCGGTTTTTTGGCGATCGCACGCGCAATCGAAAGCCGCTGCTTCTGTCCGCCTGATACATTCGTACCTCCCTGTGCGATCGGCGAATCATACTGTTCTTCCTTTTCCTCAATAAAGTCAGAGGCCTGTGCGATCTCTGCGGCTGCCCTTACCTCTTCTTCACTCGCCTGCGTCCGTCCATACCGGATATTTGAGTCAATCGTACCAGAAAACAGAATGCTCTTTTGCGGCACATAGCCAAGACGCGCGCACAGGTCTTCCTTTGTCATATCGCGTACATCGACCCCGTCAACGCGTACCGCACCCTGCGTTACATCGAAGAAACGCGGGATCAGATTGATCAGCGTACTCTTTCCGCTTCCTGTACTTCCGATAAACGCGACCGTCTGGCCCCGCTCCGCCTTAAAGGAGATATCCTCAAGCACCTTTTCATCTGCATCCGGATACGAAAACGATACATGATCAAATTCTACGACGCCCCTGACATCTGCATCCGGCGTCTGCGGCGTCTGCGGGTCGCAGATGGTTGACTGTGTATTCAGCACCTCATAAATACGCTTTCCGGCAACATTCGCACGCGGGATCAGAATAGACATCATCGTGATCATTAAAAATGACATGATGATCTGCATCGCATACTGGATAAATGCCATCATATCACCGACCTGCAGCGTGCCTGCGTCAATCGCATGTGCGCCGCTGTAAATGATCAGTACGGATACGCCGTTCATAATAAGCATCATGATCGGCATCATAAACGTCATGCAGCGGTTGACAAAGAGGTTCGTTTTCATCAGATTACGGTTTGCCTCTTCAAAACGCTCCTCCTCGTGCTTCTCTGCGCTGAACGCCCGTGTGACCATAATACCGCTGAGGATCTCTCTTGTCACAAGGTTGACGCGGTCAATAAGTGTCTGCAGCTTTGTAAAGCGCGGCATCGCTACCTTAAACAGCACCGCGATCACAAGCATGATCAAAACAACCGCCAGTCCGATGATCCAGCTCATAGATACATCCGAGTGCAGCACCCTCAGCACGCCGCCCAGACCAAGGATCGGGGAGTAGAGGATCAGACGAAAGCCCATAGCCAGAAACATCTGGATCTGCTGGATATCATTGGTGCTCCTCGTGATCAGTGAGGCTGTCGAGAAATGATTGAACTCCTCGCTTGTAAAGCCGATCACCTTGCGGTATACATCATTTCTCAGATCATGCGCGACCGCTGCCGCTACACGCGCAGAGCAGAAGGTAACTGCTACAGACGCAAGCATTGCGATCATCGCAAGCAGGAGCATTGCTCCTCCGGTCTTCATGATATAGCGGATCTGCAGATCTCCGAGATCCTCACCGAGCGCCTCATACTCCTGCTTTACAAACTGGACAGCATACTGCGCTGTCATCGTATCCGGCATATCCTCAAACTGCCCGCTGATCGCCTCTGCGACCTGAGCACGCTGCTCCTTCGGCATCGCCTTTACCATATCAAGCGCAGACATGTCCTGCATATCCGCCGCCGGCATATTTCCCATGTCCGGCGCATTTGCACCCTGCATCATGGCAGCTGCTTCCTGTCCATCCATCTGCATCAGAACGCCTGTCACCAGCTCTGCTTTCTCAAGCACGGTTCCCAGCTCTTTCCGTTCTTTATCAGACAGATCTTTGAGGACATATCTGCCATCCTCCTGTGCATAGCTTTTCTCCAGAAGCTGCCGTGCATCCTCATCCAGAAACAGCTCCAGACTCTGCGCGGTCTGCTCCCGCATCTTCTCGGGCACTCCATCCTCGATGCCGCTTTGCTGAATCCCTTCATTTACGATCCGCGACGTATAATCCGGCAGCTCCAGATCACAGTACGCCTGAAGGAACAGCAGACCAACGATTAACGCTACAAATCCTGCCGAGCTCTTCAGATATTTTGCCAGTTTTACCATAATAACCTCCTATTCCCGTTTCTCCTGTCTCATATTTTCTGTCATCCGCTTCAAAAATCCGCGCAAAAGCTCCTGCTCCTGCGCAGAAAATCCCTTCGTCAGTATCCTCTCATTCTCATTAAAAAGAAGATCAAGCTCTATCTGGATATTTTTCCCTTTTTCTGTCAGATATATCCTGCTGATCCTCTGGTCAGAGGCATCTGCCTTCTTGTATACAAGCCCTGCTTTCTCAAGCCGCTGTACGGTGACGGTGACAGTCGGAGGTTTGATATGGATCGTGTCCGCAAGCTCCCGCAGGCTGATTCCCTCCTGTCTGGAAATATTGATCAAAACAGGAAGCTGCCCCGGATGAATTTCCAGCTCTTTAAATTTGTTAAAGTTCATTGACGAATAATTGTGTATCAGCCGCACGACGCAGGCAGTCATACTGTCATTCTGGTCGTCCATCATACATTGCATCGTCTCCACCTCGCCTTCCTTTTAATTAGTTGACTAATAATTAGTTGACTACGTGTATTATAAACTTTTTCACAAAAATTACAAGCTGTTTTTGTGCACTTTATAAAATTTTTAGCAACCGCCCGGCCCTCAGGCCGAATAAGCGGTTACTGATCTTATATCCGTTCTACCATGTTCAGCACCTCATCCGCGATATTCAGCGAATGATCTCCGATCCGTTCAAAGTCTGTGAGCATCTCTGAGAATAACACGCTGCCTTCATCTGAGCATGCTCCGTCCTGGATCCTTGCGTACATATGATTGCGGAACTGGACTGTCATATCATCCATCTGCTGTTCCATGCAGGCAACGGTGCTGTGCCACTCTCTGTAATTTGCAGGCGTTTCCTGCAGCAGTACAAAAAGTCTCTGACAGATTTCTTTCATTTCTGTCAGCTCATTCTGTGCCTGCCTGGAAAACGTAATATGCTTTTCTGAGAGCATCTTTGCATACCCCGCAATATTCACAGCATGGTCGCTGATCCGCTCGACATTGCCTGCAATAGAAAATAAAGCATTAAATATCCGGCTTCCTGATGTTGTCGTCTCAAAGGACACAGCTGAGGTAATATATTTAGAAATTTCTTTATTCAGAAAATCTACATACTCTTCCCTGCAAAGCACCTGGTCCAGCATCTCCCTGCTTCTCTTCTCGACCGTGTCAAATGCATCCTGTACATTCTCGCCGGCCATATCCATCATCCGGAAAAGCTCTTTTTTGATCCCTTCCACACAGACCATTGACGCGCCGAGCTTCTCTGTACGGATGTGCTTCAGATCCAGCAGATACTGCACCCGCATACCGTCCCCGGTCTGTCCGCCTTTTTGATCCTTCAGGATCATCATTGCTATTTTGCCAAGCCATGTGCCCACCGGAAGTAAAAGCAGAGTTGTGACAACATTGAACATTGTATGCAGATTGGCGATCTGAGCCGGTGCATTTCCGGGCGTCCAGCTCTCTACCACCGGTATGATCGGGCTGGCAAGACACAGGACCGTAAATACTGCCGTACCAAAAACATTAAACATAATGTGGATCAGTGTTGTTCTTCTCGCGTTTACATTTGTTCCGATAGATGCCAGCAGCGCCGTAATACACGTACCAATATTCTGACCGAATAATACAAACGCAGCGCTTCCCAGTCCGATCGCCCCGCTGTCTGCCAGTGTCTGCAGGATACCGACAGACGCAGAGGAGGACTGGATCAGTGCGGTAAATATCGTTCCTGCCGCGATACCCAGAAGAGGATTTTCAAAATTCGTCAGGATACTTACAAAATCTTCCGATGCAGCCAGCGGCTTCATTGCCTCCCCCATCATATCCATGCCGATAAACAGGATCCCGAGTCCTGCCAGGATCTCCCCCGTATGCTTGATCCGCTCATTCTTTAAAAATACAATTGCCGCCACTCCGAGAAAAGCCAGAAGCGGAGCGATCGCTCCGACATCGAGTGCGATCAGCTGTCCTGTGATCGTCGTACCGATATTTGCACCCATAATGATCCAGATCGCCTGGTTCAGCGTCATCATTCCTGAGTTTACAAATCCCACAACCATAACTGTAGTAGCAGAAGAAGACTGGATGATCGCCGTGATCAGCGCGCCTGCCAGTACGCCGGTAAATCTGTTTGCGGTCAGTTTTTCCAGTATACTCTTCATCCTGTTGCCGGCTGCCGATTCCAGTCCGGCGCTCATCATCTGCATTCCATATAAAAACAGCGCCAGTCCTCCGAGTAATCCCATCATATATGTAACATTCATAATCTATATTCCTCACTTCTCTTTTTTCTTCTCGTTTTCTGTCTCTTTTAAGCCGGCATCCGCTCTGTCATCCTTTTTGAAAGAGCCTCCGTTGTCAAACCACCAGCCCCAGATTCCTACTCCCAGTACAACAGCGCATAATACGCCCATCAAAATATTCTGTCCCATAAGTTCCTCCTGTCAGGAGCATACAGAAATAAGCATACCCGTATCTGTATGCTCTAAAAAAATATGCAATTATTCCATACTCACACAATGGTATTGTGTTTACGCAAAATAAGCCTGCTTTTCATCAGACCAGCTAATTGGGAATTTAGATCAGATTCGTTTTTTTCCATCAGATTTGTGTATATATTCTGTGACAAGCTCATACGGGCATCCCGATACGACACAGGCATCCTCCAGCCCCACATGAGAGTTCCGGCATTTCAGAAAAAAGGAATCCTGGCATAAAAATCCAAATGACACTCCGGATCCTCTTCTTTGATTTGCATGGCGTAAAATTACAGCCCCAAAATCCGCATTTCTGCGGATCCCCATCATCTCTGAGGTACAGCTCCTTGCTCCGGTAAGCACTGCGCAGGAGGTCCGCAGACAGGATTCAGATTCCTGACTGTGTTCCGATGTGCACATAAATGCCGCGTCCACTTTCAGATCTTCCCCAAAAATCCCGGAAAGCATCATGACAAGTGCCAGGATCAGACCTGCCAGTTTATGAAATTTTGTGCGCATACTGACCCCTCCTTTCACGCTCCGGGAATGCAATCCAATTAAACATAATATTTTCTGTCCGCTCCGTCAAGTCTTTTTTCTCATGATGGCGGGAAAGTGTTGACAACACCCAAAAAAAACTGTATAGTTAGGGGGTCCGTGCAACTGGGGAGTTAGCGGTGCCCTGTACCTGCAATCCGCTACAGCAGGAGTGATGCCGAACGGAGGGCACTTTGTTGTAAAGCTGCCCCTGATAAGTGATGTTGACATTTGGGTCTTGCGCAACAGAAATCCGTGAACCGTGTCAGGTCGGGAACGGAGCAGCACTAAGCGGAACCTTCTGTGTGCCGCAAGGCAGCCTGGATCGAGTTAACTGTCAGGGTAACGTTTATGGCGGGTGTTCGAAGGGAGGTGCACGGATTTTTATTGTGCTGCGGATACTTCGCAGCCGTATTTTGTTTTAGCTTTTACAGGGAGAAGAGATTCGGTGATCACGATACCAGACGTTTCTTTAGAGACAGATGAAAAATTTATGCGTGAAGCGATGCGGCAGGCAAAAAAAGCGTACGCACTTTGCGAGGTACCGATCGGCTGCGTGATCGTCTATGAAGGCAGGATCATTGCCCGCGGCTACAATCGCCGCAACACAGATAAAAACACAACCTCTCATGCAGAGATCAATGCGATCCGCCGCGCCAGCAAAAAGCTCGGCGACTGGAGACTGGAGGGCTGTACGATCTATATCACCCTCGAGCCATGTCAGATGTGTGCCGGCGCAATCGTCCAGTCGCGTATCACACGCGCTGTCATTGCCAGCATGAATCCAAAGGCAGGCTGTGCAGGCTCCGTTCTGAATCTGCTTGAAATGGATGGCTTTAACCATAAAGTGTCCGTCACCCGCGGTGTGCTGCAGGAGCAGTGCAGTACCATGCTCTCTGCTTTTTTCCGTGAGCTGCGTCAGCAGAAGAAGCTGCTGCGCGAACAGGCAGCCGCAGCGCAGCCATCCGGCGAAACCCCGGAAGAAATTGCGGAAACTGCGGAAGAAACTGCAAAAGAAATTGTTGACTGCTGACCCGCTCTGTTTTATAATATAAAGACGCGTGGAGATGTACCCAAGTGGCTGAAGGGTCCGCACTCGAAATGCGGTAGGTCGGGCAACCGGCGCGAGAGTTCAAATCTCTCCATCTCCGTCAGACAGGGGATATTGCACAGATGCAATATCCCCTGTCTTTTATTTCAGAAAATGAAACTATCACTTTATGAACCGCGCGCGGCGATTGTGCTGTTGCACACTCTTTTTTATAGTCCGGATCAATTAAAGTATACCAGATCCTCCTGCGGCGCTCCGGTCAGCTCATATGATTCTGCGTACAGTACAGGTCCTTCCTCTCCGTACTCGCTGGAATATTCGTACTTTATCGTCGCAGTCAGCCAGATCCACTGGCGTGATTTCAGCAGATCTGCAAATTCACTCTTGCACAGGTAGCCGACAAACCGGATGTCATCCTCACAGCAGGTCATCGCATTGCGCCCCGGCACAAACACACCGTCCGGAAAACGCCTGGACTTCATGACCTTTGCACGGAAGCGGACCTTTTTCCCATTATACCGATCCTTCGCCTCAAACGCATCGAGATACCACAGACCATAATCAATATCCTCGATCTGGATCACATCTGCGTTCAGGTCATACGGAGGAACATCCATTCCAGGATCGATCGGGTCGCCCTTCGCATCCTCAAAATAAACCATTGCCCGCGGATTCAGGCCGCGTACAGTCCGGCGAAACGACTGAAGATCCATCTCCGGCGTACAGCGGTTAAAAATCACCATCTCCGTATTCAGAAACAGATTACTCAGAATACTGCGCATATTATTCAGATAAACCGGGAACGTGCTCCCGTCCACGATCGTGATCACCTGCACGATCTCCATACTGAACGGAAGCTCATTGGTAAACAGCCACTCACTGTTCCACATCCCGTTAAGCTCAATAAAAATCCGTTTTGGACGGTAATGCTTCTCGCACATTTTTAAAAATCCGCCGCTAAACTCGCTTTCCTCATCAACCGTGATCATAGAAATATTCATATCAGACAGCGCTTTTTCATCGTATTCCTCCTCACCCTCTTCACAGAGGATCAGCAGGCCCGGCTGTCCGTCATCAAAATCACCGCCCATGAGCACATCCTGTAAAAACAGAGTCTTTCCACTTTCCAGAAAACCATTGATCAAATAAACAGGTATTTGCTGCATGACACTCACCCTTTCCGCTTTCTTTTAAAGCTGGAACAGCTTTTCAAGCTCTGCCTCACAAAGTCCGGAGCCGATCACGCAAAGCCTTCCCGTATAGTCCGCTGCTCCTGTCCTTACCTCATACTCTCCTGGCACCAGATCAAAATGAAGCCATGTGCCGTCTGTGCATGGAACCATTCCCTTTGCGCGCAACACAATACCAAACTCCTCTGATCCACAAAGCGTATGAAGGATCTGTTCCATCTCATCTCTTGTATACTTTCTCGGCGTCTCTCTCCCCCAGGAAGTAAACACCTCATCTGCATGATGGTGATGATGCCCATGCTCATGGTCGTGACCGCAGCCGCAGTGCTCGTCATGCTCATGATGATGCTCATGCTCATGGTCATGACCGTAGCCGCAGTGCTCATCGTGCTCATGATGGTGCTCATGCTCGTGGTCGTGCTCATGGTCGTGACCGCAGCCGCAGTGTTCGTCATGCTCATGGTGGTGATCATGCTCGTGGTCGTGGCCGCAGCCACAGTGCTCATCGTGCTCGTGATGATGTGCTTCTTCAAGGAGCAGCTCTGCCAGCGCATCTGTTCCCTCCATCGCATGAAGGATCTGTTCACCAGTGAGCTCCTCCCATGGCGTCGTTACAATGACAGCCTTCGGATTTTTCTCACGGATCAGCTCTGCCGCCTTCATCTGCTTTTCTTCTGAAAGCTTCTGCGTGCGGCTCAGGATGACAGTCGCTGCACTTTCAATCTGATTATTATAAAATTCCCCAAAGTTTTTCATGTACATCTTTATCTTGGCTGCATCAGCTACAGTCGTAAGTGCATTGAGGACAAGCCCCGCTTCCTCCGCTGCGTCTTCTACTGCTGCCCTGACATCAGAAAGCTTGCCAACGCCGGACGGCTCAATGATAATCCGGTCCGGTGAAAATTTCTGTGTTACTTCCTTCAGCGCTTTTCCGAAATCACCGACCAGAGAGCAGCAGATACAGCCAGAATTCATCTCTGTGATATTAATCCCTGCATCCTTTAAAAATCCGCCGTCAATACCGATCTCCCCGAACTCATTCTCGATCAGCACGATCTGCTGTCCGGCAAATACCTCTTTGATCAGCTTTTTAATCAGTGTCGTCTTTCCTGCTCCCAAAAAACCTGAAATAATATCTACCTTTGTCATCGCTCATCCTTCTTTCTGATATTTGAACTCATTAGCGCCGGCATACAAAAAGTAGCCTTCCCTGTACACCAATGCTAAAAGCATTGTGGATTTATTTCCAGTATTTCCATCAGACTGTATAGTACACCAAAAATCTATAATTTGCAAATTTTTTCAAATAAAAAACAGAGCTGCCGGAAACGCTGCAATACAGAAGAACCTCCCATCAGTATCTGTACTGCAGCCTCACAGCGCTCTGTTGTGATTTTTAATTTTTATTTTTCTGTCCCGGCTTTCCTGCGAAAGCTACTCCTCTTACTCCTCTACTTCTTCCAGTTTCTCCCGGTACATAAAGAACCATACTGCCAGAAGCAGCAGCCAGCCGATTTTTCCGATCGAGCCAACGATATTCGATATTTCAGAATTTACAATTCCTGAAAGCAGATCGACAATGGATACGAGCGCCAAAAGGATATGGATCGCTGCCACATAAACGGAGACCTTTCCATAGCTCTCTCCCTCACTGCTGTTTAAACGGCATGTCTTGATCGTTGCCAGATGACAGAAATAGTACATGATCACCATCATCGCAACCGCGATCATAAGGATCATCGCCGCACCTGCTCCAATTATGACCGGAAGTGTCCCTGATACCCAGGAGGAGATCACGACTGCAACAGTGATCACCAGCAATACCGCTGTAACAGCACATGCAACAACCATATTGATCAGAACCGTCGCTTTTACAAAGCCAAATCCGATACCGGACATCTCCTCGCCGTTCTTTTTAGCGGTAACAAAAATCATCCACAGACCGATCAGAAACAGAAGATCTGGAATGTGCATTGCAAGATTTGCAAACAATGCCCCGGAATCCAGCATGGAAAGAAGCGATGTAACGCTTCCTACATAGCCTGAAATCTGAGCCGGAAGCTCAAATCCTTCGATCAGCCGAATTACCTGCGAATAATTCATCTCTCTGAGGAATACTGCTGCGATCGTTCCTGCAAAGTACAGCGTATTCAAAATCGCGATCGCCAGGAATATCGGTGACTGCAGCATCCTTCTGGAGGCTTCTCTGATCTGGCGCGCTTTATAGCTTCCTGCAGCTGCGGCTCCTGCCCCCATCCCCGGCGCGGGAGTGCCCTGGCGCATCGGCGCCTGATAAGGCGGCTGTCCCTGAAAAGCCGGACGGCCTGGCTGACCGGAATATCCATTAGCCGGTCTCTGCGGACGATTCGGCTGCGGAGCACGATCCATCTGACCGGAACGACCATTTGACGGCTGACCGGAATGTTCTGTACGCACCGTGCGGTTCGGCTGAGCCGCCTGCATCCCCGGCTGATAAGCGCCCTGACCTGTTCTGGCCTCATTTGGCCTTCTCTGTGCCGACTGGCGCGGTCTTCCCTGAGAGCCGGCTCCCTGCGGTCCCCTCGCAGGCTCCTGCTGACCATAGATCTGAGGGCCGCTTCTCATTCTGCGCTGCGGTCTGGTCGCTCCTGCTGACTGGCTGACGGCGCGCTCTTGCGCAGGCTGCTGTGTCTTTTCCGGTCTGTTCTCCTCTTTACGGTCTGTATCAGAGGCCGCCTGCACACTCTCCTGCCCGCTCGTATCTATAAATGGATTCCCGCACACCTCACACTTTGTGCTGCTGTCATCTCCCACATTCCCGCATACTATACATCGCTTCATTTTCGATATTTCCTCCTGCGTTTCTATTTCTCTGCCCTCACTGCGGATACACAAAGCTTATGTGTCCGTTCTCTTCCTGCCGATACTGCTGTCCGCTACGGGCCATACAGCTCCAAAACAAATTCTTTAATATTATATCCCAATTCCACATACAGGGCAAGCAAAAAAAGCCAATAATAAAGGACTGCCGCGAAGGGGTTGTCTTCTTTGCAGCAATCCTTCTTTTTTCATGTTCTTTTTTTGCCTGTCTCTCCTACTGTGCAAGCAGCTTTTCCAGACTCACCAGCTTTACACTGAGCACAAAAACCTCTGCTGCCAGCGCAAGCTCCTCCGGCGTCGGGAATGACGGGGCAATTCTGATATTGCTGTCCTTTGGATCCTTTCCATATGGGAATGTTGCTCCGGCTCCTGTCATCGTCACACCGGCCTCCTTCGCCTTTGCCACGATCTTCTTTGCGCATCCCTCAAGAGAATCAAAAGAAATAAAGTATCCGCCCTTTGGCTTTACCCAGCTTCCGATTCCAAGTCCGCCCAGCTCTTGGTCAAGGACATCAAGCACCGCCTCAAACTTCGGCCGCAGGATATCCGCATGCTTTCTCATATGCTCCCGCATCCCGTCCATATCTCTGAAAAAGCGCACATGCCTCAGCTGATTCAGCTTATCATGCCCGATCGTCTGATAGAACATTGCTTTTCTCGCATCTGCCAGATTGGCCTCAGACGCTGCCATCGCAGCGATACCGGACCCTGGAAAGCTCACCTTTGAAGTAGAGATGAACTTGTATACAAGATCCTCATTGCCCGCCTTTTCGCACTCTGTCAAAAGCTCAAGTATCACATCCTGATCATCGTCATACAGATGATGGATCGAATATGCGTTATCCCAGAAAATACGGAAATCAGGAGCTGCCGGCTTCAAATGCGCAAACCGCAGGACCGTCTCATCTGAATAAGAAATACCGGTCGGATTGGAATATTTCGGCACACACCAGATACCCTTGATCGAATCATCCTCTGACACAAGCTTCTCTACCATGTCCATATCAGGACCAGTCTCAAGCAGCGGCACATTGATCATCTCAATGCCAAAAAACTCTGTGATCCCGAAATGTCTGTCATATCCTGGAACCGGACAGAGAAACTTCACTTTATCCAGCTTTCCCCACGGCGTATGACCGCAAACACCCATTGTCATTGCGCGCGCCACCGTATCGTACATCACATTCAGACTGGAATTGCCATAGATCAGGATATTTTTCTCCGGCACCTCCGACATATCTGCCAACAGTCTTCTGGCCTCAGGGATACCGTCCATAATGCCGTAATTGCGGCAGTCCACGCCTGCTTCACAGACCATGTCAGACTCGCTGGTCAGCACATCCATCATTCCGTTGGACAGCTCAAGCTGGGCGTTGGAAGGCTTTCCTCTCGACATATCAAGCTTCAGGCCTTTTCCTTTGATCTCTTCAAATTTTGCTTGCAGAGCAGCCTGCTCCTGTAAAAGTTCTTCCCGGGTCATCTCCGTATATGCCTTCATAATATCTCCTCCTCAATTGCAGTTGTCCCTGTATCACAGACATTTGTCCGCTTATTAAGACTCGCTTCATCTATTCTATATCCCGAAGCCTTTTCCGTCAAGTATTTTTCCTCCTGTTTCCTGTATTTGTACTGAGAAACAGCCACCGCATCTTCGATTTCAAGGTCCCGCTCTCCCGCAAGAGATTCCAGATGATGTCGGAACTCATGCAGCAGCACCCTTCGTATCTCCTGTCTCCAGACCACATCCGGGCAGGTACGAAAGCACGCTGCAAAAGATCCATAATACAGGACCACAAAGCGCCCCAGATAACGGTCTCTGTGATATTCGCCCATAACAAAAAGGTCATGGTCCACCGCAGCCGGATGCAAACGGCTGTGTTCCTGAACCATGACTCCGCCGCTTAGCTCCCGGAAAAATTCCTCCGGGAACGTATCGGCTGTTTCTAGCGTTATCTCCTCAAACTGTTCAAATGTGATCATTGTATCTTCCCCATCAAAAGGCAGTCGCGGCTGTGCTCACATTTGCCGTATGCACAGTCTGCTCCAGTCAGATGCCGCCTTCCCGTCTCATCCTCTTCAAACTCGCACACGACCATTCTCGTCTGATTCTGCGCCTTACAAAATCCACTGACAAATTCTTCAGAAATATTTTCTTCCATACAATAAGCTCCGTCCTTACTCTTCGTCCTCTTCCTCTGCGATCACGCCTGAAACAGAACTGATCGTGCTGACTGCTACCACAACTGCTACAATCACAACAAATAAAATTAAAACAGCAAGAAAAACCTCCATAATAAACTCCTTTCCCTATCGATGTATCTCCAGAAGCTTGTTTTTGAGCTCTGCTTCCATTCGATCCAGCTCCTCCTGCGCCGCAAGACGCTTCTGTCTGCCGTCTTCCTGAATCTTCATCACCTCATCAAAGGTAGAGATCAGTGCCGCGTTCGTTGCTTTTAAGGTCTCCAGATCTACAATGCCGCGCTCCGCCGCCTTCGCACTCTCAACAGTCGCCATCTTGAGAGACTGTGCATTTCTGCGGAGCAGCTCATTCGTCATGTCTGTCACCTCACGCTGCACCTTCGCTGCCTGATTCGCATGCTCCACACCGAGCGCGATGACCATCTGACTTTTCCACAGAGGAACCGTATTGACCACCGTAGACTGTATCTTCTCAATCATCAGAGAATCGCTCGACTGCACCAGGCGGATCTGCGGCGCAGTCTGGATCGCGATCATCCTGGTCAGCTCCAGATCGTGCAGTTTTTTCTCAAAACGCTCACACAGACCCTCCAGATCCTTCGCCTCCTGCGCATCCTCAGGAAGGCCTGTCCGGTTTGCTTTCTCCACCAGTCCGGTCAGCTCTGTACTGCGTGTCTGTGCGAGCTTTTTCTTTCCGGCAAGAATATACATGGACAGCTCCTTAAAATAGGAAAGGTTCAGACCATACATCTTATCCAGGACTGCCACATCCTTCATAAGCTGCATCTGATGCCCCTCCAGCGCCTCACATATCTTTTCTACATTCACTTCTGCTTTTTCATACTTTGCCTTCATCGCAGTCAGCTTATTCCCTGATTTTTTGAAAAAGCCAAAAAACTTGTTTTCCTCTTCCTCCGCATCAAAGCTCTTCAGCTCTGTGACAAGGCTGGAGATCATATCGCCGACTTCCCCAAGATCCTTCGTCTTTACATTTTTAAGCGCATTCTCGGAAAAATCCGCCATCTTTTTCTGAGTCCCTACACCGTACTGCAAAATCCCATTGGAATCATGCAGATTGATCTGCTGGCTGAACTCATCTACCATCCTTCGCTCTTTCTCTGATAGTATCTCCTCCGTAAGCTGCGGTTCTGCTTTTGGCTCCGGCTGGCTCTCCTGCAAAACCGGCTCCTCCGGCTGGGCACCAAAGGTCAGCACCGGCTCCGGTGCATCTGTAAAAGCTTTTAATTCATCGCCCATCCCTTTTTCCTCCTGTTTCCTGAACTCATCTATTTCTGTGCAAATCCACTTTCTGTCAGCCCCTCCTGTGCCAGCATATTATGCAGCACCGTAATATCGGAGGAAATATCCCACGCTGTCTCTTCAAAAAAACTGTCCAGCAGCTTTTCAAAAGCGGCATTAATCGTATCCAGCGCTTCCTCTATCTCTCTTTTTGTATGCTCAATATTGTCTCCTGCGATCGGCTGCTCGTCCAGCTCACAGTATGCGTCCAACAGCTTTTTTGTGGTCGGAAGGTAATAGCTCATCATCTTTTTCAGGTCATCCGCTGAATCAGGATGCTTCTCCACCTCATAGAATATCCTGGAAATGACCAGCTCAAGACGGTCCAGCTTCCTGGAAAACTCCATTCCTTCAATTCTGTCATTGCAGGCGCGTATATGTGCGATATATCTGCGTCCCTCTTCTATGATCTCACGGCATCCGGGATCCAGCTTTGTATCAGCGCTGCCGCTGGCTGCCTGCGCACTTTCTTTTTTACCATCTGACTTCTGATTTTTCTGTTCTGCCGCTCTTATCTCATACGCTTCCTGTGCAGTCAGATACTGGCGGTATGTCTCTCCGTCCGTAATCAGAAGCGTCTCCTTCCGGTCGAGGTACCCTTCCTTAAAAAAACCGCGCCGGATCATCTTTTTCAGATCTTTGCGCACGTATTTATGGCTTTTTCCCGTTGCAGACGCAAGCTCCTCGATCAGGCAGTACGTACGCTCTCCCATAATATCACAGTACCTGCGAAACCGCTTTGCCAGCTTTACCCTGTCACTTCCCTCGTCTGCAAGTAAAAAGCTGCATCCAAAGAACAGCGCAAACAGTACCGCCACCCACATCCTGGAAAGCCCCAGGGAAAGAGCGACAATCAGATAAATGGAAAATGCCAGGCCAAACATCCCACACAGGCCGTAGCCAACCCACTTCATCACATTTCCTGTGATCTCTCCCGGCACACGCATTCCCGGATACTTCATCCGGTCAATATGCACATGCACCGTATTCTCCCGTCTGCGCTGCGCCCGGTCCGGCTCTCTGTCTTTGTGCTGCTCCTGTTCCTTCTGCTGCATATTCTTGCGTATCCGGTCCGCAGCCTCCCGGTTCGTATACTGGTAGATATCATTCACAACATTTGTGATCGTGCTGCCAAGCTGTGAAAAGTCTCCGCTGTCCACTGCATCCTGCACCAGCTTTTTTATCTGATCACCGGCATTATACCAGTCATTCCTCGTCATCCCTATCGTCTCCCCAATTCATTTGAAAAGAGTATACCATCTTCCTTCTTATCCTGCAAGATTTACTGTCTGCAAAAAACACGCACAATATTGGAAGGGAGCCCACTGTTGCCAGTGGACTCCCGTATCTTTATCGTATGAAATTGATTACCAGTATCTTCTTGCGGAAACCGGTGTACGGTATCCATAGTCAGAAATAATAATACCAGTTGTAGAGTTACTTGCATGTACTACCTGTCCGTTACCCATATAGATCGTTACATGACCGATTCCGCCGCCGCCGCTATAGAACAGCAGGTCACCTGCCTGAATACTTCCAAGATCTACCGGTGTACCGCTGCCGGACTGTGCTGCTGCTGTACGCGGAATGCTGATACCAAAGTTTGCAAATACCGACTGTGTAAATCCGGAACAGTCCGCTCCGTTTGTCAGGCTTGTGCCGCCCCATACATACGGATTTCCTACAAACTGTGTTGCAAAGTTTACGATCTCCTGTCCCAGAGAAGAGGACGAAGAATTATCTGATGTATCCTCCTGTGACTGCTGCTCCGCCTGAGCCTGCGCATCTGCCTGAGCCTGCGCGTCTGCCTGAGCCTGCGCCTGTGCATCGGCCTGCGCCTGTGCGTCTGCCTGTGCCTGCTCCTGAGCCAGCGCGTCTGCCTGAGCCTGTGCCTGTGCATCCGCCTGAGCCTGCGCGTCTGCCTGAGCCTGTGCCTGTGCATCCGCCTGGGCCTGCGCATCTAAGAACTCCTGATACTCTGACTGAGCCTGAGCTGCCGCATCAATGACTGCCTGCTCATCTGCCTGCTGTGTCGCCGCATCGGCCTGCGCCTGTGCGTCCAGATACTCCTGATATGCCTGATCCGCCTGAGCCTGCGCGTCCGCCTGGGCCTGTGCCTGTGCATCCGCTTCTGCCTGAGCCTGTGCCTGCTCCTGAGCCAGCGCATCGGCCTGCGCCTGTGCTTCTACCTGTGCCTGATATGCTGCATCATAAGCTGCCTGCTCTGCCGCTGCCTGTTCCGCTGCGATCGCGTCAAGGTATGCCTGCTCTGCTGCCGCCTGTTCTGCCTCCTGCTGTGCAAGATAATCAAGCCACTCCTGATCCAGTCGTGCCTGCTCCTCCTCCAGAGTCTCGGCTGTCGCATAATACGTATCATAATCAACATAGTATGCATTAATATATCCATAGGAATCGCCGCCAAGTGCCACCTTCATCCAGTCGCCCTCGTACTCGACTACCTCCAGCTCGTCTGAGCTGTATACCATACCGATCTGTTCTGAATCCTCGCTCGCCTCTGCGCGGACAACAAGCGCTTCCGGATATACCGTAGCTACATTATAAGCAACCTCATTGGCGATCGCCTCTGCCTGCTCTCCCGTAGCAAAATACTCTGCCTTTACATATCCGGTCGCATTTCCTGACTGTACCTCATACCAGTCGCCTACCTGACTGAGGATCGTCACTGAACCATTGTTATATACCTTACCTACAACCTCACTGTCTGCACTCGCGCTGCTGCGCACGTTGATGTATTCCTCACACTGTGCAAAAGCCATCTGTCCGCTCATACTCGTGTCCACTGCCGCTTCTGTCTCCTGTACAGTCTCCGTCTCCCCGGCAGCCTCTGTCTGTGCTGCTTCTGTCTCCTGTACAGCCTCTGTCTCCTGCGCCTGTGTATCTGATACAGCCTCTGTCTGCGCTGCTTCTGTCTCCTGCGCAGTCTCCGTCTGTTCTGTTTCTGTATTCTGTGCAGCTTCTGTCTCATCTGTCTGCTCTGATGCTGTCGCTATACCATCAAAACCAGCAAGCGTCGTATCCTTCTGTGCGAACGCTACTGTACTCATTCCCGAAAATGTGATCCCTACAGCCAGACAGCAAGCTGTAAACTGCATTACTCCTTTTTTCATTACTTATCCCTTCCTCCAGAATAACTACCGGGGTAGTTATTACAAATTTGTTACATTTATTACGTTGTCATCATAACAAATATGGTCTTAGATGTCAAGTATTTTAAATATTTTTTTAATTTTTCCGCAAGGAATAAGTAAGAATTAGAAGTTTATGGAAACATTTTATTATTACAGTGCATTTATATATGCCTGAACAGAGGTAATCGCATTCGCTCCATCCGATACAGCAGTGACAATCTGACGCAATTGCTTGGTCCGAATGTCGCCTGCAGCAAAAATCCCCGGGATTTCCGTCTTTCCATCCTCTGAAGCAGGAATGTAACCATTTTTATCCAAATGTAATAATTCCGTAATGTTTCCCGTATTTGGTATTGTACCCACTGCAATAAATACTCCATCTACGTCCTGCACTTTTTCTTCTCCGCTTTTTTTATTACGGATTTTAATGCATTCCACATGGTCCTCTCCCGATATTTCCACGACCTCCGAATCCCATACGAAGGAAACATTTTCACATTTCTTTAACTGTTCCTGCAAAACGGCCGCCGCGCGCAGCTCATCTCTTCTGTGGATCAGATATACCTTTTCACAGCCCCTCGCAAGAAACAGCGCATCCTCGACCGCCACATCTCCGCCGCCTACCACGGCTACTGTCCGTCCCTTAAAAAATGCCCCGTCGCACGTTGCACAATAGGAAACCCCCATACCGGCCAGCTCCTTCTCGCCCGGGATCCCAAGCTCCCGATGACGTGCCCCCATCGCCAGGATCAGCGTACGTGCACGAAACTCCTCGCTGTCTGTGTAGACTACCTTGACCCGTCCTTCATCCTCCAGTCCAATATGCTTTACTTCTATATTAATAAACTGGGCGCCCAGCTTTTCTGCATGCTCTCTGAATTTCATCCCCAGCTCAAATCCGCCGATCCCCGGCAGCCCTGGATAATTATCCACCTCGTACGTGTTGACTACCTGTCCTCCGCTCATATACTCTTTTTCAAGGACCACTGTCGTAAGCTTCGCTCTTTGTGCATAAATAGCCGCAGCCAGTCCGGCCGGTCCAGAACCAATAATAATTACATCATAGATCATGATAAAACCCCTTTCTTCTATATAATAATAACCGCTGTTTTTAAATGTCTCCTCTGCCCGCAGCTTCTATTATTCTTTTTTTGCGTGCACAAAAAAGAGCATTCTGTATTTCCATAATACCCCATAAACAATATTTTGAAAAGAATTGACATTGCAGATTCTATTTGTTATAATCAGATATAATAATGATTACTATTTTTAATAGGAGACAAGTATGGCGACACTAAAATACAGCAGACAGCGGGAAGCCATCAAAACCTTTTTGGCAAGCCGCACCGATCACCCTACCGCAGACACCGTCTATACCTGCCTGAGGGAAACCTATCCAAATATCAGCCTTGGCACTGTTTACCGGAATCTTTCCCTGTTAGAGCAGCTTGGCGAAGTCGCAAAAATATCTGCCGGCAGCAGCGCAGAGCATTACGATGCAGACATGACGCCGCATCAGCATTTTATCTGTACTCATTGCCACAGAGTATATGATGTCCATGTAGAAAATATTGATTCCTTCCTTGAGACAGCTTCTCATACATGTCCGGGAGAGATCGAATCCTACCGCGCAAACTTTTTCGGCATCTGCGACGACTGCCGAAAAAACAGCTTCACAGAAAATTCATAATAATATTTTGAAGAATGTGAAATAATCTATTGACAAGGCAAAAAGAAGATGCTATATTAATATCAGTAACAATTACTATTATAAAAAATCAAATAAATATAAAAGGAGAATAAAATTATGGCAAAGTTTGTATGTAATGTATGTGGTTATGTTCATGAGGGAGATGCAGCTCCGGAAGTATGTCCGGTTTGCAAAGCTCCGGCAAGCAAGTTCACAGAGATGAAGGGTGAGATGACATGGGCAGCAGAGCACGTTGTTGGCGTAGCTCAGGGCGTATCTGAAGATATTCTGGCTGACCTTCGTGCAAACTTCGAGGGCGAGTGCTCTGAGGTTGGTATGTACCTTGCTATGGCACGTGTTGCTCACAGAGAAGGATATCCGGAGATCGGACTTTACTGGGAGAAGGCTGCTTACGAAGAAGCAGAGCACGCTGCTAAATTCGCAGAGCTGCTCGGCGAAGTAGTAACAGACAGCACAAAGAAGAACCTTGAAATGCGTGTAGAGGCAGAGAACGGCGCTACAGCTGGTAAGTTTGATCTGGCTAAGCGTGCAAAGGCAGCTAACCTTGACGCAATCCATGACACAGTTCATGAGATGGCAAGAGACGAAGCTCGACATGGTAAGGCTTTCGAGGGATTACTCAGAAGATATTTCGGTTAATCAAAAACCCTTTAAAATCAAGTATATTAGAACATTAAACGAGGTGTTGGCAACTTAGCCGACACCTCATTTATATTAAAGCGGTTGTGTAAAATGGTGTGCTATTCTCTTTTGCTTCTGAAGTCTAAACACTCTACACACCAACAAATACACACCAACATTCTCTGTCTACTCTCCACAATCGAACTTGTTCGATTGCATGTATCTCGCACGATTCGTAGAATCGTGACCGCACAATTAAAAAAATTATAAACTTAATTCCTAAATTCGTTATAGAACTAATTCCTAAAATCTACGATATAACACAATAAAAAAAGACTTCAAAGGCTGTGGAAGGCGATTCTTGAAGTCTGGAGTAAAAATATTTAATTGTGTTATATATTATGTGATTACCGAAGATATATTCCATAAATAATGGTTAATATGAAAATATTGTTTCCAGACTTCAAGACAGTTGGTTTGCCTACTGTCTTTCTTTATTGCAAAAAAATAAAGAAAAGGAGTTAAGAAATAATGAAAATAAAAAAAGTGGAAATTATGCAATATGAACCTTATATAAATGAAGAACAAATTAAACAGGGGCTTAAAGACCGAGCATGTATAAAAAAATATGCTTATATCCGACACGATAAAGATACATATACAAAGGAAGATGAAGAAAAAAATTCTAATCACAAAGCAGGAACATTAAAATCACCGCATTGGCATTTAATGTTACAATTTAACGATTCACAAGACACTAAATATATTGCAAAATGGTTCGGAGTGGAAGAACAATATGTTCAAAAGAGTGTAAGCGGTAACTATAATTCAATGTTAAAATATCTGATACACGAAAATGCTAGTGGAAAATTCAGATATGACGCCAATTTAGTAGTTGCCAACTTTGATTATGTAGCATTCATTGAAACAGGTGGTAAATCAGCCCGACAAGACGAAATTAGAGAGCAAATTCTAAATGGTACTATTCGAGAATACAATTATATGGATTATATAAGTGGCAAGGATTATGACAAGTATAAACGAACTATTGATAATGCTTTCAAGTATCGTAGAGATACCCTTGCGAATGAAAGCGATAGGGAATTAGATGTTGTCTATGTTCATGGCTCTTCTGGTACAGGAAAAACAAGCTTTGCTAAATGGTTATACCGAAACGTTAAAATTATTGTAAAAAAAGAGTTCTGCGAAACAAATCGTTGATGTTTCACAGAACTCTTTTATTTTATCTGCTGTCAGATGCTACCTGCCGCTTCTACTCCCGCATCAGCGGATTTCCTCCATTTACAAACAGTGCAATATCCGCTGTCACCTGCGGATCTACGTTCTGAGCAGTCATATAGTCTGCATTTCCATTCGCCTTTTCTCCCGGCATAAACATATGAGTCAGACCCGGATAGGTGATAAATTCCCAGTTTTCCGACTCCCCGTACGCCTCCTGCCACAGCGCAAAATCCTCCATCGTGACCTGATAATCCTCCTCACCCTGAAGCACGAGGCATTTTTCCGTCATATCCGCTGCTGCTTCGACCGGATCATAATCCTCCAGATACTGCCAGTACTGCTTATATGCCCCCATGACAGCCTCATCCTCAGAAAGAGAATCCAGATCATCCAGCCTGTCAAGCTGTGCGTATATCTCTTCCTTTTGCTTCTGCTGTGTCTCGTTGAGCTGAGGCATCAGCGAATACAGAAAATCATACTGTTCGCGCATGAGCCCTGCCAGTGGACGCGCCGGCGCTGCAAGGAAAATATACCCGGAAAGCTCCTGGCCCTCCTGTGCAAGCGCCTGCCGGATCCTCGGCAAAGCTTCCCCGCCGAGCGAATGACCGAGCACATAGATCCTTTCTGGATCAACCTTATCCTGCTCCTTCAAAAGAGAAACTGCCTGCACCGCATCCTGGATCGTCTCCTCCTCCAATGTCAGCTTTGTATCAGCAGCCATTTCCTCCCCATACACATTGGTACGCTTATCATAGCGGTACACAGCGATCCCCTGCTGCGCAAGATCCCACGCGATATCACGAAACGGCTTATTCGGTCCCACTGTCTCATCCCTGTCATTCGGACCCGAGCCATGTACCAGTATAACAGCCGGGAATGGTCCGTCCCCCTCCGGCATTGTCAGTGTTCCCGGAAGCTCCCAGCCTTCCTCACCGCTTACCGGAAGCGTCAGCTCTGTCTCCGCAACCCCATCCGGCAGTGTTTTTTCCGAAGCCTTCGTGTCCGTCTCTCCTTCCTGTGCCCCCGTATAAGGCATAGTCACAAGTCCGGCTATCCTTCCCTGCGTATCTACATGGATCACAATATCCACATTTTGCACTTCAAACTGACACGGAACAGAATAGGACCTATAGCCGGACGCCTCTTCCTCCACCGGTTCTTCTACTGCTTTCAGCTCGCCAAGCTGCTTTATTGAAGACTGCAGCCCCTCAAGCCCTCCTCCGCTCTCAAGCGCAGCGCTCATCTCATCTGTATACGTATAGCTGCTCTCAAGCTCTGATACATCACCTGTACAAAGTGTCTCCACATACGCCTTTGCATCGATCTGGACACTTTCCTGTGCGCATACCTTCAGACTGCCTGTCCCATTATTTAACGCACTGCCTGCAAAAGCAACACCGCCAAATACAAAAAAACCTGCCATCATCAGCAGTAACATTCGTCTTTTCATTATAGCTCTCCTTATCCTTCCAACAATTTTCAGCAAGCTCTGTAAGCAATTCTTATCACTTGCATGAATTTCTTATACAACTTTGCTTTATCTACTGTTATCGTTGCCATTTTATCACTAAACAATAGTAATTTCAATAAACAAAAAGTGCTTCCTTCTGCGCTCTTGACAGCTTTTTGATCTGCGCTTCGCGCCGCATCGCCTCCTGCTTCGTCTCAAAGCACTCATAATAGACAAGCTCCACAGGAAGGCGCGGCTTTGTATACTTTGCCCCCCTGCCGCTATTGTGCGCCTCGATACGTTTCTCCAGATGATTCGTCCATCCTGTGTAATACGTACCATCACTGCATCTTACAATATATGTGTAATTCATGTACCAACACGCTCTCTTTTCTATGTAGAGGGATGGATCACCATCCCCTGTATTTAAAGCAGCCGGTCAAAATCGTACTTCGCCAAACCTGATACTGCCTGTGAAAACCCGGCTGCGTATCGTACTGTTCCCCTGTCTGTTTTTTCTGTTAGTATACAATACGCTGCATCCCTGCAGATGTGCATATCTTATTCCAGATAAAGGATCGGATCTACCGCCGTGCCATCCTGTGTCATTGCAAAGTACAGGTTGCTGCCTTCCTCACTGTAATACTTTGTCGGCTCGCTGACATATCCAAGCAGCGCTCCCTCTTCTACCACGCTTCCCTGCGAAACAGCGATCTCCTTTAACTGCCCGTAAGTAAGCTTATACCCATTTCCGATATTTAATACAACTGTATTTCCTGTCTCTTCATCAATCGCGATTGATTCCACGATCCCTTTTGCTGATGCGACTACCTGATTTCCTGTTTCACTTCCAATGATCAGAGCCGGATTATACTTGTACTGGTTCAGGGTCGGGAAGTAAACGCTTCCATCCATACTGTAGTCAATGAGGATCGTCCCTGCTGCCGGCCACATCAAAGCCTCCTCACTGCTAAAATCGATCCCCTGATCCAAAAGCGCCTGTTCCGAAATAATCTGCCCGGAAGAAGCCTCTTCTGAAGCCTCCGCTTCTGCATCTGCCTGTCCGGAAACCGCCGCTGCGTCCGTTCCTGCAGCTGCCAGCTCATCCTGCTCTGTCGCATCATTGCCGCCTTCCTGTACAGTCCCTGCATCCGTCAGGCTCTGTGCGTCTAGCTGCGCCGTGTCTGCCTCTTTCCTTCCTGCGTCAGTCTTATCCCCGGATACGGCGTTTCCAGAGGCCTGCGCCAGATCCTCTGTCTCATCCAGAGTCGGAAAGAGCGACTCCTCAATATCATCGGAATCCCCGATCTCCTCCTCCAGATATGCCACCTGTCCGATCTCTGTCTCTTTTTGTTCTTCCTTGCTTCTTCTGCTGCTGTCCACTGCCGCAATGCCGCCCAGAACGATGATTCCTGTCATGCAAAGGCTCAGAGTCCAGATACTGCTGCGTTTCGTAATAAAATTCTTGAAATCTCTTTTATCCATATCATTCACCTCATCCATTATTCCCGCGAAACCGTACCGCAGGGTTCTTTGTCCTCACCGGATTAATGATAGGATTGCCAGAAAAACGCTGTTTATACAGAAAATCTCACAGGATTCTGCGGATCCTGTACAGCGCCTGTCTTTTTCTGTTCGCACAGGACATTTCCAATGCAATAAAAGAAAGAAGGGGTGCTGCAAAATCCACTGAAATGATCAGTTCTTTACAGTACCCTCTCCTTTTGATTTCAACTATATTTTTATACAGCAGCTATGAAAGCCACACTCTGACATCACACTTCAAATGATGCCGGATCTACCTTTACTGTCACCTTATCCAGGTGCCAGATCTCATCTACATACTGCTGGATCGTGCGGTCAGAAGTAAACTTTCCGCTGCATGCCATATTGAGCATTGCCATTCTTGCCCAGCGTGTCTCATCACGGTACGCCTCCTCCACACGCTTCTGTGCCTGCGCATAGGACTTGAAGTCTGCAAGGATGAAATACGTATCTGCACGGTCACTGCTGTTTGTATTGAGCAGAGAATCATAAATATCACGGAACATTTCAGGATTGTTGTGGCAGTATTCACCGTTGATCAGCTGCATCAGCACACGGCGGATATCCTGATCGTTATTGAAATAATCCGTCGGACGGTATCCTCCCTCATTTTCATAGCGGATCACTTCATCTGCAGACAGACCGAAGATAAAGGCATTCTCCTCTCCGACCTCTTCTACGATCTCTACATTCGCGCCATCCATAGTGCCCAGCGTCGGAGCTCCATTTAACATAAACTTCATATTACCTGTACCAGACGCCTCTTTACTTGCTGTGGAGATCTGCTCCGACACATCTGCAGCAGCAAAGATAATCTCTGCATTTGATACGCGATAATCCTCAATAAATACGACCTTGAGCTTTCCGTTTATGGACTTGTCGTTGTTGATCACATCCGCTACACTGTTGATCAGCTTAATCGTCAGCTTCGCACGGCGGTAGCCTGCCGCTGCCTTCGCGCCAAAGATAAAGGTTCTCGGATAGAAGTCCATCTCCGGATGATCCTTGATCTGATTATACAGATACATCACATGCAGGATATTAAGAAGCTGACGCTTATACTCATGCAGGCGCTTTACCTGTACGTCAAAAATAGAACGCGGATCTACATCAATACCGTTGTGCTCCTTGATATACTTCGCAAGACGCAGCTTATTCTGATATTTGATATTCATAAACTCCTGCTGTGCCTTCTTATCGTCCACATAAACCTTCATTTTTGCGATCTGCGGAAGGTCTGTGATCCACTCATCTCCGATATGTGCTGTCACCCAGTCCGCAAGCAGAGGATTGGCATGAAGCAGGAATCTTCTCTGTGTGATACCATTTGTCTTATTATTGAACTTCTCCGGCATCATCTCATAGAAGTCTTTGAGCTCCTGATTTTTAAGGATCTCCGTATGCAGTCTTGCAACACCGTTTACAGAATAGCCTGCTGCGATCGCAAGATGCGCCATCTTCACCTGACCATCATAAATGATCGCCATCTTGCGGATCTTTTCCTGATTGCCCGGATATTTTGCCTGGATCTCATTTACAAATCTGCGGTTGATCTCTTCGATGATCTGATATACACGCGGAAGCAGTCTGGAGAACAGCTCGATCGGCCACTTTTCCAGAGCCTCTGCCATGATCGTATGGTTTGTATACGCGCAGGTTTTTGTCGTAACCTCCCATGCCTCTTCCCACTCAAGGCCTTCCTCATCTACAAGAATACGCATCAGCTCCGCGATCGCCACCGTCGGGTGCGTATCATTGAGCTGGAACGTTACCTTCTCATAGAATTTACGGATATCATTATGCGTACGCTTATATTTTGCGATCGCTTCCTGCACGCTTGCAGAAATAAAGAAATACTGCTGCTTCAGACGAAGCTCCTTGCCTGCATAATGATTGTCGTTCGGATAAAGTACATCTACGATATTCTTCGCCAGATTTTCCTGCTCTACTGCCTTCTGGTAATCACCTTTATCAAAAGAATCGAGATGGAAATCATTGATCGCCTCTGCATCCCATACGCGCAGCGTATTTACGATATTATTATTATATCCAAGCACCGGCATATCAAACGGGATTGCCAGTACAGACTGATATCCTTCCTGGATAAAGTTATTGCGCTTCTTCTGCTCATCATACTCTACCCGTACATAACCGCCGAATTTCACTGTCTTTGCATATTCCGGGCGGCGAAGCTCAAACGGATTGCCATTCTTAAGCCAGTTATCCGGCACCTCTACCTGATAGCCGTTTTCAATCTTCTGCTTGAACATACCATAGCGGTAACGGATGCCACAGCCGTAGGCAGAATATCCCAGGGTGGCAAGAGAATCAAGGAAGCATGCTGCCAGACGTCCAAGTCCTCCGTTTCCAAGCGCTGCATCCGGCTCCTGATCCTCGATCACATTCAGATCAAATCCAAGCTCCTCCAGCGCTTCCTTTACTTCCTTATATGCCGTAAGGTTGATCAGGTTATTTCCAAGCGCACGTCCCATCAGGAACTCCATAGACATATAATAAACAGTTTTCGGATCATCCATCTCATACTGCTTCTGTGTAGCCAGCCAGTTATTAATGATCTCGTCCTTTACTGCATACGCTACTGCCTGAAACAGCTGCTGCTGGTCAGCCTCTTTTATAGTCTTACGATAGAGCGTCCTTACATTATCCTTTACTCTGTCCTTAAATACTTCCTTATCAATCAACTTGCCCATTTTTTCAATCCCTTTCTGATTTACTGATCTTTGCGGAGAGATCGCAAAATGCATCCTCCTGACTATGGTCCATCACAGCTTCTCAACGCCAAGTGTCACATTTTCTCCATTGATATTCCACTCTTTCGTGTATCCTGTGACTCCATCATAGGAAATCTCATCTGCCATAACGTCTGTCAGTATCTCATGCTCATATTTTTGCAGAATTGATTTTATCTTATCGTTATCCTTTACCGATACACGGATTTTATCCATTACCTCAAAGCCTGCTTCTTTACGCATCGTCTGGATCTTGCTGATCAGCTCGCGTTCAAAGCCTTCCTCAATGAGCTCCGGAGTCAGTGTCGTCTCAAGCACAACCGTAATATCGCCATTATTTTCAGAAATATATCCTTCCGTCTGTGCTGCCTCGATCAGCAGATCTTCCTCTGCAAGCACGACCTCATCCGTTCCAAATGTAAGCCTGATCGCACCATTTGCCCTGAGTTCACTCATTGCAGCATTACCGTCAAGCTCCGGAAGCGCCTGCCGGATCTTTCCGAGCAGCTTGCCATATTTCGGTCCTACAGTTTTAAGCTGCGGCTTGAAGGTATAGGAAGTAAAGCTGCTGACATCCTGCGTAAACGTCACATTCTTTACATTGAGCTCATCACGGATAATATCTGTATAATATTCCGGCAGCTCCTTCGGAGCCTTGAAGTACATTGCTGCGATCGGCTGGCGGTTCTTGATATTCGCTGTATTTCTGCACGCACGCCCCATAACAACGATCTTCAGTACCTCATCCATCGCCGTCTCCATCTCTTTGTCAATATGCGCCTCATCCACTGTCGGGAAGTCACACAGATGGATGCTCTCCGGCGCAGACGGGTCTACCTTGCAGACAATGTTGCGGTAAATATCCTCTGTCATAAACGGAACCATCGGAGCTGCAGCCTTGCACGTATTTACAAGAGCCGTATACAGAGTCATATATGCATTGATCTTATCCTGCTCCATACCCTTTGCCCAGAAACGCTCGCGGCTTCTTCTGACATACCAGTTGCTCATGTCATCGACAAACTCCTGCAGCGCACGTGCTGCTTCCGGGATCTTGTAGCCTCCAAGATCCTCATCGACCGCTTTGATCATGGAGTTCATCTTTGAGAGCAGCCACTTGTCCATGACGGAAAGCTTCTCATAATCCAGTGTATAGTCCATCGGATTGAAATTGTCAATGTTCGCATACAGCACAAAGAAAGCGTACGTGTTCCACAGCGTACCCATAAACTTGCGCTGTCCTTCCTGTACTACCTTTCCGTGGAAACGGTTCGGCAGCCACGGAGCGCTGTTGATATAGAAATACCAGCGGATCGCATCCGCTCCGTACTGCTCAAGCGCAGCAAACGGATCGACAGCATTTCCTTTGGATTTGCTCATTTTCTGTCCATTTTCATCCTGCACATGACCCAGTACGATAACATTTTCGTATGGCGCCTTATTAAACAGAAGTGTTGATTCTGCAAGCAGAGAATAGAACCAGCCTCGCGTCTGGTCTACCGCCTCAGAGATAAACTGTGCCGGGAACTGCTTCTCGAACACTTCTTTATTCTCAAACGGATAATGGTGCTGCGCAAACGGCATCGCTCCTGAGTCAAACCAGCAGTCGATCACCTCCGGTACACGGTGCATTGTCTTACCGCACTTCGGACACGGGATCGTGATCTCATCGATATACGGGCGATGCAGCTCGACTGTCTTCGCCGCTTCATTGCCGCTCATCTGGAAGAGCTCCTCGCGGCTTCCGATGGAATGCATATGACCGCAGTCCTCACAATACCAGATATTAAGCGGTGTACCCCAGTAACGGTTTCTGGAAATACCCCAGTCCTGTACGTTCTCAAGCCAGTCTCCAAAACGTCCTTTACCGATACTCTCCGGGATCCAGTTGATCGTATTATTATTGCGGATCAGATCTTCCTTGACCGCAGTCATCTTGATAAACCATGACTCGCGCGCATAATAGATCAGCGGCGTGTCACATCTCCAGCAATGCGGGTACTCATGCTCAAATTTCGGAGCCTCATAAAGCTTGCCTTCCTTCTCAAGATCTACAAGGATCGGCTTATCCGCATCCTTTACGAACATCCCTGCATACGGCGTCTCTGCAGTCAGCTCTCCCTTCCCGTCTACAAACTGTACAAACGGCAGATCATAGTTGCGGCCAACTCTTCCATCGTCCTCACCAAATGCCGGCGCGATGTGGACAATACCCGTACCATCTGACATCGTAACGTAATTATCGCACGTTACAAAAAATCCTTTCTTATGCTGCTTCTGTGCCACCTCTCCCGCACATGCGAACAGCGGCTCATATTCTTTATACTCAAGGTCTGTACCCTTGTATGACTCAAGCACCTCATACGCTTTTATATTCTGCGCCTCATCTGCCAGTCTTCCGAGTACCGTATCCAGCAGCGCCTCTGCCATATAATAAGTGTAGCCGTCAGCCGCCTTTACTTTGCAGTACGTCTCATCCGGATTCACACACAGACCGACATTGGACGGAAGTGTCCACGGAGTCGTCGTCCATGCGAGAAAATACGCATCCTCATGCTTTACCTTAAAGCGCACGATCGCAGAACGCTCCTTGACCGTCTTATACCCCTGCGCTACCTCCTGTGCAGACAGCGGTGTCCCGCAGCGCGGACAGTACGGGACAACTTTAAATCCCTTATATAAAAGTCCCTTATCCCAGATCTGCTTCAGCGCCCACCACTCAGACTCAATATAATCATCATGGTACGTCACATACGGATCATCCATATCTGCCCAGAAGCCGACAATACCGGAGAAATCCTCCCACATTCCCTTATACTTCCAGACACTCTCTTTACATTTGTCAATAAACGGGATCAGTCCATACTCCTCGATCTGTTCCTTTCCATCCAGACCAAGCAGCTTCTCGACCTCAAGCTCTACCGGAAGGCCATGTGTATCCCAGCCTGCCTTACGCGGAACCATCTTGCCCTTCATCGTCTGGTAACGCGGAATCATATCCTTGATCACGCGCGTCAGCACATGACCAATATGTGGTTTTCCATTCGCAGTTGGCGGACCGTCATAAAACGTATATGTCTCGCCCTCTTTGCGGCGCTCCATACTTTTCTCAAAAATCTTATTTTCTTTCCAGAATTTTTCTGTCTGTTTCTCGCGTTCAACAAAATTCAGACTGGTGGGTACCTTATCGTACAGCATAGCCTGCCTCCTTCAACAGTAATATATGTCACAAAATATACCGATACTCTGCTTTAAAGGGTATACTATCCCCAATATACGCATTGTTTTATTATATCCTACGGATCTTAAGCTTGTCAATTTGTGAAACGTGAAAAAAATGCAAAGTTCATTGATTTTTTCGTATAAAACCACTATATCTTTTACCTGTTATGAATCGAGTAGGAGGCGGTGATTAGCCGCCGTCCTCTCACACCACCGTGCGTACCGTTCGGTACACGGCGGTTTCAATAGTTGATGTGCAGAGACTGATAGGCTGTGGCTAAATCATAGAAGCCCCAGTTTATCAGTCTTTCTTTTGTTAATGCTCTTTTGACCACACCCGTGTTAGACATCCTCCAGTAGGATTTTCTGCTGTATGCTCCTTCGCATGCTGCCCACTCTGATAACCCCAGTCCTATCAGCTTTCTCCTCCTGGTCTTTGGCAGTTTCCACTGTTTCCAGATACACATCCGTATCCGGCGGTACAGCCATCCGTTCACGCTTTCGATATTGTTCTTCATATCCGCTATCCCATAATAGTTTAGCCATCCTCTCATGTAGACTTTTACCTTTTCCATAGTTCGGACGACACTTCCGCACTTGCTCCGGGAAGTGAGCCTGCGCAGTTCATCCTTGGCTTTCTCCCATGACTTTCCATGGACTCGGATATAGATTCCTTTTCCGTTCTTCCCAAAACAGAAGCCAAGGAACTTAAAATTTCGGATTGCGAATACACTGACTGTCCGGCTCTTTTCCCGGTTCACTCTCAGTTTCAACGTTTCCTCCAGATATTTCGTGCTGGATTCCAGCAGTCGCTCTGCGGCCCGTTCGCTTTTCGCCAGCAGTACGATATCGTCTGCGTAGCGGATGCATGGCACACCCCGCCTGTGAAACTCCCAGTCGAATTCATTCAGATACACGTTTGCTAAGAGTGGAGATAGATTTCCTCCTTGCGGGGAGCCTTCCTCCGTCTCTGTTACAACACCGTTTTCCATCACTCCGCTCTTCAGATATCGCTTTACCATCTGTACCACTCTTTCATCTTTTACCTGTTTCCTCAACTGGTTCAGCAGTATCGTATGGTTCAGCGTATCAAAGTATCTCGACAGGTCGAGGACGACTGCCCTCGTATATCCCTGCTCGATGTACTCTTTTATCCTCCTGACAGCGTCTTTTGCCCCTCGACCCGGACGATAGCCATAACTGTCCTTCGAGAACAGAGGTTCATAGATTGGCATCAGCTGCTGTGCCATGGCCTGTTGGATGATGCGGTCTATGACAGTAGGGATTCCTAGCTTTCTTGTCCCTCCATCCGGCTTCGGGATCTCCACTCTCCTGACTGGGGAAGGGCTATATTTCCCCTTCCTGATTCTTTCTACCAGTTCGTGATTATTCTCCCTCAACCATGGTAACGCCGCTTCAATAGTCATCCCATCAACTCCTGGCGCTCCCTTGTTCGCCTTCACTCTTTTGTAAGCTCTGTTCAGGTTATCCTTATTCAGTATCTTACTTAGGATATCTGGCTCTGCACTGTCCCTTTCCTTCCATATCCGGTTGAATGAGCGGTGCGCTCTCACATACCCTTTGCGTTCCGCGCTATCTCTTTGTGAGCAGCTTTCTCTGTTTTCTGTACCCATTCTGCCCATTCCTCCTTTCCCAGTCGTACGAAAGACTCCTATTGATTCAGCCCTTCGCTGAAAAAAAATCAACTACTATGGCCTCTGCTGACTTCTGTACGTTCAGCGTTACCTTCCGATAACGGTTACTCTTTTCAGAGCGTTCCGTACAGACCTCCCTGGGTACCACACGTTTCTTTCCCTCCATCCATCTGCCGCATTTACTGCACATGATTCCGTGTAGTTATCGGGCTTCATCTTGTCTTGCAGACTTACCCTCATGTACAGCCTTATATGCGATTTCTGTCCGTCAGACCAGAGGTTTGCCCGTGGGTTAGTAAGTTTCCCACATCTGGCTTCCTTCAGATTCCATCTCACGATGGACACCCTTGCCTTCGGCTATATCCTTCCCACTACCGGGCGAATTCGGGACTTGCACCCGTTAGAAACGTGCGCCGCCAGGCGCACAAGAAAAACGACTACACTACATTTTGTACAGTATAGTCGTTTAATCACATATAGCCGGCTGATCACTCAGTACCATATTTATTATACTTTTATCGAAATTTGATAATGCCCCAAGGCCTTCTCAGCATTTATCCCTTTGTCGCATAATATCGGCACATTTCCATTAACATTTCCACAAATTTGGGCTGATTTACTTCCATGGCCACCAAACAGTTTGGTTGATTTCCTGACTGACCAGCCAGATCTATCACTGTTTCACCTACATTTTCCATTCCTTCTTTATCTTCTACATAAACGTAATATGGTTCATATCTCACTACTTCCGAATCCATAACTGAGGCCACTGTTAAAGCATCGTGAATAATATGGTTATCCATACCTGATTTTAAGCTGTTCCTCTTAGAAAATACCGATAGATCCCTTAGAAGCCGTATCGCAGAGTTCTCCCCTTTACAAAGACTGATCATTTGATCAAAGTCTTTTTCTGTAAGTGCAGAAGCATGTGTTACATTCAGTCCCACCATATGAACCTCCAGTTTTTCAAAAACCTCCCTGGCTGCCAACGGATCAACCCAGATATTAAACTCTGCCTGTTTTGTCACATTGCCAAAAGTTCCGCCTCCCATAATATAAAACCGCTTCAAATACTGCGGAAAATCCGGGTACTTTCGTAAAGTAAGGGCAATATTGGTCAGTGGGCCAATCGCAATAAGGACCAATTCCCCCTTTCGTTTTACTGCTTCCTCGTAAATAAGATCCCACGCAGAGCGGTCATCCGGCGCCTTTTTTAGCTCCGGCCATTGAATAGTCCCCACACCGCTTTCTCCATGCGTCTTTTCCGCATAAGACAAATATGCTTTTTCTAAAGGTAATTCTGCTCCATAAGCCACAGCACAGTTAATATCCAGCGCTTCCCTTAAACCCATAGCATTCAATCGGGTTTTCTCAGCAGGAACATTTCCCTCCACTGCTGTCAATGCCACTAATTCAAAATCCGGACAAGAATTCGCGAGCGCAATAGCAAAACTATCATCTACGCCTGGATCCCCATCAATAATAATCGGTATTTTCCTCATATAGTCCTCCTTGTACTTTTTCTTCTATATAAGCATCTTCACAGTAAAAAAATCACCTTACGCTTAATCTACCATTACAATTTTACTCGTCTTAATAGTATTTACACCGCCTTCCTGACTAAACAATGGATTATGATCTCCCATACCGCCAAAATACTCATAACCTCTTTTCAGCGCTATATAATTACCCAGCATAAAAAGCGGAATGAAATTCATAAGAGGCGCAATATGGTCATATCGCGCAGAGGGAAGAGTACAAACTGTCACCCTATCAATAAAGAGATCAGCTTCAGCATCCGATACCACTAACACATTTCGGCTGGATTTCTGCATCGACTCTATAGTTTCCAGTGTTCTTGAAAAAGATGCACACGTTTTTGTTGCCACTGCAATAGTACCGATTTTTTCTCGATTGGTCTGGAAAAAATCAATATGACACCAATCCTCAGAGTCATTTAAACAATTTAAAGAACCACAGAGTTCAAAAAACTTAGCTGTACCAAAATAAGCCGTAGCAAAGTCTACACCACCTCCTACAAAATCATAACCCAAATAATCTTTCCATGTATTTGCCAGAGCTTCCATCTGGTCATCCACATTCCCGAGTACTGTTTCCGTACATACTGCATTTACATAAGCCTGAATCTCCGCTTTTTGCTTTTCTACTTCTTCTGCTGTAACAGCCCCAAAAAGCAATCCGGCATGAAGTCCCAGTAAGAGAGTAGTCACCACTGCTGTAAAATAGGTCTTGGTTTGACTTGCAGGAGAAAATACGGGAGATTTTTCAATTTTCACCTCTAAAATATGAGCTGCTTCTTTCGCCATTCTCGATTCAGGATTACCCGTGATAGCAAGTGTTGTGCACCCTTTCAAAGCTGCCCGTTTCATAGCTTCAGTAACACGAGAACCTCCACCCGAAATACTAATGACCATTACCAGGGTTTCCTCTGGATTTTCTTCAGGAAATACATAGTGGCGACTTACATCAATACATCGCAGCGCATGATAGTCCATTCCTTTAAACATCCGGCTGTTGAATTCTCTAGTAGCCAATGCTGCCGCATAGGAATCCCCATTTCCCGTAACAATAACCCGCCTGATCTTTTTTAACTTTTCATCCGGTATTGCTGCTGTAATTACGTCCTCTGTAAGCCGCTCTAATAAATTTTTTGTGTAGTTCGGATAATCCAAAAATCCCGATTTTACATTATTATCTCTTCCAATCGTATTCATTTTACCATCTTTCCTTTCTGCTTTCTTCTGCTCATATCAATAGCAATAAAGCCAAGAATCAGTGCCACTATATAAAGTACAGCAGCCATAATAAATGCACCTTGATAGGATCCAAGCTTATCGTAAAACAGGCCAATAGAAGAATATAATCCGCCACCGATAAGGCTATTCGCTACCATCATCACGGCCCATATCTCCGAATAATGCTTGTTTCCTATTACACTTCTTGCCAAAAGTGGACACTGTACTTGATACATGCTGCTTCCCAGCCCAACCAGCATTGCACCAATCATAATAAAAATAGGGTTCTGATAGCTTAAAAGCATAAGTCCATATCCTAAGCCTGTAAACACCGCTCCCCAAATAAGACCTGCTTTTACACCAAACCGATCATTAATCCGCCCAAGGATGAGACTACATGCAATGCCCCCAAGACTCATAAGCATTCCTGCCTGCGCACCAAAATTAATACTCTGTCCCATTTCCATAGTAGAAAATGTCTGAATATAACCCGATACACCACTTCCAATACTAAAACACAGGCAAGCCATCCAGGCCAGATATAGCATGGGCATATGAAAAGCTTCCTTTTTTGTAAAGCCCCATTCCCCTGTGGATACTACGTCCTCCTCTGTATTCTCCAGCCCTTCTTCCTGTTCATCTGCACCATAGGGCTTTACTCCTACCTGCTGCGGAGTCCGGATAAGGAAAAAGGCTGCTGGTACAGAAATAATGAGGCACATAAACCCTAATACTAAATAAGCATTTCTCCAACCAAGCATCGTAATAAGCTGCGCAGACAAAAGTCCATAGGCCATAGTAGAAGCGCTGCTTACTGCAATAACAATACCCAGTACTGTACCTGCTTTTTTCCGAAACCACATATTAATCACAATAGGAATTGCTACCAGACCAGTAAAAGCCTGTGCTACACCGATAATCACACCACTCAAATAAAACATATATACAGATTGATAGGTTGCCATAAGAAGCACTCCTATTGTTTCTGCTAAAGTAGCAATCCCCATTACTAATCCTATGGGTTTTGTAATTAACATTTTTGCCGCAAAGGTATAGAGCAATGCCATACTTACCGCTTCAATGCTAACCAACATGGTAAATTTACTGACCTCACAGCCCAAATCTTGCACAATAGGTGTCACAAAATTTCCGACTGTAGCTGCCACTGCTCCACCTGTACCTAATTTTAGCAAAATACAGGCAATCACAATTTTCCATGCATAATGTATTTTTTTTCTATTTTCTTTTACCATATCAATCATCCGCCTCAACCTTTTTGTCCAAATCCACCACATCTATAGGCGAAAAATAGGTTGGAACAAAGATTGTTGGATCCATGCCACCCCGGAACATAGGTTCTCCAATAGTAGTATGCCGAAAACCTGCAAAAATCGCACCTGGAAGATACGCGTAAATCTGTTCCAAAAAAGTAAATTCCTTTCGGGGCATTGGAACATAACAGTATCGTACTGTTTCCGTAATCCCAAGCTCCTCTGGTTTCTTATCTGCAAACACCAACACCTCTCGATGTCCTCTTCTCACCATGTTATTTACAGTATCCGCAATACGGGAAACATTAGCATCATTACTATTAATAAGTACTATCTCGCCATATTCTTCACCCGGTCCCATAAGAATATTGACATGCATAAAATTCTCGCTGTCAATGACCGCACAGGCATCCCCGGAAAGCTCAACAATTTTGGCTTGAATAAATTTTGTTGTCCAGAACAATGGTCCGTCCGCTGTAATACCTAAATATTTTTTATCAATCCAATGGATTGCTGTCTCAAAACATATTTTATCAATATTAGAAATTTCTGCGAAAAAGACCTCATGATATTTCCGGACTTCCTCTCGCAGCTCTGCAAGATAAGACTTTCCTGTCCGCACCTCAGCCATAGCTGCTGCCAGAATTATAGTCGTTATTACATTCACATAATAAGTCCGAAGTCCCGCATTATTATCTCCCTTTGGAGAATTCTCATAATATAAGATATCTGCGTTTCGAGCCGTCTCTGACTGAGGGCTGTCAGTAACCGCAACGGTAGTGATTCCATGACGTTTACATTGAAGAAGCGCCTCGATAGTACGGTAAATCCGCCCTGATACACTAATAAAAAGGGCAAGGCTGTCCGGCATATCTGCTTCATAAGGGTAATGACGGCCCAGCTCGATCGCCTCTACACCTTCATATTCTACATCTGGCAAATAGTAGGCAAACGCCTCTTTAATAGCAAAAGCCGCAATATTAGAGTCTCCACAGCCAGTTCCTATAACATGTTTTGCCGTTTTAAAAATAGGCTGGTCAATAATAGCTTTTACCCCTGCCACAGATCTATCAAACTGTTCCATAGTCAGCGGATCTACATCCATACACTGAGCATAGAAACTATCCTGAAAATAAAATTTTCTATAATAATGTTCGTCATTCAATCTCTGATACATTTCGTTTTCCTCCTTAGCCCGTAATCCATGTTTCCGTTCTAAAATCATACTGACCGGCAAAGTACTTCCGTTCGTTTACTGCTGCCTGATATCCGGCTAACAAAGAGCCGGGAATAAAATCTACCAGTGGAGACATCCACTGTTCCGGAGCCTTAGGGATGCAACATACAGTTGCTTCTCCTGCCAGCAGACCGGAGTCTGTAGCTGCATCAGGAATGTTATACATATCGGGAGTATCCTTCACTCTGCCACCGACAACAAGAAAAGCCTCTTTAGGCAAATCAGTAACAACCACAGTAGGGCGATGCTGGCATAGACATCCATATATCGTATCTTTCATTCGTCCAAGACTGGGATCAGCTTCGTTTACCAATATGACTGTACCAAATTCTCCCGGCCCGCGAAAGAAAAAGCTAATATGAGCAAATTCTTCAGAATTTGTATGATCACAGTATACGCCTCCACATTCAATAAACTTCTCCTCTATAAACTGTGCAGAATATCCTTCATTTCCATCACCAATAATCTCAAACTTGGTCAGATCCTTCATTCTCACAGCCTCGGCAAACATCATATCGTCAATCCGGTCAAACTCTGACATAAAGGTTTTTGTATAAGAAGTAATATTATGCTTCACCTCGAGGAATCTCTCTTTCGTAATAATACCTCTGCACAAACCAATGTAAGCTGCCACTGCAACAATACCGACCATGCTGGCATAATAAGAACGAAGTCCTGGGGAATTACAGCCATCAGGAGTAGCTACATCAAAAATCATATCTGCCACCTTTGCTCCTTTAGATTCCGGATTCCGAGTAATAAGCAAAGCCTGAGTACCCAATTCCTTTGCTTTTGTAAGTGCCTCTACTACCCTATCTGCTGAACCGCTAAAACTGATAGCAATTACCAATACCTCATCTAACGCATATCCTTTTGTGATCTTAGACAGATCATAATACCGGCAAAAATCCATAATATCTGGCGAATTCACTTTCTGCACTCCACTTAATTTCCGAACACCAGGAACCATAGCACCTGCAGCCGAAAAAGAATCCCCACAACCGGTAAGAATAATTCTTTTAATTTTTTTTGCAATTTTCTCCGGAAACATAGACTTTAGCTTTTCCAGATCAAAACACAATTCCTGCTGAATATCCGCCAATACTTCCAGATCTTTTACTTGATGTACAACGGAATTAAAATACTTTTTTTTCTCCATTTTTTCTGCCTCCTTTATAAATTTTGCTTTTTTCGATAATTTTCACTCATTTTTAATGCAATACTTCCTACAACTAATGCCGCCGCAAAAGTTACAATGCCAATAAGAAATACGATAGTAAAAGAACCGGTCTTATCAAAAATACCGCCCAACGGTGAAATCAGAAGTGCCGCTATCATACTATTTCCAATCATTAAAATTGACCAGATTTCCGAATAGTGTCTATCTCCCATTACCGTCCGAGCCACCAAAGGTGCCTGCACACTATACATATTCAATCCCCCAAATCCCATAAAAAAGCAGGATGGTAATAAAAATGTGCTGTTCTTTATAGAAAAAATCATTCCAAACATGGAAAGAGCCATAAAACATAATCCCCAGAGCATTCCGGCTCGAACGCCAAACCGATCGTTAACCTTACCTAACAAGTAGCCACAGATCACAGACCCCACACTATAACAAGTTACCGCTACAGATCCGAAGGCTACACTCCGCCCTAATTCCATGGTCGCAAACGTAGCTGTAAAGCTAGGCACACTACTTCCTACACTGTAGCAAAGACAACATGCCCAAGCCAGATACAGCATAGGCATACGGAAAGCCTCAGCTCGAGTCACGCCCCAATTGCTTTTATCCGGATCCGCTTCCTCGCCCTTCTCGTTTTCTCCCATACCATAAGGTTCACATCCCACATCCTCAGGACTTTTTAAATGAGCCGCAATATAGGGAATAGCTACTATCAATGGAATAATCGGTAAAATTCGGTAAGCCATCCTCCATCCCAGCTGTTCAATTAACTGAGCACTTAAAAGATTAAAGAAAATCCCAAATGCTGTACCACAGGATACACATATACCAAGAGCCGTACCTGTCTTCTTTTTAAACCACATATTAATAATAAGAGGCATAGCCAAAAATTGAGTAAAAGCTGACCCCGCTCCCATCATGACCGCAGAAATATAAAACCCAGTAATAGATGGATAAAATCCCATTAAAAACATACCGGCAAGCATAGCAATAAGAGCTACTGACACTACTACCTGCAGCTTTTTAGTGCTTAATATTTTTCCTGCCACCGGATAAAGTACTGCCATTACAGCACACTGAATACTACTAACAAGCATCATTTTCTGAACTGTAATACCAAAATCCGTTACTACTGGTGTCACAAAATTACCTAAGCTTACCTGAGTTACGCTAGTGGTGAAATAAACCATGATACATGCTGTCACAATAGTCCATGCATAATGTTTTTGTTTTTTTTCTTTTTTCATTCGTCCCTTAACCTTCTTATTTAATTACTGTCCAATCGAGTAGGAGGCGGTGATTAGCCGCCGTCCTCTCACACCACCGTGCGTACCGTTCGGTACACGGCGGTTTCAATAGTTGATGTGCAGAGACTGATAGGCTGTGGCTAAATCATAGAAGCCCCAGTTTATCAGTCTTTCTTTTGTTAATGCTCTTTTGACCACACCCGTGTTAGACATCCTCCAGTAGGATTTTCTGCTGTATGCTCCTTCGCATGCTGCCCACTCTGATAACCCCAGTCCTATCAGCTTTCTCCTCCTGGTCTTTGGCAGTTTCCACTGTTTCCAGATACACATCCGTATCCGGCGGTACAGCCATCCGTTCACGCTTTCGATATTGTTCTTCATATCCGCTATCCCATAATAGTTTAGCCATCCTCTCATGTAGACTTTTACCTTTTCCATAGTTCGGACGACACTTCCGCACTTGCTCCGGGAAGTGAGCCTGCGCAGTTCATCCTTGGCTTTCTCCCATGACTTTCCATGGACTCGGATATAGATTCCTTTTCCGTTCTTCCCAAAACAGAAGCCAAGGAACTTAAAATTTCGGATTGCGAATACACTGACTGTCCGGCTCTTTTCCCGGTTCACTCTCAGTTTCAACGTTTCCTCCAGATATTTCGTGCTGGATTCCAGCAGTCGCTCTGCGGCCCGTTCGCTTTTCGCCAGCAGTACGATATCGTCTGCGTAGCGGATGCATGGCACACCCCGCCTGTGAAACTCCCAGTCGAATTCATTCAGATACACGTTTGCTAAGAGTGGAGATAGATTTCCTCCTTGCGGGGAGCCTTCCTCCGTCTCTGTTACAACACCGTTTTCCATCACTCCGCTCTTCAGATATCGCTTTACCATCTGTACCACTCTTTCATCTTTTACCTGTTTCCTCAACTGGTTCAGCAGTATCGTATGGTTCAGCGTATCAAAGTATCTCGACAGGTCGAGGACGACTGCCCTCGTATATCCCTGCTCGATGTACTCTTTTATCCTCCTGACAGCGTCTTTTGCCCCTCGACCCGGACGATAGCCATAACTGTCCTTCGAGAACAGAGGTTCATAGATTGGCATCAGCTGCTGTGCCATGGCCTGTTGGATGATGCGGTCTATGACAGTAGGGATTCCTAGCTTTCTTGTCCCTCCATCCGGCTTCGGGATCTCCACTCTCCTGACTGGGGAAGGGCTATATTTCCCCTTCCTGATTCTTTCTACCAGTTCGTGATTATTCTCCCTCAACCATGGTAACGCCGCTTCAATAGTCATCCCATCAACTCCTGGCGCTCCCTTGTTCGCCTTCACTCTTTTGTAAGCTCTGTTCAGGTTATCCTTATTCAGTATCTTACTTAGGATATCTGGCTCTGCACTGTCCCTTTCCTTCCATATCCGGTTGAATGAGCGGTGCGCTCTCACATACCCTTTGCGTTCCGCGCTATCTCTTTGTGAGCAGCTTTCTCTGTTTTCTGTACCCATTCTGCCCATTCCTCCTTTCCCAGTCGTACGAAAGACTCCTATTGATTCAGCCCTTCGCTGAAAAAAAATCAACTACTATGGCCTCTGCTGACTTCTGTACGTTCAGCGTTACCTTCCGATAACGGTTACTCTTTTCAGAGCGTTCCGTACAGACCTCCCTGGGTACCACACGTTTCTTTCCCTCCATCCATCTGCCGCATTTACTGCACATGATTCCGTGTAGTTATCGGGCTTCATCTTGTCTTGCAGACTTACCCTCATGTACAGCCTTATATGCGATTTCTGTCCGTCAGACCAGAGGTTTGCCCGTGGGTTAGTAAGTTTCCCACATCTGGCTTCCTTCAGATTCCATCTCACGATGGACACCCTTGCCTTCGGCTATATCCTTCCCACTACCGGGCGAATTCGGGACTTGCACCCGTTAGAAACGTGCGCCGCCAGGCGCACAAGAGGGCTGCCGTGGCATGCAAAGCATACCACAGCAGCCATTTTCACTGCCGCACTCTTTTTAACTTATAATTTTTACCAGATATTCTCTTGTCTTAGCTCCTGAATATTCTGCAAAGAAAATACCCTGAGAACCTCCCAACTTCATTTCTCCTTCAGATAAAATAAACTCTGCGGTCTGCCCGGTCACAGAAGACATACTATGAGCCGCACCATCTGTTACGCTACCCCCAAAGTGGAAATTATCCCTGGCTGGAAAAATCCGTACAAAATCATCAATAATATCCTCATGACCTTTTGAATCATAGAACGAGGTAATTAAAATACTGGCATTTACGTCCGTTGTCATCACTACTACCATGCCATCTTGTACACCACTTTCCGCCACGATATTCTTTACTGTCTCTGTAATTTCCACAAGGCAGCCCTTTTTCGGAGTCTCCACTGTTACTTTTCTTAACATTGCTTTGTCCTCCTTATACAATCTCTAACTTACTGCTTCTAATCGTCTGGGCTTCTGGATTAGCCCAAATGCCACCGCCTCTGAAATAAGGCTCTTTCTTCAAAGCAGAAATATACCCTGCCAACATAGCTCCTGGTAAATAATTCATCATCGGCAGCAAAAATTCAAATCCTTCCGGCGCTTCTGGAACAGTACAGACCTCAATATCTGCCGTAATGCCAAAATCCTCCTTTGTTCCATTTGCTATCAGGACAATTGGCCTGCCTATTCCCGCTGCCTGTTTCACAGTTTCACCAATACGACTTCTGTCATTGGACAATTTATCTGCCACTACCATTGTCCCAATACAGTCAGGTTTTTTTTGGAAATAGGATACATGACACCAGTTCTCAGCGTCATCTACATTAGTAATACTTCCGACCACTTCTACCATTTTTGCTGCACTGAAAAATGCAGAACAGTATTCAATATCATCACCAATGAAATCATAAGACTTATACTCTTTCCAGTCTTTTGCCAGCTCAAACATCTGATTTGCAATCCCTTCGAGCACTGGCGCGTAAGCTTCTGAGTAATCTGAAATAGCCTTCACTAAATCACTGAAAGAATTCTCTGAACTGATACCATTCACTTCACCAAATTTAGCAGCCAGCAGATAAAGCCCTACTAAAGATGCATAATAATTCCGTAATCCTGGATTCGCATCTGGAAAATGCGGCGTTCCTACAATCAAACTGTACTCTGCTGTCTTAACTGCCGGACTTTTTGGATTATTAGTCACTGCCAAAGTATGGCATCCGTAATGTTTCGCCCGTTCCAGTACCTCCTTGATACGAGCTGGACCGCCAGAGCAACTTACTGCTACTACCAATGTTGAATCACTATAACGAAGGTCAAAATTCATGTAGCGAGCCACATTAATTGCACGATCATAAACAAAATCATTGCCAAACTGACCTCCAAATTTTTTAAAAGCCGGAATAGCTGCTTTTGCTGCCACATAAGAATCCCCACAACCAGTAATAATAATTTTACGGCATTTTTTTAATACTTTATCCGGAATTGCATCCAACCCCTTTTTTACTCCGGCAATTTGAGCGCTACAGAGGGCGGGAATACTGAGACATTGATTAACCAATGCACTGTTTATTTCTATTCTGTTCATGATAACTCCCTCCTTTATTTAATCTGCATATACAGCCACAAAACAGTTACGAGGCCGAGGTCCATCATATTCTGCAAAAACAATAGCCTGTTCATCGCCCAAAGCCAACTTACCATCTATTACTGGCACGGTAATCTGAGTTCCAGTAAGAGCAGTCTTTACATGACCACCTGCATCAGAAGCTGTCTCACGATGCTTAAAGTCCACTCGAGTAGGTACCATTCTTTCAATATCTTCCATTACATCAATACGGGAAGGCTCATCCTTCGGAGCGATAACCAGACCGGCCGTAGAATGCAATACCGAAATATGACACACTCCATTTATCACACCACTCTTTGCCACCACATCTGCCACACTTTCCGTGATATTATGCATACCCATATAAACAGTGGGTACATTTAATTTTTCAATAGCCATTACTGGTTTCTTGATAATCTGGATATAAAACTCTCTGGGTCTAGGTCCGTCATGTTCCACAAATACCAGACCTTGGGAAGAACCTAAAATCAGCTTTCCGGCATGAATAATAAGACTGGCAGAAGTACCGATCATAGCCGATTTTACATGGCCAGAAGCATCATAAGGGGAGTCCTGATGCTTATAGCTAACCCGGGTGGGAATGTTTCGGTCAATCTCATCCATCATATCATCCAATCCTCTGGGATCCCAAAAAGAAGTAATGACCAGAGAAGCTGTAGTATGCGGCACGGAAACTAAACAGATGCCTTCCTGCACACCGCTTTCTGCTACAATTTCATTTACTTCTGCAGTGATGGAGGTGCAGGAACGAAAAGTTGTTTCTAATTGTTTCTTATAAAACATACATCTCTCCTCCTTATTCATATATCTCGATTTTGCTGTTATTTAAAGTCATGTTTTCTCGGTTTGCAAAAGGTGAGTCTATTACCTGTTCTCCTGAGGCATGAGTTATACGAAAGAAACATTCCCCACTTAAGGTTGTAATATAGCCTGCAAGAAGAGCTACCGGTATATGATCCATCAAAGGAAGAAGCCACTCAAAGTTCTCCTTTGGATCCGGAAGTACACATACTTCTACACCTTCATCAAAAGATGTTTCCGTACTGTTAGTCACTACTAATACCGGTCTGCCAATACGGTGGGCAGAATTTACTGTTTCTACAACACGACTAAATGACGGAGAATACTTATCTGCCATCACCACTGTACCAATTGTCTCGGGATTCTTAATAAAGAAATTGATATGACACCAATCTTCTGAATCATCCACTGATACAGCACATCCATTACATTCCAAAAATTTTGCTGCGCCAAAAAATGCGGAACCATATTGTACACCATCGCCAATAAAATCAAATCTTTCAAAATCTTTCCATTTTTTAGCCAAAGCAAACATCTGGTTATCAATGTTTTCTAACGTTGCTCCCTGATAACATTTCACATACTCTTTAATGGCCGCTTTAAACTGATCTGGACCTGTCGGTGGCAATGTCCCTCTTACATGACCCATTCTGGATGCTAAAGCAATAAGTCCCAGCTGAGAAGCAAAATAACTACGAAGACCGGGTGCATCATTACCAGGCAGCGCCGGAGTATGCATGATATAAACTCTCCTGGCTACCTTAGCTGCCGGACTATCCTCCTTATTTGTAATAAGTACAGAAAAAGCTCCTACGTCATTTGCTTTTTGCAAAGCCTCAACAATACGAGACGTACCGCCTCCAACACTGATTCCAACTACCAGCGGACTGTTTGGTTCTCCAATACCAATATCTGCTTTGGATAAAAAACGAGTAAATTCAATCGTTCGCATTACCTCAACACCAAAGCAATCACAGTATTTTTCAATTACTGGAGCCATAGTAAGAGCCGCGGCATAAGAATCTCCTACACCGGTAAGTATAATTTTTCTCACATCAAAAAATTCCGCCATAGAAATAAGCTCTTTCAGACCGGAGTCAAAGCAACCTACGAGCTGCTCCTCCACCAGGTCAGGCAGGCTCATAACCTGTCGGCGTATGGGGTTATCAAATTCTATTTTGTTCATGCTTTACAACCTCCTTCTCAAATTAACCATAGTTATATAGAAACAATAACCCTAGAGCACAAAAGTATAGAATAAGCCCAACTGCCAATACTCTCATAGTCTTCTTCTTTGCACCTTCATATTCCTTGTAATAAAAGCCCCAGAAATAAGTCCATACACTAGACGTCCGTCCAAAAAGAAACGACAATGTTGCGCTCAAGGTGGGCATGGCATAAATGGAAATGATATTTCCTCCATAATGACACAGCGCAGAAATAGCACTTAAAAAAAGCGGGCGTTTGCTGTTTCCTATACAAAGTACAGTTTTCCACATCTTTTTATAGGTAAATAATACCGTACACAACAGTAAAATACCTAAAAGCGAACCCGTTGCCAAATACGCACAGGTCAAAATAGGTGGAAATCCAGCTGCTGTTCCAGTGGCTGTTCCTACAGACCAACCGTTTGCCAATACTGCATTTAGTAATATGTATAACAGAAGTTTCGCAGTTACCGGAGACTTTGGCTTCTTCACCTCTGTAAGGTTCTGTCCGGCTGCCTCCGCCTGGTCCACTGCACACATCTTAGATGACAGGGCACAAATAAAACTAGCCAGCAAAAACATCAGAGTTGTCACAATAATCAACGGAATAGCCCGCGGACTATCAGGAAGCCCTTCTTTATAAACAGAAGTAACTATTCCTAAAATACTAGTAATCGTTCCACTTAAAGTAGTAGCCAGAAGAAGTCCCATCTGATTCATTACTGTGAGCCCAAACATGAGTCCACAGCTCATCATTCCTCCCCCCAGAAGAATCTCAGCAATCAACCTACCTTTTCCTTTAGAAGCTGCAAAAATACCCTCCGGTAACAGAAACGGTGATAAAAAAAGCGTCACTACCCAAACTAAGATAAATGAAAATACATAAAGCCAAAAAGCAATCCCTTCTACAGGATACCCTTTTCTTAGCTTGATAACCTGCATCCAGCTGCCCCACATAGCTGCTGCCAGTAGAGTCAGAACAGTCGCTGCTGGCATTGAAAAGTACAGCGTCATTCTTCTCCTCCTTCTACCTCCACTACTTCCAAAGTAGAAGTACCCATGTACTTGTTTAAACGATTTCTGTACTCATCGGTATGGTAGCTGTCAATAGTGGCAAACATATATACAAACAATATGCTCATACACATAAAACCAACAAGAGATTGACTAGCCTTACGCTTACGAAAGAAGGGAAGTTTTTCTCTAATAGGTGTATCAGATAAAAAAATTGCCGGGCTTTCAATCCAAAAGAATAAGATTACTACTGTAATACGGTATATATTAGTATCATGGACTCCAGCCTCAATAAAAGGCGGTGTAAATAAACCAAAGAATAATACCACCACACCCAAAAAGTAGTAGATGACAGCCACTATTTTTTTCCACGGTGTCCCTGACCGAAAGCCAAACAACCATCTCTTTCGTTTCATAGGCTATACTCCCATCTCTCTCTCCAATTCCCGTACGTTCTTCACATAATCTGCTACAATAGATTCAATAATCGGACCGCCCCACTTTCCACCTTCAAAAGCAGTTCCAACTAAAGCTCCGTCAGCATACCGAAGGCGTTCTTTACAATTCTCTACTGTAGTACCTCCGCCCAAAATAACAGGGATATCTCCCATTTCTTTTACATCCTTAATAAGACGCTCATTCATTTCGAAATCCTTATGCATAATTTCGATAGCATTTGCACCAAGACGCATAGATGTAGATGCTGCAGATTGAATCTTTTTCTTATTGTACTCACCGGTTACATGATAGCCTGAAATTTCACTGATCATTCCCACATTTTGAGCGTGAATTTTATTTCGATACTCTGCTACTTTTAAAGGATCGGCTTCCACATGGCCCATGGGATTGTCTGCAGATACTGCCAACGCTGTACAACGGGTAAAATCTGCATTCGTTGCCTTACATGCTGCAAGACTTGGTGTAATACAATTAATCATAAGCTGTATACCGATCTTAAAATCATCTCCCACTTCTTCACGGACTCGTCCTGCAATCATAGAAATTGTTGCTACTCTCGCATAATCTGTATCATCAGTCAGCGGATAGTATACATCTACTGACTGGATAAGACCGCCATCTGCTCCTGCGTTTTTTAAAGCTTTACAGTCTGCAATAGCTTTTGCTGTCATTTTTTCAATATTTCCCTCCTGATAAAGAGGTGTACCTGGCATAGGCAATAAGTGTACCAGACCAAATATTAACTTTTTACCATTTAAATTATCAAATACTGTATTCGCCATTCTTATTAACCTCCTTTACGCTCGGTGAGCATTCATAACCTTTTCAAACTGTTCTTTGGCCAGTTTCTGAGCAAACGCTCTGCTTTCTTCCGTGTAAACAGGATAGGGACCTCTTTGCGATGCATTAAATCCAGCAGAAATGCATGCTTTTACTGCTACCATAGCAGGATGATCTCCTGCCACATAAGAATACATAGCTGTTCCAGTGGAATTATTCCCACAACCAGTCGGATCTACGGAAGGACCAAAAGGCATTAGCACTTCACAAAAGTAAGCATCCGTAGGTGTCACCGCATAAGCGCCTCGCTCTCCTACCCGATAAAAACAAAATTCTGTAGGTAATTTTTGCAATTCCTTGATTATTGCATCATCATTATCTCTTGGAATGTCAAAAATATCTGAAGCTTCGTTATAATTTAAAGACCACATATCTGCCACTTCTAATACTTTACTTACTTTTTTGCGCACAGTTTCTCTGCTCCATCCCATCATATCTCTGAGTTTCTTAGCATACTCAATCTCCCACATGATTTTAAAACCATGCTTTCGCTTTACTTCTCCTAGTTTCTGCCAAATAACCGGATCCATATTATGGGCCATATACATTCCCTTTATCGTCTCTCCTTCAGCAGCCTTATCAATATCCTCAGGATGAGTCTTTAAATATCCCAGATGTTCCGCAGAATATTTAGAAGTATACTCAAATGAACCATCCTTGTTATATTTCAAGATAAACGCAGAACAGTTTTCCATAGCTACCTGTACAGAATCTCTGGAGACCCCATTATTATCCATCCATTTCCCATAGCTATCTGCATAATCTGCTCCAGCCTTGCATACTAATTTACAATTAGGTGTCCACAGACGCATACCAGCTAATGCATAAAACGCAGGTCCCCCCATGTTAGATTCTGATAAATTACCGTCTACATCCATAATCTGGTCGGACATGATATTTCCACAAGCCAAATATTCTATTGCCATACAATCACTCTCCATACTCTTTCCTATAATATTTATAGAGAGTCCGCGCCTGAGCAAAAGCTTCTTCACGCACTGCTCCAAAATCTGGAATAACGCCAAATTGTCTGATGTTTTGAGCAGAAGCACAATTAGCCATAATACCTACCATTAACGCATCATACCCTTCTGCATAAGCATATAATGCTGATCCAGTAGATGTGTTTCCACAACCAGTAGGATCTACAATCTTATCACTTTGTGCCGGCGGCAAGTAATATGCCTTCGTTGGCGTCACACTGTAGAGCCCTTTTTCTCCCACACGGAACAGCGTCATATCTACTGGCAGCTTTTGCAGTTCTCGGATACACTCTTCTACACCTTCCATATCAAAAAGCTTCTGGGCCTCTTGAATATTAATAGAGAAAATATCGACATACTGGCATGCATAAATCACCTTATCAAGACAATTTTTATAAGCACTGGTGGCTTCAATTTCCCACATCATTTTAAATCCGTCTCTTTTTTTCAGTGCACCAAGTTGATCCCACCATACCTTATCTGCGTTTTGAGCCATGTAAACGCCTTTCACATCACCTTCTCCTGTAAATGCTGCCAGTTCTGCCGGAGATGTTTTCATATACCCCATATCTTGTACTCTCTCATTGCGGAGAGCTATAGCGTACTCTTGTCCTGCACTGGTAGTCAGATCATATTTTTGATCAGAACCATAAGTACCGTCCTCATAATACACAAGATGGCTATGATTACACCATTCGCATACCTGCTTAAATCCTCTTACATCAACGCCATTCTTCTCTACCCAGGGATCGAACAGTTGATGATAATCTGCCCCTACATTGCTGCACTGAATAACGTTGTCTGTCCATAACTTCACACCACTATAAGCAAATGTAGCCGGACCACCAATACTTTCTCTGGTGTGGCTGGTACCATCCGCAAAGCGAACAGTATCCAGCATCACATTTCCTCCAATGACATACTCCATAGTCTAAACCTCCTGCTGCCTCACTGTACTCGCTTCCGCCAGTTTCTTCTTGGCAGCTTTCAGACGACGACCTTCTTCTCCAGCCCGATAAGCACTCATAATAAAGTACAAAATAATAATGAGAAGAAATGGCAAAGCAGATAAGAAATAAGAATCTACAATATAAGGCTTTAAATAATTGGTAATTGCATAAGCAAGGCCAAACACTAAACTCATAACAAAAGAACCGATAGGCATACCATTTGCAATTGTAGCCGCAGCCAACCCAATAAAGCCTCGATTAGCAGTAATATTTCTAACAAAGAAGTTCTGATATCCCATAGACAGATACATACCTCCCAAACTACCTATAGCTGCTACAAATACAAAAGCTAACGTATATATTTTTCTAGGGTTAATGCCAATGGATTCTGCTGCCGCCGGGTTCTGTCCACAAGCCCGAATCCTAAGACCGAGCTTCGTCCTAAACAGCAAAAACCATACTACAAATACCATTGCCAATGCGATATAAGTAAATAAGTTATGGCCAGAAAAAATGGCTCCGATAATAGGAATATCCTGAATAATAGGAATATTTATATTTCCTAAAGACAGGCTCTGAACCACTCCAGCAGTAGTATTCTTTGTCCCGGTAGCTAAATAAACTACAAAAACTGTCCCTCCTAAAAGCGCCATATTCAGTGAAATAGACATGAGATACATATCCACCTTCATTACAAATGACGCAAAGCACAGGAAAAGAGCTAACAATACAGCGCTGCCCATACCACAGAGAATACCAAGCCATACGTTCTGGAACATAGCACTGAACATAACACCTGCTAATGATGCTGTAAGCATCATAGCTTCAGCTGCCATATTTAAAATACCGCCCTGTTGCGAGATAGCACTTCCCAAAGCAATAAAAATAATAGGCGTCGAAATGCGAATCAATGAGTAAATAAAATTTGTAATATAAGTAATCATATCCATTACGCAGACACCTCCTTACTCTCCTCCATCTGCTGAGTGCTGGCAATTTTGTAAATTACCTTTCGACGGGTTCTTCCCAGGAACTCCTCTGCCGCTACAAACAAAACAATAACTGCCTGCAACATAGTAACTAATTCTACCGGGATATTCGTGTTCGCATTAAGTACCGCTGCCGCACAACGAATATATGCCATGATAAAAGCTGTAAGTGGTACAAATATAGGCTTTTTCTTTGCCATAACTGCCGCCAGCAAACCGTCCATACCCACGTTAGTCAGCAATTGCAGATAATACGCATCATATAACCCGAAAATTTCCACAGCCGCAGCTGCACCGGCAAAGAGACCACCTATAATCTGAGCAATATACATCATTTTTTTAGCATTAATGCCAGAGTAAATAGCAAACTGCAAATTATCACCGCACATCCGAATCTTAGCCCCTAAAGGTGTCCGATAGAAAATCACAAGGGCAATAATAAGACCGATAATAGCCACATAAATGCCACTGGTAAAATTGCTGCCGTTCCAATAACGGGTAAATCTCATATTTTCCGGATAGTTAGCAGTACTCAAAGCAGCAAGGGAACGATCTGCAACAGTTCCTTTTAAAATCCATAAAGCTGCATACATACAGAAATAGTTCATAATGGTGGATGTTACCATTTCATTTGCTCCTAATCTCTCTCGACCAAATGCAGGAACCAATAGAATAAGCGCACCAGTAACTGCACAAGAAGCGATAATGAGAATAAGGTTTACAATCTGCGGAAGTCCAGTCATTATACTTGTTCCGAAAGTAGTTCCAAACATTACAATCAGTATTGGCATAGGTGCCAAATTGATAGTACCCTCCCCAGCCATATTGAAACGGCCAGCTGCATAAATAAAGCACATTCCCAAACTTGCCAACAGATAGGATGCATATTTTGCCAATACCTGACCAAATCGCCTTGGTGTCATGAATGGCCCTACTACAAAATTGTATATAGCACTACCCGGGTCCTCCTCACTAATGAGTAGGATAATAATAATACAAACCAAAAACGCAATAACAATTCCCAAAAACACTCGAAGAAATTCAAAAAATGCATCAATTTTTTCTACTTTTTTCATGATAAATCCCCCATTTCTTCAGGCGTCATATGCTTAACCCCCAGCATATATTCACCAAGTTCATCCGTGGAGACCGCTTTCACATCGTGAAATTGAGCGCTAATGCGACCTTCTCTCATAACCAATAAACGGTCAGACACCTCTGTCACTTCATTTAAATCTGAAGAGATGAGCAATACACCCACACCTTTTTCTCTGGTATATTTCACCAGCAAACGACGAATAAGATCCGCTGTACCTACATCAATGCCACGCGTAGGCTGATTCGCAATAATAAAATTAGCACCGCAGCTAAACTCTCTGGCAACAATCACCTTTTGAATATTACCACCAGATAAAAAGCGGACTGCTTCAGTTCCACCGGTACAGGCAATTTCAAATTCTTCAATACAATTGTCCACAAATTCATTAAGTTCCTTTACATTTAAGAAAGGACCCTTTTTAAATTTAGGATTTTCTAAATAAATAGAAGCAATATTATCACGAATAGATAAATTCTGTGCAATGCCATATTTCATACGATCCTCAGAAATATGCGCTAATCCCAGATTTCTAATCTCTTTAATTTTCTTTCCGCTTGTTTCTGTCCCGTTTAAAATAATTTCACCGCTAGTTCTGTGGAGCAAACCAGTAATGATCTCTGAGAGTTCAGTCTGACCATTACCTTCCACACCTGCAATCCCTACAACTTCTCCTGCCCGAATGCCAAAGCTTAAATCCTGAATAATATGTTTTCCAAAGTCATTGACATAGTTTAATTTTTCAATGTGGAGGATAGTCTCTTTAGGTACAGCAGGAGCCTTATCAATCTCCAAATTTACTTCTCTCTCCACCATCATGCGGGATAACATAGCCGGATTTAGCTCCTGAATATTCCCGTGACCGGTGACCCGTCCATGTCGAAGTACAGTACAACGATCACACAGCTCCATAACCTCTTCCAGCTTATGAGAAATAAAAATCATACCATACCCTTGTTTCTTCAGATTCTTTAGCTGGGCAAACAGTTCTCTAGTCTCTTGGGGCGTAAGCACTGCTGTAGGTTCGTCCAAAATCAATACTTTAACACCACGAATTAAAGATTTTAAAAGTTCTACTTTCTGCTTACTGCCTACACTCAGATCACGAATAAGCGCATTTGGATCCAGATCCAACTGATATTTTTCCGCAGCCGCTCTCGTAAGTTCAATTGCTTTTTTCTTATCAAATAACTGTCCCTTTCCAGGCTCAATTCCTAACATTACATTTTCCGCCACGCTTAAGTTTGGCACCTGCATAAAATGCTGATGTACCATTCCGATCCCCTTATCAATGGCATCCAACGGATTTTCAATTTTTACCTCTTCTCCGTTAATATAAATTTTGCCCTCCTGGCAGGCTTCATGTCCGAACAAAATCTTCATCAGCGTAGTCTTTCCTGCGCCGTTTTCCCCCATGAGAGCATGTATTTCTCCTTCGCTTACAGAAAGCGTAACGTCTTTGTTTGCCATAAACCCGTTGGGATATACTTTCGTTATGCCTTCCATTCTGAGAAGCTCTTTTGCCATGTGTGCCTCCTCTTAAACAAAACGGGCGGCAGAAGATGCCGCCCGCCCTGCTTTTTTATCTTACCTATACGATTTATTTTTTATTTTTCTACAGTAAACTCTGCCTCTGGATTATCTCGATAATTCGCAAAATCATCATATTCCGGGAAGTCGAAGTAGGAAACAACGTCGATTTCACCACTTGCAATTTTGTCAGAAATCTCCTTCATCTGATCCTGTACTTCCTTCGGAGTATACTTCTGATAATTTTCATTATCACACAGACCAGTACCACCTTCTGCTACACCATAAACTTTATTGCCCGGCTCAATACCTGTAGCTTCACCGTTAATATTTTCAAAGATCATGGCTACACAAGGCTCAATATTTTTCAACATAGAAGTTATCATTGTCTCATAGCCCGGTGTGTCTCCTGCATTTGCAAAATAAGTATACTGATCATAGTCTGTACCGATAATGAATCTGCCTTCTTTAGTTCCGCCCTTTTCCTCAGCTGCCTGCATAGCACCCAATGCCACAGAACCTCCGACATTGTATACGTAGTCACAGCCATTATCCATTACTACATTTACAGATTCATAGTCACCTTGCACTGTAAGTTCGCCCATATAGGTATACATCATATCAATATCCAGCCCCAGTTCTTTCACTGCATACTTATAACCGCAAAGCCAACCAGTACCAAAATCGTTGGTGATAGGACTGTCCATATTGATAACCGCACCAATTTTACCAGTCTTACTCATCAATGCAGAATAAACAGCTACGAGAAAAGATCCTTCATGCTGACCAAAGGAAACACCATAAATATTATCTGTTCCACTTAAATCAAGAGATGGGGCAGTATCAAACAGAATAAAAGTAATATCAGACCATTCTCCGCTCTTAGATTTTTCTACAATAATGTCTGATATGTACCACCCCATAGCCAGCACGTAATCGTAATGTTTGGTATCCAACGCATCAACCAGAGAGTTAACAGCCTGAGAACTGTCCTGACCATACTCAACCAGAGTAAGATCATAGCCATACTTTTCAGCAGCCGCCTGAGATGCACGCCATCCCATGTCACCCAAGCCGAAATCACCAATGTACGCGCTGTAATAGAGCATACTCTTAGGATCACCGCTTTCTGCTTTCGAGGCCTTTTCAGATCCTCCATCGTTTGCACTGACTACTAAGCTAAAACTCATAGCCAATGCCAGTACTAAAGCAAGTACTTTTTTCACTTTCTTCATTTTCTTTTCCTCCTTTTCATTAGAAAATTTTTTTATAAATTCCGCCTGCTATACAGCAGGAAAAATTTCATTAAATTAGATAATCCGAACTAATGCGAACGACTTTAGGTAAATACACCTGTAAAAGTTTCTTAGCTTTTTCTCTTATTTCTTTAGTGATGTGTGGTATAGGCCCAAACTGTCCACAGTTAAAACCAGCAGTAATATTAGCCATCACTACCACTTCCTCTGGAGTATGACCGGAGAAGAGAGCATATGCAGCAGCTCCAGTAGATGAATTGCCACAACCAGTCTGATCTACATAAGATACCGGCAAAATAGACTTGCAAAAATATGCGGCCTCTTTTGTCACTGCATATGCCCCGTTCTTCCCTGTACGATAAAATGTAAAGGGAACCGGCAGTTCCATCAGTTTCCGTATCATGGAAATATCATCATCTTTATCAATCCCAAAAAGTATTTCTGCCTCAGTATTGTTCAGGCTCCAAGCTTCCACTAATGGCAATACTTCCATGATCCTTTTTAAATCTCGACCAGAATTAAAGCATTCTAATTCCCACATTATACGGAATCCATATTTTTCCTTAAGAGCTTTTATCTTTGACCAAACTACCCGATCTGCTCCTTCTGCTTTATAAATACCAATCGTATCTGGACCAACAGCTTCATCAATATCCTCAGGATGAGTTTTTAAATACCCCATAGCCTGATCTCCGTAAACGGAAAAACTTTTTTCTGCAATGTATTTTCCATTGTCATCATAAGCTAACTGATAAGTGCTCACATTAGACGCATCTACTTTTACAGACTCTTTAGAAATATGATTTAAATCCATCCATTTCTCATAATCCTCTGTCCAGTCAGCACCGGTGCGGGTAACTAATTTTACATTATCTTCCCACAGCTTAATCCCGGACAGTGCATAAAAGGCCGGCCCTCCTGTATGACGCTCACTTCGCACTTCTGTACCTGGATTGATCACATAATCTGACATAATATTTCCACAAGCTAAATATTCCGCCATATTATCTTTTCTCACCTCCCACACTCTTTTATAGCATTTGCTTATTTATTTTAGTATTTGTATTTTATATCATAATATCATTTATGTAAATTGACTCTTTTCACATTATTCACATTTATTTTTTGTATATTTTTACTAGTTTTATTTTATTCTCCAGAAAATACGTCTCCTCTTTTCCTTTTTTTCACATTTGAAAATTTAAATGGATTTCATTCATTTTTGGTATATATTGACATTTTTCTCACATATTGTTATAATTCAAGATATATTTTTAGAATAATTTTATGAAAGATATCATTGTACAATAAATAGCTCGGTTAATTAAGTATTTCCTCTTGTATTGACATCATCTATATATTTTGTTAACCTTTTCCGAGTTAACGCTTTGATAATGAATAATGTCTATGCTCCATATTTTTTACTTTAATGTTTCTCATAATATGATCAGGAAATAAACGACATTATTCTTTTATCTGATAATTTTCTGATTTCTTCGCAGACGGTTTTAGTCAACAAATACTTTTTTATTTGTATAATCAACATCTATACTAAAAAGGAGAAACTACTATGACACAAAGAGAACAGGAATTATATGATATCATCCGCGAAAATCCCTCCATTTCTCAGAACGAGATTGCTCAAAAAATGAACATTTCCAGGAGTGCGGTTTCCGTATATCTAAATGAACTATATAAAAAGAAAATATTATTAGGACGGGGATATATTCTAAATGAAAAAAAATATCCAGTAGTTATCGGACCTGCCCATGTAGATATTCGAAGCATAAAAGACAGTACGAAACCTGCCCAGGGCGATGTTTACCTTGCCTCTAAAGTACAACTGAACTATGGGGGATCAGCCAAAAATGTAGTAAATTACCTTTTTCATTTTGCTCAGCAGACGCGAGCTATTTTAGTTGTTGGGGATGATGATTTTGGTTCCTCTTATATTAATGACTGTACGAAACTGGGGATTCTGCCTTCAGATTTTATTGTAGTTCCCAACACCTCCACGCTGGTCTACAATGAGTTTATTGATGAAGATCGGAACAACATCCTTTCTTATCTGAGCCAGTCCAAACAGATGGAACTCATTACACCTATAGATATACAGGCTCATTCTGACCTTTTAGATACAGCCAGCATCATTATTGTCCATGATTCTATTCCTGTGTCTGTTGCAGAATATCTGCATGTTACCTATCCTAATCAGCCTATGTTTCTCATTGGCTCTGGCGAACAGTTTACAATAAAATTACAAAACACCTTATCCTACTATTGCTCTACTATTCTTCCCATGAATATAGCAGCAATGATGGCCTGGAAAAAGCCAATGCCGGATGTGTCCTTGGATAGTTTGCCTGACATTTGTAGACAGTTAGTTCACATGGGACTTTCAGATTTTTATATTATGGCAAATCCCTATACCATGGTATATTGTGATGGAAAAAGCCTTACCCTACATACTTCTCATAATCCATCCTACACTAACCCTCACAATTTCATGCATTACTATTCTGATTGTAGAGATATTCTGGTTGCCACTATTTGTTATTACCTATTAAACGGTCTGGATAAAATTGAAGTATTAGATTATCTGGCCGCTGCTCGAAACCTGGCTAATTCCAAAGATTTTTATTTCGAGCAAAATATATCTATTGACAAATTAAAAGACTCGACAAAAGAGCTGCATCCAAAAATTATCAGTAAACCACTTACACTATAAAGTATATTTGTACCTTTAAATTCTATACTTTTGCTAAACTGGTAGAAAGGAAGTTTTAAATATGTCTAATTTAAAAAACCCCATTTTGTTTGCCAGCGATTTTGATGGAACTTTCTACTTTGAAAGATCGACTCATCCTTTTTTTAACCGAGATTTAAGCGCTATCCGACAGTTTCAAAAGAAAGGTCACTTATTTGGTGTTTGTACTGGCCGTTCATTAGATGGAGTACAAGTCACTTCTAGCAAACTACCAGACTTTGACTTTTGGATTTTATCCAGCGGGGCACTTATTTTAGATAAAAACAGAAAGAAACTTTACGAAAAAAATCTGACATTTGATACAGTAGTAAAAATATGGAAACAGTTTCGTGAAGAAGCAGCCTTTTTATTCATGGCAGATAAGCAAGCCTATGTTCTTTCAAAAGAAGTCTTTCCAGTCATCGGGATCCAAGATATAACAGAACTTTCAAAAATCCCTCTGTGTAGTATGTCACTTACTGCCTCCAACGAATTGGAGGCAGAAAAGATTACAGCCATTATCAATACAATATATAGCTCCACCGTAACAGCTTTCCAAAATGTAAACCATATTGATATTTCCCCAAAAGGATGTAGTAAAGGAAATGCCATCTCTTTTTTAAAAAACCACTTTGGATTAATGACATGTTGCGGTATTGGTGATTCCTATAATGATATCCCCTTGTTAGAAAGTGTGGAACATGCTTTCACCTTTTATCACTCTCCTGCGAAAGTTAAAGAAAAAGCTGAAACCTTAGTAACCAACTTATCCGAAGCTTTATTTTGTGCGCTCTCCTTCACTTAAGATTACCTGTCATTTAGTTTTTTATATTGTTGCTTTTGTAAGAAAAGTAGTCGCTAAAAGATCAGAAAATTCATTGCTTTTTATACAAAAAAATACTATACTTTTAGAAAGGTGTCGTACAAATGCTATTTTAAAACACCTATTATATTTAGAAAGAGAGTGAACTGAATGCGTAACCTTTTTAACATGGACAATCCGATTTTCCGGGGGCTGTCGCGCCTGGCTGATCTGATGATCCTGAATCTTGTCTTTATTGCGTGCTGCATCCCCATCATTACGATCGGACCTGCTGTGACCGCCCTTTACTATGTGACACTGAAAATGTCGGTCAATGAAGACAGCTACATTGTCCGCAGCTTCTGGCATTCTTTTAAACAGAATTTCAAGCAGGCTGCGCTTATCTGGCTGGTCGTCCTCGCTGCAGGCTGTCTGATCGGTCTGGATATCAATATCCTGCTCCAGTCAGATTCCACCTTCTCACAGATCATGCTGATCATTATATCTGCCACAGCGCTGGTACTTTTTATGATCGTGCTTTATACCTTCCCGGTTCTCTCAAGATTTGAGAACAAAATCAAAACGACCGTAAAAAATGCTTTTATTATGTCGGTCGTTGATTTTCCGAGAACCATTGTCATGATGGTGATCACGATCGGAGCCGTTGTCCTGACCTTCTGGAATGGCTATACTTTAATGTATGGGATCATGATCTGGATCTTGTGCGGATTTGCAGCAGTCGCTTATGCTAATTCGTTCTTTTTCAGTAAAATCTTTAAAAAATACATGCCCAAAGACGAGGAGGACGATCCAGACAGGTGGAGCGTAGATGATACCCTGCCGGAAAAATCCTCATCTGAACCCGATAGTTCTGAGGAATCATGAGCTGATTCCCCTGCCAAGCAATGATTCCCTATGATCTATACCGGAGGTTTATATGGATTACCAGAAGACAATCAAAGACACCATTAGAAAAGCCAACATCAAATTTATTGTTTTGTATCTTTTATTCGCGCTGATCTCGGCTGCCGGAGCTTATTCTTTTTATACTTCCAAAGATTCTATCCAGCTTTTGGATATGATCCCGGTACCTCCGATCGCAGGCTGTGTCGTATTCCTGATCCTCTTTTTCCTGACAGGAAGTATGGCGATCCGCACGATCCGCGCATTCATACAAAATAAAGAGTTTTCTGATCTAAAAAAAACGATCAGCGAATTCGGGAAACCGGACGAAGTATTTTCCTACATTGGAAATCTCGAAAAATCACCACTGTGTTCCAACGGAGATCTTCGCTTTGATAAAAAATATATTGCCTATTGCCTCGGAAATACTGTGCTTATTCAGCCAATGCGAAGTCTCGTCTGGGGATATCTGCAGGCTCCTGCCGGCTCCTCTTCCAAAAAGCCGCCGGAAGAACGGCTCAAGGAGTCAAAAAGTGTCGTGCTGCGTTTTCAGAATTCTGCAACTATCATTGTCAGTGCAAAAAGTAATGAAAATGCCCAGCAGCTCCTGACACAGGTGAATGACTGCTGCCCGCTGATGACAAACGGTTATTCTGCAAAGCTTGAGCATGTCTACAAAAAAGACCCAAACCGGCTGCGCAAGACACCGCCTAAAAAATAAAGAGAGTCTTTCGCACATACAAAATATCTCTTAAAAAAAGCGCTGCAAGATGCTTATTCCGATATATTTTCCAACCGGATATAGTCTGCAGCGCCCTTTTTCTTTTGTAGCTTTAGGATCTTTTTCATCTATGGTCTGTGCGGACACGGCTCATACATATCCACACCCTCAAGCAGTTTCTCCTGTACATATCCACATTCTTCACAGTATTTTGCAGTATAGATCAGCACCATAACACAACCACGTTTACTTTACTGAGGATGCCGCCTCCTGGACACAATGGAGATATTGGCTGGGAGACTGTCCCGTATTTTTCTTAAATATCTGGCTGAAATACTGTGGATTTTGTCCACATCCTACCCGTTCTGCTATCTCCAGCACACTGTAGATTCCTGTTTCCATGTAGTGCTTTGCTTTCTGAATACGCAAGTTAGTCAGATATTTAGAAAATTTCATACCAGTTTCTTTGGCAAATCTTTTACTTAGATAATCCACATTCATAAATAAATAATTTTCTGCAATCCACTTCAGGGAAAGTTCTGACTTTTCGAGATTCTCTTCTACACAGGCAATCACTTTCTGACTCAGACTCATATGCGTAAAAGAAATATGATATTCTTCAAAAAACTCCGTAAGCTTTGTCTGCATAGAATCGAGAATGGCCTTTTCATCGGTCAGCTGATTCATATACAGAAGATACTCCATCGCATCTGACATATTGGGAGACGCCTGCTTGGAAACGGTATAAATAATCAGTGCAAATACCTGCTGCCGCAGCAGGTTGATATCTGAAATATCCTGTAAAAGAGAAAACAGATTTTTTAATGAATCATTCGCATGATCCATGTCCTGCGAAAAAGCAATATCTACGAGGCGATACATTTCTGCTACAACATTATAGTAGTTGTAAATAGGAAAAACAGACTCTCCACTGACCTGATAGATTACTTCATAATTGCGGATATGCTTTACAAAATGAAGCATTAACGTATGCAGGTTTTCAAATTTTCCTCTTTAAACTCTGGTACAACTGAAAACTTTTTCTTCAAAAGAGCGGCAAAAAATTTTTTTATACTGTCTTCTTCCGTATGGCCATTTGCATGAAAGAAAAAGCTGACAGTACCCTTCACATAAAAAATGTACAAAACCACTTCCGGAAAATACTGCTTTCCAAACCTTTGCAGTTCTGAACAGATTGTTTTATAATTTTCTTTTTCCACATAATAAATATAATACTGATGATAGGGGACCTGATTAATTTCAAACTGAGAGCTGTACGGATGAACCATCTCCTCCATATCAGAATCCTGTGTCTGCAAATAAAAGGCCAGGATATTTTTCATTACCATCTGAGAAATATTCCCATTACTTTCTATTAAGGCTCTTTTTTTAGAGACTGTGTTTAAATAGTCTTCCTTCGCATGACGGAGACTTTCTATGATCTGCTCCTCATTACATGGTTTCAACAGATAATGTTTTACCCCATATTTCATAGCACAGCGTGCAAACTCAAATTCTCCATACCCGGATAAAATAACGAACTGCGTATCGGGATTGATCTCATGGATCCGCTGTATGAGATCCAGTCCTCCCAATCCCGGCATTTTTATGTCTGTAAGCACAATTTCCGGATATTCATCCAAAATGATATTGTATGCCTCAATCCCATTTTCCGCAGTTCCGATCAATGTAATACCAAGTGACTCCCAGTCTACCAGAGACGCTATCGTTTCTCTTATAATTCGTTCATCATCAACAATCAATAATTTCATCATCTGTCCCTCCTGGAAGATAAATATTTACAACTGCTGTATCTTCATCCTCATTGCAAAGCTCCAGTCCATATTCTGTCCCATAGATCATCTGGATCCGTTTTTCAATATTTAAAATCCCCACCCCAAAACCATGTGTACTGGTCTGTCCAGATGCGATCTTTTCCAAAGCATGCTCTTCAAACTGAGAGCCATTATTTCGAACCGTCACAATGAACAGCGCTCCGCTTCTTTTTGCTGATACCTCAATACAGCAAGGTCCTATGACCTCTTCTAATGCATAATAAATAGCGTTTTCCACAAGCGGCTGAATCGTCAGGTGCGGAAGCTGCAGATCCATTAAATTTTCTGATACATTCTCCGTGTACTCCAGTCTGTCCCCATATCGGATTTTTTGTATTGTAATGTAAGCTGAGACAATCTCCAGCTCATGTTTCAGAGAGACCACCTTTTCTTTTACACGGATCGTTTCACGCAAAAGGCTCCCCAACGACTCCACCATAGCCGAGATTTCTGATTCGCCTATCGCCTTTGCTCTCCAGTTCACCGATTCCAGTGTATTATATAAAAAGTGCGGATTGATCTGATTCTCCAGCGCTTTTAGCTGTGCCTCCTTTGCCAGGATTTCGCTAATATAGTTTTGCCGGATCATATGCTGGATCTGAAGTACCATGTTTTTGAACTGCCTGTGCAAAATACCTATTTCGTCCTTTCTGTTCTGGTATAATGCATCCGCCTGGAATGACATTGCATCACCCTTAAAAAAATCCCCCATTTCATTTACCAGTATCGTAATATCTGAAACAACGAGCCTGGTCATCTTATGACTGAGAAAAAGCACCAGACAGAGTGTGACGATAAGTAATACAGCTACCAAAATTTGTGTAGCGTAAATCGTTTTTTCCATCTCCTCATAAGGGACTAAACAAATATACTGCCATGCATTCGGCGAAATATTTCCTCTGACAGCGAAATACGAAGATTCATTGACATTCAGCACCTGATATCCCGATGTTACCTTTCTGGATATTTCTGCTGCCTGTTTTTGTGTAAAATCGTCTGACCGGTAAAATACATGATCCTCCTCATCAATCAGCACATACTGTATATTATCGGACAAAAATGCAGACTCCGTACTGGTCGCGATCATTTTTTCAAGATCAAGACATACTACAAGCGTTCCCAGCGTTCGAAACGACAAATGATTCACCTGTCTTGCTTCTCTTCCAAGAAATAGCCCGTGTGTATTGCAATGATCCGTATTCCAGATCGGATACCCTGCATTCATTTTTGTTTCTGTAATAACGCCTGTATGGATGTGCTCCGGTGTAGACGCTGCTCCCGGAGCATAGCTTGTTATACTGACATCGTTTGAGTATAAGCTGATATAAGCAATATTATTGCTCTTATACGTCTGATGATAGTCGGTCAGTAAACGCTCCAGATTACTTTTCGCGTTCTTTTTTTTGATTTCATACTCTTCATCCAGAAGAATGATCAGGTTTTTGCGTATCTCACTGTTTGTAACGATCATATTTGTCATAGATTCTATATTGGAAAGTTTGGTCGCTATATCTCCTGCCGTATAGCTAAGAGAACCGGCAAGCGCTTTAGAAAACATCGCATTTCCGGCATTCACTGTCATTTTCAGGCAAACAGCAGAAACTCCTGTCATTAATATCATCGCAATCAGAACAATGCAAATAATCTTAGAACGCAGAGAACTGTTTTGTACAATGGACCGTAGTTTTTTTTTCATATATCTGGCAACTCCACTTCTTATTGCTATCATGCTCATTGCTGTCATGCTCATTTTGAAATTGAAGTATAGCATAGATTTTTTCAAAAAAATCCACTTTTATTTAAGAACTCGGTTTTTTAAAACTTTTAGTCGGTTTTTTTTATGTTCAACTATTTTTTCATGAATTATACTGACTATGACAAAAAACAGAACCATTTAGAGATCAATACAGGAAGGAGTTCCTTAATATGACGCATAATTTTTTTTATTTTGCAAAATCATTTTTCAAAAAAAGTCTCCTTCTTTGTAGCGGATGGATCTGTATTTCCGGTAATGCTAAGGCAACCGCTGACCCGGCTGATTATCAGGTCGTGATGATCGCAAAGCAGAATGACCCCTGGTTTGAAGACATGGAGACAGGAATTGAACAGTTGAAAAAAGATATCGGGCTGAATGTTTCTATACAATATCCGGAAACGAATGACGCTGCCGGACAAATTTCCATTATGGAAAACTTAATTGAACAGGGGATCGATGCAATCTGTATCGTCCCAAATGATCCCGAAGCTCTTTTAAATACGATCGAGCATGCAAGAAAAGCCGGTATTGTTGTCGTTACACACGAAGCTCCCAGTATTTCCAATTACGTAGATCTCGACATTGAAGCCTTTGTCAATGAGGATTTTGGGGAATTGTTTGGAAAAAACATTGCCAAATCCATAGGCGAAGCAGGCAGCTACGTCGGGATCGTCGGAGCCCGGACAATGGATACTCATATGGAATGGTATTCTTCTGCGGTTTCCTATATTGAAGAAAATTATCCTGATATGCACTGTCTGACGGATCTTCCGCTTGAAGATGGAAACTCTGAAGCAGGTGCTTATACCGTTACTCAGAATCTGATCCAAAAGTATCCGGATATTGACGGTATCATCGAATGCTCTGCTTATGGAAGCGGTGTCTGCCGCGCATTAGCAGAACAGAACCTCGAAAAAAAAGTAAAGGTCGTCTCTTTGGCCATCCCATCTGAGTCAAAAGAGTATTTAAAAAACGGCACTATGACAAGCATCCTTGCATGGCGCCCGGCGGACGCCGGATATGCGACCTGCTATGCAGCATATTTACTGGTCTCTGGCCAGTCAGTAGAAAATGGCACAGACCTGAAAACAACAGGATACGAATCCATTCAGTTAAAAAACGGTATCGCATATGGAAATGCGCCATTGGAATATACCGTAAAAAATATCGAAGATTATGTATTTTAATCCATTTATAAGATATGAAATGAGGTGTCTTATGAATTATCACGATAAGTATGCAGCTATGCTTCAGGAATACCGTCAGGTATTTGAAACATTTGATCCTTCCCAGATAGATGATCTTGTAAAAATCATCAAAAAATATAACCGGATCTTCTGTATCGGAGTCGGACGGGAAGGTATGATGACCAGGGCATTTGCCATGCGTCTGATGCACATGGGAAAGGAGGTTCATTGGATCTGGGATGATACTACCCCCCATATTGGTCCGGGGGATCTCTTGATCGCAACACTGGGAGACGGACAGATCGGACATATCAATTATGTTTGCCAAAAAGCAAAAGAGGCCGGTGCCTTTATTTATGTAGTAACCGGTTCTCCAAGCGGCTATACAGCCAAAGAAGTGGCGGATCAGGTACTTTTTATCCCTGCCTGCGTTTATCGCGGAACAGACAAAGTAGTTCCTTCCTTCCAGCCAATGGGAAATCTTTTTGAACAATGTCTGCTGATGATATTTGATATTATCGTCATGACGCTTGTAGAAGAAACACCCGGACTGACCTTTGAAAAGATGGCGGCACGCCACCGCAATATTGAATAAACAGCCTGCCTGTAGCAGCAGGTGTTTATATAAAAACTATTTATTACAGGAGGGTTTTTTAATGAAAAAACGTATCGCATTACTAATGGCAGCTTTAATGACAGCCTCACTCGCAGTTCCTGCGGCAGCAGCAGAGAAGAAAGATGCAGAATTTACGATCGCTCTTTGCGCCAAAACAGAAGGTATCGCATGGTTTGATGACATGCGTACCGGTGTAGATGAGTTCAACGCAGATCATGATGATGTATATGCGTATGAAATCAATCCGGAAGGTTCTGATGCCGCAAAGCAGAACGCCATGCTTGAAGACCTGATCGCTCAGGGCGTTGATGCGATCTGCTGTGTACCGGTAGACGCTCAGGCAGTTGCTGAGACGCTGCAAAAAGCAAGAGACAAAGGAATTGTTGTTGTTACACACGAGGCATCCGATATTCTTGATTACGTAGACTATGATCTGGAAGCCTTTGACAATGACTATTTTGGAACGCTGTATGGACAGTACCTTGCTGAGGCAATGGGAGGAAAAGGACAGTACTACGCAGCAGTCGGCGGACTTGGTATGACAACTCATATGCAGTGGTTTAACTCCATGGTCGCATATCTGGAAGAAAATTATCCGGAAATGGAGCTTGTAAACCCGGATGGTATTCCTGGCGAAGATGACAATAATGAACAGACTGCTTACGACCTTGCTGTACAGGCAATCGCTGCTTATCCGGATCTGAAGGGACTGGTTGACTGTGCTGCATCTTCAAATGGTATGGCATTGGCACTAGAAGAACAGGGACGTACAGATATTGCACTTGTAGGCCTTGCTACCCCATCTCAGGGCGGCGCTTATATCAAAAATGGCACACAGTACAGAGGTCTTTGCTGGAGACCGGCAGATGCGGGCTATACTGCCTGTGAAATTGCATACAACATCTTAAAAGGTGAAGAAATCACAGAAGATTCCTCTTTTACAAAGGAAGGATATGACAAGATCACTTTAGACGGCAATCTCATCTGTGGTAACGCTCCGCTTGTATTTACACCGGAAAACGTGGATGATTATCCGTTCTAAAAAAGAAATCGTACGTTTATGTATACGTGCGGGCGGTAAAACGCCCGCATTTCTTTTAAAAAATTGTTAGGAGACAATAGTTCTATGGCAGAAACAAAAAATATTGTTGTAGCAGAGCATATCTGTAAAAGCTATGTGGGTGTTCAGGCGCTTGATGATGTGAGCATTACCATTAAAGAAGGGGAGATCAAATGTCTGGCCGGTGAAAATGGATGCGGCAAATCTACCTTTGTAAAAATTATTGCCGGCGTTGAAAGCTGCACCTCTGGTACCATTTTGATCAATGGAAAGGATTGTACAAAGCATTCTACAAAAGATGCAATTGACGAGGGAATACAGGTCATTTTCCAGGATCTGTCTCTCTTTGACGAAATGTCTGTAGCAGATAATATTGCTATGAACAAGCTGATAAAAGATGGAAAACCTCTTACAAATAAAAAAGACATTCAGAAAATAGCAACAGACACCTTAAATCTGATCGGTGTTGATATTCCTCTCGATGCAAAAATCCAGGAATTGTCCATTGCTAACCGGCAGCTGATCGCCATCTGCAGAGCGCTGGCACTTGATGCAAAGCTATTATTTATGGATGAACCAACAACTGCATTAACCAAAAATGAAGTAGACCGCTTACTGGACATCGTACTGAGCCTGAAGGCAAGAAATATTGCTGTCGTATTTATCAGTCACAAACTGGACGAAGTCATGCGTATCGCAGACAGCATCACAGTCATTCGTGATGGTCATAAAATAGGAGATTACGCAGCCAGTGAGATGGATCCTCATAAACTTGCCTACTATATGACCGGAAGGGAAGTCACCTATCAGCAATATGAACGCAATTGCAAAGAAAATGAAAATTTACTGGAAATAAAGCATTTATGCAAGGAAGGAAACTTCCAAAATATCAGTCTGGATGTACGAAAAGGCGATATCCTCGGCTTAACCGGCCTGCTCGGCGCCGGCCGTACAGAGCTTGCACTTTCTCTTTTTGGATTAAACAAACCTGACAGCGGAGAAATTTATATAGAAGGAAAAAAGGTATCTATTACCTGCCCGCAGGATGCCATTGATCATGGTATTGGTCTTGTTCCTGAAGAAAGAGCTATTCAGGGATTATTTCTTTCAAAAAGTGTAAATGAAAATGTCGGCGCAGCTATTTTAAAGCGTCTGACCGGTTTTATTGGAACAATCAACCAAAATAAGTCCCGGACACTTGCCAAAGAAGCGATCGGGCAGTTCCGGATCAAAGTATACAATGAAGACACACTGATCAATACATTATCCGGTGGAAACCAGCAAAAAGCTCTGATTGCACGCTGGGCCGCATCACATCCAAAAATATTTATCCTGGATACGCCTACTGTAGGAATTGATATTGGGTCCAAATCTGAAATTTATGAATACATCCAGTCCTTTGCCAAGCAGGGGATCGGCGTCATTATTATTTCAGACGAAGTAGAAGAAATCGTAAGCAACTGTAACCGTGTCATCGTTATGTTTAATGGTGAGATTGTAAAAGAGTACTCAGAAGAGGAAATGGCTGCTCCTGATATCCGGGAACAGATCAATACCTTGGTGGAATCCGGAAAAAAGAAAGTTCAGGAGGACAGGTAAAATGAAGGCACTAAAAAAGATTGATAAAACGCAGCGCTTTCTGATCATAATTATTCTCGTTTACTGTACCATTGTTGCAGTAAGAAACCCTGCGTTTTTAAGCTTAACTACACTTTTTAATATGGTACGTTCCTCTGCCGGAACAACCATTCTGGCAATGGGCGTTCTGGTTGTCATGATTTCCGGAGGAATTGACGTCTCTTTTCCTGCGATTGCAATTTTTGGCGGCTACACTTCATTAAGGTTATGCATGAGCCTGCAGATTGAAAGCCTTTTTGTCACATTCTTAATCTCCATAGCGATCGGCATCCTGCTCGGCCTTATCAATGCAGCTTTAATCAATGTCCTAAAATTAGAGCCATTTATTATTACACTGGCAACTGCAAGCGTATTTTTCGGAATTATGACCATCCTCATCGGAACAAAAAATGTCGGTGCAAGTGATCTTCCCGAGCAGTTCCGCGCGCTCAGTTCTGCCAAAATATTTACAACACTTAACGAGCACGGAGCGCCTATCGGACTGTCTGTATTTATTATTCCAGTCGTCCTTTGCGTATTGCTGACCTATTTTATCTTACATAAGACGCTGATCGGAAAAGGTATTTTTGCAATGGGATGTAACAATGAAGCCGCAAAGAGAGCCGGATTTAATGTACCGCTTCTTCGCTTCTTTATTTACGGATATGCCGGATTTCTCGGCGGCATCATGGGGATTATTTATATTGCCAGTACCAACTCCGTAAATCCGGTCTCTCTGGTCGGCACCGAAATGTCTGTCATTGCCTGCGTTGTTATCGGGGGTGCAAAGCCAAGCGGCGGATACGGACGGATTTTTGGTACGCTTCTGGGTGTTATTTTATATTATTTGTTTAAACAAACCCTGATTTATCTCGGTCTGTCCGCATCATGGCAGGATTTTTTTATGGGCATTGTACTTTTATTTAGTATTATATCCACCTCCTACCAGAACCGGATCAGAAACCGTAAAAACTTTATCTATACGGAATAATGTGGGGAGGGAAAAAAGTGAAAAAATTAAAAGAATATCTCAGTCGAGACATTTCCATGGCAATCTTATTTACATTCTTTTTAGCGATTTGTGTAATTATGGTTTGCTGTTTTGGTACAAGTATGTTTAATGGACAAACGCTTTCAAGTATGGCATTCCAGCTGTCTGAAGTAGCTGTTCTGGCCTTTGGCATGGCTCTTTGCATGTTGCAGGGCGGTATTGATCTCTCCATCGTAGCAACAGCCAATCTGTCCAGCCTCCTGGCAGCAATGGTTTTGACCGGCAGGTTTTTCGATATTGAAAAAGCAGGTACTGTCGCAACTATTGTAATCGCTGTTTTAGTAGCTATTATTGTAGGATATCTCTGCGGTTTCATCAACGGCTTCATTATTTCAAAATTTTCAGTCTCCCCTATCGTTACAACGCTCTCTACTATGACGCTGTTCTCAGGGCTTGCGATGGGTATCACAGGCGGCAACAGTATTGGAAACTATCCTTCGTTGTTTCTCAAATTCGGAACCAGCTCAATCGGAGGCGTCCCAATTGTTTTTATCACAGCAGTGATCATCTTTGTTGTTTTGATCCTTGCGCTCGACCGCACCAAACTCGGATACGAAATACACTATATCGGTGAAAACCATACTGCATCACGATTTGCAGGAATTGATAATGAGCGGGTTATTATGAAAATCTATACCATTTCCGGTCTTATGGCAGGCATTGCTTCTCTGATGATCATGGCACGCTCTAATTCTGCCCGGTGCGGCTATGGAGACAGCTATCAGCTTCAGGTTATTATGATTGCTGTTCTTGGAGGTATCAGCCCCTCCGGCGGAAAAGGAAGATTATACGGCGTCTTTATCGCAACCTTCTGTATGCAATTAATGCAGACAGCTTTTACACTGTGGCAATTTTCTCCTTATTCAAAAAAGCTGATCTGGGGCATGATGCTTCTGGTTATTATGCTTATCAACATGATACAGGAGAGAATCAGCAGAAACGCGAAAATAAAGGAGATGAATGCAAAAAGATTGAACCATGCAGAATAAATTATATTTTTGTACAAATACAAAAATGTCTAAGGGGCTGACAGAAAGCCTGAGTTACCTGAAGGATCTGCAAACACTCCTGTCTGATCTGCCCCAAAAAGATATTGAGCTGGCTGTCATGCTTCCATTTACAGCACTTTATCCGGCAAGGCAGATCTGTTTAAAGAGCAATATCCTTCTTGGTGCACAAAACGTATGTCAGGAAACAGATTTTTCTTTTACGGGAGAAATATCAGCTCCCATGCTAAAAGAACTGAATCTGGACTGTGTCATGATCGGACATTCCGAGCGGAGAAGAAAAGCAGGTGAAACAGATTCCATGATCAACCAGAAAGTCCTCTTTGCCCTTTCCGAAAACCTGACTGTATTCCTTGGCATCAGCGAAACTGCTTCTGAAAAACAATATATGATCTCTGACGAGGTTCTGCGCATTCAGCTAAAACGCAGTCTGTACGGAATCAGAGCAGAGCAGGTACCGCTGCTTCGTATTTTATACGAACCTGCATGGGCGATCGGCAAAGACAGCTCCTGCATCCCGCCTGATTACGTAGGAAAAAAACACAATACCATACGATCCTGTCTGTGCGAATTATTTGGTTCCGATACTGGCAGCAGCATTCCTGTTATTTATGGCGGCAGTGTCAGCCCGTCCAATGCGTGTCGGCTGATCGATCAGCCAAATGTCGATGGTCTTGGTATCGGACGCAGCGCATGGGACGCTTTTACGTTTAACTGCCTCATCAGAAACGTACAAGAACATGTAAATCAATCAACAAGCAAAGGAGATAAACCATATGCAGAGAATTTTAAATAACCCGGATAATATTGTAGACGAAATGCTGGAAGGCTTTATGCGCGCACATTCTGATATCGTAGAGACAACTGAAAATCCCAGAGCTATTAAATCAAAGGTCTCTACCCAGGGAAGAGTTGCTGTTGTCACTGGCGGAGGATCCGGCCATAAGCCTGCCTTTATCGGATTTTGCGGCGAAGGTATGTGCGACGGCGTAGCTGTCGGTGAAATCTGCTCCTCTCCTACAGCAAAAGCATTTTTAGATACCTTTACGGCTGTTGACGGCGGAAAGGGTGTGGCCTGTCTGTATGGCAACTATTCCGGCGATAACATGAATGTAAAAATGGCCGTAAAAATGGCAAAAAAAGCAGGTTTAACCGTAAAAACTGTCTGCTGTAATGATGACGTTGCAAGCGCCCCTTTATCAGAACGTGAAAAACGTCGCGGAATCGCTGGCGAATTTATTATGTATAAATGTGGCGGAGCAATGGCTTCTACCGGCGCTGATCTTGACGAGGTAATACGGGTCGCACAAAAGGCTGTAGACTGTTCGCGAAGTGCCGGCGTAGGTCTTACCCCCTGCACACTTCCCGCAGTCGGTCATCCGAATTTTCAGATTAAAGAAGGTACTATGGAGGTTGGCGTCGGTCCTCACGGAGAGCCTGGAATGGAGGTATGTCCGCTTGAAGATGCAGCAGGGATTGCAAAACGCTTAACAGATATTGTACTTCCAGATTATCCTGTACAATCCGGTGATGAAGTATGCGTTCTAATTAACGGCATGGGAGCAACGCCGCTTAATGAACTTTATGTTCTGTATAATGAAGTAGCAAAGATCTTAGACAAGAAGGAAATCCATATTTACAAGTCCTACGTTGGAAACTTCCTGACTTCTATGGATATGATGGGCGCATCCCTCACCATAACAAAACTAGATGAAGAGTTAAAGAAAATGCTTGATATGCCAGCATACACAATGGGATTTTGTCAAAAGTAGCAGAAAGGAGAACAGCCATCATGAAAAATTCTTTTTATAATGCAGATGGTAAAAATATTATATTAAAAATGGTCAGAGGAATTCAGCAAAATAAAGATTTCCTTGGAGAGGTAGATGGTCTGATCGGTGACGGAGATCACGGAATGAACATGAACAAAGGCTTTTCCGTCTTTGAACAGCGCTTTGGAGAAGACGCCTTTTCCTTTTCAGAAGGACTTGGAAACCTCAGTATGATCTTAATGAATGAAATTGGAGGATCAATGGGGCCGATTTACGGGACAATCCTAATGAGCATGGGAGATGCTATTGATGACAGCGAAAAAGAAGAAATAGAATTAGGAGATTTTTCCGCTTATCTTGAAGCCGGATTGGAAGGACTCTATGACATTGTCGATGCCCGTGTTGGAGATAAAACACTGGTTGACACACTCGCTCCCGCAGTCTCTTCTCTGCAAAAAGATGCAGCTGAACAAGTTTCTTTTGCAGATGCCTTAAAACATATGAAAGAGGCAGCTTTGGCTGGAAGAAATTCTACCAAAGACCTCATCGCAAAATACGGACGTTCCAGCAGGCTTGGTGAGCGTTCCAGAGGCGTTCTCGATGCCGGTTCCTGCTCCTGCTATATCATACTGGAAGCAATGGCCGATGGGATTCTGGAGTTATTATCTTAACATTAGGAGGAACAAAATGAAAATTGCTATCGGATGTGATCCAAACGCACAAAAAGAAAAAGAAGAATTAATTGATTTTATCAAAGAAAAGGGATTGGGTGATGTAACAGACTTTGGCAGTGAGGATCCCGTTTATGCCAATGTAGCTATTAAAGTAGGTAAGGCCGTTGCTGCCAAAGAATACGACAGAGGCATTCTGATCTGCGGAACAGGGCTGGGGATGTCTATTGCTGCCAATAAGGTAGAAGGAGCTTATGCCGCTTTACTTGCTGATTATTATTCTGCCCAGCGTGCCCGGTTAAGTAACGATGCCAATATTGCATGTCTTGGAGCATTTACTACAGGAAAAAAAGAGAGAGAGGTCATGATTACGGCATTTTTGACAAATGAATTTGTCGCAGGATGTTCCTCCCAGCCCAAAGTAGACGCATACGTTACATATGATCATTCTCGCTGAATCAGCAGCTTTTTTCTGCACTGCACCTGAGAAAAAACTTTTGTTTAAAATTCAGACTGTTCGGTACGATCTTTTGTACCGAACAGTCCTTTTATTTTCAGGACAATTCCTGATTATACTCATCAATAGCTGTTTTATCCTGCTCGAAAAAGATTTCCTTTATTTCTTCTTGCGTTGCTCCAAGCAGCTCACTCAGCTGCTCCCTGCCCATACCATTTTCCACAGCATGACGCAGCATATCAAAGCGGGCCTGCCTTATTCCCTCCTTACGCCCCTCTTTGCGTCCCTCTTTACGTCCTTCTTCCAAGCCTTCTTCTCTCGCTTCCTGTTTATCGTAATATTTTTCTTCCCATGCCTGCATATATCTCACCCCCGCTTCTTCACTGGCTTTGACTTTGCATACACGATTGTGAATCCGTTTGAGTGCTTCACTGGAAGATCTTTGCGCGATTTCATCGGTTGAATGTTCAACATAGCGCAGAAATTCGATCAACTCTGCAGACATATCATTATCATTTTTTCCACGCGTATTCAGAAAAATGCGATATGCGCCGTCTCCCAGATGACAATCCGGTTCCTCCAGACAGGTTGCTGCAAACGTATAGCAATAGCGGTCATATCCAAACAGATCAAACGGCATAATCATAATAATATATGACGTATTCAGTGCATTATAATCCGGTATACCTGTATCAAGCAGCGTTGTGTCTATCATAGACTGATAATATCGGCTACGCTTTGAAAGATCTGCCCTCTTTTTTAATTGCATCTCCGTATTATAAACATTCTGTTCCTCGTCAATCGCAAACACGTCCATGCGTACCGAACGGGAGGAAGGAAACTTCCGCAGTTCTTTTTCAGTCTCATTTTGGTGAAGCCGGATGTCCCTTCCAAAAATAATCCGAAGTACATCCTGATGTGTCTGTGCATCCTCCATTACTTCATCAAAGAGAAAGCGGTCTGTCAGATTCAATTCACTTAATCGTGGTATATTTTGTCTTCTTTTCATAAGTTTCTTGCCTCCATTGTACCATAAATAAACCTGTTTTTGCAGATATTTTCCGGTTTCTTTGTACGCTCTCTCCTGTTTTTTGCCTTATATCTTCATATTATATGTGATATTTTTAACATTGTCAATATGTGATTTACTATTTATCATTTCTGGCACTTTAAGCTGGAAATCTGACTCCGCATATTTCATGTAAAAAATAAATCAAGACCACCAGCATCCCAATGATCTTGATTTTCTTCTTAAACTTCTCTTTTAAAGATTTTCTATCTTTTTGTAATAATGTCCCTCATTATTATATACATTATCTAAGAAAAATGCGATTTCTGAAGAAACCTCTTCTACAAAGATCTTCCACGGCTCATTATGTGAAAAACCATGATATAAAATTAATTTACTATGAGGAATACATTCTACAGTACGAAGCATTAAATCCGGGCGTGAAATAGGATCTTCTGTCCCCCCTATTACAAGTGTTGGAACATAAATAGATCTAAGAAAATCTTTTGTATTCTTTTCATTTTTCAGTCCCATAAGAGGACGTTTATAATCCAATTTCTTCTCCTCCGGTGACTGATGATCTTGCTGTTCAATTGCCATATATTCTTTATCCTGCCGTACTCTCTCAATAACAGCAGCATCATCAAAATACTCAGGAGGAGTGTCCATTGGCTTTACGTACTCACCTCTCAATATTCTTGTCCGGTAAGAAACAAACCCTTCATCTAAATTATATGGACCTGGCACAATCGCAACAAAAGCAATCAACCTATCCTGATAATCTTTGCAGATATGCCATCCTGTTCCTGCTCCGTGAGAATCCCCTGCATAAACAAACTTATTAATTTTCTTTTTATCAGCAAAACTGATAACATCTTTTGCCCATATATCCCACCACTCTGACCCATAATCAATCTCCGAATGGTCTGATTTACCAAATCCACGATTTGTAAGTAGAAATACATGAAACCCAAGCTTACACAATTCTTTAATTGATGAATATCTTGGATAATCTATCATTGTACAAATAACATATTTATTACCCTCCCCATACTCTTCATAATAAATATGTTTCCCATCGTTTAATTCTATCTTTGACATTATTTTCTCCTTTATTATTAACCAAACACTCCAAATACTGCTAACAAAGTTACAATTATTCCCATAATAATCGCGAGCAGTAACTGCTGATTAGCCACTTTACTGGAATACTTTTCCGGGCACCCTGTAATACAAATTGCTCCACCCATAGAATATGGAGAAATACTGGTAGCAATCATTCCCATTTGAGATGCTACTACGATAGCTGCTCCAGAAATTCCATATGAAACAAGAGCTGGTGCAAGGGCTATAATCAATGGAGTAATCACACTTCCAGAAACAAAAATACTTAAAAATCCACATATAGCAGCAATAAACGGAACAACTATTACTGTAGGTAACACTTCAGATTCAAGCAGTGATTTAATAGCATCTGTCACTCCAAGACTTTCAGCTTCACCCATTAACATTGCCATACCACATACCATAATAATCAAGCCCCATGGAATCTGATTTTTCATTACATCATTCGTATTCGCAGTTTTAGTGATATGCATTGCTATAATTCCTAATGCAGACAAAACTTGAATCGTTAAATTATTTTTCATCCATTCTGTTACTGGATTTGGAATAATCAGCTGAATCAATGTCGGCAAAATAAGAATAGTAATTACACATAAAATAATATACAATGTTGTTTTTTGTTCTTTTGTAATTTCTATTTTTTCTTCTTCAAGAATTTTGACAGAAGATTTTACTCTCCAGCCACCAAGCACAATATACGAAATAAGCATAAATGAAATATTAATTATACAAACAATTATAAACAATCTGGTAAATCCTTCTTCTGCAGCTTCCATACCAATAGACTCGCCAAACCATGAAGAGAATGTAGCATAATTGGTAAGCCATGGCGCCCATGTTCCTGCACAGGTTGACCAAAGTAAAATAGAGGTCAATATAGGCGGCAGCCCAGCCTCAATAATAAATGCAAATGCAATAGGACTCAAAAATAAGAGAATTGAATCCGTAGACGCTCCTGCAAATGCCATTAAAAATGGTATTGCAAAGAATAACAATGGAAGAAGCCATGGTGCTCCCTTAAAATTTTTGAATAGATACTTCGTAATACTAAGCATTGTACCATTTGATGTTGCATAACCAAAGAAGAATGTAACTAAAAACATATTAACAAACAATCTTGCCGAAAATAGATTTACAACACCATTCACACCTAAACCAGTAATCGTAATTCCAAATATAAATGCAAAACCGATTGCTATTATTCCTGCATTGATTTTTAATCTTTTTCCTCCTATTACAGATAATAAAATTGCTGTAATAAATAATATCAACTTAATATAAGTCATATGTTTTACCCCCAAAAATTCTTTTTTATTTACTTTCTTCCGCGGATATAGTAAAATTACAGTAATTATCAATGAATATCAACTGTATTTTTGGTCTTTTTTACCTAACTATTACCTAATTCACCTAATTTAATTATCTTATCAATTTTTTGTAAAGGGGGATACTTTTGTCAATTACAGCAAAAGAACTTGCAAAAATATTAAATCTGTCAGCAGCATCTGTTTCTGTAGCATTGAATAACAAACCTGGTGTAAGTGCCATAACAAAAAAACGAATATTAGAAGCCGCACATAAATATGGGTATGACTTTTCAACTATAACAAAGGAAGGGAAGTTAACTGGAACGATATATTATATCCGCTATATTAATTACCACTCTCCTCAAGAAGCTCCTTTTTTTAGTTACCTAGCTTCAAGTTTAGATAAAATAATAACCTCAAAGGGATATAAATACATAGGTTTAAAAATATATGGCGATGAAGATTTTGATAAAAATTTAGAAAAAATCAAATTTTCCGATTGTGCCGGTATACTTCTATTAGGTACTGATATTACAAAAGACAAACTTAAAAGATTTTTGTCCCTTGATTTTCCATTAGTTCTTATGGATACATGGTTTACTTCACCTCCTGTTAATTGCGTAAAAGTAAATAATATTCAAGGTGCGTATCTTGCAACAGAATATCTTATTAAAAAATATAAATGCCAACCTGGTTACTTACAATCTTCTCTTAGGCTGCAAAACTATGAAGAACGTTTTACAGGTTATTGTCAGGCATTAGAAAAATACAGAATGTCTATGCGAAACAGCGATATTAATGTTATCCTGCCCAATATGTATGGCGCACAGGCTGACATGAATGAAATTATGCAGCATAAAAAACAGTTTGCAAGAAGCTATATTGCTGATACTGATGCTCAGGCAGTAGGCGCAATGATGGCATTTCAAACAAAAGGTTACAAAATCCCCGACGATATAGCCTTCATTGGATTTGACAATTCATTTTATTCAGAAAATGCTCATCCGAATTTGACTACAATAGAGGCTTATCCGTCATGTATGGCTGCAACTGCACTCAATAGACTTTTAAGTATAATTTCTGAACGAAATGATATTCCAATAAAAATCGAAATTAGTACTTCTTTAATTGAAAGAGGATCTGCTTAAATAAAATCCCCCGAACCGATAATTTCTTTTATCGGTCGGGGAATACACCTGATTTTTCATTTAATACACTTAACAGCAAATTTTCTCATAAAATGCTACTTCATCTTCGAAAGCTCCAACCGCACCATAGCTTTCCGAAGCGCGACCTCGGCTCTTGATGTGTCGATCTTTGGATCATGAGTACGGAGTCTGCGCTCTGCGCGCTCCTGTGCCTCGCGGGCACGGTTTGCATCGATCTCTTCCGGCCACTCCGCAATCTCCGCCATTACTGTGATCCTGTCATCTGTGATCTCAATAAAACCGGAATGGACTGCAGCCTCTTTATTTTCACCATCCAGATGGATCGTCATGATACCCGGAACCACGATCATTGTCATTGGGATATGGTGCTTATAAATCCCCACCTCTCCCTCTGACGTATTAAGCTCCAGCATAAAAGCCTTGCCTTTCCAGAAAATCCGGTCAGGAGTGATGACTTCCAGATCAAAATACTTGTCGTCTGCCATATCTGTCACCCCCTACTTTACGCGGGCAACTACTTCGTCTATGGTTCCGGCATTCAGGAAATAGCTCTCTGGAATACTGTCATGCTTTCCTTCCAGAATCTCAGAGAATCCCCGAATCGTCTCAGAAAGCGGCACATATTTTCCATCCAATCCTGTAAACTGTGTCGCCACAAAGAATGGCTGAGAAAGGAATCTCTGTACCTTTCTCGCACGACTTACGACAAGCTTATCATCCTCAGAAAGCTCGTCCATACCAAGGATTGCAATAATGTCCTGAAGCTCTTTATACTTCTGAAGAATCTCCTGTACGCCACGCGCAACACGGTAATGCTCTTCTCCTACTACCCTTGGATCAAGGATACGGGAACTCGACTCGAGCGGATCTACTGCCGGATAAATTCCAAGCTCTACAATAGAACGGGAAAGTACGGTCGTTGCATCCAAATGAGCAAAGGTCGTAGCCGGAGCCGGGTCTGTCAGGTCATCGGCCGGCACATATACTGCCTGAACGGACGTGATAGAACCATTCTTTGTAGATGTGATACGCTCCTGCAAAGCACCCATCTCTGTCTGCAGCGTCGGCTGATATCCTACAGCGGAAGGCATACGTCCAAGCAGAGCAGATACCTCGGAACCAGCCTGTGTAAAACGGAAAATATTATCAATAAACAAAAGCACATCCTTTCCGCCCTCATCACGGAAATTCTCTGCCATAGTAAGACCGGTAAGACCTACCCGCATTCTTGCTCCAGGCGGCTCATTCATCTGTCCAAACACCATCGTTGTCTTATTGATAACGCCGGATTCTGTCATTTCATGGTAGAGGTCATTTCCCTCACGGGTACGCTCTCCTACACCGGTAAATACAGAATATCCACCATGCTCTGTCGCAATATTACGGATCAGCTCCTGAATAAGAACTGTTTTTCCTACTCCTGCACCTCCAAACAGACCAATCTTTCCACCCTTCTGATAGGGGCAGAGAAGATCTACGACCTTGATACCTGTTTCAAGGACTTCTGTGGAAGTCGACTGTTCCTCAAACGCCGGGGCATCACGGTGGATCGGCATATACTTTACATCTTTCGGAGCCGGCTTATTATCAATCGGGTCACCTGTTACGTTAAAAATACGTCCCAGAGTCGCCTCACCGACCGGAACACAGATCGGAGCTCCTGTTGCCTCCGCCTCCATTCCCCGTACAAGGCCGTCTGTCGGTCCCATTGCGATACATCTTACCGTCTCATCGCCAAGATGCTGCGCAACCTCTACTACGAGCAGTTCTCCATTTGTACGTCTGATGTTGATTGCTTCATATATAGCCGGAAGCTTTCCTTCCGTGAATTTAATATCTAATACTGCACCGACAATCTGAGTGATTTTACCTTTGTTCTGCATTTTTACAATCACTCTCCTTATCATTATCTTTCATTAGTGGCATTTGCGCCTGCGATGATCTCTGTCAGCTCCTGCGTAATAGAACCCTGACGTGCACGGTTATACTGCAGGGTCAGCTTATCTATCATCTCGTCTGCGTTGCTCGTCGCAGAATCCATTGCCTGCATCCTTGCTCCATTCTCGCTGGCTACAGATTCTACCAGAGCACCATACAGAATGCTTGTTATATATTTCGGAATGATCAGATCCAGAGCCTCCTCTTCCTTTGGCTCATAATTCATCAGGGAATTGGATCTTGCAGCTTCAATGTCTGATGGATCCACCTCTACTGGAAGCAGCTTCAGAAGTGTCGGTTCGTGCACCACTGTATTTTTGAAATACGTATATGCTACATAGATTTCTCCGACTTCTCCCTTCGCATAAAGCTCCAGTACCTCCGCACAGATCTCCCTCGCATCCGCGAGCATAGGATTTTCGATCACTTCAGGGTACTCTTTGGCGATCGTATAATCTCTGCGCGAAAAATATTCCTTTCCCTTATTTCCAACTGTAAATAATAGAAGGTCTTCCCGTTTCATATCAGAACCGGTGATCAGCTTGATTACATTTGAATTGTATCCGCCGGCCAGACCACGATTCGATGTGATCAGGACAACTGCCTTTTTTGCAGATGCCTGAGGCTTCAAATATGGATGCTCGATCGTTCCGGATTTTGCCAGCATGGAAGTCACTACTTCATACATCTTGTCGAAGTACGGCTTGGATCTCTCGGCACGCGCCTTCGTCTTTTGCAGCTTTACTGTAGATACCAGCTTCATTGCCTTCGTGATCTGCTGCGTGCTGGCAATACTGTTGCGCCGCCTTTTTATATCTCTCATTGAGGCCATACTGTCACATCCTCTCTTTTTCATGTTATCCCAAACAGTCAGTCATTGAGACGTCTGCTTCCAAAATCACCATCTGATCTGCAGCTTTGTCTGCTTTTATTGTACTGCTGTTTCGAATCATTTCACCTATTTGAAGCTTGCCTTAAACTCGTTGATCGCCGCCTGTAACGATGCTTCTGTCTCCTGCGTGATCTGCTTTTCCCTTGCAATGCTTTCCGGGATCTCAGGATACTTTGTATCAAGAAATGCAAAGAATTCCTGTTCAAAACGCAGAATATTCTCTACCGGAATATCAAGCAGATATTTCTTCGTTGCAGCATAGATAATGATAACCTGATACTGCACTGCCATTGGCTTGTACTGCGGCTGCTTGAGGATCTCTCTGATCCGTTCTCCCTGAGCCAGCTTCTCTTTCGTATCATCGTCAAGCTCTGAACCAAACTGGGAGAATGCTGCCAGCTCACGGTACTGTGCCAGCTCAACACGGATCGGAGCCGCGATCTTCTTCATTGCCTTGATCTGGGCCGAACCTCCTACACGGGATACAGAAAGACCTGCATTTACCGCCGGACGGAATCCTGCATTAAACATCTCCGTCTCGAGATAGATCTGTCCGTCTGTAATAGAGATCACGTTTGTTGGAATGTACGCCGATACATCGCCCGCCTGAGTCTCAATGATCGGAAGCGCGGTAAGGGAACCTCCACCCAGCTCATCCGAAAGCCTTGCGGCACGCTCCAGAAGTCTGGAATGCAGATAGAATACATCACCCGGATACGCCTCACGTCCTGGCGGACGCTTCAAAAGCAGGGAGAGTGTACGGTAAGCTGCTGCATGCTTTGACAGATCATCGTAAATGATCAGTACATCCTCACCATTTTCCATCCATTCCTCACCGATCGCACAGCCGGAATACGGTGCAATATACTGCAGCGGAGCAAGCTCACTTGCGGTAGCCGCCACGACAGTCGTATAATCCATGGCTCCGTACTCTTCCAGTGTATTTACAATGGAAGCTACCGTAGAAGCCTTCTGACCGATCGCAACATAAATGCACTTTACGCCCTGACCCTTCTGGTTGATGATCGTGTCGATCGCGATCGCCGTCTTACCTGTCTGACGGTCTCCGATGATCAGCTCACGCTGTCCCCGGCCGATCGGCACCATCGAATCGATCGCCTTAATACCTGTCTGCAGTGGCGTATCTACTGATTTTCTGGCAATAACGCCGGAAGCGACTCTCTCGATCTGACGGTACTTGTCAGAATGGATCGGTCCCTTTCCGTCAATCGGCTGTCCAAGTGCATTCACCACTCGTCCAAGCATCCCGTCACCAACCGGCACCTCAACTACTCGTCCGGTTGTCTTTACGATATCGCCTTCTCCAATATCAGCACTGCTTCCAAGCAATACCGCACCTACATTATCCTCCTCAAGGTTAAGTACCATGCCGTATACGTCTCCCGGAAATTCCAGAAGCTCACCCTGCATCGCTTTTTCAAGGCCATAAATACGCGCAATACCGTCTGCTACCTGAATAACAGTACCTGTGTCAGACACCGCGATCTCGGAGGAGTATCTCTGAATCTGTTCTTTGATCACGGAACTAATTTCCTCTGGTCTTAAATTCATGAGGCCTGCACACCTTCTTTCTCGCTTTCTAGTGAAATCTTCATAAGGCCGCCTGTCAGACGGTCGAGTCTGCTGCGCAGCGTACTGTCAACGATGCGGTCGCCCATGCGGATCATCAGTCCGCCAATCTTACTTTCGTCTACCTTATAGTCGATTTCCATTGTCTTATACCGGGTCGTATCCAGAAGCTTCTGTTCAATCCTGCGCTTCTGTTCTCCGGTAAGAGGAACTGCAGAAGTCACTTCCGCAACCCCTATTTTTTTATATTCCTTCACCCTTGCAATAAAATATGCAAAAATATCCGGTAAATTTTTATATCTTCCCTTTGTTACCACAATTCTCAAAAAACCTGTGAGGGCGTCGGATATCCGTCCCTTAAATACCTCCTCGATCACCTGAAGCTTCTTCTGCTTTGGAATCTCCGGGTGCATCAGGATTTTTTCAAGGTCACCGTTTTCTTTCAGCACAGTCTGAACCATCTGGATTTCCTCCATCAGACTGTCTGTAAGGTTTTCTTCCACAGCAAGCTCAAACAGCGCGTCCCCATAGGTACCTGCTACTAGCTTTGCCATGTCTGTTCACCTATCTCCTTTAATGTATCATCCACTAACGAATCCTGGATACTTAAATCAATGTTCTCCTTGATCACCTTCTCAGCGATCATAGATGCCACTGAAATAATCTCTTTTTTAATATCATCCTCTGCTTTCTTTACAGCAAGCTCTGTCTGATGATTTGCCCGCTCTATAATGCGTGCAGCTTCTGCCTTCGCATCCTCTATGATCTTTGCTTCATTCTCCAGAGCCTTTTTCCGCGCTGCACTCATCAGCTCGTCTGCCTCTTTGTTAATATTTTGCAGCTTTTCTTCGTACTGTGCACGAAGTGCCTGTGCATCCGCATTTGCCTGATTCGCAGAATCAATATTATTCTTTACTCTCTCCTCACGCTTCTTTAAAAAATCACGCGCCGGATTAAATAAAAGATAGGACAAAAGCAGAAACATCACGAATACTGCAATTGCCAGCAAAATGGCATCGTGTAAAAGCTGTGGGTCAAGATTAAACAGTCGTTCCAAGATTTCGCCTCCTTTCACTCTATATTTTTATCAATCTTTTTCGCGTGCATCTGCCTGTGCATCTCTCACAGCAGCTGCACCTTCTCTATCAGAGTTTGCCGATCAGCGGGTTTGCAAATAAGAGAATAAATGCAATAGCCAGACCGTAAAGACCTGTTGTCTCGGCTACCGCCTGTCCAAGAAGCATCGTAGATGTAATATCGCCCTTCGCACCCGGATTTCTTCCGACTGCAGCTGCACCGTGTCCTGCTGCAATACCCTGTCCGACACCAGGTCCAATACCTGCGATCATCGCAAGACCTGCACCAATTGCTGAACATGCTAAAATTAAACCTTCGTTTGTAATGCCTTCCATAATGTGATCCTCCTGATTTTTCTTAAAATTTTAAATTAATTTTACGTTCCGCCTATCCCAGGGCAGAAAATCTCAGTCTTTTGCAAGCAAGCTTGCAAATCCTGATTTTTCTGTCTTGCTGCTATTCGGAACTGCTGGGCATTTTGTCGGAGACGAATACCATTGTCAGCATACAGAATACGTATGTCTGTATCGCTCCCGAAAAGACATCAAAATAGATGTGCAGAAATCCGGGCCATCCGATCGCAACCTTTGACAGAAGCGAATAGATCAGCGACATCATAACAGTACCGGACAAAACATTTCCAAACAGACGTAAGGATAATGAAAACGGCACTGCGATCTCTCCGATCAGATTGATCGGGAATAAAAACGGCAGAGGCTTGAACAAGCCTGTAAACGCCCCGAATTTGTTGTATTTAATATTATTGTACTGGATCAGCCCAAAAGTGATCAGACCCAGCGGAAGTGTGACGCCATAGTCCGCTGTGGGCGGTCGCAGCCCGAACAGTCCCGAAATATTGCTGATAAAAATAAAAATAAAAATTGTGCCTATATAATTTCGGAATTTCTTTGCATTTACTCCCATGCTCTTTTCTACCATGCCATCGAGCATCTCAACGATCAGCTCTACAACGTTCTGAAAGCCTGTCGGATACTCGCTCGCGTGCTTGATCGCAATACGCGCTGCCACGGCAAAGGCCAGAATAATCAGCATCACAATAAAAATCGCCACATGAGTCGTTGTGATCCAAAAAGTCTGCCCGAATAGTTCATAGCTGAACAGCCCGTGGATCATAAAATCCACATCTGATCCCGAGGATGCCAGCAAATTCGCAGTTTCCACGCTTTTTCCTCCTTTCCCCCATATTCTTGGAAATACGGAAAAATACCCTACTTCCGAAATCTTTTCCAGATTTTATGCATAAGCGGCTGCAGAAAAGCTCCGAATTTCAGACAGAGCACTCCCAGAAAAGTCGCCATGACATAACCAAGATGTAAAAAATAAACAACGCCCGCTGCCAGAAGTATCATAAGCGTACGGAGCAGATATGCTTTTCTCATATATCCTTCTGCATCGCCGGAAGACATATCCAGCGCCCGGTCAATGGAACGGTACATATGGATCGCCAGTCCCATAGCAGTAGCGATCCCGATCCAAAATCCGATGACAAAAGATGAAACCGAACCGGCAAGCGCCGGCCAGACGGCTGCAACACAAAGCTCGACCGCCTGAATCACCAGACCGCAGACCAGAATCCCCGAAAGAAGCTCTGCAAGCGTCTCATTCACTTTCTTTATCTTTTCCATTTTCTAATCTCCTCCCGGCTTCCGGACGAATGACACCTTTGACCAGAATCCAGGTGTTTCTGGCGCCTGCCATAATCCCAAGTATTAATAACACGGCTGTGACAGACCAGCCAAAACGCTCATCAAGCCAGTTTCCCACAACCGCGCAAAGCACTACAGGAGCCAGCATACTGACTCCCAGCTGTGTGATCATAGCCAGCGAGCGCGCAATCTCGTTTGCATTCTTTTTCATAAATACAGCTCCATTTTCATGACATATTGTAACCGCCCCGTTACGATAATGAAATACAAAGGACTGCCGAATAGTAATATTATACATGAAGCCTGTTGCTTATGTCCAGATTTTATTAAGCCGTCTTCCGCCTTACTCTGTCACACAGCCTTTTTGCAGCATGATATTTGCGTATAATGCCTTTTCTCCTGTAGCTACGATTGCATATGCCTTACGTGCTTCCTCATAAAAAGCAAAACGCTCGATCGTGCCAAAGGTCTGCCCGCCTCTTTCATCATGCTTTGCGACAATCTCCTTGTACGTATCCCATATCGGTGTCTCTACCTGATCCCCCGGCGTTACTTCCATCAGGTTTACCGGCTTTTCTACATTTTTATCGAGAGGGAAAAGCTTCAATATGGCATCAAGGATTTCCGGCACGCCATGCCCGTCACAGCGCAGTACAATGGCATCCTTTCCTACAGATTCAGATGGAAAATTACCATCCGCGATCACGATACGATCCCCGTGTCCCATCTCACAGAGAACCTTGAGCATCTGAGGCGACAAAATCTGCGGTATTCCTTTTAACATAGTCATAATCCTCCTTTTACTTTGAGACGTCAGAAAATTCCCCCTTCTGACGCGTCTGTTTTCATATACCACATCATATCACCTCATTATCTAAAATACAATCAAATTTGATTTCTCTGCGTTGATGTTATAAAAATTTTATATTTTGTATTCTGTTTACTGAAATTCCCGCAGGATCTCCATTACTGTTAAAAGCATGACCGGACCCAGGATCACTCCGGCGGCTCCAAAGAGATACAGCCCCACATAAACGACCACGATCATCACAAACGGATATACACCGAGCTTTGCTCCGATCAGCCGGGGCTCCAGAAGCTCTCTTGCGACATACGTAAGCAGAAACAGTCCCACATATCCTGCCGCCAGCCTGAAATTCTGCTGAAACAGCAGCACTACAGAAAGGGGGATCAGTACTGTGCCTGTCCCGATAAACGGAAGCGCATCCATCAGACCGATCAGTATTCCAAGAACCAGAAAATACGGATTTCCAAGCGCCCATAACCCGACCGTGCAAATGACCATGATCACCAGGATGATCATCATCTGCGCTTTCATATACATTCCCCCCTGTTTCCACATCCGTTTTGAAATATTATGGTAATGCCTGTACCATTCATACTTCTGCAGCTTTTCCTTCATCTCATCATAATCCTTCATAAGCAGGATAACCGCTACAAACAACATCATCAAAAACAGGCCTGCGTCAGCGATCTTTTTGAGATACCTGACAGAATAATTGACAATACCGGGAATAATATAGACTCTGATCTGCTGTGACGCATGCTCCAGGCTGGTATAGACAAATTCCCGGACCTCATCCACTCTGATCCCAAAACTTTTTTCTGCCATTAAGCAGCAGTCATCCACAATGTTGCAGAAACAGGAATAATAATAATCAAAATTCATGGCGATCTTGCGGATCTGAACCATAAGCTGACAGTAAATAATATAAAACAGACCGGAAAACAGCACCAGTATCACCGCCAGCAAAACAGAAACGATCACTTCTTTTTTCCAGTTCAGTTTTTTTCTGATCGCCTCGACCACCGGATTGAGCATATGCACCAGCACATATGCAATTAAAAAAGGAGTCACGTATGGCAGCAGATATTTTATCACAAAATATACTGCCAGCGTGACCCCTGCTCCTCTGAGTAATTTTTTTCCCTCTGACATACTTTTGCACCTTCCAGTCATTCCTCTGTAGCTGTTCTCAAAACTGTTCCGATGCCTTTAGTATGTTTTATTCAGATTTTTCTATACCCGGAAATTATCATCTCCAAAAATGTCAAAAATCCTGCCCTGCGGTTTTATTGCAAATGTCATCTGCTTTCCTGAAACGGGATGAACAAAAGAAAGCTCTGACGCACACAGCGCAAGCTGTACGCCATGTTCCATCCTGCGATCCGGTGTTCTGTCCTCACCTGGAGGCAACACATATTCCTCCCACCGTGTATTATACTTTCTGTCTCCGTAAAGAGGCATTCCGGCGTGAGACATCTGGACTCTGATCTGATGATGACGCCCCGTGCCGAGATTGATCTCAGCCAGAGCGTACACCTTTCCGTCCCCCGAAGCATCCCTTCCAACCGAAGCATCCACTGTTTTTAAAATACGACAGGCAAGCACAGACCTCTTTGCATCCTTATGATTCTGATCTGATACAAAAGAAGTATTGTTTCTTCCATCTCTTACCAGATAATCCACCAGCGTAATGCTGTCCTCTTTTCTTTCCGGACACTTTTCCATACAGCATACCGCATGATATATCTTTTTCATCCTGCCGTCCGATACCTGTCTGCCAAGCTCCGAAGCTGCACGTTTCGTCTTGGCAAATACAAGGATCCCTTCAACCGGCTGATCCAGGCGATGCACAACATGAATCTGCACAGCTTCCTGTCCCTTGCGTGCTTTTGCATATCCTCCGGTTGAGTTCGGCCCTTTTCCACGGCTCTCTGATTTTTCAGGAGAGTTTTCCACAGTATGCACACCATTTTCTACATATCCGCACGCTTCCCCTGCCAGATAATTATTTAACATACTCACCATATCCTGCTGCCCGATACGGGCGCTTTGTACTGCAATGCCTGCTTCCTTGCAGCAGACAATGATCTCTTTATCCTCATATAAGATTTTCATGTCTCTCTCCATTGATCCTTATTGTGTTCTGCTTCTCTGGTCTTTGTCTGGTCTTTTACAGATACTGCGCTTTTTCCATATCAGAGTGATCCCATACAGCACCGTCCCTGCACTAAGTATGCTCCCCAGCAGATAAAAGGAAGCCTCTACCCCAAACCTGCTCCCTAAAAATCCGGTAACAGGACTGGCTGCGACCATAAGTACAGAGTACATCATACTGTCAATACTGACAAGCGTTGCTCTCTGATCACTCGTAAAATCCTGATTTACACTTTCACTGACCAGGATACCGGAAAACCCTTCACTAAACTGAGCGGCGCATGCTCCAAAAAGAATGACTGCGATCTGCTGTGCACCCGTCAGACACGTGCCGATCCCTCCAAACAGGCCGCACACAAGAACTGCTTTTTTTATCCCCATACTGCTTTTTGCCGCCACAGACGCCCCGACAGCTCCCGCCATCGAAATAATCAATACCGGTATTCCTATAAACGCTTTTGGCCAGCCACAGTTTACAAGATGCTCCTGTAAATACATCAAAATCAGGTAACACGGACAGGCGATCGCCGCATCCGCAAAAATCCTGCACATTACGAGCGGATGCGCACAGACAAAACGTACCGTCTGCGCGACATGTGTGCGGATACGCTGTACCATTTTCCCCGGATAACTTCCTGTCAGGCTGACCATTTCTTCTGCCGGATGATTTTTTATCCTTCTTTTCTGCATTTCTGTCACAGCAGGTTCCTGTACCCACATCATCAAAAGTACTGCGCTAAAGCACAGAACTACCATCACACCGTAGGTATGTCGGTATCCGATTGCGATTGCCACAGGACTCATCGCACACGCAGCTGCTCTTGAAACTCTCCCCGTCACACTGATTCCTGACCATACCTTCCGATACATGCGCTCCTGTCCGGCCTCCAGCAGGCTATCGTACACAAGCGCTTCCTGCGTACCGGACAACAGATTGCAGCTGAATGCGGAAAACATCATACCAACATAAATCCAGCCTCTCCATCCGTCCAGACTCATAAAAATCCCGGAACACATTCCGGCTATTCCGGACAATATCATTGTCCGCTTTCTCCCAAAAAGATCCGCCAGCATTCCTGTGGGAATTTCACAGATCATACTTGTGCTGTGCATGACCCCCTCTGCAAGTCCTGCTTCTGCCAGGGAATATCCCCTTTCCAGCAGAAAAATCACCCACACAGCATCTACCATCCGAAACGAATACGGTAGCTCACACAGATACAGAAGTCCCGTTTGTCTCCTTATATTCCACTTCATATCCTTAAACCTCCAGAATCTGTCTTTCTTATTCAGTTTTCTATATGTTTGGAAAAACTGCCCGGAAAAGGGCAGACGGACAGCCGGAATTTATCAAATCGCTGATCTGAATTTACAGATGAAAACTTTCCGGCTCATAACAGTACCTCTTAGAATTGTGTATAATTGTGTATGCTTCCCTGCGGAGCATCTTTATTGCATAGGATGGAATTTCCTATGCAATAAAAATAATACAAAAAAGAAACTTGTTTGTCAATTTTTTTCTGATTTATACCTTAAAACGGTAGCCGACGCCCCATATCGTCTCGATATACTGCGGCTTTGATGACTGTTTTTCTATTTTTTCACGTATCTTCTTGATATGTACCGTAACCGTGGCGATATCGCCGACCGATTCCATATCCCAGATTTCCTTGAAAAGCTCTTCCTTCGTATAGACATGGTTTGGATTCTGTGCAAGAAAGGTCAGAAGATCAAATTCCTTTGTCGTGAAATTCTTTTCCTCTCCTTCGATCCATACACGGCGCGCAGTCTTGTCGATCTTGATCCCGCGGATCTCGATAATATCATTTTCCTGTACATTGCTGTTTACGAGACGCTCATACCGCGCCAGATGTGCTTTTACACGCGCCACAAGCTCGCTGGGGCTAAATGGTTTCGTCATATAATCATCCGCTCCCAGTCCCAGCCCCCGGATCTTATCAATATCATCCTTCTTTGCAGATACCATGATCACCGGAACATTCTTCTTTGTCCTGATCTGCCGGCAGATTTCAAATCCGTCTACCTCCGGGAGCATCAGATCCAGGATGATCAGATCAAAATCCTCCTCCAGCGAACGCTTTAATCCTGTATCTCCTGAATTTTCTGTCTGCACCTCAAATCCTGACAGCTCCAGATAATCCTTCTCCAGATCTGCAATCGCTATCTCGTCTTCCACGATCAGTATTCTACTCATTTCCAGGTACCTCCTGATATTTTCTTATTTCTAAATGCATCGTAGTTCCTTCTCCTACTCTGCTCGTAGCCCATATCCGTCCGCCATGGTCTTCAATGATCTTTTTCACAATAGACAAGCCGATGCCGCTCCCTCCCTGAGAAGAATTGCGAGACAGATCCGTCCGGTAAAACCGGTCAAAGATAGATACCAGATCTTTATTGGGAATGCCTTTTCCATTATCCTCAAGCTCGATCTGTATAAAGTCTCCAATATCCATAACGCGCAGCTGCACGTACTTCTTAGGCTTATCCATATATTTTACAGAATTTCCGATAATATTATTGATGACTCTTTTTAGCTGCTCTGCATCCGCAATGATCAGCGCGCCCGGATCTGTCGTATTGATATACGAGAAAACAATGTTCCTTTCCCGCATTTCAAGTCCGACCTCCTCCGCACAGTCATCAAAATACTCTGTCACGTCAATTTTGTTAAAATTATAAGGGATCCTGTTTGTATCTATCTTTGAATAAAACGTCAGCTCGTTGATCAGACGATCCATATCATTGGCCTTGATATAGATCGTGCGGATGTAGCGGTCCATTTTCTCCGGTGTATCTGCGACGCCGTCCATGATCCCTTCGACATATCCCTTAACTGCCGTGATCGGCGTCTTCAGATCATGGGAAATATTGCTGATCAGCTCCTTGCTCTGACGGTCAAACGTCTTCTTTTCTTCATCAAGGTCTTTAAGCCTCTGTCTCATCTCATCAAAATCACGGCACAGCTCACTGATCTCATCGTGTCCCTTTGCCTCCAGCTCAAAATCAAAATCTCCCTCCTTGATCCGATGTGTCGCCTCACTGAGCTTTCCAAGCGGTGTATGAATCCCCGTATAGATCCATATGATCATGAGAAACGCTGTAAATACAAGGATAATGCCGATCGAGATCAGAAGATCTACCATAAGCTTTTTCGTCTGAGAGACGATTTTACTGGCTGACGATACTACAAAGATACTTGCCTCCTGATCATTTTCAAGCAAAAGATCCAGCTGCTTGACAAAGGCCTGTACCGTGCGTCCTATATAGGAGCCCCCGTCTGATGCGCTGACAAACCCCCGATAAGCGGGAAGCTGATCGAACAGCTCGCTCACGTCCTCCTCTGAACCGTTATAATACAGAGTATCTCCAAGGCGCACCAGTAAAAATGAATGCTTGTCCATCAGGCTGGTATTGATCTGTCCCAAATATTCTTTGTCCAGAAATTTCCGGGGATCTGCATCTGCCTGCTTCTTCAGCTCTTCAAAGACATCCTGCGTCGTCTTTCCGATCACCTGCATGGAATCTGATATATTTTCGTACGAAATGGGTATCCCATAGCTTTCTTCAAGCGTATTCATCTGATATTTTGTAAATCCGAGAAGTGCTACTCCGAAAAGAATACTCGGAGCCAGAATAATGATCAGAAACGCTATAATAAGTCTGGTCTTCAGCTTCACAATATCACCTCATATGTGTAAGTATAGCATAACCAAAATCACAACGCATCTAAACAATATGCTATAATTCTAAACTTTTTATAAAAGACAGGAAAAACCTCCGGAAACTGCATTCCTCTTTGCAGCTTCCGAAGGCTTGCCCGGATTTTCTTACTTTTATGCGTTATGATTATGCCAGATATTTTCTGAGTATATCTACCTTATCGAGTTTCTCCCACGGCAGATCCAGATCATTTCTTCCGAAATGTCCATAAGCCGCTGTCTGTTTGTAGATAGGACGGCGCAGATCAAGCATCTTGATAATGCCCGCCGGACGCAGATCAAAGTTTTCACGCACGATCTCTGTCAGCTTTTCATCTGAAAGCTTTCCAGTACCTGCTGTATCCACCATAACAGACGTCGGTCTTGCCACACCGATCGCATAGGACAACTGGATCTCACATTTATCTGCCAGACCTGCAGCTACGATATTCTTTGCCACATAGCGTGCCGCATATGCTGCAGAACGGTCAACCTTTGTGCAGTCCTTTCCTGAAAAAGCACCGCCGCCGTGTCTTGCATATCCGCCATATGTGTCTACGATGATCTTCCGTCCGGTCAGACCACTGTCTCCATGCGGTCCCCCGATCACAAAACGTCCCGTCGGATTGATAAAGAACTTTGTCTCATCATCAATCATCTCCTTTGGAAGTATCACATCAAATACATGCTTTTTGATATCCTCATGAATCTGCTCCTGCGTCACATCCGGATCATGCTGAGTAGATAAAACGACTGCATCCAGTCTTGACGGTCTGCCATTTTCATCATACTCTACCGTCACCTGTGTCTTTCCATCCGGGCGCAGATAGGAAAGTGTCCCGTCCTTTCTTACCTTCGTAAGCTGAAGAGCAAGCTTGTGAGCAAGGCTGATCGGGTATGGCATATACTCGTCTGTCTCATTTGTCGCATATCCAAACATCATACCCTGATCTCCGGCTCCGATCGCCTCGATCTCGTCATCTGTCATTTTATTTTCTTTTGCTTCAAGTGCTTTGTCTACGCCCATGGCAATATCCGTAGACTGCTCATCAATTGCCGTGATCACTCCGCAGGTATCCGCATCAAAGCCATATTTTCCTCTCGTATATCCGATCTCCCGGACGGTATCACGCACGATCTTCTGAATATCTACATAAGCCTTTGTTGTGATCTCTCCCATCACCAGTACCAGCCCCGTCGTAGTAGCTGTCTCACAGGCAACACGGCTCATCGGATCCTGTTCCATAAGCGCATCCAGGATCGCATCTGAGATCTGATCGCACATCTTATCCGGATGTCCTTCTGTTACTGATTCAGACGTAAATAATAATTTATCCATCTTCTGTTCCTTCCTTTCTTTTAACACAAAAAATCCGCCGAAAAGGCGGACTTAATCAGTTGAATCAAATCCCCTTATTGTTCGAGTTTACTCGCTCAGGTTGGCACCTTCCGATTCCGGGGTTGCCGTGGCTTCACAGATCCTTTGTATCTCCACCACTCTGAATAAGAGAAAAATATTTATTTACTTATACGCATATAACCTACCGTGTTTTTGGTTTTTTGTCAAGCACTTTTTCAGCCCCTCTGTTTGACAAACCGTTCAACGATGTATCTGTTTGCTTCCAGTTCCTGTGCGTCATCCAGCGGCTCCAGCTCTGATCTCCCATATCTGCGCTCCAGTGCGTGTCTGATCAGATAATCACAGACGTGCGGATTTTTAGGAAGCAGAGGCCCATGCAGATACGTGCCCACCACATTTTTATAGAGGACCCCTTCTACACCGTCTTTTCCATTATTTCCATGACCGAAGAGCACCTTGCCAAGCGGTTGATTTTCGCCGATATAGGTACGTCCTCCATGATTTTCAAAGCCGACGATGGGATATTCAAACGCATCGTTTTCTATGACAATATTTGAGATCAGACGCGGACTCTCCTGTTCTGTATAGAGATCTACCAGAGAAAGCCCTTCAATCCTCCCGTTTTCTGTATCATAGTAGTGTCCAAGCAGCTGAAATCCACCGCAGACCGCGATAACGACGCCGTTATCCACAACATACTCATTAAAATCCTCACGGATTGTTTTTAATTTTTCGCATACCAGCATCTGCTCTCTGTCAGAACCTCCGCCAAGCAGTACAATATCAAGATCCGAAAAATCTACCTGATCTGAAATATGGAACTCCTGAACCTGCGCTTCGATCCCACGCCACTCACAGCGTTTCTTCATGCACTGGATATTCCCTCTATCTCCATACAGATTAAGCAGATCCGGATATAAATGTCCTATCTTAATCTTCATGACAGCCTCCCGTCCATGTCCCGTCCGACTTCCCCGCGCGCCTATTTCTTCTGCATCTCTGCCAGGAGGTTCCGCGTAGAAAACAGCGCCGTATAATTAACCAGCACATACAGATTTTTGCAGCCGTCTCCAATTCTTGCCTCTATCGCGCTTTTTACATCCGCAATAAGCTCTGATTCGATATCCACATACTTCATGCGAAGTCTCATATCCTCGCACCGGATACCGCTGACGGTGACAGAGCGGATCGATGGATCTGAAAAACGGTCAAAATCCACATCCCACAGCCAGGAAATATCCGTTCCGTCCTGCGCATTATCGTTGATCACGATAATAATATCCTTTTCTTTTTCGTCCTCCATCACTGCCGAGATATTCTGGTTGAATCCGGCCGGATTCTTTGCCAGATTCAAAAGTACCTCCGTGCCGTTTATTTCAAAGTGCTCCATGCGTCCGTTCTGCGGATGAAAGCTTTGCAGCACCTGGTCAAAATTTTCCAGCTTCATTCCTGCAGTACGGGCCGCACTGTAAGCGGCAAGGATATTATAAATATTATAAAATCCGCGATAGTTTGCCGCGATATGACGTCCTTCCACATCAAACTGCAGTCCATCTGTCATATCTATGGCAGACGCCTCAAAGTCGATCGGCGGTCTTGTAAAATCACAGTTCGGGCAGTCATACTTTCCGATCTGGCTATAGTGGTAAAACTCATACTCCAGACGGGCGCCGCATTTCTTGCAGAACCGTCCCTCTCTGATCTCATGCTCACTGTGTGACTCAAACACCTGCTCCGTGATCCCGTAAGTCTTATATGGATTATGGCTCTCCATCGCCAGATATGAAGACAGTGCGTCATCTCCGTTTACTATGACTGTCATATCCGGAGCCATCTGCATCGCACGTTTTAGCATATCCATTGTTGTATCAATCTCACCGTATCGGTCGAGCTGATCGCGGAAAAGATTGGTCAGCACCATAAAATCCGGCTTAAAATGCGGAAATGTGCGAAGCGTAGAAGCCTCGTCTATCTCAATGCACGCATAATCTGCATCCAGCTTCCCGTTATTTTTTGCCGCCAGCACGAAGGCAGCCGCCACGCCTGCGAGCATATTAGAGCCTGTATGATTGCACACCAGCTTCTTCCCTTCTGACTCGACAGCCGCACAGAGCAGATTATTTGTAGTTGTCTTTCCATTCGTGCCACAGACAACAAAAATCTTTTCGCGTACCTGAGAAGCCAGATCCCCAAGGATCTTCGGATCTATCTTCAGTGCGATCTTTCCGGCAAACGTAACTCCCTGCCTGCCGGAAAGCTTACACCCGGTACTGACAAGCTTTGCCGCCCATATGGCGATTAACCTTCGTACTCTCATCCAGTTATTCTTCTTTCTTCAGCTCTTCTTCCAGTTCCTTTAACGTATCTTCTTCTGTCTTTGCCGCAGGTTCACGGACCTTGGCAATGCTTGCTACCTTTACCTCAGTATCTGTGTTGATGTTCATAAGCTTCACGCCGCTTGTCACTCTTCCGAGAACAGAGATATCCTCGCAGGACATCTGAATGATGATCCCCTCAGTATTGATCATCATGACCTCATTATCCCGGCTGACAGCCTTCACACCGACAACATTTCCTGTCTTCTCCATGATCTTGTAGCATTTCACACCTTTTCCGCCGCGGTTCTGCGCAGTAAACTCCTCAATAGAGGTGAGCTTGCCCATACCATTTTCTGATACGATCAGCAGGTATTCTCCCTGCGTATCGAGCTGCATGCCTACCACCTCATCGCCGTCAGACAGATTCATACCGATGACACCCATGGATACTCTTCCTGTACTTCTTACATCCCGTTCACTGAACCGGATGCACTGACCGTACTTCGTCACGAGGAAAATGTCTTTCTTATTATTTGTGAATTTGACCTCGATTAACTCATCCTCTTCCCGGAGATTGATGGCAGCCAGACCAGTTTTTCTCACATTTGCAAAATCAGTGATCGGCGTCTTTTTCACAATACCGTTTTTCGTTGCCATGAACATAAAACGGCCCTCTTTATATTCTTTGATCGGGATAAGCGCTGTGATCTTCTCATCCGGCATCAGCTGGAGTAGATTGATAATCGCAGTACCGCGCGCCATTCTTCCTGCTTCCGGTATCTCATACGCTTTGAGCCGGTACACTCTTCCCTTATTTGTGAAGAACATCAGGAAGTGATGTGTCGTTGTCATCAGAAGCTCTTCTATGTAGTCGTCATCAATCGTCTGCATTCCTTTAATTCCCTTGCCGCCACGATTCTGACTCTTAAAATTATCGGGTGTCATACGCTTAATATACCCAAGCTTCGTCATTGTGATGACCGCATTTTCGTCCGGGATCATATCCTCCATCGAAATATCAAACGCATCAAATCCTATCGAGGTTCTTCTTTCGTCGCCGTACTTATCCATGATCACTGTGATCTCTTTTTTGATCACACCAAGAAGAAGGGCTTCATCTGCAAGGATCGCCTTGTACTCCTCGATCTTTTTCATCAGCTCTTTATATTCCGTCTCGAGCTTTTCCCGTTCCAGACCGGTCAGCGCACGCAGCCTCATGTCCACGATCGCCTGCGCCTGTGCCTCTGTCAGCCCGAAGCGCTCCATCAGCCCCGTCTTTGCGATCTGCGTATTCTGTGATCCGCGGATGATCTGGATCACCTCGTCAATATTATCAAGCGCGATCAGCAGACCCTGTAAAATATGTGCCCGCTCTTCTGCTTTATTCAGCTCATATCTTGTTCTTCTGGTAACGACATCCTCCTGATGGCGGATATAATGCAGCAGCATTTCATGGATATTCATTACCTTTGGCTGATTGTTTACCAGTGCAAGCATATTTACACCAAACGTATCCTGAAGCTGCGTATGCTTATAAAGCTGGTTCAGGATCACATTTGCATTTGCATCTCTTCGAAGCTCAATATTGATGCGCATTCCCTCGCGGTTTGACTCATCTGTGATCGCAGTGATCCCGTCAACCCGCTTATCACGCACCAGCTCCGCTATCTTCTCGATCAGACGCGCCTTGTTTACCATGTAGGGAAGCTCTGTCACAATAATCCTGCTCTTCCCATTTTGCATTGTCTCGATATTCGTGATCGCGCGCACGCGGACCTTGCCTCTTCCTGTCCGGTATGCCTCCTCGATCCCACGCGTACCCAGGATCTGTGCCCCGGTCGGGAAATCCGGTCCTTTTATGATCTCCATGATCTCTTCGATCGAGGTATCTCTTTTTTCTTCTACGCGATTGTCGATTATCTTTACTACCGCCGAGATTACTTCTCTTAAATTGTGCGGCGGAATATTCGTTGCCATACCTACCGCGATACCTGAAGTACCATTGACAAGAAGGTTTGGAAAGCGCGCCGGAAGCACGGTCGGCTCCTTCTCTGTCTCGTCAAAGTTCGGAGAAAAATCCACCGTATCTTTGTTAATATCAGCGAGCATCTCCATGGAAATTTTGCTCAGTCTTGCCTCTGTATAACGCATCGCTGCAGCGCCGTCCCCGTCAACAGAACCAAAGTTTCCATGACCATCCACGAGAGGATACCGCGTGGACCACTCCTGTGCCATATTGACAAGTGCTCCATAGATAGAGCTGTCGCCGTGCGGATGGTACTTACCCATTGTATCACCGACAATACGGGCACATTTTCTGTGAGGCTTGTCAGGACCGTTATTCAGCTCGATCATGGAATAGAGGACACGCCTTTGTACCGGCTTCAGTCCGTCCCTTACATCCGGCAGCGCACGCGCTGCGATTACACTCATGGCGTAGTCGATATACGACTCCTCCATTGTTTTTTTCAGGTCTATTTCTTTTATCTGGTCGAAAATATTATCTTCCAATGATTTTTCCTCCTGACTGTGGTTAAATGTCCAAGTTTCTTACCTTCTTCGCATTCTCCTCAATAAACTCACGTCTTGGCTCTACCTGATCTCCCATCAGAGTTGTAAACGTCACATCAATCTCTGTTGACTGATCCTCATCCATCACCACTTTTTTCAGTATCCTGCGCTCCGGATCCATCGTTGTCTCCCAGAGCTGTTCTGCATCCATCTCTCCCAGTCCCTTATAACGCTGGATCTTATTATTCTGGTCGCGCCCTACCTCATTGAGAATATTCTGAAGCTGTTCATCACTGTAGGCATACCATACTTTTTTGTTTTTCTCCAGCTTGTAAAGCGGCGGCTGTGCCAGATACACATACCCCTGCTTTATCAGCTCCGGCATAAACCGGTACAAAAATGTCAGCAGCAGCGTCGCAATATGCGCGCCATCCACGTCGGCATCTGTCATAATGATGATCTTATGATAGCGCAGCTTCGTAATATCGAAATCATCATGGATTCCCGTTCCGAACGCTGTGATCATTGCTTTTATCTCTGCATTTCCATAAATGCGGTCCAGCCTTGCCTTTTCCACGTTCAGGATTTTTCCGCGAAGCGGAAGGATCGCCTGTGTCGCACGGCTCCTTGCTGTCTTGGCAGAGCCTCCGGCAGAGTCTCCCTCCACGATATAGATTTCACATTTAGACGGATCCTTATCCGAGCAGTCGGCAAGCTTTCCCGGCAAAGACATACCGTCAAGAGCTGATTTCCTTCTGGTAAGGTCGCGCGCTTTTCTCGCAGCTTCCCTTGCGCGCTGCGACATGATCGATTTTTCTACAATGATCTTCGCTACCTGCGGATGCTGCTCCAGGAAGATCATTAACTGATCCGACACAATACCTTCGACAGCTCCCCTCGCCTCACTGTTGCCCAGCTTCTGCTTCGTCTGTCCCTCAAACTGCGGTTCCCCGATCTTCACACTGATGATCGCCGTCAGACCCTCCCGGATATCATCTCCTGAGAGGTTCTGATCACTGTCCTTAATGAGCTTATTTGCTCTCGCATAATCATTAAAGGTCTTTGTCAGCGCATTTTTAAATCCCGTCAGATGCGTACCACCCTCCGGAGTTGTGATATTATTTACAAAACTGTAGCTTCCTTCCGAGTAGGAATCATTGTGCTGCATCGCCACCTCGACGTACACACCATCCTTCTCTCCTTCAAAGAACATAATATCGTCATACAGCGCATTCTTTCCCTTGTTCAGGTATGCGACAAATTCCTTGATCCCACCCTCATAGTGGAACACCTTTTCAATCTTTTCCTCTTCTCTCTCATCTGTCAGAGCGATCTTGATGCCTTTCGTCAGAAAAGCCATCTCTCTCAGACGCTGTTTTAATGTATTAAAATCAAAAACAGTCTCCTCAAAGATCTCATCATCCGGCAGGAACGTCACTGTCGTTCCTGATGTGGAAGGATCACACGAGCCGATCACCTGAAGCTTTTCTACCACATGGCCTCTTTCATAGCGCTGACGGTATACCTTGCCCTCCCGGCAGATCGTTACTTCCAGCCATACAGACAGCGCATTTACTACAGATGCGCCCACGCCGTGCAGTCCTCCGGATACCTTATATCCTCCACCGCCGAACTTTCCTCCTGCATGAAGCACCGTAAATACAACCTCAACTGCCGGAAGTCCCGATTTATGGTTGATGCCTACCGGGATACCGCGCCCGTTATCTGTCACGGTAACGGAGTTGTCTTTATGGATCGTCACGGTGATATAATTACAAAATCCGGCCAGAGCCTCGTCAACTGCATTATCTACTATCTCATAAACCAGATGATGAAGTCCTCTTGCCGAAGTACTTCCGATGTACATTCCGGGTCTTTTTCTTACTGCCTCCAGACCTTCCAGGATCTGGATCTGATCTGCACCGTATTCTGCACTCATTGAAACCCTCCTAATCTACTTTTCATGAACCGTTCCACAAATCACCTGGAACAGTTTATTTATTTGAAAATTGTAACTGACAAAATCATCAATCCCAGTACATGTGATCATCGTCTGTATATCATGAATACTCTCAAGCAGATATTTCTGCCGGCTGGAATCCAGCTCAGAAAGTACATCATCCAGAAGAAGTACTGGCGTATCCTTCACATTTTGCTTTACAAGCTCTATTTCTGCAAGCTTCAAAGACAGGGCGGCAGTCCTTTGCTGCCCCTGTGAACCATATTTCCGTATATCTATTCCATTGATCAGAAAACACAGATCATCTCTGTGCGGACCCGCATTTGTAAGTCGCGTCCTGACATCCTTTTCTCTGTTTTTTTTCAGAGCATTTTCAAACATATCCACACACGCATTTGCCTCGTATTCCAGCACGAGTGTCTCCTTCCTCCCGGAAAGACTGCTGTGTATCTGTCTTAATATCTCATTTAGCTCAGAAACAAAAACGCTCCTCAGCCTGATAAGGTCACTTCCGTACAAAACAAGCTGCTCATCTAAAACATCAAGCATAGCCTGTGATTCATTATAAACAGAAAAATCCTTTAGAAGCCTGTTTCTCTGATTCAGCACCTTATTGTAATTTGACAGATGATACAGATATATTTTATCAAGCTGGCACATCTCCATATCAAGAAAGCGCCGCCGTTCCGAAGGCCCGTTTTTGATGATATTAAGATCCTCTGGAGAAAAAAATACAAAATTGCCAAGACCAATGAGCTCACTTGCCTTTTTTACCGGCACACCATTGATCGCAATCCCTTTCGCCTTATTCTTTTTCAAGTGCATATCAATGCGGTAGGGAATGTCTCCTTTCCGGATCCGCATACAGATATGCGACTCTTCCTCCCCAAAATGGATGATCTCCCTGTCCTTGCTCCCTTTATGAGAACGCGTAGTTCCGCATAAATATACAGATTCCAGTATATTTGTCTTTCCCTGCGCATTATCTCCGTAAAAAAGATTCGTCCCCTTATGAAAATCCAGCTCCAGCCTGTCATAATTACGAAAATGATTCAGTTTTATTGATTCGACGATCATTTTTACCCCATCTTTACGCGATTATTTTGTGATCCGGATCCGAACATCTCCGCATGAGATTTCATCTCCTTCATAGAGTTTCTTTCCTCTTTGGAATTCCGGCTGACCATTTACCAGGACATTTCCATCCTGTATCATGTATTTGGCATCCACCCCGGACTGGGCAAGCCCGGCAGCCTTTAAGGCCTGTCCGAGCTTAATATATTCCTCTCTTAACCTGATTTCAGATACTTCCATTTTTCCTCCTGCGTTATGTGACATCTTTTTTTCAAAAAAGGATCATGCATCTACAAAGTTGACCGGTAGGATCAGATAGATATAGGATTGTTCCTCGTCTCTGATAAAACATGGCGCTTTCGGATTCATGTAATAAATATCTATCATTTCATCGTCGATCACGCGAAGAGCGTCGATCAGGAATTTAGGATTAAAGCCAATCTTAATGTCCTTGCCTTCCAGACTGATGTCGATCACCTCATCCATAGAACCGATCTGAGATGAGATTTTAAGCTCCATAACACCTTCTGCGATATTGAGGATAATTGGCCGTTTGTCCCCCTCTTTTACCAGAAGCGTAGCTCTGTCAATACAGTCCAGAAATTCTTTTTTGTTGATTGTGACCTTTGTCTCATAGTCATTCGAAAGCATCTGGTTGACACGGAAATAATTTCCTTCAATCAGCCTGGATACTACCACTGTCTGATCAAACTCAAAAACGATATGGTTATCTGTAAAATAGATATCCACCATATCCTCTGTTCCGCCGGAAAGTATTTTTGATACTTCAGTCAGTGTTTTTCCTGGAACGATCACTTTTTTGTCACCGTATTCTGACTTCAGTTCTATTTTCCGGATAGAAATTCTGTGACCATCCAGTGAGACAACTCTCAGTTCATTTTCGTGAATTTCAAATAACTCACCTGTCATCATCTTGTTGCTGTCATTTGGTGCGATAGAGAAGATCGTCTGTCTGATCACTTCTTTTAATGTAAATTGAGAGACTGTGATTTTATAATCTTTTTCCACAAAAGGAAGGTAAGAGAAATCTTCTCCCTCTTTCCCCATAATGGAGAATTTTGCTTTCTCACATATGATCTGTGTATTATTTTTTTCATCTGAAGAAATAATAACATCGTTTTCAGGCAGTTTTCGGATGATCTCTGAAAAAAGCTTTGCTTCAAGAGCAACTATTCCTTTTTCCCAGATAGTTCCTTCCACAATAGTTTCGATACCAAGTTCCATATCATTAGCCGTAAATTTGATCATACCGGAAGAGGCATCAATCAAAATACATTCCAGGATCGGCATTGTTGTTTTTGAAGGAACGGCTTTCATAACGGTATTCACACCTTTTAGCAGGTCATTTTTAGTACATGTAATTTTCATGATGTGTAAGCTCCCTTCAGCCTTTAGAATAAATATTAAATAAAAAAATCCGCAGTAGCCTTATTAAAGGGTGTGGATAAGTGTAAAAATAAAAAAATCCGCGTAAAATAAGGCAAAACCGGAAATCATAACTATGTGAAATATGCGGACAAACCGTTTGGATAAACGTGAGGTTATGCACAGCAACCGGATTTTCAAAAGAAAATGTACGGTTTGTCCGAAAAAATATCAACAGTTCTCCACACGGGGTTCACAAGTTGTACAATGGATATCATGTGGATAAGTGGATAACTTTGTGGATAACTTTATGTTGGGTTGATTTTCTTTTTGAGAATCTCAATCGTATTCCTGACGGTATCAGAGGTTTTTATCTCAGACGCAATTTTTTTGGAACCGTGAAGGATGGTGGAATGATCGCGGCCTCCTAATTCGGCTCCGATCTTTTTCAGTCCTACGCTGGTCATATTGCTGCAAAGATACATTGCGATCTGTCTGGGATACACCACTTCGGTATTTCGTTTATTACTTTTTATATCATTTTCTGTAATATGGAAGTGTTCCGCTACAATGGAGACAATAAGCGCCGGTGTGATCTCCTTTTTTTCATCCGGTGAGATAATGTCTTTCAGCGCTTCCTCTGCCAGACGGACTGTGATTTCTCTGTTTTCGAGGTTACTAAGAGCAACGAGCTTATTCAAAGCTCCTTCCAGCTCACGGATATTGGATTTGATATTCATTGCGATATACTTGATGACTTCATTATCAATATCATATCCGTCATTTTCTTCCTTTTTATGGAGAATGGCCATACGTGTCTCAAAATCCGGAGAAGAGATATCGGCGATCAGACCCCATTCAAATCGAGAACGGAGCCGGGCTTCCAGTGTTTCTATGTCTTTCGGAGGTTTATCGGACGAAATAATGATCTGCTTTTTATTTCCATGCAGGTCATTAAAGGTATGGAAAAATTCTTCCTGAGTAGCTTCCTTTCCTATAATAAACTGAATATCGTCGATGAGAAGCACATCTACATTGCGGTACTTTTCACGGAACTTGGTCATTGCAGTCGTGTTTCCATTACGGATAGAATCGATCAGTTCGTTCGTAAAGGTTTCACTCGTGACGTATAATACCTTTTTTTGCGGATTTTGCTGGAGTACAAAATGCGCGATAGAATGCATCAAATGCGTTTTTCCCAGTCCGGCTCCTCCGTGAATAAACAGAGGGTTGTACATTTTTCCGGGAGATTCCGCTACGGCAAGAGCCGCTGCATGCGCAAATTTATTGTTATTTCCGACGACAAAGGTGTCAAACGTATATTTTGGATTTAAATTTGCTTTTTCTGCATTAGAACTGTTATCCAGCAGGTTTACTGCGGAAAATTTCTTCTTTTTTTCATATTTTTTTGCCTGTTCCGGAAGGATAAAGGATATATCATACTCTCTTCCCGTGAGCTCCGCGATCGCTACTTTGATAGGGAACATATATTTTTTTGTAATATAATCAATCCCCATCTGTTCAGAGGGAACAAGGATCGTAACAGTATGTTCTGATACGTCGTGGAGCTGCAGCGGCTGAAGCCATGTTTTAAATGAAATATCGGAAAGCTCGTGCTCCACTTTTACGAGATATAAAATTTCTTCCCACTTTTCTTTTAGTATGTCCATATATTTTTCTCCAAAAAACCATTTTTTCCTATACTAATATTAACGCAAAGTAAGTGATTTAGCAATCATAACTTTTTTTGGAAAAAATGATATCCACAATGTCGTCAGGTATCCACACAAAAGTATAGCACCTGATGTGGATAAATTCAATAAAAGGACGTTTTTGAGTGCAGATGTGAATAAGTGGACAAACATTATAAACATAAAAAAAATAGCGAAAAATAGGGGATTGTGGAAAACGTAAAATCAGTTTTAAACAAAATATAGAAAAGATATCCACATCTTATCCACAAAATGTGGATATCTTGTGAAAACGTGTGAATAGGAGGTTGATTCCAATGGAAATACCCGGGGAATTCACAGGGAACTTCTAAAAAAATGCAGGAATTACTTGACTTACACAGCGTTATTGCATATAATAGAAACGATGTTTTCTAAAAAATATACGTGAGTTGGAATTATAAAAGGAGGTGCCGGATTATGAAGATGACATTTCAGCCGAAGAAGAGATCCAGATCAAAGGTTCATGGTTTCAGAGCAAGAATGAGCACGGCAGGCGGAAGAAAAGTTTTAGCTGCCAGAAGAGCAAAAGGAAGAAAAGTATTGTCAGCATAGGCCGCAGTTATGTGGCCTTTTCTTCTATCATAAAAAGCAGGGAAGAAAATATGATATTCTCAGAATCCTTAAAGAAGTACGGCGATTTTCAGCGTGTTTACAGAAAAGGAAAATCATACGCAAACAAATATCTGATCATGTATATTTTAGAGCAGGACATGCAGAAGAACCGTATTGGTATTTCAGTCAGTAAAAAAGTAGGAAACAGCGTTGTAAGGCACAGGATTACACGACTGATCCGGGAAAGTTATCGATTGAATGAAGGTAAATTTGTTGATGGTCTTGATATAGTAGTGATCGCAAGACCCGGCGCTAAAGAAAAAAGTTTCTTTGATATCGAGAGCGCACTGCTTCATCTTGCCAGGCTTCATGGAATTATGAAACCGGCAGAACAGAAAGAAGTGGAAAACCAAAATGAAAAAAGTAATGATCTATCTGATTAAATTCTATCAGAAATACCTTTCGCCGATGAAAAGAACAAGATGTCCGTACATTCCGACATGTTCTCAGTATGGTCTGGAAGCAATCGAAAAATACGGAGCCATAAAAGGAGGTATTCTTGCCTTGTGGAGAATACTTCGCTGTAATCCTTTTTCAAAAGGCGGATACGACCCCGTTCCATGAGGAGGAAAATAAGAAATGTTATTAACAAAGAGCACGACATTCATTATCGGACCGATAGCGAGTATATTGGGATATATAATGAATGCAATATTCTGGCTTCAGGAACAGATCGGTATTGCAAATATCGGTCTTTGTATTATCCTTTTTACAATTGTGATTTATGTGATCCTGACGCCGCTTACCATTCAGCAGCAGAAATTTTCCAGGCTTTCATCCCGTATGAATCCGGAACTTCAGGCAATTCAGAAAAAGTATAAGGGTAAGAACCAGGATCAGGCAGCCATGATGAAGATGAATGAAGAGACACAGGCTGTCTATGCAAAGTATGGCGTAAATCCAATGGGAAGCTGTGTACAGCTTTTGATCCAGATGCCGATTCTGTTTGCATTGTATCGTGTGATCTGGAATATTCCGGCATACGTAACATCAGTAAAGGATGCATTTATGCCTCTGGCTCAGAAACTGATGGATTTATCCGGTGCTGAGAAGTTCATGACAGAGATTGCAAAGTCAACTGGCGTGGCGTTTAAAGAAATGACAGAGAATACACTGATCGATGTTCTCTATAAATTTAAGCCAGACAACTGGGCAGCACTTGCTGACAAATTTCCGGATATATCGGATATTGTCATGGATACACAGAAAACAGTGGACCATATGAATTACTTCCTTGGTCTGAATATTGCAGATGCTCCGCTTCAGATATTTATGCGGGCGATTTCTGCCGGGGCGATCCTGCTGGCTATAGGAGCTGCTCTTATTCCGATCCTTTCTGCAGTATCCCAGTGGATGAACACAAAGCTGATGACAGTGTCTACGAATACGCAGGCTCCTCAGAAAAAAGAGCAGAATTCGATGGACAGCACGATGAAGATGATGAATAACGTTATGCCGATCATGTCTGCAGTATTCTGTCTGACTCTCCCGGTTGGTATGGGTATTTACTGGATCGCCGGTGCCGTTATCCGCTGTATCCAGCAGCTGATCATCAATAAAAAGATGGACAGTATGGATCTGGATGAGCTGGTAAAGCAGAATCTTGAAAAGATCAACAAAAAGCGTGCAAAACAGGGTCTTCCGCCTCAGAAGATCACAAATACAGCAAAGATCAATACAAAGCATATTGAGCGTCCGGAGATTTCGGCGGAGGAAAAGCAGGAAAAGATAAAGAAGTCTACGGATTATTATAAGAATACATCAACAGCAAAACCGGGCAGCCTTGCATCAAAGGCACAGATGGTAAAGCAGTATAATGAGAGAAATGCCAGGAAGTAGTAGGGGGGGATCAGTTATGGATTTTATCAGAGTAACTGCCAAAACAGTAGAAGATGCCATCACAGAGGCGTCGATCCAGCTTGGGACAAGCAGTGATAATATCGAGTATACAGTGATCGAAAAAGGTTCTTCAGGATTTTTCGGGATTGGCGGTAAGAAAGCTGTCATCGAGGCAAAGAAGAAATTCACAGATGAAGACCTTATGCAGGAAGTATTCGGCAAAGAAAAGAAGGAGCCGAAAAAGGAAGTAAAAAAAGAGGCCAAAAAAGAGCCGAAAAAAGAGCGCAAAGAAGAGCGGGACTTCCACAGGGAGTCGAAAAGAGAATATCGCAAAGAGGCTCACAGAGAAGAGAAAAAGCAGGAAAAGAGACCGGAGCCGACACAGCCGGAAAAGGAAATCAGACCTGAAGTAAAACAGGAAATAAAGGAACAGGCTGCGCAGCCGGTCAGAGAAGAAAAGAAACCGGCGGCAGAAAAGCCTGTAAAAGAGGCGGCTGCCAGAACGCCAAGAATCCCGGCAGATCCGGAAGAGGCGATCAGAAGAGCGGAAACCTTCTTAAAAGACGTATTTAAGACGATGGAGATGAATGTCGAGGTTAGCTGCGTTTTTGAAGAGGACACCTTGTCTGTGGATCTTTCCGGTGGAGATATGGGGATCCTGATCGGCAAGCGCGGACAGACGCTGGATTCTTTACAGTATCTTACCTCTCTTGTAGTAAATAAAGGAAAGGCTTCCTATGTACGGGTAAAGCTTGATACAGAAAATTATCGGGAAAGAAGAAAGGCAACGCTTGAAAACCTGGCAAGAAACATAGCATTTAAGGTAAAGAAAACGAGACGTCCTGTTTTCCTTGAGCCGATGAATCCGTATGAGAGAAGAATCATCCATTCAGCGCTTCAAAACGATCCTTATGTGACAACACACAGTGAGGGCGATGAGCCGTGCAGAAAGGTAGTAGTCACACTTCGTAGAAAATAAAAAATTCTGTAACTGAAAAGATGGTCAGTCAGTAATGAAAAAGGCTATTGTAAAATGTAGTGAGTGATTCCTGTTTTACAATGGTCTTTTTTTGTAGTATAGTAAGACAGAAATAAGATGGTAAAAGATAAGACAGCCAAACGCTATCAATCTGAAAAGGCAGGAGCGATAGGCTTTCACAGATACAGAGAAGGAAAATGAGATGGAACATGATACAATAGCAGCTGTCTCTACAGCAGTCGGAAATTCAGGGATAGGCATTATACGTATCAGCGGGGAAGACGCGGTTGCGATAGCGGACAGGATTTATCATTCAAAGCAGGAGAAGAAGAGATTGTCGGACCAGCCCTCGCATACGGTACATTATGGATTTATCAGGGACGGGGAAGAGGTTATTGACGAGGTACTTGTGACCGTCATGCGTGCGCCGCGCAGCTTTACTGCGGAGGATACGGTTGAGATCAATTGTCATGGAGGCGTATATGCAGTAAAGCGTGTGCTGGACACTGTACTGAAGTATGGAGCCCGCCCTGCGCAGCCGGGAGAATTTACAAAACGCGCTTTTTTGAATGGAAGGATCGATCTGTCACAGGCGGAGGCTGTGATCGACGTCATACAGTCAAAAAATGAATATGCGCTCAAAAGCTCGATCAGTCAGCTAAAGGGGAACGTCCAGAAAAAGATAAAAGAACTCAGAGAACGTATTTTATACCAGATTGCATTTATAGAATCTGCCCTGGACGATCCGGAGCATATCAGCCTGGAAGGCTATCCGGACCGCCTGTATCAGGAGGTGCAGGAGCTTCTTAAGCAGGTCAGTGCACTGATCGCCTCTGCTGATAATGGAAGGCTGATAAAAGAGGGGATAGATACGGTTATTCTGGGGAAGCCCAATGCCGGTAAATCTTCGCTTTTAAATATGCTGACAGGAGAAAATACAGCGATCGTTACGGAGATAGCAGGAACGACAAGAGATGTTTTGGAGGAGACGATCACATTAAACGGGATTACTCTGAATCTGTCAGACACAGCAGGTATCAGAAGATCCGATGATCTGGTAGAGCAGATTGGTGTGGAAAAGGCGAAGGAAAAAGCAAAGAATGCAGATCTTATCATTTATGTTGTTGATTCTGCTGTACAGGCGGATGAAAATGATCAGGAGATCATCCGTGTACTGGAGGATAAAAAGGTCATCATCTTACTGAATAAGTCTGATCTTGACAGCTGTATCACAGAAAGTACGATACAAAGCATGACAGGAAAGGATTATCCTGTGATCCGTGTATCTGCCAGGAGCGGAGAAGGGATCGAGCTCTTAGAGCAGAAGATAAAGGAACTGTTTTATCAGGGAGAGATTTCCTTTAATGATGAGATTTATATTACAAATGCAAGACAAAAGGCTTCTTTGATCCATGCGCAGGATAGCCTGAAAAAGGTACAGGAAAGTATTGAGAGCGGTATGCCGGAGGATTTTTATTCTATTGATCTGATGAGCGCATATGGAGCTCTTGGTGAGATTACAGGAGAAGCAGTAGGGGAAGACCTTGTAAATGAGATTTTCGGAAGATTTTGTATGGGAAAATAAGAGATGAACAGAGTAGAAGAATTTGTTGATGTGGTAGTAATAGGAGCAGGCCATGCAGGCTGCGAGGCGGCCCTTGCATGTGCGAGACTGGGGATGAAGACGATAATGTTTACTGTCAGTGTGGACAGTATTGCGTTAATGCCATGTAATCCCAATATTGGCGGCAGCTCAAAAGGCCATCTGGTACGGGAAATAGACGCGCTTGGCGGAGAGATGGGAAGGAATATTGATAAGACCTTTATCCAGTCCAAGATGCTCAATAAATCCAAAGGTCCGGCGGTCCATTCGCTGCGCGCACAGGCGGATAAGGAAGCGTACTCAAGATGTATGCGGACAGTCCTGGAGAATACGGAAAATCTGTTTATAAAACAGCAGGAGGTGACACGCCTGCTGATAGAAGACGGTGTTCTAAAAGGCGTATATACGTATTCTGGAGCGTTATATCACTGTAAGGCTGCGATTCTGTGTACAGGTACGTATCTGAAGGCAAGATGTATTTATGGCGATGTGAGCTCCTGTACAGGACCCAATGGTCTGCAGGCAGCAAACCATCTGACTGACTCTCTGAAAGAGAACGGAGTTGAGATGTACCGTTTTAAAACGGGAACCCCGGCCCGGATATCCAGAAGATCCATTGATTTTTCAAAGATGGAGGAACAAAAAGGAGATGACAGGATCGTACCATTTTCATTTACAACCGATCCGGAAACAATACAAAAGGATCAGGTATCCTGCTGGCTTACCTATACAAATGAAAAGACACATACGATTATCCGGGAAAATCTGGACAGATCTCCGCTTTATTCAGGAATGATCGAAGGAACAGGACCAAGATACTGCCCGTCAATAGAGGATAAGGTGGTAAAATTCGCAGATAAAAACAGACATCAGGTATTTATCGAGCCGGAGGGAATGGATACAGATGAAATGTATATAGGAGGGATGTCGAGCTCTCTTCCGGAGGATGTACAGATAGCTATGTACCACTCCGTCCCGGGACTGGAACATGCGCAGATCGTGAGAAACGCGTATGCCATTGAATATGACTGTATTGATGCAAGGCAGTTAAAGCTGTCTCTCGAGTTTAAAAAGATATCGGGATTATTCAGTGCGGGACAGTTTAATGGAAGCTCAGGATATGAAGAAGCAGCAGCGCAGGGACTGATCGCAGGTATTAATGCGGCAAGAAAAATACAGGGAAAAGAGCCTCTGGTACTTGACCGTTCCCAGGCGTATATAGGTGTGCTGATCGATGATCTGGTCACAAAAGAGAATCATGAGCCTTATCGGATGATGACCTCCAGAGCAGAATACCGACTTTTACTCCGTCAGGATAATGCAGATATGAGATTGACGGAAATTGGATATAAAATAGGAATAATTGATGAAAATCGATACAAAAAGCTGCTGAAAAAGAAGGAGGATGTGAAAGCTGAAATAGAGAGAGTGGAGGAGACACATATAGGGGCAAATGAAGTCGTTCAGAAATGTCTGGAGAAGCTTGGAAGTACGGAATTAAAGTCTTCTGCAACCCTGGCAGAATTAATCCGTCGTCCGGAGTTGTCTTATGAGGCCTTAAAAGAGCTTGATCCAAAACGCCCCAGGTTGCCGGATTCCGTTTGTGAGCAGGTAAATATTTATATTAAATATGAGGGATATCTGCAGCGTCAGATGAAGCAGGTGGAGCAGTTTAAAAAACTGGAACAGAAAAAAATACCAGAAGACCTTGACTATGATAGTGTGCCAAGCCTTCGGATTGAGGCAAGACAGAAGCTAAAACAGTACCAGCCGGCCTCCATCGGTCAGGCATCGCGACTGGCTGGCGTATCTCCGGCGGATGTATCAGTGCTCCTGATTTATCTTGAAAAAATAAAAAATGATAAAAATTAAAACCATATGCAACAAATAAATACAATAAGAGAATATAAGCGAACATCTAAGATGTGAACGAAAAATAAACTGGTGAGGAAAAATATGGATAAATCTTCTTTATTAAAAAAAGCGGGTCAGGAGATCGGGATCTCGTTTAGTGAAGTACAGATACATCAATTTCTGGATTATTATGAATGTCTGGTCGAGAAAAATAAAGTGATGAATCTGACTGCGATTACAGAATACGAGGAAGTAGTTTTGAAACATTTCATTGACAGTCTTTCGATTGTAAAGGCCATAGATATGAAGAAATGCAAAAAAGTTATAGATATAGGAACCGGAGCAGGTTTTCCGGGTATTCCTCTTAAAATAGCGTTTCCGGAGCTGGAGCTGGTATTATTAGATTCTTTAAATAAAAGAGTTTTGTTTTTGAAGGAAACGATAGACAAACTTGGGCTGACTGGTATAACAGCAGTGCATGCACGTGCAGAAGATGCAGCAAGAAAAGAGACATACAGGGAAAGCTTCGACCTGTGTGTATCGCGGGCGGTAGCAAATCTTTCTTCTCTTTCTGAATATTGTATTCCATTTGTAGCGAAAGGAGGATTGTTTGTTTCTTATAAAGCATCGGATGTTGAGGAGGAAGTAAAAGAAGCAAAACATGCACTCTATTTATTGGGAGGAAAGATGAAAGAAAAAATAGAGTTTGTGCTTCCATCCAGCGATATAGGGCGCTCATTTATTATTATAGAAAAAGTAAAAACAACACCGCTAAAGTATCCCAGAAAAGCAGGATTACCTTCGAAGGAACCTCTGAAATAAGAATCATATGCGATCAACAAAAAAAGTGTGGTTTATAATCAGCATGTAAGATTATAAACCGCACTTTTTTGTTGCGCACAGAGATAAATGCAGGTAAGATTAGTTTAATATTTGAAGGAGCAAACGGGAAAATTCTTCTGGTGCTTCTAATTGCGGAAGCAGTTTAGCTCCGGAAATTATTTCTGAATGAACAGAAGGATTTATATTTGAGTAGGACATTACCATGTCTTCGTTATGATCCTGATGTTCTCCTGACACGATGGTAATTTCATTATCAGAATTTTTTAAAGCGTTTGTAATATCAGTATTTAAATAGTTTCCATCAATGCTTGCCAGAAGCATTTTTCCACTTCCACTTGCGGTATGAGCTGCATTGTAGAAGGCTTTTGTTATATCTGGTTTCACGTGAAACGGATTGTAAAAACAGGTTTCTGTTAAATAGTATTCAGTATTCTCTTTGTTGGTGGCGATATAATAAGCTGTTTTTCCTACTACCGGAAGATTAAAAAGCTTAATCAAAATTTTTGAACGCTTATCCGGATTCTGTTTTAAATAAGACGTACTTTTCGGGTTGATAAGAATAAGTTTTTGGAACAAGTTTTTATTTATAGCATTTGCCATAAGGACAAAGCTGGATGAAAGCCCGGTTGCAGCTATATTCACCGGCTGCTTGATAACATCTGCAATAAAATCATTGAGCATTTGCACATAAAAATAGTTTGTATAAGTGATTTCAGGCTTATCAGACTTTCCGCAGCCAACCAGATCAAGAACGTATACCGTGTGATGTTCTGCAAGAGAAGAAATTACCTGAGACCATTCATAACTGGAAGAAAATACAGTCAGATCATGAATCAGTAAAAGAGGACATCCTTCCCCGAAAGATCTATAATAAATAGAACCATGCTTCCAGTGATAATATTTGCCATTCGATTTTGAGTTATTTTCTGCCGTTGATAAAGAGTCGATAACCTTATTGATTCCATGCAGGGCAGCAATAGATACAACAGAAACTTTTAACAATGATCTGGATTTTTTCATAATATCAGTCCTTTCTAATAAATAATTGTCAGCGTCAGTGCAGAAGGAAAAACATGCTTTCCTTATAGTATGACCTTTGTGGGAAGTTCTATGTTCTTTATTATACACGGACACAATGTTTCACGTGAAACATAAAAATGTTTGCAAAGATAGAATGCTGCTACCATAAGTATAAACGAATATTTTAAATGTTACAATCAAAAAATTTCTTTCTTTGAATGAAAACATAAAAAATTATTACATAATAAAATTAAGAATGACTTGACATTTTTTTGGTGATATAATTTAAATAAAAAAACGGAGTCAGTGTACAAAGGGTATGTTGACCCATACAACTGGTTCTCATATGGTCGTATTTGTGAGGAATATATGGTTGAAGTGAAATTTTATGATAATGTTGATGATGAGTTATTAAGATTTGCAGTCATTATTTCAAAATCAAAAGGAAAGTGGGTGTTTTGTAAACATCGGGAACGGGATACTTATGAGATTCCGGGAGGACACAGAGAAGAAAAGGAAACTATTTTAGAAACTGCAAAGAGAGAGCTGAGAGAGGAAACTGGAGCGATTGATTTTGAAATAAAGCCTATCTGCATCTATTCAGTAAAGGGCAAGACAAAGGTGAATAAAAGTATGGAGGATGAAAGTTTTGGAATGCTTTTTTTAGCAGATATTACTTCTTTTGGTGAATTAAATAATGAAATAGAAAAAGTAATCCTTGTAGAGAATCTGGTTGATAATTGGACCTATCCGCTCATTCAGCCAAAGCTGATAGAAGAAGTAAAGCAAAGAGGTTATTTGTAGATACTAAAAAAGGTTCGTATAGATGAATAGAAGCAAGAACTTGTAAGCAGACAAAAAACAGATGTGTTGGAGGATCCCGAGTATCTCCATGTCTTCTTGCAGGCTGTTCGCCTTTATATACAGTAAAAATGAAAAGAAAACAGGGGAGTGCAGGATGATAAAGGAATATATAGAAAAAATATTTGATGCAAATGAAGAAGAACGGAAAAAGTATGAAGAACAGATGAATCAATTGTCAGAGGAACTGAAAAAAGAGGAGGAAGAGTTAGAAAATCTGCAAAAAGAAAAAAGTATACAGATTAATATTTTTTCACCAAGAAATATAGATGATAGCATAGAAGATAAAGTATTGGAAAAGAGAAATAGAATTGCCGATATCAGGGAAAACATTGAAAATGCAAAAAAGCAATTGGCGTCATGTATAGAAAAGAAAACAGAGTATGAGCTTTTACAAAAAGAGATGCAGTCTGTTCAAAGGACAGAAGCGCCAGAAAGCAACGTGGAAGAATGTGAAAGCACCTCGATAAAAGGCAGTAATAATATAGCAGGAAGTACAGATAAGAATACAGAAGGTACTGTACAAAAAGAAAAAAAGAATTTGGAAACTGACAGAAACAATGAAGAACCTGTGGACGAAGCAAGGTTGTTTGTAAACCAGGTGGAAGCTTTGCTGCACAGCGTATATAAACGGAATGAGGTGTGTTTGGCACTTTTAAACAGTGATAAAAATAAATGCAAAAGTGAGATGCTCAAAATCCAAAAAGATATTAAAACATTTTCGACAGAAATGATGCGGGGAATATGAAAGGTGGAGACAGAAAGAAATTTGTGAATCGGTACTATGTGGTGTCTGTTTGCCAGACGGAGAGTACAGAATAGAAAAAGATTAAAAAAAGTAAAAGAATTTTGTGAAAAAGAGAGGAATGTTTCACGTGAAACATTTTCTGTAGAATATTAAAATGATTGGTGCTATACTGTAAGTAGAAAATTATTTTTGAAGGGAGAAAATAATTATATGGGAAGAACGATAGTGATTGCAAACCAGAAGGGCGGAGTAGGAAAGACTACGACTACGATCAATTTATCTGCTTCCCTTGCTGAGTCAGGAAAAAAGGTTCTTGTTGTCGATATGGACCCGCAGGGAAATACGACAAGTGGACTTGGAGTAGATAAAGAAGATGATAAAACAGTATATGAATTGCTGCTGGGAGAAACTACGATTGAAGAAAGTGTAAAAAAAGAAGTTTTTCCAAATTTGTCGCTGATTCCATCAAATGTTAATCTTGCAGGTGCAGAGATAGAATTAGTAAATGTAGAAAACAAAGAAAATCTTTTAAAAAATGCCCTGGATCAGATAAAGGAAGCGTATGACTTTATACTAATTGATTGCCCGCCGTCTCTAAATGTTTTGACAATTAATTCTATGTGTGCAGGTGACACGGTTTTAGTACCGATACAGTGCGAATACTATGCACTGGAAGGACTTAGCCAGCTTATGCATACGATCGATCTGGTGAAAGACAGATTGAATTCTGACCTGGAGATGGAAGGCGTGGTATTTACCATGTATGATGCCAGAACAAATCTTTCACTTCAGGTAGTGGAAAATGTAAAGAATAATTTGGATCAAAAAATATATAAAAGTATTATACCGAGAAATGTCAGATTGGCAGAAGCGCCAAGTCACGGACTTCCTATTACAATATATGATACGAAGTCTGCTGGAGCTGAAGCGTATCGTTTGCTGGCAGAAGAAGTCATACATAGAGGAGAGGAAGAATGGCAGTAAAGAAATCTGGTTTAGGTAAGGGACTTGACTCCTTAATACCAAAACAAAATGCAAAGAATGAAGAAAAAAAAGAAGAGAAGACAGTTGTGCAGACAGTCGTAAAAAAGGAAGAAATAAAACTGAAAGTAACGGAGATTGAACCAAACAGAGAACAGCCGCGGAAAAAGTTTGATGAAGATGCGCTGTTAGAGCTTTCAGAATCTATTCGGCAGTTTGGTGTGCTTCAGCCGCTGATCGTTCAGAAAAAGGATGGTTATTATGAGATCATTGCAGGAGAGAGACGGTGGAGAGCGGCGAAACTGGCCGGGATAAAGGAAGTGCCTGTAATTATCCGCGATTATTCAGAACAGCAGATTGTGGAAATTTCTCTGATAGAAAATATACAGAGGGAAAATCTGAATCCGATCGAGGAAGCGATCGCTTTTAAACGTCTGTTGACGGAGTTCCATCTGAAACAGGATGAGATAGCAGAGCGTGTATCTAAGAGCAGAACTGCTGTCACGAATTCTATGCGGCTGTTAAAACTGGACAAGCGAGTTCAGAATATGGTCATTGATGATATGATTTCTACTGGACATGCAAGAGCTCTGCTTGCAGTGGAAGATAAAGAGCTGCAATATCGTCTGGCTCAAAAGGTTTTTGATGAAAAGCTTAGTGTACGTGAAGTAGAAAAACTGATGAAATCGCTTTCTAATGAGGAAAAAAAGACAAAAAAGGAGCCGGAAAATCAGTTTATATATCAAAATCTGGAAGAACAGATGAAGATTCTGCTTGGAACCAAGGTTTCTATAAGTCACAAAGCAAATAATCAGGGGAAGATTGTGATTGACTACTATTCAAATGATGAACTGGAGCGCCTGATGTACTTATTTAAGTCTATTCCGTCTACATTTGAAAATGTCATACAGTAATATTACATATTATAAAATAAAATCACATAATAAAAAGGGGAATGTAAATGGAAAGTAATATTTTAAATTCTCTGGGTATTGATCCGGGGATCATAGTGATCGTGATGATGGGGATCATGATATTCGTGCTGCTTTATATGGTACGTGTCTCTATGAAGCTGACCAGATTTATGAAACGGTATAAAATATTTATGAGGGGAAAAGATGCTGTTTCACTGGAGAAAGCATTTGCACAGCGATTTCTTGAGGTAGATAAGCTGATCGAGATGAGCAAGGTCCATGCAAATGAGATACGCAGAATTAAGGAGATTCAGAGCAGAACAGCAAATAAAATAGGAATAGTAAAATATGATGCGTTTCCTGATGTGGGAGGAAGACTGAGCTTTGCTCTCGCGATGCTGGATGAGAGTGATTCTGGATTTGTTTTAAATGCGATCCATGGAAGAGAAGGATGCTATACATATGTAAAGGAGATTGTAAAAGGAGAATCCTATATCGCTCTTGGGCAGGAAGAAAAGGAAGCGCTCAGACAGGCTGTAAATTATTTTAATGATATGGCTCTATGATACCTTTACTTGATAAATGAAATAGTATATGATAAATAAGAATGAAAAAACGGAGGCCTAGATATGTTAGATATAAAATTTGTCAGAGAAAACCCGGAAATTGTAAAGCAGAATATCAGAAATAAATTTCAGGACGAAAAACTTGAGCTGGTAGATGAGGTTCTGGCTCTTGATCAGGAAAACAGAGACATAAAAAAAGAAGTAGAAGCTCTGCGTGCAAACAGAAATAAGATTTCCAAGCAGATTGGCGCATTAATGGCCCAGGGCAGGAAGGAAGAGGCAGAAGAAATCAAAAAGCAGGTAACGGCGAATGCACAGAGGACTGCCGAGCTTGATAAGAAGGAAAAAGAAGTAGAGGAAAAGCTGACAAAGATCATGATGGTGATTCCGAATATTATCGATCCTTCTGTACCGATCGGTAAAGATGACAGTGAAAACGTAGAGGTGGAAAAATTTGGAGAGCCGGTAGTACCGGATTTTGAGATCCCGTATCACACAGAAATCATGGAGAGATTTTGCGGAATTGATATGGAAGCAGCAGGAAGAGTGGCAGGAAATGGATTTTATTATCTGATGGGCGACATTGCAAGACTGCATTCTGCAATTCTTTCCTATGCAAGAGATTTTATGATCGGACGTGGCTTTACGTACTGTATCCCTCCGTATATGATCCGCAGCAATGTAGTGACAGGCGTTATGAGCTTCGCGGAAATGGATGCCATGATGTACAAGATTGAAGGAGAGGATCTTTATCTGATCGGTACAAGTGAACATTCCATGATCGGAAAATTTATTGATCAGATCCTGCCGGAGGAAGAACTGCCGTATACCCTGACAAGCTATTCTCCATGCTTCAGAAAGGAGAAAGGCGCGCATGGAATTGAAGAGAGAGGAGTATACCGCATTCATCAGTTTGAAAAACAGGAAATGATCGTCGTATGCAAGCCGGAAGAAAGCAAGATGTGGTTTGATAAGCTGTGGCAGAATACCGTAGATTTCTTCCGCACGCTTGATATCCCTGTGCGTACGCTGGAATGCTGTTCCGGAGATCTGGCTGATCTCAAGGTGAAATCTGTCGATGTAGAAGCATGGTCCCCAAGACAGAAAAAGTATTTTGAAGTAGGAAGCTGCTCAAATCTTGGAGACGCACAGGCAAGAAGACTCAAGATCCGTGTGAACGGCAAAAATGGAAAATATCTGGCGCACACATTAAATAATACAGTAGTAGCTCCGCCGAGAATGCTGATTGCATTCCTTGAGAATAATCTGAATGAAGATGGTTCTGTCCGCATTCCGGAAGCACTCAGACCGTATATGGGCGGTATGGAGCTGATGACTGTGAAGAAATAAGTCTGGAGAACAGTATGCATTCTTACCTGAGAGCAATTGGTTTTAGTAAACTGAATAAAGAATACGATGCAGAAAAGCTTCTTGATGAGGTCTATAAGAATTATGACCATAAGATCGTAGCGAAAGCAGAAAAATATGCACATATTGAGCTTGAAAAAGAATTTGCACCTGATATGGGGATTATACTGTGTGGAGATATTGATGAAAAAGGTTTTCACAAAAAGTATTATTTCCCATATTTCAGGGGAAATACAGGGACTGTCTCCGAGGATGTGATCATTGAAAAGCGTGTAAACGGAGAATCTTATTCTGGCGTCTGTGATGATGGAAGAGTCGGCGTCTCGCTGATCTTTTACCTTCAAAACCCCACACAGTATCAGAGAGAACAGTTTGTCAGCCAGATGTTTGGCAGAAAGCTCACAGCGACCTTCTCCTGTCTTTCCACGAATGGAATGATCCTGCTTCCGGTCAGAAAAAATACAGAACAGCTGGATCTGCAGAAAAGTAAGGCTTCTAAAAGAAGTCAGCTCCTGAATGCAGCGAAGGATGGAGATCAGGAGGCGATAGAAAGCCTTACGATCGAAGATATGGATCTTTACTCTATGATCTCCAGAAGAGTCTGCCGGGAGGATATTTATACAATAGTTGATACCTTTTTTATGCCATATGGAATTGAATGTGATCAGTATCAGGTAATGGGAAATATCAATTCCTGTACAAAAGTCCAGAATATTGTTACCGGAGAAAATATCTATCGGCTTACGATTGAATGTAACGATATGATTTTTGATGTGTGTATCAATGAAACGGATCTGACAGGAGAACCTGAGGCGGGAAGACGGTTTAAGGGAACCGTATGGCTGCAGGGAAAAGTAAATTTTGAATAAAGTCTGCTTGTATTTTTGAGTCAAGTATAGTATACTACACATATTGAGCTTTCAGATGTTTTTATATCATCTGAAGCTCATATAAATAGTTTTGTTCCCTTAGTTAAATGGATATAACAATAGCCTCCTAAGGGCTTGTTGGAACAATCGCCCAACACTGAAAATTTTATATACGTCCATGTACCTCAGCAGGATAGAGGGTTCGCCTCCTAAGCGGTAGATGGTTCGAGTCTAAATTTTGCATACAACTTAATATTTTTGATAGATGTCTCAGTAGCTCAGTTGGATAGAGCACACGCCTCCTAAGCGTGGGGTCGGAGGTTCAAATCCTCTCTGGGACGCCAGAAATAACGCTGTAAGCCTTTGTTTTCAAGGGCACTGAAAAAGTCTGATTCTAAAAAAGAATTGGGCTTTTTTATTATTTCCATTATAATAGAAATATAAGGAAGGAGGACCTATCATGTTAAAAGATCATTCGCAGTTACAATTATCATTGTCACCTTATCAGGGGCTTTATGATGCGATCATTCCCGCAGATCATCTTTTGCGTAGAATTAAAGAAAATATAGACTTCAGCTTTGTAAATCCAATGCTTCGTAAGCAATATTGTGAAAATTTCGGTCGCCCAGCAAAGGAACCAGAAATGATGTTTAAACTACTTTTCCTGAAAAAGCTGTACGATCTTTCTGACGAAGCCCTGATTAGCAGCGCCCAGACGGACATGGCATATAAATTTTTCCTTGATCTGGAACCAGAAGCAAAAATGATAGATCCCAGTCTTCTCACAAAATTCAGAAAAACTCGTATTACAGAAGATATTCTGGAAGAAATGTTAAAAGAAACCATTCAACAGGCTTTGGATAAAAACCTGATCAAATCGGGAACCATTATCGTTGATTCCACCCATACAATTGCTTCTGTCCGGGCAAAATCTCCAACGCAGATTCTGCGGGATATGAGCAAACAACTTCGGAAAGAGGTTTATAAAACAGCTTTTGAATTATCAGAGCGATTTCCTGAAAAACCCTCTTTGGAAGCAGGGCTGGATGAAGAAATTGCCTATACTAAGGAACTACTCCAGGTTCTGGAGGAAGGAATAAAATCCTGTGGAAATAAAAAGATACAGAAACTTTCTCATGAAATGAAAGAACTACTAGAAGATGAGCGGCTCAAAGAGATCCGATCCAAAGATGATAAAGATGCACGGTTTGGACATAAAACGGCAACCAGTACGTTCTATGGATATAAGAATCATCTTGCGATGACTGAAGAACGTCTCATTGCGGGGATCACTGTAACAGATGGAGGAGCACCAGATGGGCAGGAATTACCAAAACTGATAGAAAACGCGAAGGAAAATGGAATAAAAGTTACAGAAGTTATAGGCGATATGGCATATGTCAGTGATGACAATCTGGAAGTCTGCGGAAAAGAGATTACATTGATTGCCAGGACCAATACAGCAGTAGCTGCTGCAGCAAACGGGAACCTTGAGGAAGGTTTCTGCTTTAATAAAGATGCTGGGATGCTGCAGTGTCCTGCCGGAGAGCTTTCCACGCGTGTAGAAAAAAGAACGGCAAAAAATGGGAATACTTATTTAAGATATATATTTAGCAAAGTAACGTGTCGGAAATGCCCCCAAAGAGAAAAATGCCGTGTAGGAAGATCAAACGCTAAAACAAGAAGCTACAGTATCACGCAAGCAAGTGAGAAAAATCTTGAAAGGCTTAAATTTGAAGAAAGCGAATATTTTCAGGAGCGAATGAAGATTCGGCACAGGATAGAAGAAAAGAATGGAGAACTAAAGGAAGCTCACGGTTTGCGTAAAGCAGATTCGAGAGGTTTATTTGCTATGCATCTGCAAATGTATTTTACGGCATTTACAGCAAATGTAAAACGAATAGTAAGATTAGAAGAGCTGGCTATGGAGTAAACCATAGCTTTTTATGATTTTCCTAAGTAAAGATTTGAAAATAATAGAAAAGAAAAACTTCCACTTAAGAAGAAATGGAAGTTTTTCAGTGCCCTTTGTTTTCAAGGGTTTACAGCTTTTTTTGTTTAGCTGTACTCTTTAGACAAAACCATCTTCCTTTTATTGGAGGTTAATGTATGTTTATGAGTTGGAACTTATATTTTGCTAATTGGAAACGAACAGAAACGATGTCCTTGCTAATAAAAATAGCGTCCTTGCTAATTTGAGATTTCAGACCGCTTTTTGTCCTGCAATCAGCGCCGCCAGAGTTTGTGCTAGTTCAGGAGATTTTTGAAGCTGGTCAATCAGGGCTGCCAGGTCTAATGTTGCTGCCTGAGGCTGTTCCTGCGGAGGTTGCACATTTCTTAAATCTCTGTTGACCGCATAAAAGGCGTTCTCGAATTTTTGAGCGTTTACCTTTCGATCTTCATCAAGGATATGTGCATATACCTTTGTAATCATATCAATTTCCGCATGTCCTGTATCGCCCTGTGTGGCCTTCAAATCGCCGTGGTTGAGTTTCAGCTTGTAAGTTGTGCTTGAATGCCTCAAAGAGTGAAATACAACGTTTGGGAGCCCTGCTTTCTGTTTCAACAGTGAAAACTCTTTCTCAATAATTCGATTCTCACAAGGTCTGCCATTTGGCAATGCTACCACTAAATCGAAGTCCTGATATTCATCACCAAGAAAACTTTTTAATTCTTCCTGTGATTTTTTCCATTCTCGAAGAATATAGGCAACTGTCTTAGGCAGCCAGACCTTACGGATGCTGGAATCTGTCTTTGGTTTTTTCAGGATTATCCGAGTGCTAGTATTCGGCATTAACGGAGTAAAGATATGGTAAATGTCTTTTTCTCCTAATGTCTCAATCGCCTGTTTGGACGCTCGTGCCAGCTCTGCTTCTATGTAGATGTAAGCATTGTCAGTTGCTATATTTTCATCCTCAATATGAACATTTTTCCAGGTTAGTCCAAGAATCTCTCCCATGCGCAAAGAACACGCAAAAGCAAGGTTCATGGCAATATACAGTTTATTGTCAGTACACTGATCCAGAGCAAGACGAATCGTTTCAGCATCCCAAATGTCGCGCTTTTTATATTCGGTTTTTGGAAGGACCACATTGTCGAAAGGATTTTTTCCAATCAATTCCCAACGAACAGCTTGCTTAAAAGCACACCGGAGAAGTTTGATGATCTTCTCAATGTTCTGATTGGAAACAAACTCTGTTTTCGGTTTTCGGTTCCTCTTACAAACAGGAGGGGTCTTTTGAAGAGTCTGAATGTATTTGTCTACCACACGGGGAGTAATTGCCTGAACCTCCATATCGCCGATAATCGGATTGATATAGTTGGCAATCAGGGCTGTTTGACTGTCATACATAGACACACCCCATTTTTTCTCCCCATACGTGGAAACAAAATCGTACAGAAAATCTGAAACTTTCTGATTATTCGGAGGGAGGAATGTACCGTTGTTCTGTTGATTTTCAACCTCTGCTTTCCGTTTCAGCGCTTCTTTATGGGTATGCCAGGTTTCCCATTTCTGTTTTGTTTCTCCATTTTCATCAATATAGTTATAAACAACGGAATAAGATTTTTTACGTTTGATAATAGATGCCATATTCGATCTTCCTTTCTAAGTTAGAACGTCTGTGCGTCTAACCATTCGTCAAATGATTTTTTGGAAATTCGTATGGCATTACCAACCCGTACAATTTTGAAATGTCCCTCTTTTACAAGACTGTAAGCAGATGTACGACCAATGTTTAACATAACGGCAATATCCTCTACTTTGTAAGTTCGTTGTTCAGGAACATTTTTAGGTGCACTGTTCATTGTCTGACTCATTTTGCCTCCTTTCTGCAGCCGACAAAGACAATGTACCGGGATATGACTTCCTATCATTATTCTACCGTGTCATGAGTCATTTGTCTGCTGCTAATCAAAAAAATTTACGATTTATCCATAGTTCAAATTTCTATGTGGATTTATCAAAACCACATGAATAGGTCGGATCTATGGTTATTACACACATAAATCCGGCCCATTATATCTGATTTCGATTTTGCTGCCGTATTTGCCACGCACCCCGGCAAGTCCTTCTGTTATAAGGACGGGGCTGTTACAGGCTGCGGATAGCGTCACCGCATCATAGTCCCACATACGCCGCCGCTTTGCCAGAGCAAGCAAACGCCGCAGGAACTCTCCCCAAGTCTTTAGGAAGCTGTGAAGAAGTACCATTATAATCTGCGTCGTTATCGCGTCCGGCCTGCCACAGCCGGTTTCGTAGGTTGCGTTTATCGCTCGGACAGCCTGGATTCATCACCTCCTTAGGCCGCCTGTCACCGCGCCGCCCCATCTGCCGCTCGGAACACAGAATGAAGTACCTGTAACAGCGTATATTCGGTTGTCAAGGAACAAGCAAGGGGCATGGCAGACAAATTGATATTGTAGTTGGGGTGGGAGGACGTATATGCTTCCTTACCACACCCGTCCGGCTTGTCCCGCCGAATATGTCCCTCTATTATTCAGTACATTTTTCAGTCAAAAAAGGGCGGGGCAAGCTAAATTTTTTCAAAATATTTTTTTAACTGGTGCAAACCACGGTTAATGCTCTTGCGAACAGAAGAAGCATCTGTTCCTTCAGCTCTTGCAATGTCCGCTTTACTCATGCCAAGAAAAAAGTGTGCATAGATCCGTTGGCGCTGCTTTACCGGAAGTTTGGAAAGACCTTTATAAATCAACTCCGTCATTTGACGCTGTTCCCAAATTTCTGCCGGGTTAAGAGGCTTTTGCAATATCTCACGCTCAATACCTTCGTCTCGATCCAGAGAGTAAAATGCTTTATAGCGGTATGTACGAATCCGATAGGCTTCTTCCAACAACATATATTCCCGAAGCAACAAAGCAACTTCATCCGGCACCTCAACGATCATGTCTTGTGTATAATACGGGTAATAATCCCGAAGATTGATTTTTTTCATAGTAAATTCCTCCAATTTCGATGTTTGAGTTGATGGCAAAAATCGAAATCAGAGGGTGGGCTGCGGCAGCGATAGAGTCTTAGTCTCTTTCTGATTAAAAAAAGGGTACAAAAAAGCGCGCCCGTACAAAGAACAGGCGCGCCAAAGCAGCAATATGAAATTTCTCCGGGAGGCTGACAGCGAAAATGCTCAAACTTTGTCGAAACCAAAAACGCCGCAATCCATACGAACTGGACTACGACGTATAGGTGACTGAATGTAAAGCAGTTTATCTGCGAATCTGTGTTGCATAGACGCATAGGCATTTCCTCCCATCAAGGAGGAACCTGAATCGGCTGCTTGATACCTCCTTGGGAGAAAATTATATCGGTTATGTTTCCTGTATCAGTCCGCAGACATTCGCTTTTTACTCTTTATATTCGCAATTTTCTACATATTCTGCTTGTCTCCTTAGAATATATGCTGCAAAAAGCAAGCCCACAAGGGGAACCGACACCTTGTGGGCTCATATTATAGTTGTTCAAATTTATAGCCGATTCCGGCGACACTCTCAATATAGTTTGGAAGATCCGGTTCAAAGCGCAATTTCTTACGCAGCTTACTTATATGATTATGGATTGCTTTTCTCGAATAGAAATCACAATCCTCTTTCCAAACCAAATCGGTAATCAGTTCATAAGTAAAAACACGTTTAGGATTGGCAATGAGCAATGCCAGTATATCAAACTCCTTACTTGTCAGGTTGATAATCCGTTCACGAACCCTGACAGTGCGGTGTTCCAGGCATAGATAAAGCTCGCCTTCTTGTATTTCTGTAAGAGGATTTTTCTCTGCAGCAAAGGAAGTGTGACAGGAATTGAATACCGTTCCATGACAGACTCCTTGTTCCAAAATATATTGCATTAGAGCATTCTTTTGTTCCTCGTTAAGAAGTAGAAATAACTTTTCGCCAATCTGTTTGCCGGATTCTTCTATATCAAAAACAGCTAATGTCCCATCACATCATCACCTCCGTAAAATTTTTCAATTACTCCACAAAGAACAGAACCCGCCGGATCAGCTCCGGGATATTGACCGGGGCGGTGATATAGTCGTTCACGCCCTCATGCCGGTATTCATATTCCGTGGCAAGGTCGTTGTTCTCGGTGAGGATAAAGAACGGCAGAAGCCGGACAGGGGGATTCTTCATTTGGAACATCCCCGCCACCCGCCGCAGCGTATGAAACATCTCCATTGCTGTGCCGTCCGGCAGTTCCAGATCGCACAAGATCAGGTCTATTTCCCTATCCTCAAAAATCCGGCGCTTGGCCTCCCCAATCGAGGGAACCAGAATCAGGTCAAAGCCCTTTTGCAGCATAGCAGCCCGCAGCACTTCGGCACTGGTATCTTCCGCATGGACAAAGAGCAGTTTGTGAAAAGTCGGGGCCTTTTCGCCGGATAACTGCCGGTAAGCGTATTCCACCAGCTTATCTTGCAGCAGCAGCCCTTTCATTTTGTCCATGCACAGCGTCGCGCCCCGGCGCATAGCCTCCTGTTCGTAGTCGTCCTTGTCATGGCAGGACGCCAGAATAAAAGGCAGCTCCTTGTCTGCGGCCCGCACCTCGTCCAGAAAGTCCATGCCGGAACCATCCGGCAGGTCGAGATCACAGCAGACCACCAGCGGCATTTCCTCTTGGATGGCGGCCCGCGCTTCTTTCAGCGTACAAGCCGTTTTTACCGGGTAGCCCCGGTGCTGTAAGTATTTTTGCAGACACCATGTATAGGTGTCGCTGTCGTCGATCAGCAGTATCTTTTTCATGTGTCCTCACCCCCAATATTGATTTACCACAAGCATAAACTACAAATGTTACACAAATGTCCGAGGTGCCTTTGATTTCGACAGAAAAACAGGCTGAATTGTTACAACGCTCGGACATTTCAAAAATTTTTTTGAGAAATGGCGAAAAAAGCGGGGCAGCACACGCCGCCCCGCCAATCCCATACGGTTATTCCATCGTCCGCATTTGTTCAATCAGGGATTGTTTTTTCATGGAACGATTCAAGATAAATTCTAACAGTATATCTATTACAATCAGTACGACTAAGAATATACTATATTCTTTGAACGGGAAAATGTATTGTTCAACCGCACCTGTTATTCTAAAAGTGTTCGCTGCAAGATAACCGACAGGGATACCAATTAGAGAGGCAATTAAGATAGAGCCAATAACCAATGCTTCACCCTCAAAAATGCGTGTTTTACAAAGTTGTCGTCTGGTAAGACCAACTGCCAGCAAAATACCGTTTTCTTTTCTGCGGATAAGTTGATTTGTTACCGTCAGATTGACTAAATTTATAATACCGAAACACGCAAGAAACAAGACAAGAATATAAACCATAAATATACCGCTTTTATATTGTCCTGATAGTGCATCCACATATTCGTGTAAGGTAGATAGAGATAGTTCTGGTGTTTCAGCAAGAATATTTTCCAACTGTGCCTCAATCATTTCGGTTTGTTTTTCATCTATAACGATTTCCCAATCGCTTGTTATATCATATCCAGTCAATCTTCGTATTTCGGCTAAGGGCAAACGGAAAATCTGTTGATACCCGTCTAATCCGTCCGTGATAGCCATAATGGTATAAGTTTTTTGGACTGGATTCTTGTGCAGGTTACTCCAAAACGAAAGAGTGATTTGATCCCCTAACTTTGGTGTCCATCCATATACTTCTTGCGGTACATTTTCAGCAACATTTACGACTATGCCGTTTTCCTGCTCCAATATGGCCGGATCAGTAACGCCAGAAACTAATGTGCGATTCATTTTTTCTAGTTCATCTGCTGTATACCCATAGACGGTTGTTTGCCCGTTTTCATTTCCATCTACTTCAAAAAGGGCAGTTGTTGCATACCATTTTTTTATACCGTTTACCCCGTCAATAGACAAAATCTCTTGTTCAAGTTCAGAAGAAAAGACATTACTATGAGCCTGCAATGCTCCGTTACCATACATTTGCGCTTCATTGCTCATTTGTTCAAATAGGGAATCATTTCCTTCAAATTCCAACTTAAAGTCACCATACTGAAATTCATTTGCTCGTGCCATGTGGATTTCGGAAAGTGAATTTTGAACACTTGCACAGGCTATTAGCATTACTCCGCACAAGCCCAGCGATAAAACCGTCAAAAAACTTCTCTTTTTACTTCTGCCTAAATTCAAAATAGCTAATCTCAAAGGAGTAATTCTGTATCTACGGTTTCTTTTATTTGATTTGTCTATTGAGTAACTTGAAAATCTCAAAGCCTCCATGGGCGAGGTTTTACTCGCCATTTTTGCAGGTGAATGTATGCTAAGTGATACAGTCAAAATCCCAAATACAAAGGAAAATAGAGCTGCTTCCACAAAGTTTAGAGTATTCCACCCCTCTGGCAGAATAATATAGCCCAAAACTGCACCTACTATTATCCCTACAACAATGCTTGGTAATGCAATTCTGCGACCCTCTCGCATAATTAACTGTTTCATTTGTTTTGAAGTCATACCGATGGTTCGTAATTGTCCATACTCTTGAATTTTTCGTGTGATAGAAATATGGAATATATTGTATATAACGACGGCGGCAGCCACTAAAACAACCAGTGCAATAAGGAGGTAGTCTAAAAGCTCATTTATAGTGATATTTCGTTCTGAAAGTGTGAAATATCGAGAGTTTACAATGACATCATTATGATCCACACTATATTTTTCTGTCAGAGCATTTACGATTGTTTGTGCATCATTCTGGCTTATTGTTTTCGCTTGGTTCAAAAATAAAAAAAGTGTATATTCAATAGAGTTTTCCTTTACAGCTTGAAACAGATACTTTTGAGAACAATATACCGATATTTCATTTGGAAATTCAGCATTCAGCGTAATAATGCCAGTAATCTTATATTCTTGTTCCCCATTTCCTAAATCCAAAAGGACAACACTTCCTAAGCCAGTATCTTCTGGAAGATAGGAGAGGCTTTCAGACGAAAGAGCAATTTCATCTAGTTCCTGTGGTAATTCTCCCTGCAAAGACGCATTAGAAAGTACGACAGGATTATCACAATATATTGTATGAATTGAAATCCGGTTTTTATAGTCTATTTCGGGAAAGCTATACTGAATAATCGTACTTTCAATAGCGGGATCATTTTGAATTTGTTCATAGGTATCTGGCAAAACATGATACATAACTGCCTGTGGTAGAGAATCAGCTTGAAGTTGTATCTTTTTCTGTATACTCAATAAAGTCATAGAGAGCGTCATAATCAATGTAACCGCTATGGCTATTGTTAAAGAAGTATATAATAATTTCTGGCGATCAGCCTTAATACTTTTTAAGGCCAGCTTCTTTGTAATGGCACTGGTATCATTTTCAAAAGGCCATGTCATAGCTTGCCACCTCCTTATTCCACAATTTTTCCGTCCTCAATACGGATAATCCGATCTGCAAGGCGGGCTATGTCGTCATTGTGGGTAATCATCACGACAGTTTGCCGGAACTCCGCGCTGGTACGCTTGATAAGCCCCAGCACCTCGGCGCTGGTCTTGCTGTCAAGGTTGCCGGTCGGCTCGTCGGCCAGCACAATAGCCGGTTTGGTAATCAGGGCGCGGGCGATAGCCACACGCTGCTGCTGTCCGCCGGAAAGATTGTTCGGCATATTTTTCAGTTTATCTTCCAGCCCCAGCAAGTGAACAATCTCGTCCAAAAACTTCTGATCCACCGTGTCCCCGTCCAGCTCCACCGGCAGGACGATGTTCTCATACACATTCAAGATGGGAACAAGGTTATAGTTCTGGAAGATAAAGCCGATGTTGCGGCGGCGAAAGATGGTAAGCTGCTCGTCGTTCTTCTTTGCCAGTTCTTCGCCTCGGACAATCACGGTTCCGCTGGTGGGAGTGTCCAGCCCGCCCATCATGTGAAGCAGGGTGGACTTGCCGCTGCCGGAGGTTCCCACAACAGCCACAAACTCGCCGTCATTTACGGAGAAGTTCACGCCGTCAAGGGCGCGGGTGATATTCGGCTCTGTGCCGTAATACTTTTTCAGGTCGATAGTCTGTAAAATGCTCATAAAATTCAATCCTTTCTTTGTTTGTTGTAAATGCGGAACGCTGCTGCGCCGGTGGCCGCCAACTGTACCAGAATCAGCACAGCGAACAGGCCGAAGCTCTCATAGTAGAACAGTTCATCCCAAAACAGGAGAACATCACAGAGAGCAGTCAAGGCAACCACCCAGCGGATGTGCCGGGCCAGCCATTGCCGGAATACCAGCACAAGGGCAACGGGCGGGACGATCAGCAGCGCCAGATTCAAAATCAAGGTCGGGGTCAGTTCCATTGCGTCGCCTCCTCACTTTTGCTGATAAGGTCATTGTAAAACCCAAATGTCCGCGAAATGTTACAGCGGCTAAAAAAATTCATTGAAAATCGGGGTGAAATGTTACAAGGCTCGGACATTTCAAAAATTATTATGACAATTCCCGTATTTGATCTACCAGAGATTGTTTTTTTATCTGCCGAATTGCCAAATACGAGAAAAGCATTTGGACGGCAAGCATCAGTATAAAATAACTGAACATTTCAACTGTCGGAAAATGATAGCTTACTTTTCCAAAAATACTCATTGCACTAAAGACGGTGCAGAGAAGATACCCGATAAGAGTTCCGCATGATATGGAAAGAAGCAGCACCCCTAATGTATAGAACAAGCCCTCTATCAATAACATTTTTGAAAGCTGTTTACTGCTCAAACCAACCGCTTGCAAAACACCCAGTTCTCGCTTCCGGGTCAAGATATTTGTTATCAGTGTGTTTAGCAGATTGATAATGCCAAAAACCCCAATAAACATAACAAAAATGTAGACTGGCATACGATAGTTCAATAGTTTTTCGTTGTATGCCTCTACCCAATCATTCAAGGTACTAACATAGAGGCTGGAAGTCGGTGGAATTATCTTTTGGATTTCATCTTTTGCGGCTGTCCATTTACTGTCGTCTGTATCTACAATAAATTGATAATTGAGGTTTTCAATAGGAACGATCTTTGACAGCATTTCTAAAGGAATAAATAGCGTATCATATCCGCCATACGGGATATTCGCATCCACAATTCCCATTACTTTTACTTCCAATGTTTGTCCGTCAACTTCAATCAGAAGTTCGTCCCCAATCGCTGCATCCCACCCAAAAGTTTCTTTCCACTGTGGGCCATTTTCAATAATAATGCCATTATTATTAAGTAGTTCCTGCAAATCTGCTGTACCATCAATCAGATATTCTTCAAGCAATTTTTGAGAGCTTGGCGTATATGCGTCTGAAACAATCGGTTCAATATCTCCCGTTGGCATACGAACATTCAAAACGGTGCCTTGGTATTCTTCTATTTCTTCCACACCATCTATGTCCAAAATGGATTCTCTAAAATCTTCTGTAAGCAGATTCGATTTTTGGAGTTCTGAATATTGTTCGCTGTTATGTGCCTGCGGTCCGTAATCGCCTAATTCAAGGCGAATTTCTCCGTAAGGAAAACTCCTACGCGCCATCGCTAAAGGATCAATGGAATTAAAATATGCAGAGCTTGCCATCAGCAAAATTCCACATACCCCTAACGACAGGATCGTTAAAGCGGTTTTCTTTCTGTTCCTTGCAAAATTAAGGAAAGCTAAATTTTTCGCGGATAGAGAACGATGTAACACTTTTGTACTGTTGGACATTACATCATTATTGCCCGCCATATAACGGACTGCTTCAATAGGCGTAACATGAGCAGCAATTTTGGCTGGCTTAATTACAGCAATCATAACGCATAGATACACAAACAGAGCTGTGACAGCGGCAATTACAAATACCATTAAAGTGTTCCAGCCTTGCGGGACAAGGACATATCCCGCTATTGCACCGGCTAATATTCCAATCGGAATACCAATTCTGGAAAGATGAAATCCCTCTCTAAAAACGATTCTTTTCATCTGTTTTCCAGTTGCCCCTATTGTCCGCAGTTTTCCATATTCTTTTGTTTTTCTGGCTATGGACACATAGAACAGACTGTAAATAACAAGGGTACACGCCAAAGCGATAATAAGACTGATAAATGCTATTACAGTGATATATTGACTGCTTCTCTGTTCAATGAGAGAAAAATAATATGTTGAAAACTGCATTTGCTCCGGCTGTATTTCCAATTCTCTGCACAATGTTGATAATTCAGCTTGTATAGCAGCCTTAGACCAACCATCAGATTCATTCAAACGGATATAAGCGGAGTATGCCGGTTCGCTGATCTTGTTTTCAATATAGGACTGCGACACGAATACGGAATAATTTGAATTTTCGACAGGAAAAATACCACATAAGGTATAATCTTTTTCTCCATCTCCCAGATTTAACGATATAGTATCGCCTATGGATTTAGACAATCCAGCTCTATCAAGAAACGCCTTTGTGATAGCAATTTCATTTATAGATTTGGGCAATTCTCCCTCTAAATCAGGATATTTTGCTAATTTCATTAGTGTTTCATCCATTGAACGAACGGTTAATTTGTAGTCCCCATAAGATACTAAACCCAATAAATGACTTACACCCACTTGAACCCTATCGTCATTTACTAATTTCGTAATGGTATCACTATCGACTTCATTGATAATTGCTTGATAACGCCCAGCCGCATCATTTAATGATTTTCGCTGCGAAGCAAAAAAATACAAGGTCGTTGTCATTATCAAGCAGGTAGCTAAGGCAATCGTAATGATAATGAGGATGTTTCTACTTTTATCTGCTTTTAAGTTTCGTTTTGCCAACTTTTTTGTAATGGCACTTGTATCATTCTCAAAAGGCCATGTCATAGTTGTATCACCTCCATATTTGATAAGGGTATTGTAAAACCCAAATGTCCGCGAAATGTTACAGCGGCCAAAAAATTTCATTGAAAATCGGGGGGAAATGTTACAACGCTCGGACATTTCAAAAAAATTTACGGCGGGCAGCCGGAAATGGCCGTCCGCCGCGTTCTATTTTGTAGGGAGCATAATAGAAAATTCCGAACCCTTGCCCGGCTCCGAAACCACTTTGATATAGCCGCCCTGCCGCGTTACGATCTCGCGGGCCAGATACAGGCCAATGCCCACGCCCTGCTGTTCGTGTACTTCTTCCTCACGATAGAAGCGCCGGAAGATAGCGGCCTGATTGCTTTCGGAAATGCCCTTGCCGGTGTCGGTTACTTTGATCTCCACATACATTTCCCACAGCACCACCGACACAGCGATTTTCCCGCCTGCCGGGGTGTACTTCACCGCATTGTCCAGCAGGTTAAAGAGGGCTTCGGATGTCCACTTGCTGTCATGGGAAACGGTCAAATCCTCCGGGCAATCCACAGACACGGCGATTTCCTTTTTCTCCGCTGCATACACAATCCCACTCATGGCCTGCGCCACGGTATCAAAGAGACGGCCCAGTTTCTTGTCCAACTGGATCACGCCCGTTTCCAACCGGGAGGTTTTCACAAGGGCCTGAAAGAGAAAGTCCAGCTTATCCGTCTGGCTGCGGATTCCCCGGATAAAGTCGGTGCGCTCCGCCTCGGTCATAGGCTTTTCCAGCAGTGTGTCCGTCGCCATTTTCAGATTGCTTACCGGCGTTTTCACTTGATGGGAAATATCCGATACAAGGGTCTGTAACTCCTGCCGTTCCTCGTCCACCCGGCGGCGGTTCTCCTGCATGATCTGGTAAAGCCTTGCCAGCCGGTGTCCGATTCTGGCAAGCTGGGTTTCGCTGTCCTCTGGGCGTTTTGGCGCTTCATTTCCGGCGATCATGTGGTCTAAGGTCTGGCACAGGTCGGCGGTAAACTGCGACAGCCGCTTTCCAAACGCCTGCGTCAGTACAAAAATTCCCACAAGGGCGCACAGCAGCAGCGCCCCGCCCGTCAGCAGCACCGCCGTCTGTTTTGTCACAAGAAACAGGGCTATGGTGATCCCGGACATGGAGAGGACAAGCCCTATTGCCACCCGACCAAACAGCCGCTTTACTGATAGGTTTTGAAACTTCATTTTGCCTCGCCTCCCGTCCATTGATAGCCCATGCCGTAAACAGTCTTGATGTAGGGTGCGCCGCCGTCGGATTCGATCTTGCTGCGAATCCGGCTGATAGAAGTTGTCAGGGTGTGTTCGTCCACAAACCTCTCGTCTATATCCCACAGCTTTTCCAAAAGCTGCCCACGGGTCAGCACTTGCCGGGGATTTTTACGGAACAGGTTCAGCATTTTATACTCCATCGGGGATAGGGTCAGGGGCTTGCCGTTTAAGGAAGCCGTCTGCTCCGAGAAGTCCAGAAACAGCCGCCCGTCGTCGTAAATGTCCTTGGCCGGTTTGTGGTGTTCCAGCATGGCGAACATGGCTTTGATTTTCCGCTGCAAGGCCCCGATCACAAAGGGCTTTGTGATGTAGTCCACCGCGCCCACCTCATAGCCCCGTATCTGGTCGCTCTCCTGATCGTTGGCGGTCAGGAAAATCACGATGGTGTCCGGGTGCTGGGGCTTTATCAGCTTGCACAGCTCAAAACCGTTCCCGTCTGGCAGGTTGATGTCCAGCAGCACTAAATCAAATTCCCGCTGGCGGATGGCTTCGGCTGCGGTTCTGGCATTTAGGGCAGAAGTCACGCCGTAGCCGTCTGCGGTCAGGTTATAGTCTAACATCTTATTCAAAAAACTGTCGTCCTCGACAATTAAAATCTGCTTCATATTCTCACTTCCTTTGCTTTTTGCAGATAGTATAACAGGCAAATGTCCGCGAAATGTTACAGCGGACGGATTTTTTCAAAAAATCTATCAGCAAATTATAGTTCTATTAAAAAGCAGCACCAAAGAAGATATTTTCATATTTGTAGCCGCCCAAAATTTTTGTCAAAAATAACCAGAATAAATGTCAAAAATATCACATGAAAATTCAAGGTGTTTTTGACATTTATTCTGGTTATAAATCTCATTTTTCTATCAGAAAAGGGGAGGTGATTTCTCACTTCCCCTGCCCTGTCTTCCGGTTCCCATGCTCTTCAATTATCAGATGCTTTCCTGTTTTTGGCACCTTGTCTGGAATATATTCTATCAGTTCTTCCACAGAGCAATCTAGCACCTCACATATCCGATCTATGTGTTCCACTTTCAAACTGACAGCAATTTCATGGTACCACTCATTGATAGCGTTACGTCTTATTCCAGTCAACTCTGACAACCTCTTTTGTGTCATACGCCGTTCCCCAAGAAGTTTTGATAAATGTATTCTTATCATAAATAATGCCCCTTGGGAAAATAATATCACAATTCGATTTTTCAGAGTGTCTTTTAATCATTTATATCGTTTTACGGTATTTTTGTATCATATTTTGGTATCAGTAATTTTTGATTATCAGTTCCTTGTACTTAGGCTTCCTTTCTTTCATCACTAAATTATGTAACCTCTCAACTTCAATAATGTGGTAGCCTTTATACAACTTTCTTATATACTCGCAATCGTTATAAGACAATACAAATTTCCCTTTAATCACATCCAATGCCTCTTTTAACCTTACATGATCTTCAGGCATAAATTTGTCCGGATAATACTTCTCTGTTTTGTAATAGGGCGGATCAAGGTAGAATAGTGCATCTTTTTTGTCATAATTTTTGAGAATTTTTTGAAAATCGAGATTTTCAATAACTACTCTATTCAGCCTCTTAGACACTTCACTTAGATACTCTTTTGCCTTTTCCATATCCCGTGAACGCAATCCGAATGAGCGGAGGTCTGTACCGAAGCTCTCTTTAATCAGAATAAAGAACCTTGCTGCCCTCTGAATATCAGTCATTCCTCTAGTTTCAAGCTGTTCTCTTGTATCAAAAAACTGTTCCCTTGATATCAGAATGTACCGCAATTCTTCCTGAACGGCATCTGGGTGGTACTTAATACAGCGAAACAGATTAACAAGGTTCCCATTGACGTCATTGTAGACTTCCATCTTGGCATGACTGTCAGAAGAAAAAAGAATCCACCCAGCGCCTCCAAAAACTTCTATGTACCGATTATATGTCCCTAATTCGGGGAATTGTTCAATAATCTTCTTCCTAAGTGCTTTTTTCCCGCCAATCCAACTCATAAAACTATCCATAATTACATTCCTTCTTTCTATAAATAATATGGGGCACTATTTAATAGAAAGAAATACATTTACAAAACACGAAAAGCCAGATTTATGATCTGACAGGATGGACTCATATTCCCGCCGGAAATTACAACGCCGGAGAGCAGCGCTTTGTTAAGCAGGGTGTAGTTTTCCGCGATTTGATCTTCGTGCTCCAAGATGGAGACGCGTTTGAATATGTGGAAATATGCAGCCCATTTGGACATCTTCCGGATTCGTACTTTAAATTCCAGACGACAAAAGGCGCAGCAAGCATATTTGTGGCAGCATCGATCGGCACGATAGATTTGCGATTTATGCCGATGGATGTGCGACAAGTTTTTTATAGGATTTAACTTGCATATTACCACGTATTTTCGAGTCGCACGTTTGCCGCGGGGATCATCACAAAAATATGCTGCCCCATGCCAGACGCACTCTGGATCATGATGCGGTACATATTTGCGCTGCCGTTATTCAAATTTGCATATGCGCGCATTAACCCGCTGTCTGATATTAATATTGCTGTAAATTTGATTTCAGTGGATGAGGCAGTTAAATTGTCCAGTAGTCCCATTTGCAAAAAACTGCCCCCACCAATGTTTCCACCAATAAAAATGGGTAAGCGGCGTTTTTCAGCCTTCGAGACGTCTACCAGCAGATTGATCTGTTCGCCGCCATTGCACCATTTGCTTAAAACAAACGGTCTGTAGATCATATTCGTGTTTTGTACGCCACGATTTGTTGCTTTTATATAAAAATCCCTTAGAATAGGCAAAAAAGGAGGGATTTTTATGGATTTACGAAGCACAATAATCAACGCCGTATCCTCTGCTGTCTGTTCCATACTGACCTCAGAGCAACTCCAAGCTGTACAAGACGCCCTTGCGCTACAACTCAATGCATATGAGGTGCAATCGCGAACCACTGAGGTCGCTGTCATTGACAATACGCCGGACGACCTGCTGCGAAAATTTATTGCCACCAAACGAATTGAGGGGAAATCTGAAGCCACCTTGCGGCGCTATCACGATGCTTGCTATCTGATGATCCACACAGTCTGTCGCCCAATGCATGAAATTACCACCTACGATCTGCGCTATTATCTCGCTGCCTATAAATCGCAGCGCGGTGTCAGCAACAGGACACTCGATGGGATTCGTCGATGCTTCAGCAGTTTCTTTGGATGGCTGTCCGCCGAAGGGCTGATTGGGCGCAATCCATGCGCAGCACTGGCACAAATCAAATACACCAAAACAATCAAAAAGCCTTACAGCGCTCCCGAGATGGAGCGGCTTAAGCAAGCATGCACATCAATCCGCGATCTTGCGTTGTTGGAGTTTCTATATGCTTCTGGATGCCGCGTGTCAGAGGTTGTCCGGCTGAACCGATCAGACATCAATTTTCTGGCTCGCGATGCTGTTGTTTTAGGTAAGGGCAACAAAGAGCGCACAATCTACCTGACTCCGGTCGCTTTAATGCACCTGACTGACTACCTCAATACCCGCACAGACAGTAATCCTGCTTTATTTGCCAGCGTAAAAGCGCCGCATAACCGTCTATCCAAAGCTGGCATCGAAACGGCTCTGAAAACGATTGGCAAACGCGCCGGTGTCGATAATGTCCATCCGCACCGATACCGCCGGACACTTGCGACCAATTTACTTGACCGCGGTGCAAACATCCAAGATGTCGCAGCGATACTCGGTCACGCCGACCTCAAGACCACACAGGTCTACTGCTACATCAGTCAACAAAATGTGCAGGCGGCATACCGCCGATACGCCGCCTGAACCATTATGTACCTACTCTTTTTACTCCGGGGCACACTCCGGAGCATTTAGCATGCTCAGATTGCCAGGGACTCAAGGTCCAGGTCGATAAGCACCTGCTTTACTTCGTCGCGAATACGTGCCGGAACATCCTCGATGTTCTTTTTACCTTTCAGAATCAATGTAGCGTATACTACTGCCATTTCTTTCACCTCCAATCCAAACAATATTTTTATGATCAACCGATGCATCATCGGTTATCACCTGCCAGTATATCTCTCACATCTGCTCGAAGCTTATCAGGGACATCTTCCAGTGTTTTCAACTCTTTTCGAATTAACTCTGCATATACTTTTGCCATGTTATCGCACCTCCTCACAACATTTCGTATACTTCGCAGAGTGCTAACTGCATGTCGGTCAACTGTGTCTCTGCTGCCTCCAACCGCATCTCTGTACGATCTGGTTTCTGTAATGTTGCTGTAACCAACTTACCCATAATCGGTGTCTGTATTTCGTCCTGCACGTATCCAATCACAGCGTTCAGTTCCTGTCCAAGGGACTGCAGCTGTGTGTAACCATTGTAGATAGCCAGTTGATCACCGCTCTCAGACAGCAAAATCATTTTTTCTGTCTCTGACGTGTTCATCAAAATGCTATTTAACGCATCCAGACTATCCTCTCCGGGTAAAAATTTAATTGTTACAGTCTGCTGATCGGCAATAATGCCGCAGACAATCAGATCTAGCGCTTTGCCAGATCCTAATTTGATTTTTTCCATATCTTTTCCTTTCCGGTCGGTACGATACTGACCCCAAAATAATTAACGAGTTACATACAAAACACGAACATGAATGCCAGCGGTATAAATGATCGACTACTAAAAAATCATGAAATAGGGCGTACGCTGACATTTGACGAGTTGCTGTCCAAAGAAACGGTTACATTTTTTACAAACTGGACAGATGGCTTAAATTTCCCGGGCATATATGGTAGTGGAATTATGATCCCCGGCCTTGATAACACATGGAAATATATTATTTATCTCGGAAATGGTGCTGCATCATTCGGGCTTTGGCGATCTGGTAGCGGAATCAAGTGGACAAGTCTTACATAGATTTGGAAATATAGAATCCATTACCGCCAAAAGTATTTAAATTTATTAGTCCATATGCCTGATTCGTGGGATTCGTTGTAAAGGTTGCCGCTAATCCCGAAATCACTACTGATGGTTCAACGTATCCTTTATCCACAATCATTTTTGTCACTGATATTTTACTTCCAGCAGTGCACAAAATGTACATATACCCTTGTGCAAATAATAGTCCGAGAGCGCCACTACCCGTTTTGCTGCGGATTTCTATTGATTTTACCCACGAGGTACCAGATACTATCGTATTCATGTTCGTGTTTAGTTGAGTAACTTGATCCTGAATGTTTTTTGCTACAGCGGCGGACGGGACTCTGTCCGTCGCCGCCGTAGTCGCATTTTGAATAATCGCCGATTTGTCTAATTTTTGTCCTAATCGGTCTTGTACAGATGTCCCATCAGCGCAAAAGACTACATCTGCTGATGTATGGATATAAAAAACATTTCCGTTTTCATCCTGTACTTTTACTTTTAAAATTTCTGACATAGTCTTGTACTCCTAATCATTCGATCACTTTGAAAAATAATTTAACCTGCCGAGCAGTCGCATAGTCTGCCCCGACTCGTACATTGTCCCCGTCTTTACCATCTGCTCCAGCTGGTCCCTGCGGTCCGCGTTCTCCGGTTTCTCCTTTTGCGCCAGCCGGACCCTGTGGTCCCACTGCCCCGTCCTTGCCAGCAGGTCCTTGTACTCCCTGTTCTCCTTTCGGTCCCGCTGGTCCTTGCGGTCCAACAGCTCCATCTTTACCCGCTGGTCCCTGAGCACCTTGTTCTCCTTTTGGACCTGTCATACCTGTAGCACCCGAAAGATCAGTGATATATGTATAGGCTTCCGCACCTTTTACATACAGCTTTGCGTTGTCTGCATCCTCTACATTTCCTGTGTCGATCATAACAAACTGACCTGCTTTAACACCGTCAGATGCAAATCCTTTATTCATCTCATCAATAGACGCAAATGTCTTCGCAATAGAAAATGCCTCACCCGGATCGCCTTTCGGTCCCTGAATACCCTGCGGTCCACGTTCACCCGGTTCTCCCTTGGCTCCTGCTGGACCTTGTGGACCGGCTGCCCCATCTTTACCGGCAGGTCCCTACGGTCCCTGTTCTCCCGGATCTCCCTTGGGTCCTTGTGATACGTCTTCTTTCCACGTAGTTCCATCCCAAAAATAATATTTTTTCTGTTCTTCCACATAGACGTTCAGTCCGGCGTACTTTTGGATATCTGGAATTGTAGCTAAATCTGCATATGCTGTTACAACAGTACGCGCATCAAGTGGACTCTGTGCTGCCAAATCAAATCCGGATGCTACCGGTATGTTTTTACCAAAATATTTCTGTGCCATAATATTCTCCCCCTCCTTATGCATTGAATGTTACAGTGAATGCAGACTGCGTTGTCGGTTCGCTTACATAAACGGCATACGTCTGTGCAGTCTTATCCAGTCCTGTGATGCTTACAGACTTTTTGGCAAACGACGCGGTAACATCAAACCCGTTCGGATCTACGATCTTTGAGATTGTCCAGCCCGGAGGGCAGGCAATTGCCATGCGCTTATTATCGACTGTATACGTAAATTTCTGTACGGATTTATTTACGATACGTTTTTCCATCGCCGTGATCTGCGTTGCAGAAGGTGATGATGCTGCCGCATCAAGTGATCCGATGTATAATGGATACACAAATGTATACTGTAATGCATTCGACTCAACTACACCGTTCTTCGCATCGGTAACTTTTGCTTTAAATGTACAATTTGCATTAACACCACCGGTATGCGTATAGGTTTCCTTTCCGCCTTCTGCTTTCGGTGCCGATACGGATCCGACCACAGCTCCGTCTTTCAAAAACTCTACCTTTTTAATATCTTCTGATTTTTTTGTAATTGTCGCAGTCAGAGCAATGGAGTCCAATACCGTTCCCTTTTCTCGGATTGAGGCTCCCGGATTAGCTGCTAATGATACGGTTGGTTTCGTGTATGGATATAAAATATCATCCAACATTTTTTTGACAGATACGTTGTCAAATGTGGATCCTGCCGGTATACCCCCGTGTGCGCTGACAGTAGGATTCGGGTTCGTATAGAGTACAGATTCCGCATCGGTAAGCGGAGTTACGTCCTCAATAACTTCCCCTGTGTTCTCATCCATCAACTGAATTTGTACTTTTTTCTGTGCCATAGCATCCTCCTTCTCGGATTTAATTATCCGATTCATTTATTATTTTTAGTCCCATTGTGGGATGTACAACTATATCCTCCGGATCATGTGCTTCTATCGGTTCTTCTGGATAGAGTCCCATGTTTGAACTTGCCCGGATTGTCTCCGACTCTGTAATATCCTGCTTATCTGATACAACAAAAAACCATGTGTTTTCCGGTGGCGATTCAGGAACAATCTCCCCTTTTTGTACCACAACGATATTACTCTTGTTCCGCATCTGCGCATCAAATTCCGATTTCAGAACGTAAACGCCATCGATCTGAAGATTTACCGCATCTACAGATACTACCACTACATAAATGCTGATCTCATTTTGTATGGGGCGCCCATCAAACACAGGGATATAAACCGGACACGTTGCGCTTTTCTGATAACAAAACAGTACTTCTTCTCCGTCCGAACTTGAAGCATACACATTGATCAGGTTGAAATAATACTCCTGCTTAAAATCGTAATTGTCTGTTACTGCCCGGATCTGTATCGTAGTCGCATCATATTCTGACACGGATACAATATCAATCGTATGCGTCAGCTCTCCACCAGAACGTTCCGTATCCGCAACCAGTTCAATTCTTGTAAACCGGATTTGTTTACCGTTTGCGATCGCGTCCATGATCAACGCGTTGCCTTTTTCTGTATAATTCATCATTACTGTCACCCTATCTCAATATAATTTTTGACGGACATTGCAGCGCCGATGTATACTTTCCCTTCCAGAGCATTGCACAACGCATAATTGTCCAGTGATGTGCTGTCCTTTACTTTTCGTACTTCTTTGACGAGCACACCAATATTTACTGGATGTTCCGATTCATTTCGAACCCCTACTCGCAAAAGAAACTGTGACCATTTATCCGGATAGCCGAGATCTGGATACCATAGATGCTCCACATCTTCATAGCCTAGTGTTTTCGCGGCTAGGATAATCCCTGCTTTAGTGCCGCCAAGAGCTTCCACTTCATCCTGCAACGCGATCCGGCTACGAAACGCCTCATCGTCCTCTTCCGGATAGCGGTATATTCCTCGATCCTGCGCGTAATACTGTAGCATGTCCGCGTTACAGGTCACTACTGATGTTTGATCTAATGCATGCTCCAACTCAGCTTGCACCTTGTCGTATTCGTCACCGATTACTTTGAAAAATATGTACCACTGATTTTTTGTTTTCTTCAGTCGCTTAAATGGAGATGGCAACAGATAATACAGGTAATCCCTGAATTTTTCAAACATACTCATTCCCCCATCAACTGATATTTTTCACAGTAATCTGAATATCTCCTGCTACGATTACGCTGCCTTTGTCGGCAATAACGTCTGCTGCTGGAACTGTAATATCCGTTTTTTTGTATCCTTGGATTGTAGATATCAGCTTCCCAATGATCGCGTCACGATAAAGTGTATTTAACTCCTTTCGCTTACTTACATCCATCAAATCCATGATCGCAGCACGGATCTGCTCCTCGTATCCGGTTATGCCGATACCGCTTTCGATATATACAGTCAATTCAAAATCCTGCTTAACAGATTCCGCAGATTTAACAAGATAGTCCCCGTAGCTGCCTTCCATCTCTTTGATTGCTTCTTCAACCTTTTGGATCAGTGTTTCGTCTGCGGTTCCTTCGGCACCAGTGATAATAATATCCACCGTCCCCTCGCCTCTCGGCGCTTGGCTGTCAATGTCTGCTGTTACCACCCCGCTGATGGATTCCACAATACTTTTTAGTTTCCGATCCGGATTCAGACGCGCATTTTCCGCCCGGCTGTTTAAGCAACGCTGCCGCAGGGACTCAATTGCTTCGATTTCCGTACCGCTTTCAACGATCCATCCTTCCTCGTTTCTCACGCGGTCGTATCCATCAATATACACAAGCGTTTCACAAATTGCCCCTGGCTCCACATTGTAGGCAGCTCCCGGCTGCTCTGCTTCAACGATTACTTTGTATTCGCTGACTCCTTCGGGCATCACGGTATCTTCGGCTGCATAAAATGTGTAATATGTCCCATCGGTATTTCTGGACGTAACAAACGGATGCCCCTTTTTAATTTTTACAGGATAACTGTAATCACGCCGGTATACTGTCACATACCCTTTTGCCGGTATACCCTCCTTGCGGTATTTTGCGTAATCCGCAGCACGGATCTCCACCCACTCCTCCGGGCAATGTACCATAAACGCCGAATTAACAATCTGAACACCTAACTGCTTCAGCTGCAGCAATCCATGTACAACAATCCGCAGAAGCGTATAGAAGACGCCACCCTTGGAAAAATTTGTTATCACAAATCCATTTTCTGTCAGCTTTTCCTGCAATTCTTCCATGTATTCTGCTTCATTCGGTACGTGTATGATCTTCTCCATAACGTTATCCGGTATCATGTGATATAAATCTCCTTCCCGTCTGATTGAATATCAATATTGACATTCTGACCATCAGATTCCTGAAACTGGACATGTGCAGCCCATATGCTGTCTGTTGATGCCGCCATTGTCAGGCTAATAGATCCATCGTCAATGTATTCCCGTTTCGTCATCTTTCCGATGATCTGTGCACTGATTTCTTCTTTGAAAGCTTCATCCTGTTCTGCATTAAGGTAATCTGTCAAGCTGTATCCATACGCCTGCATCCCTTCCTGATCTTCCCAAAGCAATTCGCCTTCATCCGTAAGCATCTCGATCCATATATCCTGCATCCAACAGTTCATACCACTGCACAACACACAGTCTCCATTATTGTCCGGTATCGGCTGCCCGTATCGATCCAGCCGGATATCAACATCATCAGTCCCTGCCAGTCTCATCCATACCACCGCCCCACAATATAAGGATAGATTCCAGAAACAAACTGTATCACAACGACATCCCCCTTCTGATAAACCTGTTCAGATATCAGGTTCGGAAGTTCTGTATTGTCCTCCAATACTCTTACTGTATAGCAGTGGTAGTGACCGGCTTCCCCTTGCTGCTGCACGCTTGTAACCCTTGCGATCATACTGTGCATCTTATCCATCGCCGGATAATCTGTTTTCAGCAGTTCCCTAACGATTTTTTTGACAAAAGTATTGAGATCACCCATCATTTATCTCCCTAAATTTGATCCACATATCAATGCCACTTTCATCACCCTCTATCGTACAGGCGATGATTTGTACCGCTCCCGTATATTCCTCACACGCCAACTGTACCACCTGTCTTGGATGGATCCCCGGAACAGGTATAATCTCCGCCGTCCAAATGTCTCCATTTTTATCAATATCTAAAATGTTGTCATCAGCTAATTGATAGTAGCCATCCTGATCGGACTGCACACCATAATAGGCACATCTGTTTTGCATATAAAAGATAATGTCTGCCTGATAGACGGCATTCAGTTGGCGCAGGGCATCCTGATAAGATGCTGCGTCAATCCGGAAGTTTTTTCTGCGTCCATAGTCCACATCTGTCATCTGATATTTACGGACACCAAACACTGTGAGCAGATAACGCGCCGCTTCCTGCAGCGTAGCGTTTAGGAAAAACGCTGATATATGCTCTGCTGAAGTTTCTTCAGCGCCTTTGATAATCAATGTCCCCTCAGAGGTAAATGTTCCACGCCCGGATACAAGTAGTTCATAGCCTGCATCGTTTCCAAGCTCCATCGCATAACTGTCAGCCGGATTATCTTTCAAAAACTGTATCAATTCTTCTGATAGTGATAGCCGCGCCCACGCTGGCACGTCTGTATCATCTGCTTGATACTTGACATCAAATCCTCCAGTAACTTGATACTCCCCGCAGGTCAAGCGGAACTCTAACCCTTCCAGATTTATTTCCATTTATCCTCACTTCTTTACCAACTTTTTCGCCTTCTTTTTAGCATCCGACTTACTTTTCATGTTTTTTGCCGGACTCTTATCGGCATTCTTCTTAGACTTTGATTTTTTCTTCTTCTTCGCTTCTGCCTGCTGTTTCTTTGTGCGTACTACCTTAAGCCCAGCAATTGCCGGAGCCACAAATGACAGCGTACACACCGCCCAGCTTTGCGACTCCTCTTTGGTGGTGCTGATCCCGTTAAAATATGCCTCTGTAATTCCGTGCGCATTGATCTCCGCCGCAGTGAGCTTATATTTCTTCTGTTTTTTCTGCCCCGACCGTTTAAATAAACGCTGCACAAACCGAATCATATTTTCCAGATCATACTTCTTATTTTCTTCAATAAATAAATCAATCTCAACCCGAGCCGCCTCATATCCAGTCGGCTGGTTCGATACCTTTTTCTTGCCTTTTTTCTTATCTTCCAGCTTCCCTTCTTCAGAAATCCGGATACTTCTTATAATGCCGGGAAGGTAATCCTTCCCGACTTTTATATGCTTGTCCTGAATGTAGATCATCCCGACCTCCTACGCTACCTGTGGCTCTCCATCCGGAGATTCCAACTCATCCAGCAGATTCTTAAGCTTTTTCAAACTGTCGATGGACTCAATATCAACGTGCATGTGTACTTCATATTTGTTGTATGTAGTCCCACTAGAGCGCTTCGATACTGCTTCCTTGCTTAGTGATTTACGCGATTCCCGCTTATCGAACTTATTCTCTACCACTGCGGATACGACATCTTTCATCTTTCCCCACAGCGTATCAAGAGGAAGAATCGCCTCATCTCCAGCCTCTCCGCCGACCATGCCATTTCTGCCGTTAATTCCGAACAGTGTGGGGCGCGTCATAATGCCGCCACGTGCATAGTAGCTGACGCCAAAGTTTGGTACCCTTGCGGTTGCGTCACCAGATCCCACCGTTTGATAAGATACCGTCACATGCGGTAACTTCGGTGCCGGCACTGTTACCGATATGCCTGCAAATGCATTTTGCACCGCCGCCGCAGACTGATTCGCTGCTGATGTAACTGTAGATTTTACGCTCGACATACCAGATGTAACGGATGATCGGATCCGATCTACGCCCGAAGTCCACGCAGTTTCCATTGCGCTGACACTTCCCTGCGTCGTTTCCTGTGCAGCTGTCACAGATGTTCCTACTGTTCCTGCTGCTTGTACGATGCCATCCGTGTTTATCGCAAGCAAATCTGTGTTGATACCCTGCGGGGCTGCCGTCGACAATGCCTGACTAATCGCATCCTGCGCTTCTTCTGCTACACCGGCTGCTGATGCTTCCATACCTGCACCGACAGAATTCATGATATTTTCCATCGACATTCCTGCTGTGCTGTCCAATGCAGCCTGCACGTTCACACCGCCAAGCTGTACTCCGTCTGCAAATGCCTCCATGCCTTCCAGTCCACTAATCTGATACTTGCTTGCATCAAACGTGATTTCCGGAGCTTCGACTGCAGACAATGTTGTTGGTATCGGTGATTCAGGCAGATTGTAATCCGTTACTGTTTTCGGCGTAACCGTTTCTGTTTTCGGTGTGGAAGACGTTACTGTTTCAACAACTTCCTCATCCTTCCCACCTCCAGACAGCCAATCGGTAAATTTACCCCATGCACCTTTGACCGTATCAACCAAATTCTGGAACCCTTTCATGAATCCGTCCTTAATCCCGTTTATAAGATCTCCGCCCACTTTGAGCCAGTCAATACTAAGGATAGCGTCACCAATTGACGAAAACAGATCCGGAATCATACCAAGCAGCATCGGTATAGCCTCAAGGATACCACTCGCGATATTTCCGACGATACTCAATCCACCAGAGATCAGATTCGGAAGCAGCTGCGCAAGCCCTGTCAGAAGAGATGCGATCAGAGATACTCCAGCCGCTGCAATCGACGGCAGATTCTGCACAATCCCTGACAGCAAGCTCAATACAAGCTGTATACCTGATTGAATAACTGCAGGTAAGGACTGAATGATGCCGTTGAGTACCATGACTACCATCTGCACACCTGCAGTCAGGATCCTCGGCAATCCGGATATAATCATTGTCAGAAATCCGTTGATCGTTTCCGCTGCCGCTGCGGTAATCCCCGGCATCTGTTGTGCAATTCCGGATACCAGTGACACGATGATGTGTCCACCTGACAGCAACACATCCGGCAATCCGCTTATTATGCCGCTGATCAGACTGGTAAGAAGATCCAGACCAAATTGCAGGAATCCGGGCAGATAGTTTCCGATCGCAGTCAAGGCATTACCGATAAATCCGCTGATTGCGCCAAAAACGTTGCTAAATATCCCCTGTAACTTGGATACATCTCCCCCGCATACTTCGAACAACGCGATCAGCCCAACGACGGCTGCTGCAATCAGGGCAAATGGTCCTAGTGCTGCCAAAAATCCGCCTGCACTAAACGCTGTTTTTACGCCTGCAACGATGCCGCCCAATCCACTAAATACACGCCCGACCGTGCCGATCACAGCGACCAGCGCTCCTGCAGCCATCAAAAAGATCCCTAAATACATCACGATGTGCATGATGGATGCCACCGTTTCCTGATTTGAGGCTACCCAGTCGCTGCCTTTCTGGATAGCTGCGGATACAACTTCCAGCGCGCTATTCACAGTAGGCAATAATCCTCTTCCCAGTTCTTCTGTAGCATTATGGATTTGCTGTTTCAAGACCGTAAATTTGCCCTCTGGCGTATTGTTGATCGCATTCGCCATATCCTCGGTAACGCCAACGCCCTCAGACATGGATGTGTGCAAATCGTCAATCCCTGTCTTTAGTTGATCCGTATTCTGATACAGCAGGTCGATCAGCGCAATCGCTTCGTCGGTTCCAAACGCTTCCTTCAGCTGTTGTTTCTCTACCGCATCAAGCGTATCGCCATACTTTCCACGCAGCGTTTCAAGTATATCCGGCATTGATAACAACTGATTATTCGTATCCAGAAATGTGAGTCCTAGCTTCTCTCCCGCACTGGCAGCAGTATTCAGGAATGATTTATACTTCGTGGCTGCTTCTGATCCGGACATGGTCGTCTGGAGCTGACCGAGGATTGCAAGCTGTTCTTCCAGCGGCACCTGTGCGTTTGTAGCGGTTGCTCCCAACATGCTGATTGCATCTGCCATACCGTCTCCGCTGGTCTTATACAGCTTTACTGCTGTAGCAATCCCTGCGGAAAACATCTCGCCAAACTCCAGATCCGACATATCATCATAGAATCCTTTATAGATTCCATAACCCGTTGCAAACAGGGATCCCATCGTTTCTGTCGTTGATTTCGTTGCCTTTCCGGTAAGCGCTGCCAACTCTGTAAACTGTGCAACACCCTCATCGGTCAAGGATGCGATACCTGATTTAATATCGTAAGATGCCGTTATAAAATCAGCCTTTGTCGTCCCTGCCCAGGTGTCCGAAAAATCCTTTGCAGCAGTCTCGATCGCCTGCAGGTCCTGCACTCCAAGCGATGCAATCTCTCCCAGCGCATTTTGCGTATCAAACGTTGCCGTGACTGCTGCTCCGCAGGCGGATACGATTCCGGTACCTACACCTGTCATGGCAGCTCCAGCCTTTTGCATCGCGGCAAACGACTGTGTTATGGTACCGACGGATCCATTTACTTTCCCGACTTTGTCTGTCAGGCGGTCTACCATATCAAGGACAAGGGATACCTTAAAAACACTGTCCATTCCCATCCCTTATCCCTCCTCTGAGAACAGAAGGTTCATCGCATTGACAAACCCAGCCTTTATATCATCCTGATACATTTTCCGGGCTTTCCGTGCCGATGCAAGCAGCCTGTAAAATTCCCCAAGTGTTACATGCTCCAAATCCGGAATCATCTCATCTGGCAGATACTTACAGATCAGGAGCCGTCCTGTATCGTACAGGCTGCTTTCTATTTCTTCTTCCGCCTCATCGATCCGTTCTTCGACGGATTTTACAGGCGGCGCACCGTCGTCGTTTTCGATAAACCCAGCATATACAGCAATTTCTCGCCAAGGCTGATGCCCATTGCCGGAAACTCATTGAGCAGCTTCTCCAGGTCTTTGCGCTGCTCCGTGCAAATATTGTCCAGCACAAATGTCCTCATTGCCTTCGAGCTGGATACCGATGCCGTTTTTACGTAGCGGTCATACGATGCCGCTTTTGGTTCTGCGAAAAGAAATTCCATCGTCCGATCCATGTCATCGTCCTGAGACAGATTTGTCGTGACAATATACATCTTGCCGCGCATCCCCTGATCTGCGTACTTTTTGCACAGATCTTCAAATGTTTCCACCTGTTCCGTTACCGGAGCGACCGGACTCTGCTGTACATATCCTGTCCCCTGTTGTTCTGTTTTTGACATTTTTTCTGATAAAATTTCCTGATCTTCAAAATAACCCATTTCCGTATCCTCCTTATGCGTTTACTCCATCAATACAGATACCGCCCATCGCGATACCCTCAAGACTGATCGTTGTGGACTTGTCGCCCTGCTTGCCGCCAAAACCGCCACGTTTGGTAAATGTTACGTTTGTCAGTACGTCCGTACAGGTCGTTGCCCCTACGTCCGCATACGATACCGTGATCTTCGGGATCACGATCTTATAAAATCCTCCCTGACTCCGGTACGCATCAACAAGTGTGTTGTAATCTTCGCGCAGCATCTCCAGTTTTACGGAGTTGCTCTTATTCCCAGTGCCAAATCCGCGCGGATTACCGCCGCGCCCGTATACCAGCTCCTTATCCTGACTATCCTCGTAGTCGATGGATGTCGGCTCGATGTTCTGGCAGCCGGACAGCGCAATCGTGATCGATGACCAGTCATATACCTTTCCGTTTACAATTTGCTTTCTTGCCATGTTACCCTCCTAAGATACTGCCCCTGCCATAAAGGTCAGGGATACCACATTTGCATACGCCCGCGGCTTATAGCTTACCCGTACTGGGATCTTCTGGTCTGTCAGCAGACTCTCCGGATCCAGCAATACTGCCTGTCCGCTGCTGATGATCTGGTCTTTGATCGCATCCTCAACCGGGATGTTAAGATCCGCCTGCACCGGCGCTGCCTCGGTTTCAATTTCTGATGCATTAAAATCTGCTTTCAGCCATTCCGTTGCTCTCTTGTATACCTCTCTTACCAGCCTGTACATAACACGCGCATGCTCGATGGTCGCAAAGTCACTGCTTTCCGGTGCGCAGGTGTTGGAGCTTGCAAGATACCATGCATCCCTGCCTGGATATCGACGCAGCGCAATATACCGTGCTGCATCCAGCTCCTCGTACATATCCTCAATACCAGCCGGCACAAGTTCCTGTACCTTGCTCTCGCTGATTGCAAAATCACGTACGTACGCAATACTGGTAGACTCTTTCGCCTGCGCGATCATACCCATAATATAGGCTGCCATGTTCGTCACACGTACACGCCCATCCATTCCTTTAAAGCGCGCCCATGTCTGTACTACTGACACGTGACGTCCTGCTGATTTACAGTCTGCCTTGATCGCTTCCACATAATCTGCAGCAGCCTCGTCTTTTCCGGCAATACGCTGCTCGCAGACGATCAGAAGCGGTCGTCCCGCATCCGTCTCCTGCGCCTGTGCCAGTGCTTCCAGTGATGCCCACAGATCCTTGTTGGTTGTTCCTACAATATGCACCGCCTCAATATTTGCATGGCTCTTATAAACACGCTCCACGGCTGCCAAAATCGCCTCATTGCTCGTTGTCGGCGCAGCAACTGTAAACGCATACGTATCTCCGGCAACGAATTTATTCTCCGCTTCTGCCACAAATGCCAGTGTCAGCCCAGTATCCGGGATTTCATAATTCCCCGCCAGCGGCACAGTCATTTCCTCTGATACGCTGTTCCCGCCGTCTGTACTGATGGTAAATGTTGCTTCATTCGTAGCGCCTCCGTCCGCAATCTGTACAACCACGTCATACGCATTGATTCCGGTTCCGGACACCGTTACAGTTCCCTTTCCGGTTCCGGTATGTACTACTTCAGACGGTTTCCCTCCTGTCGTTGCTGCCACCGGATAGCAATACATCTGCTGCGCGCCGCCATCGATGGAATCCATGCAAGCATCTGCAAGCGGCGACTGCCCCAGCAGCTCTCTGATCTGGTCAGTGTCCATCGTATTACGGATCTCAACTGGATCCGTTACTTTTGAGGATATGCCAACCTTAGCGTGTACGCCGCTGAGCAGCTGCTCTCCAATTCCGGAGCCTCCATCCTTAACCTCTACTTCTACCCTTGAAATCATCTTGTCCTCCCGTCTGCTGCCGCTTTCAAAAACTCACGCAGCGCTACATCGAACTCGTTCTCTTCCAGCATCTTATTTTTTGCCCATCCTTGCCTCTGCTTTACGCCTTCCAGATACACACCCGGCACCTGCTTCGCGATCGCCCAATCCTCTGCCGTTTTGCGCAGAACCTGATCCGGCGCTGCTTCCTTCACAGCCTTCGCTGCCATCTCCATCACTCCTTTTCCATTCCAATTTCCGGCGTCCCTACCATATGGCTGGCTGGGACATCCTTATAAATTCCGTATGTGAACGTTACTGGGATTTCTACTGCAATCTTTGCCTTTAAGATACTGTCCTTTTCATCAACCCAGTCTACTTCTCCGGCTTCGACGCCTACCCAGTTTCCATTTCCATCGTCAAATCCCTTGCTTATTTCCTTAAAAAATGCCTCCAGATGTTCTTCCAGATGTTCTTCATCATACTCGGCAATGACAACTGTATAAACGGTCTCCATGTCATACAGTTTCAGCCGGTTCATCGTAACCGCCCCATTATCGAATATTTTTTTTGACTTCGCACGAACCGGCTTGTCACTGCCGCGCAGGATCCCGGCATAATAGCTCCCCTCATCTTCAGACATTTTTTTCAAGCTTTCATATATTGTCCCGGTTATCCCTGATGCTCGCAGAAGATCTTCCAGATACTGTTTCTTTGTCATTTCAGTGCTTCCTCCATCAGATCAATGATCTCTGTACGATCTGCATCAGACAGTCCAAGGAACGGACGTGCCGGAACTTTGATCGTGACCTGTTTTTTGTGATACCACTTTCCGGCGATCCGAAACGCAAGCATCGGTTTGTTTTTAGCCCTAATTATTCTTCCCGGTTCACCAAACTGATGCGTCGCGGCATAAATGGTATTCGTGCCGATTTCTGCGCCTTTCTCTGACGATCTTGCATGGATGGAAGTACGCAGACGGCTGCTGTCCGTCAACGTCTTCCCGCCACCGGATGCCCGAATGGATCGCTTCCATGCTGCTCCATCCGGCGAAGTCTCCGTGTCAAACCGCTCGTCAGTGCTGGTACGCAGCGCTTCCGCTATTGCCGCCATCAGCTCCGCACGGTCAATGCTCCCCAAACGCTGCAATCGGCTCTTATACTCTTCAAACTCACCCTTCATGCTCACACGGATGCCGCTCATGCCATTACCATCCTCTCATCGACTGCCGCGAAAACACACGGTCACTAGACTGGATAGAAAAACCTGCATTTCCCTGTGCATCCGGCAGCGTGTCTCCTGTCCCTCCGGATGTCTGACCGTCTAACTCAACAATGCCTTTGGCAACGTTTGTCAGATACAGGATTGCCGCATTGTAACGGTTCAGGATATTCTTTTCGCGTTCTGACTCGTCAATTCCACGTCTGGAAGCCATGTTGTAGACCGCGATATCTTTTGATAGCTTCCCGATCATCTTCGGTACCCGTTCAAGCGGCACCCTGTACCGCTTGGCAAGGTATCCGTCGATCTCGGAATCTGCATCCTCTACGGCGGTCTGCGCATATGGCATAGCAGCATCACGCAGCTCATCACCGTCCAGACGGCAGTTATCCCCGATCAGGGATCGCAACATATCCGGCTTGATCATATCCAGTACATCTTCTGCCTTGCTGTATGCCATAGCAGCCTCCTATCTCATCAGCCTTTCGCTTCGCCTTTTCCTGTTGATCCATATGCCATCTGCCAGAAACCGTATCCCGCATTCCAGCGACCATCTGTTCCATACAGATACTGTTTCTTCAAGAAGACGTTCGGATCATCATCTTTTGTCAACGCTGTAAACTTCGGCTTTTTGCGCATCTGAAGAATCATCGGCTTAAGTGGCTCATTCGTTGCCAGTAAATACCATGCATCCGGATTTCCAGCCAACTCGCTTACTACTTCAACCTTCGCCAATCCCTTTGTGATATTCGTCTCTGAATTCACGATATCCGCTTCGAGAATTTTTCGTGCTGTCATTTCCAATGCCGGAGGAACAAGAAGTACATTCGGAACCAAGCCAAGAGTTTTTCCTTTGTCTCCCACAAAGGACATGATTGCCGTACGAGCCACAATAAAGCTCTCCTGAGTCAGCTTGTCTGTAGACATATTGCTGTACTCTTTATCCCCAACGAGATGCTCATCTGAGAAAAACGGCTTTCCGTCATAGCAGACTTCGGAAAACCCTGCCTGAAGAAGTTCAAACACTGTTCGATCCGGCGCTGTTGCAGCCTTGGCTCCCATTGTTTCAAAGTTCGGTCTGTAAACGCCATACCTGTCATCTTCCAGTGCTTCACGGTCAATTGCTACCGTAGACTCAAATGTCTTATTCTTGATAGAATAGGTATAAGCACTCAGATTTTTGATGGTACGTTCATCAAGCCATTCTTCCATATCCGGCATCTGTCCAATCCACCCATAATTTTCCTCAGAGGTACTGGACGGTACTTCTGTGGCAATCAGCGGATACTTTGGTTCCTTTGCCGAAAAGCCCTTGTTGTATAACGTTGAAAAGCTTACATCCAGCGCGCGCAGCGCCTGTGCGTTAATAATCATGATTCATTCCTCCTTAAAACATATCAACAGCAACCACGTTGCCTTCTACTGCAAATACTTTTCCGGCTACGCTGGATCCTTCTGCGGTCAGCGTTACGCTGTCCGGTCCAGCAAAATAACACGTCTTTAAGATGTCCGTTTCTTTAATGTCACCAGCGTTACCAAGTACAAACACTCCACGCTGCACACGTACATGGCAAGCTCCATCATCACCGGCGGTATTGTCAACATATTCCTGTGCTGATCCAGCCGCTACCAAATCAGCTGCCTTTGATGCCTTTACTGCATAACCGTCTGCATTCAAGACTACAATGTCACCGTCAATCAACTTCGTTCCCTTTGCAACCGGTACGCGCAAGATACTGCGCCCGGTAAGCTGTTCTCCGATCAATCGTCCCATCACATATCCTCCTTGTAATACTCTTTTACTTCCTCTTCTGAGATTCCTAAGTTTTTCAACACTGTACTATCTAAACCGGACAGACCACTTTTTCCATCTTTTTCTTTCAGCTCTGCACCCGTCAGGTTGTCCATTACCACCACTGCAGGTGCTTTGTCCACAAATGCGGCAAACCCTTCTGGATCCTTCAGCGCATAGCTGTGCGCCCAGTCTTTCTGCGCTGCGGTAATCTTCCCTGCTTTCAGCGCTGCCGTGACCGCCTCATCAGCTGCACGCCCCTCAAGCTGTGCTTTGAGTGCCTGCACTTCTGCCGCAAGAGTGCTGTCTCCATTCTGCAGCTTAACGATTGCAGCCGCTACCTCCTCGGTCTTAGCATCTGCCTTCAAACCTAAAAGTGTCAGGATCGTGCTGTTCGCCACCATAGTCTCCTTATTCGCTACCGGTTCCGTTCCTTCCGGCTTCCTGCCTGCCGCCTGGAGTGCTGCCTCCACCTCATCTTCTGTTGCTGTTTCCGGCAGTCCCAGCAATCTGATCAGTTTTCCTAATTCCATTGTCCGTTCCTCCTCATAATCATCCACGTCAAGGCTGCAGCCCACAAGCGGGAACATGCCATCGATCGCGGGGGTGTTTGTTAACGCTGCTGAATGCAGCGCAATCACTTTTTTGTCATTTTTTCTGGTAATGATCACCGGGGAGAGGTAACGGTATTCCTTATTTTTCAGATACTCAGCACCCTTCGGAGTCCAGTTTACCTTTGCCATGATTGCATCTTCCCCGTTGATCAGCTCCGTGATCCAACCTGCAGCCGGAGCCTGCACATCGTGCAGCGTCTGGTGCTCATAATCGATCACAAGATCTAATCTCCGTCCTAAGAACTGCTTATTGATCATCCGGAACGATTCGTCATCGACGATAAAATCACCCTTCCGAGATTCCACATGTCCTTTCGGTATCACGGCAATCAGATCCGGAACTCCATCCACCGCTTTGGGCGTTAATGCGACCATTACCACGTCATTTTTCTTCTTTTTTTCCATTTCTCCACTTCCTGCGTCTTTCACATCGTTTCTATACGCGTTATAACCGCGTTATTCCGCGTCATTTTGCGTTACAAACCTTTAGCCCTACAATTCCCTACCCTAAATGCATTACCCATTTTTTTACTTATCTACAAAGGAATTTTTTGCCTTAAAAGCCAAACGCACTTTTGGGGCAAACTTTGATATATCCGGACGCCATGCATCCAGTGCCGGATTACTCGAAAATCCTTTGTCCGGACGTAACGCGTTAATTTCCCCGGTTGCCAGGTCAACCGTAACCGGCGGCTTGGTCTGTACCGTAAGGTTCCGTTCCCGTATCTGGCGTTCTGAGTAGGACCTAACATGACATCTGCACTTGTACCCGTTTGGCGGATACCACACCTTCCAGAACGGATCGTCTGCCCGGTACACTGCCCCGTGTAACGCGGCATGCGTATCTCGTACCCGGTCATCCCCAGCCGTAACATACATCCAGTACGGACGCAGCTTCTTCGCTTGCATCATGCTTTTGTAATGTCCGGCATTATAGGCGGTCTGTACGTTCGTCCGAAATACCAGCTCTGCTTTCCCCGGATTCATATCGTCATATCCATGCGTACCAAGCCAATCATCCATCTGCGCCTTCCAGTCTGCCAGCGTCCTGCCTTCTTCCACTGCCGTTGTCAGCTTATCCAGAAACTCCTGCAGTACCTCTGCGGCTGTGTATCCGGCTACTGTAAACGCTTTCGCTTTCGCTCGATCGCTCAGTGATGCATATTCTTCTTTTGATAGGACGCGTTTCTTTTTCAGAAAAGCGACTGCACTTTCGAAAATCAGCTTGGAAAATCCCTGTAGGTATTCTGCGCCGCTCATCCTTCGCTCCTTCCGATCAGCTCCGCAAAGTAGATGCCCTGATGCAGATAATCCGTAAACTCTTCCAGATCCATTTCTTCATACAACCTGCGCACCGTATCCGCATCCTCCAGCTTCGTTTTTAGTGCTTGTATGTCGTCGCACTCATCGACCAGCTTCCGGATCGGCGCGGTCATCTTTTTAAACAGCTCCCCCGCATTCTTGACAGACAGCTCTACAATCCCATCAATCTGTGCCTGTACCTCAGCTTCCTGATCTGGATCCGGCTCTTTCATCTCTACCGGACCAGCCTCTTCCGGCTGCGGCATATAGGATGATTGTCCCGGAATGACCGCTTCCCCTTCTTCGGGTTTCGGAATTCCAAACTTTTTATAGACGTGATCCATTGCGATCGGCACGCCAAGCTCGTTTCTGACCTTCACATAGATATCTGCCGTCTGTAGCAGATCCTCCGGATCCTCGCAAGTGATTTCAAAGAGCGGCAGGTCTGCTTCAGGACCAAAATTATACTCGACAAGTGGTCCGATGATGTCACGCCGGATCGTCATGGACAGCGCCTTGGCGTCTGCCACCGTCAGATCGTGCCGTACCTCATCATGCGTCTTTGACTGCGCATAGCTTCCGCTGCCACTGTCTGAGGTCAACGTCTGCCCCAAAATCGCTTTGCTGATTTGCTCGTCACAGTACCGCGCCAGCTTCTCATAAGTATCCGTTGCCCCGCTCTTGTTCTGCGACTCAATAAACTCAATGGATGTTGATGACGGTACAATTCCTGCTGCATCTGAGCCAAGCGACACGATTGCTTCCATCAGTGCACGCCTGTCCGCATCAGAGGCTGATGCATCATACTTCCCTAAGCGCAGCGGCATCCCATACACCTCACAAAATGCTACCCAATCCTTTAAGGAGTAGTTTTTAAACAGATACATCCAGCTCACTACGCGCAGGATACCGGCGCGGCTGTCATGACCGGATTTTGCCTTGTAGCGATGTACAACAAATTTGTTATGCGGCAGACTCATTCCTTCCGGATGCGCCTCCGTACAGATACGCATCTCATCCGTTACGGTGTCCCACATCAGTTTTTTGGGGTGTACCTGCTGGATGTCCGCAATCACTATCTGACTCTGCTCATCGACAGCCCACAGGATTTCCATGACAGAGATCCCTTTGCCGATCGCATCCAACAGATCCAGCAGGATCCCGTTCAGGTTCTCCATGTCCTCCATCTGGTCCTGCACCCACTGTGCAATCTGCTTATCCTTGGGATCTGGCGATACCGGCTGCACTTCCCATTCCAGTCCCGTGACGGCCTGTTTTCTAGTCTGCAACTGAGAAAACAGATGAGGATCTTTCTCTTCCATCTCTTCAAACAATTCCATTTGTCGGCGCACGTCTCCATCGTCCGCCTCCCGAAAGATCCGAGCCAGACGTACCGGTGTCAGTCCGTTAGACGGATACTCACTATACTTATCGGACGCTTCCTTCGCCGCGATCCGCGCATAGACCGGACGGACACTCCCGTCCTGCTTCTCCGGATCGTATGGCTCATTGCGGATCTTGCCCTGCTTCTTTTTCTTCTTCGCCATCAGTAGGCTCCTTTCTTCCACCGCAGCAGCCGCTTGCCGACACTCTTGTACCCGATCTGATGCCCCGCTGCTTTTACCTGATTCGCCATCAGGACTGCCATGTGCAGCCCGTCTGGTGCATCGTCGTTCTTTCCCATCGGGAACTCCTGCATCTGCTGCAATAATGATTTCTGCCGTTGCTGGAACCGGATATACCCGTTCTTGACCTCCGGCTGTAACGACCGGATGCGCAGCACCTTATTTGACGTACTCGTGATCCCCTCGATCGGCAGGTAGATGCCCCGCTCTGCTGACTTCTGAGCCATGACCTGTTTAAAATAATACTGAAACTGGACGTCCTCCACACCGAAGGAATAGTAACCTTTGCCATATTCCAGCCGCAGGCGTTTGTCCGTGTCGAAAATGTCCTCGATGATCTTATCCGGATTGCGCTTTGCGATATCCGCATACACGACATACTTGTAGCCGTTCTCCGTATCCAGCGCCAGCGTGATGATCGAGCTGGTATCCGCCTTCGCATTCTTTCCAAGAGACGGATCGTTTCCGCCGATAAAAAGGTACTTTGGCTGTTTGAAATCCACCTCGCCGTCCTCGTAGTAGACGAACCACTCCTCGTTAAAGTCTGCGTTGTCCGGATCGATCGGGTCATTCTGAAGCTCGCTGTTAAAGGATGCGGTGCCTTCATCGACTTTCATCTTCATCAGCTTGTAGTACGGCAGCTTCGCCTCCCACAGTACCTGCGTCCCTTCCAGCATTTCTTCCTTATTCGCTTCAAAAAACGCTTCCGCATCTGCTTCATGCTTGTCGTTAAACAGGTTTGTATAGATCTTCTCCCATGCTTCCCACAGCTCTGGGTGATCGGAATCGGATATGACTGCCCGATATTTCCGGCTCTTGAATCCCGGATTCTGCAACTTGCCAGCGAGTAAGGAATCATAATGCAGGATTGTCCCGACATACATCACATCGGTATAGGTATCTCCCGCCTTTAACACCGCCTTATCAAACCAGCTCTTCAGCTTCCTGCGCTGCTCCGGCGTGGCAACATTCTCATCATTCTCAATATCGTCCAGCACGATCAGATCCGGACGCCATGACCGGTTCTTCCTGCCTCGGATCTTCTTGCCGGATCCGATCGCATCGATCTTCACGCCGTTGGTAGCTTTGATCGTCCCGGTCTTCCACGTAGAATCTCCCTTCAGATGCCCAAAATCCTCAATGATGTAGGCGTTGTCCTCCAGTTCCGTCTTAATGTCCTCCAAAAACGCCTCCGCTTGTTCGGTACTGTCTGACAAGATCAGGATATAATGCTTATAGGCATACAGCGTTGCGTGCAGCGAATCTTTAAAGGTAAACGTCGTGGACTTCGCATGTCCTCTCGGTGCTGCGATCGCCCAGTTACTGCCGTCCATCCGGCTGATCTGCACCGCATCGGTATACGGATTTTTATTTTTCAGGACACCTTCCGCCCAGATATCGTCCAGTTCCCCATGAAACTCCGGAGATTCGCGGACAAAGTAATGCGGCAGATAGGCTCGTCCAAAGTATGCCAGATCGACTGCCGCCAGCTTCTTGCGCAGCCCGTCTTTTCCGGTCAGCGCAGCCCCGTTTCGGTACTGCTTCAGCAGATCCCGTCGGTATGGCGTGTCCTTCCGCAACACATACTGTTCAAACAGCGCTTCGCTGCTTTCCTGCTGCCTCTGCGCTTCCCTCTCTTCCCCGTCATCCAGCTCCAAGAGCCAGCGTTCCAGATCAATCATCCTGCATCATCCTGTCCTTCGCATCTTTCAGGATCGTCCTAAGCTGCTCCGCAGCCTCAGCATCCTGCCGTATGATCTTAAGGATCCGCCCCTCCATCTCTGCAAAAGCAAGATCCGTCTTTTTCTGCATCTCCTGCCGCACCTTGTCCTTATAGACCTTCGTCCGGCTAAGTGATGCCAGCAGCCGCCCTGCCTTATCGAGCGGCATCGCATCAAATTCTTCCTCTGCGGTCGCCATCTTGTTGATCAGACCGTCCATCAGCATCCGCATACCGGCTTCCGTATAATCTGCATCCGGATTCTGTTTGACGACCTGCACCAGCTTCTCTGTCTGCCGCTGCGCTTCCAGTAACCGCTGCATCGCCGTGTTGGAGCGCATCGCATACCTTCCGACCGATGACTTTGACACATCGTATCCCATCGTTTTCAGCCAGTCGCTGATGCCCTGATACGTATTCGATGTATCTGCCAGCATCACATCTACATTCGTTTTGATCTCCTCCGGCAGTTCATCCACCTTCGAGGATATCCGCGTCTTCCTGCGCTGCTTCGCCATCAGATATCCACCCCCGGATCGTTGACCGTGCCTTCCGCAAGGTCGACACCTTCCTTCGTCAGCCGGATCACGGCATCTTCCGCGTATGCGTTGTACGCTGTTACCCGTTCATCCGTAAACTCGATGTACCCAGCGTCATGCAGGTAATCAATATACTTTGATATATCCGGCGAGATCACCAGCCCCGCCGCGATCATCGCATTTGATACCTGACGTGTCAGTGCAGCATTATTAAATCCCTTGACCAGACAGCGGATGATATACCCGCGGACTGCCTTGTTCCGCTTCACCTCCGCGCGTTCTGCGTCGTTCATTCCTCTCACCTCATTCCTTTCCGCTACCCTTTAACAGCAGGCGGTCTATTTTGTGATCGATATTTCGGATGGAATCCTCCATCTTGTTCATTGCCCGGAAGTAATCCTCCCGGAGTACGAACGTTGTTGCAAAGTCCGACTTAAAATCTGTGATTTCTTTTTCCATCTGACGGATCTCCCGATCCGTCTTTTCATCTAATGCTTTGATACGCTCATCTATCTTTTTGTCGATTCCCTTAACCTGTACTTTTGTCTCTTCGTTACTTTTCAGGACGCCGCTGATCCAGTTCTTCACAAGCCACCCAAACACACCCAGTCCGATTCCGATCAGCCCTGTCATCACGTCCGCAAATGTGATCGCATATTCCATATCATTCCCTCTTGATCAGCTTCCCTGCAAGCTCTGTCACGCGTTCCCATCCGTCCATCGCCACCAATGCCACAATAAAAGCTGCGATAAACGAGGCAAACACCATAAACCATGTGATCGGCTGCCCGGCATACGCCAGCATACCAAGGATTGCCACCGGACAGATTACCAGCGACAGGATAATCACTACAATCCCTGTCGGCAGCACGGCATCCAGCCATTTCACGTGCTTTAGCACCTCCGCGATACAGGACACAATAAATGCCAGCACCCCGATCGCTGCCACCAGCTTCGTGACATCCACTATTGATTCAATTTCCAATGCATTCAAAACTTCCATCTTGTTCCCCTTTCCCGACAAAAAATTTAGGAGCATAGCCAAGCTATGCTCCTAGTCTACTTATTCTTCAGATAACCTTTAATTAAAATATTTCAGGAAAAAATTTCACTCTCCATACAACTCGAAATCCGGATCAAACATCGAAAGCTGTCCAAATACCTGCTCATCCTTTAAGATGCTGCGGATCCGGTTCGGTGTCAGTCCGTATTTGTCTGCCAGCTCCCGCAAATTGTAACCGTTCCACTCTTTTTTGATCTTCCGGTTGCGCGCCGGGGTAACAATGCTGTCCGGCTTCGGGATATACAGTGCATCCCCTTGCGCATACTCGGATAATTCAAAAAACCGTTCCATCCCGACGATCTCTACGATCGGCTGGCAGCTCTCCGGCAAATCCTCTATTGTCGTATCATCCAGCAGCTCCCGCATGTTCTGATCCATTCTTATCACACCTTTTTAATATAATCGAGACTAACCCATCCGGCTCCGCTTACCAGATGACCAAATCCGTTCTTTTCCTTGTCAATATGGTACGGCACTTTCCTGCCCTCCGGCTCGCTGATCGTTCCGACGATCGGTGAGTCGATCGATGCCTTTTTGCGGATATTCAGCACATCGCAAGTCGTCTGTGCTGCGTACAGCCATTTCTTCACATGCGCCAGATCCACCCATCCGGCTCCGCTAAGCAGCTTCCCATATCCGTTCTCTTCTGCAACGATGTGGTACTCTTTCTTCCTGCCCTCTGGTTCTTGGATATACCCGACCACCTTACCGGACTTCTGCGGCTCAGACAGGATTGACAAAATGTTCACATCTGTAAAGATACCATACAGTACCTGCCCACTCTCTTCCTGACCTCCCTGATCCGGTGTCTCCGGCTTCTGCTCCGGTACTTCCGGCTTCTGATCCGGCTCGCTGTTTCCTGCATTAAACCGTGTCAGATCCCAACGTTCTATGATGTTGCAGATCTTGTTGACATACTCCGGATCTGTCGCGTACCCGCCTGCCTTGATGATCTGGATCGCCTTCCGGTAATCCTGCTCTCCCTGTATTCCTTCAAACCTGCGCTTGTTCCCGTTTGCTGCATTTAACAGATACGCTGCATGGTCGGCAATGGACTCCTCGATACATTCGTAACACCGAAACTGTGACCGACGCATCACTTCCTGACCGTTCTCAACTTCCGGTGATAACTTCTCGTAAAAGCTCTCACCGTCCCACGCCGTGCCTGACCATGTGTTCCCGGACAGGGTGCATTTCATGCCGTGCATGTTATTGCCGATCTGCGCCAGATCCGTCTGCCCGTATCCGCTCTCTAAGATGGACTGCGCAAGCGATACACAGGCAAGGATGCCGTTCTTACGTTCATCTTCGGTATACATCGCTCCGACTGCTTCGATGTACTCTGCTTCTGCGCAGCCTTCAAATGACTGCGCCTGTGTGCCGTATACCTCTTTGGTATAGACGCACTTTCCGGATGGATCAAACACGCTGTACCCTGCCGGACACACTCGGATCGCTGCCTCCTTTGTCTCCATCGCATACTTCTGGCTTGCCGCATCCTCCCACGACTTGCGTACCCTCCAGTATTCTTTTTTCTCCACATCGCCCGCTTCAGAATCCATTCCCAGTCCGTCCATGATGCCCTGCGCGATCGCCTTGGCAAATGCTTCCTCATGGTCGCGGTAAAAATTCATGTCATCGCCGTCATCGATAAACGCTGTCTCAAGCAAAAAATACTTTGCGCCCTGACGCTGCGCATTGTTCAGGTTCAGCAGCCCCGTGCTGGTATCCAGCAGCCACTCTCGGAATCCAAGCGCAACCACGCGGTCAATAATCGCCCGTGCCACTTTCCGTCCGGCGTTGTCCGGGTGGATGTAACCGCCGACACCTGTAAAGCTTCCGTTCCCATATGGATCCTTCTTTGCTTTCGCATTAAAATGGATCTCTAACGTCATGTCATACTTCGCATACTCCGGCACGTTACCGCGCTTGCTCTGCGTATAGCAGTTTTTCTTCTGGTCATACATCGTCACGGATATCTTATTTCCGATCGACTTCTTTACCATCGTCGCAAGCTCCCGCGTATAATCTGCTTCCTGTCCCCAAATGCTGCATGCGCCCGGATCGCCTTCGCCGTGCCCTGCAATGATCAATAATTTTTTCTTTGCCATATGTATCAGTCCTCCTTTACTTCGTTTATCTCGTCAATTTCTATATAATCTGTATTGACAAAATAATCCTCATTAAATTCTACCACTTTCGCCCCAACAGATTTCGCTGCCACAACAATATCATCTGTATGATATATGTTTTCGTCTTCCATCTCCTCAGCAATACCCTGTGCTTCTGCCATACTATCGCATTCGATAATCAGGCTGTGTTGGTGCGTGACCTTTTCCTCTACTACAAGTTCATACCGTGCCATCTCTATTCCTCCTTATAATCCAACGTTATTGCCGTCTTACTGTCTACAATTACACATTTCTTCAGTTCCCGGATCGTCGCATCAATCATATCATCCGGCAGGTACGCGCGGATCAGCTCCGCGTTCTTGATCTTATGGATGTAATACAGCTCTACATCCCAGTCACACTCCGTATCAAATATGGCGGTCAGATGTTTCCTGTCTTTTTCATAGTCGCCGCTTAACTTCTTCAGCAGCAGTTTCTTCTGCTTTGCATCCGGAAGGATATGCATCTGGCTTTCCAAAAACTCCTCCAGCTCCATCTCAAACGTATAATCATCCGTAAAAAGAGCTTTCAGCATGCGTTCAAAATTAGCGCTGCACTTATATTTCGTCTCCGTAGTGACTGTAACGTTCTTGTTCCAGACGGCGTCCGATACACACAGCTTCAGCCGGTCCGGATTCAGGATATCAAGGCTCTTCCGATCCGTTACGGATGCCGCAGCACCCATGCTGCCATAGAACCGTGTATATTGCTTGTTGCGATCTTCCATAATACTGATCCCACGTGCCTGCAGCTCCGCCTGATACTTCGAGATGTTCCGCGCTGTCTGAAGGCGCAGGCGGTCGAGCTGTACCAGCTCATCTACCAGCTCCGCGCTGGTCTTCTGCTTCAGTTCATCCATTGTCTTCTCCTCCATTTCCCATCTTCTCCAGTGCATCACAAACCCTCCGCGCACATCCGGCACATACGTAACGTCTAAATACCATATGTACTTGATCCTGCCTGCCACAGTACATACAACGAGGCACATACGGCTTCATGATAATCCCGCCTTCACTGGTGCTGAGAATTATCGGATCGTGTGGCTCTAGTCCTAAATCCCTGCGCATCGCAACCGGGATATTGATGCTTCCACTTGTTGATAATTTCTTATACTTTTCCATTCCTGTATTCCCCCTTTATGCTTCTATAATGTCCCTGATGTAGTCATACTGTTCCTTGATCTTATATGTCGTGTCTCCCCGCCCCTGGACCATTTCCTGAAACTCTTTTAACCGTATAGCCAGCTTCAAACACTTCGCTGCACCTACTGCTTCAGAAGATACCCGCAGCGTTCTCTGCTCCACATCTCCTAACATAATGCTGATCGCTTTCAACAAATAGAGGTCCCACACATAACAGCTCTGATCCCTTGCATTCCATTCCTGCCTTGCCTCCTCTACAAACTTTTTCCGGTTCAGCTTCTTTTTATCCGGTGGAAGGATTCCCTTCTCCTGCAACTGCTTTTTCATCCTTGCACGTTCTGCCCGTTCCTTTTTCGTCATGCTCCATCGCCTCCCTGCCCTTCCAAATCGTTCATTGCCGCCAGATAAACATCCAGCAGCTTGTCTTTTACCGTCTCAATGTCCGCGCCACGCTTCATTGCATTGCGCCCTACCATCACCTGCAGCACGCCGCAGATCGCTGTCATATCTTCCAGTGACACATGCTCCGCACGCATATCTACCTTCCCGTCCCTGACGGTCAGCTCCACCCTACAGTCTTCCATCCGTTCACCTCCAATAAAAAAACTGCCGACCGTTTATACAGTCAGCAGCTTTCTTCACTCTTCCTTATTCACTTCATCAATAAAAGCCTGCATCATTACTGTGAGCTGTCCGGCGGCGCTTACGCCTTTCTTTTCGCAGGCTTCGGCAAATGCCTCCGTGACTTCCTTGCGCAGCTTATACGATTTCGATATAATGCCTACCTTTTTCGTGTATTTTTCTGTCGCAATGGTCTGCGGTGTCGGACTACCTACCGGCATTGTTATCCCTCCATTTCCTATAGATTCCCCTGCCGATAAAACCGGCAGCTATTGATATAGCAACAATTAAAAAAATATTCATTTTTGTTTGCAACGGATGAGCGGTTGTGCTATACTCTGTTTAGGTGGGGGACTTGCGTCCCCCGCTGACTAGCTAAAAAATATGTAGTCGATAATCAGTAAGATTATCCCGGTCAAAAGCCCTGTCAGGAATTGAACCAGCACTTCAATCCAATCGACTCGGCTTTTTTCCGTTCTACGCTTGCGCCTGTTGCGGTTGCTCATCTCGTTTTCCTCCTTTCCTCTCTTGATGATGTTAGTATATCATATGGTACACCATATGTCAACATCTTTTTGCAACTTTTTCAAACAACTTTCTGCTGACTGTATTCAGTTATCAATGTGCAAGATTCCTTCATGACTTTTCTTCCTGCCGGTTGAGCATTGCCTTTAATGCTTCGATCAGATCACTGATCTGCTTGTAATTCAGCCACTCCAGACGGTCAATCTTAAACATCCGGCGGCACATCCCATTGATACGTTTCTCATTCCACCCAAGCGACTGCATCAGCTTATAGACCTTCCGGCGCTGGTTCTGTGTCGTCCCGTCATACTGAGGCGTCCGCACTTCCCTGCCGCGCCGCGAAGATTCTTTCATCTGCGACAGTACATACACGACACGCGTAATCTCTTTTTTCGTGAGTTTCCGGATCGACTCTTTCCCCGTCTGTGCCATGACAACCAGATGCAGCTCCTCGTCTGTCATCCGCAGTTCATCGCACTTTGCCAGTCCCCATATCGTCCGAATGCTCGGATTTGTGCTTCCTGCCATTTCAGCCCATCCTTTCGCGTTTTGCCGACGTCCTTGCCGTCTGCATAAACGCCGGGATCTGGATCTCCCGTTCCTCCTGCGGTGCAGCTTCCTTGCGGCTGCTAATCGTGATATGGCAGCTCGGATCGTTGATCTTCGCCATTGTCTTGTAGATTGCTTTCATCAGGCGTGCCGCCTTCTCCTGCGCATTGTTACCCGTAACGTTAATCGTGATCTGTTCCATGTTCGTTCCCCTCTCTTCTTATTTTTAAAGCAGCATCATGCCGGATGCTTCATTTACAATGTCAATCGTCACTTCTGTGACGCCCCTGCTTTTCATCACACGTAACACGTTATTCAGTGTACGGTCGAGCAGTCTGAAACAGCCATTGCGTGAGCTGTATGCGCGGCTTGCCAGCTCTCTGCGTGCATCCTCTGATATACTCCAGCCTGCAAGGTAGCCGTCCAGTTCCTTCTTGTCCAGTCCGCCCAACTTGTAAAAAAAGTCGATCCGGTTCGCGAAGCGGTCGAGCATGTTGCGCAGGTCTACTTCCAGCTTCGGCTCCCCCGCGATCACGATACCGACATCTGCCTGATCGTAAATCCCCCGCAGGATCTCCATTTTCGACGCTGTGTACTTATTTATAAGCTTGTCCGCCTCGTCGATAATCAACAGATACCCAGTATTTACGTTTAAAAACTCCCTAATCCGGCAGATGCGCTTCCAGTTTGTACCAGATGTAGCGCGCGGAATGCCGAGCTTTCCTTCGATCGCTTCAACTAAGTCTCGACAGCTCATCGTGTCATCACACTCCATGTATACAACCTTCGGCATCTTTGCATAGTGCTGTAACGCATATGATTTACCGTATCCAGACTGCCCAATGATGATTCCGAGTCCCATGTCCTCCTGACAGGACTGGCAGACGGACATCACGCCCATGTAGTCGCGACTTTCATAGTACGCTGCCTTCTTCGGCAGCTTCTTCGTCTGCTCTGCCACTGCCGGAATGGTTTCCGTCCTCTGATCCGCCTCTAAAAAATCACTATTTCCATTCGCCGCGAGAAAATCTTTCAGCATTTCTTCCAGCTCTGCCGGATTGCTTTTATACTTCCCTGCAAGGTACTGACTTACCATTGATCTGCTTACATGCAACTGGGCTGCAAGCTCCGTTTTGTGCATCTTCATTTCTGCCAGTTTTTTTACTACTGCAAGCGCGAGCTTGCTCGGTGTGCCCTCTCTTACTTCTGTATTTGCCATGTTAATACCATCCTTCCTTTTATTTTTTGACATTTATTTTGATAATTTATTCATCATCCAATATTTCTGCGACTATCCACAACGGCATAATAATCATTACCGTAATCAGCGCCGCGATCATCATCAGGATGTTGATCAGCACCCTGATGATACACTCTGCTGCTCGTTTCATTGCTCCCCCATTGCGCGCAGACGTTCCAGCGCTTTCTTTGCCTGCTCGTTCATATACTCCGATTCCTGCGTCTGCTTGATTTTCTTTGCATTGCGCACCGCATTCACATTTTCTGGCATCTGCACTACCTTCTGCACACGGTCAGGCTTCTTTCCAATCGTCAGATCAACACCTCCGACGATGCCCTTACCATAATTCTCTGTCGCTTCACCGAGATCAAATGGTCTTGTCGCTTCCTCTAATTGCGCACGTACATCACGGATCTGTCTATTCTGCATCCTTCTGTGGTCCTGCAGTACCGAATCGGACACCCGACCAAACTTAAGCAACTCCTGCGCTTCCGCCCGGCAGATCAGCGCTCCGGTATCATCCAGCACGTAAATGCCAGTAACATCCCACGGATCCACCTTAATCTGTACCTTGCGATTAATATAGGTACACAGCTCATATGCCATGTAATCGTGACCATTCCGTCGGATGCCTGTATTGTATACGTGTGCTTCTTCGGATTTCATTAACGCCATGACTGCCACACTGCGCGGCGGCGCAGGCTTTACATAGCGTTCCCCGTTTTCAAACAGTTCCTTCGGGGTTCTGTACTCCTCTTTTAGACGTTTCAGGCTGCTGTGCTGGCGGTTGATATACTTTTCTTTGTACTTCTTCCACTCTGCGTAAAATTCTTCCATCGTCAGCAGCTCCCCGCGTGCCGCCATTGCCTTGATGTCCTTATTCACCTTTGCATCCGTCCTTGATCCGGTCAGCGTTCCCGTATAGCTGGCAAACTGCTTTGAAAATCGTTGGATTACTGTGCCAAACGACCGCTCAATCTGCCCTTTTGTCCAAGGTTCATACGGCATTGATATATGTACATCAGATACACCCATATCCCGGTAAAATCCGCGCGTCTTCCGATCACACTCCAGGTCAAAATACTTTTCTTTCGCCTCCGCGTCGTGCCGGTCCTTCCGATCGATTCCGTTCAGATCCTTTGAGGTATAATCTTTTCCGTTGTCAATATACAAGTTCTTCGGTACGTATCCCCCCAGATCCTCATAAAACATCTTGATCAGGCTTTCTTTCAGAATCTGCGCATTCGCATCGCGACAGATGACATCACCGAAGATCATACGGCTGCGCGTATCAATCCAGCAGACCAACTTCGGACGGATCGGGATCTCCTTCCCGCTTGGTGTCTTATACATTACCCACACATCAAACGTATGCTCATCGCCCTGTATCATTTCAAGTACCTGCAGGCTCTTCGTATCGCGTGCCCGCTTTACCATCTGTTTATTTTTCCATGACACCGCTCCATCTTTTGCGTAAGCGTGTACGCTTGCCATCCCCTCTGCGTCCATCACAAATGCGATGTATCGCGATATCGTCTGATAAGAGGGCAACTTCTGCCATCCTTTGATTTCAACGATCTCCTGCAGCGTCTCATACAGGTCTTCCCTCGTCCGGCGGTTCTGCGCAAATGATTTATCAAACCAGATATTTTTAATGCACTGCTTCATCTGCTGTGGGATGCTGGGAAACAGACCAACTTCTTTCGGTTTCCTGCACAGCGCCAGCACCTTGATGTAATCATAGCTGCATCCGTCTTCCTTCCGCATTTGATCCGCCCACGCGGACGCGGTCATGTAATCATCCACCAGCCGACGGAACGTCCTGCCGCTCTTACCAAGCCGTTCCTTCGCATACGCTTCGGTCCATACGGTCAGGTCATTGCGATGCTTCGGTACGTTACTGAGATACTCTCGCACCACGTTCCCCAGCTCCATGCCTTTATAGTAGTTCTTACTATATTGATGCTGGTACCATTCATAATCTGCATCCACGTACCACGGTCGCTCCGACGCGGGCTTCTCGGCTGCGGTTTCCACACCCCGATCGGCTGCGTCGGCGATCCGCTTTACTGCCTCGCGGCGTTCAAAGGATGCCTGCGCCATTTTAGACAATGAATTTACCGATACAAGAATAATGTCTCGACCACCTGTGTCAGACTTTTTTGTCTGAATGCTATACTTTTTCTTATTGCGTTCAATTCTTCTATATAAAGTAAAGTATTCTATGCCTTCCAGCTCCGCCGCTTCCTCCAACGTTATATATGCTGCTGCCTGCATCCGATCACCTCCTATGCAGCTCGTCCATTTTCAATATCTCAGCTATCTGCTCTCTGTATTTCGCGCCTGTCCGGCTTCCATTCATAATCTTTGTGATATACACCGGATTTACCCCGAGTGACGCTGCCAGCTGGCGTTGCGTCATATCCAAATCTACCAATCTCTTCTTTATCTTTTTCCCCAGCGGGGTCAGTGTATTCTGCCCTGCCATGCGATCACTTCCTTTATAAACACTTACTTTCTTTATCGTTTTTGATATGTTACAATTCTCTTGCAGGGTACTCCCGCAGGAGGGAGGTGACTACCCATGTTTGATTATCCGATGGATGTTGGACCAGCCAATGAAAAACTTGACTGGAGACTTATTTCCCAACATCCGGAAGACGGTGATACAATCTCAGAATATGAGGCTCACTCAGAACTCTTTGATAAAACGTATCACGCAACTGTCAGAACCGGTGACCGTGGTTGCCATTGTCACCATACATTCTGACACCGAGGGGAGCTGTTGCAGCAGCTCTCCTTTTTTAAGCAATTACCTCTAGTTTCCGCAATTTCGGCTTGCCTCCGATCTTTTTCAGTGACATCCGGCTGACTACGTGCAGCTCACTGCCAAGATCTTTCACGACCAACCAGTCAGCAGGTGCCAGTCCGCTTGCTTTCATGATCTGCTTCTGCCGCAGCGTCGGCTTCTTTCCGTTCTTCATTGCTCCCTCCTTCTTGTCTGTCCTCCTCGGTTATGTTACTATTACTGTATTACTAATTCCGTGGAGGACTGCCTCATGAAACTATGTTCTAATTGTATTCGCGATATACTGCTTGTCCTTGAAGATAAGCCTTTCGGTATCCGTTATCCATTTCCTGCTTTATGCGAACAGCTTCCCAGCTATTCCGAGGAAGAACTATACTATACCTGTCTCAAACTTTTAGAAGGCAACTACATCAAAATATCTGACGCAGGATATACAAAGCAAAATCTTATCCGAATCAGCACTATTGATGACCTTACTTTTACCGGACATCAATTTCTTGAAAACATCCGAGATCAATCTGTTTGGTCTAAAACTCTTGATGTAGCAAAATCTGTTGGTTCCTTTTCCTTAAAGGCTCTATATGACATTGCAGCAGAGATCATAAAGGCAAAAATTACTGGTCTTTTCTGATTTTGATGATTTTGCTTTTATCTTCTTTCACTGCCGTTTGTATTGCTCTCTCCATATCCTTGGCGTATTCTTCTACTATTTCCTCAAAATCATCTAAATAAAAGAAATCATATAGCAAGCTGGAAAACGCCTTGGATATGTCTGCAAGAATGTTTTCATATACTATTCTTTTAAACTCTTCCCCGTTAATTTTTTCGCGTTGAGCTTTACTAGGCACTTTGATCCACCTCCTACCCTTAGTATGCAAAAAAAAATTTTTAATGAATCACTTTTTAACACCTGCTACATTTATTATGTATGCCAAGGTACACTCTCAATAAAAATTCAATGCCTTCAGATCAGCATAATAGTCCGTCGAACGCCGGTTCCGGTTGTGATTTCCGGATGGATATGATAAATTTATTCTGAGTTATTTCTTACCCTAATTCAATTATATCGGATATTAGATATTTGTCAATATATTTTTATTTTATTTCCGATATTTTATTTTAGGAGAATGGAGGTTTATATGGATCAATGATCGGACTAAGAATACGTGCAAAAAGAAAGAACTTCATTTAACACAAGTCGATGTTAAAAAACAAACAGGTATATCCAATGGTAATTTAAGCGAAATAGAAAACGGGAATACATTACCCTCTGCTGGTGCCTTAATGGCATTGTCACAAGCACTTGATGTCACTACAGACTGGATACTTTTTGGAGAAAATTCAAAATCAAATAATTCAAGCTCCAAGAAAATATCGGATTTTGAATATAGTTATATTGAGCTCTTTAGAAAACTTGATACAGATGATCAAGACGAAATCCTTGCGATGATAACTTTAAAACTTAATAGAAGAACTAGGGGGGCAAAATCTACCTTTTCCGAGCAAAATAAAGCGATCGAAACAGCTTAATTTTTTTCTGCTTTTTGGGTAACTTATTACCCTTTTATACAAAAAATATGTTCAATTGCTTTTTTTATTATACTCTACGAAAAATGCGGAAAACTCGCCTATTATGGGCAATTGAACATACTTTTTTGTACTGCTCCAAAATGTTCAATTGCTCTGCGTTACAAATTACAGGATTTCTTTTATAATTTTCTGCGCTTTTCTTTCTAGGAAAATCGCTGTAACGCCTATATTTCCTAGCTTTTTTCTATTTTTGTAACGCGCGTAACGCAAAAAAATAACGCTATAACATTTTGTTATAACGCTGTCTGTATCTTTCACCTTTTTAACTTCTAATAATTTTATCAAAAATATGATTTTGAATATGTCTGACAATTCAAAGTCTATGATTTTTCATCATTTCTATGTTTTCTTCTGCCTGATCGGCTCCTATATGCATTGCTTCAGCTACTTTTTTACGCAATCCGGCTGCCTCGCTCCCCATATCTTCTCATTCATCTTTTAATTGCGCATACAATTTTTCTGTTTCTCAAAACAAATGTCAAAAACATACGCTTTTCAATTCATAAACCCGTCAAATCCCTTGATTTTTCGGTGTTTCCCGATGTTTCCCATATTGTTACACACTTTCCCGTTTCGTATCTTGTTTTTGACATTTATTCTGGTAGTCCACAATATTCCTCCCGGTGCTGTTTATATATTATTTCAGCTTATCCTTATTATCTTCTTGTTTCTTTTTATCCCGATATTTCCGTATGAGTTTATTACGGATAGGAACGCCAACACCAATCAAAAGCACAACTGCCAAAATTGTGAAATCCATACAATCACCTCACATTTCCTTATTCTTCATAACCCGAATGGACAAGAAGATTGAAACCGCATACATCACGACAATAGCAAAAACCGCAAGCAAAACAAGAAGTATCGGAGAAGATTCAACGACTGAAATAATTGAGCTCCCGATAGCTGGCATTTTAGAGAGAAGAAGTAAAGTCACCAAAAAACCGGCCACTGGAATATACATAAATACCCGTCCTTTGATTGAGCCGTACTTGTAATATCCCGGAATCTGGAACACGGTATAGAGTGCAAATAAGAATACTCCTGCAATAGCGGCAGTTACAATATCAAATACGCCAACTGTTTCACCCAGCACTTTCAAGACAAGCGGCTGTGCAATCAAAGAAATAATCAAGGAAAGAAGCCCCATTGCAAGGACGAAAACATAGCGTCCGACCACAAGTTCACTTTTCCGAACAGGTAAAATACCAAACAGCCGATCCATGCTGTTTTTTTCTGTGATGGAAAAGGTATATCCCGTCGTCATGGCAATAAAGCACATAGCAAATGATACCCCTGTCAGCAAAGAACGATTGATTGCGGCAAACACAATCGGCAGGAGCAGGGTAAAGCAAATCGTCTTAAAATATGGTTTTACCAATGCAATATCTAATTTTGTGGATTTCAAAATATTACTCATAATCGTCACCTTTCTTGCTTGTAAACACTACAATTTCATCAATGGTGGCAGGCTCAACGGTCAGGTTAGGGAAACCGCTAATATCTTCGGTTTTCATCAGAGCCTCAAATCCCGTAGGGAATGTACGAATACCAGCCGCCTTATTTTTCAGATCATCGGACAGTTCCTCAATTCCACCTTTTACAATGCGGAACATATCTACAAAATCATCTTTGCTGCCAGTAAAGTACAGCTCGCCATAACTGATGTAGGTAATATAATCGGCTGCACGCTCCAAATCGCCTGTGATATGGGTGGAGAACAAAACACTATGCTCGCCATCTTCAATATACTCTGAAAGAATTTTCAAAAGTTCATCTCTGGAAACCGGATCAAGTCCACTGGTCGGCTCGTCGAGGATCAGCAGTTTGGCGTCGTATGAAAACGCACAGGCAAGCATTAACTTCATCTGCATACCTTTGGAAAGTTCTTTTACCTTTTGGGTTGGTGTAATGTGAAATTTCCGTAACATATCCGCAAATTTCTGGCTGTCCCAATTTGGATAAAATACCGAAATGGATTTTTCAACCTGCGACACTTTCCAATCATCACTGAAATAATTTGTATCGAAAACAACGCCCAGCTCTGATTTTACTTTTTGTTCTTCTGCGATATTATCCAGCCACATCACTTTGACTGTGCCGCCGGTGCGCTTGAGCATATTCAAAATCAGTTTGATTGTCGTTGTTTTGCCAGAACCATTCGGGCCGATCAAGCCCATAATATATCCCTTTGGCAAAGTAAAGCTGATATTGTGAAGTTGAAAAGAATCAAAAGATTTTGAAAGATTCGTTACCTCTAAATAATTAGTCATCTGTTTTTACCTCCGTTAAAATGTCCAAAAGGCGATGTAATTCCTCTGTGGATAAATTTGCCATTCTTGCAGCTTTTATTGCTTCGGTGAGATTGTTTTCTACTTTGCAAATAAGCTGCTCCTTAATCAGTTCTGAACCAGACCCCATTACGAAACATCCACGCCCCTGCACATTTTTAACAAAGCCCTCTTGCTCTAATTCTGTGTATGCCTTTGTCACTGTTAAGACGCTGATCTTTAAGTCTTTGGCAAGTGTTCTAAGGGAGGGCAAAGTTTCTTCGGCTTGAAGCTCGCCAGATAAAATAGCCGCCTTGATCTGCTGTTTAATCTGCTCGTATATGGGGACGCCAGATACATTTGAAATAATCAGTTTCATTGCTGCATCCTCCATGTGTTTTAACTGTTATGCTGTTATATATAACACTATAACATGTGAAAGGTAAGATGTCAATATGTGAGGATAAACTACTGGCAAGCAATGCAATCTTACGTAAGATTGCGTATTTAGCAGAAATCCCGTTCCCGGAATTCCTGCTAAATGCTTGTTGGTGACATATCCCCAAACCCCTGAGATCATTGCCGGTGGCAATGGCTGCGTGTTCCGTTGGAACGCTGAAAACGAAAAGCTGACAAACCTTATTGACGTGATTTTTCTGTGCTGCGCTGCGGTAGCGGTGGGGAAGAAATCTCTAATAGATATTCCACATTGGCCCGAACATTGTGAAGTTCTTTCATATCATTTTTGGCCTGCTTATAGGCAGAATAGGATTTCCGTTTTTGTTCCAGAAGATCGGTGTATTCCTCCCGGAGAGATTTGACAGAGGGGAGCTTTTTGATTCCCAACTCGTCAAAATGATTTTTTGCCGCCTGGTGCAGCAGAATTTCAGACTCATGTGCTGTTCGGTATTTTTTGCTGTACCCAGCTTTGCGATATTCTACATAGACAGCCCTCGTTTTCGCATAGTTTACAATCTGCTTTTGCAGCTCGGCATTGGCGTTCATTCTTGACTCCAGATCTTTAATCTGAACGGATAAGGTATTGAAATTAGTGGTAGCGGCGTTGGCTTTTTCCAGAAGATCCTCATAACCCATATCGCCATGTTCTTTTAAGTAGAGCACTGCCTGGGAAAGCTGTTTTAAGTTGAACACTTTTGCCCAACGCTCATAACCGGGACCTTTGCCGGAACGGATTGCAGCTTCAATATCAACCAGCAATCCAACTTTGGAAACCGGTTTTTTTGAAGAAGCATGGCGGGATTTTACTGCCCGTGTACCGGCAATCCGTTCTTTGATGGCCTGTTCTGTATAATCGCCTTTGAGCGTGTCACATCGGGTATAGTTTTCCTGTCCCGGAACTCGGAACCGAAGATGTTTTCTTTCACGGTTGACTTCAAGCCCAACAGCCTCCAGCTTCTTTAGAAGTTCCTCAAAATCTTTTGGCTTTTCCTCTAATGCAGCATCAATAGCAGTGCGTATCTGCTCCTGAAAGGAAGGCTGTTTTTTATTTCCCAGCCATGTGCCATAATGCTCCCGGCTGGGTTTCGGATTTTCTACAATCGAAAGTCCATGCTCCAAACACAGCTTGTCATTCATTCGCCGGATTGCCCAGGTAGAGCCCCAGAAGTTGCGAAATTTTTTCTGACAGTCCAGTGTAGTAGAGTTGATAATGATGTGATTATGGACATGGTGCTTATCTACATGGGTGCAGACGACAAAGGCATGGTTTCCTTTTGTGAGCTTCAGCGCCAGCTCCCTGCCGATCTGATTGACTTCTTCCGGCGTAACTTCGCCGGGCTTAAATGCCTGACGGAGATGGTAGGCGATCACATCATCCACACCCTGATTTCTGCCAGTCAGATTTGCATACTGTCGTTTGGACAGAAGGAACTCTGCATCAGCAAGCCGGGTATCACACTCATAGCCATAAATGAATTTTCCAAAATCGGTTTTCTGCGGATTTTCTACATAATCAATAATATCTGCGATCGCAGTAGAGATATTCCGACCTTTTCCTACATGCAGAGGCATCAGTCTTGTGGTCGCTATTTTCGTCACCCCCTTAACTTAGAATTTGCATCCCTATATAAAGAAATTGTGGTAGCACTTTAGTTAACTCGGCTGGACTTGTTAATGCAAATTAAATTTATAACCATAGCCAATTACTGTTTTTATATATTCATGTCCCTTGCAATATGGTTTTAACCTTTTTCGTATTTGAAAAATCGTGTTTTCTACTGCGTGCAAATGGTTATTTGTGGGTTCATGCCAAATCTGTTCATAAATCTGTTCTTTTGTGAATGTGGTTTGAGGAGATTGCAGTAACAAATAAAGGACTTCAAATTCGTTTATTGATAAATAAATTTCCTGTTGATCTAATATTGCACAATGTCGGTTAACATCAATATGTAAAGTGTGATTTGTTTGCTTTAATCCCCAAAATTCTTGTGCTATTGTCCGGTCATTTGCAATCTGTTCAAGCAGCTGGGATAATTCATTAAATTTTCTTACTTCCCTCAATTTCTTATATAGATTAACAGTTATCGTACACCCATATATGTCCTTATCAAAATCAAAAATATGTGTTTCGATTGAAACAAAGCTATCATTATCAAGTGTAGGGCGCGTCCCAATATGGGTAACACCATAATATATCTTGCCACTTAAAATAATATCTGCCACATACACCCCTGTCTTTGGCAAAAATGTATTTTTTGCTATTTCTATGTTTGCGGTAGGTGTCCCCACATGCTTTCCAATACCTCGGCCATGTATAACGATCCCTGTTAGTGTGTAAATAGGCTCATTTATTTTTTCTTTCATTTCAATCCTCATATAATCCCATTCATTGACAGGATAATCAAAACACAAGTTACTATAATAAAACTTGCCAGCATAAGCAGACCAGTATGCTTTTGTCTTGCTTCATTTTCCAAAGTAGCAACATATCCGCTTTTTCTCAAAGCGGTAACTATGGGCTTATACAGTAAAAATGTAATGGACGCATTTAACCCACCTTTCAATAAGTTAAATGGAAGAAAGGCAGGAAGTAACAATTCTACAACTGCTTCTCTTGGATACCCCATATAAAGCGGCGTTACCAAATAGTTCCACAACAGCATAACGATAACCGTTATTAGCCATCCCGATGCCAGACCAATCACTGCACCAGATAAAGTGTGCTTTTTTTTGTAAATGACAGATGCCGTACACGCAAAAGATAGTGTTTGTACGATATTCATAATACAACCTAATATTCCGGTATCGCTTACTGTAATCATTTCAAGGGTTGCTACAATAACAGATACAATGCAGGAAGTCATCGGTCCCCAAATAAAGCCGCCCAAAGTTACAATAACATCGGATGGATCATACTTTAAGAATAGAATAATAGGAATCCTGCCAACAACCATAGTGACATAAGTGATCGCACATAGCATACCAATAACTGTGATTCTTTTTGTTTTACTGTTCATAATTGCTTTCCTCCGTGGCAAAAAATTAACACCCAAAAGAAAAATGTCTTTCAGGTGTTAGCATTATAATTAGGCCACAGAAAAGAAAGTAACCCTCTCAAAATCTGCGGAAATCTAACCATATCTTCTTTCATCCAGACTATACTGTTGGTTTTGGAATTACACCAAATCGTGCGTTTTACGCTCGCGGACTTTACCGCCAATCGGGAATTTCACCCTGCCCCGAAGACACTTTTATTCAGTTGTTTTCCCTGAAATTATAACATCAACTACTTGAGGAGGCAATGAGTTGAAGAAAGTTCGGAAATATTTCGGAAACTTGCATTTTATGAAATGGGACTTACCATCAATTCAATTACCATGTTACTTTTACACATGAGCATTGAAGCTGATCCAGTTCGTCTTTTTCCCTGGCATAAGAGGCAGCATGATAATAAACAGGGATTGTATCTCTCAATAAAATCCCGCCAATCAGAGAAGTTATAATTGCAGAAAAAGAGCGGGGCTGCCTATGCGCCCCGCCAAATCTGCTTAACCAAATATAAAATCCCTTAAGGCACTGTTTGCCCCGCCAATGATCCCTACCAGCCATGCAGCCGCCAGAGGCAGACCGTATGGACTGATAAGAAAGGCGATCATAAGCCATGCAAGACCCGGCAAAAAACCTGCGACAAAGAACAGCACCAATGCCGCCAGAAAGATGATCCCGGAAAGAATCCCAAGTACCGCACCGGAAAGGACCACCCAAAATTTACATACCAGATAAAGAATCCCCGTAATCAGCATAAAGGGAAGTGCCAGTAATTTACCTATCAAACGCATACGCTTTGCCTCCTTTCAGAAGGGCATCTGCCCTTATAAAAATTTTACCGTGACGGCAAAAAGAAAGCAACGGCTTTCCGGCTGTTTATGAAATGTTTGCAAATCCCCGGATCAGTTTATCCATGCCATCCCAAAGGCTGTCCAGACGGGTGCGGATGTCCTCTATATCTGCGGCATAAATATTGCCGGTCTCATTGGCCCGTCTGGTATATTGGTTTAAGTTATTGGAACAAATGCGGAGAAGCCGGATCATTTCCTGAATATCTCCCATATCAAGGTGAATGATGTAACCGTCTACGGCCATCTTTCGCAGATATGCCGACAGGTTGGTAATGCCAAGTTCTGCCATGCGTTCTTTTACCAGTTCGGCCTCCGGTTCGGACATGACAAATTCGACGCGGACGGATTTTTTGTTATACCCGCCCTTCATCGTTCCAACCCTCTTTTATGAGATGAGACCTCCTGCGTCGAAACCGCCGTCTTTGCTTTTTTGAGTTTTTCCCGCAGGGTGGTCTTTTCCAGCTTATCAAGATATTCCTCCAGATTTCCGGCTGTCGTATGATAGCTGCGTTTGAGGCGTTCTCGTTTTAGGATCATCATCAGCTCCGGCTCATTTTCCGGCAGATAAGTCATTGTTTTAGGTGCTCCATGCTCTGGCATAAGCCGGTTCATAAGCTGTCTCCGTTCCTGATAGGGAATCGTGATAACATTTCCATCCTCAAATGCAACGGCTACATTTCCGATTGGACAGGTCAGTTTTTTCATCCGTTCCACATGTTCTCTGTAATTTAGCGGATAGAGATCGCCAAATATTTTTCCGTCCCTGACTTCTTTCAAAGAGATAGCATAAGCCAAAACGGGATCATTTGTCTGTTCCTGGTAAAACCGCCACACTTTGTTTTCATGGCTGCCCTCCAGATAAACTTCCCGTTCACGCAGGGTATAGGTTCCGCAGGGGCGTGACATCCAAAGAAGCTGTTTATCCTCTGAACGGTCTGACACAGCCAGTTTTGAGATCAGTTCTTTATCCAGGTCAAAGTCCTCTTTATAATGTTGGGTATGAAGATCTACGATACGGGAAAGAGCACCCAGAAGATCTACATCCTCAAATCTTACCCCAGCCATCAGCGTTCCCTTTCCGGTACAGGAGGGATCATCTGCCTTGCTTCATGCTCCGGTTTATCTGCTTTCAGACGGTCCATCAAAGACGGCTTTGCTTCCGGCACCAGCTCCCGGATTTCTTCATCTGTCTGTCCATCTGTTAGATCCGGACGCACAGGAGGTTCGTTGTTCAGCCTGCCATCCAGCATATTGTAGTTGCCGGTCTGGCCTTCCTCATAAAGTTCCGCATTGCGCAGATAACTCTCCGGCGCCTGAAATGGCTGTCCGGCAAACAGAATTTCTCTTTGGGTGGTAAACTGTGCAAGGACGCCATTTTGCAGTCTCGCAAATTCTTCATACTGACGCAGGGTAAGCCCTCGTTCCAGCATTTCCGCCTGGGTATGCGCCCAGCCTTCTCCATAAAGAAAATAATACATGTCTGGCTGATTACAGACAAAGCACAGGGAGCCGTCCTGATTGTCATAGTAAGATGGCTGCATATCCTGATAATGGCAGCGTTCCTCACGCCCCAAATATACACGGTTGTCCGCACCCAACATAGCGACCATGCCTTCGTAATTACTATGAACCGCAGAGCGGATTTCTACCAGCGGATCTGTTGGAGAAGGAATCTGTCTGCCCGGAATCTCGTTTTGTTTTTCCGCTGCATCATTTCTTGGTGTCACTTCTTCATGGCTGAGTGCATCCAGCTCCGGTTGAGATGTTCCTTTCCGAACAGCACCGGGTTCCGGTTCTTTTTCTTTCACATAGTATCGGACATTTGCTGTCGTATGCTCGTTGGCTTCCTTTGCATAGTTTTCAGCATCGGCTTTGGTATCAAACTCCAACGGTTTTCCATTTTCCTTGCACCAGCTTTGTGCCGGTCCGAAAATAGAAGTGCTGCTTCGTACTGCCCATACACCATAAGTCAGTCTCTTTTCCATTCCGCATCCCTCCTTATCGTTCCTGCTGTTTGGAAGTTTGTTGCTTTTTTACCGGGTCTGCCGGTTTTGTTGCTTTTAGCTGCTGACGGAGAGAATTCTTATGCTCCGGTTCGGAATCTGTGATGTTGACATATTCACCAATGATACAGAGCGCTTCTCCATAACTGCTGGAAGCAAATACCCGGTCAGACATTTCTTTTGCCTGTTCCTTCAGACCATGCTCCCGCAAAGTACGGGAAGCAATACCCAGCAGATTAAAAATGTTCCCATCTGCTCCAATCAGTGGACAATCCGGTTTATCTGCCAACTCTTCCGGTGTTTCTATAAATCCGCCTAAATAATTCGGCACAAAGTCCGACAGCCATGTGCCGCCATAGACTTCATGGGTCTGTAAACGCCACAGGGCAAGTTTTCCTATATCCAGTTTCACATCATCAAACGGGTAAAGCAAACAGGTCAGTTCGCCGTGCTGAAAAGTAGCCACATTCTCAAACTGACAGCCATCTTTCAATATGCCTGCATGTGTCAGCATTTCATTGATCCCGTCCACCCACTCTGTCAGATCCCCGCCACAGCCCTGTAAAATCAGTCCTTCCTTATCCGGCATACGGCGAAGATCCTCCGCAGTAATCGTGTTGATATTCAAAAAATCGCCTCCTATCGTTTTTGTTAAAATATATGTTTTGTCCGCAACTTAACCTTATTTCAAAGCACCGGAGTATTCTTATACAGCTCCCTTAAAAACAGGTGCAAAAAGCCCTTGAAAATCAAGGGCTTTTGGGGCTAAGTTGCGTACATATCATGGTTGGTTTTGGCGCTTCCTGCGTTTGCGTTCCCGCTCGGATTTCCGTCTTGCATAGATCCGGCAGGCATCAGAACAATATGCCTGACTGGTTGTAGGAAGATACGCCTTTCCACACACAGGGCATATTTTCTGTCTCATGGAGGTGTCCTCGCCGGTAATGGCTGATTCCAGTGCTGCATCCACCGGCAGTACCGCTTTTTCAAAGTACCTGCAATAAGCGCCGGTCCACGATTTATTCAGCATATAGCAAGGACTGTCCAAAGGAAGGCAGATCTTATCCTGAGAGTCATAGTTGGCGCAAAGCTCCGTAACCAGCTTTCGGATCGCAGCCCGCTCCGAGCGGTTCAATTCTCTCTCTGCCATAACGCCTACCTTTCCGGGGCACTGCTTTGCCGGTCACTGGAAATTCCGGTTGTATCAGTAACATTCCTGGGCTGTGAAAGGGCATCGGCGATAGAGTTCCGCTTTTTCTGTTTCGGTTCATGGTAAATAAAAAGTTCGTTTTTTCCAGGCACATACAATAAGCCATTTTCTTCGCACCGGAAAATATCACATTCTTTGTCGGTTGCGACGGTATAAAAGTTTTTGTAATCATAAGGTGCTTTTTGCCGATCCTGATAGGTACACAGCCCTAAGTTTGTGTCACTTGCCAGTCGTTTCGATATGGCGAAAAAGTCGCCTTCTTTTTTGTGAAATTTTCGTATGGGCGTGAAGTGATAACCGCCATATTCAAAGGTTTTTCGATCACTCATTTACGCCTGCCTTTCTTTACGGGAAATTCCAGCTTGAAATTCACATATTTACCGCCGGTATCATCCAGGATCACTTCCGCATCATAGGTCTTTCCTGTTTTTTCACTGTAAAGCCCGGACATAGAAATACGGCCCTCTTTCAAAAGAGCCGCTGCCACAGACTTTGTGATGGACTTTTTCTTGCTGGAAAAGAAACGGTTATCTTTCCAAAGAGCAAAAGAACATTCCCTGTTGTCGCAGAAAAAACCTTTCTTTCCTTCATATACCGGGGCACCACAGCGAGGACATACCCCCACGGCTTCATGTGCAGTTTCTCTGGAAGAAGGGAACAGATCCGCAAAACGTTCCTCCGGGGCAGTATGTTCTTTTACCAGCGTCCGGCTCATATCTGCAATCTGATCCATAAAAGATGCTGCCGACAGTTCGCCATGTTCCACTTGCTTCAGCATGGATTCCCACTCTGCAGTTAAAATGGGAGATTTAATATTGTCCGGCAGGACTGCGATCAGGTTCCTTCCTTTTTCCGTAGGAATGAGCTGCTTTTTCTTTCTCTGTACAAATCCGGAAGAAACCAGCTTTTCCAGTGTTGCCGCACGGGTAGCCGGAGTACCCAATCCTTTACGCTCGGCATCTTCCGGCATATCTTCCGCACCGGCGGTCTCCATAGCGGACAGCAGCGTGTCCTCCGTATAGTGTTTTGGCGGTGAAGTTTTCCCTTCACGGAGACTTGCTGACACAGTTTCAAAAGTCTGTCCTTCCTTCAGCACAGGGAGAGCGGCATCTTCGTTTTCTCTATGTTCCGTTTCATTCTGCCTGATACTCATACGGTGAATTCGTTCCACCTCTTTCCAGCCGGACTGTAAGATGGTCTTTCCTTTTGCCGTAAAAGTATATCCCTGGCAGTCTAACATAGCGGTGACCGCTTCAAACCGGTTTGCCTGCGTTGTGGCACAAAGCAGTCTGACGGCAAGCAGGGTAAGCACATCCCGCTCCCCGGAAGGAAGCTCTGACAGGTCTGTACGTGCAATCTCCACAGTTGGGATGATGGCATGGTGGTCGGTCACTTTGCTGTCATCTGTTACCCGGTCAATGTCCGGCTCTCCGGCGCAGCCTTTTCCAAAGGGCATATTGTCACGCATCCACAGGATCAGGGAAGCGGCGGTTGCCTGCATGTCCTTCGTCAAATACTGGCTGTCCGTTCTCGGATAGGTTGCCAGCTTCTTTTCATAGAGAGATTGCACATAATCAAGAGTCTGTTGAGCCGTATAGCCATAAATACGGTTACATTCCCTTTGCAGAGTTGTAAGGTCATAAAGGCGGGGAGGCTGTATGGTTTTTACCTGCTTTTCCACAGAACGCACAAAAGCGGAGTTGTGGTCACAGTCTATACGGATTTTTTCAGCCTCGGATCGTTCCGTCATTTTTTCGCCGGAAGCAGTAAAACCTCCGCAGGTGATTTCCGGCACATAAAAAGGCTTGCTGATGAAGGATTCAATATCCGACTCACGCTGTACCAAAAGTGCCAGCGTCGGTGACATAATACGGCCGACATTTAGTGTGACACCATACAGGACGGAAAAAAGCCGGGTGGCATTGATCCCGATCAGCCAGTCGGCTCCTGCCCGGCATACTGCCGCATCATAGAGCTTATCGTAATCACTGCCGGGACGGAGATGGTCAAAACCCTCACGGATCGCCGCATCCTCCATACTGGAAATCCAAAGCCGTTCCATAGGCTTATTACATCCGGCATATTCATAGACCAGACGGAAGATTAGTTCTCCTTCACGCCCGGCATCCGTAGCGCATACCACGGAATCAACCCGTTTGTCCTTCATCAGCCGGCACAAAAGAGCAAGCTGCGTTTTCTTATCCTTTGGAACTTCATATTTCCAGTTTTCCGGCAGGATCGGAAGGTCCTCATACCGCCATTTGGCATACTGTTCTTTGTAAGCCTCTGGCTGTGCCAGTTCCAAAAGATGTCCCACGCACCAGCTCACCAGATAGCCGGAACCTTCGAGATAACCGTCTTTTCTTTCTGTTGCTCCTAATACTGCTGCCAGTGACATAGCAACAGAGGGCTTTTCTGCAATCACAAGTTTCATATTTTGTAACCTCCATTTCTTACAAACTTACTTCACTGCGGTTGGGCTGCTTCGGTATTGCGTGATCTGCCTGCTGAAGCTGTGCTTTTTTATCCGAGAGCCGTCCTAAAACGCTTTTTTCCTGTCCACGCTGCAGCAGCTTTGTCTCACGGTCATAATACTGGACCTTATCCGAAAGGCGGTCCTCCGGGGCTACCTGGGTAGCATTGACCTCCCGTACCATAGCTTCCAATTCAGAAAGCTGCATGGAACCATTATCCGGCAAAATCAGCAGCTCGTGGATCGATGAAGGAAGGACATAAAAATTGGTGCCGAGCAATTCAGCGACTTTTTCCAGAACGCCTTCCTGTACTGACACAGACGCACCGTTTAATTTTTCCTGATTTGTCAGGATATAAATGGGTACAAAACCTATATCCAGCGGTTCTTCCCGGTTAAAGAGGTTTTCAGGTTTTACAGAGAAGATACTTTCTGCCATGACTTCTTCCATGTCATAAAGGCAGACAGGACTTCTGGCATTTGCGGTCTGCATGGCATCTTTATGGAGCTGTTCTTTTGTGATCCCCCACATCTGCATCATGCTTTCGGTAACAGCAACAGAAGCAGTTCCTTCCTCATCTGCCGCAACCTGAATTCTGTAATAGACCGCCAGCTCCCCGCAGGAAGTATAAGGCTTTCCTTTCAGATATTCCTGATTTGTTTCTGGATCGCACATCTGTACCGCCAGCATAGGACGGACCGCCTCATAGTTTTCCAGTATAGAGATATCCAGCGGAACCCGGTTGTAATTTTCCAACTGGATCTGTGCAATCTGTTTCATGGCAGTATCTAAAGGCATCCCGCGTTCCACCTGCTCGGCGAGTGCTTCCAAATAGATTGTTGGTGCAGCCCGTTCTCTGGGGAAAAGAAGCGTCAGTCCCGTCAGCAGCCGGTCGTTGCTTTTTGTTACTTCATTGACGGAAATTACTGCGTTCTGGTATTCCATAGGCAGGTATTCCTTGATATGGCTTTTTACATATTCTACAAAATTCTGATTCAATCGTTGTCCTCCTTTTTGTCCGTCAGATTTGCGTTGTGTTTGGTTTCGGAATGTTCCGTGTTCTCTTTTCCGACCTGCATAAGACACATTAGCATAACGCCAGAAGCCATTCCTCCAGCAAAGGTAAGAAAATGTGAAATCAGGTTCCACATAAGCATTCCTCCTAAAAATAGGTAAAGAAAAACGCCCACTTCAAAGTGAGCGCATCAACAGGTATCTATTTTGTTTTTGGTTTCAAGCAATCCGGCAGGACGATCTCTCCAACCGGGATTTCCCGCAGTTCCTTCTTCATCCGATGGGTGAAGCGGATCGTCTTTGCCGTACCGCCGGTTTCCCGTCCGTCATATACAGCGATCACTCGGTCGGAGTGCTCCACCATATAGCGGTTTCTGTGGGAGTAGACGCTTGGGAGATATTTTTCCTGTATGACAACAACATCCGCACAAGCCTCCAGCAGTTCATGGGTTCTTGTTTTCTTATTCAGGCTGTCCAGACGCTTGCGGTAAGGGATCACTGCGATCAGCTCCAACGCCGGATTGGTCTGCTTTCTTTCCAACACCAGCTCTGCAAAATACTGATCCACGCCATCTGCAAAGCCACTCATAAAACAGGTGAATCCATCTGTAACGGCAGCATCGATCTCATGTTCCAAAGTGGCTTTTATTTTGTTGATCTCATTCTGCGGCAAATCCCTGTGTCCGGTAACACAGCAAGTCTTTCCTTTCATCGGTCATCCCTCCATCTGATAGGTCAAATTCTTCACTTTTCACATAGTAATAGATTTTATTTAGCAAGTCAACGATAATACCCTTTTTCTCTTTGCGGATAATAAAGGGGTGTAAGGTACAATCTATTACAGAATGGGAGGTGAAGGCGATGTATGAAGATTTTGTCCCGGAACGATTAGCGAAGCTGCGGACACAGAAAGGAGTTTCCGCACGCGATATGTCTTTATCGTTAGGTCAGGCAAACAACTACATCAATAATATTGAGAATAAAAAGTCACTTCCCGCTATGCAGTCCTTTTTCTACATCTGCGAATATCTGGGTGTGACACCGCAGGAATTCTTTGATGAAGGAAATACCTACCCGGAAACCTTAAAGGAATTCATTGCAGAGGCAAGACAGCTTGATCCTCAATCCATGCAATATATCCTCGGTATTATGAAAGAACTCAATAGCAGAAAGTAAGCGGTCACGGTAATGGCCGCTTTTTTCGTGACTTTCTTTATTATATTTTATAATGTTCTCGAAATGTCCGATCCCTATACCGATAAGTATTCAAAAACTGTTCTCCAAACAGCCTTTTTCTATTCGCCGGTACTGCCAAAGCTGCCGGTTCCTCGCTCTGTTCCCAGATCGGTTACAAAATCCGCAATGACGATCGGCGTGATCACAAGCTGTCCGATACGGGCTCCCTTAAAAAGAGACTGCGCCTGATTGCTTACATTGCTGATGATCGCATGGATCTCTCCACGGTAGCCGGAATCCACAGGCGGCAGTTCACAGACCAGACCTTTTACCGCCATGCTGGTACGGGGAAAGATATATCCCGCATATCCATCCGGTATTTCCAGTCCAAAACCAAGAGGAATTTTGGCGATTTCTCCGGGCTGTAAGGTACAGTCATAGGGCAGATAAACATCTGCTCCGGCATCATTGCCATGCGGGCGGTAAGGACGCTGGTGCTCCGGCACGCCAAAATCGATCAGTTTTATTTTCATCGGCAGCCTCCTTCCCAAAGAGCAGGATAATCTTTTTCTAAAATATCCTTTGGCGTCATATCTGCCTGCAGTTTTCGTCCACAGGTCATTTTACCTTCCAGACATCGATCTATCTGACAAAAAGGCCCGGTCAGTGACGGGGCAAACAAAGCAGGGCTTAGTTCATAAAGTTCTTTCCAGACCTTTAGCAGCACGATCCTTGTTTCATCTGTATTTCTCCGGCATACCCGCTGGCTGATGATATGTTTCCACTGATAAGGGGTGGCGCTGATGAGCAGTACATTCCGTAATCCCTGGGGCGTGGCATAGCCGGCCGCATCGTGCCCGCTTCCGGCAGTGCACAGGGCTTCATAACATTTCATGCTTTCATTACAGCTTTTTAAGTACAATTCCCGTACCACTGCCGGAGCCGTCATAATAGAATACGGGACAGCAAAATCCGCCTGTCCCGTATAGTTGCTGTACTGCAGCGATGCACTCATAAATTTTACTTCGTTCTGGTGGCGGGTGATCTGCGCCAGAAAACGCCTGCTGGCGCCGACAATGGCTACCGTGATCACCGCAAATTTCTGGATGGTAGGATGGGGAAGCGCCCCCATAGCTGCTACTGTCTGAACGCTGAATGATTTTTCGTAGAGCTCCATCAGGTCGTCCATTGAGGCAATCTTATGTCCCTGCTGGGTAAGTCTTGCCGCAAAGACCATGTTTTTTTCTGCTTCCGCTACCGCCTGGCAGTTCAAAATTTTTACTTCGATTCGTTTAATTGGTATGTCCCTCCTTTACAATCGCTTTCAGTAAGAACAGATAGTTAAGACTGTCTGTGATCTTTTCATCCCATGTGTCCATCGGGTAAACCGCTTCCTCGGCAAAGCACATATCGTACAGAGAAACAATATGCTTTGCCAGCATACCGGCAAGGGCACGCTGGGGCGTTGTATGCTGTAAAGCTGCCGCTGCCTTAAATGCACCCAGCCGGTCCGGGTCATCCCCGGTGTATTCTTTGTTTTTCCGTTTCAAGGTATCAGCGCAAAGCCGTACCTGTTCGTCAAAAACGACATTGACTTCATTTTGTGTAATATGGCATCCCTCCTAACTGAAAACAGCCGACTGGATTTCCCCAATCGGCTGTCTGGCTTAATCATTTATTCTGCAATAGTATAATGGGTGTTTCGTGCTTTTCCTTTCTGTTCTAACAAGTTAGTTTTTACCATTTTTCGGATCACTCTGGCGGCAGTAGAAGCGCTTACTTCAAGCAATTCTATCACATCATTTCTTGTAATTGCACCATGTTTTCTGGCATATTCCAATATTTTTTCTTCTTCGTCACTTAGCTTCTTTTCAGTATGAACCGTAACCGGTGTGCCGGATTTCGTTTTTACAGTTGCATTTTCTGTTTCGTATTTTGCGTTGATATTAGGCAATATGATCTTAAAGGCATTTTTCGTGGTTTCAATCACAGGCTTTACCTGCATACTTTCGTATGCCTTCATAATTTTACCCATTCCGGTTCCATACGCCTCAATTAAGTGCAATCGGTAAAATACATTCGCAAGGTCCTGATTTCTGCACACAGAAATGCCAACCATAACATCCTCCAGGTCTATGCCTGGCATCAGCCCTCCGATAGATACAAACTCAATCCGATCCTCATAAATACTGATAAAAGCGCTGGCACTAAAAGAATAGTCACGGTGAACCAGCAGATTTAGCAATGCTTCTCTGACAGCGACTTCCGGGTAATCCCTGACATCAACCCGGTATAGTTTTTCTATGGTTGCGCGGGTCTGATTGCGGAAGTCAATAAAATCATATACTTCGTTCATCTGCTGCATCAGCGATCCGGTAAACTCCCGACGATCCTTGAAAATGGTCTGGTCCGTTCCCTGAAAGACCGCAACTTTAATGGTATGGACACATTGGTCTGACAGAAGCAGCGCCAGGTTACTGTATAGCCCATCCTGATCGATCAATTTCAAAGTACGCATCTGCTGTGGTCCAAAGTCAGTTTTCCGAAGTTCAAATTCTTTTTTTGTTGCCTCAAATGTAAGGTCCTGGTTTAAGCAGCGCATCGCTTCAAAACGATCTCCGTCTGTTTCCTTTATCATGCGCCGGATTGCCGTATCAGTTGCCGGAACAGAAGAATATCCCTGCCGAACATACACACCTTCCGGCCGCATTCCTTTTTTGGCAAGGTAATAGGGGCGATCCGTTCCACGCTGAATATCTACAACAACAACATTTTTCCCATTTTCCACGATGGTTTCATAATGCAGGAACATGGTTATATCCGGTTTTATCGCATCCCTTACCATATTGCTGATTTGAAGGGAAACACTATCCGCATTATCCAATCCGATAACCGTGCCATCGTCCCTGACCCCTATATACAGTTTTCCGCCATCACAGTTTGCAAAAGCAATGATTTCTTTTTTTATGTCGTCTACCACAACTTCTTTCAGTTCTACGGTTTCGCTTTCCCGAAAAAGCATAGTGCCATCTCCTTTATTTCAAATTTGTAAGTCTATCATATCAAATCGTGTCAATCATGTCAATAAAGCTGACACGATTATGATTTGATTGTGACACGATATTCTCATTGTACCCGCAAACTCAAGAAATAATTACGTGATAGTTCCTACAAGTTCATAAATTTTGAAAGGATTGTGTTAGAAACTCTTATTTTTCTAACCAAAGCATGATACGATTGACCCGATAAATGACACGATGGAATGATCCAGAGATGGCTTTTGCAACGAATTATATATATTATTCATTGCATTTTAAGCACTCGGCAGGTAGATCCAGTCGTGCATCAGGCACACGCCGGGTTCATCCTCCCTGGGAACCAGACGGTAGGTACATTCCCCATAGACCGTGCGTTTGTCCTCGATTTCCATGCCATAGGCTTTATAAAAGCGGTATTCCAGATTGGAGATGATACAGCGCAGGGTTTGCAGAGCCTCCCTCTGAGCTGATACGATCAGGTCACGGTCAATGCTGCGCTTCAAAAACAGCAGCGATTTGTAAAGCTGTACCTCTGTGCGGTAAGGGCGGCAGTCTTTCGTTTCCAGCCATCCGCAAAAAGCGACCGGTCCGCTCTGGATCACACTGCGGTTCGGATGATAATACTCATAGCAGTCCAGGTTTGCCGTATTCAGAAGATAGAGCATTTCCCGGACTTCATTTTCCGGCATGTCGTAAAACCGCAAAAGCGAGCGGTAAAGATGGACGTAGCCGGGAATGGAAATCATGGTATTTACCATAAAATAAAATCCTCCTTGTAAACAACAGGTGCGGGAGCTTTTGCCCCCGCACCGTCTAAAATCTATATTTCGTTATCTATTTTCACGAGTTTTCCCATGACAAGGAAGCGTCCTGTGCCGCCCGGCGTACAGGTAGAAAGGGTCAGTACCTTATCGCTGCAGGTCACAGTCACATCACTTTCCAACGCGGAACGTTCCTTCATAGCTGTAAGCCAGGTAGTATAAGCACCGTCATCCTTCCAGGAAAGCTGCCAGGGAGAAGTTTCACTGCCGGATTCTTCTGGCTTTGCTGCAAACGCCGCAAAGATCTCCATGACATAACCGCCCTTCGGAGTAACAAGATACATCTGCCTGTGGGTATCAAAGTAACTTTGTTCATCGTACCGGTTCAGCAGGGCAAACATGGAACCATCCCGCATATTATGGCCGTAGACGATCGTATTGCGGTCTGAAAAATCTGCCCGGTTTTCATAATCGGCAAACAGGCAGCCAACCTTGTTATAGGTTCCGTCATAAAGATGGTTCAGGTAATACTCGTTGTTGTCGGTCTGCGTCACCGGATAATTGAGCACCGTATCAGGAAGGGAAAGCCATCCGATGATGTCCGGTCCATTTTCACGGAGCGCTTCAAAGTCTACCGAAGGCAGGACAATATCGGCATCGTCCTGTTTTGTTTCCGTTGGATCGGTTGCCTGCTCCGGGGAGTCTGTCTGCTCCGGTACTTCCACATATCCGGCAAGATCCTGATAGGCATCTTTACTCTCGGCATACTGGTTCAGGTCACGGAACACCAAAAATCCGCTGCCAAGAGCCACCAGAGCGCAGAGTGAAAGGACAGAAGCCCCGACAGCCGTTCTTTTGGGGAAAGTCCTGCTGTATTTTCCCTTTTTGAAATAATACACAGCAAATACGCTGCCACCGATCAGTGCGGCTGCCAACAGTCCGCCATATAGGAAAATATACGGATCATCCCCGGTCTGCGGTACCGGCTTTTGAGGGGTGGAAGGATTGGACGGAACAGAAGGTTTTTCCGGCTTCTCCGGCTTTTCCGATTTTTCATTAAAGAACTGGACCGTAGATGTCTGGTCAGCTTTGATCTCCACCGTAGCGGCATCAGGGATGATATAATCCTTACTTGCCCGGTTTGCAACTTCTGTTACGGTATAAATACCGACACGAAGGCCCTTTACTTCAATTACACCGGATTTTGGAGTGGTGAATGTCTCGCAGTAGGAGCCGTCCGCGCTCTTGACCTCGATGGCAAAACCATCTTTGCGCCCGTCGCTGGAATCCTTTGTGATCTTTAAGTTGCCGCGGTAAGCCTCATTGGTAAATCCGTGCTCGGCTTCTCCATTTTCCACAACTGCGACCTGTCCATCTTCTGTGATGGAAAAATAGTAAGCGTTTGGATCAGGCTGATAGCCCTCCGGCGCTTTGCTTTCTTTTATAAAGTAGCCGCCAGCCAGAAGGTTTTCCGCCGTATGATAGCCTGCATCGGTTTCTTTCAGCGTACCGATCTTTTGATCGTCAGGATCATATTTCTGGTTGGCGTTGGAATCCGCATACAGGTCGAACACCGCACCGGGCAGGAAACGCAGGAAAGAATTCTTGTCTTTCTTATCCTCCTTTTCCACAGGGGACGGTTCTTCCACAGCTTCGGTTTTAGTTACCTGCACGCTGCCGCGGATCAGGGTGTTTTCCACACGGATCTCAATATGCTGTCCGTCTGCACCGATATATACATGGTGCTGCTGCGGGCTTACTGTATAAAGGTCAGGGGCAGAGATCTCCTTGACGATCCAGTGTCCGTAAGGAATGTTCTCAAAGGAAAAACTGCCGTCTTTTCCTGTAACAGCAGTAAGCAGTGCATTTTCTTCGGTAAATTCTTCTGTATCAGGTCTAAACAGTCCCATGAGCGCACCGGCCAGCGTGACATCTTCGCCGCCTTCCGGGTTTTCCCCAACTTTTACACCGTCTACACGCCCGCGGAGTAGTTCATTGGAAACAGCCTCGCCTTCATTGACAAGGATCTGTACCAGGGCGGTTTCCTGTCCGGCATATTCAAAGACGACCGGATATTTCTGATCCGAAAGGATATAGGCGCCGTTGGTCGTGCGTTCCTTGACATAATAGCTGCCAAAAGGCAGGTCGGAGGCGAAGGAAGCGCTGTAACCGCCGGATTCATCAGACGAAACAGAGACCACTTCCAGAAGTCCATCTGACGGGATCACGCTGCCATCTGCCGCCGTCAGGTCTGCGGAAGCATAAAGTCCAAAGGAAATATCCTTATATTCCTCGTTCATGCCAAGACTAAACAGGTCATCGGTCTCCATTGCCTTGAAAAGTGTGACATCCACTTTCTGTCGTTCGTCATAAAGACCTGTTGCTGCCTGTGTGACCTCCACGGTCTCACCCGCATAGGTCAGTTCCACATATTCCGGTTGAGGATTCAGCACACAACCGGAAGGAGCCTGACGTTCCTCCAGACGGTAACGGCCAAGATAGAGAAGCCCGCTTTTCGCTGTGCCGTCCTCGCCGGTCGTAAGGGTTTCCACAACCGTATCTTTTGCTGCCCGCAAGGTACCGTCACCGGTATAAATATCTTCATCTGCGATCACGTCATAGACCGCTCCGGGAAGTCCGGCAACCTCATACACCGGCTGGTACAGTCCGTCGTTTTCCTGGACAGAAGCAAATACTTCTCCGGTCTTTGTGATGGTAAGCTGGCCTTTCTGCGGCATATTGTACTGAGTGACCGTCACAACCGCCTCGCTGCCGTCAATGGTAAACGGTACCGGCTGATCGGAAAGCACATAGCCATAAGGGGCAGCCACCTCATAAAGTTCATAATCCCCGGCGGCCAAAGGCTCCGGCAGCATCAGCCAGCCCTCGTCAGAAACATAGAAGGTATCCAGTGTTTCCGGGTTCGGATAGTAGACTGTCTGGGTGATAAATTCCCCGGTGGAAAGATCCTTGATCTGAAAACCGGTTCCGGTCACAGGGATAATATTTCCGGTCTCTGCGTCACATTTTTCAACTTTCAGACGGGCTGTGATGGTGCGGTTGTTCAGGATATAGCTGTAAGTCTTTCCGTCAGAGGAAATGAATACCGTAAAGTCCGGGACAAAGGCTTTGCCTTCCTCGCCTGCGATCTGATGGACCGTATAATGCCCATAAGGAAGCGGTTTACTGGAAGCAAAACCATCCGCATCCGTGGTAAGAAGGTCACGTTCACTTTCCTTTGCCGCGTCATAGCTTCCGGCTGCCTTTAAGTAAACTTCAAAGACTGCGCCTGCTTCTGGGCGTTCGATGATGCCGGCATTGGGATCGTCGGTATTTTCACCCTCAGGCACATCCGGGTCCAGGTCATCGGTGTGCTTGACAAGCTGAATATTTCCGTAAATAACCGTTTCCGTCACCTGATTTTCTGTGGTATTGAGTTCCACTTCATACAGGGAAGGGGATGCACCCACTTCATAAATGGTTTCATTCAGAAGATACCCGGTGCTCGGTTCGATTTCCCAGATCGTCCAGCCATCCCCGCATACATAATAGCGGGTCATAAAGCTGCCATCCGGCCCGGTAGTATAAGTGTCGATCAGTTCGCCATCACGGAAGATCCCATAGGTCGCCCCTGCAAGAGTAGCATCCCCCTGGGCATTTCCGGTGTCAGCATCACTCTTTACCACATGGACGCGGAACTTCTTCAGGATATTGCTGAAATGTACCGAAGAAGTCTGCCCGCTTTCAATGGTCACGTACTGTGCGGAAGGGGTCACATAGCGGTCCACCGGAAGTTCTTTTACCAGATAGGTTCCCGGCAGGAGCTTCTTTTCAATCTGGCCGTTTTCTCCGGTCGTAACTTCCTCATTGACTTCATTTCCCAAAATGTCCGTACCGGAGATATGGAAGGTGATACCGGAAACAATGCCGTCCTCACTGGTCTTGACAAGTTTTGCGGTACCGTAAGTTTCTGTTTTGATCTTTACAAAGAAGGAAACCGGATCGCTGGCGCCGGTCATCATGGTCTGGTAGCCGGGTCTGCCCCAGATCAGCATGTCGTTTGCCACCGGGATATTCTTTCGGAATTCAAACAGCACCGGGTCCATCATCATCTGCCTGCTGGTAAAGGTGTATTCATTTCCGTTTCTTGTCACAGAAACGCCGCTGCCTTTCAAAGCCTCCAGGTCGATCTTCAAGTTGTTGGTATCTGTGACCGTCAAGGTATAGACCTTTTTTTCTACATCCCATTTCAGTTCCAGTTCCGGTGCTTCGCTTTTCTTAGAAGAAGTAAAGGAAGGGACTGTGGAATGGGAAGCAACCTGTGCCAGAATCCAGTCATAGGCTTTTTCTGCCGGTCGTCCGGCGATCACGCTGAAATACTGGTCGGCATCTGCGTGGCCGTTTCCGTGGCGGCTGTACGGATCGCTTCTAAGCTGCTGCTGGTATTCCCAGAGGATGATCTGGGTCGCCATCTTATAGTCGTCCTCGTTGATCCCGGAAACAGGGAGCGCCGCACCGGGTTTCCAGCCATAGATCGCAGTCAGGGTGATCCCCCTCCTTGCCTCGGCAGGAAGCAGGTTCAGGTATTGGCTGTTGGTCCCGCTTTCCGAAACATAGGTGTTTTCCGAAGTATGGTAAGGAATCCCGCTCTCCACACAGTAAACCTGATGGCTGATCCCGTCAGAATCCGTCAGCATATAATGCCGGTAAGCATTGCCCCCGGAACTGGTGTGTATGTCAATGGTTCCGTCTGCATGGTAGGCAAGATAGGTGTAAGGCGCCGGGGCGCGGTAGTGGTTCCCATCAGAGCCTACATACTGATCGCCCAGCCAGGAGCTTGCTGTCTGTCCGACAGACATGGCAAAAGCCTGAGCCGGAAGAAGCCCCAAAATGCTTGCCATACAAAGCAAAAACGCCAACAGCTTGCGAAAGCCGCGGCGTCTGGTTATGATATGTTCCATGAAAAAATCCTCACTTTCATAAAATCTAAAAGGACAGCCTTATTTGCTGTCCTTGTCGTCAAAATCATCCTCGGAAAGATATTCCGGGTCCCCGTATGCCTCATCCGGGTCAAAGCCTTCGCCATAACCGTCATCCTCAAATTCCGCATCGTCCTCGGCCTGCTGTTTCGGACGCACGATTTTTACATAATAACCGATCCCACCGACCGCAAGTAAGGCAGCAAGGATAAACAGGATCGTGCCGACGCTGCCGGTTTCTTTCTTCGGCTTTTCCGGTTCTGCCGGTTTTTCAGTTTCCGCCGGCTTTTCTTTTCCTTTGCAGCCATTTAAGTCATTTTTGCAGACCGGACAGCCGGTATTGACTTTTCCTGCCTCACATTTTTCTGTGCAGTTGCAGCTTTCTTCCTGGGGAATCATGCTCATGCTGCCATTGTTCTTTTCTGCAAGCGCCATCAGGTCGGACTCTGTGACGCCGTTTAAGAAGTAGACATTGTTATCTTCCCGTTTCCCGTCGATCACCAGATAAAAAACATTGCCAGCGTCCGTAGTGATGGTGTAAAACTGTTTTTCCCCATCTGTACCGCTGATGTTGTCCTGTACCGTTCCGGTGCCTTCCGGGGTAAATGCACCTTCAGGGATCGCAGAAGTATTTTCCTGCTGTCCGGTACTGTTATCTGAGCCGGAAGAATTTCCGCCGCTGGAAGGGGGTGCAGCGTCTGAGCCGGAAGGTTTTTCTTCCTTAGGCGGTTTTGTCTGTGTACCGGACGGATTCTGGGGTGCTGCCGCAGCAGGTTTCTTTTCAGGAGCCGGTTCTTTGTAATACGGATTATCCAGCTTTACCGCATCAGAACGGTTTCCTGCATAATCTTTTGCGTATATGCTTACCTGTTTTTCTGTTCCTGCATAATCTTTTAGTGCAACCGACGCTTTCCCATCGGTGAGGGAGTTGATACGGTTTTCATCAACAAAGACCGCCTCCACGCCGGATAGATCGTCACTGCTTTCTATTTTCAGGGCATCGCCCTCCAGGGAAGCAGTCAGCGTTGGCGGTGTGGTGTCTTTGGAACCGCCGGCATGAGCCGTTACAGGTAATGCGCTGACACTTACAAGAAGCGTAAGCGCCAACAGCAGGGAAAGTTTTTTAAGCCTCATGCACATCCTCCTTCTCCTGCGGCAAAACAGTTTCCGAAGGGGCTGCCTGCTGTGATTTCAAAAAATCCGCAAGCTGCTGGGGCGTTAGTTTGAAACTGCGCGCCACCGCCACATAATCGGTATTTTCCAGCTCCGTTTTCTGTTCCTCCAGCTTATGGAGCTTTGCCTGCATTTCCGCAATCTTTGTTTTGGTCTTTTCAATTTCCTTTTCCAGTTTTTCAATTTTAGGATTCAATTTATTACCTCCAATCTGTTAAGGCAGACGCCCAAATGTATAAAAATGCTGCTGCCAGTAGCTTGTATTGATATTGGCATAAGAGATCGGGTCTCCGCAGTGGATCATCATTCCATTTCCCACATAGATCCCTACATGGCTTGCACCGCTGGTATTGTAGGTCCCCTGGAAGAAGATCAGGTCGCCCGGTTTTGCATCTGCGCTTGATACCGGCGTACATACACCTAAAAGACCGTCCGCAGTCAGCCTTCCAAAATTCCAGCCGACGCCGCAGTTGTTGATCACCCAGGACACATAGCCGGAACAGTCAAAGGAAGTGGAAGGGCTTGCGCCTCCCCATACATACGGATAGCCAAGATATTTTTCCGCCTCGGCCATCATTGCGGCAAACTGTTCATCCGCAAGGGCTTCCGGTGGAATGTCATAATCGAAGTAGTTTCCTGTGCCGCCTGAACCAACTTCCGGCAGGTGCCGTTCGCTGGTATCGCCGGTATCGGCAAAATACAGGGGATTCAAATACTGACCGTCAACCAGGACTTCTAAATGCAGGTGGGGACCGGTGGAATTTCCGGTATTCCCGACCTTTGCGATCACATCCCCGGCTTTGACCTTCTGCCCGGCAGAAACAAGGATCTGGGAACAGTGCCCGTATTTGGTCGTCAGAGTATGTCCTTCGTATGCCTCGCCTTCAATGGCAACACATAAGCCATAACCGCCGGCATTTCCCGCAAGGGTAACTGTTCCGTCATGCCCGGCAAGGATCTCTGTGCCCTCCGGCATCCCGATGTCCACACCGGTGTGATAGTTCTTTTCCCCGCTGATGGGATGTACCCGGTAGCCGTAGTAGCTGGTCACATAAGGGAGCCAGTTGGTGCCAAAGACATTTTTGACATACTGGCGGTTTCCTTTTGTCTGCAGCAGGATCTCGCAGATCTCTTTCTGGTCTGCGTTCATCCGGGAAACGACCAGGTTTTCCAAAGGTGTGACCGTGAGCTTGACATTTAAGATGTGCCATTCATAAGGCACTTCCTCCTGGGTTTCTTCCCCGGTTTCCGGGTCAACGGAAGTTTCTGTGCGGTAACGGATTTCAGTTTCTTCTGAAAAGGACAGGGTATATTGTTCCTGGAAAAGCTGCCGCAGCACGCTTTCCACTTCATCGTAAGTAAATCCCTGATAAGCCGATGTCAGATACCCCATCAGCACATACGGGTCATGCTCGATTGCACCCAGGTTATACCGGTATTCGTCATAGCCGGGGCGGTCTGATTCCACCCGGTCTATTTCCATTTGCAGATCTGTTTCCCACTCGGTATAGGTAAGCTCCGCCTGATTGATGTCCTGATCGTCTGCAAGATAGGTAGAAGCAGCCAGACTTCCCAGACCGCCGGTCCCGATATTGGAGAACGTAGAAAACAGGGACGTAATCAGGAAAATTACCAAAAGGAGAAGCAGGAGGACAAGGCAGATCACAGGGTGCCGTTTGACCGCATGGACAATACCGACGCTGACCTTCTCTGTTGCGACTGCGGCATTTTTTGCCTGTTTCCCGGCTTCACGGGCAGCCTTGGCATATTGCCTTTTCAGTTTTTGTTTCTGCCATATCCGGGCAATCGCATGTTTCTTCAGCTCCGGGTGGTCGCTAAGAGCCTGCCGGTAAGCAAGTCTTGCGTTTGCCTTTGCTGATTTTTGCTGTAATTTCGCTGCCTTTCGGTAGGGGGCGGTTTTATGCCGGTGATATGCTGTGCGAAGCCCCGCCTCGCCCACAAGTTCAGAGCGGTGGGCTGCCTTGATCCCCACATTTTCATCCTCTGCCTCATAAATCTTTTTATGGGCGTAACCAATGGCGGTATTTGCACCTGCCTTGACCGGACGCAGGGGTACAGGTCCTTTTACATGGGCCTTTTGGGATTTAACCTCCTTTTCAAATTTTAAGTGTTTTTTGGCTTTTCCGGTCTCCGGGTCGGAAACCGTCTCCATACGCAGTTTCTTCCGGGCCGGCAGACGATTTTGCACCTGCTCTGCTTTTTGTGCAGTCCGTTCCGCCTTCCGTCTTGCATGGGTGAGCTTTTTATCCTTTGTCTCCGGCGGCAGTTCATCCGCAGTAAATTCCAGCTTGGATGTTTTCGGCGGTTCGCTATCCACACCCTTTTCCTTTTGCGCTGCCTGTTCCTCCGCCTGTGCCGCTTCCTGAAAACGCTGCTGATATTTGTTCCCGTGCTGATGTGTCCGGTAACGATGTTCCTGACCGGATCTGTCTGTACCGCTCGGTGGGGCTAATCCTTCGGAAGAAGGTGCATATTGTCCGGTATCATGGCCTGTCCCATCCTCTGTTACAAGAGAACGCCTGGAAACCTCCTGCCGGAAATTGCTTCGCCCGTTTTCCTGTATCGGGGACTCTGTTCCGGCAGCATCCGGCGTCTCAAAGTGATCCGAAAAACCATCCAAAGCGGCTGCATAAGCCTCGCCCTGTTCCAGCAAGGACACCGGTGTTTCCGGTGATAGCTGGGAAAATTCCGTCTGTACAGGGATGTCCTGCCTGTGTGTTTTTCCGGTGACAGAAGAAGGGGTGTCCCGTGCCCTGCGCAGGTCAAAATCCTGTTCGGTCTGCCTGGCTGCCGGTTGATCTTCCCCGTGGGAATCACGCACCGGCATCCGGGTATCTCTGCGCTTCCTTTGAAATTCCCTGTCGTGTGCCATTGTTCTCACCTCCGATCCATTTTAATTTTTGTCTCACGCTTTGGTCCCCGCTACTTCATCCGGTCTTGTGGTAAGCACACTGTACAACAGTGTGTCCTTCGGGAAGTGGTCCACAAAGGGGATGATCACATTTCCAAAGAACAAAAGCCCCTCGCCGGGACCAGAATGGGTCACATAGGAAAGCTGGTGCGGGGAGATCCCCAACTGCTTTGCCAAAATCTGACGGTCTCCCTGGGCCTGGTTGAGCATATAGATAAAGTCTGAGTTCTCAAAAATGTTCTCGATCTCACGGGAAGCCAGAAGGTCCTTGACGTTCTGTGTTAAACCTGATGGGATTCCGCCCCATTTACGGAAGCGTTTCCAGATCTCCACGCTGAAACTTCCTGTCTGCCCTTTCAAAAGAAGGTGGAATTCGTCGATATAGAACCAGGTTGTTTTATGTTTGGAACGGTTGGCCGTGACACGGTTCCACACCGCGTCCTGCATGATCAAAAGCCCGATTTCCTTTAAGGCTTTTCCCAGTGATTTAAGCTGGAAACACAGTACCCGGTGTTGATCCATCTGGATATTGGAACGGTGGTTGAACACGTTAAGGGAACCATTGACATAGATTTCCAGCGCCGTTGCGATATTCTGTGCCTCCGGTTCAGACTGTTTCAAAAGCAGCTCGTAAAGATCGCCTAAGATCGGCATATTTTCCGGGCATGGGTCCTGCAGGTATTCCCGGTACACCAGTCTGGTACAACGGTCGATGATCGTCCTTTCGATAGGGGAAAGCCCTTCTTTGCCCCCGATGATAAGGTCACACAGCGACAGGATAAAATCACTTTTCAAAGTGATCGGGTTTTCATCATCGGAATAGTCCAGATTGATGTCCATAGGGTTGATGTAGTTCGTGGAAGTAGGGGAAATATCAATGACCTGCCCCTGGGAACCGAACTGCTGTACCAGCGGCCCATACTCATTTTCCGGGTCAGCGATAATGATGTCGTCCTCCGTCAGAAGGAACACATTGACGATCTCACGCTTGGCAGAGAAAGATTTGCCGCTTCCTGGGGTACCGAGAAACAGCCCATTGGGGTTTTTCAGCGTTTTTCTGTTCGCCATGATCAGGTTATTGGAAAGGGCGTTCAGGCCGTAATACAACGCCTCGCCCTCCTGGAACAATTCACAGGTGGTAAACGGTACAAAGATCGCTGTGCTGCTGGTCGTAAGCCCGCGCTCAATTTCAATCTGGTTTGTACCAAGAGCAAGCGAGGACATAAGCCCCTGTTCCTGCTGGTAATCCAGCCGTTTTAAGGCACAGTTGTATTTCTGTGCCACACCCGAAGCGGCAAAAATATCATTGAACAGCTTTTGTCGTTTGGCAGCGATATTTTCCACCAGTACCGTCACAAGGAACATGCGCTCATTGCGGCTCTGTAAATCCTGCAAAAGATTTTTGGCTTCCTCTCCATAGGTGGCAAGGTCGGTGGGAATGATGTATAGTGATAGGTAATTCTTTGAAGTTATCTCCGAATTTTCCCCCACTCCGCACCGTGCGTGCGAGTTTCCCCGCACACGGCGCTCCAACAAAATTTAGTTTGCTTTAACTACTATTTCTAAATTCTCTGCTGATAGCCTTAGAGAATTGACCTTTTTCAGTGCTTTGTCATCAAGTTTAAGAATGTCAAGATATTTTGCAATCGTATCTTCTTCAGTAGCATGAATAAGTTTATGTACGTCGGATTTTAACCACACAAGATTCCTATATTCGTCCGTACCACCCAGCTTTTTAGGCTTTTTATGATGGCATTCCATGTCAAATATGCAGAGTGGTTCACCTGTTACCGCACATTTACCGTTTTGTCCTGCCATAAGTGAAATACGGTTATCGTTATATTCCACAGATTTTCCATACTCCTTTGTTTCCAATAGATACTGGATAAGGGAGTGAACGGTTGACAGATTTTTGTGTATAAGCTGTCTGCCTTGTGGAGTGTATTTATTAACCTCTCGTGTGAACATTCTCGGAGTAACAAACTTACAACCGTAAATCGGGAAGATTTGTACACCAGCCACGACTTTAGGCTTTCCGCCATAGCTGCCGTAAAATTTCTGATACGTTCTGGACTTTAGCACTTTTTCAGGCAATGGCGATTTGCTATTTTTGTTTCGCTTTGCCTTTTTGGTTTTTACTCTAAGCCTATGCTTTAGGCTCTTGCTGACAACGAAATTGATTTCTCGGAAGTCACGACTGCACCCTGTGGCAGTATTATAATAATTGTGCATACCAAGAATCATGGCATTCAACTGACTTACCTGATGGGGTGATGTGTCGTGCTGTATTACTTTGATTTGCTCTTTGAGCTTGGTTTTCATTGCCTTTTTCGCTTTTTCCGAAATATTACTTTTTGATACATACTTCTTACCCTTTTTCGTCACATACAATGCAAAGCCAAGAAAATTCGTTTTCTTTTTGCGTACATTTGTGATTTTGGATTTTTCAGGGCTGATTTCAAGCCCCAGTCTCTCCCAAAGCCACTCCTTTACAGCAATGAATATCTTTTTTGCTGTTTTGTAATCCCTACAGAGAATCTTAAAATCATCTGCGTAACGCACGAAGAAAAATTCTTTGAGTTTGGACTTCTTTAAGGCTTCATATTTGTGACTGTGCGTATAGGGGTATCTTGTGCTTTTGGTTTCCCATTGGTCACTCAACCACCAATCGAGTTCGTTCAGAACAATGTTTGAGAGTAACGGGCTGATGATACCGCCCTGTGGCGTTCCTTTATCTGGTCTGCCAATTCCCTCAATCTCAGATTTTAGTATTTTGCCGATTATGCAGATTAGATTTTTGTCCCGTATGCCCATTGCCCACATTTGCTTGAGCAGCTTGCCATGATTTACATTGTCAAAGAATCCCTTTATATCAACATCTACAACATAGTGCAGCTTGCTGACATTCATCAGGGATTGTGCCCTTGCAATAGCATGACTTGCCGACCTGTTGGGTCTAAAACCATAACTATGAGCATGGAACTTTGCTTCACATATCGGTTCTAATACTTGGATAATACATTGCTGTATAATCCTGTCGTCCATACAGGGAATACCCAACGGACGCATTTTATCAGGCTGTCCGACCTTTGGAATTTCTGTTCTGCGTACACTTTTGGGGTGATAGTTTGCAAATTTACTTTGAAAGTATTTGACAAACTGTTCTTCCGACCACCCTTTATACTGTATAATTGTTTTGCCGTCTGTTCCCTTAGTCATTGAGCCTTTGTTGTTTTTGATATTTCTGAACGCTAAAAGTATGTTGTTTTTACTGGTAATAAGATGCATTAGATTATGGAATGATTTTCCTTTGCAGGATTCCTCATATAGCTTATCCATAACATCTTGCATATCGTAATATTCGGCATTTCGCAGTTTTTGTTGCTTTGGTTGCCTCTCTAAGTTCGTATCGACAGTCAAGTCAACCGCCTCCTTTCGGACTTGGTTTCTATTAGTCATACAAGAACCTTGAAAGATTTAGAAATAATAATGAAACTAAATCCTGTCTTGGGGCTGTTGCTCCTTTTCCCATTACAGGAAATATCAATGCTCGTGCCCCTAATTTCACTGTGATAAAGATAGATTATCTCGATAGCGGAAAGCCTATTGGCTTGCCAGTATTTGCTACTGGCTTTCGATTTTTTCTATCACTACAACATTGGACTGCTGAATCCTTACCATTTGTATTCACAGCTTCCCACGTTCCGATATTCCTATCTGTCCATATATCCGTAGGTGCTTGCTATGAGCCTGTATGCTTGATTGTGCCTGTAACACAATAGGGTATTTCATAACATGGATTCTTACTTTACCCCACATACCCCGTGACCACGGTTTATGCATTTCTACATAAGCTACGTTTAGACCCTTACTTTCACAAGTTCGTCAAACTTATCTCTAAGTTATTCTCACCATAGATATTTTATAGACCTCCGGCATATAGGATACACCGCCCACCGCTGGACAGCTTTCGTGGCATTTTCATGCCTTACGGTATCTCTCTGCCGACTTCACCTAGCTTCATACTGTGCATTTCAGCAGTTGCACAGCATGTAGGAGTATTAAGGAGAGCGTTTCGGGACGTTACCCCCTCATTCCACTCTTTGGAATATCAGTTCTCTATACAAAAGTTTTGTATATGCCTTGTTTCCTGCTTATGCAGTTATCAAGGAACGTGTCGCACCCATATCATACCCGGATCGGACCGCTTTCTTTTGTTCCTCAATGGTCATTTTCTGCAGGTCCGACATTTTACGCTTGATGTTTCGGATTGCCTGTGCCTGGTCGATAGACTGGATATGCAGGTTGACGGTCACGGCGTCGTTTAAGTCAAGAAGATCCGCTAAAAGCCGGTCGGTAAGCTCCGGCGCCAAAATCTGCAAAAAGGAGACAGCACCGGAATGGTCGCCTACCCGGAATGTCTTTCCATCCTTTGAAAAAGACAGCCCGGATGGGGAAATGAAGTCTTTGGTAGAAAGACCGGTCTTAGGCAGATCCGACCACTGGAAATGAAACTTTTCCTGACCGTCCGGGTGAAGCTGGCTGTGAAGAAGCTCCAGACGTTCCAGTCCGTTTAAGGATCTTGCCTGGACTCCAAGGGTCTTGAAATTTGCCAGCACATCCGTTTCAATGCGTTCCAGACGCATTTTCGCAGTACGCAGGTCATCTGCCTCGATCCCAAAGGTGATGTATTTTCGTTTGGTGAGACCATTATTTCCTTTCTGCAACTGGTTCTTTAACATATCCCCGTATTCCTTGCGGATTCCGTCATACTCGTCGCCGCGGGGAGGGATGTCAATGCTTTTCGTAAAATCCTGCATATTGGCCCGCTGGTTGATAAAGGTAAGCTGCACATGGATCGAGGCATCGAAGTAATTTAAGAAATCGCAGTAACCCTCGAAGATCTGTGCTTTATCATCTGCCTGTGCAAGCTGATAGTTAATATCAAAAAACTGCACCGTTTTGGTGTAAAGGGTATCGGTCAGCCGGCAGATCCCATCCCGGTACATTTCACGGTAGGGAATGCTCTGCTGGACCGTCTGCGGGGCATCTGCTTTCAGCCCGGCAAAAAAGCCGCCTTTTTTAGACGGCTTGGAACGGGCAGACTTAGTTTTGCCCTGCTTTGCATCGGCTCTGGTCTTTTTGGCCTGCCTGATATTTTTTTGCAGACGCTTTTCCTGAGCTTCCTGCTGCTTGTTTTTTGGCAATCTTTGTAACCTCCTTCTTTGACATAGATTTATACAGGTTATCCGTCCTGTATGGACGGTCCTTCGGCCAGAGCTTATAACGGAGCCGGTTCTTCAAGATCTTTTCTGCCGGCTGCCCGTCACGCTCATACATGGCGAAGAAGAAAAAGGGCATCATCAGCCCGATCATCAAAAGTACAGCCGCCGAATTGCCGATCGCCCCGCGGGTAAAGAAATACACCGGAAGGCCGACAAGCCCGGAAAGGCTGAAACAAATAAGCTGGCGCTTCGTCAGATTGAAGGCCAGCTTGGTCTTAACTTTGGTTAAATCCTTTGGTACAGGTACATAAGGCATCTATACACCTCCCATCGTAATATAGTTTCCGGTCCATTACCGTGCACCAAAATCGCGTACCGCTTTCTCCGCAGCCGGACATTCCCGCACTTCCTGAGCCGCATTTTGCAGCCGTGCCAGGACAGAAACAGCCGGTCCTCTCTGACACAGGTATTCCTGACTATCTCGGATTCCGGCAATATTTTCCCGAATATCCATATCCACGTCGAACACATCCGAAACCGGTAAAAGCCAACGGTCTGCAAAGTATTTCAAAGGATTCTCAAGCGCCAGCACATCATCCAGCATTTCATCCCCGAACTCAAACTTTGTTGTCAGATAGGAATACGCCTCCTGCATGGCTGTAATTTCAGCAGCTTTTTCAATTAAGGATTCCTTATCCCTTGACATAAGGCTTTCCCGGTAGGCAAAGTAATTCTGTCCCAGTCGTTTCATCAGGAGCGTATATTTGTCCTGTGCGGAAGGCTCGCTTGTGAAATGTTCAAATTTTTGCTCTGCATCAATTTCTTTGAGAAGATCGCAGATCGGGAAACTATGTTCATGGTTATTTTCTTCCCAGCACCATCGGGCTACATCCAACGGGTCCTGAAAAGAAAGAAGTGCCTCTACTTCCGCCGGAGTAAATACATGCTCAACCTTCAGATAATAGTGGAGTTCCGAAAGTCCCTGCAACTCGTAAATACTTCCGATGTTCTGTGCATCCAGCATATCCGCATGAACCTTCAAACACTCGTCCAGCCGTTCCATAAGCAGCCGCTTTGCATCTTGTTCTACCAAAATCACCCCTTTCGCTCCGGCATAGTCAGCGTACAGTTCACTTCATTGCCCCATACATCCCAGCCGGGTGTCTGTTGTCTTGCAAACAGTTCCACTCTGGGCTGATCGCCCATGAGTTTTACGATCTTATCCCGCACCTCGTCCGGTTTCTTGCTGTGCTGCTCAATATGGGAGATCACAAACTGATGGATTCCCGCACACTGGCGTTTCGGCCGGCCTCTGGTTGCCAGCAGGCAGACCTCCGCGTTTGATCGGGTCCAAAAGCCCATGCCATAAAACCAGCTATCCGCTTTCCGGTTCTGTTTGAGCCATAGAAAAGCCAGTGTTTTATATTTGAATCCCCAGGCGTCGATCACCCGGAAGGCTTCATTAAGCTGCGGGAAGGTCGCCCACAGAAAGAGGGCGCTGTCTTTTGCGGCAAGTTCCGATACCGGCAGGGCACAGATTTCTTCAATGCTCATTGTGGGGTAATGGTTCTCCGCAACGCCGCTTCCATGTTTCCGGTCATAACGCCAGGGCGGATCGGCATAGATAATGCCGTACTGTTTCGTTTCCGACATTAGCGCGCCTGCTCATTCTTAGCTGGGGCAGGTTTGGCCGGCTGTTCCTTGACCTTACCGGCATTTTCCTTCAATGCACCGGTCAGGGAAGGCTTTTCCGCAGCTCCCTTTGTTGCTTCAAGAGTTGCCTGCAAATTTTCAATAGCCTGCCCGTACCCATCAATCAGGGCATCGTTGAGCTGCTTGCGGAACTCTGCCGTAACCGGCCAGCAGACATCTTTCCAGTTGCCTCCCTTATCCTGGGTTGCGGGCATATTGACATACAGCCCCTTTTCACTGGAACAGATACGGAAGCCGTCGATCTTAAAGCATCCGCCAATCGTAACATTGGCAAACGCCAGCAGGTTTCCCATTGGGGCGATCGGACGCACGCGGACATCCAGCTTCATGCCGTTTGCCATTTCCGGTGTCTGTGTCTCCGGCACCATTTTTTCTGTATTGGTTTTACTCATATATAAAATCCTCCTTTTTAGAATTGGTTTTGTTCATGCTATCTTGCATTAAATATGGATTTGGATAACGAACCTGTCTTAAACAGGGCAAAGGCCAGCAGTACCGTATAACCCGCCGTTCCCCAGATTGCGCCGTGCACGTCGCCGGACGATGGGATAGACTGGACCAGCACTGCGTAAATGGCAACACAGATCAGGATCAAAAAACCCTGAAAACCCAGGGCAAAAAGGGAACGCAGATACCCGGTTCCCATTTGTCCCCATTCCCGGTTTGCCATTGTGGAAAACGGGATCGGTGCAAGGCTCACGGTTAGTAGGGTAAGAACCCGGCGCCTTACCATATCACTATGGCAGGTTTCCGAGAACTCCCCTCCGAACCGGACTTACACCTCTCAGCGTATCCGGCTCTCCAGATGTCAGTCTAATTTCCCCGCGTGTAACTTGTCGTGACAGTAGACGCAGAGTGCCATTGTCTTGCGCTTACGCCCAATCATGGCGATTTCCCATTGTTTTCTGCCACTTAAATCTTTGAGTTTTCGTATATGGTGTATTTCAAGCGGCACATTCTCTGCGCCACACCACTCACACCTGTTTGCTTGCAGTCTTTTTATAAGACTATTACGCCCATAATTCTCAAAAATTCTTGCTACTATATCAGGATTTCCGCTTTCTACTTTAGTGTCCCGGCGGAACCCATTATTGTAAAACAATACCTTTCCGACCTTGCCGTTTTTCTTCGGATATTCCACAACAAAATCTTTTCCTTGACGGTACTTGCGGATAATTCTGCTGATTCGTGTCCGATATTTTCCAGCAAAGGTTTTGAGCATACTGTATCTCATTACATAGTAGAAGTTATTGAGTACAGACACGTTGTTTGCAAGTCGGTAGTAGTTATACAATCCACGGATTTCTGCGTTGTATTGGTTTAGGATTTCCAAATCGTCCAAGTGCAACAGGCGAGTGCGCCGGACAGGTTCCCAAACCTCTTTGTTTCCATTTTGTTTGTCGTATTTAATCTTGAGGGCATTGTAGGAGAACAGTCGTTTTACCCACTTATCATGGGGAACATAAAGTAAGACTTTTCCATTGTTTACCCGTCTGGTAGCCCCGGTTTTGGTCTTTTTGTTGTGTTCGCCTTTGGCGATTGTGACCTCATATCCCAAGAACTTCGCAGCGTCGTGTCCATGAGTAATCAATGTCTTTTCCTCGGACATTTCCAGATGGAGTTTGTCCCGGATAAAGCAGCCTACATCTTGTTTAATCTGTTCTGCGTCCTCTTTGCTGCCGATAACTCCAATTAAGAAATCATCGGCATATCGGATATAGCAAATCCGTTTATAGCTATCGTCCATCTGGTCGCTATACGGCATAGATTTCAGACCACGCCGCAGTTCCCGGATTTCTGCAATTAAGCCCTCTTTTTCTTCCTCGCTCATTTTAGAGAGATTTCTTTTAAGCCTTTGTTCTTTCCCCCGGCAGACATCCAGCTTCTTCTTGAACGCAGGATTGATTTTACGGCGGTTTCCGCAGTTGAATTTCTCTGCATACTCTGCCATATAGCTATCCAGTTCGTTCATGTAGATGTTTGCAAGGATAGGGCTGATGATGGAGCCTTGCGGAGTGCCGGAATAAGTATTGTGATAATTCCAATCCTCCATATATCCAGCTTTCAAGAACTTCCAGAGCAGACCGATGAAATGTTCATCTGCAATCCGCTTTCGCAAAATAGCAATCAACACATGATGGTCTACGTTGTCAAAACAGCCCTTTATATCTCCCTCAACGAACCACTTTGTCCCCGTAAAATATTTCTGCACATATTTGAGTGCCGTATGACAGCTTCTGTTTATACGGAAACCGTGGGAATAGTCGCTAAAGGTTGGCTCATAAATACTCTCTAAGATGAGCCGCACCACCTCCTGTATCAGTTTATCGTCGAATGACGGTATCCCCAGAGGACGCATTTTCCCATTGGATTTCGGGATATACGTTCTCCTTGCCGGGTTAGGCTGATAACTAAAATCCCGCATCTTTTCAATGAGGGCGTTTATCCTTGCCATTCCCATTCCGTCAATGGTTTTGCCGTCTGTTCCGGCTGTCATGTTGCCTGGTTTCGCCTGTATCCGCTGATATGCCAGCAGATAGAATTGTGGATTGTACAGGTTGCGGTATAACCGCTCGTACTTGTAGCTCTTGTTACACGCCTTGGATTTTAGGCTTTCCAACACATTTTCAGGACTTCTCATAATGCCTCACGCACCTTTCCTTTTTATGAATTGGTTGACATCCTGCCTCCCTTCGCCATGTAGACGGCTTTCCCGCCCTCGGACTACTACGGAGGCTCCGTTGCCATGCCGGATATTCAGCGTCATCTTTCTTGGGTTTTTACCCCTTGAAATTTATCGCCTTGCGGCATTACGCATAGCCGGATAGTTCCGGCGTTCCGGTTTAGGCAATCTCCAGTTAGACACTTTGGAAAAAGCGTATTGTGATGTCGGTAGTGGGTTTTCGTCCTTTTCCGCTTACTGCGGCTGGCTGTCATAAGTATCGTGCGGTCTGTGTTTACCTGTCACATTCCGCTATGACATACGGCGAATACAACCATCCTGCGCCGCCGGGTCGAGTATCCCGCCTCGGACTGCCCTTAAAGCAGTTTAGCCTTGCTCCTCATTCACAATGTTGCGTCTTGCCGCTCAGTCGTGGGTAGATGGTTTTCCCAACTTGCGATTTTTCCGATACGCTATTGTCCCCCTTGTGGTTTCCCTCCGGGGTAAATCGGATGACGCTAAAGTGACGCTTTTCACGTCTTTGATACTTTTCTTTACCGGCTTGCTAAAGCCGGGTTCCCAAAATGCCCGCACACCGCCTTTGGATGAAAAGCGGCGCTTCTGGACGCGCAATAAATCTCGATCATACGGCCATATACAATGACAAAGATCACGATGGACAGTACCCACATACACAGATTGATGATGTTGGTTTCCAGCCACAGTCCAATCAGTTCCCACATTCCCATTGCTTCAAGCTGGGTTTCCAGATCAGACAACGCCGCCTGCACATCCAGATTCCCGTTTATGACACCGGCACTTTGCGACACCACATTTTGGGCCACATCAAAGACCGCCATCACAATCGTAAAACAGTTGGTGAGCAGGTAAGTGGCAACAAAAGTCTTGAAAATCCACTTGAAGATGTTGAATGTATCGAATTCGTGCATGTTGTTCTTTTCGAGAATCATCTGGATCAGTTCATACACCAGAACAAAGGTCAGGATCATGCCTGCAATGGGAATGACGACGGTTTCCGAAAGATTTTGGATCATGGAAAACACGCCGCCATTCCAGCCCTGCGGGGTCTGTCCTACCTGATTTGCCACATCCGCAACCTGGTTGTTGACGGAGTTGAAAATGCTGGTGTACTGTCCGGTAATCGCATCGATCAGGCCCTCTTTAATCCAGTCTGTTATCCATTCAAACAGACTGCCCATAAGTCAGCCCTTAACCGAACAGACCGGAAAGCAGCGGGATCAGCGTTGCACCAACCAGAGCGATACCTCCGCCTGCCATAAGCTGCTTGATCCCCTGGGATTTTGCACCTGGGTTATCATTTCCGTAACCTTCGAGAAGGTTTACAACACCCCATGCGCCCAGACCTGCGCCCAGGGCGATCACAAGGATCTTCAAAGTATCAATCGCGCTTGCAAAAAATGCCATAATGTTCCTCCTTTAATTTCAGAAATTTTAATTTGTGATATGGCCGTATCAGGCCGGAAACAAAAAAAGCCGCCGCACTGTTTTTAGAAAAAAATCTGTTTCAAACAGCACGGCGGCATGGGACAGGAAAAATCCTGCGGTTATTTACTTTTCAGGGAGAATCACGAATCCTCAAAAAATCCTCCTTTCATCGTGACAAAAACAAAGCCTGCTGGGGCGTCATGCTTTGACAGGCAGGAACAACTCTATAAAGTCTGGGAAGCCAGATCTTCGGCTGTGACTTCATAATTACGGTATCGTTCACCGGGACGCATCGGCATCCGGGTAGAAAGAAACTTTTCGATATTAAAAGCGTTCTTCTCATTAAAATCGGAAAGCAGTTTGTAATTTGGGTGTTTGGTTATATCGTATTTCCGGGAGAGGAACGGCCGCACACCCCTGATCTGCAGCAGACATTTGCCCCCGTCCATAACTGCCAGTTCATCCACCGACATCAGATCCTTTCCCAGCTTTTGAAAATTTTGTCCGTGGGATTCCTGATTGCCCTTTGTGACACTGGTGTTATACAGGTCAATGGTCTCTTTCCCCAATAGGGAGTTCCAGCTTTTTAAGGTGGTTTCTTCTTTGCCTCCTAAGAAAAGAGAGGCGTCACAGTTACCGATGATGGTGTCCATATTGTCTTTATACAGGGCTTTGAGCTGACTTTGCGCCTGCAGCACCAGGCAGGCAGAGATCTCACGGCTTCGGATGGTCGCCATAAGACGCTCCAGGTTCGGGATCTGCCCGATATTTGCCGCCTCGTCGATCAGGCAGCGCACATGGATGGGAAGCCTGCCCCCATACACATCATCCGCCCGCTCGCACAAGCGGTTAAACAAAATGGAATAGATCAGACTGATCAAAAATGCAAAGGTTCCGTCCGTATCACTCATAATAAGGAAAAGAGCAGTCCGTTCATCTCCCAGCATATCCAGATCCAGTTCGTCATACATGGTAATTTCCCTGACTTCTTTAATGTCAAAAGGAGCCAGTCTGGAAGCGCAGGAAATAAGGATCGACTTCGCTGTTTTTCCGGCAGCGAGCTTATATTTCTTATATTGACGCAGGGCAAAATGATCCGGGTCTTTTTGTTCCAGAGCGTCAAAGAGAAGGTCAACGGCATTTTTGAATGACTCGTCATCCTCACGGACCTCCATTGCGTTCAGCATTTCTACCAGTGTGGCAAAATTCTGTTCGTTTACCGGAGCTTCATAGTAGATATATCCGATCAGTGCCGTATAAAGCAGGGTTTCTGCTTTGACCCAGAAATCGTCTCCGGCTTTTCCTTCGCCTTTGGTATTGGCGATCAGGGTAGTGACGATCTTCAGAATATCTTTCTCGGAATGAATGTAGGCGAACGGGTTAAAGTGCATACTTTTCTGGAAATTGATCGTATTGAATACCCGTATTTTATAGGGCTCATAGATGATCTTTCCTTTTTCATTACGCACAGGCTTTCCGTCCTTGTCCAGCTTTGGCATGCCTCGCTGCAACATCTTTCCGCATTCCACAAGGACTGTACCTTTCGGATCGGTGACGACGTAGGAACTGTGCATTTGCATCAGATTGGGCTTGATGAAAAAGCGCGTTTTTCCCGAACCTGATCCTCCGACTACCAGTACATTTTTATTTCTTGCATTGGCCGGATTTTTGGGCCTTCCGTTTAACATCAGTCCTTCACTTTGGGTAAGAATGATATTGTTCTCAAATATTGGGTCGATAAAGGGTGCAATGTCTTTTGCTGTCCCCCAACGGGCTGAACCGTATTCCACATTTTTGCGGTATTTCTTAGCGTCTTTCCCTCTAAGATAGACTGCCAGCCGCATAATGGCTGCACCGCATAAACCAATCAGCCAGTCCATTGCCGCCCCCGGCCACATACTCTGAAACGCAAGGGCAAAGCCTTCGGACAGTCCTAACAGCTTTTGGGAAGCGTCTGCTCCGGGAGCCAAACGCACCGCCTCGCCCAGCTTGGCAAATACCAGAAGGAACAGAACATAAGGCAGATGGAGAATGACCTGTTTTTTCAGTGTTTCTGCATCGATTTTCATCGTTCCGGTCCTCCGTGTTCTTTGTTCTTTACACGGTCACGGCCAAGCGACTGCGCCAGTTCTTTGAACTTATGAAGCTGTGTAAGCAGCGACGGTCTGGTGCTGCGTGTAAGGTCTTTCTTTGTATATTCCTTAAAAGCTGCCGTCAGTGCATCCGCCTGGTTTGCCTTGAAATATACCGTCCATTTTGGGGGATCTGTTCCAAGTTCCTTTTCTATATGGTAGCGTACCTGATGTTTCCTGGCATACCGTTCAAAAGAGCGGATTCGCCCTGAAACTTCAATGGTATTGGCTCCGGGGTCTTTATAAGTCAGCCGCTTCATGCTGTTGCGCCCGACTTTTGGCATTGTGCGTTCCTGTTCCATCTTTTGGAGTACCGCAGCAATAGCCGCACGCAGTACCCGCCCTGACAGTTTTGCTGCCTGTATAGAAACAGAAACCGTTCGTTGTTCGAGATCTTCCTGCAAGAGCATCCTCCTTTCTGATAAAATCGGTATTTATAATATGGAAATAACTTTTTACCGGCTTTCCCCAAGAACCTGCTGTCGGGAAGCGTGTTCAAAGGCTTTTGCTGCCTGAACGACCTGAATTTTAGCGTGTTTCAAAAGCGTTTTGATGATCGTAGCCGGGCGTTCCTGTTCCTCCAGATGATCGACCATCCCTTTGCACTCATCCGGGAGGTATTCCGCCATATCTTTCAACACATCGGAAAAGTTACCCATAAAGCCCCAGCAGCTATCCGACAGCTCCCCGTTTTTATAAAGCTCAAACCCATAACATTCGCCACGCAGATAGGAATCATAAGCGGCGACTTCGCTGCGCATCAGTGCGTCCGCTTTCTGCCGGATGGCGCCGGTCATCTTGTCAGCGTCAAATTCCTTTAGGGCATCTTCTTTGGAAACATAGATCCAGCCAACCTGTCCGCTGTCCCATTCTGCATGAGGAGCCCTGCCTGAGAAACTTTCTGTACTCATGGCAAGACCGGAGTGGTCGTAGAGATAGAGGGGGAGCATCAGATACTTTTCCGAAATTACGTTCTGCATTGCTTCATCGATCGCCCGTTCCTCTGTCTTTGGTCCATACCGGAAACGGCTGCTTACAATGTTTACCATCCGTTCATAGCGTTTCATGCCGGCTTCATCATGTCCTACGGTATCTAAATACATTTCCCGCAGGAAGTCATCTTTGTCCATATAGTTGTGATGGTCGCCCAGCGCATAGCGGGGATGGAAGCATACCATCGTCCCAAAATGTTCATCTACCTCACGGGGAGAGATCAGAATATCGTCCGGCTGCACCATAAGGGCATAAGGTTCATTTACTGCCATTAACATAATTGGCTCCTTTCTTTCTACAAATCCGGGCCGGAATGGTGCATCATCGGTTTTTCCCGGTGTTCATTGGTTGCAGGCTGCTTGACTGCAATGATCTCGCCGGCAATCCTTGCAAATTTTTCAGGGTACTTGAACTGCTCCCCGTATTTCTCCATCAAGTCCGGGGAAAGATCTGTAAAATCTTCCTCGCCAAGACCAACGATCAGAAAATTCCCGGACACAATATCATAGATGTGGCCGTCATCGTCAAAGAGAGCTCGGTTCAGAGGCAGCCCCATCAGCTTGCCTTCTTCATTACAGATCAGAGTCACCGGGTCCTCATACGGATAGACCGCTTGAATATCTCCGCCCACTGCCGCCTGCAAGGATTTCAGACCACTTTCGATCTCCGCAGCATAAGGGGACTTGCCCGGCTCTACCATTAACACTTTCATAATTGTATATCCTCCTTCTTTTTCATTGCCGTACCGGGAGCGGTTGGCGTTTTTTCCTGAGTTTTTGCCACAGAGAGCTTCCCCAGGACGGAAGGCTTCTCCCGGTTTTTGGGTGTAAAAATACCGCCCTCCGAAACCTCGGCGGCGGCATGTTCCGTTTTGGCCTGTTCCAGTCCTTCAACCGTATAGCCAGGTAAAAGAGTGCCGTGAACCATGAAATGGTGCTCATATTCTTTCGGGATCGGCGGGGAAATTTCCGTGAATAAATGGGAATAGGCTTTCTTTCGCCCGTCCAGATATTTTATGGCTGCGTTCTTATCTGTATATCGTTTCTGGTTTTGTCCGGCAATCTTTGCTCCATATCCCTGCTTCGGGGAATGAATACGGACTTCCCATGTCACATACCAGGCAATCGGAACACTCTGTTTGGTTTCCCGGTCATATTTCGTATCTTCCCAAATACTGCAGGTCATCTGATAGACCCGGTTGCTGATTTTCTGATCTGCCCTCCAGTTATCGGTGTCTTTCCACTGGTTGCCTGTATGTTCGATCTCCGGTGTACGAAGATATTCCAAAGCCCGGTTGATCGTCTGTGTTGCCGCTGCCTGCTGTTCCCACTGTTTTGCGGCAGCCACCACGATTTCATAGGCTTTCTGCTCCCCGTCGATACTTCCCTGGCGCATGGCTTCCAGGCTATCTGTTCCCATTGTGATCAGTGTAGAAATATCCACATTTTCACAAACTACGCTGTGCTCAATTTTAAGCTCCGATCCCGGCGTCAAGTGGTCGCCATACCGGTAGGCATGGTAATCTTTATTTTCTTCCAAAATGCTGTTCACCTCCTGCTATATTTCCGGCTCATGGTTTTTTCTGGAAACCGTCTGTGCCAGTGATTTTTTATCTGCCGGTCTGTTTGCCGCAAGCTGATCCATCACGGAAGGACGGCCGACGCCGAACATGGATAGCTGACCGTCCGCTGCCTCACGAAGTTCAGAAACAGAGAGGGGAAGCGTTACATCGGCATGGGTCAATAGCTGTTCCCGTTTCAAATCCTGAATAATCTCGTCAAAAACAGCGTTAATCGCACGGCGTTCTTCCCCCACAGGGAAGGCTTTCAATACCTCCATTTCTCCGTCTTTACCGGAAACCAGGGTAAGGGCACAGTCGGCATGGCCTGCCAGATAATCCGATGTGTAGGGCAGTTTGTCCTTGATATAACAGGCAAAGGCTCTGGCTGTCATTTCCACATTGCTGTCCCAATAACCGCCGTCTTTTTCACATTCTTTTCCCATGCGTACCGAATTACAGTAAAAATCAGTTTCCGTCCGTCCAATCTGCGGAGCTTCCTGCGCCTGCATCCCGGAAAGCATACGCTCAAAAATTTCCAGCCGTTCCCGTTCACTTTTGGGAATTACCCGGCCGGTAACATTCTTCTTAAATGCGCTGATCTGTTCCAAAGAGCCGGGTTCGCCGGACAAAAATGCTTCCCGCAAGACTGCGTAGGTTTCCATCTGTTCCTCATTGCCATACCGTTTCAGGGAGGCAAGAACCGAGGAATCCAGCCAGCTTGCCGCATTTTTCCGGGTGCGTTCTGTTTGTGCTTCCGTGCGCTTTGCTGCCTGTTCCGGTGTTTCAGGTTTATACTTCATGGTGTCAATGAGTTTTTGGAACGGCGCATAGAGGCGGGGCTGTTCTGACAGCATTCCTTTTGCGCCCATCTTTGTACCAAGATAATCGTCAAGTCCATGCCACCATTCATGTGCCAGCGAACCGGCCCCGTGCATTTTCGTAAGATTGATGACTGTACGCAAGGGTTCATAATGAGCCGCAGCATTGCCGCTGCCTCTTGCACCAAAAGCGATAGCAAGCGTTCCCTGATAAGCAATATCTTTATCGCTGATCTTAAGGGCTGACGCCAAATCCTTTAGTGCTTCAAATCCCATGTTAAAGGAGGTCTGACGGTCGTTCTGGTTCATCCAGTTTCCAAACTCGCCGCCGCGGAACCCAAATGTATCAAGATAATGCTGTCCGGTGATCTCCACACCATTCCGGTAATCCGGCCCGGTACGTTTGACATGGGCGAGCTGGGGAGGGACAAACCGGATCTTTCCGTTTTTGTTCCTGTCTTTGGCAAGTTCCTGCACCCATTTCAGGGCAGCTTCTTTGGTCTCAAAATTGGTTTGCAGGATCGAATAGCCTTTTGTCACATAGTAGGTACCGGGTTTCCAGTCCTCATTTTTAGAATAGGTATGTTTCCCGTCGTTGAAGTGAATCGCATAACCTTTCGGTATTTTCTGCTCTTTGGAAACACAAAACTGTTCCTTTTTTGCTTTCTGAGTAAAGTTGCGCTCAAAATATTCAGCCGAGCGGATCAGCATGGTATTGGACAATTTGTTTGTAATCACGGTATTTTCCTGTCCCTTTTTCGTTGCCCGGTAATGGATTCCGCTTCCCCAGCCCTGTACCTTTTCTAAATATCCATTGTCAACGAAAAAGCGGTCATAAGCTCTCACAGCATCCTCCACAGTACGGACATCTGAAAGCACTGTCTGCAATTCCCGGACTGTTTTTATATATTCCTTTTGCCTCGCGGTCCGTTTTTCCGGGGTGTCATCCGTGCGGTAATACTGAGGGGAAGCGTTTAAGCCGTCCCTTGCTTTTTTAATAAAATAGACCACGCCAAGAGGAATCCCTTCCTCCATCATGGCTGCATAGTCCGGCTTTTTCCAGACATTATCCTTTTTCACAAATTTTTCGGCTTCGCGCTCATTCATGGCTTCCAGATCATCTGCATACAGCCCGCGGTCTTTCCACAGGTCTTTTTTCGCACCGCCAATCTTTTCGCCGAAATCTTCATGCACCCCTGCCAATCTTCATCACCTCCAGTCAGTGTAAAATTCTTATCGCTCCGCGGCAGGGCGGCGTTCTTCGTTTTTGTGAAGTTGTGGGAGGTTTCCTGTGAGCCGGTCAGTTTCCCTGCGGATCAGTTTGTCCAGAGCGCCTAAATCCTCCGGTGCAATGGCAAACTCCCGGTAATTTTCATACCAAAGGCCCGTAGAGATTGCCGCGATGGGCGCAATTTTCTCCGAACCGGCTGGAAGAAGCCGATACACAGGGGCTTCGTCATAAAGAAGCATCTGCTTTGCCGTTCCCTGTGGTATGCGGTACTTATCCATATCCGGGTTCTGGGCTGCCTCCATATATTGCATATTCAGGCGTTCTTCTAAATCCTGGGGCATATAACGAAATGCCTGATCCATCCACTGTCTGAACATCGTGGAATAGTGGTACTGCCATTCCGTAACTTGATTCGGGGCATAAGAAAATCCCCAGCTTTTCAGAGCATCTTTTTCGTAAAGCTCCATTTCAGTCCATTCTTTCAGGCTGACCGTGGCCGCTGAACCATCTTTGCGTTCGATATTGACGCCGCAAGGATAGAGGATATTTCTTTTTATATCCTGCCGTAGCGTGTCTAAATCCATCATCAGGACATCCCCGTACAAGTGACCGCCCTCGCTCCGATCCGTATGAAACAGGAAAGCCCTCGCTCCGATGAACTCCGTTGTTAAGATCATTTGATGAAGGTCCGCCGTAGAACAATAAGCAAACAAGGTGTCGGAAATCCACATGTGATTTTTCCCCATGATGGCAATGGAATCAGCCCCGGCATTTGTCGCCAGAGAACGCATATTAAATTCGCATTCCCTAAGAAAATCTCCGGCAAAAATATGGATCTCATACGCAAAGACGGATAAATCTGTATCGCGGATCAAATAAATCTGCGGTAGTGGTTCCTGATTCAATCAAATTCCTCCTTTCATGTGAACCTGACAATTACCGGCTTTCCTTATCATGGGAAGGTGCCGGCTGCTTTTTTGTCGGTTCCGTTTTTGCTGCCTGTTCCCGCATTGCTTCCAAAACAGAAGGGCGCCTTTCCGCAGTCTGTTCCAACCGGGCAAGGGTATTAAGTGCCCACTCCGCATTACGGTTAATGGAGGATATAAGGGCGCCCTCCACTTTGAAAGCACCTTTGAACACTCTGGCAATCTTCCCATTTTCTTTTGCGTCTGTCTCCGCAGGTTTTCCTTGAAGGATACGGCCCATATTTTTGAGATGCCGCCCCATTTCGTGGTATTCCGTACTGAAAGCGTCAATTCTGGCAACAGCCCTGTTGCTGGCCTGCATACTTTTTTCTGCTGCATTTTGAATGGATTCCAACGCCGGTCTGACATGTAAAAACTGTGTGATCCCATTCAAAGCAACAGTACCGCGTTCCCTGAAATCGGCAAGGATATTCCTGCACCCGTTTATGATCTGGCCTTTGAGTTCGGAAAGACGGTGACGCATAACGGAAATATTCGCCTCCATAGCTGTATAGCTCTTTTGGAGAGCATCTTTCAGGGAATGGTTCTGTAATCCCTGCATTTCCTGACGCACTGCCTTTAATTCCTCGGTTGCCTCCAAAAGACGCTGCTCCATCCCGGTCACATGCTCGATCAGCTTGGCAAATTCTTCATATCCCGGTGTATTGTTGTCTTTTAGGAGAGCAAGCAGCTCTTTGACCTGCTCATTTTCCGCAATCGGCTGGCTATCTGTCTCCGTCATTCATCAATCCCTCCCATCTGCCGGTAGCTGCCCTCCGGCAATCTTGCCGACAATTTCCGGACCGGTTTCATAAATCTGCATGAGGCGTTTTGCTGTGCCGCAGGGCTGTGCAGCTCCGCTGGTCCAAAGACGCACTGTGGATGGGGCAACATTCATCAAAAGCGCAAAGCCCTTTTCGTTCATGTCCAGCTTTTTCATCAGCGATTTCACCATATCGGGGCCGTAGTCTGGACACCGGGAAGCCTCGGCGATCATCTGCAAAGCGGTATTTTCAATTTTTTTCATTTCAAATCCTCCTGTTATTTGTTTGCCAGCCTTATGCCGGGGCAAAGCTGATTTGGTTGTGTTTCATCCTTTTGGCAAAGTCCGGCAGCGAATAATTTACCCCGTCAATTTCTGCATGGGTGTCATCCAGACGATGGCAAACAGCAAAGTGCCTATCCCCGTTTCCATAGAACAGGCAGAGTAAACCATTGTCAGGAATGGAAAACAGCGCTTTTCCGGCGCTGTCTGTAAAGCAGATCTGTTGAGATCCATTCATGTTGAAATTCTCCCTAAATTGAAACAGCCGCCTCTTTTAGGCGGCGTTGGTGCTGGCTGGTTTGCAGTTGTTCCCGAACCTGCAGCAATTTCTCATTGTAATCTTTTCCTATCCGGGGAGGGTTGACACTTACCCGGATATGACGGAAACGTTTATCCTCGTGAAGCATGGTCTTGATTTTCCGGGCATTGACAAATCCGGCAAGGTCGTGGTCCATATAAAGGGCAACACGCCGGATCTCCGGGTGGCGTTCCAGAAAAGAAGTCAGCGCCACATGGGAAGTACCTCCCAAAGACAAGCGGTAACCATTCCATTTCCATCCCTCCAGCTCTTGAAGCGTTGCATGGGAAAGCGCATCAATAGGGGCTTCAAAGACTGCCACATGCCGGCTGCCCGGACTTTGCGGGGGATAACAAAAGTTATATCCTTTGTCGCTGCCATAGACATCCTTTTTGAGATTGCCGCTGATACTGCGCATACAGGCGAACTTCGCTTTCCCGGAATCATCTTTCCCTACAAACACACAAACCGGTTCTCCATGATACTGGGCTTCGTAAAAAATCCCGGTTTGTAAACACTGGCGAATGACTTCTGAGCTGATCCCCCGTTTCTGCAAATAGGAGACCGCAGCGGTCGCGCAACGTCTGGCCCAGGGGAGAGAGAATGCTTTCTTTTCCGGTTCTTTTGATACCTGTATTTCTGCCGTATTTCGATAAGCCGGTGTATGTCGGATTTCGCCACCTACCAGAGCATGAACCGCATCCACAAGACCATATTCCCGAATCTGAATCAGGTAGTCCAGCGCATTGATACTCCGTCCACGGCTGTTCCAGTACCAGTACCTTTTCCCGGTCACATATACCAGACTGTCATGCTCCTTATGCCGGAAATTAGGTCCATCCCGTTTCAGCACGCCGGGTTCATGGAATTGCAGGTAAGTAAACAAGTCAGCTTCCCGCGCTGCCTGAATCTGTTCTTTGGTTACGCCGGGCATAGTACCGGCACAGTGTTTCTTTTCATTGTGCTTTACCTCCTGTGATGGAATGAAAAAAGACACCCAAAGGTGCCTAATAGCCGTACAGATCGTGATTGACCTCGGCACGGTAATAGCTGTCCATTGTAGCCGGGGCATTATACAGCGCCGCCAACAGGTAGGCTTTGATGTTTCCGACCTTCGTCGTGTTCTTGTCGATACAGTCAAAGACATACTCTAAGTGGCCGGAATTGATCTTCAGGAACCGGCTCTTGACGATCTCCCTCGGAAAATCATCTCCGGCAATGCGAATGTAAGGGCGTTTCGACAAAATCACTTCAAGCATAAGTTCAAGGGCTTCGTCCAGACGTTCCCTGCCATACCGTAAGACCAGTAAGTCATATTCGATATTTTCTTTGATGATTTCACGATAGGCTTCTATCAGCTCTATCCGATCCATCCCATCCGTGCGGCTTGCCGTTTCCGGCTCTGCCGGATAGATTGATGGATAAGTTATTGATTTATCTTTTTTTGATTTTTTTGTTTTTAATGGATTAGTATTTAATTGTGCCGGTTTTTCCTGTTCAGGTTCCACCTGTTTAGGTTTTGCCTGTTCAGGTTTTACCTGTCTTGGATTTTCCCGTTTAGGTGAAAACCCTGTGTTTTCGGTACTTACAGGCTGCTCATGGATTGTATATTCAATGTCTCCCAACTGCCCGTTATCATAGCGGAGGCGCTGTCTGGTGAGATAACCATGCCGCTCCAGTTCCTTCAGGGCAGTAGTGATAGAATCCACACCGTCCTTGCAGATATGGGCAAGTCCCTTTGTGGTATAATCCCAATCTTCCGGCAGCGACAGCATAAGTGATAAAAGCCCCTTTGCCTTTAAGGACAACTCCGTATTGCGCAGATGGTGATTGCTCATTATCGTAAAGTCCTTTGTTTTCTCTACACGGAATACTGCCATTGTATCGCCTCCTTTCTTCGATTATTCCGTTACAAGGCATGATCCCTGTGGTCATAATGGAGATGACCACCAGAGACCTTCGCATGGTTTTTCAGTTTCACTTCGCCCCGTTCCTGGCTCTCTAAAAATTTCTGATAGCCGGCATCTGTAAGGAACAAGCGCATCTTATCGCCTTTGTCGCCAACAGGGGAATCGTAAGACAGTACATCAAAAACGATCATGTGCCTTACCTCCGGGTCAAAACGTTCAAGCGCCATGATGTCATGCCCCTTCAATTTTTCTGCACCTGATTGCTGTCTGGCCTCGGCGATCTTTTCTCCAATCGTCCGGGCTGGATAGGGCAGACGGTAATTCTTCTGAATATCTTTTACCAAGTCCATGCACTCTGCATTTGACAGAACACGAAGTTTTGCCATAAGACCTTCTGCCGCCTCCCGCTGTTCGGAATTATTTGAATACCGCACGGTCATATAAAGTTCATTCAGGATCTTTGTCTGATAATCGCCCTCCACCTGAAAGAGCAGCTTTTTTTCCATTTCGTTTAATTCCATGTGGATCTCCTTTCTCTTGAAAATGTTTATAATAAAACGCCATAGGATTCAAATGAACCTATGGCGTTATAAAGTCAGATTTATTTGCGAATATAAGGTATTTGGTAGAGTAATCGTTACTGTAACGATTGATACAAAGTTAGAAAGTGCATTATAATTAGCACATGGATTTTGCTAATACCTTGCTAATTGGACGATGTATAATTAGCAAAAACCTCGTTATACAGGCAAGCACTCTTTAACAGATAGAACGCTCGAAAAAGCCCGTGGTTACAAGGTTTTTAGAGTATTGGAAGTCACATATCCGTATGACGTGCAAGGTGGTATGCCATACTCCTAAGCTGTAGTTGTGGGTTCGATTCCCGCAGGGAACGGTCTGAATAAGCTGTGTTTGCCGGAATCTTTGAAAAATCAGAGATTCCGGTTTTTTTGCGCGGCAAAAGGCGTATGACGCATCTTGCAATTTTTTATGTGATATTTTATACTAATATTGTTTATGAAAAAGTGGAACTATAAAAAGAAAAATGAAATATGAGGAGAGTTGATATGAAAAAGTGGAACTATTTGATCACAGGCCTGCTTGTTCTGTTTTTAATCCCTTTTTTACCGGGCACTGTTGGTTTTGCAGCGGAGGAAGAGACGCAGGAGGAGCAGCTCCCGGACGCTTATTATGATACAATCGAATCAAATGAGATTCCAGGCTGGCCGCAGGGGCCGCAGATCGAGTCGGCAGCGGCAGCGGTGATGGATATAGATACAGGTACATTTCTTTACAGTAAAAATGCAACGGAGAAGATGTATCCGGCCAGTACCACAAAAATAATGACAACGCTCCTGCTTGTGGAAAACTGTGATCTGGATGATGAAATTACATTTTCAGAAATTGTATATGATCTGGAAGAGGGAAGCTCCCATCTGGGTATCCAGCCGGGAGAAAAGATGACGCTCAGGGACGCCGCATATGGTATCATGCTGGCTTCTGCAAATGATATTTCAAATGGTGTAGCGGAATATATGGCGGGCAGTCTGAGTGGTTTCGCAGATATGATGAACCAGAAGGCGGAGGAGCTTGGGTGCGTAAATACACATTTTTCCAATCCGCATGGATTGTACAGTGATGAGCATTATACATGTGCTTATGATATGGCCCTGATCGCGCAGGCTGCATATAAAAATCCTGTTTTTCGTGAGATAGCGACTACGCGGGAGTATACGATTCCGGAGACAAATCTCACGGAAGAGCCGAGATCCTTTTTAAATCACCATAAAATGATGCAAAAGGATGAGTCGTATTATAAAAAGTGGTGTACAGCCGGAAAGACAGGGTACACATCGCAGTGTCTGAACACTCTTGTAACTTACGGAGAAAAGGGAGGAAAGCGTCTTGTCAGCGTTGTTTTTCGTGTAAATGGTGCAGATAAGGCGTATCTGGAATCGACGCAGATACTGGAATATGGGTTTAAAAATTTTTTGACAGAGAATCGAAAAACAGACAGTGCAAACAGAAATTTTTATGATATAATGGGTCTGAAATATCTGGGAACAGCGGGCAATCTGCAGTCTGATGTCTGGAAACGGTATCCGGCAGAAAATGCAGCGGTTCTTATTACAGTTCCCAAGACGGCAGATACGGGAGATCTGTCGTATGAGGTACGGGAACAGTCCTCTGATAAGACAGTAATTTCTTATAAATATAATGATGTGCCAGTAGGAACAGCAGAGGGGAAATTCGGCGCGGTTTATGCGCCGGCACAGCTGATCTGTGAAAGGGATGTCGAAATACTTCCGAAGGCAGAGCAGACTTCTTCTGATAATATACAGATTGAGAGTCTGGATGAGGTACTGACGCAGACTACCCAGGTATTTCGGACAGGATATGAATTAGCTGTTCGCTATGCGCAAAGGAATCCTCTTATTGTTTTAGTGGGCGGGGCTTTATTGCTGGTGCTTTTGATCATATTTATTATTGTCCTGTTTTTCCGGTGTACAGCAGAATCCAGAATCAGGAGGCGCAGGATACAGGAAGAAAAAGAACGGAAAAAGCGGGAAGAAGAGATCGAAAGAATGACTGCAGCAGAGATCGAGGCCGAGCTGCGGGCAGTGATGGAGCAGGAGCGTCAGAGGAAAGAACGCGAGGAGCTTGCAAAAATAGAGGCAGAGAAGGCTGCAGAATACGACAGGCTTATGGAAGAGAAAGCTCACGAGACGGAGAGGCTGATCGATGAGCTGGAAAAGGAGCGCATGGAGCGAAGGGCATCAAAGTAATAAGGGAAGTATAAATAGTTAATAGAAGGGATGGGTAAATTATGAACTGGGTTGCGCCGATCAAAGATGAAGAAACGCTGGAAAAGTTTAAAGCAAAGCTAAGAGAGATGGATGATAAATACTATATTATGTTTGAAATCGGGGTGGGAACCGGGCTTCAGCTTCAGGAAATACTCAAATTTAAAAATAAAGATATAAGAGGGAAAGACAGCATTGAAGCAAATATAGGTACAAAAAATATCAAGAGGACATTTTTAATACCGCCTGAATTAAAAGAAATCATCAATAAATATACAGAAGGAAAAGATCCCGAGGCATTCCTGATTCTGGGACATGCCAGTTCACCGGCGGCTCTGTCCAGAGAGCAGGCTTACCGTGCATTAAAGAGTGCGGGGAAGAGTATGGGGCTGACTTCGATTGGCGCGCAGACGATGAGAAAGACATTTGCATGGAGATATTATAAATCAACAGGGGATATTTATTACCTTCAGAATCTGCTGAATCATGCATCACCGTCTATTACTTACCGTTATATTGGGGAGAAACCAAATGTAGAGGTGTATCTGCGAAAAATGACTCCGGAAGAGAATGAGAGGAGCCGTTATATCCTTTATAAAAACGGGAACGGTAAAAAGCGTATTGAAACGCTTCAAAATGTGCTTTCAGAAATCAGCTCTGAAATGGATAACCCACTCAATAATGACGCATATTTTGGAAAGGTTGATTGTCTGTTAAAAGAAATGGAAGAGCTTGTGGAGAATTTTAAGAGAACAAAATAGGTACTCCATATATAAGGCAAAAGATGAGCCAGAGAATGCTGCAAATTGCAGATCTCTGGCTTTTTCTTTTTTTGTAAAGGGCAGCGTCAGTTCTGTCCGTTTGTAAAGCTTTTTTTGAGTTTTCGTTTTAGCTTTATAATTTCCTTTTTTTCGATGATTTCGTAGGCTTCCTCAGGTGAGACTGCCTTTAAGGTTTTGATCGCGTAATACTTGCCGTCAGAGCGCTGACGCAGCCTTATTTTACCTTTTAAGTATCCGTGCTTTTCACAGTATGCAAGACACAGATAGTTGCGGCTTCCGGCCGGAAACCACCGCACCTTTTTCTGTGCATTTTTTTTACATTTATAACAGACTGTAGAAGCAACTACACGGTCTTTCATGGCCTGTGTTTTTGTGTCAAACGGTTTAGACACCATCTTCACATAGGTTTCATAGGTCAGATAGATTTCCTGCCGGCGGTTCTGAGGCGTCCGGTAATAATCCACGGAAGAATTATTTCTCACCTGCTCTGCAGTCAGATGCTTCATAATAAGAGAAGTATAATATGCATCGCTCAGAGCGTTATGGAAGGCAATGTTTTTTGGGAGACGGAGAAAATCAACGGCAGATTCCAGGGAACGCCTTGTTTTCCGGTCTTCGTATACAATGCTGAATATTTTCTGAATGTCGAAATAAATCAGAGGAAATGGAAATGGTGATTTTATATGGTAATATGCAAGATTCCTCTGAAGCTCTGTCAGATCAGCAGGACCCCATGTGCAGAAAAGGGCATCCTGGCACCAGCTTAGAAATTCAGGGATAATTTCGGTGAAGGTTCTTGCTGATGCAAAATCAATGGAGCGAAGAGCAACGATTTCTTTTGTCTTATAATGAAGTTTTTTATAAACAGAGGGCTTGACGACTTCATGAAATTGCCCTGTTTCAGTAAAGGTTTCATCAAGTCGGACGGCGCCGATCTCAATAATCTCAAATGGAAGGGAGGAGTTTTCATCTTCTTTTCCGGTAGGACATTGATTCCACTCCAAATCCAAAATAATATAATTCATATCCGGTCTCCTGTATGTTGCTGACGATAGTATACCCATAATTTTTGTGTTTCGTCAAGTTGTATAGAAAAAAGAACGATTTTCGTCATTGTGCTATTATTATCAAAATTTATAAAATAACATAGGCAGAAACACCAAGGAGGAGGAAAAATATTTGTGTAGTTGTGGTATAGCGGAAAAAGAAAAAATTTAGTATACTTTTTACTATCAAAGCTAATGTAAGCTGATGTAGGAGGATGTCAGAATGGCAAGTTTATCATTATCACATATTAACAAAACATATCCGAATGGTTTTGAGGCAGTAAAAGATTTCAACCTCGAGATTGCGGATAAAGAGTTTATCATTTTCGTAGGACCGTCTGGATGTGGTAAATCCACAACACTTCGTATGATCGCAGGTCTGGAGGAGATCACCGGCGGTGAGCTGAAGATTGGTGACAGAGTTGTAAATGATGTAGAGCCGAAAGACAGAGATATTGCAATGGTATTCCAGAGCTACGCTCTGTATCCGCATATGACAGTATATGATAACATGGCATTCAGTCTTAAGCTGAGAAAGGTTCCGAAGGCAGAGATCGACAGACAGGTAAGAGAGGCTGCCAAGATCCTCGATCTTGAGAAGCTGCTTGATCGTAAACCGAAGGCTCTTTCCGGTGGACAGAGACAGCGTGTTGCTATGGGACGTGCGATTGTCCGTGAACCGAAGGTGTTCCTGATGGACGAGCCGCTGTCAAACCTTGATGCAAAGCTTCGTGTACAGATGAGAACAGAGATCTCCAAGCTTCATCAGAGACTGGGCGCTACGATCATCTATGTAACACATGACCAGACAGAGGCCATGACACTTGGTACCCGGATCGTTGTTATGAAGGATGGCGTTATTCAGCAGGTAGATACACCGCAGAATCTTTACAATGCACCAGGCAATCTGTTTGTAGCAGGATTTATCGGATCTCCGCAGATGAATATGGTAGATGCAGTTGTTGACGTTAAGGGCAACGACGCATATCTGAAGATTGGCAAGACAACGATCAAGCTTCCGGAGGCAAAGGCTAAGAAGCTGATCGATGGAGGATACAATGGCAAGACTGTCATCATGGGTATCCGTCCGGAGGATCTCTCAGATGATCCGGATGCAATTGCAGCAGCAGGCGCAGGCGTACTGGAAGCAAAGATTGAGGTATATGAGCTGCTTGGTGCAGAGGTTTATCTGTACTTTACAGTAGAAGGAAGCAACTTTACAGCAAGAGTAAATCCGCGTACAACTACCAGAACAGGGGATGTTGTTAAGTTTGCACTGGATCTTGAGAAGATTCATGTTTTCGATAAAGAGACAGAGCTTACAATTACAAACTAATACCCGTTAAATGTTGAGCAGGTATTGGGGGATTGCTGTTTGGCAATCCCCCATATTTAAAATACTGAATTTTACAGCGACAGTTTATTTTTAGACAGGATATCACTATATAGTGTATATATACTTGTGCAGATACAATATGTAGGTGAAAGAGAAAAAATAAAAAAGTGATAAAAAAGTAGTTGACAAATAGAGATATTCTGCATATAATAATACATGCGCTGTGAGGCGGCAAGTTAATAGAAACAGAAATTCAGAATCATGGAGAAATACTCAAGAGGCTGAAGAGGCGCCCCTGCTAAGGGTGTAGGTCGTTAACGCGGCGCGAGGGTTCAAATCCCTCTTTCTCCGTTTCATATTTCCAGTAAATATGAAAGAAAAAAGATTTGAAAAAAATCAAAAAAACTTGAAAAAGTTGTTGACAAACGAAAAAACATATGATAATATATCAGAGTTGCTTCGCAAGAGACAACAACAAAGAACCTTGATAACTGAACAGTGAAACAACCTTGAAAAATTCTTGAAAAAGTTTTATTCATGCTTATGGGAAAGCGCGAAGCGGTTTTCTGTAAGATTTCAAGGAACTGACCTTTAAAAACAGTAAAGGAAAGATAGCCAAGACGTTATCTGACCGAATCAAACACATTTATTATGAGAGTTTGATCCTGGCTCAGGATGAACGCTGGCGGCGTGCTTAACACATGCAAGTCGAACGAAGCATTTTAAAATGAGACTTCGGTGGATTTTTGAGATGACTGAGTGGCGGACGGGTGAGTAACGCGTGGGCAACCTGCCTTGCACAGGGGGATAACAGTTAGAAATAGCTGCTAATACCGCATAAGCGCACAGTACCGCATGGTACGGTGTGAAAAACTCCGGTGGTGTAAGATGGGCCCGCGTTGGATTAGCTAGTTGGAGGGGTAACGGCCCACCAAGGCGACGATCCATAGCCGACCTGAGAGGGTGACCGGCCACATTGGGACTGAGACACGGCCCAAACTCCTACGGGAGGCAGCAGTGGGGAATATTGCACAATGGGCGAAAGCCTGATGCAGCGACGCCGCGTGAGCGAAGAAGTATTTCGGTATGTAAAGCTCTATCAGCAGGGAAGAAAATGACGGTACCTGACTAAGAAGCTCCGGCTAAATACGTGCCAGCAGCCGCGGTAATACGTATGGAGCAAGCGTTATCCGGATTTACTGGGTGTAAAGGGAGCGTAGACGGCTTAGCAAGT
>NZ_CATNVD010000003.1 GCF_951230155.1 Parablautia sp. Marseille-Q6255
AATAAAACTTTTTCAAGAATTTTTCAAGGTTGTTTCACTGTTCAGTTATCAAGGTTCTTTGTTGTTGTCTCTTGCGAAGCAACTCTGATATATTATCATATGTTTTTTCGTTTGTCAACAACTTTTTTCAAGTTTTTTAAATCTTTTTTTGATTCTTTCGAATCAGCTTTGCGGTTTTGTTTGTGCTCTGCTGTTTCCCTCAGCAGCGAGACTTATAATATCATCAGTTCTCTGGTTTGTCAACAACTTTTTTTACATTTTTTTATTTTTTTCGCACTTTTTTCGCGCAGGCCCTGCAACGCCCTATTTTATGGTGTTGCGATACTCATTTGCTGAAATACCTGTGACCTTTTTAAAGACTCTGGAAAAGTGCGCCATATCGAGAAACCCTACCTTCTCCGCCACATCGCCTACGCGAAGCGCCGGATCTGCAAGGAGCTTTTTGGCCTCCTCGATCCGGATCGTATTGAGCAGCTCCGAAAAGCTTTTGCCTGTGTGACGGTTCAGCAGCTTGCTCAGATGCCACTGGCTCACATAGGTGTTATCCGCCACATCTGTCAGCGTTACTTTGTGGCTGTAATTTTCTTTCATATACTCTAATGCCCGATTTACTGTAAAGCTTCCTGCCGCGGATTCTTTCTGCGGCAAAGCATGCCCTTCCTCTTCGGCCAGCTTTCCTCCTGTGATCCCCTTACGCTGCAGGTTGGAAACCATGACCCGCACTGCCTCCTGAAGCTCTTCCATATTGGAGGGCTTCAGGATATAGCGCGTCACCCCGAGACGTATCGCCTCCTGAGCAAGGTCGAAATCGCGATAGCCGGTCAGAAGAGACAGCTCCATATCCTCAAACTCTGATTTTAACGCGGCAGCCATTGCCAGCCCATTCATCTTTGGCATATAAATATCTGAGATCACGATGTGCGGCCGCATGCTTCGTATGACAGAAAGTCCTTCCAGTCCGTCATACGCCGCACCTGCCACCTCGCATCCGTAATCCGCCCACGGAATCATTCTGGTAAGTCCGGTCACAATGATCGGTTCGTCATCAATAATTACCACCCTGTACATTTTCGTCCCCTTACATCTCTCTTTTCGCGCCAGTCAGCCTTTGATCGCTCCCGCCGTCATTCCTTTTATTATATACTTTTGCAGGAAAACATACAAGATGATAACCGGTACTACTACGATCGTCACCGCCGAAGCCATCAGTCCGTAATTGGTCCCCTCCATTGCTGTCAGCTCCTTTAGCAGTCTTGTGATCGCCCACTGCGTCGGATAGCGCAGGAAAAATGTCTGCGTAAACAGATCGTTGTAGCTCCACAGGAAGGAGAAGATCGCCACAGTTGCGAAGGAGGGCTTCGCAACTGTGGCACTACTATTTTAAAGAAGATCTTCGGTACGCTGCAGCCCTCGATGTAAGCCGCCTCCTCAAGATCCACAGGAAGACTGCGGATATATCCCGAGAGCACGATGATGGCAAATGACAGATTCCCCGCAATCTGCGGCAGCGCACACGATATCAGAGACAGCCAGCGGTTGCTCGTATTGACGATCCCCCATGCAGCCTCCATGCGAAAGACCGGTACAATCGTAGCAAAGACCGGAAACATCATACTGCCTACGACAACCGACATCAGAAAATTCTTTCCCTTAAAGTTGTATCGGACAAGTGCAAACGAGGCAAGTCCTGCCAGAAGCATGACCACGACTGTCACCATCCCGGAGACAAGCAGACTGTTCACATAGGCGCCAAGGATCGGCACACGGTCAAATGCGCGTTTGTAGTTTGCCCAGGTAAACAGCTCGCCGACCGGAAGGGAAAAGGAATTCGCGATAATTTCATTCTTTACTTTAAAGGAATTTAACATGACCCAGATCAGCGGATAAATCGTGGAGAGCGCCCATATGATCAAAATGGCGTACACCGGGATCATCCACACATTGCTCTTCTTTTTCTTTCCCATCTTCTCACCCCTAATAATCCTTCTCTTTAAATATGCGGTTCACGATCTTCGCGGTCAGGATACCCAGAACAACGATCACCACCGCGATCGCACAGCCGTAATCGGTATTGCGCGTCTCATTCGCATGATAATACATGTACGTTCCGGTCAGCCATGTCTGATTCAGCGGCATCCCCTTCGGGAACATCGTCCACGGAAGATCAAATACCTTAAGCGCCCCCGTCACTGCCAGCACAGCACAGGTACACAGTACATTGTGCAGAAGCGGAAGTGTGATGTAACGGATCCTCTGCCAGCGGCTTGCGCCATCGATTGCGGATACCTCATACAGATCCGGGGAAATATTATTAAGCCCTGTAACGATGATGACAAAATAAAACCCGACATACTGCCACATAACAGGGAGCAGCATCGTAAACATCGCAAGTCCCCCTGATTTCCAGTCGATCAGCTTTTCCCGTCCGAACATTTCCAGGATCTGATTGATCATTCCCTTGTCATGCAGGAAGATCAGATTAAACAAAAGACCGAGTGCAGTCGCCGAAATCACGATCGGGAAGAAATAGACAACCCGGAAAAACTTTGCTCCGAATCTGATCTGGTCTACCAGAATCGCCAGCAGCAGCGCGATCCCCACCTGAAATACGATGGTCGCCGCCATCATGATCAGCGTATTTTTCAGCGCGATCGCCATATTTTTATCCTGAAACAATTTTATGTAATTTGCGTACCACGGCGTCTGAAGTCCCTTTGACTGTGCCGCCAGCCCGGAAATCTCCTGAAAGCTGTTCAGGATATTGACGATAAACGGATAATGCAGAAACACCACCATAAACGCGAATGCCGGTATCAGAAACACCGGAAGCAGCGTCTTTTTTCTGTATATATTTGCTCCCATAGGATAACCTCCCTGTTAAAATAAGACGCAAAAAGAGCTGCTGCGGACGTATGCCCTCCGGATAGACGTCCGAAGGGCACACCGGATCCTTCGCAACAGCCCTTTCCTTCTTTACTGTGCCTGATAAACTGCAAGGCCTTCTGCCACTGCATCCTCTGCCGCTACTTCTCCCGTAACGATCTGCGGCATTCCATCGAATGTAGATACTCTGCATTCTCCATTAAATACATCCTGTACTGCGCCTGTCAGAGAGGTAACGCCTGACATCATATCCATCGCCTTGAGCTGAAGAGAATTAAATGCTGCCTCATCTGCTGCCGGCGCTGCCTTCAGAGCAGATGCCGTATGCTGTGCAAACTTTGCCACCATCTCATCACTCGTCATATATTCTACAAAGCTGACTGCTGCCTCGCGTTTTGCCTCATCCTCCCATGCCGCTGTACTGATATAGTAGCCCATGGACAGACCGCCGATCAGATCGGTTGCTTTTCTCTCACCCTTTCCCGGTACATACGTCACAGTAAACTTATCCAGCTTCTCTGCGTCTAACGTAGAGGCATCCTCCGGATCAGACTGACATGCGCCCGCGATACCGCCGACCTTCCAGGAACCGTCCACCAGAAATGCTGCCTTTCCATCCATAAATGCTGCAAATGTCTCATCATCTGTTGCGGAAAGTGTATTTTCCGGGAAATATCCTGCTTCATACAGCGCCTTTATATCGTTCATACCATTGACCCATGCCGCGCCCTGTGCGTCAGATACGTCTTCCGGCACCGTCATATGATCTGTGATATTGCCATTGTTAAAGATCGAATACTCCCACCAGTAATGCGGGATGTTTCCAAGAGCCGCTGCGATCGGCGCATAGCCTGCGTCTTTGATCTTCTGACAGTCCTCAAGGAATGCGTCCCAGGTATAATCTGCTCCCGGCACCTCGACTCCCGCTGCATCGAGCACCTCTGTATTCACGAACATTGCCTCCCAGTATCCGTTTACCGGAACTGCGTATTTCGCTCCGTCCACCAAAGATGCAGCGATCAGATCATCGTTCATGTTTGATGCATACTCAGGATACTCTTTGCGGATCGTATCGATCGGCACAACCTTCCCGGCCTCGATAAAGGAGTTTGCGTCTGCTCCGTTAAAGAAAAAGAGGACATCCGGGTCTGCTCCCGTCTGAAAATCCATCTCTACCCGCGCCTTAAACGTCTCGTCAGATGTCGCCGAAGCATCGTTTACCTTATTACCGCTCTCTTCTTCCCACGCTGCTACTGCATCCTTAAAATTCTGTGCATTGCCATCCTCTCCGGCAAATGTCGTAGTGACGTTCAGCTCCACGCCCTCTGCATTTGCGGTGATCCCTGTGCCCATCATCGTGCAGGCAAGTGCTCCTGCCATTACTAAAGCTGCTCTTCTTCTCATACTGCTACCTCCCAATGTTTATAAGTTTTACTGCTTCCTTATTGCTATGTACTTAGTATGCGCCTTTTTTCCGTATTTTTGAATAACTCAATGTGCCTTTTCTTGTCTTGTTTTGTTCATCTCACCAATATTGTCATTCATCTTCCGAAGCGGCATTGTCAGAAGTGCTACAACCGTCCCTTCTGTACTCTCCCGGATCGTCAATCCGCACGGAGCTCCGTACATGATCCGAAGCCTCTGATTGACATTTGCTATCCCCAGATTTCCCGCAGGCTCTTTTTCCATACTGTCATCCCTGCCATATTCCCGGGAGAGCAGCCGGTCAATCCGCCGCTTGTCATCCTCCGAAAGCCCTCCGTTATTCACAGCCTCCAGATACAGGTATTCCCCGTCATGATACCCGGAAATCTCCACAATCCCTGTGCCATTGGGCACGACGCCATGCTCTACCGCATTTTCCACGATCGGCTGCAGGATCAGGCGCGGCACAATGTAATCCATCAGCTCTTCGCCCAGATCACAGGTTACAGTCAGGCGTTTGCCAAGCCTCTCCTTTGTAATATACAGATACGAATTCACGTACTGCATTTCCTCTGCCAGACGTACCTCCGGCCGTTTTCTGCGGTCAAGGGCCGCATCCATCATCGTAGAAAGCGCCTCTATCATATGAGATACTCTCAGATTGCCGCTCAGACGCGCCTCCCAGTTGATGATCTCCAGCGTATTATTCATAAAATGTGGATTGATATGCGACTGGAGCGCCATGATGCGCGCCTCGCGCAGGGCGATCTCCTCCTGATAAATGCGGTCAAACTGCTGCCTGAGGTGGCTTGACATCTCGTTAAACGCTTTGTTCAGATAAGCAAACTCCAGATTGCACGGTTCTGTCGTAATCTGGAAGCCAAGCTCGCCCGCCTCAATATGCGCCGCTCCGGCGCTCAGCTCCTCGACCGGACGGGCTACCTGCCGCTGGAAAACAAATACCACAAACAAAAGCAGCGGCAGAAGCAGCACCACCATGCCTCCCGTCACATACTGATAGCCATAAAACGGGAAGGGTGAGATTTCCTTTCGCAGCAGCATCACAGCAGACATCCCATAGCCGTCTCCCTTCTGCACATCTGCCACATACAGCCTGTCCCCGACCCAGCGATAGCCGTCCTTAAGCTGCTTTGCTCCATCCTTCTCATCCGGGGCAATGATGCCCTCGTCCCCCGCCAGCAGGATGCTTTCTCCATTTAATACCAGCTCCACTTTCTGTGCAGACGGGAAAGAAGAAAGGCCCGCAAAGCAATATGCCTGGTTCAGGCAAAAGACAAGCGTGCCCCGCTCGGTATATGTATGGTCAATGAGATTCCGCACCAGATACAGCCGCCCATCGCGGTAAAGAAAGCCGGACTTTGTTCCCAGCCCGCTCGCATACGCTCTGGCTGCCTCATAATCCTCACGTTCAAATTTTTTTACAAGCTGATAGGTCGCGCCTGCACGCTCATTATATATATTGTAAATGCTCTCATCCTCTCCCTGCGCAAACCAGAGAAAGGCGGCACAGATCGCATCATTTTTCTGATATTTGGACACCAGATACTGGTTGTACTCCTTCTCCGCCGCCACTTTCGTTATCTCCCCGCTGCGGTAACGGTCATTCGCCGCCAGCAGATCACCGTCATACGATGCCTCTCTCGAATCGGCGATCGCCGTATTCAGATGGGAAATACAGATACCGTTATTTACTTCCAGCTGCCTGCGGAAATTTTCTGCCGTCATATCGCTGTGATTGCTCGCAATGTAAAAACCGAGCACCCCGATCAAAAAGGAAAAGGGAATCAGCCAGCAGACCAGTAAAATTCCCATCATCGTCCATTTCATCGAGTGCTGTCTCATTCCCTTTTTCGTTTTCATGCCTTTGTCTCCTTTAACCTGTTGTTTTACTCATCAATTCCCAGAAAATGAAAGAAATCTCTGCAGTACTGCTGCGCTGTTTCCTCATCCTCCATCTCTCCAAATACACGCAAAAGCGGCTCTGTCCCTGAAAAGCGGGCGATCACCCAGCCGCCATCCTTAAAGTACACCTTGCAGCCGTCCAGATATGATACGCGCTCGATCGGCCGTGCAAATGCCGGCAGAAGTTTATCTTCATACAGGAGCTTTTTGAGCTCTTCCCTGCGCTCTGACGGAAAGCTTCTGGAGAGCTCCGCCACATGGCAGCGTCCGTACTGCTGTTCAATCTCCTTCATCAGCTCAGAGAGCTTCTTTCCTGTCACTGCGATCATCTCTACCAGAAGGGAAGCCGCATAGATCCCGTCCTTGCCATTAATGTGGCCGCGCACTGTCATACCTCCGGAGGATTCTCCTCCGATGATCGCCCCCGTCTGCGTCATCTTTGCGGAGATATATTTGAACCCCACCGGGACCTCATAGCATTTCTCACCAAAAGATTCTGCAATGCGGTCAAGCAGATGCGTAGTCGCAACGTTGCGCACTGCGGGTCCGTGCCATCCCTTATACTTCAGCAGATAGTAATACAAAAGCACAAGAATATCATTTGCATGCAGATATTTTCCTGTATCATCGACCACGCCCAGGCGGTCTGCATCTCCATCGGTCGCGATACCCAGATCGCAGTCCATCTCTGTCACGTATTTACACAGCTCAGTCAGGGACTCCCGGCTGGGAGCCGGCATCCTGCGCCCGAACAGCGTATCATGCGTCTCATGGATCAGATCGATCTCACAGCGCGCGGTGGAAAGTATCGTCTTTATCGCCGTCTGGCTCACCCCATACATCGGATCAAGCACCACATGGAGCCCGCGGTCGCGGATCGCTTTCATGTCGATCTTGTCAATAATATTGTCCAGATACTCATTCAGCGGATTAAATTCCTCCACCAGTCCGGATGCCTTTGCCTTTTCATACTCGATCCAGCGGATCTCCTCCTGCTTTACGCTCCTTGCGTACGCTTCAATCTCCTGTGTCTGTTCTGCGCTCGCATCACGGCCGCCGTACGTAAATACCTTAAAGCCATTATAGATCGCCGGATTATGACTCGCTGTCACCATCATCCCATAGGGAAGCTTATGCTTTTCCACATAAAACATGACAAGCGGCGTCGGTGACGAACGATTCACAAACAGACACCGGATCCCCTCTGCGACAAAGACCTCGCACGCCCACTTTACCGCCTCCTTAGACAGGAATCTCCGGTCATAACCGATCACGATCCCCTGATCCTCTACACCTTCCCGCTTCATTTTCATAGACATTGCCTTTGCCAGAAGCTGGATATTCTGCCTCGTAAATCCATCTCCGATCACTGCGCGCCAGCCGCCCGTTCCAAACTCTATCATCTGCGCCTTCCTTTCTGTGCCGTCCCGGCACCTGATGCCCTTCCCATTGTTCTGTTATCCCATGATCACACGGACCTCATGCCTGGTCCCCGCTGCAAACGGCAGGATCCGGTCTGTCTTTTCGCCGTCCACGTACAGCTCCCGGACTCCCTTTGACACCCCGTGCGGATTCTCCACATGGATCTGGTATCTTGCGCCGCGCCACGTCCTGTCAACATCAAATTCCGTCCAGTCCTTCGGAATGCAGGGATCTACAAGGAGCTCCTCCAGCTGCGGACGGATGCCCAGCATATAGCGCGTAGCGGAAAAATATGCCCATCCGCCGCTTCCTGTCATAAACGGATGTCTCGCTCTGCCGTAGGCGCTGTGCTCCCTGCCCATGATAAACTGGCAATACGAATACGGTTCCGCCTGACGGATCTCAATCCTGTCATTTTGCCGGCTCGGACACAGCGCCCGGTAAAACTCCATCGCCCGGTCTCCGCGTCCGAGACAGCATTCTGCCGCCCATGCCCACGGATTTGGATGACTGAAGATCGCCCCATTCTCCTTTACTCCGGGGTAAACGCGCGTCACAAAGCCCACCTCTTCATCCGGCTTCGTGTAGGAGGGCCCGTTCAGCATGATGCCGTATGGTGTGTAAAGATATTTGTACACACTGTCCATCGCACGCTCCCCCTGCTCCTGCGTGGCTGCCCCGGAAAGGACTGCCCATGCATTGGATTCCAGATGGATCTTCCCCTCCTGATCCTGCTTTGTCCCTATCCGGCGTCCGCTCTTTGTAATGCCGCGGATGAACCAGTCCTCATCCAGCAGCTCCGTCTGGCAGACCTTGATAATATTCTCACGCATTTCTGAATATTTTTCAATGTCTTTCTGATTTTTCTGCAATTTTGCAGCGTCCAGAAAATGTCCGAGCGCCCATACATGCAAAAAGGAGACGAGCGCGCTTTCTCCTCCGCCGAGGTTCAGACAGTCGTTCCAGTCTGCACGCAGCCCCAGACAGATACCGTGCGCGCCGATCTGCCGTGCCGAAAAGTCCAGGATCCTTTTCATATGCTCATATACCGTACCGCCCTTTGGCGCGCCATCCGGCTTCAGGCTGTCATCTGCATAGCCAAGCACCTCATCGAGGAACTGTGTTTCTCCCGTTTCCCGTATGTACTCCATGACCGCCGGGATCAGCCACAGCGCATCATCGGAGCACGTATCCTTCAGTCCGTGGATCCGGTCTTGCGCCGAAGGAGTCGGGACCACAGTAGGAGAGGCAAATGGCTTTTGCTCTTCCTGCGGTTCAAACCACGCAGGATCAAAAAGATGCAGCCCATATCCCTGTGATACGAGTCCCTGCAGCAGCTGTACAATACGCATCCGGCATTTTTCCGGATTTGAATGCGGGATCGTCATGGCGTCCTGAGCCGTGTCACGGTATCCCAGGCCTGTTCTGCCTCCCACCTCGATAAACGAGGCAAAGCGCGAAAACATAATATTAATCTCCGACTGATACAGATTCCACGTATTCAGCATCAGGTTCATATCCGGATCGGGCGTATGCACCTGAAGCCGTGAAAATTTTTCCTCCCAGAAGGCGGCAAGCGCATCCGCCGCCCGGTCCACCTGTGCCGGATCACTGTATTTTTTACGGATCGGAAGAGCAGCCGCGCGATTCCCTTCTCCCAGCATAAAGAGCAGACGCACCTCTTCCCCCGGCGCAAGACGCAGCCTTTTGTGCAGAGCCCCGCAGTGATTACCGCCCTTTTCAAAAGAGCCGCCAAGTATGCCCCGCTCTACTCCGATCGGATCACGCTCTGTCCGGTATCCGCCAATAAAGGTATCGCGCAGACAGTCAAAGCTGTCCGGCTCAAAGCTCGCAGTAAAATACTGATAGCCAAACTCCTCATAAAACAGATCGTATTCGATGACGCCATCTTCATAAGAAGAACCGGACGCATACAGACTCATCTGAAAATTCTGATTGTCCATGTCAATATGATGGAAAGAAAATTCACAGTAAGAAAATACGCTCAGATCACGCACCTCTTCACTGTCATTTCTGATCGTGACATCCCACAGCTCAACTGCATCCCCAAGCGGGATCAAAATCCTCTCGGACGCGCTGATCCCCCTGTAGCCGCACTCGTATACCGAGTAGGACATCCCGTGCCTGCACCTGTAGCGCGCTTTCTCAAGCGGCTTTCCGACCGGCTGCCACGAAATGCTCCAGTAATCTCCGTCTGCATCATCTCTTATGTAAACGTAATGTCCCGGTCCATCCATCGGCACACCGTTTGGCCGGAAGCGGGTGATGCGGTGATACTGCGGAGACTTATAAAACACATAGCCTCCGGCAGTATGGTTCATTACTGCGCACATATCCTCCACTCCGATATAATTAGTCCATGATACCGGAATGTCTACCCGATCAATACAGTATTCCCGGTTTTTTTTATCAAAAAATCCATATTTCATGAAAAACCCTCCCTTTTCTTGTACACTGACGCTATAATTTTCTTATTTAAGTATAAAAAAACAGACAGTTTCATACAACTGTCTGTTTTGTCAATATTTGCTTTTTACTGTTCATGCATCCGGGCCATCCGCATCAGATGGATTTCCCGTTTACTCTGTCCGCGACAGAAGGATGCGGTCATTATCCAAAGCCTTCCCGGCCCCTGCGCTGAACTTTTCAAGCAGGCCGTCCACAGTAAGACCCTGGCGCTCCTGTCCGGAAATATCAAGAACAATCCTCCCCGCATCCATCATCAGCGTACGGTTGCCAAGTTCCAGCGCGGACTGCATATTGTGCGTGATCATCAGGCAGGCAAGCTGCTCCTCCTCCACGATCCGCTTCGTCAGCGCAAGCACCTTCCTGGCCGTCGCCGGATCGAGCGCCGCCGTATGCTCATCGAGCAGCAGGATCTTGGGCGGTACGAGCGTAGCCATCAAAAGCGTGAGCGCCTGTCGCTGGCCTCCGGAAAGAAGCCCTACCGGCTGCTTCATCCGGTCCTCCAGCCCCATGTCAAGCAGTGCGAGCCGCTCCCGGAAGAGCTGTCTTTCTTTATTCGTGATCCTGGAAAATACAGAATTTTTCCTTTTTGCAGCGCGCAGGTATGCCAGAGCAAGGTTTTCCTCTATCGTCATATGTGGCGCAGTCCCTCTCATAGGATCCTGAAAGAGCCGGCCGATCTGTACCGCTCTGCGGTACTCCGGCACATACGTAATATCACTGCCGTCCAGAAAGATACTGCCCTCATCGACATAAAAGCTGCCGCAGATACAGTTAAAGAGAGTAGACTTTCCGGCTCCGTTGCTTCCAATAATAGTAGCAAAATCACCGTTCTCTACCGTCAGGCTCACTGCGTCGAGCGCGACCTTCTCATTTACCGTTCCTTCATTAAATACTTTTCTGATATTCTTCAGCATCAGCATACGCCGCGCCCTCCTTTCCTGGCCGCAGCCGCTGCTCTGCGCTTTTTCTGAAACGATATCTGACGTTTCAGATACGGAGACGCAATCGCGACAGCTACGATCACTGCCGAAACAAGCTTCAGACATTCTGCCGGGATATGCAGCCGCAGTGCGATCGCGATTGCAAAACGGTACAGGCAGCTTCCCAGGATCACCCCCGCGATCCTGCGTCCCATACTCTGCTTTCCGACCAGTGTCTCGCCAATGATCAGGCTGGCAAGCGCGATCGTAACCATACCGGTACCAAGATTAATATCACACGTTTTCTGATACTGGCCGATCAGGCAGCCGGACAGAGCTGTCAGAGAACCGGAGATACACAGGCCTACTGTGATCGTAAAGCCCGGATTGATGCTGGATGCGCGCACCATGTCGGCATTATCCCCTGTCGCCCGGATAGAAAGACCAATGCGGGTACGGAGAAACCATGCGATGATCAGACACACGAGCACAACAATGATCACTGAAACGATCAGCTTATACCACGTACTTCCAAAAATATCCTTGCAAAGGCTGTACACCGTATCGCTTTTAAAGATCGACAGATTTGAGGAAAAGCCCATCACCGCAAGGTTGACGGTATAAAGCCCTGTATTTACAATAATCCCCGCAAGGATCGGCTCTACGCCCAGCTTTGTCTGAAGCGCAGACATGATGTAGCCGGAACAGACGCCTGCAGCCATCGCGGCAAACAGCGCCAGCACCGGATGTCCCATGATCGCCACCTGCGCCCCTACCGCGCAGCCAAGCGTAAAGCATCCGTCTGTAGACAGATCTGCAATATTGAGTATCGAATAGCTGATAAACAGCGCCAGCGCCACCAGTGCATAGATAAAGCCAAGCTCCAAGGCACTGGTCACAACTGGAAGTGATAAAATTGATCCCATGGTTCCGTTCCCCTTTAACTTATTCGAATTCCTCTGCTGTAACAGTCTCTACAACTGCCGTGCACAGCCCTTCAAAGCTGCTGTAATCGATCCCAAGCGCCTCTGCCGTCTCCGTATTGACTGTAGCGATCCCGTTATCAAAGGTCTGGATCGGCGTCTTTGCCGGATCAGCGCCCTGGAGCACCTCCACGATCATATCTGCCGTAGCTGTTCCGAGATTTGCATAGTCGACTCCATACCCACAGAACGCACCGTTTAATGCAAAGGAGTCTGCCCCTGTATAATGCGGGATACCTGCATCAATAAACTTTTCATAGATCCCCAGCTCTGCTGTCATGACCGTATTGTCTGTCGGTGTAAATACTGCGTCCACACCGGCTGCCACAAGAGCATCCGCTGCCTGTGCGACCTCTGTATTATTCGTTCCTGTCTTTTCTACATATTTAATGCCCTTTTCATCAAGGTATGCCTTCGCATCTTCGATCGGCTGTTTGGAGGAATCTTCCGACTGGCTGTAAAGAAGCCCTACTGACTTTACCTCAGGATCTGCTGCAAGCATCAGATCCAGGATCGCATTCGTATTGAGCGCGTCGCTTGTACCGGTGATATTTGCTCCCGGCTCCTCCATACTCTCTGCCAGGCCTGCGCCTACCGGATCCGATACAGCAGAAAATACGACCGGAATATCTGCGTCCTCTGTCGCAGCCTGAACGATCTGGGCTGCCGGCGTCGCGATCGGTACGATCACGTCCACCTCGTCTGAAATGAGCTGCGCTGCGATCTGCCCAAGCGTTGTCGCATCTGCCTGTCCATTAAACACGTACCCGTCATAAATAAACTGATCCTCTCCCTCTGCAGACTTTGCGTCGAGCTGCGCTTCGATCGCCGCCTCGATCTGATTCAGAGAAGCGTCATCCACAAACTGGATGATCCCTACTTTATATTCTTTTGCCATTGCTGTGCCCGCAAACATAGCGGCTGCCATCATCGATACTGCTGTAGCTGTTAATACCTTTCTCATCATAATCTTGTTCTCCTTTTCCTTTTTGCGGGACGCACCCGGTGATCCGTTGTTGCAAAGGAGGAACCGGAATTCGTGGATATACGACTGTTCTCTTCGCCGTGCTGCAAGCAGCCTGGCTGACCTTCGATTTTGCCGCTTTTTCGCCGTGCTGCAAGCTCGATTCCGCTTCGCTTCTTCTCGCTCGCGGGCATTCGCCCTATAAAATCATCACCTGACAGCCCCGGCTGCAAGCAGCCTGGCTGTCAGTTTCTGATTTTGCACGGCTCATTGCTTTCGCGAAAAAAAAGTCTCAGATATATAATATTGTATTATATATCTGAGACGGTAATAAGTTCTTATTATCGCGGTACCACTCACTTTGACGTAATGTCCACTTTCGCATGTACTATCATACACTCCTGATTGATAACGGGTTCGGTTCCCGGCGAGTCCTACTGAAGTATGTTCAGACTGCCCTCAAAAGTCCATTCAGCAAACTGTGCCGTACTGCAATCCCACCACCTGCAGCTCTCTGTGACCTCACGATGTGTGCCTACTATTCTTTCTCATCGGTTTCTTCCTTTGTTGTGGTAAAGTGTAACACTGAAAAACACGTTTGTCAATCCTTTTCTTTTATTTCTGGACCTATTTCTGGAGATACTTATACAAACATCGCTGCTGTGCGGACTACGATCTGTAAAAACAGATTGGAATCATACAGGCTGCTCAGTGCCTGGCTGCTCTGTACCATATCCATCAGCTGCATGCCCCACTGTGTCGCAGACATCATGGACAGGATCAGGAAAAACAGCCACAGAAAGAACAATGCCTGTATGCAGCCGAGCAGCAGCCCGAGCAGCCGGTTCACGCCGCCGATCAGGGGGATATGAGCCAGGATGTCGAGTGCGGTGATCGCTACATGCAAAAGTATCTGGACCAGGATCACGGCCGACACAAATGCGATCACGTTGAGGATCATCGTAGCGATAAAATGGATCAGATAATCCTGAAAGCTTGAGACACCAAGACTGCTGTAGCCTTCATCGTTATTATAATTGAGCAGCAGCTCCCGAAGCGCCTCCGGGATCGGAAGATGCTCAATAAGCTCGGTCTGCTCGATCTTTGTCATTTCTCCTGTCGGCGCGCCATCTCCGCCGCCGAAATACTGCTGCACATACTGCTCTATATACTTCTCTTTGTATTCCTCGAGCTGCTCGTCGCTAAGCGCATCCACAATCGAGCTGTCATACCCATACTGCTCCATCAACGCCTTGATCTCTTCTCTTCCCATGTCGCGGTAGGAATCTGCCGCCCCGGCGTCCTTATTCTCCTGCGATCCGCCTTCAAAGCTTCCTGCAGTGAGCACACCGCTCAGATTTTCTGTCACAACCTCGCGGCACTGCTTTACGATGTACTCATATACCGGCGTATCTGTCTTCAGAAATTCTGTCATATATGGAAGAAACACAGAGACTAAAACAATAGAAACGACAAGCGACAGCATCGACGCCAGCTTGCGTACAAATCCTCTGCGCCATCCGGCAAGAGCAAAGCCTGCGATCAGAATCAGTACCGCAATCTCAAGTATATTCATAATCTCCTCCTGTCATCAAAATCAACTGATCCGTATCCGGTCAAAGCTGTCATCTGTGATCACCAGATATTTCCGGAATTCAGAAAAATAGAAAATATCCTCAATATCTTTTTCATAACCACAGGAAAAACGGTGTACGCCGGATGTAGTAAATATCTCGCAGTTTCTTGCGCTGTACATCAGGATCTGTCCATTTTGCATCTTTATCTGCTCAAACTCCGCATTGATATTTTTTGACGCTTTCTTGCGCCCCCGGTAGTTATACATTTCCATCCGGTACGCAAAACCCTCTTCCTCACTTCCAAAGAGAAAGCCGATCGCCTCGTCATCATGGAAAGTGCCGAGGATCTCTGTATCAAAGGTCACCTCTTCCGTCTGCTTTGGCTTATCTGCACCCTTAAATACCTTAAAGCCATTGTCTGCTACTGCCACTGCTCTTTCATTATCTGTAAAATAAACCTCCGGTATCACAGTCTGTGTATAGCTCTGCGTTCCTGCCACATGATCATTGTCAGCCTGTCCGGCGGAGCCGAAATGATAAAATACCACGCTGCTGCTCATATTCCCCTCTGTAATGCTCAGATAAGACACCATGAGCTTCTGACCGTCCGGTGACAGATCAATATCCAGCGGATATCCGGATTCTGTCATAGTCGCTTTTACATCTGCGATCGAAGTCCCGTCTGCCTGATACAGGCTGATCCAGGTGACATTCTCCTCCTGCAAAACTACTGCTACGACTCCCTGTCTGGACACACGCACCTTGATGATCGGGAGCAGCGTCTCAAAGCTTCCCACCAGACCGTCCTTATTTACAACGTAGACCTGATTCCCCTGCTGTTCTGCAACCGCCATCGTATCCCCGCACATATCAGCGATCGGTGCCTGCATATTGTAGGTGATGCTCCATTTCAGTTCATTCTCCCTGGTCACGCACGAAATGCCGTCGGAGTTATACCGGTACAGATTCTTTCCGGCTGCCTGATACTGCGATCCAGAAGCAGTCTCTATTTTGTGCGACTGTGCGATAATATAATCATCAAACATGTGAAAATGGTTGTACAGCACAAAGCCGCCCACGATCGCTGCCGCCAGAACGGCCAGCGCTGCTCTCCTGCGAAAAACCCACCTGCGGTTATGCGCCAGCCGTTCTTCCAGATCATCTTCCGGCAATTCCTCCTGGAATATACTGCCGGAAGACAGCGACTCTTCCTCGATCTGTATTTCATCCTCCAGATCCGCGTCATCTTCCAGCTTTAAAAACTGAAGCTTTTCCTCAAGCTTCTCCGCTACCGCTTTCCATCTGCCTTTTTTCATCTTTTATCCCTGTCTTTAACGTTTGCCTAGTCCTTTTTGTTCCCTGTTTTCTGCTTTTGCATACTCTGATATTAGAGATTTCTTTCCTGTGTATCATACCAGAAAGCAGCCTCAAACGCAACTGCTACAATGGAAACCCGCATGACAGCCAGTCGCTTTGGAGCCATTACGGCAGCACGATCTTCTGCCCCGGCATGATTGTATTCGCGTCAGAAATACCGTTTGCCTCGCAGATTTCAGCTACCCGCAGAATGCTGCCGTAATACTGCTGGCTGATGCCGGCCAGCGTATCTCCCGGACGGATCACATACGAAGCCTGCATACTGCGCGCAGATGCCTCCTGCGCCGCCTCCATTCCTGTCACATTACTGCTGTCGGCAGGCTGTGTACCCTGTCCCATACGGTCTGTTCCTTCCTGTACTGCACTCTGCCCGGCCTCTCCTGTCTCCTCCGGCACTGCACCCTGTCCTGCGCTGTCTGTTCCCTCTGATACTGCATTCTGCCCTGCACTGTCTGTTCCCTCTGATACTGTATTCTGCTCTGCGCCGCCTGCTTCCTCCAATACTGTATTCTGCTCTGCGCCGCCTGCTTCCTCTACTGCTGCATTCTGTCCTGCACCGCCTGCTTCCTCCAATACTGCACTCTGCCCTGCGCCGCCTGCTTCCTCTACTGCTGCATTCTGTCCTGCGCCGCCTGCTTCCTCTACTGCTGCATTCTGTCCTGCGCTGCCTGTTTCCTCTATTGCTGCATTCTGCCCTGCATCTCCTGTCGCCTCATCCCTGCCCCAAAAAGCATCGGAACCTTCCAGTCCGGCGTTCTCCTGTACAGCTGCTGTTCCTGTCGGCAGAGCCTCCTGCTCCTCGCCTTCCTCCTGTATGGCATTTCCTGATGATTCTGTTTCCACGTTCCTCCCAGCATCCCCGGCCTGCTGCTCTGCCAGCATCCGCTCTCTGTTATATATGAGATCCCACTGCTCCTGTGATATAGTCCCGTCTGTGCCTGTCATATTTCCGACGCTTCGTATTTCCTCCATACGGTTCACTACGATCGCGCCTATCACCAGCACAGTCACTACAAAAAACGAGCTTGCCAGTTTTAATACGCTGCCCTTTTTCTGTTCTCCCTTCTCCCGGATTTTTTCCCGGAAGCTTTTCATCGCTGTCTCCGGCCGGCTCTCCTTCTCAACAGTCGCATCCCTGAAAATATCAGACAGGTACTCCTGCATTTTCCGGTTTTGCTCATAAAATACAAAATAGCCGCCGACTCTCCGGTACTCTCCACACAGTTTCCGGTACAGTGTCTCCTCCTGCTCCTGCAGATGATAGATGATCTGCTGTGTCTCAGGAAGGATCTGCGCAAGCTTCTCAAGCTCTTCGGGACGGTATCTTCCTATGACGCAGCAGCCCTGTACATCCCATCCGGGAAAATACTCGATTCTTGCTCTGTGGATCTGCTCCTTCAGGGAGACAACCGCCTCTTTATCTGTTTTTTCTTCCTGTTTTCGTTCTCCGTCTGTCTTTTTATCTGTCTCTTTCTGATCTTCTTTAATCGTTCCTGTATCTGAAACGTTTTCCCCGCTCTCTTCTTTTTGCTGCACTTCTTTTTGCTGCACTCTTTTTATCTGCTCTTTTGTATCAGAGCTGTTTTCTGTCTGCTCCCGGGGTACCTCGACAATCCCCCTTATAAAAACAAAAAGTCCTTCCTGTGTCTCATGGCGTTCCCCGAGAAGAATGCCGACACTTCCCTGCTCCTCCTGCTGTTCCTTTTTCCGGATATACGTCATCACGTAATCCTCCATATAAATCCGCTCTTCTCCCCGTATGTCTCCTATCTGACGTATGTTCTTCGGCAATACCATGTCTTTGCCCATACTGCACTCACTCCTTTTCCCATATTCCCATAACCTTACCATATACTTTATGCAGAATTTGGTGATTTCTGGACAAAAACAAAATTTTTTTCAGACGTGGAAAAAACAGAACCGGTATATTTCTGACCGGAACTGGATACAATGAAAAAAACAATCCAGCCGGAGGTCCTGCCATGATAACAGCTTATCCTGCCCCATGCTTTCCCACATCTGTCCATACATCCCGTATTGGTGCTTCGGACAACCCTGATGTACTGAGTCCCCTCCGTCTGCGCGCACTCCTGCGCGATGTATCCCGCGCAGCCTCCCCTGTAAGATACCGCCACATGCCCCCGGTCATCCTGTGCATCGGTACAGACCGGATCATCGGAGACTGCCTTGGTCCGCTTGCAGGCAGCATGATAAAAAAGGCTGCCGGAGAGCATCTTCCGGTATACGGGACACTGGAGCATACCGTCCACGCATTAAACCTGTCAGCGATCAGTCAGGAGATTAAAAAAAAGCACCACGGTCAGATCATGATCGCCGTTGATGCCTCTCTTGGTTCTTATGAACATATTGGTTCTGTTTTTGTGCGTCCCGGCTGTCTCAGGCCGGGCGCAGGAGTCCGCAAAAAACTCCCCGGAGTCGGTGATATCGCTATCACAGGAATCGCAAACGGAGAAAGCAGCAGTCCATATCTCGATCTGCAGACCGCGCGTCTGTCAACCATCTCACGCATGGCAGAGATGATCTGCGACTGTATCCTGGACGCGTGCTTCTGATCCCGAACCAGCCGCAGCTTTTACAGATCCACGCGTCCCTCTAGTGCGCGCAGCAGTGTCACCTCGTCAATGTATTCCAGATCGCCGCCTACCGGCACACCGCTCGCGATCCGGCTGACTCTGATCCCGGTCGGCTTGATCAGCTTGCTGATATACATTGCGGTCGTCTCGCCTTCCAGACTGGAATTTGTCGCAATGATCACTTCTTCCACATCCCCCTGCAGACGCTGCATCAGCTCTTTTAGCCTGATATCCCCCGGACCAATGCCGAGCATGGGAGAGATCGCCCCATGAAGTACGTGATAGACGCCTTCGTATTTCCCTGTCTTTTCATAGGCCGCCAGATCCCGGGTGCTCTCCACCACCATGATCGTCTTTTTATCGCGGTTGGGGTTGCTGCAGATCGGGCATTTTTCCTGATCTGTCAGCGTATAGCACTCGTTGCAGTAACGGATATTTTCCCGCGCATCTGTGATCGCGCCTGTCAGCTGCGCTACCTGCTCCTTTGGCATATGCACAATATGAAATGCCAGGCGCTGTGCGGATTTTCCGCCAATGCCCGGCAATGCAGAAAGCTGTTCGATCAGCTTTGACATCTGACTTCCGTAATAATCCATCAGAATCCAAAGCCTCCCAGCCCTCCGGTCAGCTTCGACATCGCAGACGCCGCAGCCTCCTCTACCTGACGCAGCGCCTCATTGGTCGCTGCCACGATCAGATCCTCCAGCATCTCAATATCATCCGGATCTACTACTTCCTCAGCCAGCTTTACCTTTTTGACCTCTTTTTTCCCGGAGATCGTCACCTCTACTGCCCCGCCGCCTGCTGCTGCTGTAAATTCCTTTTCTTCAAGAGCCTTCTGGTTCTCCTCCATCTGCTTTTGCATTTTCTGCGCCTGCTTCATCAGGTTATTCATGTTGCCCGGCATACCTCCCGGAAATCCTCCACGCTTTGCCATAATTTTTCCTCCATCTTTTCCTTGCTGTACAAATGGATTGTATCAGCTTTCGTCTTCAATTTCTATATCTGTATGAATAAATTCTTGAATTCTTTCGTCTATTTCGATCGCAGACAGGCTGCCCCGCTGGATCCCCTCATCCGCCGCAAGCACAAACCGGACCTCTACCTGCTTTCCCGTACGGTCCGCAATGATCTGCTCCAGCTCTGCCTTTCGCTCTTTATTATCAATATAGCGCTCTGCGAGAAAATCCGCAAATACGACATACAGCCTGAGGTCGTTTGGATCCTGTACGTTAAACTTCGGCTCTGCCGCAGAAAGCACCACGCGGAACATCCCGGTGGTATCCCCCACAATGCTTTTCCACATCGAACGCACCTTCTGCAGATCCTCCGGAGCCGCCTTGGGATACTGCATCTGTACCTCGCCGGCTCCCTGCTCCGAAGCGCCATATCCGGCGCGTCCGTCCGTCTCCTTCACTATCTGCGCCCCAAAACCGGCCGCAAATGCTTCATCCGACATCGCGCTGTAATCTCCCGGCGCTGCAGCCGCAGCTGCCGCATGACTACCCGGAGCATAGCTGCCATTTCTGTCCGCTGAAGCTGCGATCATCACCTTTCCGGAGAACAGCTCTTCCATGCGGCGCTCCAGCTTGCGGATCCGCTCTATATAAGACAGCTCGTCCCGCTGCGCCTCCGGCTTGCACAGCTTGATAAGAGCAAGCTCCAGCAGCACCCGCTTGTTTGTCGCATAGCGGATATTATTCGCCAGCTCGGAAAATATCCGTATAAATCGCATCAGCGTATCGCTGCGGATCATCCCGGCCTCCTCGCGAAGCTGCGCCAGGTTCTCTGTCGAGACGTCCAGCACGTCCTCCATATCGTCTGACGCCTTCAGCAGCATCAGATTGCGCATATACCAGGTAAAATCATTGACAAACTGCGTCAGATCCCGCCCCTGCATGATCAGCTTTTCGAGCGTACTGATCGCCGCCACGAGATCTTCTCTTAATATCTTGCGCAGCAGATCGCTGAAGACCTCTGTATCGACCGCTCCCAGTACCTCCAGCACGCGGTCATACGTCAGCGTCTCGCCCAGATAAAATGCAATACACTGATCGAGCAGACTGAGTGCATCACGCAAAGAGCCGTCTCCCTTTTTCGCAATGTAGCGCAGCGCCCGCTTCTCTACCTCTACATGCTCCTGATCCATCAGATCCTGCAGCCGCATCTGGATCGTCTCCTGCGCGATCCTGCGGAAATCATAGCGCTGACATCTGGAAAGGATCGTCACCGGGATCTTGTGCGCCTCTGTCGTCGCCAGGATAAATATCACATAGGAGGGCGGTTCCTCCAGTGTCTTCAGCAGCGCATTGAATGCACCGATCGAAAGCATATGCACCTCGTCTATGATGTATACCTTATATTTTCCGTCCGCCGGAGAGTATGCGACCTCCTCGCGGATCTCACGGATGTTGTCCACACCGTTGTTTGACGCTGCGTCGATCTCGATGACATTCATGGACGCGCCGGATGCGATCGCGCGGCAGGATGCACATTCATTGCACGGATTTCCGTCAATGGGGTGCTCACAATTGACCGCCTTTGCAAAGATCTTGGCGATCGTCGTCTTACCTGTACCGCGTGTCCCGCAGAACAGGTACGCATGTCCGATGCGGTCTGCCCTGATCTGATTGCACAGTGTCTTTACGATATGATCCTGCCCTTTTACGTCTGCAAAGGTGTCCGGTCTGAATTTCCGGTACAATGCTGTATAACCCATAGTCTGTCTCCTGTCTGTCTTTTGCCGCAGTCCTCTTGACCTGGTGCGGCATCTCCCTGTGTGGTATACTGCCCTCCGGCAAAATACGGGAGCTGTCGCAAAATGTCTGAGAGATCTTGCAGCAGCCCCGCTAAATAATCCTGTTCTGATTTACCGACCCCGTCCCCGCATACACTGCGGTGCCGGATCAGTCTCCGAAGCTGATGCCCATCAGCTTTGCTTCCTGAATGATCTGATCCTTCGGATCTACCATCTTAAGTCTGCCGGATACTTCGCCAAGCGGTACCTTTTTCATCTTGCCGTTGACAATGCCGACCATATAGCCGTATTCCTCTTTCATAATGAGGTCTGCCGCCGTCACACCGATACGCGTAGAAAGTACGCGGTCGTACGGGCATGGACTGCCGCCTCTTTGCGTATGTCCCGGAACGGTAATGCGCACCTCCGGTCCGTTTGCTTCCCTGATCTGCTCCGCCAGCTCATACGCCACAGACGGATATTTTTTCTCACTGAGCTTTTTCTTATATTCCTTTTTGCTCAGCTTCGCATCCTGCTTCGAGATCGCACCCTCTGCCACTGCCAGTATCGTAAAGCCCTTACCTGCCTGCGTACGCCTGTCGATCGCAGCAATGACCTTTTTGATATCATACGGGATCTCAGGGATCAGAATAATATCCGCGCCTCCGGCAATACCTGCATACAGTGTCAGCCAGCCGACCTTATGCCCCATGACCTCGACGATAAAGACACGGTTGTGGGATGCTGCCGTCGTATGGATACAGTCGATCGCCTCTGTCGCGATGTTCACAGCGCTGTAGAAGCCGAATGTCATATCAGTCCCCCAGATATCATTGTCGATCGTCTTGGGGAGATGGATGATATTAAGCCCTTCTTCCCGGAGCAGGTTCGCAGTCTTTTGCGTACCGTTCCCGCCAAGGATCACAAGACAGTCCAGACGCAGCTTGTAATAGTTCTGCTTCATCGCCGCCACCTTATCAAGCCCCTTCTCGTCCGGCTCGCGCATCAGCTTAAACGGCTGTCTCGAGGATCCGAGGATCGTGCCGCCTTTCGTCAGGATCCCTGAAAAATCTCTGGACGTAAGCAGACGGTAATCACCGTAAATAAGCCCTTTATAGCCATTCATAAATCCATAGACCTCCAGCTCGTCCACATTGCTGGAAAGCCCCTTCACAACGCCGCGCATCGTCGCATTGAGCGCCTGGCAGTCGCCTCCGCTCGTTAACAGACCAACCCGTTTCATTTTATCACGTCCTTTACACATATTTACCGTTTTCAGTATTCCTATTATACCTTATTTTCTGCTCTACCACAACCAGAATATACTGTTTTGCCCGTTTTACAGCCCTCCTGCAGCTGCTGCGCGCTGCGAAAAAACGCCGTCCTGCTCCTCCCGGATATTCCTTACGCTTCTCCCTGTGCAGGCAGGAATCCCTCGAAAATAAAGGAATCGTAGTACTGCTTTACTTCCCTGAGCTGCCTGTCAGAGCGCACCGTCCAGGCCGCCGACGGGCATCCGAAGATACGGCGGCAGATGTTTTTGGAGACTGCCTGCCGGTCCCTGATATCATAGGCGATAAAGTCCGGTCGCCCCAAAAAATTGAACAGCAGATGGCGCACCATCAGATATGCCAGATGATAGTTGCCCTCCTGCCGCTGAAAATTCATCGCGAGCTGTCCCCGGCAGATCTCCGGTCTGTGCCTGCGGTACCACCACAGCGCCCTCGGGTGAAACGATTCGATCGCATAATCGCCGCGGTATCTTTGCATCACGGCGTCTGTCCGCTCACAGATCCTGCTGTCCATGCCCTTATATTTGAGCTCCACGAGCAGCGGCACGCGCCCGTTTACCATCTCAAGTACTTCTGACAGCTTCGGTATATGCTCTGACGTCCCGTCCACAGACAGAGCACGCAGCTCTTTATACGTAAAATCGCTGACCTCTCCCTCCACACTGCAAATGCGTTTCAGGTCAAAATCGTGGAAAACGACAACCTCCCCGTCTCTGGTAAGCTGCACATCAAGTTCAATCCCAAATCCCCGTTCAACTGCCCTTCGAAAAGCCGCCATTGTATTTTCCGGAATGCCCGCTTTCCGGTCATGCAGACCTCTGTGCGCATAAAACTTTCCTTTTACGGCATTTCTGACTCTTCTATGTCCCGGCATGATCGCCAGCAAATACACAAACGACGCGCCGAGCGCGATCCCTGCTTCATTTTTTAGCTTCAAGCTTCCATCCCTTTCTTTCTGATATCCAGTATTGTACCAACTGCCTCTGGCAGCGTCAAGGGGAGAAGCGCCCTTAGTTTCCGCAGTTCTGTCCACAAAACTCCGAATCCGCCCGCCGATTATACACAACTTTAAAAAATACCAAAAATATAAAGAAGCCCATTCCTTTTTCCATCAAAATTTATCCCCGCAAAAAGTCCGTATCCAGCAAGGCATATTTTTTGTCAATTCCCATAGGCACTACCTCACTGTTTTTTTAAGCTTCTTATTATTTCTCTCAATCTGCTCTTATCACCGGATAATCGCTCATCACGAACAGCATCCAGCTGCTCAACATCATACATCAATTCTGTTAAGCTTCCAAATCTGATAAAATCCTTATGTATTTCCTGCCAGCGTGCAGCCTTTCCCGTAAGTTCTATTTGTTTGCTAATCTCTTTTTCAGTAACCTGTAAAAGATTTTTTGCCGCCTTTGCATCAATCTTATCTTCCTCCAAAAGACGAAGCACTGCCGCTTTATACGGAATTGCAAAAATATCCATTATCTTAAGAACCGTTTGCACTGAAATATCTTTATATGATAAATGGTACACATCCGTCTGTTCATCAAGTCGTTCCTTAGGAGCTAATAAAATAGCTGCAAAAACATTTGCCTCCATGTCCTCAATCTCTTTTGCTTCTTCATCTATAATACCAGATGCCAGAATTGACCCTGATTGTAGCAATTCAGAATCATATTCTTCAAAATAACAATAAATATGATACAGTTCATGTGCTGCTGCAAATATCTGCTTTGACAATGGCAGCGCAGAATTAATCATGACAAACATATGCCCTTTCCGAATGAAAGTACATGCACACAAATCCATATCCTTAATAGGATATCTTAGCATATCAAATGGCATATCATGGCGTGCTACATAGTTCTCCAACACATTGAATATATCATCCTGAATAATATTATTTTTATTATAGAGTGAATTGAAGCTTGTTGCACATTCACTTATTTTTGTATACCTCTTTCTGTCTTTAACGAAAAGGCTATTATCCAAAACCCGGCACATAATTCTAAGCCTCCCACGGTTTCATCATTTCTTCTACATTCTCACGGGTACGTGCATAAAAACAAATAAGATTTGCAATCTCATCGGCAATCCCAAGTCCATCTTTAGCTTCCTGAGTCTCTACCTTACCCATAAATGCTTTTATGGCATTCGTTTCTTTCAGTACCTCAGGACGCCTGACCAGATCCTCCATGGAAGTGCCAAGAAACTCTGAAATCTTCTGCAGTTCAATTGCATTGATCATCCTGCCACCGGTAAGCATCTTGCTTATAACCTGCTTAGACACGCCAAGGTAGTCAGCAAGATCAATCTGCTTTTTTCCGTTCTGTTTCATAATATTCATTATATTGCCACTAATAATCTTACTTGTATTTACCATCCTTGTTACCTCCAATATAATCAGAGCATTTATCTTCCTTATGCACCTTCATTATATTCTTACTATCGCAAAAAAGTCAATATTTCATTGACATATCTTATTTATTTCCCTCTATTTTGTCCTTATTTAAGAAACTTATTTTACCTTATAATATGATGCAATAAAGTCAGGGGAAAAGAAAAGCGCCAACCCGCGATATTCTCCACATCGCCAGGCCAGCGCTTTTCAAAACGTCTTATTCTACTTTTATCATCCGGTACCCGACTCCGATATGCGTCTGGATGTACTGAGGAGAATCGGAGCCTTTTTCGATCTTCTTTCTGAGTGTCGCCATGAATACGCGCAGCGACGCCACATCATTCTCCCAGCTGCTCCCCCATATATTCTGTGTGATAAATGTATGAGTCAGCACTTTCCCCACATTTCTTGAGAGCAGGCATAAAAGCTTATATTCAATCGGCGTCAGATGCAGCTCCTCATCATGCAGGTATGCGCAGCCTGCCGCATAGTCGATGCGCAAAGCGCCGTTGACAAATACAGAAGCTTCCACTGGCGCATCGTTTTTCATCATCAGCAGGCGTCTTTGTGTCACACGCAGCCTTGCCAGAAGCTCTTCTACTGAAAATGGCTTTGTCAGATAATCGTCTGCCCCGGCGTCCAGCGCGTCTATCTTATCTGTGTCCTCGCTGCGCGCGCTGATCACGATGATCGGCATATTGGACCAGGACCGGATCCGCCGGATCACCTCCACGCCATCCATATCCGGCAGCCCCAGATCCAGCAGTACAATATCGGGATTATGGGACGATGCGTCAAGGATCGCCGTCTCACCGTTGCCTGCCGCCAGGAAACGGTAATCGTGCGCTTTCAGTGTGGTCGTGATCAGGTTTTTCACAGAAGCATCATCCTCTACTACTAAGATCAGTAATTTATTCATGTAATTGAACCTCCTCTACCGGTAATAAAAATGTAAACACAGCGCCATGCGGCAAATGATCGGAAACCCGGATCGTCCCTCCATGCGCATTGACAATCGATTTGCACAGAGAAAGCCCCAGTCCAAGGCTCCTCCTGCTGTCAACCACGCGGGTAGCTCCGCTGTAAAACATGTCAAACACCTGGGGTTTATTCTCGTCGGGGATCCCCGGTCCGTCATCTGCGATAGAGATCACCGCCCACTGCCCTTCCTTCCCTGTGGAAATATGGATGTGCGAGCCCTTCGGCGTATATTTGATCGCATTGTCCACCAGATTGATGATAACCTGCACAATGAGCTTTGCATCCATCCGGGCAAGCAGCAGATCATCCTGATTCTCCACGGTGATCACGTGCTCTGACTTCAGCCGGTTCACATGCCGCAGCGCTTCCTGTATCACCTCGTCGACAAGCTCTGCCGAAATATTCAGATTCAGCCTTCCCTCTTCAAGTCTTGTCACTGACAGGAGGTTTTCCACCAGGTTGATCAGCCACATGGAATCATCATAAATATCCTGATACACTCCCATTTTTGTGACCGCATCCATGGAATCCCCATTTGACATCAGGTTGCTTGCATTTCCGGAAATGGACGTAAGCGGTGTGCGCAGATCGTGGGAGATCGCCCGGAGAAGGTTTGCACGAAGCTGCTCATTCTTCGCAAGGATCGCCGCCTCCTCCTTCTCTTTTGCATTTTTTTCGTTTTCAAGGGCAAGCGCGCACTCACCCAGAATGGAAAGCAGGATACTGTTCTCAAACGCATCCGGCGGCTGCTCGCCCACGGCGATGCCGACAACACCGTACACCGAGTCATTCACCCGCATGGCCAGATACAGGCACTTTGCGTCAGAAAAGGTCTGCGTCGTCGCTCCGGCATGCTTATTGTTTTTCAGCACCCACAGCGCGATCTCCCGTTCTCCGGTATAGTTTTCCACACAGCTTTCCTCACTTACCGGGAAAAATACCGGCTCTCTGAGCGCTTCTTCATCCGATGGATAGATGATGATATCGCGGTTTAAGAGCTTTACAAGCTGATGCGCTGTGCCGGATATGATCTCCTCTTTATTTTTCGCCTGCTGCAGCAGCTGGTTCGTATCAAAGAGCACCTTCGTACGGAATGCTGCCCGGGCAGACTGCTTTGCACTGTTTTTCATCCTTGTGGCAAGTGTCCCGGTAAGAAACGCTGCCATGAACATAATAAGAAAGGTCACCGGATATCCCTGGTCATACGCCCGCAGCGTATATTTGGGGACGGTAAACAGGAAATTAAATATCAGAACGCTGACAATGGAGGCGATAAGGCTGTAAATCCGGTGTACGGTCACAACCGAAATGATCAGCACTGCCAGCACATATACGGTGATGATATTCGCCTCCTCAAAGCCAAAGCCTTCAAACAGATATCCGATACCGCTGGCCGCTGTCAATATCCCGATACACTTTAAAATATCTGCCGCTGAAAATACGAGACTGCTCTTTCTTTTCGCCCGGTAGGCTGCGATCTCATCCATCTGATCCGGTATGATATGCACATCTATATTCGGCGCATTCGCTATGAGCTGCTCGGTCAGAGGCGGTCTGCCAAAGAGATGCCTTCTGGTCACGGCGCTCCTGCCGATCACGATCTTTGAAACCCCGGAAAGCCTTGCAAATTCTCCGATCTGAAACGGTACGTCCTCTCCATAGACCGTCTCTACCGTCGCTCCAAGCTGTCTGGCCAGATGCATATTGGCGCGCAGCCTTTTTTTGTCATTGTCATCCATGCACGCAAATTCCGATGTCTCAACAAATAAAGCAGTAAACGCTCCCCGAAACGCATGCGCCATGCGCGCCGCCGTCCGAATGATCTTTTTATTGGACGGGGAGGGCGAGAGGCATACGAGAACATGCTCATCGGTATGATAGTCGCTGTTGTTTTTTATCCTTGCTGTCTCTGTCAGACGGTTCACACGGTCTGCGCAGCGGCGCAGAGCGATCTCCCGCAGGGCGGTCAGATTTTCTATCGTGAAAAAATTCTCCACAGCCCGTTCTGCCTGCTCCCTGACATAAATCTTCCCTGCGTTCATCCGGTCGATCAGCTCCTGCGGTTCGATATCCACAAGCTCTACCTGATCAGCACCATCAAATACGCTGTCCGGTATCCGCTCCTGCACCATAACCCCTGTGACAGAAGCTACCATATCATTGAGACTCTCTATATGCTGCACATTCACTGTCGTATAAACATCAATGCCTGCTTTTAGCAGCTCGAGGACGTCCTGATACCGTTTGCTGTGGCGGCACCCTGCGGCATTCGTATGCGCCAGCTCATCAATCAGGATAAGCTGCGGACTTCTCCGGATCGCCCCATCGAGGTCAAGCTCCTGCAGCTTAATCCCGTTATAGTCGATGGAAAGCCTTGGGAGCGCCTCGATCCCTTTTTGCAAGGCCTCCGTCTGTGGACGGTTATGGGCGTCAATATATCCTGCGACCACGTCTATCCCGCGGCGCTTTGCCGCGAGAGCCGCTTTCAGCATTGCGTACGTCTTTCCTGCACCCGCGGCATAGCCGAAAAATATTTTCAAATGCCCTTTATACTTTCTTATCTCTTCCATGCGACCCTCCTTTTACTATTTTTTCCATCTCGCCTGCAAGCAGGCCGACTGCCTTTCGCTCCTGCGTGCGCATTTTCCATATACATCATATACATTCGCAGTGCCGCTCGAAAATACTCCGTATTTTCTCGCTCGCGGGCGTTCGCCCTATAAAATCCTCGTATAACAGTCTCGCCTGCAAGCAGGCCGACTGCCTTTCACTCCTGCGCGCGCATCTTCTATTTTCATTCGCAGTGCCGCTCGAAAATACTCCGTATTTTCTCGCTCGCGGGCGTTCGCCCTATAAAATCCTCGTATAACAGTCTCGCCTGCAAGCAGGCCGACTGCCATACGAGGATTTTGCACTGCTCATTGCCTTCGCGCACAGTATAGCATTTTTGTTGTGGGATGTCACTTGTGCGGGTGCTTCTCTTCTTCTTTTTCATCCGGATCAGGCTGTGCTTCCTGTTCCTCTGGCATTCTCAGATTCCTGCCCAGGAAGGTGTCCACACGCTTCATCACAAAATAGCCGCCGAGGAAGAACGCTGCCATTGTGCACAATAAAATCAGGTCTTTCATTTCCATCACTCCCATGTGTTAAATATGGAAACATTTCTGTATATCCTTGATACTTCCCAGCACAAGCATGGTGCTGTCGTCGGGCAGGCAGGTTGTGGAGCGGATATTCAGATCCATGATCCCATTATGCTTAAAGCCCATGATATTGATGTTGTGCTTGTTGCGGATATCAAGCTGGCCGACTGTTTTTCCGATCCAGCCCTTTGGTATTGATATTTCAAAGATCGCGTGATCTGCGTCCAGCTCAATATAGTCCAGGATATGATCTGCGCTGTAGCGGATCGCTGTCCATGCGGCAAGCTGCTTTTCCGGGTATACGACCTCATCTGCCCCGTTTTTGAGAAGGAACTTTGCATGTACGTCTCTCGCCGCCCTCGCTACGACGAACCGTGCGCCCAGATCTTTGAGCAGGGAGGTTGTTTCGAGGGAGCTCTGGAAGTTATCTCCGATCGCGACAATGCACACGTCAAAGTTGCGCACACCCAGAGATTCCATAAATTCCTCGTCCGTACTGTCCCCGATCTGCGCATTGGTGACATGAGGGAGCACCGCATTGACCCGCTTCTCTTCCCGGTCTACTGCCATTACCTGATGATGCAGCTCATCCAGCCTGATCGCAATATGTCTTCCGAACCTGCCCAGTCCTATCAGTAAAATTGATTTCATCATGTCCATCCTCTCCTTTTATCCAACCGTTATTTTCTCCTGCGGGAGTCTTGCATTTGTCCCGCGATGCTCTGAAAACGCTGCAAAAATCAGTGTTAGACCTCCGACTCTTCCAAAAAACATCAGGCCGATCAGGATCGCCCTCGAAATACCGGACAACGTCGGCGTGATCCCCAGAGACAGCCCCACTGTGCCGATCGCTGAGCTCGTCTCAAAAAGCGCCGATACCAGCGGGATTTTTTCTACTGAGCTGATCACCATGCCGCCTCCTAAAAACAGAGTCACATACATCAGCAGGATCGTAGCGGCATTTTTTACTGCATCGTCAGAGATCCGCCTGCCATAAAAATGCGGCGATTGTTTTTTCTTAAACACTGCCAGTGCAGACGAAAACAGTACTGCGATCGTCGTCGTCTTCATACCTCCGGCAGTCGAGCCGGGAGATCCTCCGATCAGCATCAGGACGATCATCAGCATCAGGCCTGTCTCACTGATCATAGTCAGATCGGCTGTGTTAAAGCCTGCTGTCCTGGGCGTTACAGACTGAAACAGGGAACTCCATACCCTCTGCGCAAACGGGAGGGAGGAAAACTCACAAAAAAAGAAGTATACCGCCGGCACCAGGATCAGGCCTGCCGTCACGCTCAGGATCACCTTGCTCTGCATTCTGTATTTTTTGAAATTCCACTTATTTTTCTGTATGTCTGCCCAGGTCAGAAATCCGAGACCGCCTGTCACGATCAGTGCCATGATCGTCAGATTGACGATCGGCTGCGACGCATAAGAGGTCAGCGAAGAAAACGGCTCCCGGATACCGATCAGGTCAAAGCCCGCGTTGCAAAAGGCAGATACCGAATGGAACAGTCCATACCACAGCCCCTTTTGCATCCCAAAATCTCCGACAAACACAAAGGCCAGGAAAACAGCTCCCACAAGCTCGATCGCCATACTGGTCTTTAATATAAACTTTGTCATTCTGACGATACCGCCCACCTGGTGCGCCGATATCGCCTCCTGCATCACGCTTCTTTGCATCAGTCCGATCTTTCTGCCGGAAGCAGTCGCGATCGCCACCGCTATTGTCACGACTCCCATACCACCGATCTGGATCAGCAGCATGATCACCGCCTGTCCGAACATGGACCAGTATGTCGCAGTATCATGGACGACCAGACCGGTCACGCACACTGCGGATGTAGCTGTAAACAGCGCATCTGCAAATGTCGCCCCCTGCCCGTCCTGCGTTGCCACCGGAAGCGTCAAAAGCAGACTGCCCAATAAAATTACTGTGAAAAAACCTAATATGATCACCTGAAAAGAAGTGATATGTCTGTGGATCCTTTTGCCTGTAGTGCCCATTTTTGCCTGTATACCCCTTTGCCTCATCTTTAGCTCTTCTTTATATCCGCTTCATCATATCTTAACCCGCATTAAGTGTGTATAAGTAACCCTGCGTCTGCATTAAGATTGTATAAAGACGCCAAAAAGACAGGTCAAAGGCACCGTATACCGGCAGCTCCAGCCGCAAAGCGCTTACAGCCATCCGAACATATATGCCATAGGAAATGAAAGTACAAATGTCGTTGCCGTAACCGCCAGTAAGATCAGAAGCGGCATTCCTACAAACATGGCAAAGAATGCAGCGTACGGATGATGAAAGGCAAACCTTTCAGCCCGGCGGTCAAATCTATGTTCTAATCTGTGAAGTCCGGCAATTGATTTTCTGATAACAGCCATCGTTCTCCCTCCTTACTGATGCTTTTATTCTAGCATCGCAAATATTAAGATAGGGCAAACAATGGCTGCGGGGAATTAATGTTCTGTGAAGAGACGCTATTCCAGAAATGCATCCTGAAGCTTTACTCCTGTCTCGTTTAACATGGCAACCAGAAGGCCGTACTCAAACTCTGCGATCGGCCGTCGCTCCTCCAGAAAGATCCCCATTACGCCGCGCACACGCTCTTCATCACGGATCGGCAGATACATCGCCATCGCGTCCGGGAGGGTGTGCGTACAGGCGCCCGCACGGTGATGGTTCGCAGCCACCCACTGCGCCACACCGCGCTCCTGCGCATTGACACACACTGCAAGCTGCGACGGCTCCATACCGCTTCGCGGAAAAAGAAGCGCTTCCTCCACTGTGCCGTCATCGCGGACCGGATAGATCAGGATCGACAGCCCCAGAAGCTTTCCAGCCTGTACCGCGATCTGGCGCCATACGTCTGCTTTTGACCTGCAGCGGCGCAGCTTCTGGCTGTTCTCCAGAAGAATTTCTGTCCGGTACGCGTTCTTTGCGCTCTCCCTGTTCTGGTGTTTCAGCTTTGCAGTCATAGTCCCGGTAAAAAGTCCTACGGCAAAAAGCATCAGAAATGTAGTAAGATACGTTTTGTCGTATGCTTTAAGACTATAAAACGGCTCTGTAAAGAAAAAATTAAACAGCAGAACACTGGCAAGCGCAGAATACAGCGCGCAGACCTTCCGGTTTGCCACGTAGGCAGACACCAGCACGCCAAGCAGATACACCATGATCGTATTTGCCTCTGAAAATGCGACCTCCCCAAGCAAAAGCGCCGCTGCTGTAGAAAGCGCCATGATGGCTGTGACAGCCAGACATCCCATTCCAATGCTTTTCCAGTCCTCCTGCCGCCTCCTCCCGCGTTTTGGATAATAGCGCCGGCTTTTTCGGATATCCGGGATAATATAGATATCAATATTCGGCGCCATATAGGTCAGCTTTTCTAAAAGCTCTGAGCGATACATCGGACGCATCGTGAAATGGTTCGTCCTGCCCAGTACGATTTTAGAGACATTTCCTGTGATCGCATACTGTGCGATCTGCGCAGCTACATCGGATCCATAGACGGTTACGATCTTTGCCCCGAGCAGCTTTGCCATTTCCAGATGACTGCGCAGCGCTGCCTTTGTTTTTTCATCCGCCTCCTGTAAAGCCGGCGTCTCCACACAAAGCCCGGTCAGCCTGGCGTGGAACGCGCCAGCCAGACGGGCGGCAGTGCGTATGACCTTTGCACTTGACGGCGCAGCTGTGATGCAGACCAGCACATGTTCCCCGGTATGGTAGTCGGGATGTCCCAGAAGACTGCGCTCCTCCTCTGCAATGCGGTTCACCCGGTCAGCCGTGCGCCGCAGAGCGATCTCGCGCAGAGCGACAAGCTTCTCCCTCCGGAAAAAGTTCCGGAGCGCGCGCTGCGCCTGATCTTCCCTGTAAATCTTTCCCTCTTTCATCCGGTCGATCAGATCTTCCGGCTCAATATCAATGACCTCCACCTGCTCTGCATGATCAAATACTGTATCCGGCACACGCTCCCGCACATCAATGCCTGTAATATTCCCCACAAGGTCATTGAGGCTTTCCAGATGCTGGATATTCATTGTCGTATAGACGTTGACCCCCTGGCGAAGCAGCTCCCTGACATCCTGATACCGCTTCTCATTCCTGCATCCTCTGGCATTTGTATGCGCCAGCTCGTCCACCAGTATAAGCTGCGGCTTTCGCGCCAGCGCTGCGTCAAGATCGAACTCCCTTAGCTTCACTCCCCTGTAATCCACCATAAGGGGCCGGATCATCTCCAGCCCCTTTGTCAAAGCCTGTGTATCAGGACGGTCGTGCGGCTCAATATAGCCTGCCACAACATCAATCCCGTGCCGTTTCGCCTCATGCGCCGCCTCCAGCATCGCATACGTTTTTCCTGATCCGGCAGCATATCCGAGAAAGATCTTAAGCCTTCCGCGGCTTTTTTTCTGCTGCTCCTGTTCTTCATATTGCAGCCGTTTTAATATCTGCTCCGAATCCGGTCTTTCTCCCTCCATACACGCGCTCCTTTTCTATCTATAAAAGTTCCATTGCTTCTGCGACCGCAAGGTTGCATTTGAGCACATTGACGCGCTCTTCTCCAAATACGCCGAACAGCCTGTGCTCTGTGTTCTCCTCCACGATCGTTTCTACCTGTTCTTCACTCAGACCGGAATGCTCTGCCACTGCCGCGATCTGCACCCGGGCAGCCTGCGGGCTGATATGCGGGTCCAGCCCGGAGCCGGACGCCGTCAGAAGATCTGCCGGAACGTCCTCTGCCTTTATGCCGGGATGGGAAGCCAGAAACGCATCAAGATCCTCCTGGATCCTTGCCTCCAGATCCGGGTTTGAGTTACCATAGTTGAAGGATCCTGAGGAAACTCCACCGTACGCCCCACTCTCCTTTTGCTCCTGTGTGTATGTATTATAATTTACAGAAGATACTCTGCCTCTGAAAAAGCAGTCTCTGGAAAAGTCCTGTCCGATCAGACTGGAGCCGACGGCCTCTTTGACGTCTGTGGTCGGCTCGCCGTTTTTATCGATCAGACTGCCATTTGCCTTGTCCTTCATCGCTGCCTGGCTGACGCCTGTGAGCGCCAGCGGATAAAGGAACGAGCATACCAGCATCATAACAATACAAAAAGCAAACGCTGTTCTTAACATTTTACCGAAGTTTTTCATCCTGAATTACCTCCTACATCCCTGCCAGTGCCAGAAGCGGCGCTACTGCCAGATCGATCAGCTTGATGCCGACAAACGGGACGATCACCCCTCCCAGTCCATAGATCCCCATATTTCTCAGAAGAAGCTTTTCCGCTTTCATCGGCTTATAGGCTACACCCTTCATCGCGATCGGGATCAGTCCCGGTATGATGATCGCATTAAAGATCAGTGCAGACAGGATCGCACTTGCCGGTGTTGCCAGATGCATGATATTGAGGATCTGCATCTGCGGCAGCACCATCGTAAACATTGCCGGAATGATCGCAAAGTACTTTGCAATATCATTTGCCACACTAAATGTGGTCAGAGAACCTCTTGTGATCAGAAGCTGCTTTCCGATCTCTACGACCTCAAGGATCTTTGTCGGATCCGAATCCAGATCCACCATATTTGCCGCCTCCTTGGCTGCCTGTGTGCCGGAATTCATCGCCAGCCCCACATCTGCCTGCGCAAGAGCCGGCGCGTCATTCGTGCCATCCCCCGTCATAGCCACAAGCTTTCCTTCTGCCTGCTCCTTTTTGATCGCCTCGATCTTATCCTCCGGTTTACATTCTGCGATAAAGCCGTCCACACCTGCCTCTCGTGCGATCGTCGCCGCAGTCAGCGGGTTATCGCCCGTACACATGATCGTCTTGATGCCGATCTCGCGAAGCCTTGCAAAACGTTCTACAAGTCCCGGCTTTACTGTATCCTTCAGGTAAATGACGCCGAGGATCCTGTTATCCACACACACAGTAAGCGGCGTACCGCCCAGGTTGGAGACATTTGTCACGATCTCCTCCAGATCAGGAGGGATCGCTCCTCCCTTTTCCCTTACAAATGTCCTGATCGCCTCTGACGCTCCCTTTCTGACAACCGTGCCGTCCTTCAAGTCTGCACCGCTCATTTTCGTCTGTGCGGTAAATTCCACAAAGGTCATCTGCTGCGCCACCCTGTCATCGAGCGCACAGCCCATCTGACGCCCCAGCTCTACTGTCGATTTTCCCTCCGGCGTCTGATCCATCAGAGAACTCATGACACTGTAATCGACAAGCTCCTCTTTCTCTACGCCGGACACCGGATAAAACTCCGCTGCCAGACGGTTGCCGTACGTGATCGTCCCCGTCTTGTCGAGGATCATCGTATCGACGTCACCGCACGCCTCTACCGCTTTTCCTGACATGGCGATGACATTAAATCTCGTCACACGATCCATACCCGCGATGCCGATCGCAGAAAGCAGGCCGCCGATCGTTGTCGGGATCAGACATACCATCAAAGCGATCGCCCACGAGATCGGGATCTCGACTCCAAGATACGCCGCAAACGGATACAGCGTCACGACAACGATCAGAAAGATCAGGGTCAGTACGATCAAAAGCGTATTCAGAGCGATCTCATTCGGCGTCTTCTGTCTGGAAGCGCCTTCTACCAGAGAGATCATTTTATCGAGGAATGAATGTCCCGGCTCCGCCACAATACGGATCTTCAGCCAGTCAGAAACAACCGTCGTACCGCCAGTCACGGAGGAGAAATCTCCGCCGGACTCTCTTGTCACAGGTGCAGACTCGCCTGTGATCGCAGATTCATCCACAGAAGCGATCCCTTCGATCACCTCTCCGTCGTTCGGGATCACCTCTCCGGCTTTTACGAGAACAATATCGTTCTTCTTTAATTCAGAAGCGCTGATTGTTTTCTCGCTGCCATCCGGAAGAATCAGTCTTGCTTTTGTATCCTGCTTTGTTTTCTTCAGAGAAGCCGCCTGCGCCTTGCCGCGCCCCTCTGCCACAGATTCCGCAAAATTCGCAAACAGCACGGTGATAAACAGGATCACTGACACGATCCCGTTGTAAAGCTGATACTGTGCTCCGCCTCCGAACAGAGTCGGGAAAAAGGTCAGAACCAGTGTGATCAGAAATCCGATCTCGACTACGAACATGACCGGATTTTTCACCATATACCGCGGATCCAGCTTCTGGAACGAACCGATGATCGATGATCTCAATATATCCTTTGTCACAAATTTTGTGCTTTTCTTCTTAGCCATTCTAATTCTCCTTTCTATTCCCTACATCCACAGGGACAGATGCTCTGCAACCGGTCCGAGCGCCAGTGCCGGGAAAAAGGTCAGGGCTGCAAAAATGTATACAATAAACACGAGCACGATCATAAAAGTCACATTATCGGTTCGCAGGGTGCCGATCGACTCATTTACCCGCTTCTTCTGAAGCATCGAGCCTGCGATGGCAAGCTGGGCAACAATCGCGATGTAGCGTCCGAAGAACATCGCAAGTCCGGTCGTCATATTCCAGAACAGGCTGTTATCTGCCAGTCCTTCAAATCCGGAACCATTGTTTGCCGCAGATGAAGCATATTCATAAAGAACCTGCGACAGACCGTGGAAGCCCGGATTTGTGATACCTGCAAGTCCCTCCTGCACCGACACAGCCAGAGCAGAAAATCCAAGGATCAAAAGCGGATGGATCAGGATGACGATCGCTACCAGCTTCATTTCTTTTCCCTCAATCTTCTTATTTAAGTACTCCGGCGTACGTCCGACCATCAGCCCGCAGATAAACACAGCCAGGATCACGTACATGACCATGTTCATCAGGCCGACGCCCTTTCCTCCGAATACGCAGTTGAGCATCATATGCAGCATGGGGATCATCCCGCCAAGCGGCGTCAGTGTATCGTGCATATTGTTGACCGTACCTGTCGTAAACGAGGTGGTCACTGTCGTGAACAATGCCGACTGAGCGATGCCGAAGCGGACCTCTTTTCCTTCCATGCTGCCCATATCCTGATTGATCCCCATTGCACTGATCACAGGATTGCCCGCTTTTTCAGCACAGAAGCAGACTGTAAGACCGATCAGGAAAATGATCGCCATTGCGCCAAAGACAACGGCGCCCTGTCTGCCGATGAGCGGCTTTTTCGTCTCTGCAAGAGCAGCCTTCGCTTTGCGGCGTTCATGGAGCATCAGCCCAAAGGTTACGATGCAGGCTCCCGGCAGGAGCATCATGGAGATCATCTCTGTGATATTGGAGATCACTGTCGGATTCTCAAACGGGGTCGCTGAATTTGCTCCAAAGAAGCCTCCTCCATTTGTTCCCAGATGCTTGATCGATTCCAGCGCGGCAACCGGTCCCATTGCAATGTCCTGATACTTGCCCTCTATCGTCTCTACCGTCACATTTGCCGCAAATGTCTGCGGTGTTCCCTGACTGACCAGGAGCAGTCCTACCAGAAAAGCGCCTGGTATCAGGATGCGCGTTGTCGTACGCACCATATCTTTGTAAAAGTTGCCGAGCTTCCTGCCTGACAGTCCGCGGCAAAACGCCATGCACGCCGCATATCCGCTGGCGGCTGAGGTAAACATCATAAATATAATGACGCACATCTGGCTGACGTAGGACAGCCCGCTCTCTCCTGAATAATGCTGCAGGTTCGTATTTGTCATGAAGCTGATGATCGTGTTAAAGCTCAGGCTTTCCTCCATTGCCCCGATCCCGTTCGGATTCAGAAACAAAAGTCCCTGCAGCCTGAGGATCATATAACCGACAAACACCATGACCCCATTTGCCATCAATAAGGACAGAGCATATTTTTTCCAGCTCATGTCCTCTCCTTTTATTCCACAAACCCTGTATATCAATTTATCGATCGGATCAAACACCGCATCCGCGAATGTCCTCTGATCCGTGGCGATATGATACATGTACCTTCCCACAGGAATAACCAGTATCACAAACAACGCCAGCGTAAGAACAATCTGTACCATACTTTTTTCCTCCTGCCATTCCCTTCCTGATTTATGATTTTTCCCGGTCTCTCACCTTTACCGGAATCTCTCCTTCCACCCGGCTTTTGTGCATCACAGCTTTTCCGGGTTCACCAGCGCATACACCAGATAAGCGCCAAGCGCTGCTATGATCACTCCTAATACAGCCATATCCATACCTCCTATCGTTCCTTCGGTTCAATCTGGTGTTCGCAAAAATCTGCAAACAGCTTTACCAGACCAAAGCTTCCAAGTAAAATTGCCAGCATGATCAGATCCATCATAGTCTCTACTCCTCCTTTGCACAGGCGATTCTAGCATCCGTATGATTAAAATGGGATTAACAGATCTTGGCCGGTATTAAATTTGCGTTAATGCGCAGAAAAATCAGAGGACAGTCACAGATCAGGCGATGGACCCTTTTTGCGCAGATATCGCGGTTTTACGGGACAAACTGATTGTTAAATTTTTATTTTATTATTGCTTTTATTGCTCATTTATGTATAATCCCATCTTTGACAGTTAGAAAAAGAAAAAATCGCTGTATCCCTCATGTTTACTGGGGTATAGCGATTTTTTCCGTTGTTACGGACTTTAGTATTTTATTCTTTCCTTTTACTTTTTTTCTGGATATTTCTCATCTTACTTTTTGTTATGAACTGATAATCTGTTCGGAAACCGCAGACATCATGAAGAGCATCCGTAATTCTTTCCCGTTTGTATAAAGGAATAAATCCCTGTTCCTGTATTCCGGCGAAATTCATTTCTTTTAGAGCATCTAATAATTCTTCACATGTATATTTAGCATTCAGTTTTTTCTCAAGGAAACGGTATATGGTCAATGCAAGAAAACAGATTAGAAAATGTGCTTTGATCCGGTTTTCATCCTGTAAATAGACAGGTCTTGCAGAAAAATCTGTTTTCATAATCCGGAAACATTCTTCTATCTGCCATCTTCCTTCACTTACCTTTAAAATATCATTGACTTCGTCATCCAAAAGATCTGTGCATACTGCGTAAAAGCCATCATACTGGGATTCTTCGGAAATCTTGGCTTCATCCAGATAATGCTTTACATCAGCAGCTTCTCCTTCTTCTGTTACAGCGATCGTTCCGATGTAACGTGCTGGATCATTTGGATTTTTGCGGTTCTTTTTTGTGCTTCCTGAATCCAGCATCTTTTGTGCCCGCTCGATCTGTTTGTCTCGAATAGATTTTTGGTAAAGGGCATATTTAGGAGAATAGGTAATGATCAGGCGCTGATGCAGCTTCTTTGTGGTGTAGGGCTCGTCTTTATAATAAAGTCCTTTGTCATCTTCGGGTAGTTTTGTGATATCAACAGGGGTTCCGTCTGATACTTTTTTAAATCCCTGTAAATTTAATGCCCATTCCTTTTCTTCTTTCTTCAGCTTTTTGATGGACTGGGTTACGATATAAGCCCGTTCTCCCATGTGATTGTACTCTCGGATTGATTCAGAGCCGAGCCCGGCATCGCTACAATAAATAAATTTCTGACAACCAAAATCTCCAAGGACTTTCTTTTCTAACGGTTTGAGAGAGGTCTGCTCGTTTGCATTTCCCGGAAAAAGAGAAAAAGCCAGGGGGATCCCATCTCCATCCATAAACAATCCCATTTGGATGATTGGGTTTGGCCTGTGTTCTTTACTTTTGCCGTACTTTTTATTTTCATCTTCTTGTTCAATTTCAAAGTAATAATTCGAGCAGTCATAATAAAGGATCTTATCATTTCTTTTTCCAAGGAAGTGGGAGTTTTTATAAACCTCAGACTGAATAAGATCACATTCCGTACCAAGTACATCCAATGCCCGGTAAACATCATGAAGCTCGTAGGATGGTTTTTCTAAGAATTCAGATGCAACTTTGTAAGAAGAACGTTTGCTGCAAGGTTCTAAGATTCTTGCATAAATCAGATCCGAAAGGATCGCATTGATATCATACTTGAATTTATATTTATGTTTCAATTTCCGACAGATTTTATTCATTTGTAGTTGATAATAAATGGATTGGAGAAACAGATAGCCACCACGGAAGAAGGCCTGCTTGCCATAATCTAAGTGTCTATCCGCATGGAATGGTATCAATACTGTCTGTGCTTCTTTTTCCTTTTTATATTTTTCAGTTTCTATTTTCACTTCATTTTTCGCCCATGCAATGACATCATCTCTTGTAGGTCCATGTTCAGGCAAAAGTTGTTCTAAGGTTCCCAGCTTGCGGACAATAGCTGAAGTAGTGCTGCCATTTGCTTTTGTATAAGATTTGCAGATATAAAAGGACTCTGCATTTTTTGATTTTGTTATATGAAGATTCATCTGTCATCCCTCCTCCCTTATTATATCATACAATAACATAAAATAACAGATATAAAATCAAAAAAATTGACATAAAAAAAGCAGGTTTTATGCGACCTGTGAGTACTTTTTCCGATATTCAACTGTCAAACTCCCGGACCCTTTTTGCGCAGATATCGCGGTTTTACGGGACAAACTGATTGTTAAATTTTTATTTTATTATTGCTTTTATTGCTCATTTATGTATAATATGGTAAGAGAGAGTAGATGCGTTAAGCACCGCCTCTTCCAGGCAGTTAAATGCCTGCAGTTCGCAGGTTATTACCAGATTACTACTAAGAAAGAAAAGAGGTTAATGTAAGATGGCAAAAGTTGATTTGACTAAGTATGGCATCACAGGAACTACAGAGATCGTGTACAATCCTTCTTATGAAGTATTATTCGAGGAGGAGACAAAGCCGGAGCTGACAGGTTATGAAAAAGGTCAGGTGAGTGAGCTCGGCGCTGTCAACGTAATGACAGGTATCTATACAGGACGTTCTCCGAAAGATAAGTTCATCGTTATGGACGAGAACTCCAAGGACACTGTATGGTGGACATCTGACGAATATAAGAACGACAACAAGCCGGCATCTCAGGAAGCATGGGATACATGTAAGGAGATCGCTCTTAAAGAGCTGTCCAACAAGAGACTGTTCGTTGTAGATGCTTTCTGCGGTGCAAACGCAGATACACGTATGGCTATCCGTTTTATCGTAGAGGTAGCTTGGCAGGCACACTTCGTTAAGAACATGTTCATCGCTCCGACAGCTGAAGAGCTTGAGAACTTTGAGCCGGACTTCGTTGTATACAACGCTTCCAAAGCTAAGGTTGAGAACTACAAGGAGCTGGGTCTGAATTCTGAGACAGCAGCTATCTTTAATATCACAAGCCGTGAGCAGGTTATCCTGAACACATGGTACGGCGGCGAGATGAAGAAGGGTATGTTCTCCATGATGAACTACTACCTGCCGCTCAAGGGCATCGCTTCCATGCACTGCTCTGCAAACACAGACATGAACGGCGAGAATACAGCTATCTTCTTCGGTCTGTCCGGTACAGGTAAGACTACTCTTTCCACAGATCCGAAGCGTCTCCTGATCGGTGACGACGAGCACGGCTGGGATGACAACGGCGTATTCAACTTCGAGGGCGGATGCTACGCTAAGGTTATCAACCTCGACAAAGAGTCTGAGCCGGACATCTACAATGCAATCAAGCGCAACGCTCTTCTTGAGAACGTTACTCTGGATGAGAACGGAAAGATCGACTTCGACGACAAGAGCGTTACAGAGAATACTCGTGTATCTTACCCGATCAACCACATCGAGAAGATCGTTCGTCCGGTATCCGCAGCTCCGGCAGCTAAGAACGTAATCTTCCTGTCAGCAGACGCATTCGGTGTACTTCCGCCGGTATCCGTACTGACACCGGATCAGACAGAGTACTACTTCCTGTCAGGTTTCACAGCTAAGCTGGCTGGTACAGAGCGCGGCATCACAGAGCCGACACCGACATTCTCCGCTTGCTTCGGACAGGCATTCCTCGAGCTGCATCCGACAAAATATGCAGAGGAGCTCGTTAAGAGAATGCAGGCAAACGGCGCTAAGGCATACCTTGTAAACACAGGATGGAACGGAACAGGCAAACGTATCTCCATCAAGGATACACGTGGAATCATCGACGCAATCCTCAATGGCGATATCCTGAACGCTGAGACAAAGAAGATCCCGTACTTCAACTTCGAGGTACCGACAGCTCTTCCGGGCGTAGATACAAACATCCTTGATCCGCGCAACACATACGCAGATGCTTCCGAGTGGGATGTAAAGGCAAAAGACCTTGCACAGAGATTCATCAAGAACTTTGCTAAGTACGAGAGCAACGAAGCTGGTAAGGCACTCGTTGCAGCAGGTCCGCAGTTATAATTTAAAGGTTATAATTTAAAACCAGACAGTATAAGAGGCCCCCGCCAGATGGCAGGGGCTTTTCTTATATTTTATGTTGCTTATTTCCATTTTATGTGATATGATCCATTTAAGTTTCCATTCATTTACCATAAAATCTCAATCCCCTGTTATTCACGGTCTTTCACATTCTAAGATTCTTTTCAGAATACCCGCATAACCATTCATCCATACACTCTCTTTCCACTATTCAAATCCGGCAAAATATGATAGGATAAAGGAGAAATCTATGAACGACACCACAACGCAAAAAACTGCGGGAGCCATAAAATCCGCAGCGACACACAGACCAAATATCACACCCTTGAAGGATTTAAATCTTACGAACCGCTTTTTATTCGACGAAGTGATGGAAGATGCAGAAACACAGCAGGAAGTGCTGAGTATTATCCTGGGAAAAGAAATTTCTCTGCTTTCTCACAATGAAACAGAAAAAGAATTTCGTCTCTCTCCGCTCGCCCGCTCCGTTCGCATGGACGTTTTTTCTGTCGATGAAGAGGAGACTGTCTACAATACAGAAATGCAGGAGCGACGCAAAAATGATCTGCCCAAACGCAGCCGCTATTATCAGTCGCTTCTCGATGCCTCTCTCCTTGAAACAGGTATTCCAAACTACAATCTGCTGAATCAGACATATCTGATTATGATCATGACGTTTGACTTATTTGGCAAAGGGAAATACCGTTACACCTTTCAGGCGCAGTGTGAGGAAATTCCGGGACTTTATCTGGAAGACGGAGCTGTTCGGATTTTTCTCAACACACACGGAACAAACGACGCGGAAGTCTCCCCTGAACTCATCGAATTTCTTCATTATTTGGAGCATACGACAGATGATGTCGCCAATGTCTCCAAAAGCAATCGAATCCGGAAAATTCATAACCGCGTTCGCAGGGTACGAACCAACGAGGAGATAGGAGTAAAATATATGCAGGCTTGGGAAGAAAAATATTATGACAGACAGGACGCATTAGAAGAAGGACGCGAGGAAGGACGGGAGGAAGGAAAACGTGACATGGCTCTGCGTTTCTTTGAGATGGGTTTACCTCTTGAAAAAATCGCTCTGGCGGCAGACGTTGATATAGCCGTTATTAAAGAATGGGTAGAGAAGGTTCCACATTAAAGTAAACCTCCAAACTGGTAAGTCTATCTTACATCAGTTTGAAGGTTTACACAGGCTTGAGTATAGACTCCCACTTCTTATGATTAATCAATCCTTCGGATACACTGACAAAGAACTGCTGCAGCAACCATACATAAACCACCGAGACCAAATAAAACCATAAAATTTTTACCAGAAACTGGTATTAAAATATAACTTGGCATCAATACAGCTCCAAGAAGCTGAATAGTCCCAATCATTCCTCCTGCTGTACCAGCATAGACTGGTCCGATTTCTGGAATTTGAACTGGAAGAGCTAATAAAGTCGGAATCAATCCTCCTAAAAATATTCCTGTAAGCAACATACCAGCAGCAAGAAAAACTGTCTGAGGAATCATCCAGGCAAAAGCCACGCCTATAGCAGCAACTACCGAAAAAATAAGCAATACCCGCTTTTGACTTCTTAACTTTGCAATACAGATTGGAGCAATCAAACAGCCGAGAAAATTTCCAACTGTATAACATGCTGCAATATACCCACTTATTGTTATACTTATACTGCGAGTCCCCAATGCGGTAGGTAAAAAAGATCCTATGATCATATTTGCAGCCATAATAAAAAACAATGCAAATGCTATTAGCCATACATCCACATTTTTTACCGTTATTTTCAAGCAGTCTTTTATTTCTATTCCCGAAGATTTTGATGTACCGTTTTCCTGTTTTGTATCTTTTTGAAATAAAAACCACAAGATTAAACCAATAAATGCAATAATTGAAGAAGCTATAAATGCGTTACGCAGGGAAGAAAAGTAAGCACTTGTAAAGTTTGCAATTGTCATTGCAGCTGTAGAAGCTGCCATAAGTATTCCCATTTTTCCTGGTACTTCTTTGTGATTGTACAGATTACCTACAATTTTCCCACTTCCAGCATTAATAAAACACGCAGAAAAACCTGTCAGCATTGTACCCACAAATAAGAGCATATAGCTATCACTGAAGGCGCGAATTACACAGCCTATTGCTGTAACAGTCAATCCCACTCCTATAACTGACTTTGTACCAAATCGATCAAGAAGTAAACCGCTCAACAGACTAAGAAAAATAGCTGGAATCATCGGCGCGCTGAACAGTAAAGATAGTTGCGACAGCTGCAATCCATATTCTTCCACAATACGTGATCCCAACGGAGATACTTGATATTGTGCATAATTAGGGATCATATAGCAGAAACACAACACAATAAAAGCAAGGCCCACAGTTGCTTTACTTTTTCTTATTTTAATATTCATATTCTCATACTCCGTAAGGAACTGTACTCAAATCATAATCTCTGTTATCCATTACCCCATGAATATACGGAAATTTTGCAATTTTAGCGCGAAGATTCTTGATACGTTTTCCATAGTCGCCCCACTGAACCAACACCTCGTCTCCTTCTTTCGCCTTATCAACATCAATAATAGTATGAGAAATCATAGCATGAAAATACGAACTATATGTTGGAACCGAAGAAATTCCAATCACATTGCCATCTTTGTCTGTAACATAATCCTGATGTCCTCCGCATGGCTGCGGCTCTGCACATGGAAACTGGATTATTTTATATGGTTTGTCTGTAAACTGAGAGCGAATTACATCCGCAATATCATCCGGGTTAAACTCCAACGTAACTAGCTTACGTTTCGGATCAGCCATCTCTTTTTCAAGAGCTTCTCTTCCTACAAAATCATGATCAAACTTTGCCATCCACCCCCAATCACATTCAACAGGCGTACGAAAACGGGCACGCAGATCTGTCGGATCAACACTACCGCTGCAAACAAGCGGAAATGGAGATTGTTCACAAAATTCCGGCGATTGATACAGCGAAAGTTCAAAATTAACCGTCATTTGAGCAAAGCCACCAAAAGTATGGTTCACTGTATAATTCTGCCACCCCATTCGTTTCATTCCCATAGGCTTTCCAATCTGATAGATGTGATCATATACTTCCGGGCCAAAGCCGTCATACCCGTGAATTTCATAAGCTAACGTACCGCTCATACCAATTCTGCAAATCTCCAGTTGAGTATCAATTCCGGGAATACGAACAGGTCTAAATTCCAAAAATTTTACATCATGTAAATCTGTCTGTGTTGCTTTTTCCAAAATCGTCAGAGACAACGGTCCCGAAAACTGGAAAATAAAGGCTCTCTTTGTCGTATATTCCACATTGTATTTTCCAGATTGCAAAGCCATTAAATACGGCACTGAGCATCCTGCAGTGGTACGGAACGTATCTTCTGCATCTTTAAAAAACAGAGCATGGTTTGCGACCAGGCCATCCGGTGTAAGAGCAACAAGATGTTTACATCTTCCTGCTTTCCATTTATATACATTATTAATACTGCAGTCGCTTAAAAGCTTTGCTGCATCAGGTCCTTTGAATGTTTCTTCCAGTCCAGAAAGGCCTGCATGAATGTAAGAGCTCTTGAAGTAGCTTTCGCCCACTTCATACCATGGATCACATTCCCAGGTAGCTCTTTTTGCCATCATTGTCCCAATCTTTGTGCTTCCCGGATAAATAGGTTCGAATTCCATATTTGCAGAATTAATGAAATCAGTTAATGGATTTTTAATAGCTTCACTCATAAGTAATACCCTCTCTTTCATATTTATTATAGAATAATGCTATTATCTGATATATGAATTATATAATAACATTCAATGCAAATGGAAATGCCGTTTCATCATACCTTATGCATTTTCAGCATTACATAAGTATTTTGAAACGGCATTATTTTTTATTATGGATAACATATTTTTATTGCTGTATTCAGATATTTGATTGCCGGATTTGACTGCCCTTTCAGCCAGACTGCACTAATATCTGTATGGTACATATCCGGAAGAAGAAAACAGGATTTTGTATTGTTTCCATATATACTACTGTTTGCCATTGGCGAAATATAAACAGCTCCTGTTTCTTTCATAATCCATGGGACCTCATCGTAATTATAAATCGGAATTTTCTCAGAAAGCTGCACCTGCGCGGTCTGAAGCATATCTTCCAGCACATCACCTACATGATTGATAACAAACGGCTTATATGGACATAATAATTTTTCTCCACTTAAATCAGCAACACAAATATTCTCCATAGTAGAAAATCTGTGAGATCTATCATAAATCAGCGAAAATGGAATCTTCAAAAAAGGAACATACTTTATATTTTTTAATGCAGTTCCTGATACGCCATACAGAATTGCTGCATCTATTTTCCCTGATAACAACTCCTCCTCTAGTTGTACCGGCTGATAGGCATGTAGTACTAATGTAATATTAGGATATTTTTTCTTAAACACATCTCGGATTTTGGACACATAAAATTCTGCATCATAATACAAATATCCCAGATGAAGTTCCCCCTTTTCCATATTTTCCTGTCGTGCAAGTCTTTCTAGCAAATTCTCATAATGCATGAGAATCGTATTAAACTCTTCAAGTACAATTTCACCTGCTGCAGTTAACTCAAAACTATTTTTATCACGATTAATAAGCTTTGTGCTTAATTCTGCTTCAAGAGATGTTATATGTCTGCTCAAAGCAGATTGAGCAAGAAATAACTCCTCTGCAGTTTTTGAATAATTCTTATTTGCAGTCAAACGCACATATTCTCTCATAATGTTGATTTTCATATTATTTTTCCTGTTCCTCTTTATACAGAATAACCTGTTGTAGATGATATATCTTTACTATAGTTAAAAACCACATAAAGCCACATATACAAAACTCCTCTATTGAGTAGAAAAGCTAACAGAAAATGAATTGTCCTAAATCCCCCCCTACAGCAGTGAATGGATCACCCTCCGCACATTTCCAAATGCGATCTTTTCTATCTCGCCTGTCGTAAATCCCTCCTGCTCCAGGCGCTCGAACAGCAGATGCATCTTCTGCGGCTCTCCGATCTCAAGCTGCCCGTGTATCCCGTCAAAATCGGTTCCGATCGCAGCACATTCGATTCCGCCCTTATTTACCATGTGCTTTATGTGCGCCGCCATATGCCTGACCGTACTGTCTTCCCGTGTCTCATCTCTGTGTAAAAATGCCGGAAAAAAGTTCAGCCCTGCTACGCCGCCGCGCTCGCCAAGTGTACGAAGCATGTCATCCGTCAGATTACGCGGATGCGGGGAAAGCGCACGGCAATTGGAGTGGGAGGCTACGAACGGTCCGTGCAGCACCTGCGCGACATCCAGAAAGCCTCCGTCAGAAAGATGGCTCACATCTACGATCATGCCAAGCTCCTCCATCCGGCTCACCGCCTCTTTTCCAAAGGCTGTAAGCCCTTGCTCCATTACCGTCCGATCGGTCGAGTTCGGACTGCCAAAACAGTTTGCAAAATTCCACGTAAGCGAGATCAGCCGTATGCCCATCTTATAAAAATCCTCCAGCCGATCCATACTGCCCTGTACAGCGCGTCCATCCTCCAGCGTGAGGAATGCTGAAATTCTTTTCCCGGCAAGATTATCCTCCAGTTCTTCCGCGCTTCTCGTCACTGCAATCAGCTCTGGATGCTCTCTGACTGTGTCTTCCATGATCTTGCACAAAGCTTCTATATAAAGATCGTCATCTGGGATAGCGCTGTCCCTGGACTTCCTGCTGCTTCGTTCATCCCGCTCCGGCTTTGCATCTCTTAGTGACTCTCCTGTCTGCGGCATCATATAAATGGCAAAAAACTGTGCTGCTGCCCCTGCCTTTTTCAGCCTTTTCACGTCCACCATTGCCTCAGGAAAATCAAAAATATCTTTTCTCCCTCTCAAAAATGCTTCCGACAGTGTATCACAGTGCATATCAATATAATTCATCTTCTTCCCTGCCTTCTTTTCTTTCTCTTTTTACATACATTTTCACTTTTACATATTCAAAAAACGCCCGCCCGGTAAATCAAGTATACCGTTCTTCCTTAATTTAAGAGTATATCAGCTTCCCCTCACAGCCGCAACCAAAAGCATTTTTTTGTATGGTTTTGCATGCTTTTTTGATCTTAGTTTTCATTCTTTATAAAAATTAAAGACTTTGCACACTTTTTCTTCCGATTTTAAACACAAAATCAACATACTTTTCTTTTATCCTAAATGCATCACCAAGGACATGGCAACGCAGCAAGGAAATTATCAGACGCAGCGGCCAGCTCCTTCCGGTGTACAACTTTCAGAAAGGACTTGATAAACATGAAACGCAAATACGCAGCAATCGCACTTGGACTGACTCTGGCACTTTCATCTACTGCCGCTTTTGCTGAGGAGTCGACAGAACCTGCTTCCGTGGAAGCCACAGCTGATGAGGCCTCCACAGAAGACCTGACAGATACTTCTGCTGAGAACACCGACACATTTGTGGGGCAGATTACAGAAATTACAGAGGATACGATTAAGATAGCAAACAGTCAGCTGATTATGGATGCCGCTGCAACAGAAAGCGCTGCTGAAGATACTGCTGAGGATGCGACAGCTGATGCTGCTGAGGATACCGCTGAAGATGAGACAGCTGATGCTGCTGCCGAGGATACCGCCGAAGATGAGACAGCTGATGCTGCCGAGGATACCGCTGAAGATGAGACAGCTGATGCTGCTTCGACCGACGGTGCGGAAAGCACCGGGGAAGCTGACGAGGTCTATGCTGTTCTGGAAGTATCCCCGGATCATACAACAACTATTAATTATTCCGATATGACTTCCTTTGAACGGCTTACACAGCCATTTTATCTTACAGTAGCTGATGATACGATCCTCCCGACACAGGAAGATTCCGAGGTGCCTGAGGAAGCTGCCGAAGGATCTGCAGCTGATACAGAGGCTGCTGCCGATGAAAACGCTGAAGCATCTGCAGCTGATACAGAGGCCGCTGCCGATGAAAACGCTGAAGCATCTGCGGCTGATACAGAGGCTGCTGAGGACGAAAATGCTGAGGATTCTGAGGACGCCGTTGAAGTAATCGTGGAAGAAAGCGCCGAAATGGCAGAAGCTGCTTCCGTTATTCCAGAAGATGCCGTGACAGAAATCATTACCTCGGAGGACATCCAGGTCGGTGACGTGATCTATGTCGTTCTTGACGAAGAGGGCAATGCTGCAGAGGTGACTGTTCTTGCAGATGCAGATCATATCGCTGCTCTTTACAGTGAAGTTGCCGATGACAGTGCTCCATCAGATGCAGAGATCGTCACAGACACTGCGGCGGCAGCAGATGCCGGATCTGAGGATGCGGCAACAGAAAATGCTGAGGATGCTTCTGAGGCTGTATCAGAAGAAAACAGCACAGAGGCCTGATCAGTAACAGAATGGATTTTCGATACTACTAATATACTACTTTCTCCCTTAAAAGGGCAGGGGATGTATTTCTCAACATCCCCTGCCGCTTTTTTCTTTTCACATAATCTGCACTATCGCTCTAAAAGCATTGCATACACATCCCGCTTTGACAGCCCGCGGTCCTTTGCAGCACGTTTCATCGCTTCCTTGCGGTCACAGCCCTGTTCCTCGTAGAGCTTCACATGATCGGAGATATCCATTTCCTCCCATTTTTCATGTTCTTCTTGCTGCATCTCTGCACGGCTGCGTCCTTCCATGACGATCACACACTCGCCCTTTGGCTCATTTTTTTCATAATATACGGCTGCCTCGGAAAGTGTAGTCAAAAAAGCCGTCTCGTAACGCTTCGTCAGTTCCCGGCAGACCGTGATACGCCGTTCTCCAAGGCAGTCATACAGCTCACGCAGCGTTTTTAACAGACGATGGGGCGCTTCATACAGAATCGTCGTGCGCGTCTCTGTTTTCAGCTCCTCCAGGATCTGTGACCGTTCCTTTTTATCAGACGGCAAAAAAGCCTCAAAGCAAAATCGCCTGGTCGCAAGTCCGGAAAGGGTCAGCGCCGTCACACACGCACACGCACCCGGCAGCGAGGTCACCTCGATGCCCGCCTCATAGCACAGCCGCACGAGATCTTCGCCCGGATCGGAAATCCCCGGCGTCCCGGCATCTGTGATCAGTGCGATATTTTTTCCTTCCCGCATTTTCCCGATCAGCGTATACGCCTTTTCTATCTTGTTGTATTCGTGGTAGCTCGTCATCGGTGTCCTGATCCCGAAATGATTCAAAAGATGAATACTGTTGCGCGTATCCTCCGCCGCGATCAGATCGACCTCCTGCAGTGTACGCAGCACGCGCATAGTGATATCCTCCAGATTGCCGATCGGCGTAGCACATAAATACAGCTTTCCCTGTCCCATGTTTCTCCTCTCTGTATGCCCTGTATGTCCTGCCTGTCCACTTCGTCTCCGGTTGTCCGTCTGATGATGGAGCAGATTTTCTCTTTTGCTGTCAATAGCCGTATATCTCTGTGATCTCCGGCGTATAAACTCCCGGTCTTTCATACACGATCAGCGGCTTCTCTACCGTCATCCTCGGTCTGCCCCCGCGCAGCGCTTCGATCAGCACCATATTCGGCTCGCGGTCCACATACGGATATACCAGCCGCATCCGCTTCGGCTCCAGCCTGTACTCTGACAGGGTACGGATGATCTCCGCCAGACGAAACGGCCGGTGCACCATGTAGAACTTCCCGCCCGGACGTACCAGCCGCGCCGCCGCACGTACAACGTCCTCCAGCGTACACAGGATCTCATGGCGTGCCGCCGCTTTTTCTATATCAGGATTCACCAGCCCGTGCTGGCCGATCATATAAGGCGGATTTGACGTGACGGTGTCAAAAGAAGCCGGAGCAAACAGCTCCCCGGCTTCTTTGATATCCCCCTGAATAATTTCCACACGCTGCTCCAGTCCATTATGCAGGACACTGCGCTTTGCCATATCTGCACTCACTGCTGAGATTTCAAGACCTGCAAAGTAGCTTCCCGCTGTTTTTGCTGCAAGCAGGATCGGAATGATCCCCGTGCCGGTCCCAAGATCAAGCGCTCTGCCTCCGTCCGGCACCTGTGCAAACCCGGAAAGCAAAACAGCATCCATGCCAAAACAGAACAGCTTTTCATTCTGGATGATCTGAAATCCGTTGCGGTGCAGCTCGTCCAGACGTTCCCCGTCTTTTAACTCAGTCCTCATTCAGTTTGGATTTCCCTTCTTTTTTTTCAAGAGCTTCCAGCTCTTTTAATTCTTTCTCTTCGGAGTGATTTTTGTTCCCCTTTTCGTGACGGTCGCCCTTGCCGCCCTTGTCCTTTCGCCGTCTCGGCTTGAACTTCAGCTCGGATACGTCGTACTCCTGTATCTCCTTCTCATCCCCGACATCTACCAGCACCTTGACCTTCTGGCGCAGCACATTGACACTGTGGACCTCGCCCTTTTGTCCGTCAAAGATCGTGACAGTATCTCCGACTGCCGGAAGCCGGCTGTTCAGATACTCGTACGTCTCCTCTTCATTTTTCAGACAGCACATCAGACGTCCGCAGACACCGGAGATCTTTGTCGGATTGAGCGAAAGGTTTTGTTCCTTCGCCATCTTGATCGACACCGGTGCAAAATCAGACAGATAGCTGTTACAGCAGAGCACTCTGCCGCAGATGCCGATCCCGCCAAGGATCTTTGTCTCATCACGCACACCGATCTGACGCAGCTCGATACGCATCTTGAACACGGCTGCCAGATCCTTTACAAGCTCACGGAAATCAATCCTGCCGTCCGCAGTAAAATAAAACAGAACTTTATTATTATCAAACGTATACTCTGCGTCTATCAGCTTCATATCCAGACCGTGCTTCGCAACCTTCTCCGCACAGATCTTCAGCGCCTCTTTTTCCTTGATACGGTTACGTTTTGCGCGCGCATCATCATCCGGCGTCGCCACACGGATCACTGCCTTGAGCGGCTGTACGACCGCATCATCCGGCACATTTCGGATGCCTCCGGTGACTGTGCCGTACTCTACGCCCCTGGCTGTCTCCACGATCACGTGATCGCCTACATTTATCTTGTAGCTTTTCGGGTCAAAATAATATACCTTGCCCGCATTTCTGAATCTCACTCCTACTATCTTAACCATGTATGTTCTCCTTCATGACAAGGAACAAAAGCTCCATTGTCAGGTCAAAATTCACATTCGCGTTCAGACGCGTCTTGGCGTTTTCGATCGCCTTCATCACTTCCTCGACACCCTCATACGAGCATACATTTACTGTGTCGCGGATGGTCTTTAACTCATCGCGGAATACAATACCGTCAATATCCCTGGTCGCCTTGTAATACACCATATCGCGATACCACAGTGCAAGGATATCCAGATAATCCTGTATCGTGATCTTGTACTCCTGTACTTCCTTTACGTACTCGATCAGCTCGCTGATCTGCATATTTCCAAGATTTCGTATCAGCCTCATCGCGGAGGATTTGATCAGAGAAAAGTCCTCCGAAGAAGCCAGCCGCACTGCCTTTCCGATATTTCCCTGGGCAAAAGCCACACAGATATCTGCCTGATAATCAGGGATCTGTATCTCTTCCATCAGATAACGCTTTACTATCTCATCCGGGACTGGCTTTAAGTTTAATACCACGCATCTGGACCGGATCGTATCCAGAAAAACCTGTTCATTGACCGTCAGCAGGATAATGACCGCATATTCCGGTGGCTCCTCGATCGTCTTGAGGATCGCATTCTGTGCCTGCACGGTCATTTTCTCTGCATCCGGGATGATATAAATCTTATACCGGCCGTTGTAGGGGCGGATCTGTATATCTCCCGTAAGCTGCTCGCGGATATCCTCCACTCCGATGCTGGACGGCTTCTCGTGTGTGAGGTATATAATGTCAGGGTGGTTGCCGCTGTTTGCCTGCAGACAGGAATGGCATGTTCCGCACGGACGCGTCTGTCCGCTCTCACACTGCAGTGTCTGTGCAAACGCTGCTGCCAGACGGTTTTTCCCCGTGCCCTTCTCTCCGGTAAAAATATATGCGTGGCTGACTTTTCCCGTCTCAATCGCCCGCTCCAGATGAGCAATCTCCTGTTCGTGTCCTAAAATATCACCAAATCCTGCCATAACCGTGCCTCCATTTCAACCACTGCTTAACGGGAATCTCTCTTTTGTATCTGCCTTTCCCTATTTCAATCAGTATAACACATTTTATATTTAATGGGAAGCTTCCAAAAGTGGCATAATCTTAAGATTTTATTACTGACAAAATGTATGCCGCCACCTCGTCCATGCAGACCTGTCTGTCACCATCATTGACAAAACGCCTCCCGATCCCGGCCGCCTGCACGTGTTCCTCAGAAAAATCCTTCTGATCGGCGAGAAAACGGCGGCAGACCTCCTCATAATCCGGGACAGCCTGCTTTTTTTCTCTTTTTATCGCCCGCTCCAGACGCTTTTCATCAGAGACCTCTATATAAACAGGAACGACCTTTTCTTTTCCATAGTAATCTCTGACCTTTTCATACGACTCGAGCGTGCCAAGAGCCAGATAATCACAGTGCTCCATATCCACGCGGTCTCCGTCAGCTGTAAAATAGTACCAGATCCCCTGTACGGTATCATAGGCGCGAAGCTCAATCACCTTGCCCTGCTCCTGCATCAGCCGGAGCTTCTCCTCTGTCACAAAATAATACTGTACACCGTCTGTCTCCTTCGCGCGGATCGGCCGGGTCGTATACATAATAAACGGCTTTAATCCCAGCTCCCGGCGTGCCAGTACATCTTCATAGATCGTATCCTTTCCTGAGGAGCTTTTGCCCATAATATAAAATAACTTTCCCATTTTATTTCCTCTTTATTTTCTCTCTTTTTATGTGTCTGCTTCGCACACAACACAGATTCGTTCCCCTGCGTGATCGGCAAGCCCCTGGAGCGAAAAGCCCATATCCCGATAAGCGGTAAGCTGTTCCACGAGTCCCTGCGTGATCCTCTCTCCGGGTACAAGCAGCGGGATCCCCGGCGGATACAGATAGACAAACTCTGCGGAGATGCTCCCTGCGCTCTCTGGCAGCCCTACAGTCTGTGATACACGGTCCCGGGCTTCCTCTATCGTCATTACCTCTTCATTTTTATAAAATCCAGCCGGCTTTTTATCTGCGGGGCTTCCTGCTCTCTTCCTTCCTGTCAGCCCTTCATCAATCTGAAGCAGCGCCTGTGTCAGACGATCGAATCCTTCCTGCGTATCACAGACCGTCATAATGGCTGTCACATACTCCGGTGCAGCCATCTCCGGCTCCAGATGATACACCCTTCTCAGGATCTGTGCAAGCTCAAGCCCGTTTAAAGCGCAGTTTTCTGTGGAGATCACTACCTTCGACCGGTCATAGCCAAACGCGCAAAGCTCCGGTTCCTCTCCGGTGACAAGATGCAGCGCATCCATGCGGCAAAGCTTCCTGCGCATCCGCTCCAGGCGCTGCACAAATGCACCAAACAGCTCCTCGCCCTGCTGCTCCATCACTTCGATGCATCGGTCCATTCCGGCCATCAGCACATAGCTTGGACTGCTGGTCTGATAAATTCCCAGATATCTGCGGAGCCGATCCCGATCCACCCGGCTCCCCTGTACATGCAAAAGCGCAGTTTGCGTCAGAGCCGGCATCGTCTTATGCAGGCTGTGGATCACAATATCTGCCCCGCACAAAAGCGCGGTCCCGGGGAAATAGCCGTGCATCGGAAAATGCGCCCCATGCGCCTCATCTACGATCAAAACAGCTCCTGCACGGTGTGCCTCCTGTGCGATCTGACGCACGTCCGACACTACACCGTCATACGTGGGAGAGGTAAGGATCACCGCACAGATCCGTCCCGACGCTCCGGCGTCCCTGTGAACCGTCCGCTCCAGACCATCACGCGTTCGGTCTGACGCATCCGTCTCCTTCTGTCTCTCCTTTTGCTGGTGCCAAAGCGCCTGGCGGACCTCTTCGGGAGAAATACTGCCATTTATCCCCCGTTCCAGATCGACATTCGGATAAAGGTACTGCGCATGCAGCCCATTCAAAAGCAGCGCGTGGTACACCGCCTTGTGGCAGTTTCGCGCCATCAGAACCGTATCGCCGCGCCGCGCCGCCGCAGAGACTGCCGCAAGGATCCCGCACGTACTGCCATTGATCAGATAATGCGTCTCCTCTGCTCCATAAAGCCGCGCCGCACGCCGCTGCGCCGCACGCAGGATCCCTTCCGCGTGGTGCAGATTGTCAAATCCGTCAATCTCTGTGATGTCAATCGCATACGGATCTCCCATACCTGCAAACCGCCGTTTATGTCCGGGCATATGCAAAGGATAGTAGTCCGAATCACTGTAAGTTTTTAGCTGTTCCAGTAAAGATAGCTCTTCCATCTGCTCCTCCCTGCCCATTTCATACTCCGTTAAATTATAACGAATTGTACTGTATTGTGCAAGAAATTCATCCAATTCCGATCACCAAGTAACTAATTTTGCTGTACAGGTACTGCATTGACTGCCCGATATGCGCATTTGGGAAAAACTTAATATTATCCATAGTGCGATTTGTCCAATTGTGTCTGATTTTTTTTAAACTTATCCTCGCTAACTATCGCTCCGCAAATTATTTTTTGAATTTATACTTTCCCTTCCCGCGACCTGATACGGGCTCGATAATATCTGACCGTACCAAATTGGAAATAAGTTTAGAAGCACCTGAACCTTTCAATTCAAGCAGTTCCATAACAGCGCTTCTTCCAAATACCTCATCAAAACCAAACTTTTCAAAAAGCCGTTGGATATGAACTGTCGTTTTTGCAGAAAACTCTTTTCCTTTTTCGGAAAGCACACTTTCAATGTCCACTTTTTCATTCCGAATATCTACTTTTTCATTCTGAATGTCCGCTTTTTCATTCTGAATATCCACTTTTTTATCCGTTAGAAGTCCACTTATATGAAGATTTCGGTTGTGAAGCTCATTGTTTTCATTTAAAAGCAGATTTCTCAGAAATACCTCAAGATACTCTGTTGTTTCATAGATATTCTTTTGCAGGTTTGTATAATTCGCTCGGACAAGTGCATTTCGGAAATACCAGGAATTTTCCGCAAAAATATCATTCGTATCTGAAAATCCAAGTGTTCTCAAATATTTGATGAAGAATACCGCTGTTGTTCTTGTATTTCCCTCTCCGAAAATATGGATTTGCCACAATCTTGAAATAAAAACTGCAAGATGGTGAATGATCTCATCCATCGACAATCCTTTGTAACTAAAATCTCTCTCCTGCGAAAAATCATATTCAAGGGTAGCTCTCAGTTCGGAAGCGCTGCCGTACATAACGGTTGCACCATCAAGCACCCATTCTTTTTTCGTAATATTATAATCTCTTATCCTTCCGGCCTGATTGTAAATACCCTGAAAGAGTCTGCGATGAATAGAAATATACTCATTTGGAGAAAAAGAAAACGCCGTTTCGGAAAGTATCTCAGCAATGCGGGAAGATACCTTATCCGCTTCTTCTGTACGCTCCTCAGCAGATAAATGTTCCGGTCTTTCTTCGTAATAAGCATCTATGAGATTTTGTGCTTCTTCTATTGTGATTTTTCCCTCAATATTTTGAATGGCTGTATCAATCAAATATTTTGAAGGTTTAAGTCCATCTACCGCCTGAAGTCCGATTGCTGTACTCCAGGCATAGCATTTATGAGCTTTATCCGGTTCAGCCTCCCTCAAATATTCCTTAAATGGGTCTTTCTCCATATCCACTACCCACTCTCCCATGTATCCCTATCAGTTCCTGCAATCATCTGTCTGTACTGTCTTTCACACTTTAATATGCTCAACCGGTATCACTTCTTCATGGAAAATTATAACGAATCGTACTGTATTGTGCAAGAAATTCATCCAACAAAGAGGACAGTTTGAGCTGGCGGGGGGTGTGCAAAGATCCTTTGCGCGCCCGGAACATCCCTTCCTGCACTCCGCAATGACATTTTGCTTGTTTTTTACCGCTGCATGCCAGATAATACAGATACACAGCACACACAGGGGGAATCAGAAAATGAGTATTGGAAAACAGATTTTAGAGCTGCGACAGAAACGAAACATGACCCAGGCAGAGTTTGCCGAACTGTTCCATGTAACACGGCAGACCATTTCAAACTGGGAAAATGAAAAAAGTTATCCCGATCTGCAAATCCTTGTGGATATGAGCAATATATTCAGCATTTCACTCGACCAGTTATTAAAGGAGGATACCGATATGATCAAAGCAATCGACCGCGAGCGTTCATTTATCGCACATATAAAACGCCGGAATTCTGTCATCGACATGCTCACCGGAACAGGAACAGGTCTTCTGATCTCCTGTCTTTTTTCCGCTCCATCCGAAAAACAGCTGCTGATCGGTCTGATCGGCATCGTGCTGTTTTTTACCGGAGCGTATCTGAAAAACCGGCACGACAAAACCATTGTGCAGTATCTGGAAAACCGGAAAGATATATGATTTGTGCTTATTGACCGGCAGCCAGGCAATCTCTGGCAGCCAGTCAATATCGCTTCTCAAAATGCTTATAGAAAACGATACCGAGAACCGTTTGCGGCAAAAACCAGGCCAAACCCCATTGCAAAAAAGAGCGTGGAATAATAATCAGTATCCATAATAAAATAGCCAGCACATACCAGAATAATGCCCAATATGATTTCAAGAACAAGCGGTAATTTTTTCTTCATTATCCTTCCTCCTCATAAATAAATATTTCCTCGATGCTCATATCAAAATATCTCGCAATTTTAAAGGCTAATACAATCGACGGATTATAACGCCCATTTTCCAAAGATCCTATTGTCTGCCGGGATACTTCAAGAGCCGATGCCAGCTCCTCCTGTCTGATTCCCCTCTGCTTGCGCAGCTCTTCCAAACGATTTTTCAAGGTAACCTCCTTTCACATACTACGGAAAGTTTACTTTCCATTCCTGTTTTCAAGGTACCATAGATCCCCTCAAATGTCAAGTATACTTTCCATTTTTTTATAACTGTGTCCCCTGCTCTTGCAAGGCGCAGCAATTACCGCTATACTAAAATAAATGTGTATCACAGCAAATTTCACTACAGAAGGGATGTGTCTATTTTGAGACTTGGTTTTATCGGATGTGGAAATATGGCGACAGCGATCCTGGGCGGCGTTTTAAAGAAGGGACTGCTGCGCCCTGACGAGATTATCGCCTCCGCGCTCCATCAGACAACACTTGACCGTGTCAAAGAAACGTATCATATTCATACAACAACAGACAACTGCCTTGCAGCACAGGCGGATATTGTCATCCTTGCAGTAAAACCGCAGTTTTATGAGCAGGTGATCCGCGGGATCCGCGACATTATAACGGAAACACAGCTGATCGTCTCCATTGCTCCCGGAAAATCGATCGACACGATCACCGGATGGTTCGGCAAGAGCATAAAACTAATCCGTACCATGCCGAACACTCCGGCAATGGTCGGCGAGGGTGTGACGGCAGTCTGCCCTGCCGGATCTGTGACAGACGAAGAATTAAAAGAAGTCTGCGCACTGTTTGAAGCCTGCGGAACGACAGAAATCATGCCGGAGCGGCTGATCGATGCAGTCCCCGCCGTCAGCGGCAGTTCCCCGGCATATGTTTTTATGTTTATTGAAGCGCTTGCCGACGGCGCGGTGCGGGACGGCATCCCGCGTACACAGGCGTACCGGCTCGCCGCGCAGGCGGTCCTTGGCAGTGCAAAGATGGTGCTTGAGACCGGCCGCCATCCGGGCGATCTCAAGGACATGGTATGCTCGCCGGCAGGGACAACGATCGAAGCTGTCGCTGCTCTTGAAAGAGAAGGCTTCCGAAATGCAGTGCTCGCCGGAATGAAGGCATGCAGTGACAAAACGAAGGAGATGCGCTGACCGCGCATCTCCTGTTTTGTTTCTTATACGGCAAAATCCCGGACACTCATTTTGTCCTCCCAAGCCGCTCCTTAAAATCCTCATACCCAAAGCTTTTCAGACATTCTGTGCTTCCGTCTCCATGCAGTACAAAAATCCCCGGCAGCGGCATGCCGTTAAAGGTATTATTTTTGCAGGTACTGTAAATAGCCATATCGCCGAAAAGGAGCAGATCGCCCTCCTCAAGCGGCGCATCAAAGCTGTAATCCCCGATCACATCGCCTGCGAGACAGGTCGGACCGCCCAGTCGAAATACAGACGGTTTTTCTTCCGGCTCTCCTGCCCCATACAGCGGCGGACGGTACGGCATTTCCAGCACGTCCGGCATATGGCAGGCTGCGCTTGCATCCAGTATCGCGATCCTCGTGCCGCCGTTTTGGAGCACATCCAGTACACGGGAAGCAAGGTAGCCTGCATGAAGCGCGCACGCCTCCCCCGGCTCCAGATATACCTGCACGCCCCACATCTGCTGTGCTTTTTGGATACAGCGCTCCAGCCGTTCTATATCGTATCCCGGCCTCGTGATATGATGACCGCCGCCAAAATTCAGCCATTTCATTGTGGAAAGTATATCGCCAAAACGTTCCTCTACCGCATGCAGCGTGACCTCCAGCGCATCCGCGTCCTGCTCGCACAGTGTATGAAAATGAAGTCCGTCGAGCAGCCCGATCAGATCCGGGCTCATTTTTTCATCCCACTGCGCCCGCGTCGTCCCCATACGGCTCCCCGCAGCGCAGGGATCGTAGATCGCATGCCCCTCCTGGGTAGAACACTCCGGATTGATCCGCAGACCTACACTTTTTCCAGCCTGTTTCGCCCGCCGTCCAAACTTTTCCAGCTGACGCGGCGAGTTAAATACAATATGATCTGCATAGCGCAAAAGCTCCTCAAACTCACTGTCTTTATACGCTGCGCAAAATACGTGGACCTCTTTTCCGCTCATTTCCTCTGCTCCAAGCCGCGCCTCATACAGACCGCTTGCCTCCGTCCCCGCCAGATATGGCGCAAGGACCGGATACAGATCATAATTGGAAAATGCCTTCTGCGCCAGCAGGATCCGGCATCCCGTACGCCTCGCTACGCCGGAGAGGATCTCTCCATTATGACGGAGCATCTCTTCATCGAGGATGTAGCACGGTGTAGGCAGCTCTGCAAATAAGCTTCGGATATCCCGCCCGGCAAGTCCCCGAAAGGGCGGTCGGGAATCCCCTGCGTCACAGCCCCCCATCAGTCTACCAGCACCGGATCGTGGCTTTCGCTTCTCGGAAGACCATATTTATCCAGTGCGTCAAGGAACGGATCCGGATCAAACTCTTCTACTGTATAGACGCCCGGCTTGTTCCACTTTCCGGTCAGCAGCATCAGAGCGCCGCACATCGCAGGCACGCCTGTCGTATAGCTGATCGCCTGGCTGCCCACCTCGCGGTAGCACTCCTGATGATCGCATACATTATAAATATAGTACGTTTTCTCCTGTCCGTCCTTTTTCCCTGTGAAGATGCAGCCAATGTTTGTTTTTCCCTTTGTGCGCGGCCCCAGACTTGCCGGATCCGGCAGAAGCGCCTTCAAAAACTTGATTGGAACAATCTGCTGTCCCTCAAATTCAACCGGCGTCGTAGAGAGCATCCCCACATTTTCCAGACAGCGCATATGATCGAGGTAGCTCTGTCCAAAGGTCATAAAGAAACGGATACGCTGTACCTCCGGGATATTGAGCGCCAGACTCTCGATCTCCTCATGGTGGAGCAGATACATATCCTTGTGTCCCACCTGGTCAAACTCATACTCTCTCTTAATGCTCATCGGCGGGATCTCTACCCAGTGTCCATCCTCCCAATAGCTTCCCGGAGCGGATACTTCTCTTAAATTTACTTCCGGGTTAAAGTTTGTCGCAAATGCATATCCGTGGTCTCCGCCATTGCAGTCCAGAATGTCGATCGTATCAATCGTATCAAACTCATGCTTCTTTGCATAAGCGCAGTACGCCTGTGTCACGCCCGGATCAAACCCGCAGCCAAGCAGCGCGGTCAGTCCTGCCTCCTCAAACTTCTTGCGGTACGCCCACTGCCAGCTGTAATCAAAGTACGCAGAAAATCCAGCTTCCTTGCAGCGCTTCTCATAAATCTTGCGCCACTTCGGATCCTCTGTATCCTCCGGCTCATAATTAGCCGTGTCCATATAGTTCACCCCACAGGCAAGGCACGCGTCCATGATCGTCAGATCCTGATACGGCAGGGCGATATTCATCACAAGATCCGGCTGATATGACCGGATCAGATCGATCACCTGCTGCACATCATCTGCATCTACCTGCGCAGTCGTGATCTTTGTCTGTGTCCTGGAGGACAGCTCCTCCGCCAGCTTATCACATTTTGACTTTGTGCGGCTTGCAATACACAGCTCTGTAAATACCTCGCTTACCTGACAACATTTGTGGATAGCGACAGACGCAACGCCGCCGCATCCGATAACAAGAACTCTGCTCATCTTTCGTCTCCTTTTGATTATTTTTTTATATGCAGCGCCAGCAAAAGCTCCCGCAGCACCTTGCATGCAGTCGCGGTAGATACGCCGCTTGCATCGAGCATTGGCGCCAGCTCATTGACATCCGCTGCGACCACATCAGCCGTACATACCGTGCGGATCGCGTCAAGAAGCTCCAGAAAGCTCACACCACCTGCCTCCGACGTGCCTGTCCCCGGAAATACAGACGGATCGAGGCAATCCAGATCAATCGTAAAATAGACCGGAACCTTCTGTTCCCGAAGCGCCGCCACTGTCTCCCGCAGTCCTTCAAATCCAAACGGATGCATGTGCGTATGCTCCTTTGCAAAACAAAACTCCTCCCGGTCTCCGCTGCGGATACAAAACTGATGGATCCGCCCGTCTCCCAGCAGATCGTGGCAGCGCCTCAGAACACAGGCATGACTGAGCCCTGCCCCCAGATAATCGTCCCGAAGATCTGCATGGGCGTCAAAGTGTATGATCTGAAGATCCGGATATTTCTTCCACACTGCACGTACCGCTCCAAGCGTCACCAGGTGCTCGCCGCCAAGCAGCAGCGGAAACTTCCCGTCACTGCAGATACGCTCCGCCCGCGCTTCGATATCCGACAGTGCGGCCTCGGCGCTGCCAAAGCAAAGCTCCATATCCCCACTGTCAAATATGCGGCAGTCCGTCAGATCCTTGTCCTGATATGGGCTGTACGTCTCCAGTCCAAAGCTCTCATGGCGCATTGCCGACGGGCCAAACCGCGCTCCCGGGCGAAAGCTTGTCGTAGAGTCAAACGGCGCTCCGTACAAAACGATCTGCGCATCCTCATAGGTACTGTCACATCCGATAAAATTCTCTATATTCGGTCCCAGCATCATCTCTCCTCCACCTCTTCGAGCATCTCCTCCAGAAACGCCGGGAGATAGAACGCCCCCTTATGCAATCTGGTCGTATAATACCGCGTATGCAGGTTGAGCGACTGCCATTCTTCCACATTCAGATCATCGATCGGGTGGTATTTCTTGCTCGCAAAGCCAAACAGCCAGTAGCCTGCCGCATACGTTGGGATATGTGCCTGATAGACGCGGCTGATCGGGAAGGTACTCACGATCCGCTTATGGCTTCGCTGCATCGCTCCCGCATCCTCTGCATAAAACGGACTTCCCTGCTGGTTGACCATGATGCCGTCCTCCCGCAGCGCATTGTAGCAGTTCCCATAAAATTCTCTTGTAAACAGTCCCTCTGACGGTCCGAAGGGATCAGTCGAATCCACAATGATCAGATCATAGGCTGCTTCGCACCGACGGATAAATTTCAGCGCATTTTCAAAATAAATATGTACCCTGCGGTCATCCATCCGGCAGGCATTGCTCGGCAGATACGTCCGGCACGCTTCCACAACCTGCGGATCCATCTCGACCAGATCGATCCGGCGCACACGGTCGTACCGCGTCAGCTCCCGCACTACGCCGCCGTCTCCGGCTCCGATCACCAGGATATCGCGGATCCCCGGGTGGACTGCCATTGGCACATGCGTGATCATCTCGTCATAGATAAACTCATCCCGCTCTGTCAGCATCACATTTCCATCCAGCGTCAGCACTCGCCCGAACTCCGGCGTCTCAAAGATATCAATCTGCTGATAATCGCTCTTTTTTGAGTAAAGATGGCGCGTGACGCGGATACTGTGCTTCACATCCGGCGTATGAAACTCACTGAACCACATTTCCATAGCGTAACTCCTCCTCTTATGCTAACACATTGATCCGCAGCAGATCCGGGTCTTCCGATCCAGTCATGCTGCAGCCCTTTTCCTTCGAATAGCGGATATGCTCCAGGATCTCATCCGTGATCCGCTCTCCCGGCGCCAGAAGCGGGATCCCCGGCGGGTAGCACATCACAAATTCACTGCACACGCGCCCCTTGCTCTCCTCGAGCGGAAGGCTGATCTTCTCTGCGTAAAATGCCTCCTGCGGACTCGTGACAACCTCCGGCTCCACATACTCCTGATCCAGCAGTCCGGTTCCGTCCTTCTGATACCGGCGCTTGATCTCTGCCAGCGCACTTACCAGACGCTCCAGCTCTTGAGCGCGGTCCCCCATAGAAAGATATGCCAGGATGTTTCCGATATCTCCGAACTCAATCTGGATATCATACTCATCCCGCAAAATATCATAGACCTCAATGCCTGCCAGACCGATATCCAGCGTATGCACACTCAGCTTCGTCGTATCAAAATCGAAAATAGAATTTCCATTTAAAAGCTCGCGGCCAAACGCATAATAACCGCCTACCGCGTTGATCTCCTGACGCGCATATTCCGCCATATCAGCCACCTTGTGGAACACCTCGCGTCCGCGAAGCGCCAGATTGCGGCGGCTGATATCAAGACTTGACATCAGCAGATAGCTGCCCGACGTCGTCTGCGTCAGATTGATGATCTGTCTGACATAGCCGGCGTGGACCTTCGGTCCTGTCAAAAGCAGACTCGACTGTGTCAGGCTGCCGCCGCTCTTATGCATGGAGACAGCCGCCATATCCGCCCCCGCTGCCATGGCCGAGACCGGAAGCCCGCCGCCAAAATAAAAATGGGTCCCGTGCGCCTCATCTGCCAGGCAGAGCATACCGGCATCATGCGCCATCCGTACGATCGCGCGCAGATCGCTGCAAATCCCGTAATAAGTCGGATTATTGACCAGCACTGCCACCGCCTTCGGGTGCTCCGCGATCGCCTTTGCCACCTGCTCTCTTTGCATACCCAGTGAGATCCCCAGATGCTGATCCACCTCAGGATTGACGTACACCGGCACTGCTCCGCACAAGACCAGAGCATTGATCACACTTCTGTGTACGTTGCGCGGCAGGATGATCTCATCTCCCCGCTTGCAGGCCGTCAGCACCATACTCTGTACAGAGCTGGTCGTTCCTCCTACCATCAGGAAGGCATTTGCTGCTCCAAAAGCATCCGCTGCGAGCTCCTCGGCCTCCCGGATCACGGAGACGGGATGGCACAGATTGTCCAGCGGCTTCATACTGTTTACATCGACCCCCACACACTGCTGCCCCAGAAAAGCAGTCAGTTCCGGATTTCCGCGTCCATGCTTGTGCCCCGGCACGTCAAAGGGGACCACGCGCATCCGCCGGAATGTCTCCAGCGCCTCATAGATCGGGGCACGGTTCTGGTCAAGATGTGTTCGGTACATATTCAACTCTCCAACCTCCTCTTTTTTCTTTTGCATCCGTGCGCATCTTGATTTTGCGGTACAGGAAAGTGAGAACTTTCCTGATACTGCAAAAAACGCAGGCTGTGCTCCCACACAAACCTGCGCTGATCGTTTTATGATAAGTACGCCTTTCCCTCACCCGATCTGCTGATCCGGCTGAAAACAAAAAGCGATAAATAACATTCAACTAAGACGGAATGAACAGAGTCTATATAGTAAGGATACTTTTACTACTCTTATTGACCGTTTCACAAGTATGCGCCAAAGCACATTTTGATTATAAAGTAATCAACTTATAAAATTTGAGCTTTTAACTCCATCAATAAGTTTGAAAAGACTCTTTCTCAATCTATCCTTTCAAAATCGGATAAATTTTACCATAATCATCCCGCCTCTGTCAAGTCTTTCAGTGTCCCGAACCGGTATCCCATCTCCTCCCATTTCGTCAGAAGCTCATCGAGGATCGCCCCGTTCGTCGCAGATGTATTATGCAAAAGGACAACTGCTCCCGGGTGGATACGTCCCAGCAGCTTATCAAACGCTTCCTCCTTCGTCGGCTGCTTATCCTCATACCAGTCTACATAGGCAAGGCTCCAGAAAAAGGTCTGATATCCCAGCTGCTGTGCCATTTTAAGGTTTGCCTGACTGTATTTCCCCTGCGGCGGACGGTAGTACTTTGAAATCTCCTGCCCGGTCGTCTCCTTAAATATCTGTTCCAGGTCCCTGATCTCCTTTTCAAACGCAGTCATTTCTGCGATTCTGGACATATCCGGGTGGTGCATGGTATGGTTGCCAACCGTATGCCCCTCCGCGAGCATCTGCCGGATCAGCTCCGGATTATCCGCGATAAAATTGCCTACTGCAAAAAAGGTCGCCGGGGCCTGATGTTTTTTCAGCGCCGCAAGAATCGCCGGCGTGTTTCCATTTTCATATCCGCAGTCAAAGGTAAGATAGATCACTTTTTCCTGCGTATCCTGCGCATACCACGCTCCGTAGGGCGCGAGCTCTTCCCGGGTCGCATTTGCGACAGGGGGCTTTCCCTCCTCCTGAAAGCTTAGGCCCCAGTTGCCCTCCGCGCTGTTTGTGAGTATGCCGTCCGCTGTATTTTTGCCGGACGCGGGGTCAGATGGCAGCTCCTGCTGCAGATCATGCCCCACAGACGCCGGGACGCTTCCGTACCGCAGCACCGCAGCAGATCTGCCTGCAAAAAATGCGGCGATAAGCAATCCTATCACCGCAGATACCCGAAATACTCTTTTTTTCTGTTTAAACCTCAGATTTTTGATCTTGATCTTCTGAATCATCTGTCGCTCCGGTATGCAAATCCTTACCAAAGCATATGCGTCCACTACAGAGTATATACCATGACTCCCGTGATGATGATCAGATTGCCGATCAGCTGCCCCTTTGTAAACCGCTCTTTGAGGATCACGTAGGACAATATCATCACAAATACGTAGCTGAACGTATCAATAACTGCGCCGTACTTCATGTCGACCTTTGTATAGGCATACGTGTTCAGAAGCAGTACGGAAAACGCGATCCCATATGCAACGATCACCCGCCAGTTCAGATATTCATAGATCCAGCTTTTGTGTTCTTCCTGCGCGCTCCGTTTGAGCAGCACCTGAGAAACTGCTGTAAAAAATGTCGCTGCAAACATCAATAACAGATATGGCCACATGGTTCATCCTTCCTCCTAAGCTATGCATTCCCTGCGTTTTCGTCCTTCCCTGCACTCAGTGATACCACAATGACGCCCGCCAGCACGATAAACAGCCCGATGACATTGCGCACGGTCAGATGTTCTCCGAAGATCGTCACCGCCCAGAGCTGACTCCACAGCAGATACACGCTGCGGTTCGCAAAGCCGATATTCAGGTCAAACTTTTTGATGATCTTCTGCCAGCAGAACGCATACAAAAAGCAGACAAAAAACATCAGAAATACAAACAGATACAGCCTCGGATTTTTCAGGCCTCCTGCGTTAAATTCCCGCGAAGCAAACTTGGAAAAAACGCTTGTAAATGAAAACATCATCACACTCAGATGTAAAAACAGATAATCCTTCAGTCTTTCCATAATTCCTCCAGTGTGCTGCCGTCTACACAGATACAGCGGTAGACCTGTCCGACGATCTTGTCAAGCTCTTCTACGCTGTCTGCTGCAGCGACCACGTGACCGATCCGTGTCGTACCGTTCTCCATCGCCTCAACGGCATGACCGACCGGAAAGTCAAGCTCTGCCACAATCCCCTGTTCCCGTATCCGCGCCAGCCGCCTCTCATCAATCGCGGTGATCGTCCCGTTCACAGGGCTCATCAGAAGCTTCGCCATACACGGAACGCCCTCTTTTTCCGGAGAAAAGTCAAGCGGTATGCCCATTGCATTTTCCAGGATCTTTTCATAAAAATCAAATCCATAATACATGGAGATCAGCTCCGGGATACAGGTCGCGCCGGTCCGCCCTCCGATCTCGATGACGGATACCCGGTCATTATCCACAAATACGTCGGCATTGATGGAGCAGTTATCCAGGCCGAGCGCCGCTACCGCGCGCTCCATCTGCCTGAGGATCTCCTGCTGTACTTTTTCATCTCCCCGGTAAGGAAAGCCGTGTCCGGCAGGGATCGTGACCGTTTTGCTGCGGTAGACAAACTTTTCATGCGGCGCCAGAAATACAAGCCTGCCATTTTGCACAATACCGTCCACACCGATCTCGGTCCCGCCAAGCCGTTCCTCTACAAGCACGTACGGCTTCCCGGAACGCTCCAGCGCTGTCCGGTATGCCGCCTCCAGCTGATCCTCCCGCTTTACGATCGTGATGCCACGGCTGCCGGAGCTGTCGACCCGCTTGACGACAACCGGATAGCCGATCCGGCGCGCCGCCTGGTACGCCTCCTCAAGGGAGTATGCCTGGCAGTACGCCGCCGCCGATACATGACCGCGTTCAAAGGCCTGCTTCATCTGCGCCTTGTCCGTCGCCCGCACCGCCGCCTCCTCGGAAAGTCCGGTAAGCCCCATGCGTTCACAGACGTATCCGATCGTCGAGACAGCTACGTCTGTCCCGGTCGTACAGATCCCGTCTATCTGCTCCTCCTGTGCCATTGCCAGGATCGCTTCTTTGTCTGTCGTATTAATATAATATGCCTTATCTGCCAGCGCAAATCCGGGATACTCTCCCGGAATGCTTGCAACGATCGTATAGAGTCCCATACGCTTCGCTGTCTGGATCAGAGGCACCTGATAGATACTGGCACCCAGTATGATTATTTTCTTCATATACCTTTCCCCCGGTTCCTCACAATCCGGTACTCTCCTGTGCAGGCTGCGCCCCGGCGCCATCCCGCGCATGATCCGGCTGTGCGCCATCCGGCGCGCCGCCCGTCTGCTCCTTCGCACATGCCGCCTCCGCGCGCATGACCTCTCTGACCATCCCGTGAAGCGTTCCATCTCCTGCGTTTACCGTCTCCCGCACAATATACTGCGGCGTATTGTTCAGTATCATAATGATCTTTCCCAGATATTCTCCCACAATGCCAAGCACCATCAGCACCAGCCCGAACAGAAATACCATCGTGCACAGCGTAGAAGACCATCCCACCGGGATATCCGGGTACAGGATCTTGTTGAGCACGACCAGTATGGAAATGATCACGCCCGCCATTGCAGAAAAGATCCCAAGGAAAAAGGATACGCGCAGCGGGATCACCGAAAAATTCCAGTATGCCAGCCACAGATTGAACAGCTTGCGGAAGGTATAGCCCGATGTGCCGACCTCCCTCTTATGATGCTCGACCGGAACATTTCCGATATTATGTGTCACACGGTAAAAGATACCGTCAATATATGGATTATAGCTCTCGTATTTGATCACCTCATCGCGGACCGCCCGCGTGATGATCCAGAAATTGCTCGAGACAATATCCTTTGGGCGGTTCAGCATGATCCGTGAGCTCACCTCATTGATCTTGCTGGTAAGATTTTTGAGAGCAGAATTTTTCCTCACCGGATATACGCCGTATACGACGTCATAGCCCTCCTCGATCTTGTGCACAAGCTTAAAGATCTGCGACGGATGCGTCTGCATATCATCGTCCATGCCGAGCACAAGCTCTCCTTTCGTATACTGCAGCGCTGCCATCAGAGCATTATGCTGCCCGAAGTTGCGCATCAGATTGACGCCGCAGACATTCGGATACTGCCGGCCAAGCCCGCAGATCTGGGCATAAGTACCGTCCTTTGATCCGTCGTTGACCAGGACAAACTCACACTCATAGCCCTCATTTTTATCAAATTCTTCCATTACCATCTCAACGACCCTGCGGATCGTCTTTTCTGAATAATAGCATGGTATTACGATTGAAACTAACATTCCAGCTCCCCTGCTCCCTCTTTTGCCAGAAAATCATAAAACAGCGGCGCTCCCCCCGTATGCAGGAAAAGGATCCTGCTGCCTGTGATCTTCTGTTCCCTGATGTATTCCTTCATTCCCCAGAACGCCTTTCCTGTATAAACAGGATCGAGCGGAATACCATTTTCTATATATTCTGTACGGATACACGACCGGATCGCATCGTCATACACCCCGTATCCTCCGGCCCGGTATCCATCCAGCAAAAGGATCTCCTTCTCAAACTGCTCCGGAAGGGGCTGCCCGAGCTTCGCAAAATAGTCGCGGATACCTCCTGCGATCACCGAAAACGCCCTGTCCGTCTCGCGTGACGAGATCATAATGCCGATGATCTTCTTCTTATCCTGCGCCAGAAGATGCCCGCAGATCAGGCCGCTTTGCGTCGCCCCGGTGCCGGAAGGACAGAAGATGTAATCAAATGGTCTGCCGCATTCCCGCTCAAACTGCAGGATCTCGGAATAGGCCTTCGCATACGCCGAAGCGGCCGTCCCTTCATTCCCGCATCCGTACTTGTCTCCATAAATATAATAGGGCCGCCTGCCCCTGGCGCAAAGTTCCTCCATCACACGCTCCACGCTGTCCGCGATCGCCGTCTTTTCGCAATGTACGATTCGCGTGCGCGTCCAGTCGATCAGGTGTGTATTATTCGTCGCAGCGCCATCCTCCTGCTCTTCATGGGAACAGATCATGGTACACTCCACCCCTCTGGAAAAGCAGAGATTAGAAAGTACCCGGCAGAGATTGGAGTGCCGACTCCCGTATATGATCATAGAGTCACAGCCCTTCTGCTGCATATCCTCAAAAAATGCCTGCGCGATCCGCACCTTATTTCCGCCCATGGAAAATGGAAGCAGATCATCCCGCATCATATAAAGCTCATTTTCTCTGTCATTTTCGTATCGTATCCGCTGAATCTGCGTCGCCATGTCCGAGCTCCTTTGCGATTTATTTAACAAATATCTACCCGAATATTATAGAGTATTTTCCCCCTGTGCGCAAGTAAATGCGCAAGGAAGTTTACAAAAGCCAATTTACAAAAGGATACCGCGGACAGTATCGGCGCCGACACCATCCGCGGTAATTCACCTGCTTCTTATTTTATTTCATCCTGCGAAAGCCTTCTGCCAGCCCGCCGTCAGCTGATCTCCTCACTGATGACCGCCCACACGCTGTCCTTTTCATTGCCAAGTACCCACGCTGCAATACCTGCGAGATCATACTGTTTTATGAGCGCTGCCCTCGCCCGGACAGAATCCTCATCCTCCAGCCAGATCTGGCAAAGCCTTCCCTCCTGATCCGTCCACTCGGCATACTGCTGTCCCGTGCTTGCATCGTAGACCTTCTCGGCGCCCTGCTCCGCCACTACCTGCTCGGCATACTCCATTGATACTGCCTCGCTCGTCACTTCCGTCGAGCCATCCTCCAACGTCTTTGTATACCAGATCCTGGAGTAAAATGGGATCGCACTTACCAGCTTCTCCTTGGGGACCTCACCAAGCATATTCTCAATGCCTGTGATCTCAAAGTCCATAGACGCCACGCTTCCTGCCACCTCAGATCCGGCATAATGCTCATCGTATCCCATCATGATCACATAATCACACACTGCGCCAAGCTCTGCGCGGTTGTAATGCTTTGAGAAATCCATCGGCACCGGCACATCCACAGAAAGTATGATCTGGTTCTTCCGGCACAGGATCGACAGCTCACGCAAAAACTGTACGTAATCATAGCCCGCCTCCTGCGCGATCCCCTCAAAATCAATATTGATACCGTCAAAGCCCAGCTCCAGCGCCTGACTGATCAGATAGTTCTGTACGTTCTGGCGCGCAGTACGGGAAGCCAGAAGCGCCGTAGTGCTGACATCCTCACTGAAATTGCTGATGAGCGCCCATACCTGGAGCCCTTTTTTATGCGCCCGCTTTACATAGGAAGCATCTGCATATGAGAGCACGCCCCCTTCGTTGTCGCTTAAATAATACCAGGTCGGAGAGATCACATTGACTCCTGACATCCCGGAAATATCCTTTTTCAGATCAGCGTTCATCTCCGGATAATTGATCTGATGCCATACGAGATTCACCCGCTCCCCGAGCGACATGCTCGTATATTCCGGTCCCTGATAGAAGGTTTCCGTCATGACCGTCTCCGTATCAGAAAGGCGGCTGTTCTTGATATAACCGATATAGCCGTCCGCCGTCATGATCTGGGACCACTCCTCCATCTGGTCGAGTACACGCACCTGGGTGCCCTCTGTCACATCTGTGATGATCGGACTCTTGATACCGCCAAGTCTGCGCACGGCGCTGTCCTTCTGTACCGTCGCCACGGTTCGTTCTGTACTGCCGCGCGTCACGACCACGCGGGACGGCGCATCGAATACTTCAAACTTCAGATCCGAATACTGCTGCATAAAGTTCACAGACAGAAACATCCCCGAAGGAGATGTCTTCAGGATCTCATAGCCTGCATCGAAGCTCTGTCCATCTACGGTGTAGGAGGTCCCGTCCGGTGAGATCTCAAATATCTGGTCCGGCGTCGTGAACAGCAAAAGTCCTGCCGATGCGTCCCAGTGAAAGCGTGAGTTCAGGTCGCGCTGTACCAGTGTGTAATCCACGTATGCGCTTCCGTCTATAATGACCGCACGTTCCTGTGCCAGATGATCCTCCACAACGACTGCCGCCTCGGTGCCTCCGAGTGCATTCGCCGCCTCGCCCGTCCCGGTAAGCCCGAAATACTCCTCTGGAGCGATCCGTTCTCTGGTGGGCATAAACTTTATGATGCAGACTGCCAGTATCGCGATCACGCCGATGCCCGCTATCAGCCCGGCAAGCACCCGATACTGCCTTCTTCTTTTATTCATCGCTGTACCTCCCCTTTTCATGGTAACTCTCTGCGGACAGTTTAACATTTATTTCAGAAATCGTCATTATTTTCGGAGTCATTTTTATAAAAAAATAAGAAACATGCCAACAGTAAAATAAGGGGAATACCGCTGCTACGGCTGCTTTCCTTTCTTTTAGTATTTTTTCTGCTCCGGAATCCTGATAAAATGGATCTCTGTGATGCGGTCCTTCTCATCACTGATAAAGTCTCTCATGTACCCGGAGGGCTCTGCAAGCAGACACGCGTTCGCGATCTCTCCCGCTGCACTTGGCCGCTCGTCCAGATACAGCTGCGTACCCTGCCTTTCATAATCCTGCAGCTCCCGCATCAGAGAGCCTGCACCCTTTTTCTTTCTTTTTTGTTGTTTCAGTCTGTCCACTCTTCTCCTTTTTCACACCGCGCGGACGATGGAGATGCTCTGTAAAACTCTGTGATATATTATAATGATTTCCTGCTCCCGATATGCCCGAAAGAATACGCTTCCCGTATACCGGAATATCCGATACGGTGCGGTATGTGTTCATAAAATATTAACTTGCGTATAAAATAGAAATTGATTATAATGCGTAAAAGAAGTGCGGAAAGGGTATATGGGCGTCGTCTCTGTGGGGAAGCACAGCAGTTTTATTTTCCTCCTTTCTTTCAAAACTCCACATAACCTTTCTGTTATTTATTATATATAATATGTGTATATTTTGCAAGTGGTTTTTACATTTTATATCCACTTTACTCTTTGCACGTCTGCGTATATAATAATATAGTAGTGATTATTGGGTAAGGATGTGATGAAATGAAGATTGAAAAAATCAGTGACAAACAGATTCGCTGTACTCTGACAAGAGAAGATCTCGCAAACAGGGAGATCAAGCTCGCCGAGCTTGCATACGGCTCCGATAAAGCGAAGGCGCTGTTTCAGGATATGATGCAGGTAGCTGCACAGGATTTTGGATTTGAAGCGGACAACACACCGCTTGTTATAGAAGCGATTCCGCTTTCTATGGATTCGATCATACTGATCATTACCAAGGTGGATGATCCGGAGGAGCTGGATACGAGATTTTCCCGTTTTTCCCCGGAAGATCCGGACGCAGAAAATGGCGTCTCCTTCTCTGATCTGAAGGACCGCATCGAGGGCGCTGATGATATTCTCGGTCTGATCAAAAAGATCACAGAAGCCAAAAAGCAGGCAGCATCCTCCGAGCCTGCACAAAAAAAGCAGACAGCTGAACAAAAGGAAGACGTTCCACCAGAGCATGAGGATGAAGAGCTTCGCCGTCTGACACGGTTCTATATGTTCCGCTCACTCGATCACGCGATCCGTGCCGCAGGCGTCCTTGGCACGATGTGCACCAGTCCAAGCTCACTTTACAAGGATCCGGAAAACGGCGAGTATTATCTGCTTGTCAAAAAAGCGAAAAACTCAGCCCAGCAGTTCAACAAGATCTGCAACGTTCTCTCTGAATACGGTCAGACCTGCAGATTTCACCCTGCTATGGAGGCGCATTTTTCCGAGCACATGGAGACTATCCTGCGGGAGCATGCCCTCGAGGATCTGCAAAAGCTTCAGTAAACCCAAAAAGAGTACTGTCAGGTATACCGGCTATTTGCCGGAAATCATACCTGCAGTACTCTTTTTTTATCTGTTTCCCTTCACAGGATCTGTCTCATTTCACGAGACTGCCCGAATCCGGTCCGAACAGCCCTACGTTTCCGGTTTGTTCATACTCTTCTTTCAGCTCTTCATATGCCTGCGCACGTTCTGCCAGATACTCATCAATCGTATCCCTGGTCAGCAGAACGCCGAAGCCGTCTTTTGTGCCTTTCCCGTACATCGTATCAACGATCAGGTCGGCTACTGCATTGTTATAATGCCCCTCATTGACGAAATTGTATGGATTTCTGTTTTCCTGCGTAAATCCGCTGAAATCCCAGATATCTGTGATCTGCACGAGCTGGCGCAGATACTCATAATATTCCGGGCTCTCAAACTTATACATCTCGCCGAGGAAGGTCGGTCCGATCACAACTTTAAGCGTCACACCCCGTTCCTCACACAGCGCCTTGAGTTCTCGCATCGCCTTTACGTTCTTCTTGAGCGCAGGCATGGACGGAGCCTCCTCATCAAACAGCTTTTTCAGATTCTTTTCGTAGCGCGGCAGCACATATTCCTGCACATATCCGTCCGGATCCTGCTCCATCAGACTGTACGGATAAGAATAATTGCGCTCTCCGGTCGACAGTGCGTCCATACCGCGCTCCTGCTGCGTATTCCCCTGTGTCAGATAATCGATCGAGGAAGTGATATTCCTGCAAAGATAATTGAGATTTTCCAGGAGTGTATTCCATGCGCCGCCTTCTACGACCGCAGGCACCTCATACACCTCATTCGTATCTGCACGCGAATATTTCTGTACCTCAATACTGCTTAAATGCAGCGTGATCTCCTCGATCCCCGCCACATCGATCAGGTACTGCGCATACGTCAGGAAATCTGCAAAACAGCCGTACGCCACATAAAAATTATAATAATTTCTGCCAGTGTATTCGGACAGAAGCTCTGTGTCAAGGACGCCCGCCTTTGATCCCCCAAGGACCACCGCATCGTATTCCCCTGCATGTTTCTTCATATATTTACTCTTTGCCGCGCGCGTGTAGCCGTTCGCATCAATCTCATCAGCGCCGCGCTCTACTGCAAAATACCCGGTCGGATCGACAAAGAAATTAACTGTCATAAACGCTGCGATCCCTGCGGATACCAGCGCCAGAAACAGCGCGATCCATTGCTTACTCTTCTTCATATAGCCTCCTGTCTGCACATTGACCACTCGATACTTACCTTAGAACTGGAAATACAGGAACTGTACCACCTGGTTCATCTGCATGATACACAGTAAAAGCAGCACCGCTGCATATACCGCACTCTTCCATCCCGGTTTGAACCGCTCCATCATCTGACGCGAGTTCGGCAGGAACCAGCAGATAAACAGACCTGCCGCAAGCAGGATGGTGCACTGCGCGTTTCCTTTTACAAAGCCCCATACGTGCTGTGCGATCTCATATACGCTGCCGCCCAGCGAGCCGACATTGACCATGCCGCGGTAGACATTCCAGGCATCCGTAAAGGTCGTGGATACGAACAGGACACGTACGCCGACTACACCAACTGCCGTCAGGAAAAACGCGATCGGGAACGGGAATTTCAGATTTTTCCGACGCATCCACGCAGCCATACACACAAACACGCCATTGACGATTCCCCAGACTACAAAGGTCCAGCCTGCGCCGTGCCAGAAGCCTGATACGAAAAAGGTAACCATGGTAGCAATATAATAATTGCGCCACTTATCGCCCTTGCGGTACACGGAACGGAAAATATAAGCCGACAAAAACCGCGACAGCGTCATATGCCAGCGCTTCCAGTAATCCTGGAAGTTGCGCGCCTTGTACGGAGAGTCAAAGTTGTGCGGGATCGCAATGTTAAACATCAGTCCCAGTCCGATCGCCATGTCCGCATAGCCGGACAGGTCAAAATAATACGAAACCGTATATTCGATCGAATGATACCAGGATTCCAGCATGGGAAGCGAGTCCGTGATATTCCCGAAGAAAGCCTGCGCATCCGTTGTCAGCGGGTCTGCCAGAAGGATCTTCTTGGCACAGCCGATAGAAAACAGAAACAGTCCCGCCGCGATATTATCAAAATTAAGCTTCAGATTCTTCTCATCCTCAAACTGCGGCACGACCTCTGCATGATGGATGATCGGACCGACAATAAGCTGCGGGAAGAAGGTGATAAAAAGCAGATAGTTGATCACATCATACTGCTTTGTCTCCCCACGATAGGAATCCACCAGAAAAGCGATCAGCTGGAACGTAAAGAAGGAAATACCGATCGGCAGCACAATATGCTTGAGGGCATAATCACTTCCGGTCAGCAGATTATAGTTTTCAATAAAGAAATCTGTATATTTATAGTAGCCAAGCAACCCTACATTGCCCATGATGCCAAGAAAGAGCAGGAGCTTCTTCTGCATCCTCTGTTCTCCATCCATCCGGGTCAGGCAGGAGCCGACTACATAGTTTCCGATCACACTTCCAAGAAAGAATGGAAAGAAATCAGGACTTCCCTGTCCGTAAAAATAGAGGGAAGCCAATACGAGCCAGATCTTTGCAATAGAATAATAGCGAAACCGGTTCAGCAGAAAATAGACAAAAAACGTGACCGGCAGAAATGCAAAAATAAACTGGTATGTTGAAAATATCATAAATCCTCCGTTTTTATAATGGTATATTGCCGTGTTTCTTCATATAAGGCTGCGCTTCCTTCGTCCGCAGCAGCCGGAATGTCTCTTTTAATCTCCCGACCGTCTCCTCCGGAAGGATGATCTCATCGACATATCCCTTTTTCGCCGCGAGAAACGGGTTGGAAAATTTCTCCTCATACTGTGCTTTCTGCCGCTCGTACTCCTGCTGCGGATCCGCTGCCTGTGCGATCTGACGCCGGCTGATGATCTGTACCGCTCCGTCTGCCCCCATGACTGCGATCTCCGCGATCGGCCATGCGTACACCGCATCCGCGCTCATCATCTTGCAGTTCATGGCAATAAAAGCGCCGCCGTACGCCTTTCTCATGATCAGCGTGACCTTCGGGACAGTCGCCTCTGCATACGCATACAGGATCTTCGCGCCATGACGTATGATACCGCTTTGCTCCTGCTGCACCCCCGGAAAGAACGCCGGCACATCCACAAGCGTCAGAAGCGGTATCCCAAAGCAGTCGCAGGTACGGATAAAGCGCGCGATCTTGTCCGCAGCATTGCAGTCAATCGCTCCTCCCAGATACGCCGGCTGATTTGCCACGATACCCAGCACACGTCCGTCAAAAACGCCGAAGCCAGTCACCGCGTTCATCGCGAACGTCTCCTGTATCTCATAGAAGCTGTCATTTTGCAGGATATTTGTGATCACCTCGTGTACATCATACGCCCGGCGCGGATTGTCCGGAACGATGCTCTCAAACGGCTTTTCAGAAAATCCTCTGGAAGACACCCTCTCCCCGTATGACGCGCTCCACCTGGAAATGAGCTCCTGTGCTGCTTCCCGGCTGCTGTTTGACGGCAGATAGGCAAGAAGAGCCCGGATGCGGTCAAGGCACGCCTTCTCATCCGCACATACCATATGTGCGACACCGCTTTTGCATCCATGTACCTGCGTACCGCCAAGCTCATCCAGCGTCGCCTTCTGCCCGAGCACCGACTCTACGACCGCCGGCCCCGTCAGGCACATCTTGCTTAATCCCTCTACCATAAAGACAAAATCGCACAGCGCCGGGGAATAGCTCGCGCCGCCGGAGCACGGTCCCAGGATCGCTGCGATCTGAGGGATCACGCCGGACGCCTGTACATGGCGCCGGAACATTCCGCCATAGCCGCTCAGAGAAAGGATCCCTTCCTCAATACGGGCTCCGCCGCTGTCATTTAACAGGATCAGCGGTATCTTCATTTCCAGCGCCATATCCTGGATATTGCAGATCTTCTGCGCATGGATCTCTCCCAGTGTTCCGCCGATCACAGTAAAGTCCTCAGCGGCCACGCACACGCGCCGTCCGTCTATCGTCCCCCATCCGGTGATCACACCGTCTCCGAGATACGTCTTTCCCTGCAGCAAAGAAGCGCTGTCCTGCCTTGTCTCAAAAAAGCTGTCGACCGGATGGAACGATCCCTGATCAAGCAGATACCCGATACGCTCCATTGCCGTCATCTTTCCTTTTTCATGCTGTTTGCGGACGCGCTCTCCGCCTCCGCCTGCCAGATGCTCCCGGCGCATCTGCCTTGTCTGTTCGATCCGATCCGACCACATCGTTTTTTCACCTCTGTTTTCCACCAGACCTGCCGCATATCCCTGCTGTTTTCCACAGGCGCCCCGGTCTGCATGCTGTTTTTTGTTCTTTATTACTGACACAGTCTCTTTGCCGCAGGCGCAGCGGCACAGCCGCTGAGCGCAGTCTCTCTCAGACTTGGAGGGATCTGGCGTCCCACCTGGTACATGGTCTGGAGCATCTCATCAAACGGGATCAGCTGTGTCACGCCGCTTAAAGCAAGCTCTGCCCCCGTAAGCGCCACAGTCACACCGGCCGCATTCCTTCCCTGACACGGACACTCGACAAGCCCCCCGATCGGGTCGCAGACCAGACCGAGAAAATTCATCAGTACAAAGGTCGCCGCATCCAGACATTGCTGCGGCGTGCCTCCCATAAGCTCCACCGCAGCGGAAGCCGCCATCGCGCCTGCCACGCCCACCTCTGCCTGACAGCCGCCGACCGCGCCTGAGACCGTCGCGTTGCGCATGGCGAGATAGCCGACCGCACTTGCATTAAAGAGCGCATCAATGATCTGCGCATCATCCAGCCCGTATTCTTCCTGCAAAGCAAGCAGAAGTCCCGGTATCACCCCCGAGGACCCTGCTGTCGGAGCCGCGACGATCAGGCCCATTGTTGTATTCGTCTCCAGCACTGCCATAGCGTAGGAGATTGCCCGTGAGAGTACGCTGCCGCAAATTGCCTTTCCCTCTGTGCGGTGACGGCAGACCTTCTGCGCCTCTCCCCCGATCAGTCCTCCGATCGAACGCTTCGGCGCTTCGACCGGAGCAGTCACAGATTCGCGCATGACCCAGAGCGCATGCGCCATCTGCGCGTAAATAGCTTCCTGCGTTGTCTCTCCCAGCGCACACTCGCGCATCTTCATGACTGAGGAGATCGGAGCATCCTGCGCCGCGCACAGCTCCAGAAGCTCCTTTGCATTCTTAAAATCCATAGCTATACTCTCCTTTGGATCGGGATAAAGGTAACATCCTGCACGTTATCATTTTGAAGGATCTGCTCCTTCGTATCCTCCGGCAGGGAGCCGTCAAACTCAATAATGCTGTATGCAATGTCCCCTTTTTTCTCCCGGAACAGCTTCATAAAAGCAATATTCACATTTTTCTCGCTCAGGCACCGCGTAATATGCGCGATCACGCCCGGCCGGTCATAATGGATAATGATCAGAGTACTGTACTCGCCGGAAAAATCCACGTCAATGTGATTGATCCTGCTGATCCTCATCTTTCCGCCGCCAAGAGACTCTCCGCGCACCGTATAAGAGCGCCCGCCTGCACAGGTGATCCGGATATCTACGGTATTGGGGTGAATATCCGGATCCTCCCCCGCCTCAATAAACCGATAAGAGATCCCCCGCTCCCCTGCGATAGAAAATGCAGACGGGATCCTCCTGTCATCCGGGGCAAAGCCCATCACGCCTCCCAGCAGGGCCAGATCCGTTCCATGTCCGTGATAGGTCTGCGCAAAGGAATTGTAAAGGATGAATTCTACCTCCACAACAGGGCCGTCCGCCATCTGCTGCGCCAGAAGCGCGATCGAACACGCTCCTGCTGTATGAGAGCTCGATGGACCGATCATCTCCGGTCCGAGCACATGAAATGCACTGATAAATGACATAACCTGTTCCTTTCATCCGCATACTGCGGTGCTGCTTCATAAAATCCTTTTCCATTTATAACAGAAATCCGCCAAAAAAACAATACGTCTTCTTTCCAAAATCAAATTTCCCGCATCCTACATCAAAGGCGCCATAATCTTTAAAAACATCCCGGCAAGCTTTCTTGTCCATCTGTCATGCCGCACATCAAACATGGTCATAAGCTGACATTTGGGCAGGGTCGCGCGAAAATCTGCTTCAATATCACAGATCTGCGGCACGCCATACAAAAATACTGCACACTCAAAATTGAGATACAGGCTGCGGTAGTCCAGATTGATCGCCCCGACGACCGCTCTCTTATTATCACTTACAAATACCTTGGAATGGATAAATCCCGGAGTATACTCATAAATCTGTACGCCTGCGCAGATCAGCTTCTTATAATAGGAATGTGCCAGTGCAAACGCATACTTTTTATCCGGAATATGCGGAAGAATGAGCTTTACATCAACGCCGCGCTGCGCTGCATAGACAAGCGCCTGCATCATCTCATGCCCCGGCACAAGATACGGCGTCATGATATGCACGTACTGACTGGCGCTGTTCAGAATATCAATATAGATGCGCTCTGCTGTCTTCTCCTTCCCAAACGGGTTGGCGGCGTAGGGCATCACAAAGCCGCGGCTCTCCTGCGCAGGAACGGACACATCTCCGGTCTTCAGATATACAGAAAAATTCTCCAGCTTATCATAAATGTTCCACATCCGCAAAAACATAACCGTAAAGCTTCTGACCGCCTCTCCGCGCAGCATGATCGCCGCATCCTTCCAGTGTCCGAAGCGCTCTCTGCGGTTGATGTATTCATCTGCCAGATTCACCCCGCCTGTAAATGCCGTATGCCCGTCTATCACGGCGATCTTGCGGTGATCTCTGTTATTATAATGTGTCGATATCACCGGATACACCGGAGAAAACGCTCTGCACCGGATCCCTGCACTTTTTAGCCGGGACGAAAAGTCAGACGGCAGATTATACAGCTCATTCATACCGTCATACAGCACGCGCACCTCAACCCCCTCCTGCACCTTTGCTTTGAGGATCTCAAAAACGCTGTCCCACATATACCCTTCGGAAATAATAAAATATTCCAGAAAAATAAACCGCTGCGCAGCGGCCAGCTCCTGCAGAAGCTGCTCAAATTTCTCCTCGCCGCTTCTAAAATACCGGACCTGTGTATTCTGATAGACCGGGTATCCGTCATTCTTCCAGACATATTTGATCAGCTGCGCCGTCCGCCTGCCCGTCTGCTGCAGGGCATGCACAGTCGCCGGATCCTGCGAGAGCAGCTGCGCCGTGCGCTCGTCGATCTCCCGGATCCTTCCCGCAAGCACACGGGTCCCGGGCTGCATCTCGACATACAGATATAAAAGTCCTCCAAATACAGGAAAGAGCAGCACCAGGGCAGTCCACGTAAGCTGGAACACCGGATTTTCCTGTCGGTTCACAATGATCACAAGCATCAGTATCCCGAATACGATCTGTCCTCCAAAAAACACATACACATACTGCGCCAGAAACCGGATGATGACAAACAGAAGCAGAAGCTGGAGCAGTAAAAGACCGAGAAGTATCCCGGTGCGGCCGAACACGACCCGCATGATCCCCCGTTTGCCTTTTCGGATCGAGGCATCCTTTAATGCCTGAAGCTGAACATCCATATCGACTCCTCCCATCTTTCTCTCCATGCCAGCCGGATATATCTGCTGCACATCCGCATACTCTCACAAAGCAGCCGACAGCAGTCCCTCAGTTCACTTTGTGCTCATTGTACTGTATAATCCAGATGCATGCAAGATACTGTGCGCATAACTTATGTCTTATACAAAAACAAACGTGCGTTTTGCACACTCCCACGCTTTTACACAACGGACACTATGAAATAATCCGGACCGGTCAGGAAATCACCTTTGATCCCTGACCGGTCCGGATTATTTCTGTTATATTTATATTTTTATGCCAGACGGGCTTCTTCTACGTATCGTTTGATATTAGAAGCATTTACATACTTGTCAACGGTATTGCCGCACAGTACCACGAGCGTTGGAGCCTGCATGATCCCGTATTCGCTGACAAGCTCCTGGTTTTCCTCAGCATCAACGGTCTCATAGGCTACACCTCTTAGCATCTCCTTTGCGATCCGGCAGTTTGGGCACGACTTTGTCGTAAAAAGATACCGCACCTCGCCGCTGCCCTCTGTCTGAGCCCCGGCCACATCGCAATCATCCGGGCGGCTGATCTCTTTCGGAACAACCACATTCATACCAGCCTGATACACAGCGCCTGCGCCTGCGTCCGCGTGCTTCTTCAGTACCGAATGCTCGATATCGTACAGCTTACGATTCGCAAATTCCTGCGTCTTTCCATCATTCCAGTTCTGCACCGGACGATAGTATCCGGTAATACGGCTGTAGACCTCGGTCCGTTCTCCGCAGATCGGGCAGACCTCCTGCTCTCCGTCCAGATACCCATGTGCCTGACAGATCGAATACGTCGGCGACAGAGTATAGTACGGCAGCTTATAATTCTCCGCGATCTTGCGCACCAGCGTCGCCGCTGCCTTCCAGCCTGGAAGCCGCTCTCCGAGGAAGGCATGAAAGACCGTGCCGGAGGTGTAGAGTGTCTGCAGGTCATCCTGGATATCAAGCGCATCAAAAATATCGGACGTATAATCTACCGGCAGATGCGAGCTGTTCGTATAATACGGTGTATCACCCGGCTTTCCTGCTGTGATGATCTCCGGCCAGCGCGCACGGTCATGCTTTGCCAGGCGGTAGGTCGTAGATTCTGCCGGCGTTGCCTCCAGATTATACAGATCTCCGTATTCCTCCTGATACTTCACAAGGCGTTCTCTCATATGGTTGAGCACATCCTTCGCAAACTGCTGCGTCTGCGGATGCGTCAGATCCTTACGCAGCCAGTTTGCATTCAGTCCCGCCTCATTCATACCGATCAGACCGATCGTTGAAAAGTGATTATCGAAGGAGCCAAGGTAGCGTTTCGTATACGGATACAGCCCCTCATCCAGCAGCTTCGTGATCACATCCCGCTTGATCTTCAGAGAACGGGCGGAAATATCCATCATATGATCCAGTCTGTGATAAAAGTCTTTTTCATTTGCCGCAAGGAAGGCAAGTCTCGGAAGATTGATCGTCACGACCCCGACACTTCCCGTACTCTCTCCAGAACCGAAAAATCCGCCCATCTTCTTGCGCAGCTCGCGCAGGTCAAGGCGCAGACGGCAGCACATGCTGCGCACGTCGCTCGGCTCCATATCACTGTTGATATAATTTGAAAAATACGGTGTGCCGTATTTCGCTGTCATGGTAAAGAGCAGCCGGTTGTTCTCTGTCTCCGACCAGTCAAAATCCTTTGTGATCGAATACGTCGGGATCGGATACTGGAACCCGCGGCCATTCGCATCCCCCTCGATCATCGTTTCGATGAAGGCGCGGTTGATCATATCCATTTCCTTCTTACAGTCCTTATAGCAGAAATCCATCGGCTGTCCGCCAACGATCGCCGGAAGCTCTGCCAAATCGTTCGGGACAGTCCAGTCCAGCGTAATATTGGAAAACGGCGCCTGTGTCCCCCAGCGGCTCGGAGTATTCACACCATAGATAAAGGACTCGATGCATTTCTTGACCTCCGGATAAGAAAGCCCGTCCGCCTTTACAAAGGGAGCCAGATACGTATCAAAGGAGGAAAATGCCTGCGCGCCTGCCCACTCATTTTGCATGATACCGAGGAAGTTCACCATCTGATTGCACAGTACGGACAGATGCTTGGCAGGAGCAGATGTGATCTTTCCTTTTATCCCTCCAAGCCCTTCCAGAATAAGCTGCTTTAAGGACCAGCCTGCACAGTAGCCTGTAAGCATCGAAAGGTCATGAATGTGGATATCTGCATTGCGGTGCGCCTCCGCGATCTCCTGATCATAGATCTCTGAAAGCCAGTAATTTGCCGTAACGGCGCCTGAATTGCTCAGGATCAGCCCGCCCACAGAATACGTGACGGTAGAATTCTCCTTTACTCTCCAGTCCTCTACCTTTACATAGCTGTTCACGATCTCTTTATAATCAAGGATCGTTGACTTCATATTCCGGATCTTCTCCCGCTGCTTGCGGTAAAGGATATATGCCTTCGCCACATCCGCATAGCCTGCCTGGATCAGCACATGCTCTGCACTGTCCTGCACACTCTCTACATCGATCAGACCATCCTTTATTTTACTCTGAAAATCTGCTGTCACACGCAGCGCCAGAAGATCTACCATGTCTTTGTTATATTCCATCTGTTTTGCTTCAAATGCCTTCGCTATCGCCCCGCTGATCTTTGCGAGATCAAAATCAGCGACTTCTCCATCCCGCTTTATCACTTTAAACACAATATAACCCTCCCTGACATTATATATATAACTATATCTTGTTTCGCATCACTGCGACCCGGACTCCAGTATAACACCGCAGCGCAGGTAAGTCAATGGACTTTCCCCAGATCCCCGCCGGGATCCATACTATATATATGTATTATTTTTCCAGAAAACAACTAAATATAGATATGTAAAATGCCGCAAACGCCCTGTTATACGGGTATTTGCGGCATCTGTAAGCTGTCTGTTTTTCTTTTTATGAAAACTTTTGTACGGTCTATACATTCATATAAATACTCTCCGGCACGTATGCACGCACAAAGATCCCATCCTCCTGATAGGCCTCCTCGACCAGCTCGCCCTTTTTGCGGATCAGCTGTATCACTCCTGCCTTCTCATACGGATAAAGCCGTTCGATGTAGATCTTCTGCGAGCGGAGCACATCAGCCACTGCCTCCCTAAGTTCAGGGAGCCCCTCGCCCGTATGCGCAGACGTCAGTATACTGCGCTCCGCGCGAAAATCACGAAAGGTCTGGCGGTCCGCGAGCAGATCCTGCTTGTTAAATACGGTAATGACCGGCTTGCCGTCTGCTCCGAGCTCATGCAGCGTCTCATATACTACCTGCATCTGCGCCTCCATCTGCGTACTGGAGGAGTCGACCACATGGATCAGGATATCTGCGCAGCAGACCTCCTCCAGGGTACTCTTAAACGCCTCCACGAGATGATGAGGCAGCTTTCTGATAAAGCCTACCGTATCTGTCAGAAGCACCTCCTGACTGCCTGACAGGCGAATACCGCGCGTTGTCGTATCCAGCGTCGCAAAAAGCTTCGCATCCTCAAGGACATCCGCCCCTGTCATTGCGCGGAAGATCGCTGATTTTCCGACTGAGGTATAGCCCACCAGCGCAACGATCTTCTGCTGCGCCCTGCGGCGCTGCGACCGGATCAGCTCCCGGTGCCGGATCACCTCTTCCAGCTCCCGTTTCAGATGGCTGATCTTTGTCCGTATCAGCCTCCGGTCCATTTCCAGCTTTTTCTCTCCCGGTCCTCTCGTACCGATACCGCCTCCCAGTCTGGAAAGAGAATTCCCCAGTCCCGTAAGCCTTGCCGCCCGGTAACGCAGCTGCGCCAGCTCGACCTGGAGCTTTCCTTCCCGGGAAGTGGCATGACGCGCAAAAATATCCAGGATCAAAAGCGTGCGGTCCATCACCTTGCAGTCAAGCTCGCTTTGCAGATTATTCAGCTGCGCCGGAGACAGCTCATCATCGCAGATGATGCCGGTCGCCTCTGTCTCCCAGAGAAGGCGGCGCACCTCGTCCAGCTTGCCCTTCCCGATATACGTCCCCGGATGGATCCGCTCTCTCTTTTGTATCACAGAGGCCACTGCACTGGCGCCCGCCGTCTCAGCCAGATCGCCGAGCTCGCGGACCGACTCCTCCGTATCATCGCCCACAGCCTGCTGTACGCCTACAAGGATCACCCGCTCCTGTATTGCTTTTAATTCTGTCATTTCCATATATAGAACCTGTTCTTTCCTAAAATATAAAACGCTTCCCGATGCACTCAGCGCGTTGACAGAAACGTCCATTCCTTCTGTCCCGCCTCGTCTCCCGGATACCGCTGCACATACTCCTGCGCCTTTGCTTTTGCTGTCTCAAAATCCTGCATGTTCTCGTATGCAATGATCTCATTAAAATACAGCTCCTGCTTTCCCGCGCTTCCCTCCAGCGCAAGCCCTTCCCCGATATAGGAAAGCGCCGTGCTGTAATCACCGTCTGCCATCGCACACAGAGCAAGTCCATTATAGGACTGAGGCGTCTTTCCAAACTCCTCCTGGATCTGCTGGTACGTCGCAAGCGCGTGCTCATAATCGCCAAGCCTGAGATACACCTGTCCGATCAGCTCCATCGCCGGCTCATACTTCTGCTCCACCGGTCCGATCAGCTGGCTTTGCGCAGTCTCATAATCCTCCAGATAATAATAAATGCGCCCCCTGTTATAATAGTGTTCCATATCCTCGCCCTGAATATTCAGCGCGCTCTGCAGATACTCTCCTCCCAGCCCGGAGATATTCTCGTCATTATAGCACTGGTAAATATTCAGATACAGATCATAATCTTCCGGCGCAAGCTTTACAGCGGCGTCAAAATCTGCTTTCGCCTCCTCCTGCTCGCCCCGGTAGAGATGGCTCGCCCCTCTTAAAAAGTATGCGTCCGCATTTCCCTTCTTTTCCTCCTGCAGGATCTCATCGCACGTCTCGATCGTATCCTCGTACTCTTCCTGCCTGTACTGCGCCGTCGCCAGGTGCAGCCGAAGATCCAGCTTATTTTCCGGCATACGCCCGTCTGTATACTCCAGCGCGTCCGAAAACGCCTGCTGTGCATCCTCATACTGTGCCAGCCCCATATAAGAAAGCCCCAGTCCACGGTATGCAAGCACGGCTTCCTCACCGCTTTGGACTGCATCTGCAAAAAGCTGCTGTGCCTGCTGATACTCTCCCGCATCGAGCGCCGCATTGCCGGCAACTGTATTCTGCCCCGTCGCGCCGCCCATCGCACAGCCGCCAAGCATCATAGCCGCTGCCATAATAAAAACACTGTTGATCCTCTTCAGACTTTTTTTCATTCTCTAAACTCCTTATCCGTTCTCCAGCCTCCCGCACCGGCCCTTTTTGCAGGGCTGCGCCGCCGGCATCCATACATATGCAGGGACTGCTTTGTCCCTTACACGCTGACGCTATCATAGCACAAAAAAATCCTTTCGTAAATGCTGCGGTTGCGGATTGTCCATCCTCTCCCTTCTGCGACAGACGGAGCTGCCGCAGCAGCCCCGTCCCTTCTTTCCTGTTTTGTCTTTTTCTCCCTTTCCAGGTAAACCTGTCCTATGCCTGCTCCCCAAGCTCTACAAGCTTCTGCATCTCATCCCACAGCCCGTCAAGACAGGTGAGCGTTTTTTTATAGACTGCGTACTTGCGGTCATATATATCTGCAAGCTCCTGATTCGGCGCGATCGTCCTGCCAACGACCGTCATATGACTGATCGCATCCTCCATAGACGCATACGCCCCTGTCGCAGAAGCGGCCGCGATCGCGCAGCCAAGCGCCCCGGCTTCCTCCGCCTCGACCGTCTCGATCGGAAGCTTCATCACATCTGCAAACATCTGCGCCCAGACCGCCGACTTTGCCGCACCTCCGGAGAGACGGATCGCACGCGGCTCCTGTTCCATGGTCGCCAGAAGCTTTTCCAGATGGTATCTGTGGCAAAAAGCGATGCCCTCATAGACACTGCGCGCCATATGCTTCCTCGTATGAGACACATTCAATCCCACAAAACTTGCCTTTGCATTCGGATGCACATTCGACGCCATTAAAAATGGAAGGAATACCGGCACAAAGGTCTGCGGGGAGATCTCACTCACCCACTCATTGACTATCTCATAGACACTCTTCCCTGCCGCCTTCGCCTCTTTTTTTACCTCCGGCAAAAGCTGACTGATAAACCACTCATTATTGCCCGCTGAGGTCGCACTGGACTCCTCGATCAGATAATACTGCGGCAGTGCAAACAGAGAGTTCATCTGCACCCTTCCATCGACTACGGCTTCCTTTCGGATATATTCGTTGATCGACCACGTTCCTGCGATCATACAGATCAAATCCGGATAGATCACGCCGGAAGCCACCGCGCACGCATTGATATCAAAGAAGCCTCCGACGACCGGCGTCCCCTCTTTCAGACCGCACCTGTCTGCCGCCTCCCTGGTCACATAGCCCGCGATCTCGTCTGCACGGCAAAGCGGCGGGAGCGCTCCCTCCATCTCTTCAATGCCAAAGAGGCGCAGAAGCTCGGGATCATACTCTCCCGTCTTCAGATTCATAAAATGTGCACCGGAATAGTCCGTGATCTCCGCTCTTGCTGATCCGGTGAGGCGGAACCGGATATAATCCTTGCACTCAAACACGTATTTGATATTCTTATAATTCTCCGGTTCATGCTCCTTCAGCCACGCCAGAAGCGCCACCGGCTGGCAATTCATCAAATGCTGACAGGAACGTTCAAACGCCTTTTCTTCTGTCCCGTCCGCCTTCCAGCGCTCCACATACCGGTATGCGCGGTTGTCTGTTGAGATGATACCATTTCGTGCCGGTCTGTCATCCTTTCCCCACAGGTACAGCCCCTTCCCATGGCCGCACACGCCGATCCCGGCAACCTCCTGCGCCGCGATCCCTGTCTGCTCCAGCACGCCGCGTACCACCTGACAGTTTGCGTCCCACATCTCCTCCATATCGCGCTCAACAAACTCCGGGCGCGGAGTCAGCGCTGCTGTTGCCACGCTGCAGCAGCCCAGCTGCCGTCCGGTATTGTCAAAAATGGCAGCCTTTGTCGTTGTACCGCCGTTGTCTAAGCCTATATAATATTTCATACGTTCCTCCTTCTGTCCCGTCCATTCATGCACACGCCTGCATTTTTACACAACGCTCTTATAAAAATACTCATACAAAAAGGCTGGCGCAGACCATGCAGGATCCGATTTCCCCGCATTCTCCGCCCAGCCCCTTATTCAGCACACCGTGCTTCTATTTATTTTTCGATACCTGAACCATCTTTTTTCGTATTTGTCATCCCTTTTCCCGGATACGCTCGCCGCTCTCCAGATCAAACAGGTGAGTTTTTTCCCCGCGTACCTCCAGACGGATGATATCACCGCTTCTATAGCGTTTCTCGTCATCTGTGATCAGCATCATCAGTGTTGATCCTACACGGATACCGATACGGCGCTCGTCGCCGAGGTTCTCGAATGTCGCGATGCGCTCCGGCGTCCCTCTGGAATTTTCATCACCGATCAGCAGGTCCATCGGACGTACGCCCATCTTGCACCGGAAGCCATCGCTTACTACGCTGTAGTAACGCTCCGGTACAGGGATCTCCAGATCACTGTCTGCAAAAGTAAACAGGAAGTGCGCATCCTTTTTCACGATTGTTGTCTCCAGAATATTCATTGGCGGCTCACCGATAAACGATGCGACAAACTCATTTGCCGGATCATCGTATACCTCTGCCGGAGTACCGAACTGCTGCAGTACGCCGAAATTGATGATCGCGATCTTGTCTGCCAGAGACATCGCCTCCAGCTGGTCATGCGTAACGTAGATCGTCGTACACTTGATCTCATTGATCAGTCTTTTGATCTCCACACGCATCGCCTGTCTTGCCTTTCCGTCCAGATGGGACAGCGGCTCATCCATCAAAAGCAGCTCCGGCCGCCGGATGATCGCGCGCGCGATATTGACACGCTGCTTCTGTCCTCCGGAAAGCTTCACCGGCATCATATCCAGGATATCCTCGACCTGCATCAGCGGCGCGATCTCGCGTACTCTCCGGTCGATCTCCGCTTTGTCTACGCCCTTTGCGCGCAGATTAAATGCGATATTATTGTAAACAGTCAGAGGCGGATACATCGCATAGTCCTCAAACGCAAGACCAATGTTGCGGTCCTTCGGCTCCAGATCATTGACGCGTCTGTCTCCGATAAAGATATCGCCCTGTGTGATATCCTCCAGTCCCGCGATCATACGCAGTGTTGTCGTCTTTCCGCATCCGGACGGACCGAGCAGTGCGACAAATTCTCCCTGACCACATACAAGATTTAAATCCTTTACAGCAAAATCATTTTTTACCTTTTTCTTTTTTCCGCTGTTGTCATATCTTTTATAAAGATGTGAAAGTGTCAGACCTGCCATATCACTGTCCCCCCTGTTCTGCCGATAATGCCCGGATCTCAGCCTCATTGTACCGTCCGATCAGCGTCTTGCCCGCTGCATCAAAGAACATGGCATGATCGAGCTGCAGATCAAGATAAATGTCCTGATCAATCTTAACATTCAGTCCGTTCGGCGCGATCATGCGGAACTGCACCTTGTCTTTGTACGCCTCGATCACGGACTTGTTGCCGATACTTTCATAGCTGTAAACCTTAAATTTCATATAGCCTTCCCGCATCTCGAAGGAGTATTTCACATTCTGCGGACGGATCGCCATATCCACCCTGCTTCCGGCACGGCTTTCCAGCTTCTCCATCAGCTCCTGATCCTCTGGAAGCACAAAGGCTGCACCGATATCCTCCATCTCAAACGTAAATTTTCCTCCGTTCTTATGAAGCGCTCCATTTACGATATTAATCTCCGGATCACCCATAAGCTGCGCTACGAATTCATTGCACGGCATGTAATAAATATCATCCGGCGTACCGATCTGTACTACCTTTCCTTCATTAATAATAGCGATCCGGTCGCCAAGAGACATCGCCTCCATAAAGTCATGCGTTACATAAATACTTGTTGTACCGAAATTCGCCTGAAGCTCCTTGAGCTCTGTACGCATGGCATTTCTCAGCTTTGCATCCAGATGCGCGAGCGGCTCATCCATCAAAAATACGTTCGGCGTGCGCACCAGAGCGCGTCCCATAGCCACACGCTGCTTCTGGCCGTTCGAGAGCTGGCTTGGCAGACGCTCCAGAAGATGCTCCATCTTCATCATTTTTGCGACATTGTAGACCTTTTCCTTGATCGTCGCCTCGTCCTGCCGGTACAGCTTGCTGCGCATCGGAGAAGCGATATTGTCATAGACGGTCATATGCGGATACAGCGCGTAGTTTTCAAATACCATCGCCACATTTCGGTTTGCAGAATCCACAAGGTTCATTACCTCACCGTCAAATTTAACAGTCCCCTCCTCCGGCATCGCGATCCCCGCGATACAGTTTAAGATCGTCGTCTTTCCTGCACCCGCCGGTCCAAACAATACAAAAAACTCTTTATCTTTTACATCAAGCGTTACTCCATCGAGCGCTGTGACCTTTCCAAAGGTCTTTTTTACATTTTCGATCTGTATTCTCGCCATAGCCAAACTCCTCTCAACCTTTTACTGCTCCGAAGCTCAATCCTCTTACGAGATGCTTCTGGATACAGAGTGCAAAGATAATTGCCGGCAGTGCGGAAACAGTAGCTGCCACAGCCAGCTGTCCGTAGTGCGCCGTATCGGTCCCGAGATACTTCGTAACTGCAACTGTGATCGGCTGCACATTGATACCGCCGAGCATCAGCGGGAAGGTAAAGCTGTTCCATGCAAAGATGAATGCCAGAAGCGCTGCGGATACAAGACCCGGCTTGATCAGCGGAAGCAGCATCTTAAAGAAAATCTGATACCAGCTGTAGCCGTCCACCTGCGCCGCATGCTCGATCTCCACAGAAATATCCTCAAAATATCCGCGTACAACCCAGATCAAAAGCGGCATGGAGATGAGCTGATAAACCCAGATCAGTCCAAAATATGTATCATACAGGCCCAGCTTCTGATAGATCATAAAAAGCGGAAGCACGACCAGGATCTCCGGTGCAAACTTAAAGGAGAGGATCTGGAACGCAATGTCTTCTTTCTTCTTAAAATCATACCTTGCCAGAGCATAGGCAGCCGGAACACCTGCCAGCACGGAGATCAGCACCGCGCCGCCTGAGACGATCAGACTGTCAAGCATATACCGGAAGTAATCCGAATTCATCAGAACTTCTGTATAATTGCTGAGCGTCGGATGAAATACAAACGTTGTTGTAAACATCTCCGTATCCGACTTAAAGGACAGGATAAGCATCCAGACAAGCGGAAACAGAGCAAATATCGCATAAATGGCAAGCAATCCATTTTGCAGAATGGAAAGCACCCGTTTTTTTCCTGTTTTCATACGTCATAACTCCTTTCAGATCTTCTGGTTTTATCAGCTTTCCAGACCGGAGGCCTGCTTCTGTGCCGCCCGCTGTCTCTTTACGATCTGTTTTGCCGTAATATTGACGATCACCCACAGTACAAGGATATACGGCAGCGCATATCCAAATTTCTGGAATTTAAATCCAGTCAGGTGTGCAGTCAGCGACAGGTTCATCAGCGTATCGCCCGGTCCTCCCTTTGTCAGTCCGAAGATGATCGCATACTCCTGAAGCGCTGCCATCAGACGGAACAAAAGTGCAATGTAAAGACTCGGCTTTAACATGGGAAGCGTCAGGTTCTTGAAATTGAACCATGCGCTGCCGCCGTCGATCTTTGCGGATTCAAACGGTGATTTCGGCAGTGACTGAAGCCCCGCCAGCACCAGAAGCATAACAAATGCCGTATTGACCCATACGTCTATCATAACAACCGTCAGCATCGCCGTATCCGGGGAAGCTGCCCACGGGAAATTGTAAACGCCAAATACATTTAAGAACTTCTCCACGATACCTACGGAGCTGTTCAGCATCAGCTGCCATACGATCGTAGCTGTGATCGGAGCGATCATCAGCGGGAAGATCAGCACAACTCTTAAAATCTTGGAAAACGCATTGTTCAGCTTGTTTAAAAGCATCGCTACTCCCATTCCCAGGACCATCTCTACCAGCGTGCTCCAGAATGCGTAGCGCAGCGTTACCCACAGCGCTCTCCAGAAATCTTCTGATTTCAATATCTTGATCCAGTTCTCGAACCACACGAATTTATACGTCGGCATACGGAACGAATAATTTGTCAGAGAAAAATAAATTGCCATTGCGAACGGAATCATGATACCGATCGTAATAATCAGCGCCGGCGCGACGATCAGATACGGCCGCATTCTCGTTTTTAATGGCAATGCATTCATATTGCATGAAACTTTGTCTGTAGCATTTTTCTTTGCCATACTGTGCCCCCTCCTTATAAACGAACAAGGAGGGGCAGGCAACCCTCCTTGTCATTCAACTTTCAGATACCCAACTATATCATACTGGTATTCAATATATTTTCGTAACTATTCTGATAGCTACCGCATACCTATTGCTGTTTTTTATTCTACTTCCAGATCAGAAACAAGCTCTGTCAGATTTGCTGCCAGTGTCTGCATTGCTTCCTCTGTAGACTCATACGTATCAGAGATCACAAGGTCCTGAAGTGTCTCTGCCCACATTGTCGTACACTCGAAGAAATACGGCTGCGGTGTGAAGAAGATACTTGCGTTTGCAGAAACTGTCTCGAAGGACTCGAGGTAACCTTCTGCCTGACCTACGATCGCCTTATACTCTTCGCTCTCCATAACAGATGTACGCGGAGTATCTGTACAAGCGCCCTCTGTACCGGAGTACAGCATGAAGTCCGGGCTTGTGAAGTACTGTAAGAAGTACCATGCTGCGTCTTTGTTCTTGGAATCAGCATTCATACCCATTGCCCATGTCCAAAGGTTGGAAAGCTGCTCTGTCTTTCCTTCCGGAAGCGGGATACCTGCAAATGCAAGATTTCCAGCCTCTGCAGAAGCGCCTTCTACGTTCTGTGTATAACCGCCACGGTCTGCATCCCACATCATAGCTGCTTTTCCTGCTCCGAGGTCAGCACCGCAAAGCTCCCATCCATATGTGGACCACTGCGGAGCGCCGCCGTCCTTGATCAGTTTTACCCAGTAATCAGTCATTTCGATTGCTTCCGGAGAATCCAGCTTGCAGACAAGCTTGCCGTCTTCTACTTCAAAGTCTTTTGCTCCCCATGTTGCAAACAGGGACATATATGCCGGATGGATTGTTCCCCAGTCACGCAGACCACGAACTGCCAGTCCATATGTGCCGGATCCGCCAAACTCTTTCAGGGCAACTGCTGCATCATACAGCTCCTGTGTCGTTGTCGGAGGAGTGATCCCTTTTTCTTCGAATATCTTCTTATTATAAGTAAGTGTGTTGATCTCCCAGCCCATCGGAAGTGCCCAGAGCTCGCCTTCACCTACTGCATGGCCCGGAACAAGATCCCAGCGGAGTGCGTTGATGATACCCGGAATGAAATCATCATAATTGTAATCCGGAGAAGTCTTTGTCGCATCTTCGATGTAAGCATCGAGCGGCTCCATATATCCTGCCGGAGCGTACTCCCATGTCTGGTAAGCACCTGTCATAAAGATATCCGGCTGTCCGGAACGGCTGCTCAGTGCTGTATTCAGCTTGTCGAAGTAGTTTGCCTCAGGAGTCGTGGAGTACTCTACCTTGATTCCTGTCAGCTCCTCAAACTCCGGAAGCTTTGCAATAACTGCGTCTGCATACGTATGCTCGTTGAACATAACATTCAAAGTGGTTCCCTCATATGCCTTCCAGTCAAACTCAGAACCTTCCTCTGCAGATACACCTACAGATGCAAACATAGAAGCTGCCATCACCGCGCTCATCGTAATTGCCAATGCTCTCTTTTTCATTTTTACCTCCTTACTTTCCCTGAATATAATTGGTTTTCTTTCCGTTTTGTATTGCTGTATTCGTGCTGCCTGCCGAATTACTTTCCACATTTAGTCAAATGTAAATGCTACCTTGAAGTCACCGTACTTTCCTGTCGCATATTCAAATGCCTTTTCCCACTCCTCCAGCTTGAAGATATGAGATACCACGCCGTTTGTCTTCAGATTGCCTTTCATCATATTGTCGATCACAAACGGATATGCGTACGGGCTTAAATGAGAACCGCGGATATCCAGCTCTTTTCTGTCACCGATGATCGACCAGTCAACCGTAGTCTCGGAACCAAATACACTGAACTCTACAAAGGTGCCCAGCTTTCTGATCACGGTCAGACCCTGACGTACGCTTGCCGGATTTCCTGTTGCTTCAATATAAATATCGCAGCCGTAATCATCTGTCAGCGCTTTGATCTCTTTGTCTATATCGCATTTGCCCGGATTGAATACGAGGTCTGCGCCAAACTCTTTTGCCTTCTCCAGACGATTGTCCTGCATATCAAGTACGATCAGAAGCTTTGGATTTTTCATTCTCGCATATGTAATCATGCCAAGTCCGAGTGTTCCTGCACCGGAGATCACTACGACATCTTCATTTGTAATGCCGGCGCGGTCTACTGCATGCTTGGAGCATCCGTACGGCTCGATCAGAAGTGCCTGCTCTACGCTCATCTCTTCCGGCACACGTGTGATCACGCTGTTCTTTACATATTTCACATACTCGGCCATTCCGCCGTTATTGTAATACTGATATCCGTACATATCATGCGGCTGGCACATCCAGTAATGTCCGTCCTTACAGAATCTGCACTTTCCGCACGGTACGATCTGATCTGCTGTGATCCTGTCGCCGATCTCATACTCTGTGACATTCTCACCGATCTGTACCACTCTTCCGAAAAACTCATGTCCCGGAATGAACGGCGGCTTTACCCATGCCGGCTGCATCTCATCGCCCCAGAACATCGCTACGCCGTGCTGGCACTTCAGATCGCCTGCACATACGCCGCAGCCCTCTGTCTTGATGATGATATCGTCCGGTCCGCACTCAGGCGTCGGATATTCCGGTTCAAAACGGTACTCGTTTCTGCCGTATGCGACCAGCGCCTTCATTGTCTTTGGAATACTTCCTTTTGCTGCCATAGTCTTCTTCCTCCTTCTGTCTGCCGCGGGCATCCCGTCCCGTTCCGGCATTCCAACATATTCTTCCGTCCATTAATAAAATCATTTTATAAACAATTTTATAATTAATTTTATAATCGAATTATATCCGCATTGTGAGATTATTTCAATTGACTTAATTCCCAAATAGACACTTTCCTTTTTATTCATATTGCACAACCATACCGTTATTATGCTTGTGTTTGCCGTCATTTTTCGACCGTTTACGCCGTTTTTCACCTTTCACCTACCATTTCATACAACAATCGTAAATATTATCGCCGTTTCTTTGACTGTGCGAACTGTCACGGGACATTTCTACCAAAACGTCTGCAACTCTATGCAAACCACAGGACAAACGCATGAGTAAATAAATTGTGAACAAATTCCCTTTTTCTGGTATGATAAAAAGAAAAAGGGGGTTTTGCTATGGATGAGCTGCTGGAATGGATGGATTATATCGAAGATAAACGACAGCAGAGGAAAGTACGGCACAAGCTGAAGGACATAATCGTGATTGTTTTGTTTGCTACACTTGCAAATGTGGATGACTGGGTTGAAATGGAGTATTTTGCCCATTATCATGAAGCATATTTGAAAAAATATATCGAATTGAAAAACGGGATTCCGTCTCATGATACACTTTGCCGTGTGTTTGGAATGCTGTCACCGGAAATCCTGCAGCAGCTTTATGGTAAATGGCAGGAATTACTGAATCAAAATGAAGGAGAAACATTGCGTAAGCTGATCTGCATTGATGGAAAAACAATGCGTTCCAATAAAAGAAAAGAAGGAAAAGCGAACCATATCATAACCGCCTGGAGTAAAGAAGATGGCTTCAGTCTTGGTCAGAAGGTGGTAAATACCAAGAGTAATGAGATTACGGCGATACCGGAATTACTGGAGAAAATCCGGATCAAAGGTCAGGTTGTGACGATTGATGCTATGGGAACGCAGACAGCCATAGCCGAAAAGATCCGTTCGAAACAGGGAGACTATGTATTGGCGTTAAAGGAAAACCAAAGGACGCTGCATGAGGATGTGAGTCTGTACCTGAATGATATGAAGATAAAAGAAGAACTGCGTAAGAAGGGGAATTATAAAAAAACAATTGAAAAAGCCCACAGCCAGTTAGAAATCCGGGAATATTACCAGACAAAAGAAACTGGATGGCTGTCTCAGAAGAAGGACTGGAAAGGGCTTAAAAGTATTGGAATGGAAGAAAAGACGATTCAAAAAGATGGCGAGGAGAAAAAAGAGTTCCGTTATTATATCAGCAGCCTAAATGAAGATATAGAGCTGTTCAGCCGTGCAGTGAGAGGTCACTGGAGTGTAGAAAGTATGCACTGGCAGCTGGATGTAACATTTAAGGAAGATGGCAACACAACGCTGGATAAGCAGGCAGCAGAAAATTTAAACATCGTAAGGAAATGGTGTTTAAGTATACTGAAAATGGTAGAAATTTTCCGCTCTAATCTGTCAATGAAAAAGAAACGGTTTGTAATCAGTATGAACCCAGCGGAGTTTTTGGAGCAGGTATTAAATTTTTAAAAACAAGATATTTTGAGAAAGAGGAAGGAAAACAATTCATGCGTTTGTCCTGTGCAAACCACTTGACACCTGTTCAAACTTTGACTACGATATAGCTTAGAATCATTTACATATGCAACTGACAAACTCTCAACTGACAAGGAGTCTGCCGTGTTTGAACAGATGGAAAGCATTACGAGAACAGATATAAAAAGAAACAACCGGCTCAGGATCTACAACCAGCTCAGAGAAGCTGGCGAGTCCTCCTGTCCTGCTCTGGCAAAAAAACTGGGACTTAGTCTGCCCACAGTAAGTAAAAATATCGCCAATCTGGAAGCAGACCATCTGATCTTTTCTTTTGATGGGAAAAGTGACACCGGAGGACGCAGCCCCAAGATCTACGACGTAGTATCAGACTATCGCGTGGCGATCGGAGTAAACATTACCAACCGCCATATTTCAGCAGTCGCAAGCGACCTGCGCGGGACGATAATCGCTCACGTGCGCTATCGCCAGAAATTTGTAAAAAGTGACGCCTACTTTAAAAAAATCGCAGATACGATCTCTGACGTGATCAAAGAGGCAGGTGTGGCAGATACCCAGGTGCTCGGAGTCTCTCTGGTCGTCCCCGCACTGATCACAAAGGACGGGGATCATACCTACTACAATGGTGTGCTGCGGCTCGATCCGTACGTCACCTGCGCGGAATTCTCCAGGTATATTCCGTATCCGACCCGTTTCTGCCATGACGCCCGCTCCGCTGCCTACGCAGAAAACTGGTACAACCGCAATGTCTCAGATTTTTTCTATATGATGATGAGCGATACGATCTGCGGCGCGCCGATCCTGGGACGGGGACCATACTCCGGCCTGGATAACCGCAGCGGAGAGATCGGCCACATGAAAATCGTCCGCAACGGCAGACTCTGCTACTGCGGCAAACGAGGCTGCATGGATTCCTACTGCTCCACCAAGGTCCTATCCAACATGACAAAGGGGGATCTGGCACTTTTCTTCCAGCTTCTTGAGCAAAAAGACGAAAAAGCGGTCACCCGGTGGAAAGAATATCTTCACTACCTCGTCATCACGATCAACACCGTCCGCATGCTCTTTGACTGCAGCATCGTCATCGGAGGCTATCTCGGCCAGTACATCGAGCCATACCTGGATGAGATCCGCCAGCTGGTGCAGCAGGAAGATCCCTTCTGCGACAATGCGGATTATCTCTCCGTCTGCGTCTGCAAGAGCGAAGCCTCTGCGACAGGCGGCGCACTGATGCTGATCGACCAGTTCATCAAAACAATTTAAAAACCCCGGCAGATTCTTCAAACGAAAATCTGCCGGAGTTTTGCTTTTTCACCGTACTTTTGCATCATGGCCTATACTCTGACGCTCTCTCCGATCCCCTCGCAAAATGTCGGATGAGGATAGATAACGGACGCCATCTGCTCCAGTGTAAGACCATTTACGATCGCAGCCGTAAACTGGCTGATCATATCGGATGCCCGGGCACACATCATCTGAGCGCCGAGCACTCTGCGGCTCTCTTCGTCTGCTATGACTTTTACAAAGCCTCTCTCCTGAGCCGAAAGGACTGACTTTCCATTTGCCGACATCGGATACTTTTTGACGATCACATGCAGTCCTTCCTTCTTCGCCTCATCCTGCGTCATGCCGACGCCTGCGATCTCCGGATCAGTATATACGCATCCCGGTATACACTTCACCGAAAATACCGGTTCTTTTTCCGCCATATGGCAGACTGCGTTTACTGCCTGCGCCGTCGCCGCATGCGCGAGCATCGCGCCTCCTGTCACATCACCTGCCGCATAAATATCAGGGACGCTCGTCCGTCCGAAGTTATCCACACAGATGCGGCCGCGGTCTGTCTTTATAAACAATTTCCCGGCCGGCATGTTCACATCCGCTTCCTCTTTGCACACAAATGCATCTGAAAACAGTCCTTCCGTATATGCCCTGCGACCGACAGCAGCTAAAATACCATCAGAGACAACCTCCTGCAGGACGTCTTTTTCTCTATAACGGCAGATCAGCCGTCCGCTGCCATCCGCCACGATCTCTTCTACCCGTGCTCCTGTAAAAATATCGACGCCGCGCTTTTTGAGGATCATTTTCAGGTTCTGTGAAATTTCCCGGTCCATATTCGCAAGAATACGGTCAAGAAACTCGATCACTGTGACCTTACAGCCGAGCGCGCTGTATATCGCCGCGAATTCCATTCCGATCACACCACCGCCGATGATCGTAAGAGCTGGAAATACGTCCTTTTTATCAAGCAGCTCATCGCTTGTCAGCACATTCGGAAGGCGGATGCCTGGGATCGGAGGCACTGCCGGTACGGAGCCCGATGCGATCAGAATCCTTCGTGTTTCCAAAAACACTTCAGGAGCCATTGCTTCTTCTGCGCACACCTCTACGTGGTTTGCGTCCAAAATCCTGCCGCGCCCGTCATACACTGTGATCCTGTTCTTTTTCATCAGCGCGCGTATCCCGTCGCGAAGCGTCTCCAGCACCTCGTCTTTGCGCCCCTGTATCTCCTCCATACTGTACCGTATCTCATCGCCGTGCACGCCAAAGACGCTGCTTTTCTTCATCTGCGCATACAGCTCACAGGAATGAAGCAATGTCTTTGTCGGAATACAGCCGCGGTTTAAACAGGTACCGCCGATTTCGTCTTTCTCTATGAGCGCCGTCTTCATTTTGTACTTTGCGGCTTCTAGCGCCGCCTCATATCCGGCGGGACCTCCGCCGATGATCACCAGATCAAATCTCTGTTCCATCCCTTATCCTCTCGCCTGTCAAAATTATTTCATCACTTCCCGCAGGATCAGCCTTCCGATATCCGATCGGATCTGCCGGTCCGCTTCTTCATTTTCACGATCCAGCCGCGCCTCTTTCAGCCGCGCCAAAAGCGCATTCCTCCGGTACGCACAGCCCTTCATACACTCCTCCAGACGTCTGGCAAGCTGCTCCTGCATCGCGTCAGAATAGACCTTTATCTCCTGGATCACTCCGCCGTTCACATGAAAGCAAAGCTCTATCCCACCCCAGGGAAAGCGCTGTGACACGGTATATTCAAACGGGAGTTTTCTCCCGTATTTCCACTCCCAGGAGGAAAGGCGCCGCTCATACTGCGCGATCTCCTCCCAGTCCGGACGGTCTGCAAAAAGCGGTGAAAAAGCCTGGTTTTCTGTTTCTGCGTCCGCACATCGGGCTCCATATACTTCTGAAAACGATCGCAGCAGCGCTTCCTTCATCTGCGCCACCCCAAGTCCCGGTAAAAGCTCCCGCAGATTGACAGTCCTCGCTCTCACGGAATCTACGCCCTTTGCCCGCAGCTTTTCCGGTGAAACGTTCAGATAGCGCCCCATCTGCTGCTGGTCAACGCCGATCAGCAGCGTACCGTGATGGCAGCAGCAGCCCTTTGACTTCAAAAAAGCATTGCCGGAAAATTTGCGTCCGTCAGCGACGATATCATTGCGCCCGGTTCTCTGCGCAGGTATCCCAAGACTTTTTACAGCGCGCAGGATCACTTCGCTCTGACGCTCCACACTGTAATCTTCTTCCCGTACGCAAAACGAGAAGTTCAGATTTCCAAGATCATGAAATACTGCTCCTCCGCCGGAGGTACGGCGGGCAAGATGCCCGCCTTCTGCTTCCAGCAGCTCTATATTACACTCTTTCCATGCATTCTGATTCTTTCCGATCACTACTGTCCGCTGATTCTGCCACAAATACAGCACACACTCCGACGGCTGTACATGGTACGTCAGATATTCCTCGACTGCAAGGTTCCGGTATGGATCGGTACTCTCCGCCTCATAGACGCTCAGTCTTCTGACCATCTCAGCACCGCTTTTCTTGCCGCACGCACCTCGTCCGGCCTTCTGATATATGTTTTCACCGGAGCCTCATGCAAGATCCGGGGATCCTTTCCTGCCGTTTCATAGATCTCCCGGAACACCGCGATCACTTCATCCAGCGTTTCTCTGCTTTCTGTCTCCGTCGGCTCTACCATCAGCGCCTCGTGGACGATAAGCGGGAAATACATGGTAGGCGGATGGATCCCGTAGTCCAGCAGTGATTTGGCAACGTCCATTGCAGATACGCCGATCTCATGCTTCATCTTCTCCAGACTCATGACAAACTCATGCATGCACGTTCCGTCATATGCCATCGGATAGATGTCCTTTAATTTCTGCATCATATAATTTGCATTGAGAACTGCATTTTTTGCTGCTGCCGGAATGCCCTCCCGGCCAAGCATCAGAATATACGTCATAGCCCGAACTACGACAAGGAAATTGCCATAAAAGGCCTTCACACTGCCAACCGAATGTTCCGGCGCTTCCATACAAAGCCCGCCGTCCGCCGGCACCGGCAAAAGCCCCGGCAAAAACTCTGCCAGAAATGCCTTGCATCCGACTGGTCCGCTTCCCGGGCCTCCGCCTCCGTGCGGGGTCGAAAACGTCTTGTGCAGATTCAGATGCACGACGTCAAAGCCCATATCCCCGGGGCGCACCAGACCCATGACCGCATTTAAGTTTGCGCCGTCATAATAGGTCAGGCCGCCCGCCTCGTGCACAATGGATGTGATCTCCAGAATATTCTTATCAAACAGGCCTACCGTATTCGGATTGGTCAGCATCAGCCCCGCCGTATCCGACCCGACAGCTTCTTTCAGCTTTCCGATGTCTACGCATCCGTCCGGTCCGGAAGGGATACTGACCACATCGTAGCCGAGCATGGCTGCGCTGGCCGGATTCGTCCCGTGTGCGGAATCCGGTACGATGATCTTTGTACGCGCCGTATCGTTTCTGCTGTCATGGTACGCCTTGATCAAAAGCAGTCCCGTAAACTCGCCGTGCGCGCCTGCCGCAGGCTGCATCGTCATGCGGTCCATGCCGGTGATCTCACAGAGCATCTGTGAAGCTTCCCTCAGGACTTCCAGACAGCCCTGTACGGTATGCTCCGGCTGAAGCGGATGAATACCTGTAAAGCCGGAAAGCGCAGCTGCCCTCTCATTTACTTTCGGATTGTATTTCATCGTGCACGATCCAAGCGGATAGAAGCCGTCGTTCACCCCGTGCACCTGCTTTGCAAGTTCCGTGTAATGGCGGCTCAGCTCATTTTCTGATACATGCGGAAGCTTCGGTTTTTTTCCGCGCATCGGGACCGGAAGCTCCACCTCCGGCACATCGCACGGCGGAAGCAGCGTGCAGCCCTGCCCTTTTTTCCCTCGTTCAAATATCAGCTTCATCAACTGCACACCTCCTTCACAACCGAAGCGACCAGATCCATCGTCTCTTTCGTATTCTTTTCTGTCGCGCACCAGAGGATCTCATCTCCGTTAAGCGGATAGCCGCCCAAAATACCTTTCTCCTCAAGCGCCTGCAGGATATCTGCCGTTTTTCCTCTGGCGACTGTCACAAACTCGTGGAAAAACGGACGGTCATACTTTGGCGAAAGTCCTGCTTCCGAAAGAACCTGCTGCAGATAATGTGCCTTTGACACACAAAGCCTGGCCGCCTGCGTCATTCCCGCTTCTCCCATCGCAGCCATATAAACGCCTGCTGCCAGCGCGCACAGCGCCTGATTGGAGCAGATATTGCTGCTTGCCTTTTCTCTTCGGATATGCTGCTCGCGCGCCTGCAGTGTCAGTACAAATGCGCGATTCCCTTCCTGGTCTTTGGTCTCTCCGACGATCCTTCCCGGAAGCCTGCGCACCATCTTTTCTGACGCCGCCATAAATCCCAGATACGGTCCTCCGAATGCGAGCGGCAGCCCCAGCGGCTGACCTTCTCCCACAGCCACATCAGCTCCACACTCTCCCGGCGTCTGCAAAATGGCGAGCGCGATCGGATTGCAGCCCATGATAAACTTTGCGCCTGCCCCGTGCGTGATCTCTGCAAGTCCTGACGCATCCTCTATATTTCCGTAAAAATTCGGCTGCTGCATGTAGAAGCACGCGCTCTCCTCATCAAGCGCTTCGCGCAGGGCATCCATATCCGTCACTCCGTCTTTTTGCCGGATCATTACGACTTCTGTATTGCTGGCATAGCAATACGTTTTGATCACCTTTATCACTTCCGGATGAGCCGTTTCCGATACGTATGCGGTACGTCTCTTTCTCTCCCGGCACATGGCGACTGCTTCCGCAGCTGCTGTCGCTCCATCATATACCGATGCGTTTGATGCCGCCATCTGAGTTAATTCACAGATCATCGTCTGATATTCAAAAATAGACTGCAGAATACCCTGGCTGATCTCTGCCTGATAAGGCGTATACGCCGTCACAAACTGCTCCTTCCCGATTACGCTTCCCACAACGGATGGGATGTAATGGTCATACGCTCCGGCGCCGCGGAAGATATGACGAAACTGTCTGTTTTTCTGCGCCAGCTCCTCCATACGTTCCAGCGCCTGCATCTCTGAAAGCCCCGCCGGCAGATTCAGCTCCCCAAGCCTTACCTGCTGCGGAATCTGTGAGAACAGCTCCTCAAAGCTGTGAAAGCCGATCGCCTCCAGCATTTCCTGCTGCTCCTGTGCGGTATTGGGCAAAAAAGATCCCATAACAAAGTCCCCCCTTTCTTCTGCTGCGCTTTCTTTACTCTTCCTCGCTCTCGTAGAACGCAATATAAGCTGCCGCATCGAGCAGCTCTTCCTTATCTGTGATATGCTCCACCCTGATCATCCATGCGCCGTACGGGTCTTCATTCAGATTTTCCGGCGCATCGAGAAGATCCTCATTGATCTGTGCCACCGTACCCGTTACCGGTGAAAAAATATCAGAAACTGCCTTTACAGACTCTACGTCGCCAAACGGCTCCCCGGATGTCACCTCGTCTCCGACCTCGGGAAGGTTCACAAATACGAGATCGCCGAGCGCGTCCTGCGCATAGTCTGTGATCCCGATCAGCGCCGTCGTTTCGTCAATAAATTTTACCCATTCATGGGATCTGCTGTATACAAGATTTTCCGGATGCTTCATTGTGTTTTCCTCCTGATTGATAAAATAATATGTGATACTGATCTTTTCCCTGCCTGTCTTTCACTGTCCTCTTTTGTAAAATGGCAGGCGTACTACCTCTGCCTCTACCCGTCTGCCTCTTACGTCTGCTTCGACCTGCGTGCCCGGCTCCGTGTACGCACAGTCGACAAGCGCCATAGCCAGCGGAGCCTTCAGGTACGGACAATGTGTGCCCGACGTCGTCACGCCGATCTGCTTTCCATCTGCATAAACACTGCAATGCTCGCGTATGATCCCTCTTCCCGTCACTCTAAGTCCGACTCTTTTCTGCTTCGGAGCGCCCCTTTCTTCCAGCGCCGCCCTGCCGATAAAATCGCCCTTGTCCATCCTGACAAAATATCCGAGTCCCGCTTCAAACGGCGTAATATCGTCCGTCATCTCATGTCCGTACAGCGGCATCGAAGCTTCCAGACGCAGCGTATCCCGTGCGCCGAGGCCACAGCAGATCACTCCCTCTTCCTTTCCCGTCTCAAGCAAAAGCTCCCACAGCCTCTGCGCTTCCTCTGCCGCAAGATAAAACTCAAACCCATCCTCGCCCGTATAACCCGTTCTGGAGATCATACATCTGATCCCGCCGATCCTGCCGTCAAAGTTGCAGCTGTAATACTTTTCCGGGATCATCTCATCCGGCACGAGCTTTCGCAGGATCGCCTCCGCCTTTGGTCCCTGAAGAGCAATCTGCGCTACCGAAGCAGAAATATCTGTAAAGCTTACCTCCCCGAACGCATGCTCTTTCATCCACACAAAGTCCTTATCCTTATTTGCCGCATTGACAACGATAAGGTAATGATCCTCCCTTACCTTATACACGATCAGATCATCTACCACGCCTCCGCTCTCATTGCACATCGGACTGTACCTCGCCTGCCCGTCAGCCATTACCGTATAATCATTGGTCAGCAGAAAGTTCAGGTTTTTCACAGCATCCCTGCCCTCACACAGGATCTCGCCCATATGCGATACATCAAATATACCGCAGGCGGTACGGACTGCCATGTGCTCTGCGATCACACCAGATCCATACTGCACCGGAAGCAGATACCCGGCAAACGGCACGATCTTCCCTTTGTGCTGTACGTGCGTTTCATACAGTGGTGTTTTTAATTCCATTTCTACTCCTTTCCCACGGCTCCGGAATAAAGGGCGTCATATTTTGCGATAGAAAAGAGCCGTCTGTCTGTCGCCAAAATCACAAAAAGACGCACAGAATAAATCATCCTGTGCGTCTCTGTCTCTTTACCTGAAAGATTAGCTCTGCGGATGCAGAGTTGCTTCGTCGGTGAACTTGCCCTTTCCAGAGTGTCGTCCGAATCCAGTCCTTTTGCCTGAGAGTTTACCGCGACTTCACCTTCGGCGTCATACGATCAAAATGCTTTGTATGATCTCTTCCAGATTCTTCATTCGACGTATTCACTTCGTATATTTACATTATATTGTACAATTTTTCCCGTGTCAAGCGTTCTTTTTTGTATATAATTGCTCCAGAATACGAATTGTTTTGTTCGCAGTCTCACTTCCCAGCGACTGATAGAGCTCTTTATCTCCGATAATATAAAACTCTTTCTTTGCGCGTGTGGCTGCAACATTCATAATATTCGGCTCTGACACTGCCCAGGCTGCGGCGCCCCTGCTTGCCTCGTCTGCTCCCAGGACCAGATAGACGATTTTCGCCTCTTTCCCCTGAAACGTATGGACTGTCCCCACATTGACCGGACCCTTCTTATCACGTCTTGTAAATTGAATGCGGTCTAATTCCCTTGCCATCTGCTGTGCCACATTCCGAAACGGAGAGATAACATAAATTTCTTCCTTCAGGTTTTCCTCTTCCTCTAACCGTTTGGATATCAGATCTACAAGAAAATCCGCCTGTTCTTTTACAAATTTGTCATTTGCAGTTCCTTCTACAGAATACCAGCACGCTCTTCCCTGTGCCTCATCCTCCGGTTTGCCCTGCACCATCAGACCATTGTAAGAAATCTCGTTGGAAATCGTAAACATCGGATCGTCAGAACGCCTGTGCACCCATAGGGGAATTCCAATCCATTCTTTTTCCTTTTTATAAAATCCATACTTACCGGCAGCATCCATAAGCGTCTGCACAGAAGTATTTTCTGACAGATACTTTTCGCTGACATCATAATGCATTCCTATCAGACGTAAAACCTTTGAATCCAGCGTAAGCACGGGCTTGATCTGCGCCGGATCCCCGACCGCCATAATCCTTCTGCTGCGGAATGCGGCGCCCACACATGCCTGCGGCAATGCCTGTCCTGCCTCGTCAACAAACAGATTATAAATAGAATTTACCGGCATATTGAAAAACATATTTCCCAGGCTTGCAAATGTCGTGCTGATCACAGGAACTGCAAAATTCAGCCACTGCCACGCCTCTGTAATGATTTCTGCACCATTTTCTTTCGGTGCATATTCCGATTGCTTTTTCCAGATCGTTCTCGCCTTCGTCAAATTTTTTCTGTTTTCATAAAGGAACTGCTTTTTTACTTTTAAAGAATCGATGAATAATTCCGTCTGCATGATACGAAACTGCTTATCCGACCATGGATTGCTTTTCTGAAGCGCTTCATAAGACTGCGAAAAATCAATTCCTTTTACTCCCGGCCGCTCATTTTCCCCTTCCAGCTCCTTTATCCTTTCCAGCTGTATTTGCAGTTCCTTCTCCCTTTTTTCCTTCCATCGGGAGACCTTCTCCCTGTCCTCGCGCTGCTGTCTGATCAGGTCGGCAATTCTTCTGTTCTTCTCCAGAATACGCTTTTCCATGTCTGCCTGTTCCTTCATCCGCTCACTTTTCTGCTTTTCTACATGAGTCAGCGTATCATTTGCACGCGTAAGAGACGCAAAATATGATTTCACGCCGGAAGGATTAAAAATTTTCTGTATCCAGAGAAAAGCCGGCTTCTGTAATCGGACGGTATCATAGTTCCTCTGTGCCTGCTTTAAGCCTTCTTCTAAATCCGCCATATCAGAGGTAACCTCTGCAAGCCTGTTTTCCAGCTCTTCTTTCTCCTGCCTGCATTTCTGTGCTTCTCGCTCCTGCTTTTCAGAATCTGCAGATATCTGCCGCTGTTTTTCTTCTTTTTCTTTCTCAAAAACCGCCCGTTCCTGTTCATACTGATTCTTCAGCCGGATCAGCTTTGCTGACCTTTCCCGACATTTCTGAAGCTCTCTTTTTCTTTCTTCTACTGTGTGATATTTTGAAAGAAAGCGCTGATAGATACGGTCATCCGGCACATAGGAGGTCTCAAGCTCCTCCTCCATCGCTTCAATAGCCAGAAGCAGCTTCTTTACTTTTGCAGAAGCCCCTCCTTCCATTGAAAAAGTACCCCAGTTTTTTTCTTCCTTTTCTTTTAATACTAAAATCCGATCTTTTCCGCTTACTTCCTCCTCGATGTCACAGTTAGAAATATGCATAAAATAATCGGCTTCTTTTATTTGTTCAAGAAATTCCCCTCCGATACTTGTACTTTTCGGCAGCTCCCTGACAATATTTTGGACGGCTCCGTTATTAGAGCTTGCAACCACGATATTCTCCCCTGCGATCTCCTTTGGCAAAACTCCGATTTTAGCCTTTTCCCAGTAGTTCAGCTCCCCCTGTATATATTTATCGGGACGGCTGCAGATTTCCAGAGCCTGCCGCACAAGCATATGCGCAAAAATATCTCTTAAAAGAGTAGTTTTTCCAGTGCCGGGCGGCCCATTTACGCTCCGCATATTTTCCGGATCATGAATCGCAATATTTGTCGCTACCTGCTGCATAAATGCAAGGGCATAGTCAGAATTTCCCGGGAAACGCCCGTCCGGGTAATTTTCCGGCTGCAGAATATCCTCGAAAATCTCCGGATAAAAATTAGAAGATTCCTTTTTGCTGTCCAGATTTATTCTTTCCCCCGGACTCTCCTGCAAATATCTTTTTAAATTTTCCGTATCGAGCTTCTTTGCCTTTTCCAGATCCCGGATAAAAAAGGAGTGCAGATTCACTACGTCCCTCTCCAGATTCCGTACAAACTTATACCGGAAATTACTTAAATCTGCATGATACTTCTCTAAGAGCCACAAAATAACAGAATGGAAGGCGTGTTCTTTGTCCCTCTCCCTGTCAAATTTTCCTCTTATCTCATTCCCAAAATCCCCCTCAGCTCTTCCTATATCTTTTGGAAAGTCTCCGTAATTCCGAATATACCCGCTCATTGTATAAAAAAATCTGTTTTGCAGGAATTGCAGGTCTTTATCAAAAAAGAGAGCCACCGTAAATTTTTTCGATTTACTTCTGTCCTCATATGTATGTTCAAGATTGTACTTCTTCTTCAGGATATCAATCACTTCATCGAAATCAAAAATCCCAAAAAACAGTACAATCCCTGATTTCCGAAATGCCTTATCCGAGAGTTTTTCCCTCTCTTTATTCTCTCTTAAAAACTCTCTGAAATATTCCTCCCAGTCCTGTATTTCTCTGTCCAGAGTCATCATCCCCTGCTCCCCCGGCTCAATGAAACCCTCTGACAGCTTTTCCACTACAATCCACGCATCCAAAATATTTTCTTTTGTATTCATAAATACACCTTCCCAAATAAAACTCTGTGTACTCTGCCTGCCTTTTTCTTATTTCATTGTACCAAGTGCCTTTTTATTTATCAAGCTCCCCGTACAGATATTAAAATCCCTCACGCACAGTGCCCCCGGGGATGTCAAGTCATTGCTACAAAAATATGCGGCTTTTTTGCCATGAAAATGGCTTAAAACCGCATGTTTCTGTATAGAGGATGTTATATTATTGTTACAATACAGCATTTTTTAATTCTTCAAGTCTTCGAAAAAACATTTCTTTCCATACTGTCATATCTTCAAAAATTTCTTCATCTATATCTTTTATCTGATGCAGCCCAACATGTCTGACTGCTTCTATTGCCGCCTCCCGCTGCGTTTTTTTCTCTGGATAAACCGTTTGACAGTTTGCTCCATCTATCGTGTCATAACTTCCAAAGCTCTGATTAAAATCCATGATCGGATACAGGGAAACATATTTATTGGTCCGATTATCAACCAAAAATCCCCAGTTTTCCGGATGTCGGTCTATATTACCAACCAGATAATCAAGGATATTCATTCCATAATACGTCTCTTTATCAATCCGCAAACACTCATTCAATACATTCAAGTCATGATTTAACGCATATATCTCAAATGCCATTTTTGAAACGATAGAATACTGCCTGGATGTTATAATTTTACTCTGAGTTACTCTTTGCCCATCATAAAAGCCTTCATCATATTTCACCTGTTTAAAGTCAAAGCATTGACATAATCTACTTGCTAAAAGTTCTTTCCGAACAGCATCGTCACCGCCATCTTTTAATAAAATGAAATCTTTTCCCCTTCTGATCCATGCTTTGGGAAAGCATCCTTTGGTGGATAAATCCGGTGCCAGTTCCTGATTTGTAACTGTCATCGGTTTTCCACGTAAAGAAAGTTCTACCACCGCCTCATTTAACGAATTATCATACAAATTTATTTTTTCGTAAGAAATCTCTTCATCACTCTTTTTTACCCAATAAACATCTGTCAATGATACACAGTGATATGATAATGCTATTTTAGCACGATCCCGATCCGTCATTGCCTGTGCCATTCCGATACTGTTTAAAATTTCTTTTGCATATTTCCTGTCCAAAGACAACACCCGCGAGGCACACCAATGATAAAAATTATTTATATTATTGATCAGCGTATCAAAATCACGATCATTCTCCAAATAAAGATCATACGGAATAAACTTTTCGTCCAAAATAGCAGCCTCTCCACGTATATTAATCTCTGCTACTTTTCGTTCACCATGCATGACATCGTAATACGCAATATCCGGATTGTATCTTTTTCTTGCGTTATTATCGTTAAGCTCAATTATTGTTTTCGGCTGCAACAAACCATTATTCATATTATCACCATTCCAATCACTCACGATACAACGTATATTCAACTTTACGTACTTTCGATTTTTTGTCCTCGCTTCCCTCCATATATGCCCAGAACATCAAATATATTTTTTTACCATCAATTACTGCAAGTTCCAATGGAGTGGTCAGTCCTGTACCCATTGCCGTAAAATTAATACATATTATCTTAAAATGATTTTCAAAAATATCTGTCTCTATCCTTTGTTTATGAGAAATATCTTCAACAAAACTAATAGTTAAAATCAATTCAAAATAATTATCTCCGTTAATATTTAAAGTAAGATCACTATTCTCATCAAATAAAAACACAGTTCCGTAACTGATGATTTCCCGATTCTGAGAGCTTAATTTTACTTGCATTTTGTCACCTCTCAACTAAAGATGTTTTTATTGTAACATGTTCCTATTTTACAAACAAGGCATTCTCCATTTTCACACTGGTATGCTGTCACGAACGCATAATGCCCCCGAGGATGTCAAGTCATTGCTACAAACTTTTTTGCCACTTTTTCCTCGATTTTTCCCATAAAACCGTTGTTTTGGAACAGAGGACGTTATATTGTTGTCACAAAATCAGCAGGGAGGATGTAACGTCATTGCTACAAGTTCAGTAGTAGTGGACGTTACATTATTGCTACAAATCAAGCCAGTGATTTCCATTCCACCTCCACTCTCCCATCATCATACACATATATCCCCTGCACATATTCTTCCAGCATCTCTCGTGTCAGCTTTTCATAGCCTAAATACATCAACATCTGCTCCACCGGAACATTCTTTTTCATCAGGATTTCTTTCTCACCGTTTATCAGTTCTTCCAACTCCTGTATACGTTTCTGCAATCGTTCTCTTTCTTCTTCCAACTGCTTCTTGGCTTCCATGAACTGTTTCTGGTTCATCTGTCCCTCGTGATACTTCTCATAGTTCTGACGGTTCTGAAGCTTTATCTGCTCCTGACGTTTTTCACAGTCCGTACTTTCCAGCTCATAGGCTTCTATGCTGTCCGTATGCTGTTTTCTCATAGATTGCTGCATCTGTTCCTGGCTGATATTCTGACGTAAATATGCCTTAATTTCTGCCAGCACGATATGCTCTAGCATTTTGTTATCAGCTTTTCCGGCAAAGCATCCTGTATCTTCTTTTCCTTTACTGTAAGCACAGCTATAAAGGATATGACCATGAACCGGACTGCTTGAAGTCAGGCTTCTGCGACAATTTCCGCATTTCACATAGCCACCTAACAATGTTGTTTCCCTGTCGAATTTGCTTTTCTTGGTGTATCTGATCTGCAAGGACTGTGCTTTTTCAAAAATTTCTTTTGATACGATCGGCTCGTGATGATTTTCCATCACTTTCCACTGATTTCTCGGTACCGGTACTTCTTTCCCTGTTCCGGGATCTGGAATTTTTGTCTTTCCATAGACCATACAGCCTATATAAGTTTTATCATCCACAATCTTCCGTATCATATCACTCGTCCACTGCAGTCCTCTTGATGCAGCTTTCTTGCTGTCTGATTTCTGTCGTCTGCTCATGGACTGCAAGGGAGTCAGTACCCCCTCTTCATTAAATAACCGACAAATCTCCATCTTGGAATACCGCTGATTTGTCAGTTCAAATACTCTGCGAATCACTTCTGCTTCGTCCTCTACAATCACCAGTTCTTTCTTATTTTCAGGATTGATTCGATACCCATAAGGTGCAGATCCACAGCAATACTCACCTTTTCCTCGTCTGGTACTGACTGCCGATTTTACCTTTACAGACTGGTCTTTCACATAAAAATCTGCGATCAGTCCTTTAAACTGTACTTCGATGTCGGAACTCTTTCCTATATAATCTTTAGAATCATATCGGTCTGAGATAGAAATAAATCGTACTCCCAGGAATGGAAAAATCTGTTCCAGATAAGTTCCCATCTCAATATAGTTTCTGGCAAAACGTGAAAAATCTTTTACCACAATACACTGCACTTTATTCTCCCTAGCAAGTTCCAGAACCTGCTTAATTGCCGGACGCTCCATACTGGAACCAGAATATCCATCGTCGTAGAACTCCTGAAATGGCATAGAAGCCAGTTCCGGGATATTGGAAATATAATCTTTTACCAGTTTTCTCTGATTGATAATGCTGTTACTTTCTCCCTCTGAATCATCTTCCATGGAAAGACGGTAATATCCAATAATCAGTTTCTGATCACTCATGTTCTACCGCCCCCTTAAACCCGAAGTTGATTTCCAGTCTGCCATCACCATGCAGATACATACTTTCAATCAAGCCCTCCGCAAGTTCCGCATTGATTCTGGTTGTCCCATCCAGTTCCAACAGACTTCGTAAAAATCTGGCTTCTTTTTTCTGTTGTTTTTCCAGCTTTCGTATGGTCTGCTCCAGAGACTTCTTTCTCTCTTCACAAAACTCTTTCCAGTTATTACGGTCATCTTTCATTTCTATATAGGCTTCTTTGGAAAATTCACCCTCTTTATATTTCATAAATGCCTGTGCCAGTTTTTCTGAACGTCTTTCCATATCTGCATCCAATTTTCTGATCTCAGTTTGAATCTCATTGATTTTGGAAAGAAATACCGCACTGCTTATAGCAGACATATCCTTTTTCCGCAATCCAGATAACTGAAACTGTCTGGTTAGCTCCGAACGGACAATTTTCTGCAGCTTCTCTTCGGAAATAGATTTGTGACTACATTTTCTTTCATCCCGATACCAGGCAGCATTGCAAAAGTAATACACATTGCCTCTGTATCTACGTGTACACATTTTCCGCTTACAATCACCACAATAGAATACATTGTAAAATGCTCTTTCATCATCTTCCCACCCTGCAGTAGTTTTTGTTGCTTTCTGTTGTGCTGCTTTTAGCCTGACCTGTGCTTTTTCAAACAATTCTCTGCTAATAATTGGCTCATGGGCATTTGGCGTAATAATCCACTGGCTCTCGTCCAATATGTCACACCATTTTTCACCTCTTTGAAATCTGGATTCATATTTTCTCTGAACCAGATCGCCATAATAATTATTCCGGTTCAGCACTGCACGTATCGAAGAATTTCCCCACTGATGAAGGTTCTCTCCGTCCTGACAGTACACATGATGATATTGGTTATAATCTGAAATCCGATGTACCCTATCCTCAAACAGCCTGTCAATAATGCTCTGTACGCCATCTCCCGAAGCATATTCTTCAAAAATCCTGCGGACAATCTTTGCAGCTTCCGGTTCCACCATCAACTTATAAATTCCATTTATCTTTTCCACACAATATCCATATGGAGCTGTAGATCCCACATACTCACCATTTTTCTGTGCAATACGTTTCGCTGCCCGTTCTTTTGCGGAAATGTCTTTCGCATAAGCATCATTCACCAGATTCTTGATATTCATGGATAATTCCTGATTCTTGGCATCCGGTGCAAATGAATCATAGTTGTCACATACAGAAATAAACCGCACTTTCATAAAAGGAAGAATCTTTTCCAGATAGTTGCCAGTTTCGATATAATTTCTTCCAAATCGTGAGAAATCCTTTACCAGAATACAGTTTATTTTACCTTCCCTGACATCATTCATCATCCGTTCAAATCCCGGTCTGTCAAAATTTGTTCCGGTTTTTCCCAGATCAGAATAAATGTTATATACAGCAATTTCATACTCTCTGTTCGGATTTTCATTGTGCTTCTGAATGAACTCTTTTATCAGCGTAACCTGTGTTTCAATAGGTTCTGACTTTTTTTCATCACTGTCTACGGATAATCTGACATAAATTGCAGCCATACATACCGGAATCCCAAGAACTTTCTTCTCTGTGTTTTTCTTATATCTTTTTGCTGTCCTTGCCATTTATCCCACCTCTTTCCTGCACTCTGTCCGGTGTTCCGCATAAAACCGTCTTATGACTTTCATTTTCTCAATCATATCCTGATAACGGATATGAATTTTGATCTGTTTGTTTTCATAAATATAGATTTTATCTACAGTCAGTGCCAGCAATGTGCGATCCAGTTCTTTGATTTCCAGTGATTTCTTCCAGTCCTCCAACTGAACGGTTGCAGACACTCCACCCTCAAACATTTGCTTTACCAGTTTTTTCTGGTTTTCAATCATCTGCTCCAGTTCTTCACATTTTCTTCCGTAACTTTCCCGAAAATCATCGAACTCCTCTTTGCTGATCAATCCCTCTTTCAAGTCATCACCCAAAGATGCTTTCAGGCTGTAATAACGGTTATATTCTTCCTGCAACTTACTAATCTGCGTATCATAACCGATTACCTGATCGTAACTGACTTTCATTTCACAAAGTTCTTCCATAATCATCTGATAGTCTACGAAAAGTGCCGTATATGCCTGAATCTCTTTCAATACAATCCTTTTCAGCACCTCTTCCGGAATACTGTGTCTGGTGCAATCTCCACCTTTATTTTTTGTCTGGCAAATATAAAAGGCTTTTTTCTTTCCCTTATACTGATTTACCCTGCGTATCATCGGTGTATGGCAATCTCCGCAAAATACAAAACCCGAAAAAAAGTTTGCACTGTCCGATGTTTTCGATGCCCTGCCATCATACTGAAGTAGCTTCTGCACCACATCAAAATCATTCTGCCTGATTATTGCCGGATGCGTATTTTCTACTTTCACCCACTCTGATTCTGGCTTATCCAGACGTTGCTTTACCTTATAGCTGATTCGTTCCTGCTTGCCTTGCACCATGTTTCCAATGTAAACCTCGTTGGTCAGAATCCTTTTAATCTGCACTGCCGACCATTTCGGTGTGTCTGAGCTGTGAAATCCAGAATTGTAATTCTCGCCATTTGCCTTTTTATATTCTTTTGGCGACTGCACATGACGTACATTCAGTTTTTCTGCGATTGCTCCAAGACTGAATCCATCAATTTTCCACGAAAATATTTTTCTTACAATATCTGATGCATAAGAATCAATCACCAGACAATTCTTATTCTCTGGATCTTTGCAGTAACCATACGGGGCAAACGCTCCAATAAATTCACCTTTTTCACGTTTGATTTTCTGGTGGCTTCGCACTTTACCGGAAATGTCCCGACAATAGCTTTCATTTACGAAATTTTTGATTGGAACTACAAATGACTTCTCTGAAAAATCTGCTGTTTTACTGTCAAACTGGTCTGTAACTGAAATAAAACGCACATTTAAAGCCGGGTAGGTCTTTTCGATCCATCGCCCGGCTTCTATATATTCTCTTCCGAATCTGGATAAGTCTTTTACAATCACGCAATTTACTTTTCCAGCTTCTATATCAGTTGTCATTCGTTTAAACTCAGGTCGATCAAAATTTCCTCCTGAGTATCCGTCATCCACATATATATCAAAGATCTGAATATCCGGCTGGCTTTTTACAAAGCTCCGAAGTAACTCTCTCTGATTTGCAATGCTGTTGCTCTCTGACTTCGCACCGCCCTCTTCCATATCATCTTTCGATAATCGAAGATACAATGCAGCATCGTATATATCTGGCATATTCATTTGCATCTGTTCCATTTTACATCGCTCCCAACTTACTTATTCCATTGAATTTGAAGTCAGAAACCATGTATCACGTTCATTTTCCCTGACCTCACATTAACATAACATCTGTACCTTTGCAAGACATTTTAATACATCAACTCCGTCCTTTTTCTCAGATAATCACTAATGGCATCTGTGGCATCCATTTCTCCTGTCATCTCCACAACCACTACATATCCTTCATTCATGTGAGCATACGGCTGATCGCCGGATTTATCCAGAAAAGTTTCCACTTTCTCAGAAATAGCTTTATCCATATCAGGAATTAAATCTTCAATGTCCTTTAACTGCTCCAGATCAACACTAGAATCTATTACCGACTGATTCACCATGATGCTCACCTCTTTTCCAACATATTCTTTGTATCAGTTGTCCTATACCTACAATTTTCTCAATCACATCACCTTACCTTTCACATTTTGTTCTCAAATTTTATCTATTACTATGGCATTGCATATTCTGTTCGGCGTGTTGGCTTCCATTTGTATAACCCGTTGTCAACGTCACAGTCAACCTCTATCAGAGTATTTCTGAATACTGCCAGCTTCTTCGCAAGCCTACCAGTCGTTTCCGGAGTATCTTCGACGCTCGCCCATAAAATCATTTACAGGGTTATGGCATCTGTGAGATCAGATTATACAGCTCATGTAATTTTCAAGGTACAAAAGAGTTTTTTTGAATATCCTTTCACTTATTACAGCCTGGAAACACCAAAATGTTGTTCACTTCAAAAAAATCCTCTCACTAATAAAGCCTGACAGAAGGATTTTACCAACCTCATTTTGCAATAATTTGCAAAAAGTATTTATCCTCATCTGTACATTCGCTTTCATGCGAACCTTTATCGTACTGTTATTTTAATTCGCATTCATGCGAATGTCAAGTGTTTTGTTCGCTTCAATGCGAATCTTTCTGTTTACATTCACTGTTTTTGGTAGTAAAATGGATTTATCAAAAAGAAAGTGGGAAATCTGATATGACAATCGGTGATAAAATAAAAAAAATCCGGACATTCCGGAATATGACACAGGCAGAACTTGGTGCTGCCCTCGGTTGGGGCGATAAAGGTGCAAATCGTCTTGCCCAATATGAAACGAATTACCGGGTTCCCCGCAAAGATCTGGTAACTGAAATGGCTAAGATTCTGGACGTAAACCCACTGACACTACATGAGCCAACCACGATGGACGCCTCTGAACTGATGGAAATTCTGTTCTGGATTGATGAATTTAACCCAGCAGCTATTAATCTCTTTCAGTTAGAAACCTATCCGGGTAAAAAATGCAATTCCAGTGAGGGTACCGCTGTCCGTTATCATGATTCTGATAACTGGCCGGCTCATCCACCTGTTGGTATGTGGTTCAATTATGGAGTTCTCAATGATTTTATGAAAGAATGGCTTCTCAGAAAAGAAGAATTGAAATCCGGTAAAATTACCAGAGATGAGTATTTTGAGTGGAAAATTAACTGGCCACAGACCTGTGATGGGTGTGGGAAATATGAGCCGAAAAGGCAATGGCGATCTGCAAATGCAGAACTTAGTGAAACTTAGCAAAACTTAAATTTATTATGTTTTTTCTCTTTAACCAAAGAAAAAAGCACTGAAAACCATCAGTCCAACGGTTTTCAGTGCTTTTTTCATATTGCTCTATTGAATTTTCCTCATTCCACCTATACAAGTGAAACTTAGAGAAACTTAAATTAAATCTCTTTCAGACAATTCAATTTGGATATTCACCAACTGTGGATTATTTCTCAGTGGGCCAGTTTCCAGCTTACTGCCTGCTGCCTTGCATCCACAAATCTCTTATAAATGCCTTCCTGCTTCATTAGTTGCTCATGTGTTCCCTGCTGTACAATTCTTCCTTTGTCAACAACCACAATCTGGTCTGCATGTCTGACCGTTTTTAATCTGTGGGCAATCATAATAATCGTTTTTTCCTTTGTAAGTGCATCTACTGCATCCATCAGCTCCTTTTCATTCTCTGGATCAACATTTGCCGTTGCTTCATCCAATATGACGATTGGCGCATCCTTCATAATCGCTCTGGCTATCGAAATACGCTGTTTCTCACCGCCGGAAAGTGTGGCTCCACCTTCTCCAATCACTGTGTCGTACCCATCCGGAAGTTTGCTGATAAAATCATGACAGCACGCTTTCTTCGCCGCTTCCACCACTTCCTCATGACTTGCATCCTGACGTCCGAATTTAATATTATTCTCAATGGTGTCTGCGAACAAATACACCGACTGAAATACAAATGAAAAATTACGCATCAGACTGTTCATGCTGTAGTCTTTTACATTCACACCTCCAAGTGTCACTTCCCCGGAATCCACATCCCAGAACCTGGCAATCAGATTGCAAAGTGTTGATTTTCCTCCACCAGATGGTCCAACGATTGCTGTCGTCGTTTTCTGCGGAATAGAGAGCGATATATCATCAATGATCTTCCGTTTGTCATAAGAAAACGAAACATTAGAAAGTCTAATATCGTAATTTTCCGGCTGTATTTCTTTACCGTCGATATCCATGGTATCCAGCTCCAATATTGCATTTGCTTTATCTACACATACGCTTACCACATGTAAAAGAGATGAATAATTTCCTGCACATTCCAGACTGGCATAAAGCATAAATGCTGAGATTGTCATACCAATTGCATAGACCGCACTCATAGTTCCATTAATATAAAAATATGCACTGCATGCTACGATTACTGCACCTGTGGTTTTTGTTATGACGCTTTGCAGAAAATGATAAGGGACAAACAACATCTCCATCTTTGTATTAATCTTTTCGCATGCTTCATTTGCATCATTTAATCTTTTTGCCTGTTTTCCAAGCAGGTTGTATGATTTTACTTCTGATATTCCCTGCAGATACTCCATGATCTGATTTACAAGCTCTGTATCGCATACCACTTTTTGCTCTGAATCGTTTTTCCCTGCATTCTGCATCACAGCATTTACACCAAAGAAAATAAGCACTCCTGCTGCAGCTGTCAGTCCAATTCTCCAGTCAAAAAGAAACAGCATAAGAATGATCATGGATGTTTCCAGAATTCCCTGCATGGTCAGCATAACCACTCTCGCAGCTACATCGCCAAGTGTTTCCATTGTATTCGTCGTAATAGAAGAAATTTCCCCGATGCTGTTGGCATTAAAATATCCCATCGGCAGATAGCGCAGATGCTCTGCAATCTTGATTCTCATAAAAGCACTCGCATTATATCCTCCTTCTGTCTGAAGCACTGTAGAGTATCTCTTACAGATGACATCAACTACAATTGCAATCACCATGATCGCAATTGAACCACCAATATATTTTCCTATTGGTTTTCCACTCATCAAACCAATCAATATGTACATAATAGCCGGTATCTTCATTGCTGAAGCGAGAGCCTCTATAAGTCCGATCACTATCGACAGTTTAAATTTATTACCATTTTCCCTACCTGAAAAACGAAAGAATTTTGCCAGAATTCCAAACATATCATTCTCCCTCCTTCACCGTATCTTTTACAGAAATATGGGCATCCCACATTTCCTTATAAAGCGGGCATAACATCAGTAGTTCCTCATGTGTACCATGTGCTGTTACATTTCCATCATTTACGACAAAGATCTGATCACTGTCCTTAACGGTAGAAAGCCTGTGTGCGATTACGATCAGTGTCTTCCCTGCTACCAGTTTTGCAATAGAATTCTGCAGAATCGCCTCATTTTCCGGATCCGTATAAGCAGTTGCCTCATCAAGAATTACAATCGGAGCATCCTTCAGCATTGCCCTTGCAATGGAGATACGCTGCCTCTCTCCTCCTGACAGATGTCCTCCTGCACCTCCTACAACCGTATCAAATCCGTTCTCAAGCTGCATGATAAATTCATAGCATCCGCTTTTCTTTGTCACCTCGATGATCTGTTCATCTGTAGCCTCCGGATTTCCCTGTCTAATATTTTCACGTACCGTTTCATTGAACAGATAATTATCCTGTGCAACATATGCAATTTTCCGATTAAAATCTGCAAGCGACATTTCTTTGACATCAACTCCACCGATTTTAATACTTCCGGAATCCACATCCCACAAGGACGCAATCAGCTTTGCGATGGTTGACTTTCCGCTTCCGGAAGGTCCTACGATTGCATTTACCGTTCCTGCTTTTAGCTCCATAGTTACTCCATGCAGAATCTCTTTGTCGTGATAACCAAACCTGACATTTTCAAGTGTAACGGAGTTATCTTTTGGAACACTTTTACTTTTCTCTGGACGTTCAAGCTCCGGCTGTTCCAGAATTCCTGCCACTTCACTAACAATCACTCCGATCTTGCCAAGATCATCTGTATAGGAACCCACTGTGATCAACGGTCCAACGATTCCAAGTGATAAAATAATGCAGATGACAAAATCTGAAATCGCAAGTGTTCCATTGGCTACATAATGTGCCCCAAACGGCAATACCGTAAGAAGCGTATAAGGTGTGACCACCATCATCAGTCCATGAAAGATCGAGCACCGTTTCATCCAGGAAATAAAGGAATCTGCATATTCAAAAGCCGCCTTTGTAAATTTGGCATAAGAACTTTCTGTCTTTCCAAATGCCTTGATCACTTCGATTCCGTCAATATATTCCACTGCCGCATCATTCAGATCTTTTGTTGTCTGAACCGTTCTCTCGAAGCTTGGTTTATAATCCAGCATCATTCCAAAATAGGAAAGAAATCCCACTATAACCGGCACCAATGACCAGAGTGCCAGTCTCCAGTCTGTCAGGAAGAAATAAATCAAAATCACAATCGGTGCCAGCAGATTGGACGTGAATTCCGGGACAATATGCGCCAGTGTTGTCTCGATACTGTCGATTCTTTCCACCATAATATTTTTAAATGTACCGGAAGGTGTGTCTTTCACATAGCCAAGAGGTACCCGCGCCAGCTTGTCACAGCAGGATTTTCTTATATTTGCAAGTACTGCAAACGTTGCTTTATGTGACAATGCTGTCGAAAGTGAATGAAGCAGTTCTGCAATGATAAACGATAATGCAATCAGAACCGCTTTTGCAAGATATATTTCAAACTCCTTTTCACCATTTAAAAACAGCTTTACTATATCTGCAATAATAAAATACGGCAAAATCTTAAAAATCACATTTCCGATTGCAAGTAACACACTCCATACATAGGCAATTCTTTTTTGTCCGGCCCATGTCAGGATCCAGCTGATTGCCGACTTCTTTTTTTCTTTCACATTCGTTCACTCCTTACTTTGGTTTTATTGTTGTTTCTTTCATTAGTTTATTCTAACTCATATATAATAAAATAGGTGGCTTACTGGCATTAGCCACCTGACTTACATTAGTTATACCGGGAATTCAATATTCCACAATCGTTCCCAGCCACCTGTATTGAATTCTTTCAGCTGATGCACATTTTTCTTTGCAGTCTCCCTGTCTATATCATGCTCAATGATCTGAAATACTGATGAAAAAAATCCCGTATAGATCATATGCATAAGGCTTTCCTCTACAATCGGTATTTTCACACCGTTCTCTTTCATCTTTTCCATATATTTCAGGCTGGACTTCATTTCCCGTTCTACCATATTGTGTATGAATAGTTCAAATTTTCCACTGTCTCCACATTTCAACAATAATCTGAAATTATCATAATGATCATAAATATAATCAACCATCTGCTCCATTCCATCACTGGATGTATACGACATATTCCTTGTCTGATCACTGGCCGAAAGCTTTTCAAACTCCTCAACGATCTGATCATAAATCTGATAAATGTGTTCCATATAGGGATCTGTCAGTGCATCAAAAAGTGCCTCTTTCGTCGGATAATATTTGTAAAATGCACCAGTAGTAAGTCCGGCATCTTTTACAATGTTTCTTAAAGATGCTCCGGTCAGACCATCTTTCAGGAAATGTTTTCTGGCTGTATTTAATATATTTTTTTGTGTATCTTCTGCTTTTGTCGACATTCTTTTCGTATCCTCTAAAGTTCTTTCCAAAAATATAACAGTGCTATATAGCACTGTTATATTTTAACTCATTACAGGAATTTGTCAAGTCTGCTGTTTCGATTTTTTATTTTCCCGTGTATTCAATTTTCACTTAGCAGATGCATCTGTAGTTTGATTTTGCCGTCGTCACACCACATGATTCTCTTCAGCATCTTTCCTTTTGACCAATATAAACTTTTCATTGCTATATATAAGAACGGAACCATGATTCTGCGTGTTGCCTTTCCAATTTGTACAAACTGTCCACCATCAAAAAATACATGCTTTAACGGTATTTTTGCCTATGTCAGAAATGCCATGGCAAGATCTGCACCAATCGAAGATGCAACTACAAGTTCTATTTCTTTGATTCCATGTTTAAGCCTCCTCTTCGACTTTTTCAAAATCTACTGTCAGTTCCTTCATAGAAATTTTTACCACCTTAAAACCATACTGCAAAAGTTCCTTTTTGAATGTAAGGAACGAATGATCTATAGGCACTCCGGCAATGTTTTCAATTTCAGCAAAAGTCAACTTGAAATCGTCTGTTTTATTTTTATTGATTCACTTCCATAAAGGATTATATTTGCTCATAATTATCATTCATCTACTTTCCAAAACTATTTACAATATCCTTTGCCATCAGTCAGATTTACTCCACTTGCCACAACACTTTTCCTGGATAAAATATTTTCTTATCTTCTCCATTCCTTCTGCATCCATCTGATACTGATCTGCAATAGTTCCATTTTCAAAATGAATGACATCAGTGCAACACTCTATAATCAGTTCCAAATCATGTGTGATCACATAAACCGAAATTCCGGTATCCCACACTTCTCTTAGAACCTCTGCAACCTCCAGCATATGCTTATGATCAAGACCACTGGTTGGTTCATCCAAAAACAGCACAGAGCGCCCGGAGGCAATTGCAGATGCGATAGCCGCCCGCTGCTTCTGACCTCCGGAAAGTGACATTGGATGACGGTCTTTGACTTTTATCAGATCCAGCATATCAAGAAATTTGTCTGCTTCTTTCTCATTTTCTTCTTTCATGCTAATCATAACTTCATCCTGTATTGTCTCTGTAAAAAGCTGATGATTCACTTCCTGCATAACCATATAACAGGCTTTCAGCCTTTCTTTTGGTCTGTAAGTTTTTCCATTCCAGATGATTGTGCCACATTGTTTTTCCAAACCACAGAAACAACGGGAAAAAGTAGATTTTCCAGCTCCATTATTGCCCGTAATTGCGACAATCCGATTTGCCGGAATCTCACATTCTCTGATATATAAAATCTGTGGACCATTCTTATATGCAAAATTAAAATCATGAAGTTCCATTGTGGTTCTTTCTGATATCAACATCTCTGGCATAAGGAGATTTTCCAGAACATAAGCCCGCAGTCCCATCTCTTCTCGCTTTTCTTCTGTCAGATTTTCAAACTCTGTGGCTGAATAATCCTGAATAATCTGTCCCTCTTTCATATAAATAAACCGATCCGCCAGCCCACGCAGATAATACAGGCGATGCTCCGATATAATAATCGTTTTTCCCTGTTCCTTCCAGTGGGCGATTATTCTTCGCAGATCCATGATTGAAGCTGCATCCAGATTAGAAGAGGGTTCGTCCAGGACAAAAATATCCGGTTTCATAATAGAAACCCCTGCACAGGCAATCTTCTGCTTCTCTCCACCTGAAAGCTGAAAAATATTGCGTCCAATCAATTTTTTCAGATGCAGCTCCTGAATTGTAGCCTGCAATCGATCTTTGATTTCTTCCTTTGGCATTCCAAGATTTTCACATCCAAAAGTAATCTCGCTTGTTGTATCTACATTAAAAAACTGTGACCGTGGATTTTGAAAAACACTTCCAACAATTTTTGCTGTATCATACAGTGGCTGCTGCGAAACATTTATCCCATTTATCCATATCTCACCAGTTAATTTTCCTTCATAATAATGTGGAATCAACCCATTGATCATTCGAGTGAGTGTTGTTTTTCCACAACCGCTCTCCCCACATAGCACAATAACCTGACCATCTTCTATCTCCAGATCAATATCCCGGATTCCCACAGAATATTCATTATTTTCTCCATATGTAAATGTTGCATGATCTATTTTTATCATAATGTACTACCTCAAAAAACAATATACTGATGCAAAAAGAACAATATAAAGCATGCAAAGCAAACAACAATGGCACTAAAATCCTGTACATGAAAGCCAATCTCGCAGACATTGGTTCTTCTGACCGGTGCACCAAGTCCCCTTGTTAGAGCTGCTGCAGACAGCTCATCACCAATTTTTATTACGGATACCATCAATGGTATCAGCCGGTATTCAATCATAAGGAATGGATTTTTACCACCAAAACGGATATTTCTCATTTTCATTGCATCCCGGATTGCCTGATATTCTTCCTTGATTGTAGGAAAGAAACGGAAAATAACTGACAACGGTATTATGATTTTTTCTGTGACATGCATCCGCTCCATTGCACTGATAAACTCACTTACAGATGTAGAAGAAATCAGATATGCGCCTGTCATAATTCCCGGTGCAAAACGCGTCATAATTGATGTTGCTGCCAATATCAGAAAAGAAATCATACCACTCCAAACATTCAATGCCAGCCGCTCCAGTACAAAGCATACCGCATAGAGAACTGCATATTTACCGGCTGTTTTGAATTTGTGCTCTGACAAAATCAATGCAAATGGTATAAGGCTTAGTATTGGTTTCACTATATTCATGATTCCATCATTGCTGGTACTGAACATCAATGTTGTAATCGTTATAAGCATAAACAATTTTGTTCTAGGATCTAAAACAATTCCATTTCTGCTGTCAACAGTAGCAGATAATATCTCATCCATTACACGATTCCTGCTTTTACAAAGTGTTTTTTGAGCAACGCTTTTCCAATCATTCCTCCAATGATTGCGCAGATAAAGATACCTGCAATCACAAGAACAATGCTCCACATAGGCATGACAGCCATTACTTTATCTGCATACTCTTTACCAAAACTGGCTGCGAAGCTGGCTCTTGAATCTTCTACCATGAAGTACATTGGAATATATGTACCAACCATCCAGAGACTGAATACTGCATATCCAATCAGGCTCCTTTTAGCACTTTTATAATTGCCAAATTTCAGAATCAAATCTCCCAGCAGCCCAAAGATAAGCCCCAAAGGTACACCCCAATATCCCATTCCGGTAAGTCCCATCAAAAGGCCACTCAGAATTGCCATCAGCGTTACCATACCAAACTTCTTTACCCTTGTCAGGAATAACATAAATGGAATTCCTGTGATCAGTGTCCACAATGCACCAAGAATCGGAAGAAATATCGGAACAAAGCCAATCGGAATTGCCACACAACATCCGAGTACAAAATAAAGGACTGTGAAAAGTCCCAGATTAATCAGGTCCTTCGCCTGTAATTTGTTATTCATACAGAATACCTCCCTTGTATAATTAGCTCTATCTAACTACTCCATAAAATACCATATGTTTTGTTATATCTCTACAACCAAATATCATTTTAGCTCCAAACAGCATTGGGTTTTATTGTTGACTCTGCTCTCTTCAAATCCTATAATATTATCTGTTACAGGGCAAAAGTACTTATATCAGGGAGATCTTCTATGAAAATTAACGACGTGATCAAAAAATGTATCAAAATACCAGGTATATCCATAAAACAGGCTGAATATAGTATGGAGCTTATATTAAATACGAAGGAAGGTAAAGGTTCGATGACCTTTTTTTCACTTTTTCCCGGTCTGTCTCTGGCATATATTTTTATAAATTCTCCAACCTGGACGGCTCCCGACCTTCGATCAGACAGCTCCATTACAAAAGGTCCATTGCTTCTTAACTATTGTGTGACAGGTCGTTGTGAAATGATCCTGAACAACAAAAATTTTGTCTACATCAAAGACAGAGAACTTTCTCTCACAGAATGCTTCGCCCAAAAAGAATATGTTTATCCAAAGCGCATCTATGAGGGGCTTGAATTCTTTATTGATATAGATACATTTACTTTAGAAAATACATGGGTACAAAATGAATTTAGCATTGATTTCAGAAAAATCTCAAAGATGTTTTGTCCTCATGGAAGCACTTATATATCGACAGCGACCCACGAAACTGAGGAAATTCTCAAAAAACTATGGGAATTATATGATTTTCCGGCCTCTTTTGCAGTCATTCAAATGAAAATATATACGCTCGCTTTATTCTCAGTACTACAAAATTTGGAGGCTATCCCTAAGTCTCAGGCCTGCACTTTCTTTACTGAATCTCAGGTTAATATTGCTAAAAAGGTCGAAAATATCATCACCTCAGACCTAAGGCTGCATCATCCTGCGTGGGAATTGGCTGAATATTTTTCTATCAGCGAAACCAGTCTAAAAAATTATTTTCGCGGTGTTTACGGACAGAATATTTCTGTCTATCTGCGTGAAATGCGTATGAATAAAGCAGGCGAACTGCTTGCCTCAACACGACTGTCTGTAGCTGAGATTGCAGCACAGGTCGGATATCTGAATCAGAGCAAATTCGCCTCTGTGTTTAAAAAGCATTTTGGTGTATCACCTTTGGAATATCGCCGCACCAGACATTTAGACTCCTAAACTCTCCATTTTGTTGCCTCTCTTCTTTCAACAATAAAATGACGATAAATCCCATCCTGTCTCACAAGTTCTTCATGTATTCCCTGCTGTACGGTTTTCCATTCTCCAGAGCGAAAATCCGTTCAGCTTTCTGTACTGTTTTTAGGCGGTGTGCAATCATAATAACAGCTTTATCATTTGTCAAGTACCACCCACTGGTCATTAAAATAACAAATTACATATAATCAAACTTCTTCCGAAGATATATTCTGAGTAGCATGATACCCATATTAATGAGTATAAATAGCAAAATCAAATTCACCGGCAGATATTTTCTAGTTACATCCCCAAGCACTGCTATCCCTGAAAGGCTTCCAATCAAAAACATTTGTGAAATTTCGTTCCACATTTTTTTGTATTGTTTTATTGTTTCCATAATTATCACCATTATGATTCCCATTATGAAAAGCACAGCTACGATTGCCAGAATCCTGATAACCCATACTTCCCCACCTGTATATGCTATTTTCTGGTTAAATCCATTATCATAAGTTGGATATACCAGCCATTTACAAAATCGAACATACCACATGAATGGAGCCATAAAAAAATCTATGAAATCATGTTGAAAAGCACCATTCTGTAGAATTGCAAACAGGACTACCGTAATGTATCCCATTCCCCAGAAATATTCTATAGACTTCATGCTTTCCGTTCTGTCCTTTACTTCTTTTTTCGCTTTACGAATTTCCAGCTCAGCACGTTTCTTTTCGTTACGGGCTTTGGATTCTGCCTGCTCTATCTTTTTCTCTGCTTCTTTTTGTTTCTTCTGTGCTTCATCTACTGCTTCAACAGATGATTTATTAACCTGTATCTGCAATTTAGAGTTCTGGTCCCGAACGTCTTTTATTTCTTCTTCGAGCTGCTCTTGCTCGCTCCTGCTCTTCAAGCCGTTTCTGTTCCTCAAATCGTCGTTGTTCTTCTGAAGCGATTGATTCAGCTTCTGCGTTTCGGACAGTTCGGTTGTCAAACGATGAATTTCGTCGTTTAATTTCCGAATTTCGTCTTGCATTTCGTGATTCTCGAAGAATAGCTTCTGTTTTTCCATTTTCAGCTTGTGTGTCCTTTCCTGAAATTTCTGGATAAACTCGTTCATCTTCTGATTTCTCACCTGTAACTCGTCTCTCTCTTCCGTCACTAGCTCCAGTGACGCCGCCTGCTCCTTCGCAAGCTGCTTCCACTTGTCGGTAGTATCCGGCAAGTTCTTCATCTGATCTGCTGTCTCTGTTGGCTGAATCTCTGGCTTTTTTCCTATTTCCATTAAATTCATTCTCTAGTCCCTCCTTGCTGATATCCAAATGAAATGTTTTGAACAGATTACTGTCACGTACTTTCTTTCCCTCTTGGTTCTGAAAAGTAATGTGCTTCCGTTTCTCTGTCCAGTTTACGTTCCATCCGAACTGCTTCATTTTTTCTATAAACTTTTCTTTGCTGATACAATTTTCCAGTGCTTTTAACACTGCCATTGCACAGTCCGCTACAAAGCTATCCTTTACCTGCTGACGGAACAGATTATATTTGTCTTTGCTCCATGCAATGACTTCCCCTTTTTCAATCTGACTTCCATCAAAATGCTTTCCTTTTTCGGCAACGGTCAGTCCTCGTTCCCGGCACATCTGATTGGTAAGCTGTTTCATACGTTCCAGATCTTTTCTGGTGTTATGCAGCTTTCTCCCATCTTCATAACTCACTGAATTAGTAACCAAATGGCAGTGGATATGGTCTTTATCCTTATGCACAGCCACTAAGGTCTGGAATCCACTGAACCAATTTTCTGCAAACTCTTTTCCAAATTCAAATGCCTGCTCCGGGGTGATCTGCTCATCCTTATGCCAGGAAATAATGTTGTGGGCATACATTCTCCCTGTATCTTTATTCCACATCTTCTTTTCTTCCAAAAAGGTTCTGTACACCAGATCATAATTAATTTCATTGTGACAGTACGGGCCTGTTATATAAGTAAGCAGCTCACTTGTCTTGTCCTGTCGTAAAACATATTCAATACAATTTCTCATTGCTCCATGTGTATTTGTCCGCTTATTAATCGTCTTATTAACTGCCATATCCTTTCACTCTCCTTCCGATACTTGAGAATATTTTTATTGAGGAAATACAACATACTGTCGTTTGGGATTTCTCCATCTGTATGCAGTTTTCTTGCAATCTGGTTGATATTTGTCGTAGCTCCCCGGAGCTGACAAAGGATATCCGCAAACATCTGGTTCAGTCTTTTCAGTTCTTCTATTTCCTCTGCCGTTGCTATCTTCAAGTCTGCGATTGCTTTTATCACAACTTCCTGCTGTGTTCTTCCGGATTCTTTAACCTTGCTCTGAAACAAATCGTATTCCTCTTTATTCATCCGTATGGTTACTGTATGATTTCGTTTTCTCATAGGCTTTTGTCTCCTTTCATTGCTTGATTTTCATTCTTTGTTAACAGCCACAGCGTTCTGGCGGCATATTGGTAGGAGATTTATAAGAGAGTGCAACGCTCTCTTATACAGGTGCAGGACAGCGTCCTAGTCAATCAGTAAGTGTTCCGTAGGAATGTCCGGTGGACATTTCGCAGGAATACTTACGCCATTGACGTGCCGGGGTTCCAAGGGGCGGAGCCCTCTGGCAAGTTTAGGAACAGCCCAAAGGCTGGCTCCGGTGCATAGTGGCTTGCCACTTTGCGAAACTTGCCTGTCATCTCCCCACCACTGAATCGACACCCGCCAGGCAATATTTTCCACCCTACATTATCAAATCCAAATGGAGATGACGGTGGGTTTGTGGTGCAGGAGCCGACTGCGGAAGAAAAAGAAAAGCTCCACCTTTCATAGATTTTCCCTTTCTGAAACAGGCTGGTCATGCACCACTCCGATGCGAAGTATCGGACAATCATGTGCCGTATCCGGCACCCTATATCTTTTCTTTGCCTGTTTGTACACCCCTCTCATCTGCAAACACCTTTCTGCCATATTTCCCTGTTATTTCTGTCTTTCTTTTTCTGAACTGCTTTCTATTTCTGCTGAAAGGCATAAAAATAGCAGTCATGAACATTTCTCCAACTCATAATGTCTGAAATGCTATCACTGCTATTGTCTTTTTCTGCTATTCTGTTTTCGTAAAACTATTCTTTACTGTCAGTCCTTTTTCCTGTTACTGCTATTTTATTTTGTCGCAAATTTCAAGCAGGTCATGTAATAAATTCTCCAGTTTCATAAGTCTGCGATGCTGATACCAGATCAATCCTGGCAATCCCGCTGCAAAAAAGAACGAAGCACACAAAATCTTTATTGCCTGTCCTCTGCTGCTTATCCCTCCATATCCAAATCCACATACCAGATTCACGAATAAAACATAGAAATATCCACAAAATAAGACAAACTCAAAAATCCACACCAGCACCTTTTTCACTTTCTCTTTCACTCTGTACTTCTCCCTCCTACATTTTTAAATTCAGTGTAGCGAATTTCCCGCTATATTTCAATAGTGAATATCTCGCTAAGTTATTATTATGCTAGAGGTGAAACACATGTATCAGAGAATACGGGATCTGCGTGAAGATCGTGACCTTACGCAGAAGAATATGGGTGAAATCCTAAATTGCAGTCAGCGTATTTACAGTAATTATGAATGTGGTGATGTCGATATCCCTACTCACATTCTGATTAAACTGGCTGAATTTCATAATACCAGCGTTGATTATCTGCTAAACCTGACAGATGATAAACGTCCTTACCCAAGAAAAAAGAATAGCTCCACTTAAAGCAGTCTGATTTATTTTATGTAAGCCAGACTGCTTTTCTTTTATAATCAGCTAAAAACTGTCTGCAAAATCCAGTGCTGCATCCATATCAGCTTCTTTCTCCCAGTCCAGATTATCTTCTGCGATCTCTTCATCCGTTTTCTCCATTGTTAGTGTTCTGTCTGGCAGATTAATTTCTCCTACCGATTCTTTTACAAACGGTACAAGCATTTCCATCAGATTCTTCGCTATAGCCATCGGGGCAGATTCTTTCACTCCATCCCGGACAGCTGTTTCCACTCTTTCCAGAAAAGCATCTTCCTTTTCTCTGGTTTCCAGATACGGATCTGCTTCATTCCTGTACTCTCTGGAAAAATAATCGTTTAAAGCAACTACAACTGCTCTGGTGTACGATTTATATTTTTCCCTGTCCATCGTCTGCAAATATTCCCATGCCTGCCTGTCCTGTTCATCACAAAGATTCAAACGGATATTTGTGTTGATGATTTTCCGTTCTTTTCTCATACAAGCATCCCTCCGTTTCTCTGGATTTTCCTTACGCTCATTGCTTCATAGCCTTTCGCTGTGGCACAGATGTCCCGTACAATTGTCACCCGGCTCTTGTCATATTCTCCAAAATTCTGGATCATACAACCGCCACCGCCGACCACATACAGACGCATCAGTTCTGGATTATATTCCCGTTCTCTCAGCTTATGAAAGATTTCTTTCGTATAATCTCCGGCAGCTTTACGAATGACTGTCAGATATTTCTCACCAATATCTGCTGTCCCGGTACGGATCACCTGCTCAATCACCAGATCATCCACCACTGTTCCCAGTTCTTTCAACAAAGATTCCCTGACTGCAAGCACACACTGGTGCGTTCCATATTTCTCTGTAAAGCATTTCTTCTCTAATGGACGGGAATTATTGATATACATGATGTTCATAGTCCCGTTTCCAATATCCACAAGCATGTTGATTCCTTTGAAATCCTGTAAACGGTAAAAAGCTGCTGCAAATCCCTGTGGGTAAATATCAGCTCCTGCAAACTCCACACGATATTCTTTATTGCGGAATGTAAAATCCACACATTCATTCTGGAGAAGATATTTCTGGAAATCTTCTTTCTGTATAGCTACCCAGGTAAGTGGAAGTCCGGCTGCAATGTGTACCTTTGCCCGGTTCATACCTTTCCCATCCAGTTCCCTTGCGATAGCCGCCAGTGTCAGCACATAATAGTCCTCGTCCTGCGTTTTCTCTGCACAGAACTCCTTGTGTTCCTCTCCGATCTGGTAATACATGTCATTGTAAACAAGAAGATTATTCTGGAAGATTGGCTCCTTGTCATATCTGGCTACACCGGATGGAAAGCATCTGGTGGCTGTTTTCATGTTTCCATACCCATGATCAATCCCGATCACCATAACTGTCTCATTATTGTTGTTTTTCATCATTCTCATAATCATACCTCATACTTTCTTAATATTTATTTTTGACTTTCTCCCAAATTTGGGAAAAACCTATATTTGTATCAGCTAAAACGTTGATACATGAAAAAGGGCAGTCAGTGTAAAAAAAGCAAAATTTTATGTACTCTGGCAGCTATCTTTGTTATTTCTCCTGCTCCGGTAACATTTCTTTTTGCTTATTTTGCCCTAAATGCCCTTAATTTCCTGATTCATATTTAATTGTAACTGTTTATAATCTATATCTGTTTCTTCAAAAGGTATTCTTTCTTCTGGATCTACAGGACAAAAATCTTCTTCCTTAACTGCAATATCCTGATAATAAAACTCACCATTGTACTGCTTCAGAAGGAAACCTTTATCTGTCATATTTCTGAAAAAGTTGGATTTACCATGCCCCTGTCTGCCATTCTCTTTACAGTATTCCTCATACATATGGAACACTTCACTTCGTTTCAGACGTTTTCCTTTGGCACGCACCAATGACTCATCAATAAAAGCACAGATACTATCTGACGTCCGTTGCACTTCTCTTACACATTCTTTGCTGTGTTCGCTCTCCGTGAACTTTCCCTGTTCGTACAGATTTTTCAATGCAATCATCGCCATATGAATTGCATAATCGGATTCTGCCTGTACCTTTTCCTTTAAGTGCAGATCTTTTTCACCACTTTTTACTACCCGGTTCATATCAAGAATCAGTAGTCTACGGTAAAAAGCATCTGACTTATCCTCAAGATTCTGCGGCATTTCATTGGTAGAAAAAAGCAGCTTCGCATAAGAGTGGAAATGAATTGCATCCTGTCCTTTTTTCTCATAAATCAGTGTGTCCTCACCGACTGCTTTCTTTAATACATCTGTGTTCTCCATTGCTTTGCATGGAATATCTGCACAGGCATTTAACAGCTTTCCATACATTCCAGTCGCATAGAATCGTTTATTTAAATCCTGTAAAGAAATACTGGACATATTGGTGATTCCAACTACATGCTGGATCAGCGATACTGCCACAGACTTTCCGGTTCCACCATTTCCTTTCAGTGTAAGGAATTTCTGAAACTGCGTATCCTGTGTCATGCAGTATCCAAAATACTCCCAGAATGTCTGCTGTTCTTCTTTGTTAGGAAGAGACGATGCCAGATACTTTTTTATATTTTCTCCACCTTGTAACACCTGCTCACAATCTTCTGGATAATAGGGAAATGGTATCTGATTGATTGTCAGATAATCTGGATTGTGTTCCAACATTTCGCCTTTAACCGGATCATAATATCCATTTTTGAAATTGATCCACCGCACAGGTTGTTTATTTAGTTCATATGCCTCTCGGTGAACTTTTGGCTGTGCGATCAGTAGATTATAGATTCTTTTGATCACTCCACTCTGTACCTGATCACGATAGATCAGCTTCTGGATACGGTATTTCATTCTTACCCCATCATGGTCTTCCAGGAAAACACCATGCTCATAATAATACGGTGTGATTCCCACCACAAAAAACTGAACATTCTCCACCAGGTAATCTACAATCTCCATATCCCGGACACCTTTCACATTCCCTTTTGCATCAAATAAGTGAAAACGGCTCAGTTCCGGTTCTTCTTTCGGATCTCGCTCAAACCGAAGAATATACTGTTCCAGTAATTTCTCAACTTCTTTCTGATTATCCAGTTTGCCAAGGTACTCCTTCTCTTTGAACAACTGCCAGCCTGCTTTTCCGTCAAGACCAGCGTCTTTGAAAAATGTCAGTATCTTATCATTTACCCACTTCACCGTACAGGAAGCCACATAATGATAGGCACTCTGACAGCTTCCAGTAAACTGAATAGATCTCATTTCCTCTATAAAGGAATCTGCACTGAAATAATATCCGTCATCTTCCTGCACCAGACAAAGTGCCTGATAACCTGACATCACAATATTCAACGCTATATCCTGATTGTCCACCAAAAAGATATAGGTCTGTGCTGTCCCTTCTGGATTGGTTTCCATATAATGCTTCAAAAACTTCTTGTTCAAACTTATCACTTCCTTTCAGGCAAAGAAAAAGACGCAAGCCATATCTTATGACTCACGCCTTACTTCGCTCACAATATTCTATTTTTATCAGTTACCTGCCAGATTAGTTACTGACAATCCTTATACATAAATCAATTCTTTCAGGATAATCTCTTCTGCAATCGCTCTGTGCTGATTGGCAGCTCTTACCCATGCCATCTGATTTTTCTCCTTATCCGGCAGTGGTTCTTTTTCTTCCAACTGTTTCAGAATCACTTCTTCCCGTTCCCTGGCTGCCTTGTCCACTTCCAGAAGATGCTCTCCAATCGTATCCTGCAGAAGCATCACCTGATAGGTTGAATTTCGATGGTTCTTCAGATAATCTCTGCGTAAGAATCCATATTTGCCAAGCTGCTCCATCTGCTCACCGGATTTATAGGTGAGGTTCGGAATCAGGTATCCATTTACATTTGTATAAGTCAGTTTCATATCCCTATGACCTCTCTTTCGTTTAAACTGTTGTCTGTAACAGAACCAACTGTTCATGTTACGTCATTGCTACAAATCTTTCTTTCCATATCATTTTGAATCCAACCCGGGCAGATTTTCTTCAAAATCATGGTAAAAGTGCTTCGTTTCTGTGTTGGGAAAATGAACGGAAACACTTGATTTTACTGACTTTCTTCAATGTAACCTTATTATAACGTCCTCCCCATACCCTGCCTGATTATTCGGCCACTTTTCAAATCCCGGCAGCTGCCTTGCCCCTTTTCTCAAGTAGGCCCGCACCTTCTCCCCGTACAGATACGGATCGTTTCCCTGTACGATTCCCCACTGCATCAGAAGAGCTGCCGCTCCTGTGACAAACGGAGCGGCAAACGAAGTGCCCGTCACGCTGACATATCCGCCTTGTGCGGCAGTTGTCGTGATGTCAACCCCCGGTGCCACGAGATCCGGGCGTATCAAAAAGGAATCGTCCGGCCATCCCCGGCCGGAAAATGAAGCGTAGGCATTCCGGCGCGCATCGTAAGCCCCTGCTGCGATCACACGCGCTGCGGTTGCCGGGATCGTCACGGTCGTATCCGGGGTCGGCTGCAAAAAGCGCGTGCCGAAATTGCGGCCCCGTGAATCCAGCATCCACAGATCATATTCCCCGGTGACAATGCGCTGCGGCTCCAGTACGACGCGCCACACGCCGCTGTCCAGATACGTATCTGCCGGAAGAAAATCAATAAAGATCTCCTGCCTGCTCTGATAGGGACTCGGCGTACCAAAATAGACAAGAAGCTCTGTCTGACCAAGCCGGTATCTCGATGCGCCGACCTCCCGCCCAAACGGTCCTGCCGTCTGCCCATTTGGGTGTATGACCGTGATCCTGTATTCATCCGCATAATCTTTCCAGATCTGCTGATTCATGGAAGTCTCAAATTCATCGATCAGAAAGCTGATTTCCTGCGTTTGCCCCATCCGCAGCCTGCCCGATACATGCCCGCCGGCATTTCCCTCATTTCCGGTGCCTGCCACGATCACGTTCCTCCCCCGCAGTGCCAGCATATCCATATATGTCTCCAGAAGAGAAGTCCCCCGGTGTGATCCGTAAACATTGCCAAAGCTTAAATTGACCGCAACGGGCATACCAAGCGTTTCTGCCTTTCGCATCACATACTCCAGCGCCTGCATCAGCTCTGTCGTCCTCGGAAAGCCACCCGCTCTTGGTACGCCCAGCTTTACCACAAGAATATCGCTGCGCGGGGCTACGCCGCGGAAGCGCCCGCCAGATGCTCTTCCATTTCCGGCCGCGATCCCGAGCACCTGTGTTCCATGTCCTCCGGCATCACGCTCCGGTACGATCGCATAGCTTTCCTCACGGCTTTTTGCAGACAATGCCTGATCTATATCCTCCCTGGTATATTCCGCGCCCAGATAAAACCCCTGCGGCGGCTGCCCTCCCTGCGCGCCGCCAGGCTGCTCTGTCTGATCCCACAGTGCCACGATCCTCGTACTTCCATCCTCATTTCTGAAGTCAGGATGAAAGTAGTCCACGCCTGAATCAATAACCGCCACGAGGATTCCCTCTCCAAACAGACCCATCTCCGGCGTCTGCACCGCCGAGATACAGGACGCCGCACGTCCCTCGTCCAGAGAAAAATACAGCCTTTTCGGCATCTCTATATATTCTACCTGCGGCAGCGATGCCAGGAGTGCAATATCACGCTGCGGCACTGTCAGGATCGCATATCCCCCCGACAGATAAACTGCCTGCCAGCCTCTCTCATCCGCATCCAGAGGACCACTGTAGCGGATGATCACCTCCCATCTGCGTTCCTTTGCATCATATCCTGTTTCAAGGATCTCAGACTTCTCTCTCTCCTCCTGCGATGCATCCAGGGCAAGATTCAACAGATTTTCTATTTTCTGATCATTCAAATCCGGCCAGCTCCTAACCTGTATGATTAAAACAGATTATGTGCTGCCGGTATTTAAAATCACCATAAAAACAGCAGATTTAAGTAATATAAAACATGAAAACCAAAGGAGGGATTTCTGTTGGAACGAAGCTGTCTCTTTTTTATTCAATCGAACCCCTATCAGATGCAGAAAATTATATCTGTGGAAAGCGACTTCATATCCCTGTACAGATGACAAAATCTTATTACTTTCCTGTAGTTGCTTGTTTACCTCTTTTGGCAAACCATATAAAAACAAAACCTTCTGATCCTCCAGATGTTCTTTATATAACTGTGCCGCTTTTGTCATAATCTGTATCGCACGTCTTTTGTCCATAACCTAATCCTTATCCCATAAGATTTAGAGAAGGGAATGTTCATGCCGCAGCACTAAACATTCCCTTCTCATGGTTGATTTTTCCGTTGTCTGCCAACCTCCAGCACCTTAGTCTGGAAAATATCAGGTTTTTCCGTTGCCTGCCAACCTCCGACACCTTCGTTCGGAAAACGTATCAGATTTTAGGTGTCAACCCACCGCTGATACACAGCTTTTCTAATTACATTCTACACAAACTATGTGGAAAATGCAATTACAATTTTATCTTATGATTCCCTCCCACATTTTATACACCATTTATCCCACATTTCACTATTGATAAATTATCTCTTTATCCACAATCTTCCTCGCGCACGCTTGTATATTATTCATTCTTCCTACCCATTCTAAGGCATTTTCCCTCTTTAACTGTTCTGTAATAGCTTGTAAGCACATCCAGATATAGCGTTCTGCGGTATTCCGTCAAATACTGCAAATGTCTTTGTCCCCATATACCAATAACTATTTGTTCTTCTTCCTCCGGTAAGGTAAGAGCGGGGATAAGATAATCCCCATGTCTGATATAAGTACCGAAATTTAAAGTCACTACAAAAACAGCAGATTTATTTGACACACCTGTTCTCATCTGGTATATTAATATCGTTGCATAAGGGAGTAGTTAGCTTCAGAAGAAGTCGCCGTATCAACATATTGATGACCTGTTTCATCTGGTACTGCGTTCAATAACGAGACTTATCCGCACATTTTTTGTGCGGATAAGTCTTTTTTCATCTCTGTCCTCCTTCCTGATGCAGGATCAGTACACAAAAGTTTGCTGTTCTTACGTAATACCGAACATACCACATCTGCAAAGGAGAAATTATTATGAATCTTGTCTCTGTATTTCTTATCGCCGTCGGGCTGTCCATGGATGCATGTGCCGTCTCGTTTGCGAAAGGGATCTGCCTGAAAAAGCAGATCCGAAGCCACGCCTTCCGCCTCGCTCTTGCTTTTGGTTTTTTTCAGGGCTTCATGCCTCTGATCGGCTGGTGGATAGGTACGCATTTTGAAAATCTGATCACCTCAGTCGATCACTGGATCGCCTTTATCCTGCTTGGCGTTATCGGGATCAACATGATCCGCGAATCCCGTCAGGAGGACGGGGTCTGTTCCGAGTGCATTGACTCTATCCCGCCCAGGGAGATCCTGCTTCTGGCTGTTGCCACAAGCATTGACGCGCTCGCTGTCGGCGTCAGCTTCGCTTTCCTTCAGGTAAGCATTATCCCTGCCGTCTGTCTGATCGGCGTCACCACCTGTATACTCAGCTTTATTGCCGTCTTTCTCGGCAACCGCATCGGCGGAAAGCTTGGAAAGTATGCTGAGGTCACCGGAGGCATTATCCTGATCCTGATCGGTACCAAAATACTGATCGAGCATCTGTTCGGATAAGAAAGCAGCTATGCTACAGGAGCATTCCGATCTGGTAGATCGCAAATGCCGCGATCCAGGCAATCACACACTGTCCGACAACCATCGCAGCTGCCCATTTTCCTCCCAGCTCGCGCTTTACCGAAGCAACTGCCGCCACGCAGGGGGTATAAAGCAGACAGAATACGAGAAGCGCACCGGCGCTCACTGCGCTTAGGCTTTCCTGCAGCACTGCCGTGCTCCCAAAGAGCACGGTAAGGGAAGATAACACGCTTTCCTTTGCAAGAAATCCGGAAATCAGTGCGGTCACGATCCGCCAGTCTCCAAATCCCATCGGTCCAAATACCGGTGCAAGCGCGCCCGCCACAAGAGCCAGGATACTGTCCCTGGAATCCGTGACCATATGAAATCCTGTATCAAAATTCTGCAGGAACCAGATTACGATCGTCGCTACGAAGATCACCGTAAACGCCCTCTGTAAAAAGTCTTTTGCCTTATCCCACAAAAGGTGCAGCACATTTCCGGCTCCGGGCATACGATAATTCGGAAGCTCCATGACAAACGGCACCGCTTCCCCTTTAAATGCCGTCTTTTTAAAGATCAGCGCCATCACGATCCCCATGACAATACCAAATACATACAGACCGATCATCACAAGCGCTGCATGCTCCGGGAAAAACGCTTCTGTAAAAAACGCATAAATAGGAAGCTTTGCAGTACAGCTCATAAACGGTGTCAGCAGGATCGTCATCTTTCGATCCCGCTCAGACGGGAGTGTCCGGCTCGCCATCACACCCGGAACTGTACAGCCAAACCCGATCAGCATCGGCACGATACTTCTCCCGGAAAGTCCCAGCTTTCGCAGCAGCTTATCCATGATAAACGCCACTCTTGCCATATATCCGCTGTCCTCCAGAATAGATAAAAAGAAAAACAGCGTCACAATGACAGGCAAAAAGCTCAGTACGCCGCCGACGCCATTAAAAATGCCATCGATCACCAGAGAATGGATCGTGTTACTGACATGCGCCGCCTGCATGGCCTGATCCACAAGCTGCGTCAGCGCCGAAATCCCGGACCCCAGCAGCCCCTGCAAAAATGCTCCGACTACGTTAAAGGTGAGGAAAAATACAAGCCCCATAATCCCGATAAATGCCGGAATGCCTGTGTATTTTCCTGTCAGGAACTGATCTATTTTCCGGCTGCGCACACGCTCCCGGCTCTCTCTTGGTTTGATCACAGTATCCTGACAGACTGCCTCGATATAATCAAAACGCATCTGCGCGACCGCAGCCGCCCGGTCCATGCCGGTCTCTTCCTCGGTCTGTACAGCGATCTCATCCAGAATCTTCTGTTCATTCGCAGTGAGCCTGAGCTGCTCCAGGATCCTGGCGTCTCCCTCCATGACCTTGCTTGCCGCAAAGCGGATCGGGATTCCCTCCTTCTGCGCATGATCTTCGATCAGGTGCATCACTGCATGGATCCCTCTGTGTATCCCTTCTTCGCGCTTGCAAAAATCTGTCTCCAGCGGACACTCCTGATATTTTGCCACATGGATCGCATGGCGCACCAGCTCCTCGATCCCCTCTCCTTTTGCCGCTGAAATCGGGATGACCGGTACCCCCAGCGCTTCCTCCATCTCATTGACAAGCACTGAGCCGTCATTTTCCCGCAGCTCATCCATCATATTAAGAGCCACTACCATAGGGAGTCCCAGCTCGAGAAGCTGCATGGTCAGATAGAGATTGCGCTCAATATTTGTCGCATCTACAATATTAATGATCCCCTTTGGCTTTTCCCGGATCACAAATTCTCTCGTCACGATCTCCTCGCTGCTGTACGGAGACATGGAGTAGATACCCGGCAGATCCGTGATCAGTGTATTTTCATATCCGCGGATCACGCCATCCTTGCGGTCAACTGTTACACCGGGGAAATTTCCCACATGCTGCTTGGATCCTGTAAGCTGATTGAACAGCGTAGTCTTTCCACAGTTCTGATTCCCCACAAGGGCAAAGGTCAGTGTCTCACTCTCCGGCAGCGGATTTTCTTCCTTTCTGTTATGGAACTTCCCTCCCTCGCCGTATCCCGGATGATGCTTCTCCGCTTTTACCTGACTGCTCCTTGCCGCCGTTTGCAGACCGCTCTTTGCCATCTTTGGTCTGTGCGGCTTACTGATCTCTATATTCTGCGCATCTGCCAGACGTATGGTCAGCTCATATCCATGAATGCGCAGCTCGACCGGATCGCCCATCGGCGCATATTTTACAACGGTCACCTCCGTCCCCTGTATCAGCCCCATATCCAGAAAATGCTGACGCAGAGCGCCGGAACCGCCGACGGTCCGTATCGTTGCCGTTTCTCCGATTGGTAATTCACTCAGTTTCATCTTGACTCCTCCTTTGTATTAGTTATACCTAACTCATGTCGAAAAGTCAAGAAGCTGCTGCATAATATATGGAAGCACTGTTCCTATATATATGCAAAAGCAGCTTCTTTATCTCCTGTCTTTTTCTATTTTCATCCTCAGATCCTGATGCATCACAGGTGATGCACCCGAAGCGCCCGGATCGCATTCAGAACTGCCAGTACCATGACTCCGACATCCGCGAAAATTGCAAACCACATATTTGCAATCCCGACTGCTCCAAGACCCAGACATGCAAACTTGATCACAAGCGCAAAAACAATATTCTGATATACAATGCCCAGACATTTTCTTGAAATCTTGATCGCCTTCGCAATCTTCAACGGATCATCATCCATCAGTACCACATCAGCCGCCTCGATCGCTGCATCAGATCCCAGCGCGCCCATTGCAATGCCAATGTCTGCACGGGTCAGCACCGGAGCGTCATTGATCCCATCACCGACAAATACCAGCTTTTCTTTCTGCGCCTTCTTCGCAAGCAGCTCTTCTACCCGGTCCACCTTATCAGCTGGAAGCAGCCCGCTGTACACCTCGTCTATCCCAAGCTGTGATGCTACCTGCTCTGCCACGCGCTGCGTATCTCCGGTCAGCATGACCGTCTTCTTTACTCCTGCTTTTTTCAGCTCGGAAACAGCCTGCGCCGCATGCTCCTTGATCACATCAGAAATCACAATATGCCCTTCATATTTGCCGTCAACTGCCATGTGGATGATCGTACCCACACTGTGACAGTCACGGTAGCTGATCCCAAGCTGCTCCATCAGTCTGTCATTTCCGGCAGCGACAACACGGCCGTCTACCTTTGCCGTAATCCCGTGCCCGCTGATCTCTCTGATGTCACTGACGCGGCTTCTGTCTATCTCTTTTCCATATGCTTTCTGCAGGCTCTTACTGATCGGATGCGACGACGCGCACTCTGCCAGAGCAGCATACTCCAAAAGCTGCGCTTCATCCATTTCGTTGTGGTGAATTGCCGTTACCTCAAAGACGCCGCGCGTCAATGTGCCCGTCTTATCAAAAACCACACATCCTGCCTTCGATAACGTCTCCATGTAATTAGAGCCTTTGATCAGCACGCCTTCTTTGCTCGCTCCGCCGATCCCGGCAAAAAAGCTCAGTGGAATACTGATCACAAGCGCACATGGACAGCTGATAACAAGGAACGTCAGCGCACGGTAAATCCACACGCCCCACTGTGCCTGCTGTCCCGGCAGCAAAAGCTGCACAACGGGAGGCAGAACTGCCAGTGCCAGCGCCCCGTAGCAAACAGCCGGAGTGTACACCTTTGCAAACCTGGAAATAAAGTTTTCGGATCTTGACTTTCTGGAGCTGGAATTTTCCACAAGCTCCAGTATTTTTGATACCGTGGACTCGCCAAATGCTCGCGTTGTCCTGATCTTCAGCACGCCTGTCATGTTGATACAGCCGCTGATCACCTCTTCTCCCTGCGCCACATCGCGCGGCAGACTCTCCCCGGTCAGTGCGCTCGTGTTGAGGCTGGAGCTTCCCTCCACTACAACACCATCGATCGGCACCTTCTCACCAGGCTGGACTACAATAATATTTCCGATCTCCACCTCGTCCGGATCGACCTGCTCCAGCTTTCCATTTTGCTCCACATTCGCATAATCCGGACGAATATCCATCAGAGCGCTGATATTTTTTCGGCTTTTACCCACCGCATAGCTCTGAAACAGCTCACCGATCTGGTAAAAAAGCATAACCGCGATCGCTTCATTATAATCGCCGCTCCGGGAATAAACCGCCAGAGCAAATGCTCCGACCGTTGCGATCGCCATCAGGAAATTTTCATCAAATATTCTTCTGTTGACGATCCCCCTGCCCGCCTTTTTTAAGATATCATATCCGATCACCAGATACGCTGCCAGATAAAGTACCAGCCGCAAAGCTCCCTCCACCTGTATCAGATTCAGTCCCAGAACCATTACCGCTGCAACAATAATCCTCATTAGCATTTTCTTCTGTTTTCTGTTCACAACACATCCCCTTCCTGTTGTTTTGAAGACAATCTGTCTGACTATCAATCAGATATATGCTTATTCTTTCCTGTCGGTATCTGCCCTTCTTAAAACTCGATCTCGCAGTCCGGCTCCACCTTTCTGCATGCCTTCAGGACATCCTTCATGACCGTCTTTGGCTCTCTGCCTTCTTCAAACTCAACGATCATCTTCTGAGTCATAAAATTCACCGTCGCTGCCGCCACACCGGCTGTCTTTTTCGCAGCATCCTCCATCAGGTTCGCACAGTTTGCACAGTCTACCTCAATCTTATACGTCTTTTTCATAGTGAAATCCTCCTTACTTATTATTTTCATTTACATTTTAAATATTAAGCATTTGTTTAATCTTTACATCCATATAATACTCCGCAACGAAAAAAAAGTCAATAGCTTTTGCAGAAAAAAAGGCGTATCCCATCTGGCCACAAAAGCCATGGAATACACCTCTGTAAAAAATGAAGCCTCTCTTTACTCCTCCAGAGCCGTATTGATCCGCCGAAAACCTCTGCGATCCTGCTTTTCCCAGTCTCTCCAGAGCCTTTCTGCCAGCTGTGCAAGCGCACTGTCCGCAAAGGCAATACTTCCTCCGTAAATGCTCATCCCCTCTGCGATCGCCTGCTGCGCCTCCAGATACTCCTCGTAATGCTCATCTCCCTCATAAAAGTCGTTCTTCACATCAATACTGTAGCATCTCCAAAAAAGCTGCTCCAGCTCCTGCTGTGTAGCCGCCCGTCTTTCCCCAAAGAAAACCGGCTCCAGCTCTCTGTAGAGAAACTCCATCTGCTGCTGCCTGGCACAGTCGGACTGTGCGATCAGAAAGCTGCTGGACGGCATCTGCCATTTATCCTCGCTTTCATCTTCCTCCAGATCCTGTAAAACAGCCGGTTCCTCCTGGCATTTGCCCGTCCGCCATTTGCTCTCCTGTCCTTTTTCTGCCCTTTTTTCCATCACACAGTCCTGCTCTCTCCCCGGAACCTTTTCAGGAAACATATACTATGTTTATATAGTAACTTATTATATATAAATAGTCAATACTGTTTCATAATAAAGGCATTTCAGAAAACAAATCTATCAAGCTAAAAAGGCTGTTGTAAACTTCCATAGTGTCAAAGAAAAATCAAGGCGCTTTTCTGATTTTTTCAAACATATCGCCAAGAACTGCATCGCGGTAAATAAAACGTACGATACGCATATCGTGTCTGGAGATATCCTCTATATATGTGTGCTCATCCGTAAGTCTCGGTGTAGGTACCAAAGAAGAAGGGCACCAAGTCGGATTCAAAAGCCATGCCACTGTACTGATATCCCATATGATTCGTGAAGGTGATAACATTGATGTAGTGGTCGGCATTCCCTCATCTCCGTAATCATCCAGACCTTTACAGTATGTCTGATGAAACAGCATCAGCCAATTTTGGGCCATTTCCTGGCTCATCTGACTGGTTACCGTGTCACAAAGATAGGTGCCTAATCTGGAAGATCCTTTAATATTAGCTTCCAGTTCCGGTCCAGTTACTGCCAGATATGATGCGACTGACATACATGGTACAATTACAAGTGGAACACCCGAATCTAAAATTGTGCGCGATGCGTGCAGATCCTGCCCCAGATTAAACTCTATTGTATGCGGCCAATAAAGAGGCTGTCCCGCAAGCCACACAACAACAATTTTCTTTATGATTTGCGGATCCATCAAAATAGCCGACGCCACATTTGTGATTTCTCCTATGGCAATCACATAAAGCAAATCTTCAGCCTCATGCGCGCGCTTTACTAAATCTCTTGCAGCTTCACTGTCTACAGGACAATCCGGCTTACTCATATACTCCTGCGAACCCCGAAAAACCTTTCCTGCCGGATCCATGTCCAGAAGTCCCATCAAGCGGATAATTTCCTGATAGCTTAATTCTAAGCCTTCTTTCAGATTTCCGGTCATCGGAATATCTACGCTATCTTGATTTAATAATCTGGCAAAAAACTCTGATGAAAACGGTGCCGCATATACTGCCTTCACGTCAAGACGTTCTGGTGAGAGCAGTGCGTAGGAGATTGCAAACTGGTCGTCTACCTCATTATATGTATCAGAATCAATCACACATGTGAGTTTTCCCTTTGGCAGGGACAGCCTTTTTTTTCTCTCTTCTGGTGTCAATACGGGAAATTTCATGTCTCTCCACCTCCTAATATACATGTTCTTTTCACAAACCGGCTTTTGAGAATCTCTATCCGTTCTGTATTCCGAAACAGAATCATCACAATCAGTAAAAATATGCCTAGCACAACATTCTGAAAGGTATCTGGAAGTCCAGCTGCAATTAATCCTATAAAAATAATATTCAATGTAAATTGTGCAATAAATATTCCAAAGCTTAAATTACATATCTTTTGCAGCACCAGAGCCAGAAGCACGCTAATCAGTGGTTTAAATATAACTGTCACAGAACCCAGACTCTGTTGTGCTCCCACTGATCCTGACTGACAAAGCGTCAGGATAGCTGATACTGCCAGGAAAATCCCTCCGTAAAAAAAGGCTTTTATCTTTACTGCACGCACATCCACTCCAGACGCCTTTGCCACTGTTTCATTACTTCCTACTGCTCTCAAGTTATATCCAAAGACAGTATGGTTAAACAGAAAGTAAAACAATGCCAGCATAGCAATAAAAATAATTACTATCTCAGGAGAAGAACCAAAAATAGCATGTTCTGTATCAATCTGCACAAATCCATAATGCCCCGCCAGTTTTGACCCAACAATTTCATATATCATTGCAAGTCCCATTGTCAATACCAGAGACGGAATCCGAAAAACTGAATTAAGAATTCCTGTCAGAAGTGTGATAAAAAGAGCACTTATAAACGCCCCCAAAACCATACCTGCCACTCCATACTTTGCGGCCATCAAGCCCCCAACTACTCCGCTGATAATCTGTTCTGACCCTATTGAAAAATCAAACAGACCACAGATATTTCCGAACGCGATCGCATATGCTGTTATAGTTGGTATAATTGACTGAAGAAAAATAGTGTAAAAACAGTTCCAATTACCAAATCGCTCCGGAATGATAGCAAGAAAGATGAGGTAAACGACCACTGGTAATGCCAGTGTCTCCAGCGTGCGGATTAAAATTTTTTTCATTTTTGATAATCCCCCCTGTTTAAGTCATACGATTTTTAAAATACTATTTTGTCTCACCATGCCTTGCTGCTACATCTGCGATTGAGAAAGTAGAAATCAGTTCCTCCACGGATTCCTTATTTACATCTTCATTATAATACCGAATCATTGTATCTTTAATCTCCTCAGGATTATAAACAGCCTCTTCTCCAAGAAAATACTGATTAAAGTCTTCTGCTTCCTGTGCATCCGTCATTTCCAGATATGGTGTAATGATATTAGTTGGTCCATCTTCTGAAAGCGGAGTACCAATAACCTGATTTACTAAAATAACTGCCGATACAAGAGGATCTATCTGCTGCTGTCCGCCATAAGCTACATGGAAAGTATCTTCGCTAAGATATGTGCCCAGCTCTGATTCAAAATCAATCCGACCGACCTTTATTTCTCCTGCCTTATCATGATCTGCCAATGCTTTTTCAATTGTTGGGATTGCAGCCTCACAGTAAGTTCCAAGTACCAGAATACCGTTCATTTCCGGGTATGCCGCAATATATGATTCAATCGTCTTAGTCATATCAGTTGTAACTGAAATATCATACGTTGTATTTAAAATATTAACGCCTGCTTCTTCTGCGCCCTGAGCTGCTCCTTTATCACGAAGATCGGATGATGTATCCCCTTTTGCAATATTGATTACTCCAAGATCTGTTACACCCATCTCACTCATAGATTTTACAATATTTGCCGCACATGCTTCATCATCTTCATTACATCCACCGGCAAACCACTCGCTCTCATACATTGCTTCACGTATCGCCTCATCACTGATCGTACGGAACATCGTTCCCCAGTAGACTCCTGCATCTGCGCACATAGCATCTACTGTAGGCAGCATGGAATCAGCAGCCGGCATCAATAAGATACCATCTACACCACGACTGATCAATTCACTTACATTATTAATTAACTCATCTGCACTATTATCTGTAGTGACATTGATCAGTTCCCCACCAGCAGCCTCTACAACAGCCTCCACATTATTATAAATAGAAATCCAAGTCGGATCAGTATTCGCCGTATCCCACGGAAATCCTATCTTAAATGGCTCTGGCGCTTCACTCTTTGCAGATACTGGAACTGCAGCAAATAAGGATGCTGCGAGTGAAAAAGAAAGAACTCCTGCTGTAAATTTTCTTAAATTCATAAATTTATCCTCCTTTTTTGGGATGTAACTCCCTTATTTTTCTGTTTACTTTTTTCTCTTGTTTTATTTAATGACTCCGGCGTTTTTCCTGTCAAACGAAATAGCTACCACAAGAATCAAAATGATTCCCTGCACTACCTGCTGTACTAAACCGTCAATCCCAACCAATGACATACCACTTTTTAAAACTGCCATCGCCAGAGAACCAACCAGAGCGGCTCGAAATTTAACTGGCCATCCTCCGGAAAGCGGCATACCGCCAAATAAAACTGCTAATAATACATCAAATTCAAATGCGTTTCCTGTTCTTGAGGAGGCTGTGCAAGCCCTCACTAAAGTGAAAAATCCCACAAGCCCACAAACAATTCCAACAAGGGTAAATGCATACATTCTTGTTTTTTTAATATCTATCCCCGATTGTTGTGCCGCTGCATGTGAAGCACCTACTGCCCTGCAGCGCCTTCCAAAAGCATTTCTATTGTAAAGAAAGCCTGCAAGTACTGCTACCAGTACAAGTGCTGTAATTTTTACCCAATCTTCATCAAACACTCGCATTTGAATCGGAATTCCTACGGATCCATTTAAAAAATATGTTGTTAACCCTCTAAAGATAAAAGATACTGCAAGTGTGCCGATAAAGGATTCGACATTCCAATAAGCTGTCATGACTCCGTTCAAACATCCGATCAAAGCCCCTGCAAAAATTGCTGCAGGAAGTATCAGCCAAATGCTGATCTGGGAAGAAAGTGCAGCAACTGCAGCAGCAAATCCTACCGTCGCACCTACAGATAAATCAAGCTCCCCTAATGCCATGATAAATGAATACATCAATGCGCAAAGTGCAATATTAAAAAAATTATTAAAAATATTCATTACATTCCGTTTTCCCAGAAGCTGACCTCCTGTCAGTATCTCAAACAGAATCAGTATCAAAGCAAGCCCGACAAATGAAAAATTGTTTATTAATACTTCTTTTTTCAGAAGTGTCTTTTTTTGATTCACTATCTGCACATTCTCCATATCTGCTGCACCTCCCTAAATCATCTTCTGTATCAATTTTTCCTCCGATAAACCATCTTCCCTGTAAAATTCACCTGTGATAGTTCCATCCTTCAAAAGGATAATACGGTCTGACATACCAATCAATTCCTGAAGCTCTTCTGAAATCAGGAGAATTGATTTGCCCTGTTTTTTCAAAGATTCAATCAACTGATAAATCGCCGCTTTCGTTCCCACATCAATCCCTCGGGTCGGACAGTCAAGAATCAGGATATCTGACCCCTTTCCAAGCCATTTTGCCAACACTACTTTTTGCTTATTCCCTCCGCTGAGTGTATTACAAAATACGTTAACAGAATCTGCCTTTACTTCCATTGTTTTTGACCATTTCTCCGACAGTTCTTTTTGCCCTGTACCTGAAACTGCTCCATATCTTGTCAGATCCTTTAAGGAAGGCAGACAAATGTTATCTTTAATAGAACAAATCGGCATCATTGATTCTGTATCTCTGTTTTTTGATACATACCCAATGCTATTCTCCACAGCCCACTTTGGATTCTTCACTCTCTCGTTCCCATTTTTTAATACACACCCGGCATTCGGCGGCTCAAGCCCAAACATAACACGCCCCAATTCATGCATGCCACAATCGCTCAAACCTCCTACTCCTAAAATCTCTCCCGCGTGGAGTTGTACAGATACCCCTGAAAGTTTACCTGTATATACATCCTTTGCTTCAAGCACAATCTGATGACTGATCTGTACTGCAGTGTCTTCTCTGTAGTAATGACCTTTCACCTCACGGCCTATCATTAATGACCGGATCTTATCTGCCTCGAATTCTGCTTTTTTTAAATTAGCCGTAAGCAGTCCATCTCTTAATACTGTAAGTGTGTCACACTTTTCCATAATTTCATCAATATCATGTGAAATAAAAAGAATAGAATTTCCTTTTTCTTTTACTCTATTCATCAGTCGATATAACAACTCCCGCCCATTGACGGTAAGTGCTGTGGTCGTCTCATCAATAATCCATATTTTAGGCTCCGTATAGAGTGCTCGCGCCAGCTCTACCAGTTTCCTGTCTTCAAATGTCAATTCATCAATCAGCTGCTCCGGTCGGATCCAGTCTACGTCAATGCTGTGCAAAGCTTCGGATGCTTTTTCGTTCATTTTCCGAACATTTAAAACACCCATTCTTGCAAACTGCTTTTCTCTCCCAAAAAAAATATTTGCTGCCACAGATATGCCGGATACCGTTCCCTGTTCCTGAACTACCATGCTGATGCCCTTATTGACTGCATCTACTGTTCCAGAAGGATTGTATTCCTCCTCATTTAGATACATTTTTCCACTATCTGCATCCGCTTTTTGCAATCCTGCTATAATAGAAGAAAAAGTTGATTTCCCAGATCCATTTTCTCCTACCAGCCCTCGGATCTCACCGGGAGCAACTGTAATACTAAATTTCTCCAGTGCATGTACTGTTCCAAAAGTTTTAGAAATTCCGTCTGCTCGAAACAGGCATTTATGATCTTTGTCCATTTTTACCTCCCGTATCTTGATCTATCTATTACTTATTATAGAAAACAACTTTTAAGTCAAAAAGATGAAAAAAGTCATATTCTGTTCAATTTTCTCATTTTTGTAAGAAACCCGGCCTATAACAACAAATTTGCCCACACAAAAACCGGACACACGGCTGTCTGCGCCCTTATATGCCCGGTTTGTTCTAAAAGTCAAAGTTTTTTCTCAAAAGTCCGCTTTCGCGTAAAAGGTTTCCTTCTAAAAATGACAGTAACCTTTGTTCCCTTTCCTTGTTCACTCTCAATTTTAAGCATATCTTCGCTTCCATACAAATAATACAAGCGTCCGCGGATATTTGATAATCCTATCCTATGTCCGCGATCCGAAGGATCATACTTTTCCTTGCGCACCTGCTCCAGACGATCATGATCCATCCCTTCTCCGTTATCTTCTACACACAGCTGCAGACATCCATCCTGCGTCCGACATAGGCTGATACGCACCATCCCATTTAATTCCCCGCTCTCCTCATCAATCAATCCATGAAACAATGCATTCTCTACAATTGGCTGTATCATATTTTTCGGTATTTGTTCTTCTAATAAATTATCTGAAACGTCCCACTTTACCTCTAGTGCACCACCATACATAAACCTCTCTATTTCAATATACTGTCCTACTGTATCAATCTCATGAGCAACTGTATCAGTAATCTGTATATCATTCACTCGAAGTCTGTCTCTTAAAATTGCCAGCAACGCAGTATTTACAGTAATAATATCCTCGCACCGTTTCCGGCGTGCCAGATAATTAATACTATTAATCGTATTATATATAAAGTGCGGATCAATCTGACTGACAAGTAAGCTGAATCTTTGCTGCTGTTCTAGTTCCTCTTTTTCCCTGATTACATGCATGCTCTCGCTTAAATCATCAATCATTTTATTATAAGAACTCTCCAACTGTCCAATTTCATCTGTTCGCGTTGTCTTTACCTTACTGTCCAAATCTCCCGCAGCAGCTTTTAACATATGCTCTGAAAGATTTTTAATCGGCCGGACTGCATCTGATACACTCCGTGATGTCATCCATAAAATCAGAAGCATACACAAGAGCATCGCTGCAAAAATACCTATCAGATAAGGCCACAATTCCAGCAAAAGCTGCGAAAGAGGAACCATAGAGACTACTCTGTAATTTGTGGTAACCGACTGGCTGCCAAACACAAGTGCTCTGTTTCTGTTCGCACAGTAATTTCCATTCATATCTCCATTTAAGTCCCTTGCTCTGTTTAGTTCCTCTTTACTACCCTGTGAAAAAAACATATGTCCTGTACTATCCTGAAGATAATAAACATCCAATTTACCCTTCGCCATTACCCCAATTTCTTTTTCCATGTTATTCAGATTTACAAAGAGCACTAATGTATACCAACGATTTGCCATAAAAAAATTACGTGCATAAGCAGTTGTTGCATACTTATTCCTGTTTATTTTAACCTCATATACCTGTGAAAATCCACTGGAAAAGGTTTCCTTTTTCCTCATTTCCATTATAAAGTCAGACTCCAAAAGCTGATAATCAGACTCCGATAAGTTATTAATAGAGTCTAAAGGATCTGCCGCATCCGAAAGCAGCGCCACACCACGCACCATAGTACTGTAGCTGTTAAAATTATTCAGTGCCATTTCTGCAATCGCCTTTTCCTGCTGGTTCGGATGCAAAAAATATCCGGCAATATCATCGCTCTGCCCGATCGCACTGGATAAATACTGCGCATAGCTCTCTACAAATCCAAGCGTCTCTTCCAGCTTTTGAAGGATCAGTTCATTCGTCATTTTATTATTTTGAATTGATTCCTGACGTAAAACTGGATAAAAAACTATTACAGATAATATGACGGAAAGTAAAAATGCTGCAATTCCGCTCCGTACGATCCTGTTCAAAATCTGATACCTAAAAGATGCATTTTTCATACTTATCTCACACCTTCTTCATGTATTCTCCCGGAAGTATTCCTGTTTTTTTATAAAAAGCCTGACTAAAATATTGGCTGGAATGATATCCCACTGCCTCCCCAACCTCATGAACCTTTGCGGCACCGTGAGCAAACATCTTTTTTGCCGCCTGGATACGCACATCTGTAATATAGCTTTTTATTGTACAGCCAACTTCCTTTTTGAACGCTCCACTCAGGTAACCCGCAGATAAATGTACATACTCTGCAATATCATTTACTGAAAGATCCGGATTGCCGTAATTCTCGTAAATATACTGTATAACATCTACAATGCATTTCGAATACTGATCATCACTGCTGCATATAAAACGCTTTGTAACAAAATCAAACTTATCTGCAAACCACTGGCCTATCTTTTGAGCATCTGTCCAGTAACTCCAGTTATCCCAGATTCCAAGCTCACCTGTCTCCATAAAACAGGGAATCTTTTGATACGCAACACGCAGTTCAAAATAAAAGTCTCTCGAAAGATTGATTAACATTTCTTTGCTGTATGTACGAGCGACCTCCTTATAAACTGCATCAAACCACCTTTTTAAATTCTCCCTGCCACTAATCAGGAATGCATCTCCTGCCTTCTGACTGCCATGAAGCTCCCGTATTGTTTCCATCTTGGTCAACACGGGGTATTCCAACTTATATACTTTTCCGCTCCCCTCAAAATATCGAATATCTAATCTGTCCCTGTTTTCACTGCAATAACGCTTCAGGTCATACAGACTGATACGATGGTTCAGATAAAATGCGCTAAAACTGCTCTCATTATCTTCCCCCAGGGTTTTCAATACGCTCTGTGCCAGCTTTTCCAGCTCCTCTGTATGGTCTGCATACACTTGTGTATCGCTATTAACTGCCAGTACAATCTGTCCTCCTGGCAAGCTCGTGATCGCGTCCAGCCGCCATCCATGGTAATCACATGTTCTTAACGTTTGTGCTACCCGTTCTTTTGAAACATAGATTTCTTCCGGAAGTGGTTCTCCGCTGATGCTAAGAGGAAGATCCTGTCCAATAAGTATAACATTGTGCATCTGTCTTAAAAATTCATCCAAATCTGCGTTCTCGGATTCCTGATCCTGACAGAAAAATTGCTCCAACAGATAATCAGTCACAATCCGCTCCTTTTCTCCTTCTCGCAGAAGCCCTAATCGTATATTCGCTAATAGTTCTGTAAGACTTTGTCCCGTAATCTCACTTTTCATCACATACTCTGTAATTCCCAGACTAATAGCAGCTTTTGCATAACTAAAGTCCTCATAGGCTGTGAGCAAAACAATGTTTACTTCCCGATCCTGTTTGCGTATTTCACGTATCATCTCAATACCATCCATAAATGGCATACGTATATCCGTCAGAATCACCTGAGGATGTAATTCTGTGTACTTGCGAAGTGCCTGTTTTCCATTAAACGCCGTTGCAACTATTGTATAGCCACATGCTTCCCAATTAATCAATGTAGACAATTCTTCAATCACGAATCTTTCATCATCTACAATCATTACTGATATTTTCTTTTCCACTTGTCCACCCCATCCTGTACGTCACGCCCGTCTCTCTGCTTTTGCATATTTTACCTTAAATATCACACAGTAGCAAGATATGTGTGACAATTTCCAGCAAAATCATTAAAAATCAAAACATGCGTGAAACACTGTCCATGACAGTATTCCACGCATATTTCTTTCATTCCCTTTTCTATGCAGCGCTTCCTGCAATTTTTATCATTCCGCCACGCTCCCGCCTGCGAAGCGGGATCTGGTATTATTCTGCGGCGTCCTCCGGTCCCGGCAGTCTTCCAAAGCGCACCTTGATGTACTCTTTGATCGCCTCCATCGTCCCGTCAAAACCGAGACGCTCGCTGTTGAGGCACAGATCGTAGTTTCTCGCATCTGTCCACTCCTGACCCGTATAGTACTTATAAAAATCACTGCGGTATTTATCCGTCTTTTCAATGAATTTTTCCGGGTCGCCAATACATGCATGGCGGGCAACCGCCTGCTCGATACAGTATTCCCGCGAAGCATGCACAAACACACTCACACGGTTTGGATTATCCCGGAGCACGTAGTCCGCCGCGCGCCCGATGATAATACAGGATTCCCGTGCCGCCAGCTCCCGGATGATCTTTGCCTGATAATTAAAAAGGTTCTGATCGCTGACAAATTCCCCGCTGTCAGGGGTGATCAGCTTTCCTTTATATTCCCCTTTTAACAGACTCAGAAACAGCGGCGTGCGCTTTAGCTTCTCATCCGCCTTATTAAAAAGCGCCTCATTGATCCCGCTGTCCTCGGACGCCATCTTGATGATCTCTCTTCCGTAGCATTTAATGCCAAGATCATCTGCCAGCATATGACCGATTGTCTTTCCTCCGCTGCCAAAATGTCTCGCGATCGTAATCACAATATTGTCCATAATGTTCCCTCGTTTCCTGATTTGCTAAATCCATTTTCTGCCGTCTTTACACGGCGATTGCTCTTCGATCACTCTCCCAGATAAGCCTTTTTGATGGAGTCATCGTTTAGCAGTTCTTTTGCATCTCCTGAGGTCACGATCCTTCCTGTTTCCAGGACGTATGCGCGGTCTGCGATAGAAAGTGCTTTTTTCGCGTTCTGCTCTACCAGAAGCACTGTCGTACCTCCGGCGCTTACGCTCCTGATAATCTCAAAAATCTCATTCACAAGGATCGGCGAAAGTCCCATCGACGGCTCATCCATCAGGATAATGCGCGGATGCGACATCAGCGCCCGCCCCATCGCAAGCATCTGCTGCTCGCCGCCGGAGAGCGTCCCGGCCATCTGATTCCTGCGCTCCTCCAGACGCGGAAACCGTTTATACACCCTGGAAAGGGTATCCTCTATCTCATCCTTATCGGTTCTCGTATACGCGCCCAGCTTCAGATTCTGGTATACCGACATCTGCGCAAATACACGCCGTCCCTCCGGCACATGCGCCATCCCCAGTCCCACGATCCGGTGTGCCGGAACCTTTGTAATATCCTTTCCTTCAAATAAAATACTTCCTTTTTTCGGGGCGAGCAAGCCTGTGATCGTATGCAGGATCGTTGTCTTTCCTGCTCCGTTCGCCCCGATCAAAGAGATGACCTCTCCCTCATTGACCTCGAAGGAAACCCCCTTTATGGCCTGGATCATACCGTAATATACTTCCAGATCCCTTACTTCCAGCATTGCCATATTTTATTTCCTCCTATTCTCCCAGATATGCTTTGATGACCTGCGGATCAGAAAGCACATCCGCTGTCTTTCCCTGGCAGAGCACTTCTCCGAAATTCAGCACTGTCAGCTCCTCACAGATACCGGACACGAGCTTCATATCATGCTCGATCAGCAGGATCGTCATATCAAAATGATCGCGGACAAAGTGGATCGTCTCCATCAGCTCCTTTGTCTCATTCGGATTCATGCCGGCCGCAGGCTCATCCAGCAGCAGAAGCTTTGGCTGCGTAGCGAGCGCTCTCGCGATTTCCAGCTTGCGCTGTTTGCCGTATGGAAGGTTTGCCGCCAGGTGCTCTGCCTCCCGGTCGAGATCAAATACCTTTAAAAGCTCCATTGCCTGTTCGTCCATCTCCCGCTCCGTCCTGCGAAAAGCCGGCGTACGGAAGATTCCGGCAAGCATGGAATACTTATGGTGATTATGCAGACCTGCCTTTACGTTATCCAGCACAGAAAGCTGCTTAAACAGACGGATATTCTGGAAGGTTCTTGCCACGCCTGCCTTATTGATCTCTATCGTTGATTTCCCTGTAATATCCCTGCCGTCCAAAAGGATCTGCCCCTGATCCGGGCGGTAAACACCGGTCAGAAGGTTAAATAATGTCGTCTTTCCTGCTCCATTGGGTCCGATCAGACCGTAGAGCTCCCCTTTTTCAATCTTCAGGTCACATCCGTTCACAGCGCGCAGGCCGCCAAAGGAGATCCCCAGATTTGTCACATCCAGCATTTTTGCCATCTTATTTGCCCTCCTTCACAGATTTTTTGAAGAAGCGGCCGAGATAGCGTTCCCGCCACTCCAGCGCCCTGGGCGCCCAGTTGAACAGCATCATGGCGATCAGTACGATCGAATAGATCAGCATACGGTAGTCAGACAGTGAGCGCAGCAGCTCCGGAAGTGCAGTCAGCACAACGGCTGCAATGACAGAGCCGCGGATATTTCCGATCCCGCCAAGCACAACAAACACAAGCGCAAGGATAGATGTGTTAAAGTTGAACTTTGACGCCTGCAAGGTGGCGAGGTTGTGAGAATACAACGCGCCGGCCACACCTGCAAGCGCGGCAGAAACCGTGAACGCCATCAGCTTATATTTTGTGATATTAATGCCTACCGACTCTGCCGCGATCCGGTTGTCACGGATCGCCTTGATCGCACGCCCATCGCGGGAATCGATCAGGTTCAGCACGATAAACAGGGTCACGAGCACCAGAAGGATACCGATGAAAAAGGTAGAATTTTTCGGTATGCCCGTAATGCCCTGCGGGCCCGACAGGAGCATCGTCCCGGTCGGCTCCATCCCCATGGAAAACTGATCCTTCATCGAAAAATGGAAGCCCTTGCTGTCCATTCCGATATAAAATGTATTGATCACATTCTTTATGATCTCGCCAAAAGCCAGCGTCACGATCGCCAGATAATCGCCCCGAAGACGAAGCACCGGAATACCGATCAGCACACCGAAGACTGCCGCAAAGGCTGCCCCGATCAGGATCGCCAGAAAGAAGCGCAGACCGTCATTTGGGATCGCGCCAAGCGCTGCCTTGGAAAAAAAGGCGCTTGCAAATGCGCCGACACACATAAAGCCTGCATGCCCGAGGCTTAGTTCTCCTGAAATACCCACCACAAGATTTAAGGAGACGGCAAGGATCACATAAACGCACAGCGGCACAAGAAGCCCCTTTAGCAGGCTGGAAAGATTCCCTGTACTCTCCAGTGCAGAAACTGCCAGAAACGCTGCGATCACGATGCCGTACGTTATGCAGTTGCTCTTAAAATTTTTGTTCCATGATTTCATCTTTCCCACCTACACTTTCTCCTGAATCTTTTTGCCAAACAGACCGGTCGGCTTCACGAGAAGCACCACGATCAGAACTGCAAACACGATCGCATCTGCAAGCTGGGAAGATATGTATGCTTTACCCAGGATCTCAATGATACCAAGCAAAATGCCTCCGACCATCGCGCCGGGGATCGAGCCGATCCCGCCGAAGACCGCCGCCACAAACGCTTTGATGCCAGGCATGGAGCCGGTGTAGGGAGACAGGGACGGATATGCCGAGCACAGAAGCACGCCCGCTAACGCTGCCAGGCCAGAGCCGATCGCAAAGGTCAGCGCGATCGTCCGGTCTACATTGATCCCCATCAGACGCGCGGCTCCCTTATCCTCTGATACAGCGAGCATCGCCTGCCCTGCCTTTGTCTTATTGATAAAGGCAGTCAGTACGATCATGATAACAATACAGCTTATGATCGTGACGATCGCCTCTCCTGTAATGATCAGTGCGCCGCCTGCCAGCTTGAGATCCGGCAGCAGTACGACAGACTGGAAATTTTTCGGGCTTGATCCGAAGATCAGCAGCACGATATTTTGTAAAAAGTAGCTGACGCCGATCGCCGTGATCAAAACGGCAAGCGGAGAAGCCGCCTCGCGCAGCGGACGATAGGCGATCCGCTCGATCACAACCCCCAGTACGGTACATACTACGATCGCCACCACAACAGCGATCAGCGGATTTGTTCCGGTAGCAAGCATCATCGTCAGGGCCGCATACCCTCCCACCATAATGACGTCACCGTGAGCGAAATTCAGCATTTTCGCAATACCGTATACCATTGTGTAGCCAAGTGCGATGATCGCATATACGCTGCCGAGGCTGAGTCCATTAATTAAATACGATAAAAAGCTCATAAAACACCTCTTAGATTCGAAACAGGGGCTGTCGCAAAATGCGTCCTTCTTGCGGATCACATATTTTGCAACACCCCCGTCCTGTTATTTTTGTAACTGGCAGAGGAAATGCTCTGCATTTCCCGATCAGCCCGTTCCGGGCTCTCCCCTGGGATCTCTTACATTCCTACATAAACTCCATCCTGGATCACAACTGCCTTCGGCTCCTTGGACGGCTCACGTGTCTCATCCCATGTCATGCCTGCACCTGTCAGTCCGTCTACTGTGATCTCAGTCATAGCTGCCTTCAGCGCATCACACAGTGCACTCGCATCCATATCCGGGGTTGCGCCTGCCTTTTCCAGCGCTGCCTTAATGATGTATACTCCATCATATGCGTCTGCTGCAAACTGGATCGGCTCCTCGCCGTACAGCTCCTCATACTTTGTAACAAAGTTCTTCGTCAGATCATCCTGTGCATCTGCTGAGAACGGTGTGAGCAGCATCAGCCCTTCTGCAAGCGCAGTATCAAAGCCCTCTACTGTCAGGATACCATCCATACCATCCACACCAAACCACTTCGGTGCAAATCCCATAGCGTCTGCCTGGGTAAGGATCAGAGATGCTTCATTATAATAGATCGGCATATATACAAGATCTGCCCCGGCGTCCTTTGCTTTCTGAAGCTGTACAGAAAAATCTGTCTTGCTGTCTGCCGTAAATGCCTCAGCTGCTACGATCTCAAACGGCTGATTGGCAGCCTCTGCCTGAAAGGTTGCATAAATACCTGCTGAATATACATCCGAGCTGTCATAGATCACTGCTACCTTCTCTGCCAGCTTATTCTCACCGATATATTTTGCAGATGCCGTACCCTGATCCGGATCAGAGAAGCATACGCGGAACGCATTGTCGCCTGCTGCGATACACTCAACCGCAGAGCCGGACGGTGTCAGCAGGAACATGTTGTCATTCGCTGCCTCTGCACTAACTGCAATACACGGCGCAGAAGTAACCGTACCGAGGAGCATCTGCATCCCCCAGTCCTTGAGCGTATTGTATGCATTTACGGATTTCTCTGCATCATTCTCATCATCCTGCGGGTTAAACTCAAGCATCGCGCCGTTCACTCCGCCTGCCTCATTGACCTCATCGACGGCAAGCTGGATCGCGTTCATTACGGCATTTCCATAAGTAGCTGCCGCTCCTGTCATCGGTCCGATGCTCCCGATCTTGAAGGTTTCCCCTTCTGCAAATGCAGTTGTGGAAAACAGCATTGCTGATGCGCATGCGATACTTGCAAACCTGATTAATTTTTTCATAACATTTCCTCCTTTTTCAATGCCTGTATAGTAAGAACCCGGCATTTGTTACAAAAAATCATACTCACTTCATTTCGATTTGTCAAGACATTTTGATCATTTTCTGTGTACATTTGTCCGCATACCGCGGATTCTCTGTGATCCCCGCAAAAAAACTCAGACGTATGCTCTGCACAGCTTCGCTCCCGGACAAAAAAGGCTGCTGCAAAGGTCCTCCGGCGGCACTTGGAGCCGCCGGAATCAGCCTTTTACAACAGCCTTTTCCTGCTTTATTATTGACGTAACAGTATCTGCATATCCTGTCTGAGGCGGTTTCCGATTACCTCTCCCCATATTTTATAGCCTTTTTTATTCAGATGCAGACGGTCTGAACAGTAAAGCTTTTTTTGAAGAGCGCCCTTCTTGAGAAGATGCGGCGTCATATCTATAAAATGGAGACGTTTCTTTGTTTTACAGTACTGCTCCACTGTGCGGTTGCACTCCTTCATCTGTGACCATACCTTCCAGCGTCTGGGATTCGGCGCCACAGATACATAATAAATCTCCGTATCCGGCAGCTCCTTTTGCAGCTGCTTCAGCAGATATATGACTTTCTGTGCAGTTGCACTGCCGGACTCGCTGTCCGGTCCTGCGTTCATATTATTATCCCCGGTACACAGCACGATCGCCTTTGGCTTATACGGTACAAGCAGCTTCTGATACAGGCGGATCCAGTCATCCGCCTTCGATCCGGCGATCCCCATATTCAGGACCTCAAACGGCTCCAGCGCCTTTTCCGCCGTATCCCAGCGCTCCATATAGGAGCTGCCCGCCAGGATCACCTTTCCCTTATCTTTCTTTGGGCGATACATGTCCAGAATCGCTCCCGGACGCCACTCTTTGGAGGACTCATATACCCGCACATCGCAGCGGTACTTCTTTCCGGCACATTTTGCAGTAATGACACACGTCCCTGCCTTTTTTGCTTTTATGCGCCCGTTTTCACTGACAGAAACCACCGAGGGATTGGAAGACTTCCAGCGTACCTTCCCCTGTGCGCCTTTAAGCTTCAGCTGATACGTCCTCTTTCGTGTCATCTTGAGAGAGGTTTCATTCAGGCGCGGCTTCTCCGGCCTGGATGGCTGCTGGTTTTCTGTCTCCGTCTGTGGAGCATCCGTCTGCGGAACCTGCGTTTCCGGCTCTGTCTCCTGTTGTGGGGCCTGTGTTTCCGGCTCCTGCGTCTCCGGTTGTGGAGCCTGCGTTTCCGGCTCCTGCGTCCCCGTCTGAGGTGTTTGTGTTTCCGGCTCCGTCTCCGGCCCCTGCGTCCCCGTCTGAGGTGTTTGTGTTTCCGGCTCCGTCTCCGGCCCCTGTGTCCCCGTCTTTGGGGTTTGTGTTTCCGGCAGTCTCACCTGCACAGTGTCCGGCTGTCTGCCCTGCCATGCCGCGTCTGCATCAGCCGCAGGGATACACAGCCCCGCCAGCAGAAGCAGCGTAAGAGCGCAGTGGCACAGCCCCCTTCTCCATCTGTTTTTTTTATTCATACAATCCCCTTATACAAGTATACAGCTGTTTTTAGTACGCTTTTCCCCAATAAACCATCTTTTTAGCAGGTTTTCCACAGCATACGCATGTGCCGGAAAGCTCCTCCTGCTCAAACGGGATACATCTCGAGGTCACAGACAGCTCTTCCTTGATCGCATCCTCACATGCCTGATCACCGCACCACATTGCTTTGATAAATCCAGGCTTATTATTGGCAATTTCTGTGAACTCTTCCTTTGTTGTCGCCGTGTACGTATGTGCCTCACGGTGCGCTCTCGCACGCTCCAGCATATCCTTCTGCATGGTGCCAAGTACCTCTGCCACCTTATCTGCAAGCTCTGCGATCGGCGCTGTGATCTTCTCGCGCGTATCGCGGCGCACGATCACGGCCTGCCCTGCCTCGATATCCTTCGGTCCCAGCTCGATACGCACCGGAATACCGCGCATCTCCTGCTCTGAGAACTTCCAGCCCGGGCTCTTCTCAGAGTCATCCAGCTTCGCGCGAAGACCTGCTGCCAGCAGTGCCGCCTTCACCTCATTTGCCTTATCCAGCACGCCCTCCTGCTGCTGACGGATCGGGATCACCATCACCTGAGTCGGAGCGATCCTCGGCGGGAGTACCAGACCGCTGTTGTCTCCATGTACCATAATGATCGCACCGATCATACGGGTAGTCATTCCCCAGGAAGTCTGATGCACATATTTTAAAGTATTGTCCTTATCCGCAAACTGGATGCCAAACGCTCTGGCAAAGCCATCCCCGAAGTTGTGGCTCGTACCAGACTGCAGCGCTTTTCCGTCGTGCATCAGAGACTCGATCGTATACGTTGCCTCAGCGCCTGCAAACTTCTCTTTATCTGTCTTGCGTCCCTTGATCACCGGGATAGCCAGAACCTCCTCACAAAAGTCTGCATAGACATTGAGCATCTGGATCGTCCTCTCCTCTGCCTCCTCTGCTGTCGCATGCGCCGTATGTCCTTCCTGCCACAGAAACTCTCTGGAACGCAGGAACGGTCTGGTCGTCTTTTCCCAGCGCACAACAGAACACCACTGATTATACACCTTGGGCAGGTCACGGTAAGAGTGGATATCATTTGCATAAAAATCACAGAACAGCGTCTCTGAAGTCGGTCTGACGCACATTCTCTCCTGCAGCGGCTCCAGCCCTCCGTGCGTCACCCATGCAACCTCCGGTGCGAATCCTTCTACATGATCCTTCTCCTTCTGAAGCAGACTTTCCGGAATAAACATCGGCAGATATACATTCTCAACACCCGTCGCCTTGAATCTGGCATCCAGCTCATGCTGGATATTTTCCCAGATCGCATATCCCGCCGGCTTGATCACCATGCAGCCCTTTACGCTCGTGTAATCGATCAGCTCTGCTTTCTTTACTACATCCGTGTACCACTGTGCGAAATCTTCCTCCATGGAAGTGATCGCCTCGACCAGTTTCTTTTCCTTTGCCATATCCTTTTCCTCCTTTATAAAACAAGAGCCGGTATCCAGTCCCCGCAAGGGACCGGAATACCGGCGGTACCACCCTCATTAACAGCCTGCGCTGTTCTCTTCCTTACTCTGTTAACGCCAGAATACGCTGCAGCTTCCTGCAGATGCTCCAAAGCCGGTTCGTCCCTGCTGCCCAAGACCTCGCACCACCCGGTCTCTCTCTGAAAAGCGCTCCTGGACTACTATTCTTCTTCATCGCTGAGTTATTGCCATTGTAAAAGAGACAGAAGGATTTGTCAAGACAGAGATTTTCGATCCATCCATTTGCAAAAAAGAACAGCCGCCGCTGTGCTTGCCGCCGTTGCCACGATCCCGGGACCGACGATCGCCGCAGGATTGACGCTTCCGTACTGCGCCCGGTAGGCGATGACATTGACCGGGATCAGCTGCAAAGAAGAGATATTTAAGATCAGGAAGGTGCACATTTCGTTGCTTGCCACTCCTGCGCTCATGGCGCGCCCGCACCCTTTTTGTCTGCGCTCTTCTTCCAGCTGCGCCAGCGCCTCCATCGCCTTTAATCCCGCCGGAGTCGCCGCCCATCCCAGTCCGAGAATGTTCGCAACGCAGTTCATCGTAATATGCTCATTCGCCGGATGCTCCTTTGGTATGTTTGGAAACAGAAAACGGATAAACGGACGGATCTTCCTGGAAACCGCCTGCACAAGCCCCGCCTCACTGGCGATCTCCATAAGCCCCATCCAAAGCCCCATCACGCCCAGCATGGTAATGCAAAGCGTCACTGCCTCTCTGGCAGAATCCAGCACCGCATCTGATACCGCACTGACATTTCCGGTCAGAGTCCCCCACACTACGCCTGCCAGTATCATACCTCCCCAGATATAATTCATCCGATAGCCCCCGATCCTTCTCCTGGCTTTCTTCTATTTTATTCCGTCCTCCTTCACATAATACCCATCCTTTTGAAAAACTCCCGGACTCTTTACCGTGATCTCCTCCCCCGTAAATGGCTGATAAAAATGCAGCGTCTCTGCGTGGAGCGCCATCCGCCCGGAAGGCTCCCCGCCTGCGTACAGCGGATCATTCCTTAATGGACACCCGATCGACGCCAGATGCACCCGGATCTGATGCATCCGCCCCGTGTCGATCCGTACCCGGATCAGCGCTCCGTGATCGGACTGCTCTATGACCTGATACCTCGTCACGGCAGCCTTTCCCGATGCATCGACCCGCATTTTTCTTCTGTCATCGGGATCCGGACCGATCGGCTTTTCGATCCTTCCTTCTTTTTGCTCAGGGATCCTCTGCGTAACTGCAAGATACGTTTTATAAAATTGTCCCGCTTCTCTTTGCCGCTCCAGGCGGGTAGCGGCTGCTCTGTTTTTCACAGCCAGCACAAGTCCCGAGGTATCCTTATCAAGCCTCCCCATGATGCGTATGACAGAGTCCTCCTGCTTTTCCTGCAGATAGGCAAGCAGACGGTTTGCCAGTGTATCGTCATAATGACCTCCGGCCGGATGTGTGACAAGCCCTGCCGGCTTATCCATAACGATCACATCCGCATCCTCATAAACAACAGTAAGCGCTTTGCGGACCGCTACCAGATGAACGGAGGCCTCCTTTTCTTCCAGGAGCGCCTCGATCCGGTCCCCCGCTTTAACCCGGTAAGTCACCCTTCTCGGGACCTGGTTGACGCAGATCCCTCCCTCTCGAAACTTTGCGCGGCTGATCTCCTTACGCGATAAATGCAGCCGGGTCCGCAGCACCTGCTCCAGCGTCTTTCCCTCATCCTCCCCGCCTGCCACACAGCTTACTCTTTTCTCCATCCTTTCCCACCTCCTGCAGCCTGTCTTTGCATTTTTTCTGTTTTCTGCGCCTTTCCATCGCTTTTTGCTCCAGTCTACCATGCGGCTCCTCCTTCCCGCAAGCTCTTTTCATCTCTGCCTTCGCCTGCGCTTCCTTTGGGTCTCCTTCTTCCTGCCTGCTGCGCCGGCGCAGATACCCTCTGCCGCTTTTCTCCCGTGATTTTCGACTTTCACAGACGCTTCTCTGCTTGATTTCTCCATACGCTGCGTCTATAATGTTTTGTAGTATCAGCATCCAGTTACGCATAACTGTAGTAAAACGCCAAAAGGGGGAGTTCTGCTATGTCTATGGAGGATTACAAAAAAGCCTGCCGAATGGGCAAAAGAGATTATCAGATGCGCCTGCTGCGCGGTGAGCGTCCTACGCTCGAGGTTCTTGACAGTATTCTTCCTCCCAATGAAGGAGGATCGATCGTCCCGCTCGGCCTTGTGCAGATTCCGATCGACCAGATCGTCGGTACGCGTTACGAAGGAAGAAGCAATGCTTTTTCCGGCAGCTTTATGCCGATTCTTGATGAAAGGACAGAGTTTGCCAGAAAATGGGCGAATCTGAGCTCTGCACATGAAGACGAGGGCATCCGCGATCCGATCAAAGCGTACGAATATATGAACCGTTTCTATGTAGAAGAGGGAAATAAACGCGTCAGCGTCATGAAATATTATCAGGCGATCTCAATCCCTGGAAACGTCATCCGCATCATGCCCAAACGGACAGACGAAAAAGAAAACAAAATCTACTATGAATTTGTAGATTTCTATAACCTTTCCAAAATCAATTATATCTGGTTCTCGAAAGAGGGAAGCTTTCTGAAGCTTCAGAAGGCAGTCGGAAAAAAGGCCGGAGAAAGCTGGACCGATGACGAAAAGATCAATTTCAGCTCTACCTACTCCCGCTTTACGTCCGCCTTTGAAGCAAACGGCGGAAAGAAGCTGAAGATTACGCCCGGGGACGCCTTTTTGTCCTTTATCACTCTCTACGGCTATCGAAACCTGGGCGAAAAGACCACCACGCAGATCAAGGAGCTCGTGATCAGAAGCTGGGAGGAGTTCCGGCTCCTGGAAAACGAGCAGGAGATCGATCTGCAGATGAATCCGCCCTCTGACAAAAAACCGCTGTTTGCCCGCATCCTTCCCGCCGGTGCGTCCAGACCAGCCAAACTGAAGGTAGCGTTTATTTACGAAAAAACAGCTGCCTCCTCGGCATGGACCTATGCACACGAGCTGGGACGGCTTCATCTGAACCAGACCTTCCCGGACGAGTTAACAACCGTATGCTATGACAATATCTCGGCAAACCTGATCGAAGAATGTCTGGAAGCGGCGATCGCCAACGGCTGCAATCTGATCTTTACGACCACCCCGGTCTTTGCCCCGGCCAGTGTAAAGGCAGCGATCGCACATCCAAATGTGCGCATCCTGAACTGTTCTCTGAACACCTCGCACCGCTATATCCGCACGTACTACGCCCGGATGCACGAAGCAAAATTCCTGATGGGTGCGATCGCAGGCGCTATGGCGGAAAATGACCGCGTGATGTACATTGAGGATTATCCGCTTTTCGGAAGCATCGCGAACATCAACGCCTTTGCCCTGGGTGCCCGGATGATCAATCCCCGCGTGCAGGTATTTCTGGAATGGTCCTCCAAAAAGAACACGAATCTCGATGACGATCTCCGGCTTGTCCAGCCATCGTGTATCTCTGCCAGAGATATGGTGATCCCGGAAGACGCCTCGCGCTACTTCGGTCTGTACCATATGGCAGACGGACGGCCGCACAATCTGGCTATGCCGCTGTGCCACTGGGGTAAATTTTATGAGCAGCTGATCCGCACGATCATAAATGGCTCCTGGAAGCAGGACAGCCCTTCCAACAAAGCGATCAACTACTGGTGGGGCATGTCCTCCGGCGTTGTCGACGTGATCTGCTCACAGAACCTTCCGCTTGGCACACAGCGTCTTGTTGAGCTTTTAAAACACACCATCTGTTCCGGATCCTTTAATCCATTCTCCGGTGCGATCCACGCACAGACAGGCATCGTCAGGGGGAACCCGGACGGTTCACTCTCTCCCGAGGAGATCGTGAAGATGAACTGGCTCGCAGAAAATGTCATCGGAGAGATCCCCGGACCAGAGCAGATCCTGGATCACGCAGCGCCTGTCGTCCTGCAGCAGGGTATACAGACGCTCGATCCGTAACACGGTATACGAAAGCAAGAGGTAAAACAATATGCGCATTATGGCAATCGCAGACGAAGAATCCGCCTACTTATGGGATCATTACGACAGGAAGAAAATGGAGGGGATCGATCTTATCATCTCCTGCGGGGATCTTCATCCAAACTACCTTTCCTTCCTCACGACCATGACCTCCATCCCGGTCCTCTATATCCATGGAAATCATGATGAAAAATATCTGAGGACCCCGCCGGAAGGCTGTACCTGCATTGACGACTCTATCTACGTATACGAGGGGATCCGCATCCTCGGTCTGGGCGGTTCGATGCGCTACCGTCCGGGAGGCTTTCAGTATACGGAACAGGAAATGCGCCGCCGCGTCCGCAAGCTGTGGTTCCAGATCCTTCTCCACCGCGGTTTTGATATTCTCGTGACCCATGCCCCGGCATATCAGCTGAACGACGGCCGCGACCTGACCCATCAAGGGCACTGAAAAACTTCCATTTCTTCTTAAGTGGAAGTTTTTCTTTTCTATTATTTTCAAATCTTTACTTAGGAAAATCATAAAAAGCTATGGTTTACTCCATAGCCAGCTCTTCTAATCTTACTATTCGTTTTACATTTGCTGTAAATGCCGTAAAATACATTTGCAGATGCATAGCAAATAAACCTCTCGAATCTGCTTTACGCAAACCGTGAGCTTCCTTTAGTTCTCCATTCTTTTCTTCTATCCTGTGCCGAATCTTCATTCGCTCCTGAAAATATTCGCTTTCTTCAAATTTAAGCCTTTCAAGATTTTTCTCACTTGCTTGCGTGATACTGTAGCTTCTTGTTTTAGCGTTTGATCTTCCTACACGGCATTTTTCTCTTTGGGGGCATTTCCGACACGTTACTTTGCTAAATATATATCTTAAATAAGTATTCCCATTTTTTGCCGTTCTTTTTTCTACACGCGTGGAAAGCTCTCCGGCAGGACACTGCAGCATCCCAGCATCTTTATTAAAGCAGAAACCTTCCTCAAGGTTCCCGTTTGCTGCAGCAGCTACTGCTGTATTGGTCCTGGCAATCAATGTAATCTCTTTTCCGCAGACTTCCAGATTGTCATCACTGACATATGCCATATCGCCTATAACTTCTGTAACTTTTATTCCATTTTCCTTCGCGTTTTCTATCAGTTTTGGTAATTCCTGCCCATCTGGTGCTCCTCCATCTGTTACAGTGATCCCCGCAATGAGACGTTCTTCAGTCATCGCAAGATGATTCTTATATCCATAGAACGTACTGGTTGCCGTTTTATGTCCAAACCGTGCATCTTTATCATCTTTGGATCGGATCTCTTTGAGCCGCTCATCTTCTAGTAGTTCTTTCATTTCATGAGAAAGTTTCTGTATCTTTTTATTTCCACAGGATTTTATTCCTTCCTCCAGAACCTGGAGTAGTTCCTTAGTATAGGCAATTTCTTCATCCAGCCCTGCTTCCAAAGAGGGTTTTTCAGGAAATCGCTCTGATAATTCAAAAGCTGTTTTATAAACCTCTTTCCGAAGTTGTTTGCTCATATCCCGCAGAATCTGCGTTGGAGATTTTGCCCGGACAGAAGCAATTGTATGGGTGGAATCAACGATAATGGTTCCCGATTTGATCAGGTTTTTATCCAAAGCCTGTTGAATGGTTTCTTTTAACATTTCTTCCAGAATATCTTCTGTAATACGAGTTTTTCTGAATTTTGTGAGAAGACTGGGATCTATCATTTTTGCTTCTGGTTCCAGATCAAGGAAAAATTTATATGCCATGTCCGTCTGGGCGCTGCTAATCAGGGCTTCGTCAGAAAGATCGTACAGCTTTTTCAGGAAAAGTAGTTTAAACATCATTTCTGGTTCCTTTGCTGGGCGACCGAAATTTTCACAATATTGCTTACGAAGCATTGGATTTACAAAGCTGAAGTCTATATTTTCTTTAATTCTACGCAAAAGATGATCTGCGGGAATGATCGCATCATAAAGCCCCTGATAAGGTGACAATGATAATTGTAACTGCGAATGATCTTTTAACATGATAGGTCCTCCTTCCTTATATTTCTATTATAATGGAAATAATAAAAAAGCCCAATTCTTTTTTAGAATCAGACTTTTTCAGTGCCCTTGACCCATCAGGGCTTTCAGGAGTTTATCCGTCTGATGGAAAAGTACAAGCCAAAATATTTTCTCCACGGACACGTACATATGTCGTACGGGGGAGCGCACAAACGCTGCGACAAATATCAGTCCACCACTGTGATCAATGCGTACGAACGGTTTGTTTTCGACTATGAGGCAGCCGTGCCGAGCCCCCTCCGCTACGGTATTCCTGTCCCGGCGCCAGACGAAGCCTAACAGATTTTTTATCACACAAAAGTTCTGTAATCAAAAAGAGCTGCCTCAGCGCAGATGATACCTCATCTTGTGCACTGCGGCAGCTCCTTTATATAGCGGATGATCTATAATATTCTATGATGTTAAACTTTCGTCAGGAGCGAACCTTCACTTTTGCTGTACTGCTGTATGCCCCGTACAGGTTCTTTCCACCGCTTGCTGCATAAGCGCGGAGCTGGAAATAATACGTCTTTCCTTTTGCCAGTCTGGTAATCGTAGCTGTCTTTGCCTTCGCCTTCGCGACTGTCACCATTTTCACATTCTTCTTGAAAGACTTATCCGTGGAATAACGGATCTGATATCCCTTTACCTTCGGGACTGCTTTCCATTTCAAAACAGCCTTCCCCGGCTTCTGACTTTTCACAGAGGTAAGCTTCGCCTTTTGCGGCACGACTGTAACCGTGCATGCATACGTCTTTCCGGCACAGGAGGCTGTGATCTTTGCCTTTCCTGCTTTCTTTCCCAGCACCTTTCCTTTCGATACCGATGCAACGTCCGGTTTGCTGCTCTTCCATGTGACCTTGCCGGAAACACCGTTTAGTTTGAGCGTCGTCTTACCGCCGACAGCGATCGTCGCTTTTGTCTTATTGAGCTTACCTGTCTGAGAGGATCCCAATACCTTTACCTTAGCGGTCTTACTGTAATCTCCATAAATCCGCTTCCCGTCTGCCGTACAGTAGGAACGTACCTGAAAATAGTACGTTTTCCCCTTCGTCAGATTCTTGATCGTTTTCTTTACCTTACTGTTCCCGCTGACTCTGACTGTTTTGACATCGCTTTTAAAGGACTTGCTTCTGGAATACCGGATCTCATAGCCGTCCGCCTGCGCATCCTTCTTCCACTCAAGCGTTGCCCAGCCTGCCTTGCTGCTCTTTGCATCCGTGATCTTCACCCTGGAAAGCTCCGGCTTCGTATCCTGCGGCTTCTGCGGCTTATCTGGTTGCGGCTTTGACGGAGTTGTCGGCTTATTGTCCCCTGTCGTTCCTCCTGTATTGCCGCCCGATGTTCCGCCCGAACCGGTGCTGCCGCCTGTGTATCGATTCTTTCCCAGAAGAAATGTATAGTTTGCCACATCATTTGCAAACTCCGGATCCTTCGGCGCCGCCGTGATATGAACGTAATATTTCCCCTTCTTTGCCGGCACACTTTTTCCGCTTACCTCTGTCCGATCGGACTTTGTCACACTGGAAAGTACTTTTCCATTTTCATCGCACAGCACCGCCGTCACCGCGTCACCGGAATCTATCGCAGATGACGAAAAGTGCGGATACAGGTCATAATCCGAATTTGTCTCAAATAAAAACCAGTCTTCATCCTGAAGTCCGTATACGATCGTTCCGGATATTGCATCCGAACCATATCGATCGATCTTCTGTGCCTGCGATAAAGTATTATTCCACTCTTTTTCTCCATTTACGTCATTTGGAACCCATGTGGTATTTACTGTAACCGCATATTCAGAAACTTTTCCTGCGCCGCAGTCCAGAGAAATATAATATCTGCCTGCGCCCAGGTCCATTGAATTAAAACTGCCGTTTCCTTCTGTGACAACCTGCGGATCACCCTTCTCATTTGCCTTATAAAATTTGCATGCGTAGTTGGAAGTCCCCAAAGGACGGTCTGTCTCAACGCTGACAGCTACTCCTGACGGCTGCGACAGCGAAAAGGTATACCAGTCCTTATCATTGTCTCCGTCTGCCTTGCCGAAACACGTACGGCCAAATGTCAGAGACATTGCCTGTGTGAACGAACCGTTCGGCTCCCGTTCCTGTTCTATTGCTGCCTGTGCCTCTCCCGCTCCTGCTGTCCATGCCAGTCCAAGCGCAAGAATAAGCATCCCTGCTCCGTTTTTCATACGTTTCAGGATTTTTTTCCTTTGTTTCATAACCGTTCCCTCCTTGCCTGTTTTCTATACAGCTTCATATTACCAGAAACCCCCTGCGGTTTCCAGCGTTTTCCACTATTTGCCGCATTTTTTCAGGCCTTCTCCCTCTTGTATCTCTTCTTTCCCCGATGTTTTTGTACGTCCTTCCGGTTCCGCCTTTCCTGCACGGATCGTCTTTGCGATCAGATAGCGCGGCCGTCCTTTTACTTCCTCATAAATCTTCGCGATATAGTACCCGATGATACCAAGACTGATCATGATGACGCTTCCGATGATCAGGATCAGGAGGATCACCGTCGTAAAGCCCTCGATCGCATGTCCGCTGAAATACCTGATCAGCGTCTGGATACCCAGCACGATCCCGAACAGGAACACGCAAAGCCCTGCGACTGTCACGAACTGCATCGGCACGGTCGAAAATGCGACAATATTCTTGACCGCATACTGCACGAGCGACCAGGTCGACCACTTGGACTCCCCTTCCGTGCGCTCCTGTACATCAAATTCTACCGTCGTCTTATGAAAGCCGATCCAGGAGGACAGCGCCCGGAAAAATACGCTGCGCTCCGGCATTGTCAGAAGCGCGTCTACTGCCCTGCGATCGAGCAGCTTAAAGTCCGATGCCCGCGTCATGTCGATCTTTACTGCTCCGGAGATGATCCGATAAAACAGCCCCGCACTGGCGCGATGAAGCGCGCTCTCCCGTCCGCGCGTCCGCTTCACACCCTCAACTACCTCATACCCCTGCTCCCACAGGCGGTACATCTCGACAAGCGCCTGAGGCGGATGCTGCAGATCACAGTCCATGACTGCACAGCAATCTCCTGACGCATTGGCAAGACCTGCCAGCATGGCTGACTCCTTCCCGAAATTCCTTGAAAAATTTATGCCTGTTATATGATGATCCGTCTGTGCCGCACGCTCGATCGCCTCCCACGTCGCATCCTTTGATCCGTCATTTACAAATACGAGTTCGTAGGGAATGGATGCCTGTGCAAGGATCGCACCCACCGTATCCGCAGCCTTCTGTATCATTTTCTCTTCGTTGTAAGCCGGTAATATCACTGAAAGCATGCCCTGTTCTTGTTCCTCCTATTTTTCGTCAGATCTTCCTTTTGTCTGCTCCAGCCGGTAATCTCCGTATGCTCCGAGGTCCATCAGCACGATACTGTGGCTCGTTCTGCGCTGGCTGACCGGGATCATCTGCATATAGTCTCCATAAAGGTAGGTCAGATATTTGTCATATTCTTTTGGGACAGGGAACTGATAACCCTCAAAATCTACATACACTGCCTCATCCAGCCACTTCGCCGGAAAAGCGCCGCGCTTTAGGTTCCGTCCCATTCCATCATACAGATACTCTGTTTTTCTGTTTTTAAAAAACTCCAGCGACCGGTTCTGCGCCCAGAGCGCCAGCGGCATCGGGATCAGATATTTTACATGATCGACGATCTTGCAGATGATCGGATGCGCGCCGCCCCCTTTGATATCTGTGTCGCCCCACTTGTTAAACACGATGGAGCGCGTCAGCATCGTCGCCATCAGATGAAGCTTCTGCGACCATTTATGCTGCCCGGTCCGGTCATGCGAGAGCACGTCAAAGAAGATCCCGTTGTGCATATCCATAAAATGCCCGGTAAATTCCGTTGCAAACATCGTATTATTGATCCGCAGCTTGGTAAATGGATTATAATTGCCTTTTTCTGTGTGCGGAAGCTGCAAAAAAATATTGTCCGGCAGCTCCTCCTGCACTACGCGCTGAAACTTGTCATAATCCTCCCGCAGCATCATCACATCCGCATCGTCATCCCACGGAATAAATCCGTGATGGCGGATCGCCCCCAGCAGTGTGCCTCCGGCAAGAAAATACTTAATATCATGCTTTTTACAGATGCGGTCGATCTCCAGCAGATAGCCCAGCAGGATCTTCTGGACCCTGTCAAGCTTTCCAAGGTACGTATTGTCAAAAATAAATACATCTCCCGTCTGCATCAGACTCTTTACAAGAATGATCATACCGTCCTCAAGCGATACCTTCGGCTCAAAACCGTAATGACGGATCAGCTGCGTATTCAGCCAGATCGCCTCTCCTGATCGCTCCTGTTCAGGCATACTCCTGAGTGTGATGCGGCATTTTTCCGGAAAGTTATTATAGAGGATCATCGCCAGCTCTCCCACGGAAGCATCCGAGGAAAGCCCCGAAACATTAAATATCTTGTGCTCCGGCGTCCCTGTGAGCACGAACTGGATCGCGGTCAGCACATCATGGATACTGATATAAGAGCAGCGCTCCTGCGACAGCACAAGCTCCACCGGCTCTTCCTTTACTGTCTTTTCTGCCAGCCGGAGAACCGGATGCTCCATCATGGGGATACCCGCGCCATAGATCAGCCCTGTGCGCAGGATATTATAGGGAACCTTTTTTTCCTGAAGCGTTTCTGTAAATCTGCGCTCAATCGCCTGAAGGAAATACTGCGCCTCGTAGCCGTCCGCGCACGGGTCGGTCTTTCCTGATTCATATTCGGAGGCTGCAAAACCATAGCCGAGTCTTCCGTATATACGTCCGTCTGACAAGAGCAGCACACGCCGGCAGGAAAGCTTCGCGACCGCTGCCAGAAGCGCATCGAGCTTTCTCAGATACGCCATACCCTCCAGCACACCCGGGATCTTCCGGCAGCAAAACCCGGTAAGTATCACGTAGTCCGCCTGCTCCGGCAAAAAAGCCTCCTCCGAATACAGCTGCCCCATCTCCCAGGAGCCGTCGGTCAGATCTGCCTCGCCCACACAGATCCCTGCCTTGGCGCTGTCATTCCACGCCAAAAAGGACCATGCCACCGCCTTATTAAGCTCCGGCTGCGCGCCCAGCAGCAGAACCTTCGCCCCCTTTAGTTTCGCTGCAGATATCAGCTCCGAGCGCACGGGCGCCTGCGCCCAGTCCAGTTCAAATTCGTTCAAATAATCTCGCAGTAACATATTCTATCCTTACTTCCTTATCAACGCCTGCACTTTTTTTGTATCTGTCACAATCTGTATCGGTGAGAGGGGAGAGTGTTCCTCCTGCGCCGCACACTTCCCCGGAAGATTGTACGCCTCCCCCGGTTTTCCGTATAGCAGCACCTGCATGGCCGCCTCGACCGTCCGCATCCCGTCCGGATGCTCCGGCATACGGGCGACCGCAATATGCACGCCTTCCTCGACTGCCAGACGGTGCACCAGATTTTCCGCAATGCGCAGCCCGGAAGCTCTCCGGTCTGCGGCGGCAGTATGACAGGCATAGCCCAGCTCATGCTCCTCTCTTGGCTTCCGGGTCCCAAAGCACGTTCCGTATACGCAGGATCCGCTCATAAAGAGCGCTCCTGCCGGACGTCCTGACGCTGCAAGCTCCAGCGCTGCGCCGGGAGAGCCCGTCTCATCTGCGAACAGTATCACGTAATCCTCCGGCGTGATCTCTTCCGCCTCCTGCAGCACGGTAAATGTATGTCCGGGCTGCTCTGCCGCCTCAGTCAGCTCCTGCAAAAAGCTCCCTGCGGATCCTTTTTCCAGCCCGAACAGCAGGATCCGCTTTCCCGCCAGGGCATCCCGCAGCTCCTTTGACAGGCGCTCATCTCTCTCAAGCTTCTGTGTCATATGATTTCCTTTCCCGGTGCGTTTCCTCATCCATATACCGCATCAGCCGCTCAAACATCTCCGGCAGATCTGTCTGGGCCTTCCATCCAAGCGCATTTAGCTTCTCTGAATTGACGAGCATACGTGATGTCGGCGCATAGCCGAATGTATTCGCATCCTCAGGAATATCGAATACGAGCTTTGTATTGCCGCCCGGATGTCCGTCGATCAGCATCTGCGCCATCTCCCGGATCGAGCAGAAGGTCTCCTGATTGGAAATATTGTACGCCTCTCCGGGTGTACCGCGAAGGAGCACCGTCAAAAGCCCCAGCACCGCATCTGCCGTATAGCAGTAGCAGTGTGCCTTACTGCCATCCGTATGGAGCACAATATCACTTCCTTCCATAATACTGCGGGCAAACTGCGCAAACACACGGTTTTCAGTTTTTGCGATCCCTGCGCCAAACGTCTGCGCCAGGCGGGCGGTGCATACAGGCACCTGATACTCGTGCGCATATGCGCCGCACAGCCCCTCCGCCATACGCTTTCCTTCAGAATAGCTGCTGCGCACCTGGAGCGGATCAATGTATCCGTAATCCGTCTCCCTGACATTATAGTGCTGCTCATCTACCACGCCGTACGCTTCCATGGACGAAAGATATACCATGCCGGACACCTGCTTCTTTTTTGCCAGCTCCAGCACATGCTCCGTCCCTTTGAGCGTAGTGAGGATCGTCTCGACCGGACGGTTGACAAAATCTTTCGAAGCTGTGACACTTGCTGTATGGAAAATATAATCTACGTTACCCTCATACCGGATCGGCAGATTGACATCCCCAGACACGATCTCCAGCCCGCTTCCAAGATACGATGCAAACTGTGTCTTTGCTTTTTCCTCATTTCTGACAAATGCGAGCACCCGGATGCCAAGTCCTCTTATCTGTGACGCGCACACGAGGCTGCGCGCGAGCAGACTGCCGATCAGCCCGGTCGCTCCTGTGATCAGAATACTCCTGCCGGCAAGCTTTTCCCAGTCGATCTGCTCTGACGCAGCGATCTGCTCCAGATCCTGCTGCAGCACTGAATTTTGTTCCCAGATCTTATTTTTCATTTTCCGTCTTCCCCTGTCTCTTATAGCGGTTCATCTTTGCTGCCAGACGGTCCGTCAGTCCGAAACCAAACGCCTGCTCATTTTCCTTATACTGTAAAAGCGCACGGAACATATACACATCCTCCGGCGTTGTCACCTTGATATTCCCACGGTTGCCGATCACCATATGCGGCTGTCTGCCAAGCGCACGGTAGATCGTGCAGGCATCCACCATATTTTCGTAGCGGGTCGGCATATTTCGGATCATCTCATGCGCCTCTATGATGTCCTTCAGATAAAAGCTCTGCGGCGCCTGCGCCGTGTAGCTCTCCTTTCTGAGCGGCATCTCATCTACAGTACATCCATCCCTGCTCACCAGCACAGTCTCATAGCACAGCGTGGAGGTGATCGCACTGCCGTACTTTTTCACACTTTCGATGTTGTCACTGATGACTCCATACCCGACGACCGGTCGCACGCCATCATGGATCAGCACCACAGAATCCTCCGGATTTTCCTGCGCTGCCCTTGAAAGCGCATGATAGATCGAATCCTGCGCAGTCTCTCCGCCTTCCACGACTGCCGCCAGCTTATCAATGCGGTAATCGACTGCCAGCTGCTGCGCATACCGGATATAGTCCGCATTCATTGCCAGATAGATCCGGTCAATCTCCTCATGCTCCTGAAAAAGCTGAAGCGTATGGATCAGGATCGGCTTTCCATTGATCTCCAGAAACTGCTTCGGCACTCCTGCCCCCATACGCACGCCGCTTCCTCCGGCAAAAATGATCGCAATATTCATATATGGCCTCCTTTTCTTTCTGATACGCTGCCATCCCGGCACATCCGCACGCTGCAGCGTATCCTCTATACAGCCCTTATTATCTGCTTTTCCGGCTGCGCGCTCCGCCAGCTGTCTGCGTCACTGCAAAAGCCCGGCAAGCTTCAGTATCCGCTTTGTGGCATGCCCGTCGCACGCGCCGACATACTCCCTGCGAAAGGCGCTGATCTCTTCCTTATGCTCATCTGCCCATATCCAGGATCCGCACAGCGCCTTTTTAAGCTCCTGCTGCGTACACGCCAGAGGAAACGGGATCTGTCTGTAATCCAGGTAGAACCCTCTTCCGGCTTCGTACTCCTGCAGATCCGGTGCAAAGAGGACTGCCGGTTTTTCGTACAGCAGATAGTCAAACAAAACAGAGGAGTAATCTGTCACCAGCACATCAGCGACCGGCAGAAGCTCCTCTGTCGGAAGCTCGCAGTTTGAGACAGCTCCATGAGCGTCCACATGCGGATGCGCTTTCACGATCAAATACCACGCTTCGCCAAGCTCCTGCACTGCACTGCGCATTTCCTCCAGGCCTTCCAGACGGGGCATCGCTGCATTTCCGCGAAAGGTCGGCGCCCACAGCACGATCCGTTTTCCTTTTGCCTGCGGATACCTGCTGTAAAACCGCTCTTTGCAGCTTTCCTTCCATTCTTTATCAAAATAATAATCCGTCCTGCTCACCCCGGTCGCACAGATCCGCTCTGGCGCAAGACGCAGCGCACGTGCATGAACCGGTACGCAGACCTCTGCGCTCAATGTGAGGTACGAATAATTTCCAAACATATCGCCTTTATAATTCTTCGGTATGTCCTGCCCTGTATCATACGCGATCTTTTTCATCAGACCGCAGGAATGCCACAGCTGGACAACGGTTGTCCCGGAGCGCTTTTTGCAGGAAGCGACAGGCAGATAATAATCGCAGATAAACACGTACTGTGCCGTCGCATACTGCTTCATAAAGCGCAGGAGATACCTCGCCAGCGCGACAGACGACAGGCTGCCAAAATCACAGACAAACAGCTCCGTCCGGCATTTTCCCTGACGTTCCAGTTCACAGACCTCCTCATACATGCGCCGCATGGAAAACGGCATCTGCGTATGGTGGGCGTCCGCAAAGATCACTGACCCCTCCCGGATGGGCGCATGGCGAAAGCAGGCATAGACAACAGGAAGCAGGACATTTTGCAGAAACATTTTTATATACTGTCTGATACGGAACATACGGTCTCCTTCCTGCTTCGCGCTTCTTCCTGATACCTTCTCGCATCCTCGTAGATGCGGCGGCAATTTTCCTGATCGCTGTAAGCAAAAAACGCATCCTGACGCGCACGGTATACTTCTTTTAAAGAACATCCACGGCGCATATAATCACACAGCGTATCTACCAGTACATCCAGCGTCGCACAGATCTCGCCAAAGCCCTGCTTTTCATAATCAAAACCGCCGTCACCATAATGCGGCGGCAGCTCCTTCGGATGAAAATATACAACCGGCTTTCTCATATATGCAAAATCAAACTGGACGCCGGAATAATCCGTCACCATCAGACTTGACTGTGTCAGGATCGTTTCATAATCTGTATCAAGCGCCGTGCAGATCTTTACACCTTCCGGCTCCCGGAAGTCCTTTTTCTGCGCGCTGATCACCGGATGCAGCAGATAAATGATCCTGTACCCGCACTCCTTCGCACACGCCCGAAGCTTCTCATTATCCAGCAGCGACTGAAACAGCTGGAAATACTGCGTATTGCGAAACTCGGGATTGTACCCCCGCGCCTCTCCCATGACAGACTGGACCGCCAGATATGCGCGCCACGTCGGCGTGATCAGGATCTGCCTGCGGTCGTCATTGACCAGCCCGTCATACCGGGGGATCCCGGTAAGCCGCAGCGTCTCCGGCGCATAATCATACGCAGGTCTGGAAAGGTTCTCAATCTCACAGGAGGACGCACAGTAATAGCGCTTATTATTATTGACTGCCCGATTGGAATCTGCACTGAGATCCTGCACCGAAAGCCCGTGCTGAATACACGTATTGACGGCGCGCAGACGGTCCTGCACAAAGCGGATCTCCCAGTTATTAAACCCGCAAAACGAGTTTACCCCGCTGTGTGTCCCAAATACCATAGAAGCAAACAGATACGCAAGTCTTTGTTTTTTGCTGCGGTATGCAGCCGGATGATACCCCTGCCCCTGCAGCCTGCGGTAATCCGGCGCATCCCCACGGATCACATAGACCGGAATAATGTCTGACTCTGTGCGGCTGCACAGATATTTATAAAAATATTCTCCGCAGTCGCCGCCCTTATACAGCTTATCAAATGTGATCCAGATATTTTTTTTCATATAGGCCGGATAGGCTAGCCAGTACTGACAGCGCATCAGAAACATTTTTCTGGAACCGTTTTCTGCACACAGGATCTCTCCAAGAAACCCAAGCTCCTGCCTGATACGCCGGCCATATCCGGCGCGCCGGATGCGAAGCGCGTATGGCGCCGCGCCGTTTTTTGCGGGCTCCCCAGAAGCGTGCAGGCTCCTGTCATCTGCCCATGTCACGAGATATACGCACCTGCCTGTGCCAAAGCTCCACCAGCACTTTTTCAAGTCACTGTGCAGCCTTGCCTGGTAATTTGCTGCCAGTATCGGAAGACGCCGTTCTTCCCCATCGGGTGCGCGCCATATAAACTTCAGGATATTATCCGCCGACAGCTCTCTGATGCAGATCTCTGATGCAAAAGCCACCCGCCCGGAAAATACCTCTTTCCCGGCCACGGCCTGCGCGCGTCTTTCGGACCAGTGCACCGGAACATCTGCGCCGTTGATCCGGACTGACAGCGTCCCTCTCTTCAGAAGCTGCCCGTCTGCATTTCCATCTATGCGCAGCAGCCCGCCTTCATACTCCAATATATCTATGCTGACACAGCCCGCAGCAGCCGCTTCACTCATACCTTGATCTTCAGCTCCTTTTTGATATCCGTGATCGCGGCGGTGATCACCTTGTCCATATCATAATACTGATACGTCCCGAGCCGCCCGCCAAAAATAACGTTCTTTTCCTTATCCGCAAGCTCCCGGTATCTCGCATACAATGCATTATTTTTTTCATCATTTACCGGATAATACGGCTCACTGCCCGGCTGCCACTCCGTCGAGTATTCTCTGGAAATGATCGTGAAATCCTTTGGAGCCTCCCGCTCTGCTTCCGGTTCAAAATGCTTATGCTCAATGATCCTCGTATACGGGACCTCCCGGTCTGTATAGTTCACAACGGCATTGCCCTGATAGTTCTCCTCCGGGATACGCTCTGTCTCAAAACGCACCGTGCGGTATTCCAGATGACCGTAGCAATAATCAAAGTATTCATCGATCATACCGGAGTAAATGACCTTTTCAAACATATCGGGATGCTCTTTGCGGTACGCAAAGAAATCCGTATCCAGCATGACATCTGTATTTTCCAGAAGACGCTCCACAAGCTTTGTGTATCCGCCGATCGGGATCCCCTGATACCGATCGTTAAAGTAATTATTGTCATACGTAAACCGCAGCGGCAGGCGTTTGATGATAAATGCCGGAAGATCCTTGCAGTCACGCCCCCACTGCTTCTCCGTATAGCCCTTGATCAGCTTCTCATAAACGTCTGTCCCGACTAAGGACAGCGCCTGCTCCTCCAGATTTTTCGGTTCTGTAATATGCAGATCCGCGATCTGGGAAGCAATCTTTTCTTTTACCTCCTTCGGGGTGCGCACGTTCCAGAGCCGACTAAAGGTGTTCATATTAAAGGGAAGATTGTACAGCTCATCCTTATACACCGCCACCGGAGCGTTGATGTAGTTATTAAACTCTGCCAGGCGGTTCACGTATTTCCACAGCTTCGGATCGCTCGTGTGGAAAATATGCGCGCCGTACCGATGTACCTGGATGCCATCCACATCCTCTGTATAGACATTGCCCCCGATGTGGCTTCGCTTGTCGATCACCAGACAGCGCTTGCCCCGCTTTGTCAGCTCCTTCGCACAGACTGCCCCGTACAGTCCTGCGCCCACGATCAGATAATCGTATTTTTTTCCTTCTCTGCGCAGCTTTTCCCTGTGCTCGCGCTTCTTTTCCTTCGTAAGACGCTCCTGCTCCGCCTGATACGTCTCACAGATCTCCTGCGCGTCTCCGATCATCCGTATCTCTCCGTGATCCAGCCAGACGGCCTTTTCACACAGATTCTTCACTGCTTCGATATTATGCGAGACAAAAAGAAGCGTTGTCCCGCCGGAGAGCATCTGCTGCATGCGCTCATTACATTTCCTTCGGAAGCGCATATCTCCGACCTCAAGCACCTCGTCCACGATCAGGATATCCGGGTTCACGATCGTCGCGACAGAAAACCCGAGTCTTGCCTTCATACCGGAAGAGAAATTTTTCACCGGAGAGTCCAGAAAGTTTTCCAGATTGGAAAATTCAACGATCTCATCAAAATGCTCATCCATAAATTCTCTGGAATGTCCCAGCACGAGACCGTTGAGATAAATATTCTCCCTTGCAGTCAGATCGCCGTCAAATCCGGCGCCCAGCTCGATCAGAGGGGCAATGCTCCCGTTTATTTTTACGCTTCCCTCATACGGCTTCAAAATACCGCTGATCGTCTTTAACAGTGTAGATTTTCCCGATCCGTTTGCCCCGACCAGACCCCACGCCTCGCCTTTTTTTATCTTCAGGCTGACTCCTTTAAGCGCAAAGAACTCCTGGAACATCAGCTCATGACGGACCAGCTTGATCGCATACTCCTTGAGATTGTCAACCTTCTCATTGGAGAGATTAAACCGGATTTTTACGTTATCCACTTCTATTGCATATTTGCTCATCTTTGTTCTCCATTTCCAAAATTAGTCGCACAGAGCTTCTTTCCATTAAATATATAAAATAAATTTATCCTTTGCTCTCTGGAAAGACCATACGCCGACAAACAGCATCAAAAATGCGATCAGCCAGCCGCCCAGGAAAATCCGCATCCCCGGGAACTGTCCATAATACACGAGATCACGGAACTGAGCCACATAGTAATACATCGGATTAAAGCCTTTGATCAGCACCACGAGCCACGGGATCCCCTCGAGCTTGTCAAGATCATAAATGATCGGCGTCAGGTACTGCCACGCCGTCAGCACTGCCGCATAAATATGCTGCACGTCCCGGAAAAATACATTAAGCTGCGCGAGGAAAAATCCAAGTCCCACACAAAAGATATACAGCTGGATGATCACAAGCGGCATCAGCAGGAGATGCCAGTGAAACGGCGCTCCTGTCACCAGCATAACGATCAGCATCGCGCCGAGCGAAAATACAAGATCCAGTGTACAGCTTGTCACCTTTGACAGCGTAAAGATATACTTGGGTACGTATACCTTCCGCAAAAGTGACGCATTTCCGGTCACAGAACGCATAGCGTTTGTCGTTCCGTTTTTCATGAAGTCAAACAGCAGACGGCCGGTAAACAGATATACCGGATAATTCTCGATATTTTTACCAAGCAGATTGGAGAACACGATCGCCAGTACGATCATGATCATCAGCGGGTTCAAGATACTCCACACATATCCGAGAAAGCTGCGTCTGTATTTCAGCTTCAGATCCCTGCTCACCAGCTCCCTGATCAGGTCCTGATACCGGAACAGCGTTTTTATACGGTATTTCAACAGATCCATAATTTTCCCTCCGCATTTCTTCTTTTCATACCATCTTTTTATTTTAGCATACCTGCTATGGCATTTCAACGAAAATACTCGGATTGCAGATAACGCAGATGCAAAATTCCCCGGACAGCCCAAAAGCCATCCGGGGAATCTTCTGTTTATCTGTTATCTGTCTGTGCTCCTGACCGCATGCCTTCTGGCATATGCGGCACCAGGCTATTTCCTGCGTCTGATATAATCCAGGATAAGCTCTACGGAATTGTCGATCCCAAGCACGCTGCTGTCTATGCACAGATTGTAGCTGGATGCCATCCCCCACTTTTTCTCAGACTGGAAATTGTAGTAGCTGGCACGCTTCTTATCTGTCTTTGCGAGCATATCCTTTGCCTTCGCGTCAGTGATGTGATACTCTGCCGCCACGCGGCCGGTACGGAACTCAGTATCCGCATGTACAAAGATGCTGACAAGCTCCGGGCAGTCCCTGAGAATATAATCCGCGCATCTTCCCACGATCACGCAGGATTCATCAGACAGCTTGCGGATCGTATCGTAACTCGCCTGATAGATCTGCTGATCGATCGTTGGTCCGGAATACATCACGGAAGGATATACATCCATGACAATAGAGTACAGCAGACTGTTTGTCGGTTTCTCATCGTAGCTCTCCAGTACTTTTTCGCAAAGACCGCTCTCTTTTGCGATGAGCTTGAGGAGTTCTTTATCGTAAAATTTAATCCCCAGCCTCTTTGCCAGCTTCTCGCCGATCTCATGGCCTCCGCTTCCAAATTGTCTTCCGATCGTGATAATTACCTTTTTATCCATATCTGATCCCTCCTGCCTCTATTCATTAAGTCTATCGAGGTTTATATGCTATAGTATATCACAATTTTACCAATTCGTCCAAAATAATTTGACAATTTTGTTCAACTTTACTTAAAATCCTTCGGGAAGAGCACAACATAATCATTTTCATCATACCGCTTTTTGCCCATGGAAATCTTGCGGAAGAACTTATTCGACCGTGCGATCGCCTTCTGAACGATCTCCACTGCGCCTGCGACGGAAAATTCCGCGCTGGCCTCCAGCCCCTCAGAAAGCTTTTGATAAAACGCATCCCACGCCTCGTCGCCGATCACATAGTCCTGCATATTCGCATAGATCTGTCCGAAGTTTGCCAGCTCATCCTCCGTATACTCCGGCAGATAGATCTGCGCAGTAAACTTCATCGTAAATCTCGGGTGACGCATCAAAAGCTCATGGATATACTTCTGCTCGTCCTCCAGGATAATGATCAGACCATCTGTACGGAACTCCATCGCCGTCGTGAGCTGCTCTACCGTACCCGGCTCCAGATCTCCGGCTTCCTCCACGATCAGCGTACCGCCTGCGATCTTTGCAACGGTTGCCGCTATATCCTTACGGTTCAGATCAGACGCGTAGATCTTTGCCATTTTCATGACCTGGCTGCCCTTATCCTGCGCGACCGCTTTCGCTATATTCATTGCAAGCGTTGTCTTTCCTGATCCATGCGCGCCGAAAATGAGAATATTTCCGCTGCGGGAGGTCCGGTCGTTTCCTTTAGATTCTGCCTGGATAATTGCATTTGCAATCTGATCCTCCAGCCCCTCTACCTCCGTAAAACCTGCAAACAGATCTCTGAGATGATCTGGCAGAGTCAGATATTCCTCCTCGCCATCGTATCCGTCCGGATCCTCTTCATATGCTTCATCCGGCGCATATGGAACATCCTCTTCTTCATAAAATGCGTCATCTGATCCATCGACAGCATCTCCGCCTGCCTCCGGCTCATATCCGTCTGCACCATCTGCAGCCTCATCGTAGTAGCCATCCGGATCCATCTCATCAAAATACGCTTCCTCCGGCACATCCTCCGGCAGCGTCTCCGTAAACATCCGGTCTTCCCCTGCCTGCTCCTGCGCGCCTTCCTGCGCCAGTCTGCGCTCGATCTGTTCTGTCGGGATCCGGATCGTCTTTTCTGAAAGTATTTCTTTTCTTGCAGCCTCTGCAAGCTCCTCACGGCTTACGATCCGGCGTGTCTTGTCAAGCTCCTCCTGCGGCAGCTGCTCCTCCTGACCGGACTCCTCTGTGTAAGTCGGCAGAGAACGCTTATTGCGCAAAAGCTTTTCCGGATTGTTTGTATACTGAAGCGCTTCTCTTTGCGTCTGGGTCAGCTCCTGTGCCGCCGCCTGAGCAACACTTCTGACCGGCGCCGCATCCTCCAGCGCGATCTCCTGTATATCCACATCTTTTTCTTCTGTCTGCTGCGCCTGTGCATCCCTGCCTCTCGCCCTGCCGGACTGCTGCGGCTCTGTTTCCGGTGCATCAGCGCTCTGACCGGCGTCCTCTGCCTCCGGATCTGCGGCATCCTCCGGGGCGCCCAGCACTGCATCTGTGATATGCTTGCCCTGATCGCTCATAGACAGGAGAATGTCATCAATAGAAAGCTTGCCTGCTGTCTGCTCTGTGACCTCCGGCATCTGCAATTTCTGATATCTTGGGAATTTCGGGTCGACGGATGCCGGGATATCCTCCTCTGAATGCTCCTCCCGCTTCACCACGCCGGAAATGATCCTGCGCATACTCTTTGCGAGCTCTACCTGCAGATCTGCCTGCTCCTGCGGCTCCTCCTCTTCTTCCTGAGACAGTCCCTGTACCGCCTCTTCCGTCTGCGCCCAGTCTTCGGCTTTTGCTTCTGCCTGCGGCAGCTTTATCGTCTCCTCCGGCACCGTCTGGCGTCTTACCGGCTCCATCAGGCGTGTCTTTTCTGTCTCTGACGGCTCCTGTACACCTGCCTGATCGGCCTCATCCAGCTGTGCCTTATGCGCTGTGACCTGATCTGCGATCTCCTTTTCTGTCTGCGCCATGATCGACTCAGCGATCACCTCTCCATCTGTACCCGGCACATCCGGAAGCACGCTCTCTGCTTTTTCTTCTGCTTCCTGCTCCTGTGTCTGCTCCTGTGACTTCTCGCGCAGCTCATCCTCATAGATCTGCTGCTGCTTCGGCGTCAGAGCGGCATATCGTTTTTTCAGCTCAAGCGCCTTTAAAACATATTTGCCTGAATGGAACCACAAAACAAGATCGTCACAGGTCGCCAGACACTTTTGCATCTGTCCCGCCTGCTGATACAGAGTTGCCAGCTCATACGCCCAGCGCTCTGTATATTCCTGACCGAGATACTCCTCCAGAATAGTGATCAGCTCCTCGATCTGGCTGCCGCGTCCCTTGTAGATCTTGTATTTTAAAATGTAACGGTTATTATCATGCGGTGCCGCCTGTACGTATTCAGAATAATACTCTATCGCCTCATCATACTGTCCGAGCGCTGTCGTCACCTCTACCAGGCGGTACAGAACTGTCCTGCCCACCGGAGAACGTCTGTATGCCCGCTGCAGCAGCGTTTTGCTGTCTTCCAGTCTCCCCGCCGCCTCATATATTTCACTGATCAGACACAGCGTCCGGATATTCCTGACCCGTCTCCAGTCAATCGTATCTGCCAGATTGGCAGCTTCCTGATAATCTTTCTGGTCTACCAGTTTATCAATCTCTTCCAGCTTGAGATTGTATTCGTATTTATCCACTTCATCCACCTCATTGATCTATGCTTTAAAAAAACCTGCACGATACGCAGTATATTTTTTAGTGTACCATACCTGTTTTTTCTTGTCAAAAACAACTGTCATAAATTTTAGAAAATTGGCGACAGTTGCGCTGTCTGTACATTGACGAACACAAGCCTTTGCAGTAAAATTGTTTCGTGCTCTGCACTCTCGCAATTGTGCATTTAATAATGAAGAAAGGTTTTACAGAAATCATGAATACAGCAGCTTATGATATTACGGTCATCTGTGCAGGTCATGGTGATTCCTGCCAGAAAGCGCCCGCATTTGCACACCAGACGTATCCCGCCGACCGGATACAGATGCTTTATATACAGGAAGAAGATTTTGTTTTCCCACGCCGCGCTTCTCTTATGGCAATCTCCAGAGCATGCGGCCGTTATACGATCCTTTTGGACGAGGAGGATACCTTTGATACAGACTTTCTCGAGCGCATGTATCAGGGCGCCGAAAGCTCCTGCGCCGCCTTTTCGATGTCCGCGCAGGTATTTCCGCGCGTCAAAAGAGTCGTGCAGTATTTCGCCCAAAAAGTGCCCTCTGATCAAACCATTGATGTCAGCAGGGAGCTGACGGTCTTTCCGATGGAGCTGCACGGTCTGATGATCCCGACCGACGTTTTGCAGGAGGCCTGTGCAAAGTATCTGACATCTCCACAGCCGGAAAAGCAGATGCTCCTGTACATCCTCGGGAAAAATCCCGTATTCCGTTTTCTCGGCACATTGCAGCTGTCCTACAGCATCCCGCGCGAATGCGACCCGGAATACGATCTGCGCTGCCTGACGCACGAATGGTACTATGAACCATTTCATCAGTTTTTACTCCCCGCGCTTCAGGCCCGCGCTGCCAGAGATGTTTCCGCAGCTGCTGCCGCAAAAGCGTCAGATCAGACGGATCCGGCCCTCACCTGCGCGGATACTGACCGCATGCTGCAGGCAATGGCGCTCCATATGATCAATGCACGGCTGTTTGCAAATGCAGACAATCGCAACAAGCACATCCTGGAGCCGGAGGAAGTCCTCCCATACTGCAGGCTGCTCACTGATATTTTGCAGTATGTCGAAACGCCGCTGATCCTGTGCCCGGACGAGCAGTGTCTGCCCGCGTCCTCGACGCCGCAGAGAAAGCTGTTTTTGCTGCGCCTGAAAAAAAACGATTTTTCATATTATCCGACCCTTCACTGCACAGATCAGGGCGCCATGCTTTTGTGTGACGGGGTGGAATTCTGTGATTTCGCCCAGATCCCGCTGCGCCTGATCCAGCTCGATTACCGCGGAGGGTGCCTGGAAGCAGACGGCGCGTATCTGGATTTTATCCCCCCGGAAGCACAGATCCTCGCGAAGTTCGATGGAACTTACTATCCGCTGACACTGAACCAGCGTTATTCTATGACAAAGTATTTCGGCGTCACTGCATTTCGCATGAAGACGTTTCACACGACTGTCCCGGTCGCGCAGAGCGACAGACAACGCATCCTGCAATTCGTATTAAAAGTACAGGAGCGCGAATACGTGCTTGATTATGCCTTCCCTTCGCAGGGCAGCCGCTTCGCAAAGGATTTCGGCTACGCCTACTGGCGCTTTGGTCCCTACCTGTCCTACTGGCAGAAAGACGGGATCCATGTGGTCCGCTCCAGAAAGCTGACTGTTCTAAAAAAAGAAATCGCGCTCTGGCTGCAGATGTGGAAAAAGAAGGATGGATTTTACCGTTATCAGCTTCCGACAAAAATCATCAATTTCCTGCTGCGCCCGTATTTTGCCCACCAGAAGATCTGGCTCTTTCTGGACAAGATCTATAAGGGCGGCGATTCCTCGGAGTATATGTACCGCTACGCGGTAAAGCAAAATGACGGGATCAAAAAGTACTATCTGCTCGACAAGGCATCCGCAGACTATGCCCGGATGCGAAAAGAGGGCTATCGTCCTCTGGTGCGCGGTACGCTCAGACACAGGCTCGTCTTTCTGAACGCAGATATGGTCATCGCCTCGAACTCTACCGTGTTTGCCTTTAATGACTATCCGTTTGACCGCTCTCTGCCGATCCGCGGGGACGTGCACTTTGATGTCGCCTGTGTGCAGCACGGTATGTCGGTCCAGAAGATCGCGATCGCCCAGAACCGTTTGCGTGACAACACCAGACTGTATTTCTGCGCTTCAAAATACGAAATCAAAAACCTCTCAAAGCCGGTATATGATTATGCAGGCTACGATGCGTTAAAGCTGACTGGCGTGCCGCGCTACGATGGTCTTGTAAACCGGGCAGAAAAGATCCTTGTGATCTCTCCTACCTGGCGCATGCAGTCCGCACTGCCTGTGACAAGAAGCGAGGGCGTCTCCCGCGACTTCAACCCGCATTTTAAGGAGACGAACTATTTCAAGGTATACAACAGCCTGATCAACGACCCGCGCCTTCTCGACGCAGCGCGCAGATATGGCTACCGCATCCAGTACGTCCTGCATCCGATCATCAGTCCGCAGCACGAAGATTTTGATAAAAATGACGTAGTGGAGATCATCCCGTCCATCGGAGATATGAGCTACGAAAAAATATTCTGTGAAGGAGCGCTCATGGTGACGGACTTCTCAGGCGTACAGTTCGATTTTGCCTATATGAGAAAACCTGTGATCTATCTGCACCATCACGATATTCCGCAGCATTATGAGGAAGGCACGTTCTTTTATGATACCATGGGGTTTGGCGAGATCTGCCACACAAATGATGAGCTGATCCAGGTTCTGTGCCGCTACATGGAACACGACTGTGTCATGCCAGAGCTTTACCGAAAGCGTGCAGATGACTTCTTTGCCTACTCTGACCATAATAACTGCGCGCGTATTTATCCGATCATGCTGGAGCATGAGAAAAACCGCGAACGCTGACCGGTCTGCCGCAAAAGTGCAAAAAGCAGCGGATGCTGTGCTTTACAACATCCGCTGTTTTTTATTTTATATTATTCAGTTTTTATGGTATCGTTTATTTTTTTATCAGAGAGTTCTTTTCCTGTTTTATTTATAAAAGTATCGTCCGTTTCTTTACACGTATTTTCCTTATTATAAACCATGCGGCGTTTATTTCTATATCAATTTGCTCATGTCAGATATGCGGAAGTCCTCTGCCTCCCTGTCAGGCATCTGAGACGTATCGTCTCTTTTATCTTCTGGTATCTCCTACCGATGATCTTTCATAACATGTATCTGTCGCTGCAAATACATACCACAATAGCTTTTCAGTATTCCTTACATCCTGACTCTGTTTCTTTTGATGAATTCTGTTCTTGCGATCATCCCTATGATGATCCTTATCACAATGTATGATCTCAAATACTCCTTATGCAGATAACTGATCGGAACCACATCCGACTGACTCTGCATTTCAGATCATAACTCTCTCATCCGGTATCTGACGGTACGAACCTGTCTGTCCGCTCATCTCCTTTTTCCTTCTGGGTAAATGTGCTCTGTCAGCAGATTCTGTATACTCTCTGATTTATCGTTCTTTTTCGATCAGGCTTGAATCAGTTCTGACAGAGGTCTTTTTTACAGGAAACATTTACCCTGCCGCATGTATAAAAACTGTGCGACACTATATCCACGGGCATCGACCTCCATTCCTTTGTAAACTCATCATTGTCTATAGGTTAATTGCTAATCTATAGGAACAACAACTGTTTGTTGATAATTGTATAATAGCAGATCCGTTTTATTTTGTCAATACTTTTCTTTCATTTTTCTTTTATTTATTTCTTTATTTTGTTTATTATTTTTTATTTTCTTTTATTTATTTATGTTTTTTATATTTTTCTGATAATTTGTAAATTCAAGCATATTCAGGAATCCAGACGAAGCCTGATCCAAAATTCTACTCCGTTCTCTGTATTTTTAACCCCGCACGCGCCCTGGTGCTGATCTATGATCTTTTTCACCATATAAAGCCCCAGTCCCGCATTGTATGTGCCGCGATCCTTCCCGGCCCTGGGAGAGCTCTGGAAAAAGCTTTCCCAGATCCTTCCTGCATCCTCCTCCCGGATCTGCGGACCTTCGTTGTAGACGGCAAAGACCGCATATCCCTCTTGCGCCGTGAGGCTGATCCGCATACCGGCTCCCTGTGCCGTGTGCTGAAATGCATTCATAATATAGTTATTGACCGCCTGCTCCAGATACATACGATTTGCCTTTACGATACAGCCGGGAGCAATCTGTGTCTCCAGGTGTATCCCGTTCTTGCAAAACAGCGCGTCGTATTTTAACACCATGTATTGCGCCACTTCTGAAAAGTCAACCCGTGCCGTCTCCATCTGTTCCAGTTTATTCTCTATCGTCGTAATGTCCAGCAGCGTTCCGACCATATCTGACATTTTTTCAATTTCTTCCCGGATCGAAGAAAAGTAATATCCCCGGTCGATCTGATCTCCCATGCTCTGCAGCATCTCTACCTGACCGGAAATCACTGCCAGCGGCGTTTTCAGTTCATGAGAAACATTTGCCACAAACTCCTTTTGCGCTTTTACAAGCTGTGATGCCCCCTGCGCCAGCCCGGTGGCGCCGCAGACCTCCGGTCCGGGCTCCTGTACCGCGTCATTTGTCTCTCTTTCAAACATACGGCTGGCCAGAACATAAAATGCCCCCAATATCACAGCGACACAGGCACACAGGTAGACAGTCGTATAGAATACCATCTCTCCTGCGCCACGCACCTCCTTGCGGATGTACACATAATAGGGCTGCTCCTGCATGATCCGTCCGCGCATCCGGATAATGCGCGTCTCATTATTTCTCTGTACATAAACAGTGGGCTGCTCCTGATAATCCTGCAGATGGGATTCAATATATCCGCTGATCTGTTTCTCTGCTCTCTTTACACTGGAAGAATAGACCGTCTGAAAACTGCCGTCCACGATCACGATATTCAGATACTCGCCGCTGTAGCTCTGGAGCAGCTCCTTGTCCTCCTCATCGAGGGCAGAGAGCGTCATCTCACCAATGCCCTGATATACTTCCTCCATTATCCGGATCTTTGTCTGTATATAAAAAGGATACGCAAAAAACACGTAGACTGCCATGACCGCTGCCGCTGCCAGAGCAAGCCATATCACCAGTCTGCGTGCCTTTTGCCTGTTTCTGTCTGTATGATTGCTTTTTTTTGCATTCCTCACGAAGCATCTCTCCCAAATAAATACCCTGCTCCATATACGGACCTGATATAAGTACACTCATCTGTCAGCTTCCTGCGAAGCTGCTTCACAAGCGTATCTACCGTCCGTATATCCCCCACATAGTCATATCCCCACACAGCATCCAGGATCGTATTACGTGTAAGCACCACATCACTGTGCTCCATAAAATAGACGAGCAGCTCAAACTCCTTGCGCGTAGTCTCCACATACGTATCCTTCCAGAACACTCTCTGCCCTGCGAGATCTACATGGATATTACCAAATTCCATGGTGTTTTTCAACTTCCCGGCACGTTTTAAAAGCGCCTCGATGTGCAGCTTTACCAGCTCCAGCGTATAGGGCTTCGTAATATAATCATCCGCTCCCCGCTCAAATCCGTTCATCTGATCTTCTACGGAAGCACGCGCAGTCATCATGATAACCGGAACATCCCGGATCTTTCGGATCTCCTTTAATACCTCATACCCGTCCATGCCGGGCAGCATGATGTCCAGCAGGATCAGATCAATATCTTTTTGATTCTGAAAAAACAGGTTCAGCGCCTCTGTACCGTCCGCTGCACACAGGATATCATATCCCTGAAGCCTCAGATAATCCGACATCGTCCTCGCCAGCTTTTCTTCATCCTCCACTATCATAATCTGGTTTTTTCTCATTTTACACACTCCATTTATGTCATCCAGGTCGTAAAGCCAAATATTAAAAATCAAAAAACCTTGTAAATACTCACGTATCTTAGTATAATAATCTACATACGCTAAAAAATATACTACAAAAATAATGTGATGGAAATGTGTACAAAAAGGACGGCTGCCAGCTGTCCCCATACTTCTATCACAATCTTCTTTTACGATATTGGAAAGGATATTGTAAAGAATACCAAACAGACAAGGAGTAGTTACTATGAGTAATATGACCCATCTTGACGAGCTCGAGGCAGAAGCCATATACATCATGCGCGAGGTCGCTGCCGAGTCCGAGAAGCCGGTAATGCTCTACTCGATCGGCAAGGACTCTTCCGTCATGCTGCATCTGGCACTGAAGGCTTTCTATCCGGAAAAGCCTCCATTTCCGTTTCTCCATGTAAACACAACATGGAAATTCCACGAAATGATCGAATTTCGTGATCAGGTGGCAAAAAAATACGGCATTGAGATGCTGGAATACATCAATCAGGACGGCGTAGCTCAGGGGATCAACCCGTTTGACCACGGCGCTGCCTATACCGATATCATGAAGACGCAGGCGCTCAAGCAGGCGCTTGATAAGTACGGCTTTACAGCAGCCTTTGGCGGCGGCCGCAGAGACGAAGAGAAATCCCGCGCAAAAGAGCGTATTTTCTCCTTCCGCAACTCGAACCACGCATGGGATCCGAAAAACCAGCGCCCGGAAATGTGGAAGCTCTACAATACAAGGATCCAGCAGGGAGAAGAGATCCGCGTTTTCCCGATCTCGAACTGGACAGAGGCCGATATCTGGCAGTATATCCGGCAGGAAAAGATTGACATTGTGCCGCTTTATTTTGCCAAGGAGCGTCCTTTCGTGCGCAGAAACGGTAATATCATCATGGTAGACGATGACCGGATGAAGTTAAAAGAAGGCGAAAAGGTCGAGCACGGCATGATCCGTTTCCGTACGCTTGGCTGCTATCCGCTGACCGGCGGCGTGGAGAGCACGGCGACAACACTCGATGAGATCATTGACGAGACATTAAGCGCTGTTTCTTCTGAACGTACCAGCCGCGTGATCGACAGCGATGGCGGTTCCGCCAGCATGGAAAAAAGAAAGAGGGAGGGTTATTTCTAATGAATAGTCTTCTGAAATTTATCACCTGCGGCAGTGTGGATGACGGTAAGTCCACGCTGATCGGGCATATGCTTTATGATGCAAAGCTTCTCTTTGCAGACCAGGAACAGGCTTTGGAGCTTGACAGTCAGATGGGCTCCCGCGGAGGCGCGATCGACTACTCCCTGCTCCTGGACGGTCTGATGGCAGAGCGTGAGCAGGGTATCACGATCGATGTCGCATACCGCTATTTCACCACAGAAAAACGTTCCTTTATCGTCGCAGATACTCCGGGACATGAGGAGTATACAAGAAATATGGCGGTTGGCGCTTCCTTTGCCGACCTTGCGATCATCCTTGTAGACGCAACGCACGGCGTACTCGTCCAGACAAGACGCCATACGCGCATCTGCTCTATGATGGGTATCCAGCATTTTATATTTGCAGTCAATAAAATGGATCTGATCGACTTTGACGAAAACCGTTTTGACAAGATCGCCCGCGATATCCGCCAGATGATGTCCGAGTACGATTTTGCTTCTATGAAGATCCTTCCCGTGTCTGCGACGGAGGGCGACAATATCACGCTTAAATCCGACCGGATGCCCTGGTACAGAGGCACCTCGCTCCTCACATATCTTGAAAATATCAATGTAGCGACCGAGGAGGACGATTACGCATTTACCATGCCGGTACAAAGAGTCTGCCGTCCGGACCGCACCTTCCGCGGATTTCAGGGACAGATCGAGACCGGCGCTATCAGGATCGGAGACGAGATCACGACACTGCCATCCAATGAAAAGGCAGTCGTAAGCCGGATCATTGATGCCGGACGCGATGTAGAAGCCTCTGACCGCGGACACGCAGTCACGATCTCACTCGACCGTGAGGTGGATGTATCAAGAGGCTGCGTCCTTGTAAAAGATACTGCTCCGTATGTCGGCACACTGTTTACTGCAAAGCTTCTGTGGATGGACGATACGCCGCTCGTAGCAGGAAAGAACTATTACCTCAAGCTCGGTACCAAAATGATCCCTGCTGTGGTGATGAATATCAGCCATAAGATCGATGTAAATACCGGAAATGAGATCCCTGCTGATACGACATATAAAAATGAGATCGTTCAGTGCGACATCTCTGTTTCCGACAAGATCGTATACGAAAAATTCAAAAATAATCAGGCGCTCGGCTCCCTGATCCTGATCGACCGTGTCACAAACATGACGTCCGCCTGCGGTGTCGTGCTGCACAGTCTGCGCCGTTCTGACAACCTGACATGGCAGAAGCTTGACGTGACGCGTGAGTTCCGTGCCAACCAGAAGGGACAGACGCCTGCGACTATCTGGATGACGGGCCTGTCCGGCTCCGGTAAGTCCACGGTAGCAAACGCACTGGAAAAACGTCTGGTTTCGCTCGGCAAACATACTATGATGCTTGACGGCGACAACATCCGTATGGGACTTAATAAAAACCTCGGCTTCAAAGAGGCGGACCGTATCGAAAATATCCGCCGGATCTCAGAAGTATCCAAGCTGATGAATGATGCCGGACTGATCACGATCACCTCCTTCATCTCTCCGTATCAGAGAGACAGAAGGACTGCCCGCGACATCATCGGAAACGAGAGCTTCCTCGAGGTCTATATCAGTACGCCTCTGGAGGAATGCGAGCGCCGTGATATCAAGGGGCTTTACAGGAAGGCCCGCGCGGGACAGATCCCGAACTTCACAGGCATCTCCAGTCCGTACGAGGCACCGGAGCATGCAGATGTGACCGTCGATACGACCAATATGAGCGTAGACGAGTGTGTGGATAAGATCATCGAAGCGCTGGAAGCACGTTTCGGGAAATAACTGACAGTCAATTCCATCAGGAGGAGTTTTTTAGGATGAAAACATTATATGTACATGTAGGACAGCCCAAGACCGGAACAACTGCCCTGCAGGTCTTTTGTCTGAAAAACCGGAAAGTACTGAACCAGAAGGGTTATGAATATCCGTTTTTTCACTATAAGTATGAGCACATCAACCGCAGACGCAACGGACATTTTCTCGTAGGTATCGTTAAGGACAGCGAGGGAAACCGTCTGAAAGATGAGGAGCAGCGTCTTTTACAGGAAGGACTTGCGCTCGTAGAGCAGTCCTTCCAGAAGTATGACAATGTCGTGCTTTCCGATGAGCGCCTCTGGCATGCGTCAAAGGGTCCTCTTTTTGCCTACTGGAATATCCTGAAGGAGCATTCCGAAAAGCACGGCTATGTCGTAAAGATGATCGTTTATCTGCGCCGTCAGGACGTCTTTGCGACTTCCTGGCGCAACCAGATGATCAAAAACGGATTCGAGGGCGCTTACGGACAGTACCGCTGGAAGGAATGGCTGGAGAAGGATACCCCGGGCATTGTACTGGATTACTACTGGCTGCTTGAGAAGATCGCAGCTGTTATCGGCAGAGAAAATATCAAGGTCCGCATCTATGACCGCGCATGGCTTGAGCGCGATGGCGGCAATATCTACACCGATTTTCTTGATGCACTCGATCTGACCTGGGACGACTCCTTTGTGATCGCCCCGGAGGATCCGAATCCGTCCCTGACGCTTAATCTCCAGGAGATTAAGCGTGTCGTCAACAATATCCCCGGATATATCGGCGGCGACGGCGACCTCTTCGGAACAGCGATCCGTCAGTGCGCAGCAGGTAAAAATCCAGACTATCCGTGTTCTATGTTTTCGGTTGACGAGCTGAAAGAATTTCTCGGAAAATACGAAGAGAGCAACAATAAGGTGGCAAAAGAATATCTCCACCGCGAAGGACCGCTTTTTGATACAAAGATCAAAGAACTGGACAAGTGGACCGAAAATAATCCTTACATGTATGAGGATATCATCCGCTACTTCGCACAGATTGCCATGAACCAGCAGGCTGAGATCGAAAAACTCAAAGCAGGCGTATCTGCGAACAAGGCGCGTCTGAATAAGATCACCGATATGGCAAAGCATCCAATGAAGGCTGCAAAGCACTTTGTCGGAAAGAAATAGTCTTCCGAAAAAAGCGATACAGGAGAAATGATTATGGCGACTGTTTACTTACACATCGGACTGCCGAAGACAGGTACTACGGCGCTTCAGCGCTTTTTATACAACAATACTGACGTTCTTGAACGTCACGGGGTCTCTTATCCTGACTTTGGACTCCGCTATAAAAATAACAGTTCATATTTGAGTTTCCACAAAAACGGGCGTTTTCTGATCGCTCCGAATACTTCCAGCGGGACGCGGGATTTTTCCCGTCCTGCGGACGAATATGCTCCGACACTTGATAAGATCGCCGAGCTTGGAAAGTCCTATGAAAAGATCATCATTTCGGACGAAGGTATCTGGAAAATCAGCGGAAATCGTGAAAATTTCTGGTCCGATCTGAAGTCTGACCTGAAAAGCCGCGGTCTTGAATTGAAGGTCATCGTTTATCTTCGCCGTCAGGACTCCTTTGTTCAATCACTGTATGCACAGCGCGTCAAAGAAACGAAGCAGCCATTTACATTCGAGGAGTACCTTGCTTCCGAGGCTGCCGTCTGGCCGCTTGACTTCAAGAAAAGGCTTGACCATATTTCAGGTATCGTGGGAAAAGACGCAATGCTCGTGCGCATCTACGAAAAAGGCCAATACCAGGGAAGAGAAGAAGAGCCCACCCTGTTCTCTGACTTTCTCGATATTTTCGGCCTGGCGCTTTCTGACGGCTTTCAGGTAGAACAGGAGCAGCTTAACTCTTCCTTTGACGGAACGTATCTGGAACTCAAACGGCTGCTCAACATCCTGCCTGAATCCATCAACGGTTCCGCATTGCAGAAGACTCTTTATGAGATTGGATCACTCAACCCATATATACAGAAATCGACCAAAACGACATACTTTAAATCGCGTGAGGTACAACAGGCATTCCTTGATCAGTTTGCCGAATCAAACAGTGCAGTTGCAAGAGAATACCTTGGCAGAAAAGACGGACAGCTCTTTTATGAACGTATCCCCGATCTTCCGCAGGAAACAGTCTCCACAGAAGAGCTTCTGCGTGATTCCCTGCTGTTCTACGGTCGAACAATCCAGCGTCTTGAGAAGCAGAACGCTGAACTCGAGCAAAAACTGGAAAAGCTGGAGGCTGAGCTTGAGAAAAAGCGCAGCAGGAACGTTGTAGCACTCGTCAAAAACTCAGTGTACAGCCGTACACAGAAAACTTCATAAAGCAACAGCAAGCAGATTGGAAAACATGAAAAAAAATCAATTATCATCCATGGTTTCATCCATGTTTAAAATCGGCGCGATCGGATTCGGTGGCGGGACAGCACTGATTCCCGTCATTGAAAACGAGATCGTTGAACATTCAAAAATCGTAACAGAAGAAGAATACAACAGAGATGTCATGATAGCCAGTATCACCCCAGGCGCACTTCCTGTTGAGGTTGCAGCCGGGATCGGCAGAGAGGTTGCCGGAAACAGAGGAATGATAGCAGGTGCCACCGCAATGGCTCTGCCCGGTGCTTTTCTGACACTCTTTTTACTTGTACTTTTTTCCGGTATGAGTGATGCCATGCGGATTCAGCTTGGCTTCCTTTCTGCCGGAATTTCTGTTTTTATCATCTATCTTTTGATACAGTACGTGATCAATACGCTTAAACAGGCAAAAAACACAAACGAAGCTGTACTCTACTTTTTTATGATGCTGGCAGTCTTTGCCGTATCAGCCGAAAAAAATATATATCATCTGTTAGGGATATCTGCCACACCGGTATTCTCTCTGTCTGTCGTGCAGGTCCTTGGCGCAGCATTTTTTGTAATTCTTTTTACCCGGGGACAGCTGCGCATGGCAAAACGCAGTGTACCGGCGCTTGTGATCGTCTTGATCTATTTTCTGTGCGCAGGGAAGGCGCACGTCCTTCCTGCTGCCTGGAAGACGCCTGTCTCACTATTGATGACTGCTCTGGCACTTATCGGCTTTGTACAGACCGTTGCAGCCGCAAAGCACCGCAGAGCGTTTCCTGCAAAGAAACTGTCCGGCGCCATCGCCTCATGGCTTGTATTTACTCTGGTTTTATCGCTCCCGGCGATCCTTTTGACCTTTGATACTTTTTCGTTTCTCGGAAACGGCTTTCTCTCCTCCATTATGTCATTCGGCGGCGGAGATGCCTATCTTTCCATTGCGCAGGGTATGTTTGTAGAGACTGATCTGATCAGTCATTCTGATTTTTACGGAAACATTGTCACAGTCGCAAATGCGCTTCCCGGATCCATCCTGTGCAAAATCCTGACCGGAGTCGGATATTACCTCGGTTATGGTCTGAATCAGTCCGTATGGGACGGTATCTCTATGGCACTGTGTGGATTTGTCTGCAGCGTTGCATCCTCCGGAGCGATCTATACCCTCGTTTGGGCAATCTATGAAAAATATGAAAATCTGCGGATCTTTGCAACGATCAAACATTTTATCCGTCCTATCATATCAGGACTTTTGATCAACGTTGCACTTTCCTTATATATTTCCGCTATTCTCGCCCCCCTTCAAAACGGGCGTCCGACAGTACCTACTCTGGTCATTACAGTCTCTGTCGTTACCGGTATGTTTTATCTTTCTGGTAAACAAAAACACTGATTCTCAAATTTCTCTCAAAATCCTCTTATATAATACCTGTATCATACGGATTATAGAAGGGGATTTTTTATGTCTACTGTATTTTTACATATAGGTCTTCCTAAAACAGGAACGACCGCGATCCAGAATTTTTTACGCACAAATGATGAGGCCCTGCGCCGTCGCGGAATCTGTTTTCCTGATCTTGGTTTTTCTTATCCAGAGATCCATTCTAACCGTAACGCACATTTTCTTGTTTCATCCTACGACGCACCGTCACAGATGTCTCACTTTACTCCAGGCTCTGACTATACCTCAGGAATCGAACAGCTCGCCAGATTGTCCAAAACATATGATACAATCCTTTTAACAGATGAGCTTATCTGGCGTGTCTGCAATCAGCACGCTGATTTCTGGCCAACAGTCAAAGAAGATTTCTCCAGACACGGCATGGAGCTTAAGGTGATCGCCTACCTGCGCCGTCAGGATGAATTTGTACAGTCCCGCTATCGCCAGCGCATGAAAGCAGGCGAAACCTTTTCTTTTTATGAGTTTCTTGACCAGCTGCGCTCGCACAACTACCCGCTCGACTTTTATGCCGCTGCGCAAACAATCTCCCGCGCCATCGGAAGGGAAAACCTGATCCTGCGTATCTATGAACAAAAACAATACCAGGGGATACAGCATACACTGATCTCAGATTTTCTTGATATTTTCGGTTTGTCTATTTCAGACGATTTTATTGTGGAGGATAAGCTCTTCAACCATTCTCTGCATGGCTCTTATCTTGAAATGCGCCGTCTGCTCAACGCCCTGCCAGGAAATGTAAAAGGCACACCCACGCTGACGCAAAGCATAAAAGAAATTCAGGAAGCCAACCCTTATACACAAAAGCAGGAAAAACAGACGTTATTTCTTCCAGGTGATCAGCATACTTTTCTGGAGCATTTTGCTGATTCTAACGCCCAACTTGCCAGAGAATATTTTGGCAGAACAGATGGCTCTTTATTTTACACTCCCCTGCGTGAGCTTCCTTATGAAAAAACCAGTACTGAAGAGCTGCTGCGCGATGCTCTCCTTGTCTATGGACGCGCATTCCAGACACTCGACCGGCAAAATAAAGAGCTGAAAATGCGGACGGAAAAGCTGGAAAAAGAACTGAAAAAGAGCAGTCTGGCAAACTGCGCCAAACAAACAGTAAAAAAACTGATCGGACGGAAATAACCACAGCCATGTTCCCGACATACTGCTAACGTATGGTACAAAAAACATGGCTATACAAAATAAGCGGGCTGCCGCAAACTCTTGCACCGAAGATCCATCGACGCAAATGTTTGCAGCAGCCCGCATGTTTTATTCAACCCGCAACAGTTTCAGATGTTTTTATTCTGGCGCAGATCCCTACTTCACCCGATTGTAATTGATCAGACATCCATCCAGTATGATCTGTCTTTCATCATCTGTCATTTCTCCGAGTCTCAATGTAAATTCTTTCAGCGCCCCATCCTTTACCACATAAGCAAAAATCTCTGTCGCCTTGTTCTGCACCGCAGCACGGATGCCCGGGACGAACAGATAATCCTTATTTGAAAACGGCAGCCCGCCCTCCTCGATCAGGAACGGGAGCATACCCCAGTTGATGAGATTGGAGCGATAGCGCTTTGTCGCATATCCATTCGCAATATTTGCCCATCCGCCAAGCACCTTCTGGCAGGACGCAGCCTGCTCTCTGGCAGAACCGTCTCCCGGCTTTACTGCAAAGATCGTACTGCCTACTCCCGTATTTGCTTCGGAAACATCTGCAAACTGAGATACGCCTCGGAGCACGCCGAGTACCTCTGCAAGCTCCGGAAGAGCTGCCTCCATACTTTCGCCGGCTTCACGCGCCTTCTCTGCCTTCTGCACCTCTTTTGCCAGTCCTACATACGCCGGATCTTTTCTGGAGAGCGTAAACTCTGCAAGACCAAGCGGATTGGAGCGATAAGAAGAGGTTTCGCCGGACGGGATCAGCTCATCTGTAGTAGTCACAGGATCATGGATCTCCGATACGACCTTTAAGATCAGATTTTCCGGCAGTTCTGCCATCGCCGGCCAGTCCTTGATATTTGGTCCGAATTTGATCTCCACAGACGGATCAGCCACGCCGTGACTGTCAAATACGCGGTTCGCATAAATACTGCTGTCAAAGAAATACTTTGGCTTTCCATAGGTTGCGTCAATATCCGTTGCAGCCGTAAGATAGCCCTTATTTGCGGCTGTGGCTGCGATCGAGCGCGCATCCATGAGCGCAACTGATGCGATCTGTCCGCTCTGAAGCTTTGAGCCCTCCCGGTTCGGGAAGTTTCTCGTTGAGTGGCGGATACTGAAGCCATTATTTGCCGGCGTATCTCCCGCGCCGAAGCACGGTCCGCAAAATGCTGTCTTTACGACTGCTCCGCTCTGGATCAGATCTGCCAGACGTCCGTTTTTCGCCAGCTCCATATAGATCGGCGTACTTGCCGGATACACACTGAGCGTAAACTCATCCGCACCGATAAATCTGCCCTTGAGAATATCTGCAGCATCACAGATATTTTCAAAACCGCCGCCCGCACAGCCGGCGATGATCCCCTGGTCTACATACAGTCTGCCGCCGCGCACCTTATCCTTCAGTGTAAAATCAACGGCTCCGTCAAGGCTTACCTTCGCGCGTTTCTCTACATCATCCAGAATATCCATCAGATTCGCATTCAGCTCCTCGATCGTATAGGTGTTGCTCGGATGGAACGGCATTGCGATCATCGGACGGATCTGACTTAAATCCACCTCGACCATACCGTCATAGTATGCTACCTCACCCGGGTTCAGTTCCTTATAGTCCGCGCCTCTGCCGTGGATCTCATAAAACTCTTTGATCCTGTCATCCGTCTTCCAGATGGAAGAGAGGCAGGTCGTTTCTGTCGTCATGACATCCACACCAATACGGAAATCTGCACTCAGATTCTCTACGCCCGGCCCGACAAATTCCATCACCTTATTGTTTACATATCCATTGGCAAACACAGCTCCGATGATAGCGAGCGCCACATCCTGCGGTCCTACGCCCGGTATCGGCTTGCCAGTCAGGTATATACCGATCACACCCGGCATATTGATATCGTACGTCTGTCCCAGCAGCTGTTTTACAAGCTCCGGTCCGCCCTCTCCCATGGCCATTGTGCCAAGCGCGCCGTACCGTGTATGAGAATCTGATCCAAGGATCATGCTGCCGCCGCATGCAAGCATCTCGCGGGCAAACTGATGGATCACTGCCTGATGAGGCGGTACATACACGCCGCCGTATTTCTTTGCGCATGTCAGACCAAACATGTGGTCATCCTCATTGATCGTGCCGCCTACCGCACAAAGAGAATTGTGGCAGTTTGTCAGCACATACGGCACCGGGAACTTCTCGAGACCTGACGCCCTTGCCGTCTGGATGATCCCGACAAACGTAATATCATGAGAGGTCAGCTTGTCGAATTTGATCTTCAGCTTCTGCATATTGCCAGAAGTATTGTGTGACTTCAGAATCGACCACGCGATCGTATTCTCTGCAGCTTCCTGCCTGGACGGCACGCGCTCTCCAAGTCTGCTCTTTAACGCTTCTGCCGCGTCATCTGTATCACTGATGATCTGTGTCCCGTTCAACAGATACGCGCCTGTGTCATGCAATTTGATCATTGAATTATCCTCCCTGTAGTAAAATTAATACATTCCCGGGATACAGGAGACTCCTGCTTTCCCATATTACAAGAAAAGGCTGCCGCAGTTTACCGCAACAACCCCTTTGTTCTTCTCTCTAGCTGATCCTCAATATAAATTTCTGCGCTTCCTTCTCGCTGTTTACCCGCTCGATCTCAGCACCCAGACTTTTCAGCTTTTCTTCAAACTCTTCATAGCCTCGCTGGATATAGACAATGTCATCGATCGTAGAAATCCCCTCTGCCGCCAGAGCCGCGATGACAAGCGCTGCTCCTGCACGCAGATCCGGCGCTGAAACGCGTGCGCCCTCCAGCTTCTCCACGCCTGTGATGATCGCTGTATTTCCTTCTACACGCACATTTGCACCCATACGCGCAAGCTCGTCCATATATTTAAAGCGATTTTCAAAAATGCTCTCCGTCACGATGCTCGTACCCTTTGCCAGTGCGAGCGTCACACCGATCTGCGGCTGCATATCTGTCGGATACCCCGGATACGGAAGCGTCTTGACATTTGTGCTGCCCAGCCGTTTTGATGCGACTACGCGGACTGCATTGTCAAACTCCTCTACCTCGCAGCCGATCTCCAGAAGCTTTGCTGTCGTTGCCTCCAGATGCTTCGGAATCACATTTTTTACCATGACGTCACCCTTTGTGGCAGCTGCGGCAAACATAAAGGTCCCCGCCTCGATCTGATCCGGAATGATCGGATACTCCGTCCCATGCAGCTTCTGTACGCCGCGGATACGGATCACATCGGTACCTGCGCCCTTGATATTGGCGCCCATGCTGTTTAAGAAGTTCGCTACATCGACCACATGCGGCTCACGCGCACAGTTCTCGATAACTGTGTATCCCTCTGCCATAGCCGCTGCCATCATGATATTGATCGTAGCTCCTACCGAAACCGTATCAAGGAAAATATGTGCGCTGTGCAGATGCTCTGCCTCTGCGATAATAAAACCGTTGCGGATCGTGACCTTTGCGCCAAGAAGCTTAAAGCCCTTCAGGTGCAGGTCGATCGGCCTGCTGCCAATATTACAGCCGCCCGGAAGCGGTACCTTTGCCCTTTTGTATTTTCCAAGAAGCGCACCGATCAGATAGTACGATGCACGGATCTTTTTGATATATTCGTAGTCAACGCTGACTTCGCCAATATGCGCGCTGTTCATACGCACAGAATGGCTGGAAAGACGCTCGACCTCTACGCCGATGCTCTCCATTGCCTCTAAAAGCACATTAATATCTCGAACATTGGGAAGATTCTCGATCTGGACGGTATCATCTGTCATGATCGCAGCCGCAAGAATCCCCAGTGCAGCATTCTTTGCTCCACTGATCTCCACTTCTCCCACAAGTGGATTCCCACCCCGGATAATATACTGTTCCATAAAACACCTCGAATGTTCCTGATTAATATCTATACAATTCCCTTATCAAAACGCCAGTATCCGCGGGCGCTGTGCCTGTTTTGATACTGCGATCCTGTGGTCAGTCTAAAACCAATACGGTTTCAGTATACCACATTCTCCTCATTTGTAAATGAAAATTCATACTCCGTATATAATTTCGTCACATTGCCAGTATGTTTTTTCACGGATTTTCGCGTTTTTTCTGATGTTTTTATACGGAACGTGTCATTTTTTTCGTTTTTTTCTCCGCACACTATATCCAAAACTTCCGACTTTTTTCCCCAGACCAAAATATTCTCCATGTGAATATACGATCGGATCCGCCTTGTTTAAGCAGAATTTTCCACTCTCATCCAGATATTTGTCGTCAATATCCACACCGAGCACCTCTGCAATAAACATATGGTGGGAACCCAGCTCCAGGATCTGCTTTACGCGGCATTCAATATTCACCGGGCTCTCTTCAATATAAGGAGCGTTTACATGGACAGATTTTCCCGGCGTCAGCTTCATTTCCTGAAACTTATCCGTATCCCGTCCAGAACGCACCCCGCAGTAATCTGCCGCACGCGCAAGCTCCTGCGTCGTCAGATTGATCACAAACTCTCCCGTTTTCTTTATAATGTCATAGGAATAGCGCTCCGGCCTTACTGAGATTGATACCATTGCCGGGGAGCTGCAGATAGTCCCTGTCCAGGCAATGGTGATAATGTTTGGCTTTTCTCCCGGTCTCTGACAGCTTACCATGACTGCCGGGAGCGGATAGAGCATATTGCCTGCTCTCCAGCTTTCTCTTCCCATTTATCTTCCCCTTCTTTCTTACAGTTGGCTGATCGCCATCATAAATGCCGGCACCAGCTGCTTCTTTCTGGAGACAACACCCGGAAGGTCCACGCAGCCGTCCTCGCCGCTGCCCTGATGAAATGCCTCCTCAACAAGCTCTCCTGATTTTTTTCCGAAGCACAGCAGCTGTGTGGACTCGCGGATAATATTTGTCAGCATAAAAAATATCATATCCATATCATCCTTTGCGTGTACCTCGCGTATGTAGGGCAGGAGCCTCTGCTTGATATTGTTCAGCTCTTCCGCGTTCATGGATGTGATCTGACCGATCCCGATATTAAAGTCCCCGAATTCAAACCGCTTGAAGTCCTGATACAGGATTTCCTCTGCGGTCTTTGACTTCAGATCACTGCCTGCTGCAAACATCTTTTCCGCATAAGACTCGCACTCGATACCTGCGATTTTTTCCAGCGCTCTTGCCGCCTGGATATCCATTGCCGTACATGTCGGGGAACGAAATACCAGCGTATCAGAGATGATCGCACTGCATAAAAGCCCTGCGATGTTCTCCGGGATCGCAATCCCCTGCTCCATAAAGATCTGGTAGATGATCGTTGCTGTGCATCCCACCGGCTGATTGCGGAAATATACCGGAGACATCGTCTCCAGAGAGCCAAGCCTGTGGTGATCAATAATCTCCATGATCTCCGCATCCAGCACATTATCAACCGCCTGCGTCACCTCATTATGGTCGACGAGGATCAGCCCTCTCTTATGCACACCCAACAGATTTCGCCGGGAGATCATGCCGACATACTGCCCGGAGCGGTCAAGGATCGGGAAATCGCGGTAGCGTTTTTTGGACATCGTATCGCGGATCATTTCCGTATAATCTGCCAGCCGGAATGTAACCAGATTATCTTTTTTCATAAAGAAATCCACCGGCATGCTCTGATTGATCAGCCTTGCGACTGCATACGTATCAAGCGGCGTCACGATGATCGTACAATTGCGCTCCTGTGCCAGACGCTTGATCGTGCGGGATACCGGAGCGCCCAGACAGACTACGATACAGCCTGCCTGCATCTCGATCGCGCAAAGCTGAGATTCATACCGGTTCCCCAGCACGACCATATCATGCTCCTCGATATACTCCTCCATCACATCTGGATTCGCCGCTGCAATGACGACCTTTCCTTTATCAAAATACCCTTCCGGATCACCGACGATCATCTCTGCATCCAGCGTCTCGAGAATATTTCGATACGGTGTTTTTGCCACCGACACGATCGCGCTGTCATACTCTTCCATGTAAGATTTTGCGATATCATTTGTCGTGATGACGCCTTTCAGCTGATTCTTTTCATTTGTGATCGGCAGTGTAAACACATTCTGCGTCATCATCAGGGTCCAGGCATGCTTCAGAGAAATATTGCTCAGTACACCCGGGACATTTCGTATATCCATGTCCTTGACCCTCGTACCAATGTTCTCAAGAAGCGCTGGCGTCTCCACTCCGAACCGCTCCAGCACGTACTGCGTTTCCGCACTGATCTGCCCCGCTCTTGCCGGCACATACTGGTGATTCGGGCAGATCTGATCCTTCAGATACGCATAAGCGATCGCCGAGCAGATCGAATCCGTATCCGGGTTCTTATGACCTACCACGTAAACCGTACGCCTGGTCGGATGGCCAAGCCCCGCCTCATCCTTTCTTTCCTCTATCTCCATCAGTTTTTCTCTGTCTTCCATCTTTTCCTCCAAACAGTCATCCTTTCCCCCACTCATCCAAATGTCCCGCATGATCAGACTCCCCCTGCTCAAAGCTTCCTGATCCTACGCTGTTTCCAGTGCGATTTTTACCATATCGCCAAAGCTCGACTGGCGCTCCTGCGATGTCGTAGCTTCACCTGTGACAAGGCTGTCAGAAATCGTACAGATCGCAAGTGCATGCTTCCCGCAGCGCGCCGCATTCATATACAGAGCTGCTGCCTCCATCTCAACAGCAAGCACTCCCATCTTCTGCCACAGAGCTGTAGTCTGCGCATTATCATTATAAAATGCATCCGAAGACAGCAGATTACCTATTTTATACCGGATCCCTCCCATGTCTCTGATCACGGAAACTGCCTTTTCGAGCAATTCATAGGAAGCGGTTGGCGCATATGTCCCGGGCAGACCAAACTGCTTCGCATAATTTGAATCCGTGCATGCACCTATGCCGAGCACAACGTCGCGAAGTGCGAGGTCCGGCTGCATCGCTCCGGCTGTCCCCATACGGATAATATTTTCCACATCATAAAAATGATACAGCTCATACGAATAGATACCGATCGACGGCATTCCCATCCCGCTTGCCATGACGGAAACACGCTTGCCTTTATACGTTCCGGTAAATCCATTTACGCCGCGCACCTGATTCACCAGAACCGGTTCATCCAGAAATGTCTCTGCGACATACTTTGCCCGAAGAGGATCTCCCGGCATCAGGACTGTTTTTGCAAAATCTCCTGCCTTTGCCTCAATATGAGGTGTTGGTGTCTTTCCCATATCCATTCTCCTTTCTCATATTACCTGTTATCTTTTTCAATTTTACTACAATTCCATAGGAAAAGGAACCATTTTTTGTCAAAATATACTCAGTCGCTTTACCACGTTACATGTGCAAATCGCACAATTATTTTTCCTTCCCTTTTACTTTTTTGTCATTTTTACTGATTATTTATTGTTCGTTCATATTTTGTTCACAAGTGCCTGTTATATTATAATCAGTTCTTGAGAGAGATTCTCAAACCTAAATTGATAAATTTTTTCATAATAGCCTCCGGTGTACCAGACGCCGGGGGCACTCCTCATTTTAGAGGAAATTCTGCAAAAAATCTGCCATCCATACAAAGCGCCTTGCTGCGGTGCCATGTATGGATGGTTTTTTATCTGCGCCAGGCTATCCTTCCTGCAGGATCTGTATCTCAAGATAGTCGAACTCGATCTCCTCTATAAAGCTGTCCTGATAAAATCTTGCCTTGCTGTGTCTTTGGAACTCCGCTACTGTCATATCCAGCCAGATCGGCTTCCCCAGATCAAAGTCTGCGCATATCTGCTCCAGTCCCCGAAAAATCTTATGGGTACGCGTATCCTCGCTTTCTTCTTCATATACCGTATCACAGACCATGCGGCTGTCCTTCCATATCTTTCCCCATAAACGAAACATCATTCTGGCTCCTTTTCTTCCTTCACTGTCCTGTCAGTTTAAAAATGTGTACACAAGGCTGGATATCGAAGCAATCCTGTCGATCGCCTGCGACTTGCTCTCCCAGTCACTTGAAAGCACCACGAGAATATAGTCACACGTTTCACCGAAAATGATCGCCGCGTCATTCTCTGTTGTCTCCATTTCTCCTGTTTTGTTCCCGCACAGTACACCCTCCGGGAGTCCTGCCGGTATTTTATAGCGGGTATGCTGATTCAGCAGCATCTCCTCGATCTCATTTGATACGCTGCGGCTGCCCCACTGCCTCCGGTAAATATCCTCCAGCAGCCGGCCGCAGTCCTTTGCCGTTACCTGATTCGAGCGCTCACTGTCCATGACCGTTTCCGGGTCACTGAAGCCATTATACTCTATGGTCTGACTGCTGTATTCGTTCTCCCGGATAAATGCGTTCACCCGGGCGATGCCTTCCCCATAGCTGGAATCCCCCAGCATATATAAAAGCTGATTGGATGCAGTATTATCACTGACTGTGATCATCTGCTCCATCAAAGACATGACCTCCTGCGTCCGTTCCAGCTCTCCCTTTTCTATCGCGTCATAAACCGTTCCCATGATAAACAGCTTCATCACACTGGCGGACTTCATCGGCTTGTCATTGAGCACAAAGCTCTCCTGTGTCGTCAGGTTTTTAAAATAGACAGACCACTCCCCATCATATGACGCAAGCCGCGTCCTCAGCATCGTCTCAAGCATGGCAGTCGATCTGCTCTCCTTCCCCGCCATCAGCTCTCCATACGGCACCCTTTCAAACTGTTCCTGCGGATAGACGGGATGTACGCCGTGGATCTGCCGCATATCTTCCAGTGTATAGAGCTCCAGACGGAGCGTTTCACTGTCGTCCTGACTGTCATCGCGCTCCAGTACCATCGGATATCGGAATCCCTCCGGGAGCAATGTCAGAAAACGATGTGCTTCCCGTGCGCGCTCCTGCTTCTCCTGTACTTCCCCGTCGCTTTCTGTTTCCTGCTGCCCGGCTCCTTCTGTCTGTTCTGTCTCTGATTCTTCTGTCTTATCTGTATCTCCGAATATGATCTCTCCCGGCGTCCCCTCCACCTTCAGCATCAGGTCTTCCAGACTTCGCTTCGCCTTTGCCGCTCCCGTATCAGGCAAGACAAAAAAAAGACCAGCTGCCATAAGTGCAGTCCCCATCATAAGCGGGAAACAGACTCTGCCCGGAGCATTCCTTCTCTTCTTTCTTATTTTCTCTGTTTCTTTCATTCCTTATCCTCATTTGCTTTGCAGCTATCGTGGTCGTTATTCGCCGCTCCCGATGAACAGGCTGCGCCTGTTCCCGCTCGCTAATGCCCATCATACCATATAACCGTCCTCCTGACACGCTTTTTTTCATTTTTGACCTTCCCTTTTTTTCCCTCATATGCTACTCTCGATGATAGAAGCTGTATACAGCAAACCAGAAACGGAGGTATTTTCCATGATCGAGAAAAAACAGACTGGTCTCATCCATATCTACTGCGGCGATGGCAAAGGCAAGACCACCACTGCAATGGGACTGTGCGCCCGCGCTGCCGGATTTGGCTATCGCGTGCTGATCTACCAGTTTATGAAAGATAATTCAACAAGTGAACGGCAGGTTCTGCAGCTTTGCAGCAATATCACCTTTGTAGACGGACTTTCCTCTGAAAAATTCAGCTTTCAGATGACTCCGGAAGAAAAGGCGCAGCGCAGGCTATATTATGCCGAACAGCTTTCCCTCGTGACTCAAAAAGCCTGTCAGGAAAATTACGATGTACTTTTTCTTGATGAAGTCATCTACACGATCGGCGCCGGGCTTCTTGACGAGGCGCTCCTGCTCGATTTCCTGCAAAACAAGCCAGAGCACCTTGAAGTCATTCTGACTGGCCGCAATCCCGGCGAAAAGCTTCTGCATATGGCAGACTATGTGTCCGAGATCCATAAGATCAAGCATCCCTTCGACCGGGGACTGCCTGCAAGAAAAGGGATTGAGCGGTAAGCCCAATCCCTTTTCTTATCCGGCATCTGCAAACAGCTCCATGCACCTGTCGTTTCCGCCAAAAATGTAGTTGTACTCCAGAATATTGTACTCATTTACCCGTTCAAAATACGGGGAGCTCTCATCGTCCAGCTCATAAAAATCTCCGTCACTGGTCCAGTAGCCGCCTGCCGCAAGCACCGGGATCTCCTCGCTTAGATCCAGCAGATATTCCTGATAACCGGTCATCGGCAGATCCAGCCGGTCTGCCAGGATACTGTAGAGATAATTCAGACTCGTTTTCTCGATCACCTCTTCTTCAATATCATAGTTCGCCCAGGCAATGAACGGCACCTTATACTTTTCCATCCGCTCCTCGGCAGTCAGGGTCTCTTCTTTACCGATCAGATGCTCATACGTCGCCGTCCCCAGACTCGCCTGATGATCTCCAAACATGATCACGACTACCGGTTCCTCCCGTGTTGAAAAATACTCGATCAGCTTCTGGAACGCTTCGTCGGACGTCCGGATCAGATTTGCGTGCTGCTGTACCTGGAACGTATCAACATCCTCATCCTTTACCTTAATATTTGTCTTGAGGTTCTGCACATTCGAAGATGTGTAGCCCCCGTGATTCTGGATCGTCACATTATAGCACAGCAGCGGATCATCACTCTGCGCCACATGCTTTTCAAACTCCCGTATCACGCGGTCATACAGCGCCTCATCTGATATATATCTGCGGATATATCCGGCTGACATAAAATGCTTTCTGTCATAATATGTATCAAACCCGATCTGAGGGTAAACGATATGTCTTCTGTAGTTTGTCCCGCGATACGGATGCATGGCGAGCGTGGTGTAGCCTTCATTTTTAAGCTGAGAAGCAAGAGAGGGCATATTGCCACGCACAAATACATTAAAGCCAACCGATGTCTCCGGCAAAAAGCCCATCGTATTTCCGGTAAGAAATTCATACTCTGAATTTGGTGTGTTTGCACCGAATATCGAGGCGTATGCAGTCCCCTTTATCGTATTTTCTGTCAGTCCGTGGATAAACGGCATGCAGTCCTCAGAAAAATCAAGTCCCTGCCCTATATCCGAATAATCTGCAAAGGATTCATTCATGATCACCACAAGATTCGGTGTACTGACTTCTCTGTCCTCATCTGTGCCAATGTACTCCTCTGCAATTTCCTGCGCATGCTCCACAGAATATCCCTCTGGTTTGTCAGCAATCATATAGAAGCACGTACATAACGTGGTGAACAGCATATCATACTGCTTGTACCGCAGCTGATGCGTAAATCCGCCGGAACGGATATCGTGATCCTCCAGGAAAGAGGTCCGGCAGCAGATATGATAATATGTTCCCGCAAAGATACACCAGATGCACAGAAGGATCACGCGCACCTTCCAGTGGAACGGGCGAAATCCACGTATCTTGCAGCTTATTATACAGATACCCACAGTTAAAAACAGTTCCATAAACATGAACCAGTCCAGTCGGTACTCATAGCTCGATACGACCGTCATTGCCGTGTTGATGGAGAACAGATCCCCTCCGGAAAGCGCCATTCCGCGAAATTCAATGACAAAGCAATTTGCGATACCCAAAACGGCTACTGCTACGGCAGGCACGATCACTGCGGCGCGCAGGCTTCCAAAGAGGATCAGCACTGCGGCTGCAAGCAGATATAAAAACCAGAAAGTAAAAAACAAAGCGATCCGGTTCAGCTTAAAAAATTCAATATGAAATTTTTCTGCGTTTAAATACAGCAGAGAAAAATAGATCGCAAACGGCGAAACCGCAAACCAGACCCATGCGATCACGCGATTGCTCTTTTCTGAAATCCGATTCGGTATCAGGCACAGCGCGATCAGGACTGTCGCACATACGATCATCGCATACGTCCTGCTGCTCTCAAACAGCGCTGTACCGCCGTCCTCCCCGCTGTAGTATTCGGGATGCAGACAATACCATACCAGAAGCCCGCCTACAAGCCCTGCTCCAAGGATCCGGCAGACTGCCAGCCAGATCTCTTTTTTCTTTTTTCTAAAAAAGCTGCTTTCCGGAGATGCAGCCCCGTTTTCTTGTACCTCTTCTTTCTTTTGTACTTTCTCCTGTATTTCTTCCTGTATTTCTGACATATCTTTCCTTCTCTTCTAATCGTAAAACTGCCCGGGTCGATCCGGTGTCCAATAACAGCAGAGATGCCATGGGACAGTTCTTCTGCCCACAGCATCCCACACATACTCCGCACAGCTCTCCCGGTTCTGTACGGATCCTGTTCTATTGACCACCGCCTGCCCGCTTTCGGGCAGATTTCTTTTCATTCTATCAGACATATTCTGCTTTCGCAAGAGCGTTTTTCTGTGTTTTTCCGCTCATTCTCTGATCATGGCAGAAATCATGACAGAAATTCCTTCAGCACCTCCCGGAGAATCCTCTCCTGCTCTGCAGGATCCATCTGCCGCAGAAGCTCTGCATTCTTCTCCTTTTGCGCGGCAGCTGCCGTTTCCTGCGTGCCCGTTTTCAGCCGCGCCAGATTTTCTTTCAGCTGAAGCTTCTCTTTCTGCGCTCTTGTCTGCGCAGCAGCCGCCTCTGCACGTGCCTTACGCTTTGCCCTGCGCCCTGTCTCCACCGAAACGATCGGAGATGCAGCTGTTTCGGTCTGCTCATCCTCTTCCTGCGTTTCACTGTAATCCCGTACTGCTCCGCTGTTTTCCAGATAATCCGTCAGTCTTATTTCCAAATATTCTCTCTGATATCCCGTATCTGAAATCCCATAGGCTGCTGCCATAAGAGCTGCTGCCAGCGCTCCCATCCAAAAATACGCATTTCCTGCAGTAAGCGCTGCTCCGCCGCGTACCAGATAGACACTTCCGGCTGCCGCACACAGCATACTCACCACCAGGCACTCTGCGCCCAGACGCTTCCAGCTGTGCAGGCTCATTCCCCAGAAACGGTATTCCATCACACTTTTCTGGATGAAGGCACGTACATCCCCTACCTTATCATTCAGATGAGAACAGTATTGAAAACGCTGCCGAAGCTGTTGGAGAAATCTCCCGTCCGGTTCTCCTGTATTTTTTGTATCTTTTATCAGTTTTGCGTAAATCTGTTTTAACATGATCTGGCTGGCAACGCCGACCGCACAGGCTGCCGCAAGTAAGTAAAGTAATAAATTTCGATCCATGATGAACTGTAACATTTGGAATCCCCCTTTTTGAAAAATGTATGAGTTCTGCAATCCGGAATCCCGGACGGACACATTTTGCGTCCGCGACGGCGCCTGTCGCCGCAATCGCTCAAGTATCGCCATTATAGCCGGAAAAAAATCATTTGCAAAGCAAAATCGTTCGACAAATTCGCTTTATTTCCGCCTTTTCCAAACTTCAAAATCTTTCTGGGGGAAGGAAAAAATCATTTTGAACCGCAGACATTCCTCAAAATTTATTTCCTTTATAATCCGTCTGAGCGCTTCACAGATCCCGGTCGCCCGGCAAAGCGCCCGCTCTTTATCACAATCTCGCCAGCAGTCCCTCCACAAGCCGGATACAGTGCGCGGCTGCTTTCTTCTCAAAGGTCGGATAATCTTCTGAGGCGCTGTCATCCGCCTTGTCGGAGATCGCCCGGATGATCACGAAGGGAACCTGATTCAAATAAGAAGCCTGTGCAATGGCCGCCCCCTCCATTTCTGTGCAAAAACCGTGGAACTGCTCTGCAATATAAGTCTTTTTCTCCCTGTCTGCCACAAACTGATCTCCACTTACAATGCGTCCGCGAAATACCGAAATCTCAGGATTTACCTCCTGACATACCCGTTCTGCCAGATCCGCCAGAGACTCATCTGCCGCAAAGGAAAAGACGTCCATCTGCGGAATCTGTCCAGGCTCATATCCAAACTGTACTGCATCCATGTCATGATGGACCACATCTGTTGAAATCACGATGTCTCCAATATCGATCTGCGCATTCAGGGATCCTGCAATTCCAGTATTGATCACCGCATCTGCCCCAAATTCATCTATCAGGATCTGCGTACATACTGCCGCATTGACCTTTCCAATGCCACTTTGTACAACAACCACTCTTTGTCCTTCTAATATCCCTTCGCAAAACTCCATGCCCGCCTTTTTCACTTCCCGCACGATCTGCATATCCTGCTTCAGACCTGCGACTTCAATATCCATGGCTCCTATGATACCCGTCACTTTCATTCGTTTTCTCCATTTCTTCTTATAAGTTTTCGTAACAGTTCAGCCACCCGCCCGGATCAGCTGCTTTCTGTTCCTTCCTGTGCGCTCATGCCGCTGCAGACTTTCTTATTATAGCAGTTGTACCGCCGCCCCGTCTATATGCGGGGGATCTTTTTCCCCATCTACTTTTCTTTCACAGGCTATTGATTCTCTCCTCAAAAAAAGCTATACTTAGGACATTACAAAAAGATTTCAGCCAACAGGCACAGGAGGAATGATTATGTTATCATATAAAACAAAGGGAGTCTGTTCTCAGGAGATCCGCTTTGAACTGGATGGAGATACCATCAAGCACGTAACCTTTATTGGAGGCTGCTCCGGAAATACACAGGGAGTTGCCCGCCTTGTAGAAGGAATGACCGCACAGGAAGCAATCCGCAGACTGGAAGGGATCCAGTGCGGCCCCCGTCCTACTTCATGTCCGGATCAGCTCGCAAAGGCATTAAAGCTTGCCCTGGAGCAGAATCAGTAAATCCAGCCATATTTTTAGCGGCTGCATGCGCAGCGGAATCATTCCGCATTGCCTTGCAGCCGCTTTTTATTTCTGCCCATCTGATCTGTCTCCTACCAGTAAATAGTGATCAGATAAAAGTTGTCATCCGTATGATAACGATAGTTCCACGTATCTGTTCCATTTATTTCCATCAGATACTGTCCGGCATCCTGCAGCAGTTCCCGCTCAAACAGCTCATATTTTGCCTCATCATATGCCTCCTGATCTGCGAACTTCAGCACAAGATTCGGCTCCGCATTCCAGACGGACTGCATGACAGCCTGATAGATTCTGTCATAATCAAAAGATTCATAATAACAGCCATTTAGCCGGTAATAATTATAATCATCATAAATACACTCTGGAAGCTTCATCGAATCATCCGGCACATGTGTCTTAAACAGATCCATTTCTGTACAGCACAGATAATTATAATTCTTCAGATTTCCCTCTGACCGCTCTCCGACCTGATTCGCAAAGACCGGATCTCCCCACGTAACATCCACATAATAATACCTGTCATCGATGCGGACCATATTCCAGCCGTGATCGCCGCCGTCTCTGATCTGCCCGGTTATATATGTACAAAACAGCCCCATCCGGTGCAGGATATACTGAAATGCCTTGGAATACCCGGCACACACAGATGTATGGTACAGCAGCGCACTCTGTATATTCTGAGAATCTGCGCTTCCGTTCTGATACTCGACCGTATCGATCAGGTACTCATATACATATTTTATTTTCTCATATTCAGATGCCTCCGGTGAAATCCCGCGGATGCACGCATCTGCCGCAGCCTCCAGCTTTTCCTTCATAGAAGGACGCGCCTCCACCGGTACTGCTGCCTCCAGCGTATAGGATACAACCTTTCCGATCAGCCCCGCCTCCTCTACCTGCACACTCGTCCCCAGCCAGAATATTTCCGGATGATCCGCCAGGACAGCATAATAAACCGTCCAGAAATCCTCCACGCTGACGGAAGAAAACACACTTCCCGAATCCTCATTCTGCATCATGTGCACATACATCTCCCGGTATACCTCTCTCAGGTCATCCCTCAGCTGCGCATAATGATATTCTTCTATTTCCGAAACGATCCCTTTTTCCAGTGCAGCCTCCTCCCAGGTCGTAAGATCTGCCCCGGAAAGCTGATAGCCGGCACGCTGTATAACCTCGTATCCCCCCAATGCAAATACTGCGGCCACGCACAGAGCCGCTGCGGCGCACCAGACTGTGCGCCGCAATATCTTTTTTATCTGAAGCTTTTTCATAAATCCTTTCTTTCCCATCTGTCACACAGCGCATGGATCTCTCTTGTAAATTTATCGAGATCCTTATTGGCGCCGCCTTCATTCTGACGGATCACACCGATCAGGCGCTGTCCCGCTGCCAAAAGCCGTGCAAATGTCTTTGTCACCTTCGCTGATGCGGCAGTGACCGCCTCTGCTTTCTTTCGTACCGGCTCCGGCTCTGCTGTGATCCTTCCTGCTGCCAGGTCAAATTCGGCTCCGGAATACGGCGCATACGTATCAAGCCCAAGCTCATCTCTGAGACGGTCTGCAAAAACCTCGCATACCGTATCCTCCCCGTGTACGATAAATACCTTCCGGGGCTTTTCCAAAAAAGCGCTGATCCAGCGGATCAGTCCATGATTATCTGCATGGCCGCTGATACCCGGAAGCCGGCATATCTCTGCCTTTACATCGATCTCCTCACCAAACAGCCTGACGCTGTCCACACCGTCAAGCAGCGCGCGCCCCAGCGTACCGACTGCCTGATAGCCTACAAACAGTATCGTAGATTCTCTTCTCCACAGATTATGCTTTAAGTGATGCTTAATGCGCCCCGCATCACACATTCCGCTTGCCGACAAGATCACCTTGGGCCGCATATCTTCATTGATCGCTCTGGAGTCATCGCTGGTAATAGACGTCTTCAGTCCGGCAAATCCGATCGGATTGATCCCTTTTTGCAGCAGCTCCAATGCCTCTTCATCGAAGTCATTGAACATATGCTCGCGGAAAATCCCGGTCGCTTCATTTGCAAGCGGGCTGTCGACCCACACCTCGAATCCGTCGTGCCCTTTGACCATGCCATTTTGCTTGATCTGACGGATAAAATAAAGCATCTCCTGTGTGCGCCCCACTGCAAAGGACGGTACTACTACATTGCCGCCGCGGTCAAACGTCCGCTGTATCACTTCTGCCAACGCTGTCGCATAATCTGCCGGCGCATCATGGCTTCTGTCCCCGTATGTCGACTCCATTACCACGTAGTCTGCATGCTCAATATACTGAGGATCACGGATCAGCGGCTGGTGCAGGTTCCCGATATCACCGGAGAACACAACTGTCCGCTCTGTACCATCCTCTCTGAGCTTTACGATGATAGAGGAGGAGCCCAGCAGATGCCCTGCATCTACAAACCGAATCTGTATCCCGTCAGCGATCATGATCTCCCTGTCATATTCACACCGTACAAAACAGGAAAGCACCCCGATCGCATCATCCATATCATACAGAGGTTCTACCGGTTCACGTCCGGCTCTTTTTCCCTTCCGGTTTTTCCACTCAGCCTCAAACATCTGGATATGTGCACTGTCCCGAAGCATGATCTCACAAAGATCTGCCGTGGCTGTTGTCGCAAATACCTGACCGTCAAATCCGTTCTTATACAAAAACGGCAATTTCCCCGAGTGATCCATATGCGCATGTGTCAGCAGCACCATGTCGATCTCTGCAGGATTCACTGGAAGATCCATATTTTCAAATGTATCCGGGCCCTGCTCCATCCCGCAATCTACCAGTACATGTTTTCCGCATGCATCCAGCAAAAAACAGCTTCCTGTCACCTCGTGCGTTGCACCCAAAAAAGTAAGCTTCATACCATGCACCCCATTTCTTTTTGAAAATATAACAAAAGAGCCCCTCTTTTTTCTTTATTTTATCATCCGTCCGATAATTTCTCTACACAAAAATCAAAAGATTTTCTAAAGATTTTTTAAAATGGTTCCTTTGTCTTTCTTTCTATTTTATGATGAAGCCACAGTAATATCCTCTCTCTTTTCCATCCCCCCTGTTTTTGCATTTGAGTATCAGCCCCCGGCCGGACGTTTCCATCCGCACGCTTTTTCCGACTGAGGCGCTCACGGTCTGTTATATATCAGTCTTCCGCAGCAGCAGACGATCTGCCCGTCATGCAGCGCTGCCAGCGTATTCCCTTCTGTAGCTTTCTTTCCATTTTTCTGAATACTGGCTCCGTATTCCCCTGCCGTATTTGCCTTTATCTCCCCTTCCATACCGATAAAGCAGCGTCTGCTGTTAAAATCCTGGATCTGCCCTGTATTTTTTCTGATCTGTGCATCCTTCTTTCCGTTCTTATCTTCTGTACTGTCCGCATCACACCCGTCATCTGCCTTTTCCTTTCCGCACAGAGCCACAAAACAAATCCCCTGGATATTTTCTTCCAGCTCTGCCCGAAGCATTCTTGATCGGATCCGGTTCATCTCTCCTGACAGCGCAACTGTTCCGATTTTATACGGAGCTTCCAGATTTTCACCGGTGCAGACCGTCTCCTCCAGATCTTTCCTGCCTCCATTCGGGCAATACTTTCTTTCGCCTTCATCTATCTGAATACCGCAGCTTCCTGCACGCAGATCTCTGATCTGTAACTCGCTTCTGTCAAAAAGCTCAATCTGCATTTCACATGCCTTAAAAACATCGCCCGGCATACTGTTGCCAAGATCATACAGGGATGCCACGCTTGTATCTGTCCCCGTACATGACAGACCGTGCGCAAATACCACCGTTCCTCTTTCACATGACTTTGCAAATATTTTCCATCCCGCCGCACAGAAACGATATGCCCGCTCCGGTTCGTCAACAGACAGGCAAAGCGTGATCGTCTCGGGAGGTACAAAATCAAATCCGGCATCATTAATGCCATCCGGCACCACAAGTGTATCTGCCCGTGCCTGTGATAAAATAACTCTCAGCGCCTCCCGCACAGATATATTTACATTTCCCAAAATGATCAAATCGATTCTTTCAGGAAACAAAAAAGGCGTGTGGTCAGATTCCTCCTGATTCACATGCCTGTCAATTTCCCGCAGATATATAAATGTAAGCTCCTTTCTCATTTTCGTATCGTGTATTTCTCCAAAGTGCATAAAGCACCCATCCATCTCTCCATACAAAAAGCGATAATGTTTCACATCCATACTATTTCTCACACCTTACATTATCCGGATGCCCCAGGACAATCCTGCCAGAGGCATCCAGCTGATTGTTGTTACTGTTGCCAAGTTACAAAAATACCGGAAAACTGTTTCCCAAAATCTCCCGGACAAGAACTGCCATCAGCTTACCCAGATACCATCTGTGGCACTTGCCGCGGATTCAAACACGCCGTTCTCTATCACCGTATGGCTTCCAGTCATGCGATAGTAATATCCTCCTGCTACCGAATAGCTCCTGCTTGCAGAAACATAATACGTATTGCTTTTTGTCACCGGTCCATAAGAAGCGATCGTTACCCAGCTGCCGTTCTTTAACTGCTGCAGGTGCATCGTCACTTTTACGGAATCCACTGTCTGGCGCGCTACTGTGTTTCCGGTCAATAAAACAGTTCTGTTTCCTGTCAGAGTAATTCCGCCTCCGCCATTTCCAAAGTACTTGCCCCGGAGTGTCGGATATGCAATTTCCTGTGCAAACGGCTCCTGTGTAAGTCTCGAACCATCCACAGTCTGAATATCCTCCTGTGCGGATACCGAAATAGCCCCTGCTCCCATGCAGGCAATCATCATAACAGCCATAAAAAATAATCTTATCTTTTTTCTCATTTTTTCTCTCCCTTCACATAGAATACATATATACATAACGAATTTTTGATTCGAATGTGACGGGAATTTATAAAATTATAGAATATTTTGCTATTTTTTTTATCTCATCCAAAGAATCTACACCATTTATCAAATAGCGGAAGTCCTCATGCCATATTTCTGCTGCATACATCTTCCTTTCTATCCCTTCACCTGTTTCCAAAATATGTAATTCCAGATCTTGTTCATTTTTTATTACATCAACAAGCTTTGCCTCCTGATCAAAAACGAAATACACGGAACCATCTCTATTTGTATTTGGCATATAAGTAATGCAAACACTGATAATCTTATCCTTCCAGGAATAAAAAATATAAGCCTCCTTGCTGTTTTCCATCACATCGTATCCTGTATATTGAATTCCCTCAGGCAAATACTCAAACTCAATAATTTTTGTTCCCAGCGTTTTTCTTATCGTCTCCAGTGCCGCTATCTCGTCCTGAGATCTGCTTCTGACCAGCTCTTCACTCGAATAATTTGTTGATAATCGGAAATTAAGATTATACATCATCCCATCCCATGCCTGTAGCATCAGTCTTCGGTTTGCCTCACTCGTCATACCAAGTCCAACGATAAACACAGCCGCTGCTGCCACGATACCGCACTTTTTCCATACTTTGACGCGTCTGACTCTTTTTTGCTTTTTTCTTTCCTTCTGTCTGCGATATCTTTTTCCGGCCTCTATGTTCAGGCGGTCTTCCTCGGAGAGCAGCTGATAAATGCTGTCCGGGCTTTCCTGTCCTTCTCCTTCTTCTTCTCCTTCCCGCTCCCATGCTCCCTGTTCTCTCAGCTTCTCCACGATCACCTCAAACAGATCATCTGACACTCCTACGCCTCTGAGTGCTTCATCTTCATTCAGCTCTTTCTCCATCTCATCTGCTTCGCGGATCATCCCCTCCTTTAACAAAAGATCCATCTCCGGATCAGAAAGCATCTCCTCTGTAATAGCAAATGACGTGATTTTATTTTTTTCATCCTGCCTCTTATTGTCTTTTTCCATAGCTGGCAAGTCCCTTCTTGACTTTTTTATAATAGCGGGTAAACTGTAGTGTAAGCAGCCATAATATACAGCCCTTCGTCTGCTGCAGCTTTGCACAGAGATGTTTCATATACCGGGCTGTATGGAGCGGATGCAAATGAATTTAAAATAAATATGGAGGACACACGTTATGAAACGAATCATTCTCACCGGCGGCGGCACAGCCGGTCATGTCACTCCGAATATCGCACTTGTCCCTCAGCTCAAACAGCTCGGATACGATATTCAATATATTGGTTCCTACGATGGCATTGAAAAAAAACTGATAGAAGAAATGGGGATTTCCTATCACGGGATTGCCTCAGGAAAATTACGGCGCTATTTTGACCTGAAAAACTTTTCTGACCCATTCCGTGTTGCGAAGGGCTTCTTTCAGGCAAAAAAACTGTTAAAACAGTTAAAACCGGATATTATCTTCTCAAAAGGAGGCTTTGTGACAGTGCCTGTTGTTCAGGCTGCAAAAAACCTGCATATCCCTGTTATTATTCATGAATCTGATATGACTCCGGGACTTGCAAACCGGCTGGCGATTCCTGCCGCTTCAAAGGTTTGCTGTAATTTCCCTGAGACAATTTCTCACCTCCCTGAAGGAAAAGCGGTTGTCACCGGCTGTCCGATCCGTTCAGAACTGCGCAGCGGAAGCCGCCTGGCCGCACTTAAATTCTGCGGGTTCTCTGCTGATAAGCCAGTATTGCTCATTATCGGAGGCAGTCTGGGATCCGTTGCTGTGAACAATGCAGTGCGCAGCATCCTGCCCCAGCTTCTGCAAAAATTTCAGATCATCCACCTTTGCGGCAAAGGTAATATAGATGAATCGTTTGCAGGTACACCTGGATATGTCCAGTATGAATATATTAAGCAGGAGCTTGCTGATCTGTTTGCTCTTGCTGATGTAGTCGTCTCAAGAGCCGGAGCAAACGCGATCTGTGAACTTCTGGAGCTGCGCAAACCGGCTCTGCTGATCCCTTTGTCTGCTGCCGCCAGCCGCGGAGATCAGATCTTAAATGCAAAATCATTTAAAAAGCAGGGATTTAGCGATATGCTGGAAGAAGAACAGATTACTCCTGATTTGCTTCTTGAAAAAATTACCTCACTTTTTGATAACCGGCAGACATATATCACTGCCATGGAAAAAAGCAGCTCCAGTGACGCGGTCAGCACGATCGTCTCGCTGATTGAAACGACCATCTCAAAATAACAGCTTCTGTTTTTCTCAAAAGTGTTGTAAAATACGATACACTCTTCTTTCGTATTTTACAACACTTTTTGTGTACTGCTTACCGTTCCAGATATTCTGCTCCAAACTTTTCTTTGATAAAGACTCTGGCCCGATACATTCTTGCTCTAAGAACAGACTCTGAGATATTTAACCTCTTTGCAGACTCCGCGTAAGACAGCCCATCTACGCAGTGCATCATCAATACCTCAAACCACTGCTCATTTACTGCTCTTACCTCCCTTAAAATGCGTCCGACAAACTCTCTGTTGCTGCGCTTCTTTTCATAAAGCTCAACACTCTCTTCTACAAGAATATTACCGTCCTTTACACATGACGTATCTGTAAAAATTTTCTCTTTTGTCTTGTTCTTTCTGATGTAATCAATGACTGCATTCTGTGTGCTGCGAATCAGCCATGCCTTCACCAGTTCTGGTGATACCTTGTCCATATTTTTATAGAATGAAATGAATACTTGCTGACATATTTCCTGCGCTGCCTGATAATCTCCTGTTTTATTCATGACGATTCTGATAATAAGGTTTTTGTACCTCAAAAAATATTCCTCAAACCGTTTATTTTTCATGATATTATCCCTTGTCTTTCGTGTTCCGGAACCGTTCCCGGCTTTCGATCCTTTAAAACAGCGCCAATATCTCCTTCTTGTCTTCTTCTGTCAGTGTACCTGGCACCCAGTTTATGTTTACTTTGTCTCCCTGATAGCGTGGAATCAAATGCATATGATAATGGAATACTGTCTGTCCGGCAGCTTCTCCATTATTCTGCACCAGATTTATTCCATCTGCATGCAATCCCGTCTTTAACACTCCTGCGATCTTCTTTGCGAGCACGATTGCTTTTGCTGCTGTCTCATCCGGCAGTTCAAATAAATCTGCTGCATGCTTTTTCGGAAGGATCAGCGCATGTCCCTTGGCCGCCGGATTCAGATCAAGAATTACACGGAACATATCATCCTCATACAAAGTTGCTGAGGGAATCTCCCCATTTGCGATTTTACAAAAAATACAATTGTTTTCCAATATTTTCTCCTTCTTTCTTCTTTACTGCTGCATTTCCTACAACAGCCTGACTATATTATAGTATCTATATTAAAAAGTATGTCAGAATTTGTCAACAAAATATCGTTGATAATTTTGTTATAAAATGTTACACTGGGTATCGTTCTATTGACTGTTACAAGGAGTATATATCATGGAATTATCAGAAAAATCTTGTGAACTGGAATCTACAAAAATTTCTCAGCAAAAGGCAGAGTACAAAAAACTTCTTTCTAAATTTTCTCATGAAATCCGTAATCCGCTGACGCTGGTCAACAGCTCTCTTCAATTACTGGAAAAAGAGTATCCGGATCTGCAGACCTCGCCCCTGTGGCCTCAGATAAAACAGGATCTGGGGGATATCCTCTCGCTTCTTCAGGATATGTCTGCTCTTAATAATATTGACGTGATCCGCCGCTCATATTTTACTGTCGAAAACTTTTTAAAAGAAATAGAAAATTCTTTTACCTCATTTATGCAGGAAAAGAATATCAATTTCATCCTGTCCTCTGATCGGAATGCAGCCCCTATCCAGCTTTTTGCGGACAAATACAAGCTGCGAGAAGCGATCGTCAACCTGCTTTTAAATGCAGTGGATGCAGTTTCTGTGCTGCCGCAAAAACGGACCATTTTTCTTTTTGCAGATCTGAATGACGCAGAGATCTGCTTCCATGTACAGGATAATGGTCCCGGCATCCCCGATACCTATATGGAAACACTCTTTGAACCATTTATCACGCACAAGCAGCATGGTACAGGACTTGGACTCGGCATTGCCAAAAGTATCGCACAGCAGCACGGAGGACACATTACATTAAATACCTGCACCGTACAGCCTGATACATACACCCATTTTTGCCTGCATCTTCCATTATGTGAAAGCAGCACATAAGCCTTTTCGGCGATACCGTTTCAGGCTTCCAGCCTTTTCTTTCTGTAAAGAAGAACCGCTAACAGAAAACCTCCTGCCAGACCGCCGATATGTGCCCAATTATCAATACCGGTCTCCATCAGACCATTGATCACAGACAGACCTGCCATCAGCAGCAGCCTTTGTGTGGAATATCCTTCGAGTCTGCCCTTGTTTTTAAACACGATCCAGATCAGAGCTCCTATTACTGCAAATATAGCCCCAGAAGCTCCGGCAGATACTGCATAATCCTCACCTCTTAAGCCTGCCCATATGGATACGATATTCCCGGCCAGACCGCCCAGCAGATAAATGATCAGGTACCGAAGCTTCCCGACAGTTTTTTCCAACGTATCACCTAAAAAGATCAGGAGAAGCATGTTATAAAATAAATGCTCCACTCCAAAATGCAAAAACATACAGGTAAACAGGCGATAGTACTCCTGATATTCTATTACAAATGGCGCATAGCATGCTCCATGATTTACCATAAACCATGCGTCCTGCGTATCTCCCATTATACTCAGAATAAGGAATACGATAATATTAGCTGCAACAATAGCCTTATTCACCGGCTGCTTTTCCCGTATAAACGATATAATTTCCTGCATAAGCGCTTCCTTTCCCAGCCGGTCTCCTCTCGAGTATCTCCGGCTTTCTTCCTTTCGCCCGCCATACGCTTTATTATACCGTTTGACCTGTTTATTTACAACCGTGATCCTGTAATATTTAAAAATCCAGGCACACCTTTCCTCACGCGGTCTTACAACTGAACAGCCTGATATTCAATTTCTGCAAATGCAATCCTGTCTCCCACTGCAATTTCGCACTGTTCCTGTGGTTCCAGCCGTTTACCATTATAAAAAGTTCCATTTTTACTGTTCAGATCCTTGACAAAATACCTGCCTTCTTTCTTTTCCAGACGGGCATGTACTCTGCTTACCGTAGGCGAATCCAGAAGTATATCTGCCTCACCTTTAATTTTTCCCACATATAGGGTTGCGGTATTCAGGCAGATATCAGGAAATCTGCCTGCTCCTCCTTCCGGCCGTACAGAAATCAGCCGAAGACTGCGCTCCTCCGGCGTGACTGCCAGATATTGCGTTTCTTCTATCTTCTCTTCCGGCGGCGCCTCCTCATACATTTCTTCCTGAAGGATACGATACATCTCATCCTCTTCCTCCTCTGCCCACTGCGCCTTCCTTCCTTTTTTGCTGCGGTCTGAAAGATATTTATTCAGCAGCATTTCTGCAGATACGATCAGAAAAAAAATACCGCCGGCTTCTGTCAAACCGATCGCTCCAAAATAATATGCCACCTCAAGAAGCGCAAAAAAGAGCAATCCGGAAAGAAGAACTGCAGGATGCACAACACGAAATATTTTATCTGCTCTGTCTCTGGCACAGCTGTGTCTGCCTCTTCGTTCCTTATGTGTTACCTCATATCCCTCATCCTCTTTATACCGCGCAGCTCCGTCTGTGTGGATCCCTGCCTCGCCTTTTTCTGTTTTTTCTTCTCTTTCTGCTTTTCTCTCCGGCAGTGTTTTCTGTGTACTTCTTTCTTCTCTGTCATACTCCTTGTATACTCCGGGCGTACTGTTTTCTCCGCCAGGCTTCACATCCGATCGCTGCATTTCGCAGCGGTCAGTCGGATGCTCCAGGCTTTTCATTTCAATGAGCAGCTCCCTGAGCGTTTTATACAGACTAAAATTTTCCTCTGAAATCCTCTGATAAAAGCTGTAACCAAGTTCTACCGCATTTCTGTCCTCATGATCCAGCCGTTTTAAAATAAATTCTGCCATTGATACAATAGATGTCTCCGCCTGCGCACCTGGAAAATAACATAAAAAAACAGTCCTGCGATCGGCATTTGTATAAATATATTCCGGATAAAAAACCAGCTGCGCCGGATTCAGAAGATATTTCTGTAATCCTTCCAGAACCTCTTTCAATCCCTCCAGAACAAATATAATGTCCTTCCATCCCATAAGTCTTTTTTCATACAGACTGCTTATAGACTGCTTTGATGTAATCTCATAATAAAGCTGCAGCTCTCCATCGGTCCTGGCGCTGTGAAAAGGAAGAAGCCCTGTAATCTCATTATTTTCTGCCATACGAAGCTGGTATCCGTCTTCGCCTTCTTCTCTATCTACAGAAAGCACCAGATAATTGTTCTGTAAGTCTCTTTTATACGCCGCCTTCACGTTTCTCCTCCCAGCAGCAGCCCTGCCGCTCCTCTTATTTTTCTGATCGTATCTGAGGGCTGCACTACTTTACACGTCCACGAGCGATCAATCTCCAGACGATCTCCCACAAAATACTGCACAACTGCTCCCGGCACCGGATACACTGCCTTCCACCTTGCTGACACTTCTTTTTTCCCTGCTGCTGTATGTCCGGACAGCTCACGCCCGCCTAACAATCGTTCCTGTTTAAACTGTTTTTTTATTTGCGCTGCCGCATGACTCCGGTCTTTTTGCAGGAAAAAATTGCTTCCCGATGCTGCCGCTTCGCATGCCGCGCTCTGGCATACTGCTTTGTCGTGCAGATAAAAAGTACACAGAATCAAACCTGCCATAATAAAAACAGTAACAGAAAACAAAACTGCTGCTTCCACTGTATAGCTTCCCTTCAAAAAATTCTTCTTCATCCTCCACCTCCGGCACTCTGGATCACATAACCGATCAGTAAAAACGGAACAAACGGAAACTCTCGCCTTCGTTCCAGCCTGCGACACAATAATATCAGCGCCCAGATTGCTGACCAAAAAAGCGCAGTAAATAATATCCACATGCACGGCCAAAAACCGAGAGAAAATCCACATATCATAATCAGTATACTGTCCCCATATCCCAATTCCTGTCTGCTGATCCAGGAAACAACAAAACAGACAATGCCCGGGATCAGACCTGCAGCTAATACTGCTACAGACATCCCTGCCTGCTTTGCACCTTTTTCTATAAATTCAAAAACAAGACCGGCTGCCTGTCCGACTGCCACCAGTAAAAAATACAGGACTGCTGTCCGTTTATATACCTTCCGATGTCTGATATCTGTTATTGTGCATATCACAAATGCCGCCCCTGTTATTATGCTCTGATACATCCTGTCCTCCATGCTCCGGCAAACTGCTCCCGATCTTTATACACTGACTCCCTCAGCCTCTTTTGCACCGGGAACATACCCTCATACCGCCCAGCTCTTTTCTTGATATCTGCCGTACTGTTCGTTTTAATCCGCTGCAGCTGATAGAATTGTGATATCTGTTTCCTTCCTCTGTAATATATACGGTACTGCTTCCCGGCCGGCTGGCACATTTTTCGCAATTATGATAAATAGCTCCGTGATTATTACGCAGGGTAGCAAGCGCTCCTATATCAACTGCCTGAACTGATAAGCGCAGGTGTGTACACTCGGGATCTTCATGGTATACTGTCCCTGTCTCTGTTACATAAACATAGTCCTCCGCCGTATCCTCGCCTGTGGTCCCATTTTTCTCTCCGGCCGGAATACGCCCTGTCCATGCGCGCAGTCTGGCCCGCTGGATAAAAAAATTGCCTGGCAGCCGGACGCTTCCTATTGGAGAGCGAATCTGATATGTCAGTACCAGATCAATCTCATCCTCCTCCTGAAGAAATGTCGACAACAGCATATTCATATTTTTTACAGTAGAAGTATCCCCTGCCTGTGCGGTAACTCTGCTTTTGGCATACGCCGCTGACAGCGCTGCGGTTGCCAGTTCCGGGGCTTCCTTTGTCTCGCCCCCATACGTTGCGACATATGCCGCAGTTGCTATATTTTTTCCGGTATCCGCCAGGGCGCTTCCAAATTTAACAGCCGTCTCCATCACAGCAGCGTACTGTATTGCCGCAATCATAAAAAACAGAAATATCGGCAGTATCAGTGCAGCCTCTATCGTCAGCGAGCCCTGAAGCGGGGCAAAAAAGGATGTTCCTGTATCCCGTTTCTGCGCATTCGGTCTAGGGGGAGAGAGTTTTGCCTTTCTTATTTTTTTTGTATGTAGATTTGTTGTTAAGATGTCTTTTCTGACAATGATATTTGCATATATTTTTTTTGCGAAATACAGGACCACCCTTTTTCACCCCGCTTTTTTTATACCTGCCTTGTCTGCGTTTTCTTTAGTAGGCTACACTTCCTGTTTTTGAAAATGAAGTATCTGCTCCATGTACTCCCATGACAGCCCTCGGCAAGCTGAAAAATACCGGGCTGCATTTCCACTGTGTCTCTGTCTTTACTGCCACAATACAGTTATCCGCCCGAAAGCCCGCCGAGTTCGTACTGTGGCGCAGCTCTTCCTGTATCATATCCAGCGCCCTCATTTTTTGTGAGGAAACAGAACTCATATTCAGTAAGACTCTCAGATATTCCTCATACGTAAGCCCCCTTCCTTTACTCTTTGCGCCTTCCCGCAAAACCTCTGTGATCCGTCTCAGATTTTCTATGGACAACGCCCAGTCTGAATCTTCCTTAAAGATCGGTATCTTTCCTTTATCAAGAAGGATCCTGACATCTATAAGGCTTTCTCCGTACGACCATGCCAGTAAAAGCGCATGTTTCGTAGCTGCTGTAAGCGCAGGAAGCCCGAGAAATCCTGTCAGAGAAACTGCCAGCCCTTCTGCAGAGGCTGCAATCCCGGGACTTTTCAGACAATACAGATAATTCATACCTTCTCTGATCAGTAAAAGTCTGTGTACTACATATTTCAGATTTTTTTCATCCGTATTTTTTCCTCCCAGAATATACTCAAGCTGATAATCCAGCGCATGTCCCTCTTTATCATCCAGATAATTGGGAAAGTGCATCATCAGATATTCCCGGAAGACCACATCGCCTATCAGTCCACTGTGTTCTTTTTTGATTTTCATATTGCCTTTTCGATTTCTTTTCCTGGATGGAAAGTCCCTTACCTCCACGTGCTTCTTTGATATTTCTTTGTCCCATGTCACAATGGACAGCGTGCTCTTCTTACGAAGCTTCATAATCTCCCTAAGCGGGTTTCCCTCTGGTTCTTCGGTCACTTCTGCCGCCACGTCCCCTGCGGCTTCTGCCTCTGACTCAATCTGCTCCAGTTTTTCCTGCTTTTCCTGTTCCATACCAGACATCTGACTGTCATTCGTTCTTTTACTTTCTTCATATTTTTCCTGCCACGTCTCAATCTCCTTTGTATCTTTTGTATATTCCAAAAGCCTATCCGCCGCCAGCAAAGCAGTATTCGTTTTCATATAGGATACTGCCTGCTGATAAAATGGCTCGCCCTTTTGATCTGTCAAAAGCGCATATTCCGATACATCACTGTCTGTCAGCTCCAGCTGCCAGGGATCAAAGGCCAGCGATGAAAATACGTCCTTACGAGGATCTGTGTTGTAGGAAATATAATGCTTCAAACGTTCATTTACTTTATCTATCTGGAAGGTTCCGTTTCCATACGTTCCATCCAGAGAAAAAATATTGTACTGTTCCAGCAGTTCTCTGTCGAATTCCGCAAACAGAGAAAAGTTTCCCATACCCGCTATATTCGCCGACTGTGCCTTTGCCCCCTGTACTCTGGCTGATTCCACGGATGCACAGATCAAAGACAGAAATAAAATACATACAAGAGAAAGAAATACCGTTATAGATCCTTTTTGTCCCTGTCTGTCCATCTATTCTCCTTATACACTGTTACTCTGACTTGTAATTTTTCCGAAAATACGTTTGACCAGATCGGTCAGCTGACCTTTAAATATTAAAACCAGACTGATAAGTACCACCAGAATCAGTATGATCTCGACTACTCCAACTCCTGATTCTTCCTTTAGAAATGATCTGAAATGCAGCATAGCCTCCTCCTTTCCTCATCCTTTACTGTTAAAATGACAGAAAAGCCGGTACCATAAGAATAACAAAAACAATTCCGAGCATGAGCATCATTGGAAATAACAGTTTTGTACCTGCGCGCTCTCCGATTTTTCTTGCGTGATTTTTTCGGTCATTCAGAGAAGCCTCTGCTTCTGTTTCCAGAAGCTGTGTCAGTCCTCTGGATCCTTTCTTCAGATTCTGCGACAGCACTGACCCAAGCCGTATATACTCCGGCAGCTGGCATCTCTTTCCAAAGCGCTCATATGCCTGAGCTTCCGGCACTCCGCTGTCCATCTCATAGCACGTATACATGACTTCTTCATAAATGTGCCTGTATTTTCCATTGATCCTTTTCTCCCGCAGATACTCTTCTGAAATTCTCGTAAAAATTCCTCTGATCCCAAGTCCGGCGCCCAGAAGCATCGTCATTTTCCACATGAGATCCGGATAATCCAGCAGCAGCTGTTCTCTGCGTCTTTCTGCTTTCCTGTGTACCATACTGTCCATCTCATAACTGGCACAGATTGCTGTCAAAACTGTAAATATGAGCATAGAGAGAACCGGGTTTTCCTTTTTTTGTATCCAGTCCAGGCGCCTGTTCTCTACTATTTCCGGAAGCGTAACTGTATTTTTGTGACTGTCTCTGGCATCCGCCTGCTCCACCTCTTTGCTGACAGACTGGAACAGCCGCTCCTGCTCCGAAAGATCAGGTGGAAAAACCCTGGCAAATACGGTATGTGTCATCTCCATACCTGCGCAGGTCAGAGTTCCCTGTATCTCTACCTGCGTACCATTTTCATCCTCAGACCCTGTCAGACTTCCATCCTCCCCGATCACTCCGTATGGGATCGTCAGCCAGCTTGCCTTTACCGCTCCATCCTGAAAGCTGTCAGGAAATACGAGATCTCTTCTCACCTCATCCAGAGAATCATTTTCCCCTGGAAGCACTTTCTCCAGCTCCTCAAGAGCGCCCTCCAAAAACGCTTTCTTCTGGGCATCTGTATATTTACGCTCCTGAATATTTACATTTATCTCCTTTTCCTCCTCTCCTTCTATCTGTACCGTCAACGTCTCTTTTCTGTCACCTTCCCCATAACCGGGGCGCGCAAGTGTCTGCATCTTCGTCTCCTTTTCTCCTGACAGATATACTGCCAGGCAAATAAAGCAAAGTATCAGTCCCGCTGTCAGTACCGCAAGAAATACTGCCGCCTTTTTTATATAATGCATCCTGACTGATGACTTCCGCCCTGTAGACAAAGAAATGATCTCCTGCTGCAGCTCCAGTTTCCCCTTTCCCGGTCGATCAAGCTTTAAAAGATCTACCAGAAACTCACCCATCCGTAAAAAAATTTTCTTTATTTTATTCAATCCTACACCTCTATCCGGACAATCCTTTTGCCCCAGAAATACGCACCCACGTACACCAGAAAGCATATTGTCATCACTGCCGTTCCGGTCAGATTTCCATACATCACATCAAGAAAACCGGGAGAAGTCAATTTAATATAAGCAAGAATAAAAATCGGGATCATGCTCATAATATTCTGCTCCATAATCTTTCCTGACAAAGAGGTTTCTATCTCTTGAAGCGTCTCCTGCTTTTGTCGTATGCAAAAAACAGTATTTCTGATCACAGCTAAAAGATCACCCCCTGAACGCTTCGCTGTCAAAAGTACCTCCGCAAAGCTTCGGATATCATCCACCGCACTGCGCCTCCCAAAATCCAGAAACAGCTCTTCCAGGCTGCGGCTCATAGAAAGCTGTGCACTGATCAGGCGAAATTCTCTGATAATGATCGCATTTGGTTCATATACCTTTACCAGCTCCTTTATCGATTCTCTGAGCGCATTCTCAGCTGAATACCCGGCCTGAAGCGATGCCGCCATCATCTGTATTCCATCCATAAACTGTTTTTTTATCTGTTCTGCTCTCCGTTTCTGGAGCATTTTACTGCATTCACGTATAAACCATACACTCCCGGGAAGCAGCAATACAAATACAAGTGCCGATTCAAAAAACAGATAGCTGACTGCCACATCCAGCAGCAGATATATTGCTTCAAATCGTACACACTCCGAAGCACTCAGCCTGTATATCCGATAGTCCGGCCTGCCTTCTTCTATATCTGCAATCCGGCTCTTTGAAGCTTCTGCCGTCTTTGCAGTAGATTGCCTTTTTTGAGACTTCCCCTTATCCTGCCACATGCATCCTCACCCTCCTCCTGGAATTCATACAAAGTCTGTGTCTGCACCTCTCCCGTTTCACCGTTATAGCCAAGGATCTCAATGATCTGCAGAACCTTTCTCGTCCGGTCCCGCAGTCGTCCGAGATGGATGATCACGTCTATCGCTGATGCGATCTGACGCCTGACTGCAGACAATGGTATCTCTATTCCCATAAGCACCATCGTCTCGAGTCTTGCCAGCATATCGCCAGGGCTATTGGCATGCCCCGTGCTGATGGATCCGTCATGCCCCGTATTCAAAGCCTGTAAAAGATCGATCGCCTCGCTTCCCCGAACTTCCCCGATCAGTATCCGATCCGGCCGCATACGCAAACTGGACCGGATCAGATCGCGGATCGTAACAGCCATCTCTCCTTCCGCATTTGCATTTCGTGCTTCCAGCCTCACCAGATTTTTAATTCCCTGTAATTGAAGCTCAGCGTTGTCCTCCACTGTAATAATCCGCTCATCCTTTGGAATATAATTGGAAAGAGCATTCATAAAGGTCGTTTTTCCAGACCCAGTGCCACCGGAAATAAAAATATTGTATCCTGCACATACCAGCTTTTCCAAAAACAGTGCTGCTTCCTTTGATACCGTTCCCCACTGGATCAGCTCTTCCATTGTGATCGCCTGATCTCGAAACCGGCGGATTGTAATAACCGGACCATTAAGCGCGACCGGAGGCATCACGATGTTGACCCTCGCCCCATTCTCCAATCGAGCGTCTACAATAGGTACAGACTCATTCACCATGCGGTTGCACTGTCCCACTATCTGCTGTGCGATATCAGAAAGCCTCTCCTGTGAAAAAAACCTCTTATCCCATGCTGTAACCCTCCCTTCCCGCTCAATAAAAACAGCCTCTGTTCCGTTTACCATGATCTCTGTCACCGTATTGTCATCAATCAGCTCCTGCAAAATGTCAAGCCGTCTTACGGAATTAAACAGATCCCGCCGCAGCGGACCACGTTCAGAAAGCGGCACATAAAAATCACTGCCACCGTGGAGGATCAGCTCATCAATCACCCGATATATTTCTTTATCCTGGATCTCACGATATTCCTCCAGATTTTCCATCAGCCTTTGTCGGAGCAAAGCAAATTTCTGTTCTTCCACATACTACTCCTCCTCCCATAAAAGCCTTCTGACATAATTCCCCATCTCTCCCCATACAAGCTGCTGCGTCAGATCTCCATTTTCTCTTAGCAGCGGCTGCATGGGAAGCCGTATCTTGCGTGTCTTTGCAATTACATCATCCAGTTCAAGCATTCCCACCAGTTTCTCATATTGTTTTATTTTTGCCTCGGAGATCAGATCCTCCTGTATCGGCATATAAATACGGTCACACTGTGCCAGTATCTGAAACAGCTCATCCACCTGCTCACTCAGATCCAAAATGATCACATCATAATCACAATAGCCGGTGATCTCCTGCAGCAGACGGCTCCACTCTTCGCCTGAGACGTCTCTCAGATCTGCCGGAGATAACGCCGGCGGGACATACTGTAGTTCATGAAATGTCTGTATCACTGAATTTAACCGGTATACAAGCCCACCCTCCTTTTCGCGTAAAAAATAGATCAGATCAGAAAGGTCGGATTTATATTTTATGCCAAACAGCTCCTCAAACCCGGAAAATTCCTCAAAATTCAGATAGAGAACCTGTTTCGTCTCTGCTAATATCTCTCCAAGCGCCAGGGCAAACGAAGTCTTTCTTGTCCTTCCTATCGGAGAATAAACACCATATATTTTTGTCTTTCCCATCTGCAGTCCCATAATATGCGGCTTGGGATCGCCTACGGAATAATACTCCATCACCTCGGCGAGTAGCTGATCTGAGGATTGATATTTATATACAAAGGGATATTCCTCGAGATCCGAAAGCTGTTCCCCTTCTGAGAGAATGATCGTACGGCTGATCGGCAGATCCCTTATCTCATTGCACATTGCTCTGGTAGAAATAAGTAATATCTCTATCTCGTGATCCTTTGCAAACTGTCGAAGGCTCTCCACATTCGTAAATGCCTGCACCTCAAATGGAGTGGTCTTTTTTTCATTCAAATAGTCCATGAGGTTGCATGCATAGGATGCCTCCAGATCACAGACCGCAAATATACTTTTTTTCAAATTAAACCTCCTATATAACAGAGCGTACCCAAAAATACCGCGATAGAAAAACAAAATCTTGCATCCTGCGGCGTATCATCCAGATACGGCTTCCATTCCATTTCTTTTGAATAAGTCCTGATATACTCTGCAAAGCAGAACAGGCGACAAAGAAAGCTGTGACTGCGCAGCATGATCCCCGCTGAAATCACGCCTCCTATAAAAATCGTCGCTGAGATGCATGCAAAACATGCAGATGGTCCAAGAAATCCACCTATTGTACACATCAGTTTGATATCTCCTGCTCCTATCATACGGAAATAATAAAATCCTCCGAACAGCAGGATCGGCAAAAGCGCTCCTCCCAAATAGACAAGTATTCCCGCGGCTCCTTTTGTCATCCCCTGGTAGGAAAGTCCCCACAAAAGCCCTACGGTCACCACTGCATTTGGTATAATACCTTCTCTGAGGTCTGAAAGCAGCGCTGCGCCTGTAATGCATAAGAGAGAAAAAATCTGAATTTCCTTCAAATAAATGACATTCCTCCTTTCCTCGTATGAAACTGATGCTCCATCTGAAAATACTGCGGCCGATCCGGCCTGAACGTTATACGGAACTGATTCTACATAAGATCACTGATCCACAGAACATGGATCTGATAAAATAAAAAATGTATCCTGCCAAGCTCTATTTCTCTTGACAAGATACATTATATCACTTTTTTGAGATTTGTAAATATGTTTTTGATAACTTTTATAAATATTTTGTGACTTTTATGCAGCATTTCAAATTCTGGATCAGGCTACATGTTTCACTATGCCAGACCCGTTTCTGTCTCTGACAATTACTCCATATCCGTCTCCATATATTTCATATAATTCACGACCATCATAGCAATCTTGAATGTAAGTGCGTCGTCAAACACCCGAATATCCAGTCCTGTGCTCTTCTGGAGCTTCTCCAGTCTGTATACCAGCGTATTTCTGTGAATATAAAGCTGCCGCGCTGTCTCAGATACGTTCAGATTATTTTCGAAAAATTTATTGATCGTTGTCAGAGTCTCTTCGTCAAACGAATCAGGCATCACATCCGGCGGAAATACTTCCTTCATAAACATCCGGCAAAGAGGCATTGGAAGCTGATAGATCAGACGCCCGATACCCAGCGTATTGTATGCCACGATCGTCTTTTCCATATAAAAGATCTTTCCCACATTCAGGGCCATCTTTGCTTCTTTATAAGATCTTGACACCTGCATGATCTCTCCGACAATCGTTCCATATGCAATCTTTACGCTGGACATTGCTTCTGAATTAAGCATATCACGAAGCACCTTCGCTGTCTGCTCTACATCATCATACCCCTGCTCTGCAGACAGCTCCTGCACCAGAATAATACTTTTTTCATCAACAGCTGTAATAAAATCTTTCGTCCTGCTGCCAAAAAGATTTTTTACAATCTCCATTGCCGCATTATCCTTCTCGTATTTTGTCTCGATAAGGAACACGATCCGCCGTGCCTCTGCATCAATATGAAGCTTTCTTGCCCGGTTATAAACGTCGATCGCAAGCATATTATCCAGTAAAAGATTCTGAATAAAGTTGTTCTTATCAAAGCGTTCCCGGTATGCAACGATCAGATTCTGGATCTGGAAAGCTGCCACACGCCCCATCATATACGCACTTTCCGGTGCTCCTTTGGATATCAGTATGTATTCCAGCTTTTTATCATCAAATACCTTAAAAAAATGAAGATTCTGGATGACCTGACTGTCCGCCGGGGATCCCGCAAACCATACGACTGCCTGAGTATCCAGCTCGCTTCCCTGCATCGTGGAAGCCACCTCATTTCCTTCAATATCCATTACGGAAAAGTCGACCTTCGTTATTGTATGCAGTTCATCAATTGTATTCTGTATTACCTGACTGGAAATCATATATGCGCCCTCTTCTCTAAAATTTAACTGTCACTCTTTCATACGCGTTTGTAATCCCCATAATCATACCGTATTTTGTGCATTTTTACAACCGAATCTTTTGTGCACACACCGGATCGGCATACTGTCTGTCAGAATTTAAATACAGCTACACCGTATGCCGGCAGATCATATGCAAAAGAAAACTCTTTTCCATCACACTCTTTCTTCACTGCACGATATACCTCCGGCTGCTCCTTTCCACTGCCGCCAAAGCGCGCGTCATCGCTGTTTAAAACAAGGCGGTACTGCTTTCTTCTTGGCACACCGACCCGATAATCCGGTCTGGCTACAGGTGTGAAATTAATGACAAAAAGCAGATTGCTTTTTTGATCTCTGGAATGGCGGACAAAACTGAAAATGCTGCGGCTGCTGTCATCTGCATTGATCCATTCAAAGCCTGACGGCTCGCAGTCCGCCTGATACATTGCCGGTGTCTTTTTGTACAGATGTAAAAGCTCTCTCACATAATTTTGCAGCTGACGGTGTTTTTCTTCCCCGAGCAGATACCAGTCCAGCTCCCGCTCCTCGCTCCACTCCTGAAACTGTGCAAAATCCTGTCCCATAAACAACAGTTTTTTTCCTGGATGCCCGAACATAAACGAATATCCTGCCTTGAGATTTGAAAACTTGTCCTCATATTCTCCCGGCATCTTATTAATCATAGAACATTTCAGATGAACAACCTCGTCATGCGATAAAACCAGCACATATCGTTCCGAATACGCATAGGTCATGGCAAACGTCATTTTATTGTGATTATATTTTCTGAAATAGGGATCCAGCTTCATATATTCAAGAAAATCATGCATCCATCCCATATTCCATTTCATAGTAAATCCAAGCCCGTCCTCTTCAGGCTTCCCCGTCACCTTCGGCCACGCCGTAGATTCCTCTGCGATCATCATAATACCAGGATATCTTCCGGTCATCAGACTGTTGAGATGCTTGAAAAACTCGATTGCCTCGAGATTTTTATTACCTCCATATTTATTTGCAACCCACTGCCCATCGCTTTTTCCATAATCAAGATACAGCATAGAGGCTACTGCGTCCACACGCAGTCCGTCCACATGGAACTGCTCCACCCAGAAAATCGCATTAGCGATCAGGAAATTTTTAACCTCATTTTTACTGTAGTCAAAAATCTTGGTACCCCAGTCCGGATGTTCTCCCTTTCTTGGATCTGCATACTCGTAAAGACAGGTTCCGTCAAAATCAGCCAGTCCCTGCGCATCCCGTGGAAAATGAGCCGGAACCCAGTCAAGGATCACACCTATTTTATTCCGATGCAGATAATTAACAAAATATGCGAAATCTTCAGGCGTCCCATATCTGGAAGTCGGCGCATAATATCCCGTTACCTGATATCCCCAGGAGCCATCAAACGGATGCTCTGCAATACCAATCAGCTCCACATGCGTATATCCCATATCTTTTACATAATCTACCAGAGCATGCGCAAATTCTCTGTAATTATAATATCCGCTTTCCTCTTCTCCATGCGGATGTTTCCTCCAGCTCCCCGGATGTACCTCATAGATAGAGACCGGACTGCTGTCCTGATCAAACATCTTTCTTTTCTCCATCCATGTAGAATCAGACCACCTCAATTTTGAAATATCTGCAATTCGGGAAGCTGTCCCGGGACGAAATTCTGCATAATTTGCAAACGGATCCGCCTTATATAATTTTTTCCCGTCTCGCGTAATAATCAGATATTTATACAGCTCACCGACTCCGACATTCGGGATAAATGCTGCATAAATGCCCAGCGGGTCCAGTCTCTCCAGCGGATGGCTCGTTTCTTCCCATTCATTGAAAGAGCCTATTACATATACCTCTTTTGCATTCGGTGCCCACACGGCAAAATGTGTACCTTTTTTTCCGTTATATTCCATCGGATGAGCGCCGAGCTTTCTAAATATATCATAGTGCGTCCCCTGCCCGAACAGATATTGGTCAAGCTCTGTAATAAAGTCGTCCTTCTGCTTTCCTCCCGCCTGCCTGCTGCCCTTCTTTCCTGTCGTCTTTGTTTCCACCTGCTTTTTTTTCGTTCTCCCTTCCATATCCTCGTCTCCATTTCCTAAAATATTATCCTAACCACTTCAAAAAACTTTTTCTTTTCCTCTTCCGTTCTTCTGTCGTTAACCTCTGCTTTTCAGCAAAAGCAGTGCGCAGCCGCCTGCCGGAAGTGTCATATTTACTCTTCCCTCCTGCTCATTTACTGTCTCCAGAGTTTCAAGATTGACAATCTGCTCCGCATGCACGGGAAGCGGTACAGACAGATAGGCTTCCCCTTCATCATTATTTGCAAGCACGAGTACACTCTCCTCCTCTCCCAGCCGGGCATAAGCATACTGGCGCGTTGTAAGCAGCAGCTCCTTATAACGTCCATTTCCGATCACCGGATGTTCCCTTCTGCACCTTCCGAGAAAAGCCAGATAAGACTCCAGCCACTCTACCGGCGGGTTCTCCTCCATTTCCTCCAAAACAAGCTGTGGACGCAACGCAGGATCTCCTCCTTGTGCTTTTCTTCCCTCTATTCCCCACTCAGAACCGTAATAAACGGAGGGATTTCCCGGAAGAGTGTACAAAAGTGTATATACAGATTTTAAATGACGTCTGTCATTTAATTTGGATACAATACGATCTACATCATGATTGTCAACAAAGGAGTACAGTGTTCTGCCCTTATAGATACCGCCATTCTCATCAAACTGCCTGCGAATTGTATGCGCGATCTCAAAATAATTGTGGTCATTATGTCCGGAATACAGCCCCTTATGCAGCTCATAATTCGTCACAGAATGAAGCATCTCGTCATTAGCCCAGCGTGCGTAATCGCCATGGATCACCTCTCCCATCAGCCAGAAATCAGCCTTTTCCTTCGTAGTCATCCACCGCATTTCTTTCATAAAATCAAAATCCAGGCAGTCTGCACAATCCAGACGGATACCATCAATATCAAATTCATGGATCCAGAAACGGATCACATCAAAGAGATAATCCTTCACTTCCCTGTTTTGCAGGTTCAGATTGACAAGCTCAAAACAGTTCCTCCACGCTTCATATCCGAATCCGTCATTGTATGGACTGTTCCAGCCAAAATTAATACCCTTATACCACCCGCAGTACCTTGAATGTTCCCGATTCTCCTGAATATCCCTGAATGCAAAAAATTCTCGTCCAGTATGATTAAACACCCCATCCACTACTACCTTAAGCCCCAGCTCATGTGCATAAGCAACAAAATTTTTAAAATCATCATTATCCCCGAGCCTGCGGTCTACCAACTTATAATCCCGGGTATCATATCCATGTGTCGTCGACTCAAACAGAGGGCCGATATAAACTGCATCACAATTAAGATTCCTGATATGCCAAAGCCATTTCCTAAGTCCGTCAAAACGGTGCACCAGCTCCTCCTGTCTGTTTTCAAAAGGCGCCCCGCTTAAACCAAGCGGATACATATGATAAAATACTGCATGATCATACCAATAGTTCATTTCTACACGTCTCCTTTTTTCTTTTTTCTCCTTCACCTCTGCGACTCTTCTCCTTACCGGCAGCTTTCTCTCTGCTACGAGCCCTGCCACCTCAGAGCGCTTCGCTTCTTCGGTCACGGGCTGTCGCCCTATAAATACAGCGTCTAACAAATCCGCCCATAAATGGGCTCTTTGTTTTCCGCTCCTCCTCTCTGCAATCTTCTCCCGGCTACGAGCCCTGCCACCTCAGAGCGCTTCGCTTCTCTTCGGTCACGGGCTGTCGCCCTATAAATACAGCGTCTAACAAATCCGCCCATAAATGGGCTCTTTGTTTTCCGCTCCTCCTCTCTGCAATCTTCTCCCGGCTACGAGCCCTGCCACCTCAGAGCG
>NZ_CATNVD010000004.1 GCF_951230155.1 Parablautia sp. Marseille-Q6255
TGCAATCTTCTCCCGGCTACGAGCCCTGCCACCTCAGAGCGCTTCGCTTCTCTTCGGTCACGGGCTGTCGCCCTATAAATACAGCGTCTAACAAATCCGCCCATAAATGGGCTCTTTGTTTTCCGCTGTATTTGCAGGGCTCGTAGCTTACGTGAATATCCCATACATGAATTGGTTGACGAGCGACTCTATCTGTTCTCCACTGATTCTCTTCTTCCGGTCAGGATCTGTCTCACAATGCAAAAGCAGATAATGATTAATGGTCCCTATAAAGCCTATCGCAAACTGCCTCTGCCTTCCATTCATATTGCCAAGCTGTTGAGACGCATTTTGAAACATCCTGACAGCTTCTTCATAAAATTCCGTTACATACGGTTTCACAGCCTGATATGCTTCATTTTCTCTTGCAGAATAAAATAAAGCCATCATCAGCATATAGAATTCCCTGTCCTTCTCAAAAAAATCACAGTATACGTTTGCCATGCGGTATAACGCTGCACGAATATCACTGACCGTATCAGCTGTATTCTTCATCGACACACGCCAGTCTTCAAACTTCGTTTCCAAAAGTGTTTTTAATAGTCCCAGCTTACTGCCAAAATAATAATAAAGTGTAGGCTTTGTAATCCCTGCCTTCTCTACAATTTCCTGTACCCCCACTGCATCATAGCCTTTGGCATAAAACAGCTCCTTGGCACACTCCATAATCAGCTCCCGATTTTCCACTTCCCCACCTCCTGTATCATTTTGGCTGCTAATGACAACTCTCTTTATTAATTATTATACCGTTCGGTATATTCATTGTCAACCGAAGTTCTCTTTTTTATGGTACCGAAAACGTAAAAATCCTTCATAATAAAAAAAGGATGACATAGCAAAAACCATGACATCCAGATAATGAGTATAATCTACAGCACTTTATTAAAGACAGCAATCTGACACATTTGCATCGCACGCAATGCATTTTCATGGCTCTCCGGTGTCACCCCGGCACAGCACGCAGCATCCACCTTAATAGGTACTTCGGGAAATCTTGCCTTCAGGATCAAAGCATTAGAAATCACACAGATATCTGTACAAAGTCCGACCAATTCAATCTCCTCTACTGTGCTCATACTACTTACATACTCTGCAAGTTCCAGAGAACCAAAAGAAGGCTTATCAATCACCGGATTGCCTTCTGCATAAACCTTTTCAGATATTTCCCATCCAAACGAATCCTTCACACAATGTACAACAGGCAGATTTTTACCTTCTTGCGTCTGCATATAGTTTCCATTGTGCGTATCTCTTGTATAAATAACAGTATCTCCCGCTGCCCTATAAGCATCTACCTTATTTCGCACACGTTCCACGATCTGCTGTGCTTCCTTTGTGCCCAGTGTTCCGTCAATAAAATCATTCTGCATATCTATTACTACCAATACCTTCATAATAAACTCAACCTCTCTTCCAAGCTTTTTTAATAATTATTTACGCATCTTTTTAAGGAAATAATAAAATTCTTTTATAAGCTTGTCAATTCCTCTTTGCTATTTAGAACACAAAAAAACAGGAAGCTCTCTTTTAAGAACTTCCTGCATAACTTTAATGAGACATCGGGGATTCGAACCCCGGACAACTTGATTAAAAGTCAAGTGCTCTACCGACTGAGCTAATATCCCATCTGTTTAAATAAACAGCATGCCCAGAGCCGGAATCGAACCAGCGACACGAGGATTTTCAGTCCTCTGCTCTACCAACTGAGCTATCTGGGCACATAATTTTTACAGTAAAAATACTGAGTTGCGGGAGCAGGATTTGAACCTGCGACCTTCGGGTTATGAGCCCGACGAGCTTCCAGACTGCTCCATCCCGCGATATTAAATTGTACCATTGCTTTCACGCAATGAATGGATGGAGAAGGATTCGAACCTTCGAAGTCGTCGACAACAGATTTACAGTCTGCCCCCTTTGGCCGCTCGGGAATCCATCCACATAATTTTGTTTTATAAAAACATCAGACAATTTCTTGTCAAAGCCGATGATCGGACTCGAACCGATAACCTGCTGATTACAAATCAGCTGCTCTGCCAATTGAGCCACATCGGCATATTTCTTTTGCCAACCAGTCGGCAATTTCTTTGAAGTGGGGCCTATAGGGCTCGAACCTATGACCCTCTGCTTGTAAGGCAGATGCTCTCCCAGCTGAGCTAAGACCCCATATATCAAAGAAACGACCCAGAAGAGACTCGAACTCTCGACCTCCGCCGTGACAGGGCGGCGCTCTAACCAACTGAGCCACTGGGCCATCTGAAGGAACATACCTTCAAAACCACATACAGAATATCATATCTTTCCGATCTTTACAAGTCTTTTTTACCCTTCCGATTGCTTTGATCAGCGTCTTTTCTATGTGTCTACGCTCTCCCGTTCGGAATCACTTTG
>NZ_CATNVD010000005.1 GCF_951230155.1 Parablautia sp. Marseille-Q6255
CGCATACTGTAAAGGATCCGGCGAGGGTGCAACCTACAAGAGCTGGTACGGTGACGGCCAGTATGACAACCAGCGTGTCGGATACATCATCCGCCGGCGTGCGAGCAGCAACGAGTATATCGTGCAGACCGGAGTATTTGCGGTAAAAGCAAACGCAGAGAAGCTGTTCCGAAAACTTAAAAAGAGAGGATTTGATGCCATCGTTAAAAAGCGCAGCGGTCAGTGGGTAGTTCAGTGCGGCGTGTTTAGCGTACGTAAAAACGCGGAGGCACTGGCAAAACAGTTGAAGAAGGCAGGCTTCAGTGCTATTATTAAATAAATAATTTCTTCATATTAGATAGGTGTAGTAATACATTAAATTCCGTAGAATTTGAGCCTGGAGCCACAACACTTGAAAAAGAAGGGGTCGGATACGTTGTCGCATCGCTCGGAACAGATTCCGGATATGTGCCGTATACGGCGTACTGTACAAAAATGAGCTTTATGGAAGAACATCCGCAGGTGGTGCAGGCATTTACCAATGCACTGCAAAAGGGCATGGATTATGTGAACAGTCATACACCGGAGGAGATTGCAGAGGTGATCGCGCCGCAGTTTGCAGAGACAGATACTGAGACGATCGAGACTATCGTAACACGCTATTATGAACAGGATACTTGGAAAGAAGATCTGATCTTTGAAAAAGAGAGCTTTGAGCTTTTGCAGGATATTCTGGAGGATGCCGGAGAACTCGAAGAGAGGGTCCCGTATGATAAGCTGGTGACTACACAGTTTGCACAGGAGGCATCGCAGAAAAAGGCGCGATAGAAATTCTCCCGGTTCTGTTTTCAGTCAGAAAAACGGAAGTTTTCTTGCTTAAAAGGCTTTTTGTGTAAACTGGATAAAATCAAGTTATTGGGGATAAGTCAGCTGTCAGGGCTGGCTTATTCTATTTTCGGCAGATGCGGCTGGGGAGGGAGACGGAATTGATAGGATCGAACATTTCTCTAACATACGAAAAGTACGTGCTAAAACGTTGACACTGCACAGCAGAACAGTTATACTGGACAGGATATAAAAAATAACTGGGAGATAAGAAAATGAAAGAAAGAGAAAAATTCGGCAGCCGGCTGGGATTTATTCTTGTCTCGGCCGGCTGTGCAATCGGTATTGGAAATGTATGGAAATTCCCGTACATGGCGGGACAGCTCGGCGGGGCTGCGTTTATTATTATTTATCTGGCGTTCCTTGTGCTGATGGGCTGGCCGATCATGGTAAGTGAATTTGCCGTAGGGCGCGGCAGTCAGAAAAGCTGTGCGACCTCATTTCGCGTGCTGGAGAAAAAGGGGACGCGCTGGCACCATTATGGATGGTTCGGCATGGCCGGAAACTATCTGCTGATGATGTTTTACACGATGGTGGCAGGCTGGATGATGTATTACTGCTACCGCTGTCTGACAGGAGAGTTCAGTCAGGGGGCGATGGATACGCAGGTCGTAGTGGATAAGTTCAACGGCATGCTTGCATCGCCGCAGATCCTGACCTTCTGGATGGTTGTGGCTGTGCTCTTATCTTTTGGCATCTGCGCCTTCGGCGTGCAAAAGGGCGTGGAGCGCATCACAAAGGTGATGATGCTGGCTCTGCTGGCTCTGATCGTTGTACTGGCAGTCAATTCCGTGCGTCTGCCGGGAGCGATCGAGGGTGTGAAGTTTTATCTGATTCCGGATTTTGAAAAGATCAAAGAGGTCGGTATCGGAAATGTAGTCTTTGGAGCCATGTCCCAGGCGTTCTTTACTTTAAGCCTTGGCATCGGCGCAATGGCGATCTTCGGCAGCTATCTTGACAAAGAGCGTTCGCTGACCGGGGAGGCGATGAATATCGGTATTCTCGATACGTTCGTCGCTCTGATGGCGGGGATGATCATTATCCCGGCGTGCTTCTCTTTTGGGGTGGAGCCGGATTCCGGTCCTTCTCTGATTTTTATTACACTGCCGCAGATTTTTAATCAGATGGCAGGCGGAAGGATCTGGGGAACGCTGTTCTTCCTGTTTTTGTCCTTTGCGGCGCTCTCAACAGTCATTGCCGTATTTGAAAATATTATTTCCTTTGCAATGGATCTGTTCGGCGTTTCAAGAAAAAAGGCAGTGGCAGTCAATATCGTGCTGGTAATCGTGCTTTCTATGCCGGCGATCCTTGGATTTAACGTACTTTCCGGGATCCAGCCGCTTGGCGCAGGCAGCGGAATCATGGATCTGGAGGATTTCCTCGTATCAAACAATCTGCTGCCGCTTGGTTCCCTTGTATATCTGATGTTCTGTACGCAGGAGCATGGATGGGGCTGGAGCAATTTTATCAAAGAGGCGAATACAGGCAGCGGAAAGAAGTTCCCGCTGTTCGTGCGCGGCTATGTTACCTGTGTCATTCCGGTGCTGATCGTGGTGATCTATTTAAAAGGCTATTGGGATATGTTCGCGCCAAAGGCTGCCGCACAGAATAATCCGATGCTTCTGATCGGATGGATGTGTGTTGCAGTGGCATTCCTTGTGCTGATCGGCTGGATCACGCTGAGCGGAAGGAAGAAATACAGAAAATAAAAAAGACCGTTGTGTATACTGTGCAAAGCTGTGCGGATACACAGCGGTTTTCTTTTGCTCCGATGATGCAGGGAAGCCTGATGCGGCCGGAGCGTTTTGCAGGATACGTGGGAATGAAAAAATGTGAAAATTGCATAAACTGTAAAATTATACTTGGTTCATTTTCTAAAAGGGATTATAATAAACCAAAATGGGTTTACGTGACGATGGGACAGGAAGGAGTATTCATATGCGTGTTTTTGATGCGCTTTCAGCCGCGGGAGCAGGACGGGAAAAGGAACGGACGCTGACAGAGCTTTCAACGGTCTGGAGTGAGAACGGAGAGAAAAAGCCGGCGCTGCCGGAGTACCCCCGCCCGCAGCTTCGGCGCAGCGACTGGCTGTGCCTGAATGGCTACTGGCATTATGCGCTGACGGATAAGGGGGTCAGGCCGGAGTCATTTGACGGGAGAATCCTGGTTCCGTTTTCTCCTGAATCCGCGCGTTCCGGTGTCCGAAAACAGCTTGAGCCCGGAAAATATCTGTGGTATTTCCGAAGCGTGGAGCTTCCGGCTCTTCCGGAAGGACGCAGGCTTTTGCTGCACTTTGGCGCAGTCGATGAGCGCTGTATCGTATGGTGGAACGGCAAGCTTCTGGGCAGTCACAGAAACGGCTATCTGGCATTTTCCTTTGATGTGACGGAGCTTGCGCGGGAAGGAAAGAATACGATCTGGGTGCGGGTGCAGGATGATACGGATACCGGAGGCGCATGCTGCGGCAAGCAGTCGCTTGCGCCTGGAGGGATGTTCTATACCGCGCAGAGCGGGATCTGGCAGACCGTATGGCTGGAGTCAGTCCCGGAAAACTTTATCGAGGATGTGAGAGTGACGCCCCTGTACGAGGAAGGAGAAATCCGGCTGGAGATCGGGATGACTTGTGCGATGGATGTAAAGGTGCAGATACAGAGCAGAAACAGTACCTATACGCACAGGGTCAGCCGTGAGGAGTTTGTATGTGTGACCCACCGCAGGGCAGACCGGGTGGATGGGTTTGTGAACGGGCACACCTCACAGAGAGCTGTGGCGACTGTCACAATAGCGCTGCCGGAGCTGTGTGCGTGGAGCCCGGAGGATCCCTTCCTGTACGGCATGAGGATCGCGGCGGGCAGGGACTGCATCGACAGCTATTTTGCAATGAGAAAGTTCTCTGTGGGAAAGGACGAGCAGGGATACCCGCGGCTGCTTCTCAACAATAAACCGTATTTCTTTCACGGAGTGCTGGATCAGGGCTATTGGCCGGAAAGCCTGTATACGCCTCCGTGTGAGGAAGCGATGGTATTTGACATTACGAAAATGAAGGCGCTTGGCTTTAATATGATACGAAAGCACGTCAAGATAGAGCCGATGCGCTGGTACTATCACTGTGACCGGCTGGGGATGATCGTGTGGCAGGATATGGTAAACGGGGGAGGAAAGCCGGACCTTGGGCGTCTGTGCTATCTGCCGACCGTTCTGCCTGCGGTGACACAGCGGATCCGGGATGACAATTATCACTTTTTTGGGCGCACAGACCGCGCCGGGCGGGAAGAGTGGGAGCGAGACTGTATGGCTATGGTGCGGCAGCTCTACAACTGTCCGTGCATCGGCATGTGGGTGCTTTTTAATGAAGGATGGGGGCAGTTTGACGCGCTGCGTATCACAGAAAGGCTGCGAAGGCTGGATGAGACGCGTCTGATCGACCATGCGAGCGGCTGGTTTGATCAGGGCGGCGGTGACGTCAGAAGCGTCCACAACTACTTCCGGCCGCTGCGCGTAAGCGGGGACGGGCGTCCGTTTGTGATTTCAGAATACGGGGGATTTACCTGTCCGGTACGCGGACATACCAGTACAAAGGCTGTTTACGGATACCATTCCTATGAGACGATGGCAGGATTTTCGAAGGCTTTCAGGCAGCAGCAGCGAAAGCTGCGGGCTCTGGAGAAAAAGGGACTGAGCGGCGCGGTATATACGCAGCTGTCAGATGTAGAAGAGGAAATGAACGGGCTGTACACGTATGACCGCAAAAAATGCAAGGTGATCGGGTGAAATAATAATCCGACAATGAAGTATCAGGACTAAAATTTAATATAACATAGCAATAATTTACTTGTGATTTGTGTTGCAAAGTAGTAAAATTACAGGAGATTCTGAATATGAAGAAAATGTTGTTTGTGTATAATCCGCGATCAGGCAAAGGACTGATCAAAAATCATCTCTCAGCGATCCTGGAGACATTTGCGGCGGCTGATTATGAGGTAACCGTATATCCGACGAGGCAGGGAAAGGACGCCTGCACGGCAGTAGCAGAGCGTGCGGCGCAGTATGATATGATCGTCTGCAGCGGAGGAGACGGGACACTCGATGAGGTCGTGACCGGCATGATGGGAAGCGGCGTCCGCCGGACGATCGGCTATATCCCGGCAGGCAGTACGAATGATTTCGGGAGCAGCCTGGGCATTCCAAAGCAGATGGAGCAGGCGGCCGATCTGATCGTAAGCGGCACACCGTTCGCCTGTGACATTGGCAGGTTTAATGATGATTACTTTGTCTATGTGGCAGCGTTCGGATTTTTGACAGACGTTTCTTACCAGACAAATCAGGAACTGAAAAATGTGCTCGGGCATACCGCCTATCTGATCGAAGGAATGAAGCGGGTAGGATCCTGGAAAAGCTATTTTATGAAGATAGAGAGCGAGGAGTTCTGCGATGAGGGTGAGTTCATGTATGGCATGATCTCAAACTCGAACTCTGTCGGTGGATTCAAGATGCTGACCGGAAAAAATGTCGAGCTCAATGACGGGCTTTTTGAGGTCATGCTGATACGGACCCCGCAGAATCTTGTGGACTGGCAGCAGGTGATAGGGGCGGTGATCATGCAGGATGAGACGAGCAAAAATGTTGTCCGTTTCAAGACAAAACGCCTGACGATCACCTCGAATGAACCGGTCGCATGGACGCAGGATGGTGAGAATGGCGGAAAGCATACGTATGTGGAGATGGAGAACCTGCCGCAGGCGCTCGACGTTATGACGGAGTCTGTGGCACAGCCGGTGCCGGATCGCGCGCTGGATCAATAGATATTAGGAGGAAAAACTATGTTGTATGTGGGTGTGGACCTTGGGACCTCAGCGGTCAAGCTGCTGCTGATGGACGGGTCAGGTAAAATTGAAAAAATCGTTTCGCGGGAATATCCGATTTATTTTCCGCATCCGGGCTGGTCAGAGCAAAGACCGCAGGACTGGTATGAGCAGACGATGGAAGGCTTAAAAGAGCTCCTTGCGGACTGCGACAGAAGTCAGGTGGCGGGCATCAGCTTTGGCGGGCAGATGCATGGGCTGGTGATCCTTGATAAGGACGATCAGGTGATCCGCCCGGCGCTTCTGTGGAATGATGGAAGAACCTCAGAGGAGTGCGATTATCTGAACAATGTGATCGGTAAAGAAAAGCTTTCCGAGTATACGGCAAACATCTCCTTTACCGGATTTACAGCGCCGAAGATCCTGTGGGTAAAAAACAAGGAGCCGGAGAATTTCGCAAGGATCGCAAAGATCATGCTTCCGAAGGATTACATCGCATACAGGCTTTCCGGCGTACACTGTACGGATGTATCCGATGCTTCCGGTATGCTGGTGTTTGATGTAAAGAACCGCTGCTGGTCAAAGGAGATGCTCGATATCTGCGGCATCCGCGAAGATCAGATGGCGAAGGTATATGAGAGCTATGAGGCAGTCGGAAATGTGCTTCCGGAGATAGCGAAAGAGCTTGATATCCCGCAGAGTGTGAAGGTCGTAGCCGGAGCAGGCGACAATGCGGCGGCAGCAGTCGGCACAGGCACGGTAGGCGACGGTATGTGCAATATTTCTCTGGGAACGAGCGGTACGATCTTTATCTCCTCCGAAAAATTCGGTGTAGATAAATACAATGCGCTCCACGCGTTTGCACATGCGGATGGACATTATCATCTGATGGGCTGCATGCTGAGCGCGGCGTCCTGCAATAAATGGTGGATGGATGAGATCATTGGTACAAAGGACTATGCGGGAGAACAGAAGGCGATCGAAAAGCTCGGGGAAAACCACGTATATTTTCTTCCGTACCTTATGGGTGAACGTTCTCCTCACAACAATCCAAATGCCAGAGCGACATTTATCGGTATGACAATGGATACGACGAGAGCGGATATGACGCAGGCAGTTCTCGAGGGGGTTGCCTTTGCACTGAGAGATTCTCTGGAGATCGCCAGAGCGCTCGGCATACATATCGAGCGGACGAAGATCTGCGGCGGCGGAGCAAAGAGTCCGCTGTGGAAAAAGATCATTGCGAACGTGCTCAATCTCAAGGTCGATGTGATCGAAAGTGAAGAGGGACCGGCACTTGGAGGCGCGATGCTGGCAGCAGTGGCATGCGGAGAGTATGCTTCTGTAGAGGAGGCAGCGGCAAAGCTTGTAAAGATCGTGGATACGGTAGACCCGGATCCGGAGCTGGTTGCAAAATACGAAGAACGATATGAGCAGTTCAGGCAGATTTATCCGGCGTGTAAGGGGATTTTTGACGTGATCCGGTAACGCGCGGGCAGTCCCGGCTGTACTGTGGCAGCATGCCGGGACAGATATATATGATATATAATGAAATGGGAGGAATTTAGATGCAGATTAAAAAGGTAACGGATGCGGCATTTCGCAAATACGGCCGTATCGTAGAGGAAATCGACTTTTCCGGACTGGTCGATGCGCTGAAGACGCAGACGCCATGCCCGGCAGACGTAGTGTATGAGCCGTCGGTAGAAGCGCTGGAGGCGCTTCCGGTATTTGAGGAGCTTCAGACAAAGGTATACGGAGAGCTGCCGATCCAGATCGGATACTGTAATGGCAACAATCATATGCTCAATGCGCTGGAGTATCATCGCTCGTCTGAGATCAACGTGGCGGCAACGGATGCAGTCCTTCTCGTTGGATGGCAGCCGGATGTGACGCAGGAGTTTACATATGATACAGCGCTGGTTGAGGCGTTCTTCGTTCCGGCGGGGACGGCGGTGGAGCTGTATGCGACCACACTTCACTATGCTCCGTGCAATGGCTGTGAGGGCGGCTTCCGCGTGGCGATCGTACTTCCGAAGGATACGAACCTTCCGCTTGATGGAGAACATAAGGGCGGAGAGGACGCGCATCTGACAGCAAAGAATAAATGGCTGATCGGCCATCCGCAGGGCGGACTGCCGGAAGGCTCTCCGATGGGGCTTGTAGGGGAAAACCTGCACATATAAACAGCAAAAGCGTTCATAAGGATATCTCCCGGGGCGACCGGGATCATATATCACCGGCAGTGCCGGTACAAAGAAAAGCAAACAGGAGGATGAAAAAATGATTAACATTCCAAACGTAAAAATCGGTATCGTTGCAGTGAGCCGGGACTGCTTCCCGGAATCTCTGTCTGTCAACAGAAGAAAGGCTCTGGTCGAGGCTTATAAGGCAAAATACAATGCAGAAGATATTTATGAATGTCCGATCTGCATTGTTGAGAGTGAGATCCATATGGTACAGGCTCTTGAGGATGTAAAGGCAGCAGGCTGCGAGGCCCTTGTTGTTTACCTTGGCAACTTCGGACCGGAGATCTCCGAGACACTGCTCGCAAAGCATTTTGACGGACCGGCGATGTTCGTTGCAGCAGCAGAGGAGAGCCAGAATGATTTAAGTGATGGCAGAGGAGACGCATACTGCGGCATGTTAAACGCAAGCTACAATCTGAAGCTGCGCAATATCAGAGCATATATTCCGGAGTATCCGGTAGGTACAGCGCAGGAGTGCGCAGATATGATCCATGAGTTTGTGCCGATCGCACGCGCAGTTGTGGGACTTAAGAACTTAAAGATCATATCCTTTGGTCCGCGTCCGCTCAATTTCCTCGCATGCAATGCGCCGATCAAGCAGCTCTACAATCTCGGGGTTGAGATCGAGGAGAATTCAGAGCTTGACCTGTTCGAAGCATTCAACAAGCATGCAGACGATCCGCGTATCCCGGATGTGGTAAAAGACATGGAAGCAGAGCTTGGCGCAGGCAACAAGAAGCCGGAGGTTCTCGGAAAGCTGGCTCAGTACGAGCTGACGCTGCTTGACTGGGTAGAGGAGCACAGAGGCTACAGAAAATACGTTGCGATCGCAGGAAAATGCTGGCCGGCATTCCAGACACAGTTCGGTTTCGTACCGTGCTATGTGAACAGCCGTCTGACTGGCAGAGGGATCCCGGTATCCTGCGAGGTAGATATCTATGGCGCGCTGTCAGAGTTTATCGGAACATGCGTAAGCAACGATGCAGTGACGCTGCTTGACATCAACAATTCCGTACCGGCAGATATGTATGAAGAGTCGATCAAGGGCAAATTCAACTATACGCACAAGGATACGTTCATGGGCTTCCACTGTGGAAATACATGCTCTTCCAAGCTGGCAAGCTTCAATATGAAATACCAGAAGATCATGGCAAGAAACCTTCCGGTAGAAGTGACAAACGGAACGCTGGAGGGAGATATTATTCCGGGCGACATCACATTCTTCCGTCTGCAGAGCACAGCAGATAATATCCTGCGCGCATATGTGGCACAGGGCGAGGTGCTTCCGGTAGCGACACAGTCCTTTGGAGGCATTGGCGTATTCGCTATCCCGGAGATGGGACGTTTCTACCGCCATGTGCTGATCGAAGGAAATTATCCGCATCATGGTGCAGTTGCGTTTGGTCATTTCGGAAAGGCACTGTATGAGGTATTCAAGCTCATCGGCGTATGCCCGGACGAGATCGGATACAATCATCCGGCAGGCGTACCGTACAGAACAGAGAATCCGTTTGCATAAAGGGCGCAGACAGGGACACATGTAAATGAAATGCAGCGGAGGCTGTTGTAAAACACTGATTCCAGTGGGCATTCGGTGTGTGTTTCGCGATAAACCGTTTCGTTTTCGCAGAAACACATACCCGAAAGCGTCCAGCAGGAGGTATTTTGCAACAGCCTCTTTTCCACTGCCGTCGGGGGCGCTTTGTCTGTGAGGTGCACGGCGGCAGAAGAGATCAGATCAGGATGAAAGAGAGGAAGGCTATCATGGAGAAAAGATTTTATGGCAGGACGAACGATGGGACAGAGTTTTATCTGTACTCCTTTACAAACAGGAAGAATATGACAATGGTACTGACGGAGCTTGGGGCAACGCTGGTGAGCGTACTGGTACCGGATAAGGACGGCGTACGGCGCGATGTGGTACTGGGCTACGACAGCCCGCAGGAGTATATTGACAATACGTGCTTTTTCGGTACCGTGATCGGAAGAAGCGGAAACCGGATCGACAAAGGACGCTTTGTGATCAATGGGAACACGTATCAGATGGACATTAATGATAATGAAAACAATCTGCACAGCGGAAACAATGGATATGACAGCCGGAAATGGGAGGTGAGGTCCGTAGATGAGGCGCACAACAGCATTACATTTGCGCTCTTTAGCCCGGATGCAGACCAGGGCTTCCCGGGAAATTTTAATGTGTCAGTGACGTATACGCTGACGGATGACAACGAGATCATTCTTCACTATGAGGGACGCTCTGATGCAGATACCGTGGCAAATATGACCAATCATTCCTACTTCAATCTGGCAGGTCACGACAGCGGCAGCATCGAGGGACAGGAGCTGTGTATTTTTGCTGATGCTTATACACCGGTGCGCGATTCTCAGGCGATCCCGACCGGAGAGCTTGCTTTGGTAGAAGGGACGCCGATGGACTTCCGCACAGCAAAGGCGATCGGCCGGGATATAGAGGCAGATTTTGAACAGATGGTATTTGTGGGAGGCTATGATCACAACTTTGTGCTCTCTGATGCGGCAGGCACCAGGAAAAAGATGGCCCAGGCTTACTGCCGGGAGACGGGGATTGCGATGGAGGCGTTCACAGACTGCTGCGGCATGCAGTTTTATGCAGGCAATTTTATCACAGACCAGACCGGAAAGGGAGGAGCCAGATATACAAAGCGACAGGGCTTCTGTCTGGAGTCACAGTACTATCCGAATGCAGTAAATGAAAAGCGTTTTCCAAGCCCTGTATTAAAGGCGGGAGAAGCGTACGATACACAGACGAGCTATCGGTTTTTTGTAAAATAGCGCGCGGGAGTCTATGAAAAAAGAGAGAAAAAAGTATGCCATACATATCGTGCTGGCCGGTCTGTGCGCGGTCATGGCGATCGTGGGGATCGGCTGGCGCGGCTATATAAAATCAGTAGAAAAAAAGGAATGGGGAGAGCTCCTGAGTGCAAAGCAGTACAGTCGGCATTACGTCATGATACCGGAGGATGCCTCTTCTTTGATGTGGCAGGATATTTATGAAAGCGCGAAGCAGGAGGCGGCAGACTCAGATGCTTACGTGGAGCTGCTTGCCGACTGGTCGACCGGCGAATATACGGCGGCAGATTATATTGATATTGCGATCGCAGCCAGGGTAGACGGGATTATCGTCAAGCCGGATGGCAGCGCCAGAGTGCGGGAGGCGATCGACGCAGCGGGGAAAGCGGATATCCCGGTCGTGACGGTGCTGGATGACGATATGGCGAGCAGCCGGAAGAGCTTTGTAGGGATCAACAGCTATCAGATGGGTACCACATATGGACATCAGATCCTTTCGTGCATTGATGAGGATACGCGCAGGATCACGGTGCTGCTGGGAGACAGCGATACCGGGAAGGATATTATTTTTAAGGAGCTTAAGTCGACTGTCCAGGCGGGACTGACGAAAAAGCAGAGAGAGCAGATCAAGATCAGCCCGGTAACGATACGCTCAGGCAGTACATTTGAGGCGGAGGAGGCGATCCGGGATCTGTTTAATACACAGGAGCCGCCGGATATTCTGGTGTGCATGAACGAGACAGACAGCGTGTCTGCGTATCATGCGATGGTAGACTACAACCTGGTCGGCGATATTGACGTGATCGGATTTTATCAGTCAGAGACCATGCTGGATGCGGTGAAAAAGGGGACGGTCCCGATGGTGATCACGCTGGATACGCAGCAGGCAGGGCGAAGCAGTATAGAGGCGCTGGAGGAGTATCACAGCATGGGCTACGTGAGCAACTTTTTCAGTGTAGATCTGGAGACGATCACCAGAAGCAACTGCAGCCAGTTTATGCAAAAAGAAGAGGAGTGAGGAGGACAGGCGCAGATGAGACAACGAAAGCACAGAAAATCCCTGTTTCGGCGGCTGTCTATCCGGACCAAGCTGCTTGTGACCTTTGCGCTCACTGCTGTTTTGATGTTTGTGGTCAATATTCTTTTGTACAGTGAGATCAATCATTCCATGAAGAAGCTGAATCAGGTATACGCAACGAACATCAGCTTAAACGAATTCACAGAATGTCTCGATGAGACGCATGAGAATGTGCTGGAATATCTGAATACAAAGAGCAGCAACTCCCTGGAGGACTATTACCGCAATGTGCAGGAATACCGCGATATGATGGAGCAGCTAAACGACAGCATTGTGGACAGTAAGAGCAGGATCCTGGAAAAGAATATCAGGAATATGTCTGAGACTTATCTGGATCTTGCCGAAGAGACAATACAGGCAAAGCGCGGGCGCAATGTCGAGCGGTATAAAGCAGCCTTTGAGGAGGAATCCCGGAACTATCAGTATATTAAATATGCGGTATATAACCTGAATAACCTGCGGTTTCAGGCAAACTCGGACAATTATGAGATTATGCAGCGCTCCCTGAACTTTATGGAGATCCTGAGCTCGGTGATCATGGTGATCGTGGCGCTGCTCAATATACTGGCGCTCATTCTTGTGATCCGGACGCTCACAGAGCCGCTGCGTATGCTGGCGCGGACGGCGAATGAGGTGGCAGGCGGCAACTTTGACACCGCCTGTCCGGAATATGACAGCGAGGATGAGATCGGAGTCGTGACGCACGCCTTTGCGAAAATGCTGGAGAGTATACGGGAATACATCGCAAAGATCCGCGAGAGCATGGAGAAGGAGCGGCAGATGAAGGAGCGGGAGCTTCTGATGGAGACGCACCTGAAGGATGCGCAGCTGAAATATCTGCAGGCACAGATCAATCCCCATTTTCTGTTCAATTCCCTCAATGCCGGCGTACAGCTCGCCATGATGGAGGATGCGGAAAAGACCAGTATTTTTCTGGAAAGGATGGCTGATTTTTTCCGTTATAATGTACGCAAGACGGAGGAAGCGGCGACACTGGCAGAGGAGATCGAGACAGTCGACAATTACGTATATATTCTGAATGTGCGCTTTGCCGGGGATATCCATTTTGAAAAGCAGGTCGCGGCAGACGTAGGCGATGTGCGCCTGCCAAGTATGATCCTCCAGCCGATCGTAGAAAATGCGGTCAACCACGGAATACGAAACGTGGAGTGGGAGGGGCATATCTGGCTTACTGTGACCAGACAGGAGGACGCAGTGCTGATCAGTATCCGTGATAATGGACAGGGCATGACGCAGGAGCGTATCCTGGAGGTGCTTGAGCGCCGGGTACGCCAGGCGGACAGCCGGACAGATTCTTCAGGGATCGGGATGGATAATGTCATCAACCGGCTGGAGCTGTTTTTTGGCAGAAAGGATCTGCTGCAGATCAGCAGTGCAGGACCAAAGCAGGGGACGCAGGTATGTATCCGCATTCCGGCAGAAGAAAAAAACGATGAGGACGGGAGAGGAGAGCTATGTACAGAGTATTAGTGGCGGACGATGAAGGCATTATGCTGGAAGCACTGAAAAATATTATTACGAGCAATTTTGGAAATGAGTGTGAGCTGGCATTTGCAAAGACGGGACGCGCCGTGGTTGAGCTGGCAGAGAGCTTCCGGCCGGATATTGCATTTATGGATATCCAGATGCCGGGGATCAATGGAATACAGGCGATCAAGGAGATACGCAAGTTCAACAGCACCACGCGTTTTATTATCATTACCGCGTATGACCAGTTTGATTATGCGAAGGAAGCCATTAATCTCGGAGTCATGGAGTATCTGACGAAGCCCGTGAAGCGCTCTGCGGTGGTAAACGTTTTGGAGCGGGCGATGGAGGAGATCGACCTGGAGCGGAAAAAACGCAGCGACAATCTGAAGATCCAGGAAAAACTGGAGACGGTCATACCGATCGTTGAGAATGGTTTTGTCAACAGCATGATCTTTCAGGAGGAGGGCGGCAGTGACCTTGGCTATTATAAAATGCTGCTCGATATCAAAGAAGAATACGCCTACGTCATGCTGATCCAGTTCGGACAGCCAAATGAAGAAGGGATCCTGACGACCTCTGTGAATATGAGCGTGCGGGCGCAGAGCTTTTACCCGGAGTGCTGCGGGATCTGCAAGGAGTTTTTTCCGTGCATCGTAGGGCCGATCCTCACGAACCGCATCGTAGTGGTCGTGCCGTGTGAGCCGGGAGTGCAGGAGTATCAGAGGCGTATCCAGATCATCGAGCAGGCGCGCCATCTGACGAGAAAGCTCGGGAACAGGCTCGAGGCGAGATTTCGCGCGGGTATCGGCAAGACCTACCGAATGGAGGAGCTGAAGCTTTCTTACAACGAAGCGTACCGCGCGCTCTGTCAGAGCACGAGCAGCGTTGCGCATGTCGATGACCTGGCGCTGCACGGCGAATATCAGGGAGACTATCCGGCAGATAAGGAGCGCAAGCTGCTCTCGCTTGTAGCAAAGGCGGACTGGCCGGGGACAAAGCGGACGGCGAATGAGATCTTTGACTGGATGGTACGCAACTATTATGATGACAGAGAAGACATCCAGCTGAAGGTGCTTGAATTTGTGATCTGGGCAGAGCGGGATGCATTTATGAACGGAAACCTTGAGTCGTACAGCTTTCATTCGAGAAAGGACTATATGTCGGCAGTGCTGTCATGCTCGGATTACACGGCGCTGCGGGAATGGTTTCTTGGAAAGCTTGAGGAAGTATGCCACAAGATCGCGACAAAGCGGGAGGAGCAGTCCGAGAGCGTCGTCTCAAAGGCAAAGAGCTATATTGATGAGAATTTCTCCAGAGAACTGACCTTGGACGACGTCTCACGGAGTGTGAATATCAGTCCGTATTACTTCAGCAAGCTGTTTAAGGAAGAGGCGGGAGAAAATTTTATTGAGTACCTGACAAAGGTGCGGATCACACATGCGAAGGAGCTTTTGCGGAATCCGGCGCTCAGTATCAAGGAGATCTGCATTATGTCCGGCTACAGTGATCCGAATTATTTCAGCCGGATTTTTAAGAAACAGGAGGGCGTCACTCCGAGTGAATACCGCGACCGGTTGTAGCAGCGTGCGGCAGAAAAGAGGAAAAAAGTGAGAAAACGAAAGACAGAGACAGGAAAAAAGGTAATGGTGCTGTTGCTGGCTGTTGCCGCGCTGCTCCTTTTAGGCGGATGCAGGAGGGAACAGCCGCAGACACAGGCAGAGCTTCCGAAAGAGCCGGAGAAGCTGCGCATAGGGATGAGCTTTGATTCCTTTGTGATCGAGAGATGGATCAGGGACCGGGATTTCTTTACCCTGACCGCGCAGAACCTTGGCGCGGAAGTCAACGTGCAGACTGCAAACGGCGAGGTGGAGGAACAGATCTCCCAGATCCGCTATTTTATCAAAAAGAAGATGGATGTGATCGTCGTGATCGCTGTGGACGGGGAAGCGCTTTCGCAGGTTGTGGACGAGGCGAAGGCGCAGGGGATCCGGGTGATCGCGTTTGACAGGCTTTTGACGAATGCCGACGCAGATCTTTATATTTCTTTTGACAATGAGATGGTGGGCAGGCTGATGGCGGAGGCGCTTGCACAAGCGCTTCCGCAGGGCGGCAATATTTTTATGATCAACGGCTCTCCGACAGACCACAATGTCACGCTGCTTTCCAAAGGGTTTTACGACGGGATTGCCGACAGCGGTCTGAACGTGGTCTATACGGCATACTGTGAAAACTGGCTTGCAGAGCTTGCCTACGATGCGGTGGAGGAAGGACTTTCGATCACGCCGCGCAATCTGGCAGGCGTGATGTGCGGCAATGACGATCTGGCCAGTCAGGCATTTCGGGCGCTGTCGGAAAACCGTCTTGCCGGGAAGGCGGTCCTCGTCGGGCAGGACGCAGACCTGGCGGCCTGCCAGCGGATCGTGGAGGGTACGCAGACCATGACCGTCTACAAGCCGGTAGAGACACTCTCCAAAACGGCGGCAGAGTTTGCAGCTGCGCTGGGATATGAAAAAATGGCGCAGGAAGGACGGATCGACGAAAAGGATATTCCGAAGGTCGCAGCGCAGCGGTTAAAGGAGTATCAGGAGCTTCCCGGTATCCGGGCAAACAGCATGGATTTTGGCGGCAGAGCCGACAGGTATTTCACTGCGGAGGACGGCGTAAAGAGCTACGAGCAGTGGCAGGAGGGACGGCCGGAGGAACAGCTTTCCGATCAGGAGACTCCGTACTATGCAGTCGAACCGATCGCCGTGACGGCAGAAAATATGGATGAGGTGATCATCGACAGTGGCTTCCATACGGAAGAGGACGTATATCTGAATACCAGCAAAAGTCAATAGTAAATTTTTGGTGCAAAAATCTCCTGCTTTTATCGGGAGATTTTTGTTTTGTATAAAAAAATACAGTCAATGGCAAACATGTCCAGACGAAGCTGTGCTATAGTAAAGCCAACTTAAAAAGAGAGAAACAGATCATAAAGGAGGAACACAGTATGAACAAGAAACTTGCTATCATGACAGCGGCACTTTGTGTGGCAGCTATGGGAACTGCTGCAAATGCAGAGGAGTCAAAGGGGACGATCGGTGTTGCCATGCCGACACAGGATCTGCAGAGATGGAATCAGGACGGCGAGAACATGAAGGCTTCTCTTGAGGAGAAAGGCTATACCGTAGACCTTCAGTACGCAGGAAATGACGTACAGACACAGGTATCTCAGGTAGAGAACATGATCGCAAACGGCGATGACCTTCTCGTAGTTGCATCTATCGAGGGAGATTCCCTTGGAACAGTTCTTGCAAGCGCAAAGGAAGCAGGCATTCCGGTTATCGCTTATGACCGTCTGATCATGAATACAGACGCAGTTTCCTATTACGCAACCTTTGATAACTACCTTGTAGGAAAAACACAGGGCGAGTACATCGTAGAAGCTCTGGATCTTGAGAACGCAGAGGGACCGTTTAACCTTGAGCTGGTAACTGGAGACCCGGGAGACAACAACGTAAACTTCTTCTTCGGCGGCGCGATGGATGTACTGCAGCCGTACATTGATGAGGGCAAGCTCGTGGTTCCGTCCGGCCAGATGACAAAGGATGAAGTAGCTACAGCAAACTGGGATACAGCAACAGCTCAGTCCAGATTTGAGAACATTCTGTCCTCCTACTATGCAGACGGCACAAATCTGGATGCAGTGCTTGCTTCCAACGACTCTACAGCACTCGGCGTGATCAACGCTCTGGCAGCAAACTACACAGGAGAGTATCCGGTGATCACAGGTCAGGACTGTGACGTTGCAAACGTACCGCACATCGTAGACGGCACACAGGGCATGTCCGTATTCAAGGATACACGTACTCTGGCAGCACAGGTTGTTGAGATGGTTGACGCGATCATGACAGACGCAGAGGTACCGGTAAATGATACAGAGTCCTATGACAACGGTACAGGCGTGATCCCGACTTACCTTTGCGAGCCGACAGCTGTTACAGCTGAAAATTATCAGGAAATGCTGATCGACTCTGGATATTATACAGAGGATCAGATCAAATAAGACAGAACCTGAATAAGAGCAATGATATCCAGGCGGGCCCTTTCGCCCGCCTGTTGTTTCGTCATCTTACATAGTATAGTCTGGAGGGAGCAATTTTGGCAAAGATACTGTTGGAAATGAAAAATATCACCAAAACATTCCCTGGTGTAAAGGCACTTGATAATGTGAATCTTCAGGTGGCTGAGGGTGAGATCCACGCGCTCGTAGGAGAGAACGGCGCAGGCAAGTCCACTCTGATGAATGTACTCTCGGGCGTATATCCGTACGGTTCCTATGAGGGAGATATTATTTATAATGGTGAAGTATGCAAGTTTCATCATATCAAAGAAAGTGAAGCAAAGGGGATTGTTATTATCCACCAGGAGCTGGCGCTGATCCCGTATATGTCGATCGGCGAGAACATGTTCCTTGGTAATGAACGTGGAAAAAAAGCTGCCATCAACTGGGATGAGACGTACGGTGAGGCAGAAAAATATATGAGGCAGGTGGGGCTTACAGAGTCCGCGAGGACACTGATCAAGGACATCGGCGTCGGCAAGCAGCAGCTTGTGGAGATTGCAAAGGCACTGGCAAAGAAGGCAAAGCTTCTGATCCTGGATGAGCCGACTTCGTCCCTGAATGAATCCGATTCACAGGCCCTTCTGGAGCTGCTTTTGAAGTTTAAGCGGGAAGGGATGACATGTATCATCATTTCCCATAAGTTAAATGAGGTTTCCTACGTGGCAGACAAGATCACGGTCATCCGTGACGGATCTACGATCGAGACCATGACAAAAGGCGTGGATGATTTCTCTGAGGACCGTATCATCAAGGGTATGGTAGGACGTGAGATCGCAGACCGCTTCCCGAAGCGTCACGGCGTGAAGATCGGCGCGGTGAATATGGAGGTAAAGAACTGGACGGTGCATCATCCAATCTATGCAGAGAGAAAGGTGGTCGATAACGTATCCATCAAGGTGCATAAGGGAGAGGTGGTAGGCATCTCCGGTCTGATGGGAGCGGGACGTACGGAGCTTGCAAAGAGTATTTTCGGCAGAAGCTACGGAACCCATATCACAGGAACGCTTTTGCTTGACGGAAAAGAGGTGCATCTGAAAAACGCAAAGGATGCGATCCGGCACAAGCTGGCATATGTGACAGAGGACCGAAAGGGCGACGGACTGATCCTTGGCAACCCGATCAAGATCAATACGACGCTGTCCAATCTTGAGGCAGTCAGCAGCAAAGGCGTGATCGACAGGGACAAGGAGTACGCAGTTGCGGTTAAGTACAAAGAAAAACTGAAAACAAAATGTCCGTCAGTCGAACAGAACGTCGGCAACTTAAGCGGCGGCAACCAGCAGAAGGTATTGCTCGCAAAGTGGATGTTCGCGGATCCGGATGTGCTGATCCTCGATGAGCCGACGCGCGGTATTGATGTCGGAGCGAAGTATGAGATCTACTGTATCATCAACGAACTTGTGGCAGCAGGAAAATCCGTTGTCATGATCTCCTCCGAGCTTCCGGAGGTCCTCGGCATGTCTGACCGGATTTACGTTATGAATGAAGGCAGGATTGCCGGAGAGCTGTCTGCTCAGGAGGCTTCTCAGGAAAAGATCATGTCATGTATTCTGAAGTCAAGCAAAGGAGAGTAAGCAATGGATAAGGCAAAAGTAAAGGTTGGAATTCAAAAATATACAATGATAATTGTTTTGGTGCTCGTAACGCTGTTCTTTACCTGGGGGACACAGGGCAAGATCCTGCTTCCGCAGAACATCACAAACCTGATCTCACAGAACGCTTACGTATTTGTACTGGCAACCGGTATGCTGCTGTGTATCCTGACAGGTGGAAACATCGACCTTTCTGTAGGATCGGTGGTCTGCTTTGTAGGTGCAGTCGGCGGTATCATGATGGAGACGATGCATCTTCCGGTAGCGCTCTCCGTAGTGCTGATGCTGGCGCTCGGCGCCCTGATCGGTGCATGGCAGGCATTCTGGATCGCATTTTTGCGTATCCCGCCATTTATCACGACTCTGTCCGGTATGCTCGTGTTCCGTGGTCTTTCCAATGTTGTGCTTGGCGGTAAGACACTTCCGATCAAGTCTGAGGCATTTATCAGAATGTTTGGCGGCGGTGCAAACTGCTATGTGCCGGATTTCCTCGGCGGCGGTGAGGGACTCAACCGCGTGGCTCTGGCAGCCGGTGCGATCGCATGTATCCTTTACATAGTCATTACGGTGCGCGGCCATATGAACCGTGTGAAAAAGGGATATGAGACAGGAAATGTAGCAATGATGTATATAAAGATGGCAGTGATCTGTACGGTTGTCATGGCTCTGTCCTATAAGCTGGCTCAGCACAAGGGCATCCCGACCTCCCTCGTATGGGTGATCATCGTTGTACTCGTCTATGGCTACATTACAAGCAAGACAACGATCGGCCGTTACTTCTATGCAGTCGGCGGCAATGAAAAGGCAACAAAGCTTTCCGGTATCAATACAAATATGGTATACTTCATCGCGTATACGAACATGGGCTTCCTCGCAGCGCTGGCAGGTATGCTTACGATCGCACGTATGACGAGTGCACAGCCGACCTACGGCCAGAACTATGAGATGGATGCGATCGGCTCCTGCTTCATCGGCGGAGCTTCGGCATACGGCGGGGTCGGAACCGTCCCGGGCGTTATCATCGGCGCCGTGCTCATGGGTATCATCAATCAGGGTATGTCGATCATGGGTACAGACCAGAATATGCAGAAGGTTGTAAAAGGCCTCGTGCTGCTGGCAGCCGTAATCTTCGACGTAGTATCCAAGAAGAAAAATTCATGAAAACGCTTGTGCTTTTCAAAAAACAGGTATATAATATGAAAAAAATAAAAACAGGGGAGCTTGTACTGGCAGGCTGAGAGGAAGTAATCAAACTTCGACCCTATAACCTGATGCGGGTAATGCCGCCGTAGGAAGTCATATGTGAGGATTTTTTACAGGAGGCATCTCGGATGGTGTCTCCTGTTTTTTCATGTCAACCGATGCAAAGGAGAAAAGGAATATGACAAAAACGAATACGAAAAAATTAGCGGTTGCCAGTGTTTTTTGCGCTGTTGCAGTTGTGGGGAGTCTGTTTTCCTTCCCGGTGTTTGGAAGCAAATGCGCCCCCGTTCAGCACATGGTGAACATCCTGTGTGCGGTGCTTCTGGGGCCCTGGTATGGTCTGGGCACAGCATTTTGCGCATCCTTGATCCGCAATCTGCTGGGGCTTGGAAGTCTGCTGGCGTTTCCGGGCAGTATGTTTGGCGCGCTGGTCTGCGGGGCAGTTTACTGCAGGACGAAACATGTCTTTGCTACGCTGCTGGGGGAAGTCTTTGGTACTGCGGTTCTTGGCGGTTTATGTGCTTACCCGGTAGCTGTGCTGTGCATGGGACAAAGTGCTGCGGGACTTGCCTTTTATGCGTATATTGTTCCGTTTTTGATCTCTACTGCCGGCGGAGCCATGATCAGCGCCGTTTTGATTTACAGCTTAAAGGAAACAGGTATCCTGCATACGATGCAGGCGTCTCTTTCCTGACAGGAGTATGAGCGATGTTTGAGAAGATATTTGAAAATGTAAGAATGAAGCATCCGCTGATCCACAGCATCACAAATTATGTGACAGCCAATGACTGTGCCAATATGGTGCTTGCCTGCGGTGCTTCTCCTGTCATGGCTGACGATGAGGAGGAAGTGGCAGAGATCACAGAGCTGTGCGCCGGTCTGAATATCAATATCGGCACCCTGAACAGCCGCAAGATTGCCTCTATGCTGATTGCCGGAAAACGGGCAAATGAGCTGCATCATCCCGTTGTACTGGACCCCGTTGGCGCCGGTGCATCCAGGTTCAGGACAGGGACGGCTATGCGGCTTCTTGAAGAGGTGAAGGTTACGGTTATCCGCGGAAACAGCTCAGAGATCAGGACGCTCGCATCCGGCAGCGGGACAACGAAGGGCGTGGATGCCGATGCTTCAGATAAAGTAACAAAAGAGAACCTGAATAAAATGGTTGCTCTGGCTAAGGCATTTGCAGAGAAAACGGGAGCTGTGATCGCTGTCACTGGAGCGACTGACATTGTTGCAGACGGCAAAAAGGCGTATTGCATTTACAATGGACATCCGATGATGGCTTCTGTCACAGGGACCGGATGTCAGCTCTCTGCTCTGACCGCAGCGTTCGTGGCAGCAAATCCGGATCACCCGCTGGAGGCTGCTGCAGGGGCTGTCTGTGCAATGGGATATGCCGGAGAGCTCGCGCAGGACAGACTTACGCAGCAGGATGGTAATGCTTCCTACAGGAACTATATCATAGACGCGATCTGCCGTATGACGCCAGAGATGCTGGAGAAAGGTGCAAAATATGAAGTGCGATAAAAGAGCAATGCTGCTCTATGCTGTGACAGACCGGGCGTGGACCGGCAGACAAAGCCTGTATGAACAGGTGGAGGCTGCGCTAAAAGGCGGAGTGACCTGTGTGCAGCTGAGAGAAAAAGAACTGGACGATGAAAGCTTTCTGGCAGAAGCAATCAGGATCCGCGCGCTGTGCAAGGCGTATGATGCGTTGTTTTTTATTAATGACAACGTGGAAATTGCCATGAAATGTAAAGCGGATGGCGTTCATGTTGGACAAAAGGATATGCAGGCCGCGCAGGTGCGTCAGATCGTTGGCGGCGATATGCTCATCGGCGTGTCTGTCCATTCGGTGGAAGAAGCTCTGGAGGCAGTTAAAAACGGGGCAGACTGTCTTGGCGCGGGAGCGGTGTTTTCTACTTCGACTAAGGCGGACACAAGTGTTCTGCCAAAGGAAGTGCTTCGCGATATCTGCGCTGCTGTAGATATCCCGGTAGTCGCTATCGGCGGCATTGGCAAAAACAATATTGCGCAGCTGTCTGGTACGGGCGTTGACGGCGTTGCACTGGTCAGCGCAATTTTTGGAGCTGCTGATATTGAAGGGGAGTGCCGTGTGCTTTGCCGGCTGTCGGAAGAGATGGTACATGGAGGAAAACAGGAGGAGAATATACAGTGAAAACAGCATTGACGATTGCAGGAAGCGACTGCAGCGGGGGCGCCGGTATCCAGGCCGACCTGAAGACGATGATCATGAATGGTGTTTATGGCATGAGTGCGATTACGGCGCTTACTGCTCAGAACACAACCGGTGTGAGAGCGATCCAGGAGTCAACCCCTGATTTTCTCAGACAGCAGCTGGATGCGGTATTTGAGGACATTTATCCTGACGCAGTAAAGGTCGGAATGGCAGCGTCTGGCGATCTGATCCGTGTGATCGCTGATCGACTGAGCTTCTACCGCGCAAAAAATGTGGTCGTAGACCCGGTTATGGTGGCAACCTCCGGCTCTGCGCTGCTGAAAAGGGATGCGGTACAGATCCTTATGGATGAATTACTGCCTGTGGCGGCGATCGTAACACCGAATATTCCTGAAGCCGGGGTCCTTTGCGGACGAAATATCGAGACCAGAAAAGACATGGCTGCTGCAGCGCAGGAGATTGGCAAGAGCTGTCATTGCGCGGTCCTGATAAAAGGCGGACACAGGATCAGCGATGCGGATGATCTGCTTTATGCCAACGGAGAGCTCATATGGTTTCCGGGGAGACGTATCGACAATCCGAATACGCACGGAACAGGCTGTACGCTTTCCAGCGCGATCGCATCGAACCTCGCGAAAGGTTTTCCACTTGTACAGGCTGTGCAGATGGCAAAGGACTATCTTTCCGGTGCGCTGGCGGCCGGGCTGGATCTGGGAAAAGGTTCCGGTCCGATACTGCATCATTTTGCGCCAGGCGCTCTTTTTGATGAAGGAAAAAATCAGTTTGAAAGGAAACAGGGATTATGAGAAAATATACAACTCAGATGGATGCTGCAAGACAGGGGATCATTACCCCTGAAATGAAGGCGGTTGCCGGAAAAGAATACAGAACGGAAGAAGAGATCCGCGACCTGGTTGCAAGGGGGCAGGTTGTTATTTGTGCGAACAGGCTGCACACCTGCATTGATCCAAACGGCGTGGGTTCCATGCTTCGTACAAAGATCAACGTAAATCTTGGCGTCTCCCGTGACTGCAGAGATTATAATACAGAAATGGAGAAAGTCATGGCGGCCGTTCATATGGGAGCTGAGGCTATTATGGATCTTTCCTCTCACGGTAATACGCAGCCGTTTCGCAGAAGGCTTACGGGCGAGTGTCCTGCCATGATCGGCACAGTTCCGGTGTATGACAGTGTCATTCATTATCAGAGAGACCTTGCGACACTTACTGCAAAGGATTTTATTGATGTGATCCGGCTCCATGCGCAGGACGGTGTAGACTTTGTGACGCTCCACTGCGGCATCACCCGCAGGACGATCGAGCAGATCAAAAAGCACAAAAGAAAAATGAATATCGTTTCCCGCGGAGGGTCTCTTGTTTTTGCGTGGATGAGCATGACAGGGGAAGAAAATCCATTTTATGAGTATTTTGATGAAATCCTGGATATCTGCCGGGAATATGACGTGACCATATCTCTTGGCGATGCCTGCCGTCCCGGCTGCCTCGCGGATGGGAGCGACGTATGTCAGATCGAAGAGCTTGTGCGTCTTGGCGAGCTGACAAAGCGCGCATGGGAGAAGGATGTACAGGTGATGGTGGAAGGTCCCGGACATATGCCGATGGATCAGATCGAAGCCAATATGAAGCTTCAGCAGAGCATCTGTATGGGCGCGCCGTTCTATGTTCTCGGCCCGATCGTTACGGATATCGCTCCCGGCTACGACCATATCACATCTGCTATCGGGGGAGCGATTGCAGCGGCAAGCGGAGCAGCCTTCCTTTGCTATGTGACTCCTGCGGAGCATCTGGCCCTCCCTGATGTGAACGATGTAAAGCAGGGGATCATCGCAGCCCGGATTGCGGCGCATGCTGCTGATATTGCCAAGAAAGTCCCTCACGCAAGAGATGCAGACGACGCAATGGCAGATGCCCGCCGTACCTTCGACTGGGAAAAACAGTGGGAGTGCGCGATCGATCCGGAAACGGCAAAAATGATCAGGGAGAGCCGCGCGCCGGAGCATGAGGACAGCTGCTCTATGTGCGGCAAATTCTGCGCAGTCCGCAGTATGAACAAGGCGCTGGCTGGAGAATACATTGATATTCTGTAAAGGAGAAGGATACACTTACGTTAATATTGTCTGAAAATTTTCTGTTATCAGAAAAATGCAGACAATATTAACAGACAAGAAAGAAAACAAATAAAAATTAATTGAAAAAAGTATTGACAAAACCGAGAATATAGATTATACTAAAGTCAACAAAAAGGAACAGGAAAACAAAATAAGCTTAAAGAAACAAGCTTACAAACACGTAACTTACAAACAGGCAACAGGGAGGACAGTCCAATGGGATGAATGGCTGATGATCAAAAATCTCTTTACAGATCAAGGAGGAGATTCCGATGAAAGGTAGAGACCCATAACGGATGAGAAAAATTAAAAGAACAGGAGGTTATATAGTGAAACTTCAGATTATTCACTGTTAGAGCTATCTGATGACGAGAAAGTCAGATAGCTCTTTTTATGTACTGCATCGCTTCGCAAGATTATTCTTATTTCAGGTTTCTCAGCATTTCTTTTACAAATTCTGCGGACAGTCCGGAGGCTTTGGCACAGTTTGCTTCAAAATCTGCATTGCTGTCCGGGTTTGCCCCGTCTGTGACAGAGCGCACTGCAATAAAGGGGATCTGATTTACATAGCATACGTGTGCAATGCCTGCGGTCTCCATGTCGACACTGAGCGGTGCGTACGCTTCGCTGATCTGATCTTTTCGCTCATCTGTGATAAATGCTTCTCCGGTGACCATTCGGCCAAACAGTGTCCGGTGCGTAGCTGCGAGCGTCTGCGCGGTATGCCTTGCACATGCGAGCAGTGCTTGATCTGCCGGAAAGCAGGGCGTATCCATCCACGGATGGAATTCTGTCAGGATTTCTGCGTCTACATCGTGATACACGGCTTCAGTAGAAACGATCGTATCGAATACCCGGACCTGACTGGATATAGCGCCTGCGGTGCCGGCATTGATTATGCGGCTGCAGCCGTAGTGATCGATCAGGATCTGAGCGGCGATTGCGGCGTTCACCTTACATACACCGCAAAAAAGCACAACGACATCTGTGCCGCTGATGGTTCCTGTATAAAAATCCAGCATCGCCCGTCTGGAAACGGCGCGGTGCTCTATCATTGGTAAAAACGGGGCAAGTTCTTCATCACTTGCGCATAAGATACCTGTTGGCATACGGACACCTCCTGCAACTGTTATTTCCGGCATCTGTGCAGATTTTGTACGTGGATGCGGATGGCGCTATTTTATCATATCTTTCTGGACGCTTCAATGAAAATAGACTCTACGGAAGCAGAATCTGCGTTATTCCCCGGATTTTTGAGGCTTATCGACCCACCTATACGTATAAAAAAAGAAAATATTTGAAATTAAATGAATGAAAAAGAAAAAACAGAGAAAGTATATTGGATGTTATGCACAAAAATAGGAGATAGAAACTGTGCAAAACAGCGATTTGTATAATTAATATTGACAATAAAAGAAAGATAATATATTATTATGACAAGAAATGAAAAATAATGAAAATAAATGAAAGAAAGCAAAGAAAGGAAATGAGAATATGAATTATGCAGGAAGAATTAATTCATTCATTTTCAAGGGAGGAAATGTTCTGGATGCGATCAGGGAATACCGCAAGATGCGCGGTCTGACACATCTGGAGTTTAATTACCCGGAGCATATCGAAGGCTATGATCTGGATGAAATACGGGAAGCGATGGGAGACCTGAAGGTGAATGGCTTTGCGATCCGGTGGAGAAAGCGGTTTACAAACGGAAACTTCAACAATCCGGATTCCGGGCTTCGCCGTGAGGCGATCGAAATGGCAAAGCGCGGCGCAGATATCTGCAGAGAGCTTGGCGGGAAGGTGGTCACGCTCTGGTTTGAAAATGATGGATATGATTATCCGTTCCAGATCGACTATGAGAAGAGCTGGGACAATCTGGTAGAGGGTATTCGTGAGGTGGCAGATTATGCGCCGGATATGAAGATCAGCATTGAGTACAAGCCGTATGAGGAGCGCAATTTTGAGCTTGTGGACAGCACGGGGATGACCCTTTTGCTGATTAATGATGTAGATCGTGACAATGTCGGATGTACGCTGGACTTCTGTCATATGCTGATGAAAAATGACAGTCCCTCCTGCGGTCTTGCGATGGCAGCCAGCAGAGGAAAGCTGTTTGGCCTGCATATGAATGATGGCTATGGGAGGATCGACAGCGGGATGATCTTTTCCTCCATTCATCTGGGGCTCTCTCTGGAATTTGTCTATTATCTGAAAAAGTATCATTATGAGGATGTCGTATTTTTTGATACCTTCCCGATCCGGGAAGCGGCGGCGCCGGAGACACAGGCCAATATCGACGCGTTTGAAAAGCTGCTCCGTCTGGTGGAGGATACAGGAATGGAAAGCATTGAGAATGTGATTTCAAAATGTGACGGAATCAGTGCCCAGAAGCTGGTTCTCGACATGTTGAAATAGAAACGAAAAGCAGAAACTATAAAAAACAAAAAGAAAGAAGGAAGAAAAAATGAAAAGAAGAGTATTAGCACTGGCACTTGGAATGTCGATGGTATTTGGCACGACAGCAATGGCGGAGGAGTTCAACCCGGACAAGGTAGAGGATGCGATGAGCATTGAGGAGGTTCGTGAAAAGAATGGAGCGGAGGTTCCGGTGGCTGCTGACCTGACGCTCGGCGCGATTGCAAAATCCTTTTCCAATGAATTCTGGCGTACCCTGGAGGAAGGCTACGGTGTGGCACAGGAAAAAGTAAATGAGGCAGGTGTAAACGTGACGATCCAGGTTGACGGACCGACGGATGAGAACGATGAGATCGGCCAGCAGACCATGACGGACAACATGGTAAATCAGGGCTATGATGCGATCATGGCAAGCCCGATCTCCGATGCAAACCTGACGGCTTCTATTGAGGCGGCAAAGGAAGCTGGCATTGCGACTGTAAATGTAAACGACGGTCTGATCGCGGCAGCGGATTATTATGTAGGACCGAACGCATACCAGAACGGACAGCTGGCAGCACAGTGGATCTCTGAGCAGCTTGGTGATGAAGGCGAGGTAGGTATCGTGATCGGTATGGCGAAGGCATTCGCAGCCGTTGAGCGGACAGACGGATTTAAGGACTGGATCAAGGACAATGATTCCGGACTTGAGGTAGTAGCAGAGCAGAATGCAGACTGGGATCGCCAGAAGGCAAAAGAGCTGGCTGCGACATGGATCCAGCAGTATCCTGATATGAAGGCGATCTTCTGCAATAATGATACGATGGCACTTGGCGTGGTAGAGGCAGTAGAAGAAGCAGAGGCTGATATTCTGGTAGTCGGCGTGGACGGCATCGGAGAAGCGTATGATTCGATCCGCGATGGCAAGCTGGATGCTACGATTGATTCCTTCCCGCTGTATATGGCTCAGGTAGCGACAGAATGTACGCTGCGTGTTCTGGCAGGACAGGAGATGCCAAGAGTCGTTGCCACACCGCAGGCGCTGATCGATTCTGAGAATGTTGATACGGAAGCGGCAGAAATCATTGGCTGGACAGATGCTACATACGTGGCAGCAGAATAATCGCTGTAAAAAACGACAGGCAGTGTCTGATTAAGACAGGAGGTGTTGCGGCTGCAGGCTGCAGCACCCCTTTTCAAAAATGCGGAGGACAGAATGGCAAAGGCGGTTGAATTTATCGGGATTAATAAACGTTTTCCAGGTGCACATGTCTTAAAGGACATCTCTTTTTCCGTGGAAGAGGGAGAGGTGCATGCCCTGCTGGGGGAAAATGGTGCGGGAAAATCCACATTGCTCAATATCCTGCACGGCGTTTACACGGAATATGAAGGAACCGTGAAGCTGCACGGAAAAGCAGTCCGGTTTAAGGATGTAAACGATGCGATCGTAAGTGGAAAAATCTCCAAGGTACATCAGGAAACGCTGGTCGTAAAGGATCTGAGCGTGGGACAGAATGTTACGCTTGGATACGAGCCGAAAAAGGGCGGGTTTGTAGATTTTGCAAAGATGGACCGGGAGGTAAATGAGATCCTTGGACAGCTTCACTGCAAATTTAAATCGGAGGATCTGGTGAGTACGCTGACATCGGGCGAAATGCAGATGCTGGCGATCGCGAGAGCGCTGTATCATCATTCCAGTATTATTTCTCTGGACGAGCCGACGGCGTCGCTGACATTGAAAGAGACAGAGGCGCTGTTTGAGGTGATCCGGGATCTGAAAAAAGCAGGCGTGACGGTTCTGTATGTGAGCCATCACCTGGAGGAGATCTTCCAGATCTGCGACAGAGCGACTATCCTGCGTGACGGAGAGTTTATCGAGACCTTAAATGTAAAAGACACAAATCGCGAGGGGCTGATCCATTCTATGGTAGGCCGCAGCGTGGCTGCCGTGGCGTCACGCCAAAAGCCAAGTCCGATGACAGACGAGGTCGTTTTGAGGGCAGAGGGGCTTTCCAACGGAAAGCATTTTGAGAATGTCAGCTTTGAACTCCACAAAGGAGAGATCCTCGGATTCTTTGGTCTGGTCGGTGCAGGGCGTACTGAGGTGATGCGGACGATCTTTGGAGCGGATGGAAAGACGGGAGGTTCCTTCTATTTAAAAGGCAGGAAGGTAACAGGCTTCTGGAATACAACAAAGGCGCTTCGGGCAGGGATCGGTCTCGTACCGGAGGACAGAAAGACACAGGGATTTTTGAGTCTTTCGAGTAATACAGATAATGTATCAATCTCCAGTCTGGAGAAGTATATGAGCGGTGTTTTTGTGGATGAGAAAAAGAAAGAGAAAAATGCCGAGCACTTTTTTGAGGAGATGGACGTGCATCCGCGCAGGATTGATTATCTGACAAAGAATATGTCAGGCGGCAACCAGCAGAAGGTGATCCTGGCGCGCTGGATGTCAACCGATGTGGACATCATTATTTTTGACGAGCCGACCAAGGGCGTCGATGTGGCTGCCAAGGCGGAAATCTACCGTCTGATGGAAGAGCTGGTAGAAAACGGAAAGAGCCTGATCGTTGTTTCTTCGGAATTGCCGGAGGTCATGGGGATCAGTGACCGTATTCTTGTCATGTGCGAGGGGCATCTGAACGGAGAGCTCAGACGCGGGCAGGATTACGATGAAGATACGATTCTTAATTTAGCGATTGGAGGGAATTAAAGTGAATAGAATCATAACAAAGTATAAGCGGGAACTTGTTGTCGGAATCGCTACGATCGCCATGGCAGCCGTATTTACTATCATGAACCCGACGTTCCTTACCTGGAGAAATATTCTGACGATCCTGCAGCAGATGGTGTTGAACGGGATCCTGGCAGTTGGTATGATGTTTACGATCATCACGGGAGGGATCGATCTTTCGATCGGCTGTACCTTTGCGATCACCGGGATCAGTGTGGCATTTTGCTGTGTAAACGGAGTGAATCCATTTCTGGGGATTTTGCTCGGACTGGTGATCGGTATCATTCTCGGTGCATTTAACGGATTTCTGATCACGAAGATGAAGCTGCAGCCATTTATCGCAACACTCGGTACGATGAGCCTGTATCGCGGTATCGCGTACGTGGTGACGGGAGGCCGTCCGGTCACGAGCGTACCGGACAGCTTTCGGAATATCTTTAACGGCAAGATGTTTCTGGACATCCGCTATTACATTATCGTGATGATCGCGGTATTTGTGATCGCCTATATCATTCTTGCGAAAACGAGGACCGGCGCATACCTGTATGCGGTGGGCGGCAATGAGGAGGCTGCGAAGCTCTCCGGTGTAAATGTAGTAAAAGTAAAGTATATCGCATATATCGTCTGCGGCGCATGTGCGGCGATCGCAGGACTGGTCATGCTGGCAAGCCTCGGCTCCGCGGAGCCGACTGCGGGTACTGGCTACGAGACAAATGCGATCGCGGCGGCAGCGATCGGCGGAACACGTATGGCAGGAGGAAAGGGTACTGCCCTTGGTACCTTCTTTGGCGCTCTGCTTCTGGCCGTCCTGAAGGTGGGAATGGTCGTTATCAACGTGGATTCGTTCTGGCAGTATATTTTTACCGGCCTGATCATCATTGTGGCATCCTATTTTGAGTTTATCCAGGAGGATATTGCAGGGCTGATGGCACGGAAAAAGGCGGCAAAATAATGGAAGGTGAACTATGAGAGACAAAATCATTGTAATCGGCAGTCTGAATTATGACATTATCCTGAAGCTGGCGAAGCTGCCTGCGAGGGGAGAGACGCTCCCGGCAGATGATGTGGCATTTTCCGCAGGAGGAAAAGGGGCGAACCAGGCTGTTCAGGCGGCAAAGCTCGGCGTAAAAACGTATATGGCAGGCTGTGTCGGCAATGACGCCATGGGAGATTTTCTGCTTGAGACGGCAGAAAAATACGGCGTGGATACGACTTATATCAGGCGGGCGCAGGAGCCCAGCGGTATGGGGATCGTAAATGCGATGGAGGACGGCAGTGTGTTTGCCACGATCGTGCGCGGCGCGAATTTTGCGATCACCCGGGAGGACATAGATCGTATCGCTCCTTTGATGGAGGAAGCGGGGCTTTTGATTCTTCAGATGGAGATCCCGCAGGAGATGAATCGCTATGCGATCGACTGTGCGAAGAAGCATGGCTGCCGCGTTTTGCTAAACGCAGCTCCCGCCGCCCCACTGGAGGAGGAGTATCTGCAGAAATGTGATATTCTCGTTGTAAATGAGGTGGAGGCTTCCTTTTATGCAGGACGGGCGATCGACACGATGGAAAAGGCGCAGCAGGAGGCCGGGCGCATGGCGCAGGCGTATGGAAATACGGTGATCATCACCATGGGAGCAGCTGGAGCAGCGGTTGGCGACGGGGAAAAGAGCGAGCAGATCCCGTCTTGCAAAGTGCAGGCGGTCGAGACAACGGGCGCGGGGGATTCCTTTATCGGCGGTGTGGGGTATGCAGTGCTGGCAGGCATGGATATTTTTGACGCCTGCCGCTTTGCCACAAGATGCAGCGCGGTTACGGTCTGCAGGCCCGGCGCGCAGCCGTCGATGCCGACGCTGGGAGAGCTGGAAGAAATATGAAACAATATGGCTATTTTTGTAAATATGGATGTCTTGCGTATCCTTTTGTGGTAAAATAACGGTAGAGTTATGGAGAAGGCAGGAGGATGGTATATATGATTCCTTATGAACGACGGATGCAGCTACTGCAGGCATTGGAAGAAAATGATTTTATGTCAACGGAACAATTGGTGCATGCACTGGAGGGAGTTTCCGAGTCCACCGTGCGCAGAGATCTGAAGGTCCTTTCAGATGAAGGTCAGATCCTCCTGATGCGCGGAGGCGCCTCGCGGGTGCGTGGAAGCTCGCAGGATACGCCGGTGGACTCGAAGCTGATCCTGAATACAGAGGCGAAGGAGCGCATCGCAAAATGCGCCGCCGATCTCGTTCAGGACGGAGAGGTGATCTACATCGACGCGGGTACGACGCCGCTCAAGATGGCACGGTATCTCTGTGACAAAAGGATCACGATCGTGACGACGAACGTCCTGATTTTTCAGGAGCTGGCAGGCGCAAAGGCGGAGTGCATCATTATAGGCGGAAGCGTCAATGTAAACATGGGTTCTGTGATGGGCGATCTGACCGTTTCAACGCTTGAAAATATGTTTTTTGACCGCGCATTTCTGGGGATCACAGGATTTTCTACAAAGGCAGGATTCAGTACGCCTGATTTTAAGGAATCGAGAAAGAAGCAGGTGGTGAAGCAGAATTCCAGACATACCTATATTCTGGTAGACAGCTCGAAGGTAGGCGTGACGACCATGTGCAAGGTATTTAAGCTGGATGAGGTAGAGGTCATCACGGAGAAGGAGACCGAGCTTTTAAAAGAATGCGGGAACTACCTGATAGCGAGATAGTACGCAGTACAGAAAAAGGGGCTGCGCCGGAAGTGTGCGCAGCTGATACGACAGGGGATACTGTGACAGGACATGGCTGTGAAATGACAACAGGAGGAGCACGATGGTAACAGTTGCATATATCGGGTTTGGTGTAAGTGTGAGGGAATATCATATTCCTTATGTGGAAAACAGGGATGATATAAAGGTGAAATATGTGTATCGCCGGCAGGAGGATATCGCACAGTTTGCAGAATATGAGCCGTATTATCCCGAGATCATCTTTACCACGGATCTGGAGCAGGTGCTGGGCGATGATGAGGTGGATCTGGTGGTAGTCAATACACCGGACCGTTTTCATGTGCCGTATGCAAAACAGATCCTGGAGGCGGGAAAGCATGCGCTCGTAGAAAAACCGTTTGCGCCGACTGCGAAGGAGGCGGCAGAGGTATTTGCCCTGGCAAAGGAAAAGGGGCTGATCTGCATGCCGAATCAGAACCGGCGTTTTGACGCCGATTTCCTTGCTGTAAAGGAGGTGCTGGAGAGCGGAAAGCTCGGGAAGCTCGTGCGGCTTGAGAGCCATTACGACTATTTCAGAGAAAACGGATGGTATGACCATCTGGGAACGCTGTATAATCTCGCAGTCCATACGGTCGATCAGGTGATCAGCCTGCTTGGCATGCCGGATGATACGCACTTTGATGTCAGGAGCATCCATCATCCCGGTGTCGGAGACGACTATTATGATCTGGAGTTTTATTATGGCAACAGCAAGGCGTCGGTCAATACGAGCATGTGCGTGCTGATCGATTACCCGCGCTTTACGGTGCATGGCACCAGAGGGAGCTTTACTCTGCCTCCGGTGATCCACAACTCGGGCAGGAAAAAGACCGTAGGCCGCCATGTGATCAGCACGCAGCCGGCGCCAGAGGAGCGCTGGGGCACACTCGTCTATAAAAATGATGCGGGCGGGACGGTGACAGAAAAGGTACCGGTGGGATGCGCACATTATGAGCGGATCTACGACAGTCTGGTAGCCGCGATCGAGCATGGGGAGGAGAAGTGTGTAAAGGATGAAGAGGTCATCCGCGTACTGGAAATCCTCGAGGAAGCGACGCAGATCGCAGGCTCGCATGCAGAAAAAGAGAAAAGGGAAGGATGATATGATGGAAGAGATCAGACTTGGCACGATCGGATCAGGCGTGATCGTACATTCGATCCTTGACGGAGTAAAGGCGACGCCGGGGATTCGCTGCGTGGCTGTTTACTCGAGGACGAAGGAGCGCGGGCAGGCGCTGGCAGACTGCTATGGCGTATCTAAGGTATATACGGATATGGATGCATTCCTTGCGGATGATGAGATCAATTTCGTCTATATCGCGACGCCGAATCTGCTGCACTATGAGCAGGCAAAGCGCGCGTTGCTTGCAGGGAAGCATGTGATCTGTGAAAAACCGTTTTGTACAAAACGGGAGCATGCGGCAGAGCTGGTGCGCATCGCAAAGGAGCGGCATTTGTTTTTGGTGGATGCCGTGCCGACCGCATTTTTGCCGAATTTTGAAATCCTAAAGCGTGAGCTTCCAAGGATCGGGCGCATCAGGCTTGTAATGAGCAATTACAGCCAGTATTCCAGTCGCTACGATCTGCTTTTGCAGGGAGAGCTGCCGAACATTTTCAATCCGCAGTATGCGGGCGGCTGTCTGATGGATATCAATTTTTACAATCTGTATCTGAATGTAGCGCTGTTTGGAAAACCGGAAAAGGCAGTGTATTATCCGAATCGGTTCAGGGATCTGGCCGATACCTCCGGTATCCTGATGATGCAGTATGACGGCTTTGTAAGCGAGGCTGCGGGAGCGAAGGATACCTGGGGAGAGAACTATGTGCAGATCGAGGGCGAGCAGGGATATATTTATGTCAGCGGCGGGAGCAACGGGCTTGCGCAGGTGAAGGTGGTGACAAAGGATTCCGAGGAGCTCTACAATGAGCAGGAGCATGCGGATCGCTGGCTGTATGAGGTGCAGAAGCTGACGAAGCTGCTGCTTGCGGAGGATTATGAGGAGATTTACAGGCGGCTGGACGTCATGCTGGATGTGATCGGCGTGCTGGAGGAGGTGCGCAAAGACGCAGGGATCCTTTTCCCGGGAGATTAAGGAGGCGCACAGTGAAAGAAAACTATGTGATCGGCATTGATATCGGCGGGACGAATTTCCGGATCGCGGCTGTGCGTCTGGAGCATGCTGCTTTGACAAAGGGGGAGCTGGGCGCATACCGCGTATACCGGTCGCATTTTCGCAAGGTTCCCGTCGGCACAGTGCTTCGTACAGCGCGCGTACTGGAGGATCTTGCGCAGTATCTGGAGCAGTACTGCGAGATGCTTGGCCGGGAGGGAAAGCGTGCGGCGGCTGTCGTGATCGGCTTTCCGGCTACCCTTGACCGGTCGCGAAAGATGGTGCTGCAGGCGCCGAATATCCCTTTTATGGAACAGCTGCCGGTCGCGGACGTGCTGGAGCGCGCGCTCGGTATTCCGGTCCTTTTGGAGAAGGATGTCAGCCTGTCGCTTCTGTATGATAAGGTGAAATACGGGATCGGCGACTGTCCGATGCTCTGCGGCATTTATTTCGGGACGGGGATCGGAAATGCGATCTTTATAAACGGGAAGGTATGGCAAGGAAAGAACGGAACGGCAGGAGAGCTCGGACATATCCCCGTTGACACAGACCGCTCGAAATGCGGGTGCGGAAACGAGGGCTGTCTGGAAAATCTGGCAGGCGGGAAGTATCTGGTACGTCTGTGCCGGGAGGCGTATCCGCAGACAGAGCCCGGCGCGCTTTTTTCCGGCTACAGGGATGAACCGGAGCTTCGCCGGTTTGTTGACCGGATGGCGGTGGCTGTGGCTACAGAGATCAACCTCCTTGATCCCGATGTCGTGATAGTCGGCGGCGGAGTTCCGAATATGAAAGACTTTCCGCAGGAGTATCTGCGGGAGCGGATCATTTTTCACACAAGAAAGCCGTATCCGGCTGCCGGGCTGCGGCTGATCTTTGCGGAGGATGAGAAGGATAAAGCAGTGATCGGGGCGGCGCTGTTTGCCGGAGACTGCATGCAGGATGCTTTGGCGCATTGAATAACTGCTGCGCCAATTTGCAGTGAATTTTGTAAAAAATATGGAAAACATCAGGTGCATCTTATTTTTCCTTGATTTTTAGAAAAGAAAGGAGTATTTTAAGAGCATAAAAAAGAGGGGCGTTCCACGCATGAAGATGCGGAATGCCCCGTTTTTCGATAAACTGTGAGAAAAGACGGAAAAACCGACAACAGGAAAAAGAGGAGAGAGTATGGGCGAGTATTTTAACGTGGCGGATATCTTCGGTGAGGATGTGTTTACAGAGCGTGTGATGCGGGAGCGTCTTCCCAAAAAGGTTTACCGGGCGCTCAGGCAGACGATCGAGGAGGGCAAGGAGCTTGATCTGGCGACTGCGGATGTGATCGCGTCTGCGATGAAGGACTGGGCGATCGAGAAGGGAGCAACGCATTATTCTCACTGGTTCCAGCCGCTGACAGGAGTGACGGCGGAGAAGCACGATTCATTTATCACCGCTCCGGATGCGGAAGGACGGATCCTGCTGGAGTTTTCAGGAAAGGAGCTGATAAAGGGCGAGCCGGACGCCTCCTCGTTCCCTTCAGGAGGACTTCGGGCGACCTTTGAGGCGAGAGGCTATACTGCGTGGGACTGTACCTCCCCGGCCTTTGTGCGCCATGATGCGGCGGGAGCGATCCTGTGTATCCCGACTGCCTTCTGTTCCTATACGGGGGAAGCGCTTGACCAGAAAACGCCTCTGCTGCGGTCGATGGAAGCAATCAACACGCAGGCGCTCCGTGTGCTGCGCCTCTTTGGCAACACAACCTCAAAAAAGGTGACGCCGTGCGTCGGACCTGAGCAGGAATACTTCCTTGTGGATGAGAAAAAGTTCCGGCAGAGAAAGGATCTGATCTTTACGGGACGTACGCTCTTTGGCGCGATGCCGCCAAAGGGACAGGAGCTGGATGACCACTACTTCGGCGCGATCCGGCAGAGGATCGCCTCCTTTATGAAGGACGTCAACGAGGAGCTCTGGAAGCTTGGCGTTTCAGCGAAGACCCAGCACAATGAGGCTGCTCCTGCACAGCATGAGCTTGCCCCGATCTATGCGCAGGCGAATGTTGCGGTCGATCATAATCAGATCATCATGCAGACCTTAAAGAGAGTAGCTTCTGCACATGGGATGAAATGTCTGCTCCACGAAAAGCCGTTTGCGGGTGTGAACGGTTCCGGCAAGCACAACAACTGGTCGCTTACAACGGATGACGGGATCAATCTGCTCGATCCGGGAAAGACGCCGCATGAGAATGTACAGTTCCTGTTTGTACTGACCTGTATTCTGAAGGCAGTTGACCGGCATGCAGATCTGCTGCGCGAGTCAGCGGCGGATCCGGGCAATGACCACAGACTCGGTGCGGATGAGGCGCCGCCTGCGATTATTTCCGTATTTTTGGGAGAGCAGCTGGAGGACGTTCTGACGCAGCTGATCCGCACGGGTACAGCGACCCATTCTTTAAATGGCGGCGTGCTGGAGACAGGCGTAAAGACGCTGCCGAACCTGGCAAAGGATGCGACGGACCGCAACCGTACTTCACCGTTTGCATTTACGGGAAATAAATTTGAGTTTCGTATGGTAGGCTCCCGTGATTCGATCGCGGCGCCGAACGTAGTGCTCAATACCATCGTGGCAGAGGCATTTTCAGAGGCGTGCGACGAGCTGGAGCAGGCGGAGAACTTTGACGAGGCAGTCCATGACCTCATCAAGCGGTATGCCAGAGAGCATCAGCGGATCGTCTTTAATGGAAATGGCTACTCGGAGGAGTGGGTGGAGGAGGCTGCAAGGCGCGGTCTGCCGAACCTCAAATCAATGGTAGACGCGATCCCCGCGCTCGTAACAGACAAGGCGGTCAGACTGTTTGGGACATTTGGCGTATTTACGAAGGCAGAACTGGAGTCTCGTGTGGAGATCCAGTATGAGGCATACGCGAAGGCGATCAATATCGAGGCGCGCGCAATGATCGACATCGCCAGCAAGCAGATCATCCCGGCAGTTATCCGATATACAAAGAGCCTTGCGGATACTGTTAATTCTGTCACTGCGGCAGGAGTGGAGGCAGCAGTCCAGACAGAGCTTTTAAAGGAAACGAGCACTCTGCTTGGCGAGACAAAGGAAGCGCTTGCAAAGCTGACACAGGTGACAGCGCAGGCAGCGCAGATGGAGGCAGGGCAGGCGCAGGCGAGGTATTATTATGAGGCGGTCATGCCTGCGATGAATGCGCTGCGCACTCCGGTCGATGAGCTGGAAATGATCGTCGACAAGGATGTGTGGCCGATGCCGTCCTATGGAGATCTGATCTTTGAGGTCTGAGAAAAAGAGAATAAGAGAGACCCGGCTAAAAATTGCATAAAATCTATTGACTTCTCAGTAAAATAGATTAAAATTAAAATAACAGTTTGAAATAACAGACAGGAGATATTTCGGACTGTTATTTTTTACAGAACGATTAGCACTCGATGAAAAAGAGTGCTGATAAAAGGGGCGATAGAAATGATTGTTATACCAGTTCACGATATGATTTTGTTTCCGGGGGTTCACTTTTACTTTAAGAAGGAAGCGTATCAGCAGTGGAGCGGGAAGCAGGAGGTCACACAGGAGGAGATCCTGTTTTTGCTCCAGAGAGAAGCGACGGATGTAAAGGAAGCGGTGCAGGAGAGCTTTTATCCGATCGGTTTTCTGGCACAGACGTCCGGTGTGGACGCGGAAGGCCTGGTGCAGGTCGATATCCGTGCCCGGGTCGATGTGACGGACATTGAAAATGACGGCGGAACTCTGCGCGCGAGCGCTTCTGTGCGCCCGGATACAGACGATATGCCAAAAGAGGAGAGAAAAGAGCTGCTGGAGCGTCTGCGGGGAGAGATCCTGCAGTTTATCAGGGGATTTCAGTGGGGCGTGTTCGTGCGCAGCACGGTGCAGCGATGGAGCTCCCTGGAGGAGATGATCTGTGCGGTATCCGGCTATATGAATCTTAGCTGGGAGGAAAAATACGCTCTGATGGAGACGGACTCTTTAAGGGAGCGCAGCCGCCTGATCGAGCAGGCAGTGTATGCCTTTATGGAAGAGAGCCGTGTGGCGCAGGAGGCGCAGGAAGCGCAGCAGGAGAGCCACGATCAGGCTTACCGCGAAGCGGCGATCAGAAAGCAGCTTGGCTTTTTGCAAAAGCAGCTGGAGGATATGCACCCGGAAACAATCTCCGAGACGGAGCAGCTGGAGGAGCGGATCCGTCAGTCCGGTATGAATGAGACCGCGGAAAAAGAAGCCCGCAAGGTGTTAAACCGGATGAAGCAGGAAGGCAGAGAAGGCCATGAATACGGGATGCTCTATGATTATCTTGACTTTGTGACAGGGCTTATCTGGAAGAAGGAGGAGCCCTCTGCGATCGATCTGGATCAGGCGCAGAGGATTCTGGATGAGGACCATTATGGGCTTAAAATGGTCAAGGAGCGCATCATCGAGCAGCTCGCGGTGATGGCGTTAAACAAAAAGCAGTCCGGCTCGATCCTGCTTCTGGTCGGAGCGCCGGGCACCGGCAAGACGAGCATCGGCCAGAGTATTGCAAAAGCGCTTGGACGCAGCTATGTGCGTATCAGCCTTGGCGGTATCCGCGATGAGGCTGAGATCAGAGGACACCGCAGGACGTATATCGGCGCAATGCCGGGGCGCATTATGGAAGGAATGAGGCGGAGCGGAGCGTCCAATCCCGTCATGGTGCTTGACGAGGTGGACAAGCTGGCAAAGGATTACGGCGGAGATCCGGCGAGCGCGCTTCTGGAGGTGCTTGACCCGGAGCAAAATGCCACATTTACGGATCATTATATGAATGTGCCGTACGATCTGTCGGACGTACTGTTTGTCTGCACGGCAAATTCGACCGATACGATCCCGGAGCCGCTGCTTAACCGCATGGAGGTGATCTCATTTCCGGGCTATACGGCTGTGGAGAAATTCCAGATCGCCAGACGTCATCTCCTGCCGGCAGTGATGAAGGAGACCGGGATCGCGCCGGGAGATCTGAAGGTGACGGACGCTGCGCTGCGCAGGCTGATCGACGACTATACGATGGAAGCAGGGGTGCGCGGACTGAAACGGGAGATCGCAAAGCTGTGCCGGAGCGCGGCAGTACGCCTCGTCCGAAAAGAAGAAAAGCGCATTACGGTAACAGGCAAAAAGCTGGAAACCTTTGTCGGGAACAGAAGCGCACATCATGACAGGAAGATACGCACCGCAGTGCCGGGAGTGGTGACGGGGCTTGCCTGGACGAGCGCAGGAGGGGAGATCCTCTTTATTGAGGCAAGACTTGTCCCGGGGAACGGGGAGCTGATCATCACAGGACAGCTGGGCGACGTTATGAAGGAGTCTGTGCAGCTTGCAGTCAGCCTGGCAAAATCGCTGTATCCGGAGGAGGCGCAGAAGCTTCGCGAAAACGATCTGCATATCCATGTACCGGCGGGCGCAGTGCCAAAGGACGGACCGTCGGCAGGGATTACGATCACGACAGCGATCGTATCGCTGCTTTGCAAAAAAACGGTCAGCACACGCACGGCGATGACCGGAGAGATCTCGCTGCGCGGCAGCGTTTTACCGATCGGAGGTCTGCCGGAAAAACTGATGGCGGCGCAGCACGCAGGGATCACAAAGGTACTGATCCCGCGGGAGAATCTTTCCGACCTGTCGGAGGTTGCACAGGAGATAAAAGAGAAGCTTACGATCCTTCCGGTCGATGAGATTTCAGACGTATTCAAAGAAGTCTGGAAGGAATAGTGCATTTTTCACAATAATGATTGATTTTTTTTGTCGCTTATATTAGAATAATACCAGTTGGGTAATCTGACAGATGTCAGAGGGGAAATAAAAAGACGAGATATTGTATTTTTGGGTGTTGGAGAGAAGGTAAAGGAGGACTACGGGTGATATCGAATCAAGTTTTACAGGCGACATTAGACGGATTAAAGACAATCAGCAGGGTAGATTTGTGTGTGCTTGATACGGAAGGGATCATGTTGGCAACGACATTTGCAGAGGCGGAAGATTTCCGTGACTCTGTGCTGGGTTTTGTGGACTCGCCGGCAGACAGCCAGGTGGTTGCAGGCTGCCAGTTTTATAAGGTCTTTGACGAGCACCAGCTGGAATACATTCTTCTGGCAAACGGCAACAGCGATGATGTCCATATGGTCGGGCGGATGGCCGCCTTCCAGCTCCAGAATCTTCTGGTTGCGTACAAGGAGCGGTTTGATAAGGACAACTTTATCAAGAACCTCCTGCTTGACAATCTTCTTCTGGTAGACATTTACAACCGTGCGAAAAAGCTTCATATTGATACAGAGGCCCGCCGCGTGGTATTTATTCTTGAAATTGACAACGAGAGGGAAAACAGCTCTCTGGAGACGGTGCGCTGCCTGTTTAATTCCAGATCCGGCGATTTTATCACAGCGGTGGATGAGCACAGCATCATTGTCGTGAAGGAGCTTGCGCCCCAGGATGGCTATGCGGAGATGGACAAGATCGCCGAGATGATCCTGGATTCTCTTGGAGAGGAGAAAAAGCAGGAGGCGCTGATCGCATACGGCACGATCGTAGGCGAGATCAAGGAGGTGTCGCGTTCGTATAAGGAAGCGCGTATGGCATTAAACGTCGGCAAGATCTTCTTTGCAGAGCGCTCGGTGATCGCTTACAGCTCTCTGGGGATCGGCCGTCTGATCTATCAGCTTCCGATTCCGCTGTGCAAGATGTTTATCCGCGAGATCTTTGACGGAAAGTCTCCGGATGATTTTGACGAGGAGACACTGGTCACGATCAACAAGTTTTTTGAAAACAGCCTGAATGTCTCTGAGACGTCCCGACAGCTCTATATCCACCGGAATACGCTGGTATACCGCCTGGATAAGCTCCAGAAGTCTACAGGGCTTGATCTGCGTGTCTTTGAGGATGCGATCACATTTAAGATCGCTTTGATGGTTGTGAAATACATGAAATATATGGAACATCAGGAGTACTGATCCTGCCTGCCATGGGGTGCTGCAAAATACGGATTCCGCAGATTTTGCAGCGCCCCGTTTCTGTTATGGAAACCGCTGGTATCGGAAAGTGACGCTTGAAAATTACAGGAAAGTGTATTAAATTATAAAAGAACAGCTGTAATAATAGAATGAAACAAAGAGTATAAGAGATCAGGCGAAGGATCACCTGATCGTAAAGGAGGCCGAGGAATGGCAGAGCTGCCTGAAACGGACAAAGAAGAGAGCACACTGCCACAGGAGAGCGCACAGGGCCGCCGGGGAAGCGGACGTGGAAGCGCTTTTTTGGCGGGTGTGGCAGCAGCATTGCTTTGTATGATCGTTTTCCGTGTGGGATGGATCGCTGCGGATCGCGGACTGTTTGGAAAGAAGGACAGCGCGCAGGATGCGGGGAGCACAGCGGAAGTACTTACGGATCATGACACGCTGTATAAGCTGTATGAGATACAGGACCTGATCGAGGAAAATTATCTGGACGAGGTAGATGGGGATATGCTTTCCTCCTATCTGTTTAAGGGCGTGGCTGCCGGACTGGATGATCCGTATGCAAATTATTATTCCAAAGAGGAGCTGCAGTCGGTGCTGGATCAGAGCCGCGGAGAGTACTTTGGCATCGGGGCGACCCTGATGCAGACAAGAGATACAGGCGAGAGCGTCATCGTGGAGGTGTACAAGAAAAGTCCGGCAGAGAAAGCAGGAATGCAGGCAGGAGATGTGCTGGTGTCTGTCGACGGAGAGAGCGTTGCGGGCAGGAGCCTGGACGATACAGTAGCGCAGATCAAATCAAAGAAGGGCGCCTTCCCAGTCGAGGTATACAGAGAAGAAACGGATGAGACGTTAGAGCTTACGCTGGAATGCGGCGAGGTGGCGCTTGATTATGTGGAGGCACAGATGCTGGACGACGGGATCGGGTACATCTGCGTCTCAGAGTTTACCTCTCTGGCGGCGGAGCAGTTTTCGGATGCGCTTACGCAGCTGGACGGACAGGGGATGGAAAAGCTGATCGTTGATCTGAGGGGCAATCCGGGAGGACTGCTCGACTCCGTGCTTTCCATGCTTGACGATATTCTCCCGAAGGAGCTTGTGGTCTATACGGAGGATAAAAACGGAAAACAGGAGAAATATTATACCGATGACAGCCGTCTTGTCTCCTGCGAGGTAGCGGTGATGGTAGACGGGTATTCTGCGAGCGCATCTGAGATTTTTGCCGGTGCCGTGCAGGATCTGGGGCTTGGACCGGTGACAGGGACGCAGACGTACGGGAAGGGAGTCGTACAGAATACCTACTTTCTCTCGGACGGCTCTGCGGTCAAGTTTACAACAGAAAAATATTTCACCCCAAAGGGGCAGGACATCAATGGAAATGGCATCACACCAGATGTAGTCATCGAGGATGCACAGACGCCGAAAAAGCAGTCTGCCGGGAAAAAAGAGACAGGATCAGAGGCTTCTCAGACGGAGGCGCCCGGGGACAGTCCTTCGGAGACGACCGTGCAGGAGGAGGCGCTTCCCGATACGCGGGATCTGGTGCTGGAGAAAACAATGGAGGTGCTCCGGGAATAAAGCAAAGCCGCGCAGCATCCAGGGACAGGAGACAGTATGGAAAACAAGATCATATTTCGGGAAATGTTAAGTGAGATAAAAAAGGCTGCGGATGAGGCGGGAAATATCATCACAAAGGAAGAGGTGCGGACGCTGCTGTCCGGACTTCCGCTGGAGGAAGAGCATTTTGAGATGGTATATCAGTACCTTGACAGCCAGAGCATACAGGTGGTGGAATCAAAGGAGGAGGCGCAGGAAGCGCTTCTGGAGACACCGGAGAAGAGTCTGTCTTTGTACATTGAAGAGCTGACGGCTCTGGAGGGCGAGGAGCTGGAAAGTGAGCAGGAGCTGATCCGTCAGGCTATGACAGGAGATGAAGCTGCAAGGGATCGTCTGATCGAGACGTATCTTCCGCTGATCTGTGAGATGGCAGGGGAATACAATGGAACACAGATCCCGGCAGAGGACCTGATCCAGGAGGGAAATCTCGGACTGCTGATGGCAGTGCGGAAACTGTCGCAGTTTGAAAATCCGGCGGCAGGACGGGCGCACATCATAAACAGTATCAATCAGGCGATGGAGCAGGCGATCGAGGCCAGCCAGGAAAGCAGAAAGATGGATGAAGGGATCGTCAGCCGGGTAAATCACTTAAAAGAAGCGGCGGATAATCTTGAGCGTGATCTGGGGCATAAGGTATCGGCAGAGGAGCTGTCTGCTTATCTGGAGATGCCGCTGGAGGAGATACGGGATGTCCTGCGGATGTCAGGCGACCAGATTGAACTGGAAGGAAATCAGTAAAACAGAACATTTGCGCAAAGTTGGAGGAGATTTATGAAAAGCACAAAAATTATTTGTACGATGGGTCCGAATGCGGACGATAGAGAGATATTAAAAGCACTGGCAGAAAACGGCATGGATATTGCGCGTTTTAACTTTTCCCATGGAGATTATGAGGAGCAGAAAGCGCGTATGGATCTGCTGAAGAGTGTGCGCGAGGAGGTCGGAAAGCCGATCGCGATCCTGCTTGATACAAAGGGACCGGAGATCCGGACCGGGCTTCTGGAAAATGACGGAAAGGTAAGGCTGCATGACGGAGACGAATTTATCCTGACCGGCGAAGAGGTAGTGGGCAATGAAAAGAGAGTGAGCCTGACCTATCCGCAGCTGTGCGAGGATGTAAAGCCGGGCGCGACGATCCTGATCGATGACGGGCTGATCGCGCTGGAGGTAAAAGAGATCAGAGGCAGGGATATCGTCTGCACAGTAAAGAACGGCGGAGAGCTCGGACAGAGAAAGGGCATCAATGTGCCGGATGTGAGCGTGAAGCTTCCGGCGATCACGGAGAAGGACCGGGAGGATATTATATTTGGTATTTCCCAGGGGATCGACTTTATTGCGGCTTCCTTTGTCCGTGACGCCGATGCAATCCGGGAGATCAAGGCGATCCTTAAGGAGCATCATGCGGAGCATATTGATGTGATCGCCAAAATCGAGAACAGAGAGGGAATCCGCAATATTGACAAGATCATCCACGCCGCAGACGGCATCATGGTGGCGCGCGGAGATCTCGGCGTAGAAATCCCGGCATATGAGGTGCCGCATGTACAGAAGATAATCGTGGATAAATGCAACCGCCACTATAAGCCGGTCATCATTGCTACGCAGATGCTCGATTCGATGATCCGCAATCCGCGTCCGACCAGGGCAGAGGTGACGGATGTAGCGAATGCGATCCGGGAGGGAGCGGGTGTGATCATGCTTTCCGGGGAGACAGCTGCCGGAAAATATCCGGTAGAAGCGCTGAAAATGATGGCTCAGATCGCAGAGACGACGGAGATGTATCTTGATTATGAGACACTTCCGGTATTCCGGGCGATCCGCGGAGACGCCAATGTATCCAACGCAGTCGGCGTGGCGGCAGTGCGCACGGCGACAAATGTACAGGCAAAGTGTATCGTCACTCCGACCATGTCCGGACAGACCGCGCGCACGATGTCCAATTTCCGCTCGAATATTCCGGTATATGCAGTGACGCCGAATGCGTGGGCACAGCGCAAAATGCAGATCTACTGGGGCGTTACGCCGTTAAAGGGATATGAGGAAGACACAACAGAGCACATTATCTCGCACGCCATGTATGTAGTCATGCGGGAGGGCTTTGTCGAGAAGGGGGATATGGTCGTGTTCACTGCCGGCGACCCGGCGACCAATATGGTAAAGGGCAAGGGGCCGATGACGAACATGATGCATGTCATTCAGGCAAAATAAGAAAGTTTTAATAATTTATTGACAAGAATTTAAAAAGCTCCTGCTAAAATGAATGGTAGCGATACTGTGCATCTGGCAGAAGCTTTTTTTAGGGAAAGGAGAAAAGGATGTTTACCATACTGGTTTGTGATGATGAAAAAGAGATTGTTGACGCGATAGAGATTTATCTGGTGCAGGAAGGGTTTCGCGTGCTCAAGGCATACGACGGGGAGGAGGCGCTTGAGATCCTGAAAAAGGAGGAGATCCATCTGCTGATCCTTGACCTGATGATGCCGAAGATGGACGGCATCCATGCGATCATGAAGATCCGTGAAGACAGCAGCATTCCGATCATCGTGCTCTCTGCAAAAACGCAGGATGCGGATAAGATCCTCGGCCTGAACCTGGGAGCGGATGATTACGTCGGGAAGCCGTTCAATCCGCTGGAGCTTCTGGCGCGCGTGAAGTCACAGATCCGGCGCTACACCAATTTTGGCACAGCGCCGGAAAGCGTTCCATCGGAGCAGGTATATTCGACCGGCGGCCTGGTGATCAACGATGACCGGAAAGAGGTCACGGTGGACGGAGAGATCGTGAAGCTGACGAGGATCGAATACAACATTTTGCTGTTTCTCGTAAAAAATAAAGGCAAGGTATTCTCCATCGACCAGATCTATGAGCAGATCTGGAAGGAGGATGCATTTGGCGCGGATAATACGGTGACCGTACATATCCGGCATATTCGTGAAAAGATCGAGATCGACCCGAAAAATCCGAAATATCTGAAGGTGATCTGGGGGATCGGCTACAAGGTGGAAAAGCTTTAAGCGCGGTATACAAAGCGCGCATGCGGCTGTGGGAAACGCGACAGCGCCGGACCGGCAGGAAAAGAGAGGGGAATGTGCGTGGGAAAACTGATTTATAATAAGCGGATGAAGGCCGTGGTGCTTCTGCTCCAGACGGTTCTCGCAGGCATCATGGTGTATGCGCTGCTCACGATCGGTTTCTGGATGGAGGATAATTACAGCCTGCAGGAGATGTCAAAGGAATATGAGGCGACCGACCTGTTCTTCAGGCAGATGGATACGATCATTTCAAACAAGATCAGAGGCAAGAAGAATACGGATCTGTTTGAGACGAACGGTGCGTTTGACGGCAGCCAGGAGATTGATATCCAGTCCTTTGGCACGACCGGAAGCTATGTCAGCGATATGAATACGACCTATCTGCTTTCTGATCTGCTGGAGTTTGTAGAAAACGGCGGGCAGGAGCGGCTGCATGCAAAGATCACGGAGGCCATGAAGCAGGCGAACAATAACCGCCGAATGGCGGGAGAGCTTCTTGGAAAGAAATCTGATGAGCTGGAGACGATCCTGCCTGCGACAGGGATCACGATCGCGGAGTGCTCCAAGTGGTATCTTGACTCGGCAAACTTTATATTTGAGACGTATCAGCAGCTCGATGAGGTGAGCAGGGAGATCTACAAGCGCTACGATGAATACAGATCCGTGCAGACGCAGAGATGGTCGCAGGAGGCGCCCTCGAATCTCAGGTACTGTGTCGTAAACATGACGACAGGGGAGATCTTCACGAATACAGGAAAGGACGACTATGACTCTGCGGTAGAGAGCATCGAAAAGGACGACGCATTTACGCCCCTGTATGAGGGCGAGCGCAGCTTTGATATCATGGTGGCAGGGCCGGCAGAGGCGCTCAATGAAGAGGCGGCCAGGTGGTTTATGCACAAAAGACTGGTAAATGTAAATGAGAAGGTGTATGTCGCAGTGGACCTGGAGTACCCGGTCAATGATGAGCTGCGGGAATATGCGGACGCATTTTCCAGAAGGGAGACGACGATCTGGCAGTCGGTGACTGCGATCGCAGTCTGCGCGGTACTGCTGCTTATGGGATTCGTATTTACGATGCTGGGAGCCGGCTGGGAGGAAGGCAGGTGCACGCCGCGCTCGGCCGGCGTGGACCGGGTGCCTACAGAGCTTGCTGTGGCGCTCTCGATGACAGTCGCGGTGCTGTATCTGATGCTGTTTACGACAGTGATCCCGGCGCCGGACCGCATCACAGGACACTACCGTATCCTCGTGGCGGCGATCGGGGCCTCCGCGTATTTTGTGGCGCTCGTGGTCTGCAAGAGCTTTGTGCGCCGCATCCGTACGAGGACGCTGTGGTCGAACAGCATCTGCCTGATGCTGATCCGCACCTGGCGGAAGGTGACCTCGGCAAGAGCAGCCTCGGGCCAGCTCCTGTTTGCATATATTATTTTTGTGATCCTGAACTTTCTGTTTCTGCTCTTTGGCAGAGTCGGTATCTTCCTGATGTTCGTGCTTGATATGGCAGTCCTGCTGTATCTGATGCGGGACATGACAGGAAAGCAGAGTGTCTATGAGGGGATCCAGCAGATCTCAAAAGGAGATTTTGATTATAAGATCGACACCTCTACGCTGCAGGGCGAGACGTACGAGATGGCAAAGGCGGTCAATGAGATGGGCGACGGACTGCGCGAGGCAGTCGATGCGATCGTGAAGAACGAGCGGCTAAAGGCAGAGCTGATCACGAATGTTTCGCATGATATCAAGACCCCCCTGACTTCGATCGTGAACTATGTAGATCTGCTCAAGCGCGAGCAGCTTCCGGATGAGAGGATCCGGCATTACATTGATGTGCTGGACCAGAAATCGCAGCGTCTGCGCCAGCTTACCGAGGATCTTGTCGAGGCGAGCAAGATCAGCTCAGGCAATATCGAGCTCCAGATGGTGAAGCTGCAGTTTCAGAGTATGCTGCAGCAGGCGTACGGAGAGTTTGCGGAGCGTTTTGAGGAGCACGCGCTTTGCGTGGTGTGGGAGGTAGAAAAGGAGCCGATCTGCATCATGGCGGATGGGCGGCAGCTCTGGAGGATACTGGAAAACCTGCTGGGGAATATTTATAAATATGCGCTCGAGGGGACGCGCGTCTACGTGGAGCTTGGCCGCGAGGACCGCACGGCGTATCTGACATTGCGAAATACGACAAAGGAGACGCTGACCGTAGATGCAAAGGAGCTGATGGGACGTTTTGTGCGGGGAGATAAGAGCCGCACGACAGAGGGCAGCGGACTGGGGCTGTCCATCGCTCAGAGCCTTGTGCAGATGCAGGGCGGGACATTTGATCTGTCCGTGGAGAACGATATCTTTCAGGTGACTGTCACATTTCCGGTCATACCGGAGGAAGAAGTAAATAAACCATAATGTATCTAAAAATTCTCTGAATTTGCCGGTACATCCGTTGACATTCTTCGCGATTGGCGGTAAAGTTGAAGAATCTGACAAAGGAGCGAGGAGATTGAAATGAAAAGGCGTTTTATGGAATTTATGAACGGAAGATACGGGGCAGATCAGCTTTCCAAATTCATGCTCGGTGTCTGTCTTGTGTGCCTGGTGCTGAATATTTTTACCAGATACCGTATCTTGTATCTGCTGGCACTGGTGGTCCTCGGGCTGTGTTATTTTCGCATGTTTTCGAGAAATTATGCAAAGCGCAGCGCTGAGAATCAGAAATATCTCAACATGGTGTGGAAGGTAAAGGCGCGTTTCGGGCAGATGAAAAACCATGCGCAGCAGAGTAAGGACTTTCATATTTATAAGTGTCCTTCCTGCGGACAGAAGATCCGTATCCCGCGCGGCAAAGGGAAGATCCGCATTACGTGCCCGAAGTGCAGACACGAATTCGAAAAGAAGAGCTGACAGAGATGTTTGGATATATTTATGTAAATGAGCAGGAACTGAAATTGAGAGAATATACGGCATACCGCAGTTTTTACTGCGGATTATGCCGTAATTTGCATCACAGGTATGGACGTACGGCTCAGATGATGTTAAACTATGACCTGACGTTCCTCGCGCTTTTGATGACCGGGCTGTATGAGCCGGATACGCACAAGGAAGCGCACCGGTGTGTGGTACATCCTTTGAGGAAGCATCCGACCGTGGAGAATGAGGCGGTAGACTATGCGGCAGATATGTGCGTCCTGCTGTCTTACCAGAAGCTGCGCGATGACTGGGAGGATGAGCATAAGCAGACACGCCGCGCGGCAGCCGCGCTGCTTCGGTCTGCTTATACGAAGGTAGCGCAGAAGTATCCGCGGCAGACGCAGGCGATCGAGAAAAATATCCGCCTCCTCCATGAGGCAGAGCGCAGAGACTGTCGTGATATAGATTACGTTGCAGGGCTTACCGGGCACTTTCTGGCGGAGCTGTTTATATGGAAGGATGACGTCTGGAAAGAGGATCTGGGGAAAATGGGCTTCTATATGGGAAAGTTCATTTATCTGATGGACGCGCTGGAGGATGTCGAGCGCGACAGAAAGCATGAAAATTATAATCTGTTTTCCAGAGACGGAGCAATCTGGGGCACGCCGAGGGAACAGGAGATCCGTATGATGCTCACAGATATGATGATAGAAGCATCGCGCGCTTTTGAGCGGCTTCCAGTGCTCGAGAATGCAGAGATCCTCAGAAATATCCTGTATTCCGGCGTGTGGTGCAAATATGCGGCGCTGAAGGATCTGGCAGAGTCAAAAAACGGGGAAAAGAAAAATAAGAATTAATAAAGAGAAAAAGAGGACCGGCCATGGAAAAGGACAGGTCGGGTAAATGCTGCAGAGGATGCAGCATCGGAGGAAATTATGAAAAATCCGTATACGGTGCTGGGAGTACCGGAAAATGCTTCTGAGGAAGAAATAAAGAAGGCATATCGGGCGCTCAGCAGAAAGTATCATCCGGATGCCAATATCAATAATCCAAATAAGGCACAGGCAGAGGAAAAGTTTAAAGAGATACAGCAGGCATACCAGCAGATCATGCGTGAACGGGAGGGCGGCGCAGGCTATCAGAGCGGCGGTTATCAGGGCGGTTTCGGCGGCTTTGGAGGCTTTGGCGGCAATGCCGGGCAGAGCAGCTCATGGTCAGAGGAGGATGTGCGGATGCAGGCGGCGGAAAACTATATCAGAAGCCGTCATTTTACAGAGGCGCTGCACGTGCTTTCTGAACTGCAGACGAGAAACGCACGCTGGTATTACCTCAGCGCGATGGCAAATTCCGGACAGGGAAATAATGTGCTCGCTAAAGAGCATGCGCAGAAAGCGGCGGCGATGGAGCCGGACAATATGGTGTACCGTCAGCTTTTGCAGCAGATTGAAAACGGCGGTCAGTGGTATCAGTCCATGGGCGACATGTACGGAAGCCCGATCGGCGGACAGGGAGACTGGTGCATGAGGCTGTGTCTTCTGAACGCATTTTGCAGCTGCTGCTGCGGAGGACGGATGATGCCGCTGTATTGCTGCTGTTGACGTCCGGGATACAGCCCGTGAGACAGGGGCTGCTGAGACAGGGTTTTTGTGAAGAGGAGGAAGTGACATGAGCAACTACGAGATCGAGACAAAATGTATCCAGTCCGGCTGGAAGCCAAAGACAGGAGAGCCGCGGATGCTGCCGATCTATCAGAGCACGACATTTAAATATGATACCACAGAGCAGATGGGAAAGCTCTTTGATCTGGAGGCGGACGGATATTTTTATACAAGACTGCAAAATCCGACCAATGATGCGGTGGCAGCCAAGATCGCCGATCTGGAGGGCGGAGTGGCAGCCATCCTGACCTCATCCGGACAGGCGGCAAACTTTTACGCAGTGTTTAATATCTGTGAGGCAGGCGGTCATGTGATCTGTGCATCCGCCATTTACGGAGGCACGTTCAATCTGCTTGGCGTGACGCTTGGAAAGCTCGGGATCGAGTGCACCTTTGTGGATGTGGACGCCGATGAGGAAACGCTGTCGAAGGCATTTCGTCCCAATACGAAGGCAGTGATCGCCGAGAGCATCTCCAATCCGGCGCTTGTCGTTCTTGATATAGAAAAGATGGCAAGGGTTGCCCATGCGCATGGAGTTCCGCTGATCGTAGACAATACCTTCGCGACTCCGGTTAATTGCCGTCCGATCGAGTGGGGAGCAGATATCGTGGTGCACTCTACGACAAAATATATGGACGGACATGCGATGCAGGTCGGAGGCGCGATCGTAGACAGCGGGAATTTTGACTGGGAGGCACATGCAGACAGATTTCCGGGGCTGACGACGCCGGACGAGTCGTATCACGGTATTACTTATACGAAAAAGTTCGGTAAAGCGGCTTACATCACAAAGGCTACCTCACAGCTGATGCGTGATCTGGGAGCCGTCCCGTCTCCGATGAACTGCTTTTTGCTCAATGTCGGGCTGGAGACGCTTCCGCTGCGTGTGGAGCGCCACTGCTACAATGCGCAGAAGGTGGCAGAATATTTGCAGGCGCACGAAAAAGTGGCGAAGGTCAACTATGCGGGACTTCCCGGAGATAAATACCATGAGCTTGCGAAAAAGTATATGCCAAACGGCACGTGCGGAGTGATCTCCTTTGAGCTCAAAGGCGGCAGAGAGCCGGCCGTACGTTTTATGGATTCTCTGAAGATGGCGTCGATCGTGACGCACGTGGCAGATGCAAAGACGTGTGTGCTGCATCCGGCGAGCCATACGCACCGTCAGATGACGGATGAGCAGCTGGTGCAGGCAGGTATTTCACCCGGACTGATCCGTCTGTCTGTCGGTATCGAGAATATAAAGGATATTATCGCTGATCTGGAGCAGGCGCTTTTACAGGCGTGATGCGACCGGAGCAGCTGTGAAGCATCAGGCAGGATACATTCCCGTAAAAAGGAAGGCGTCCTGCCTTTTTGCACGAATAAAAAGGTTGATTTTATCTGCTGATTTTACTATAGTTGTTCTGGTAGGAGAAGATGCGGAGGGAGGAAATGACAAAATGATATTGTACACGGAAAGACTGATACTTCGTCCGTGGTCGGAGAATGATGCAAAAAGTCTGTTTGAATACGCAAAAGATCCGGAGGTAGGTCCTGTTGCCGGATGGCTGCCGCACAAAAGTACGCAGGAGAGCCTGGAGGTGATCCGGCATGTCCTAAACGGCGCAGAGTGCTATGCAATCTGTGAAAAAGGCAGCAGCACAGCGATCGGAGCGATCGAGCTGCGCTTAAATGGCGCTACGGACATGACAAAGCGGGATGACGAATGCGAGCTGGGCTACTGGATCGGGAAACCATTCTGGGGCAGAGGATACGTACCGGAAGCAGCAAAAGAGGTGCTGCGCCGCGGCTTTGAAGAGCTCGGGATGACTACGATCTGGTGCGGGTACTATGATGGGAATGAGAAATCAAAAAGAGTACAGGAAAAGCTGGGATTTGTATATCATCACACCTGTACGGAGGTGCCCGTTCCGTGCATGAATGAAATAAGGACAGGACATACGAATTATATGACAAAAGAGCAGTGGAAAAGGAACGGCTGCGGCAATCAGGGAATCGTACACGAGGTCAAAAATACAGCTGCGGAACACAGGGCTAAATAATAAGAATGAGGAGGGATGCTATGCGGTTTATGCATATTGCGGACGTACATCTTGGGGCAGCGCCGGATCACGGATTTCTGTGGGCAAAGGACCGGGGACGTGAGATATGGGAGAGCTTTCGCCGCTGTATTGCGGATGCAAATGAAAAAAAGGTGGATCTGCTGCTGATCGCGGGCGATCTGTTCCACAGGCAGCCGGAGCTTTCGCAGCTGCGGGAGGTCAATTACCTGTTTTCTACGCTGGAGCGGACGGTAGTCGTGCTGATCGCGGGGAATCATGACTATCTGAAGCCGTCGTCACCGTATCTGAAATTCCCCTGGAACGAGAATGTGATCTGCCTGTTTGCTCCGCAGTGTGAGCGCGTGCGTCTGCCGGAGCTGCGGACAGAGATATACGGCTTTAGCTATCACAGTCAGGAGATCAGAGAACCTGTATATGATTCTCTGGAAGCGGAACCGAATGATTATTTCAAGATCCTGCTGGCACACGGAGGAGACGCAGAGCATGTCCCGATCAGCAAAGCGCGGCTGCAGGACGCGGGCTTTGATTATATTGCGCTCGGACATATCCACAAGCCTCAGATGGTGATTCAGAATCTTGCCATGTATGCAGGCGCGCTGGAGCCTGTCGACTGCAATGACACAGGAGCGCACGGCTATATTATCGGAGATGTGCAGCGCAGGAGGGTGAAGCTTTCTTTTGTTGAGGTGTGCTGCCGGGAATACCGCCATGAGACGGTGGAGGTGACCGAGAACGATACGGTGTATTCGATCCGTGAAAAGGTTGCGCAGACGGTACACGCAGGCGGTACGCAGCACATGTACCGGATCACGCTTATAGGAGAGCGGGATCCCAGGCTTCGGCCGGATATCCGGGAATATATGAAGTGCGGACGTATTTTTGAGGTGGTGGATACAACCGTGCCCGCCTTTCATCTCGAAGAGCTGGCGGAGAGGTACCGGGGACAGCTGATCGGGAAATATATCGAGAGCTTTGGTGACGGACAAAGGAGCATAGTAGAGGAGAAGGCGCTGCGCTATGGTCTGGAGGCGCTGCTCTATCCGAAACAGTAGCGCTCAGAGAATCTGGAAAGAAAGAGGACAGCATGGAAATACTGGAACTTTGGCTGAAACGCTATGGAAAATTTGAAAATCATAAAATTGCGCTAAAGCCGGGGATGAATATTATATATGGCGGAAATGAGACAGGAAAAACGACGATCCATTCGTTTATCCGCGCGATGTTTTTCGGTCTGGGGCGCGCCAGAGGAAGAGCGGCGAGGATGGATGAATATCAGCTGCGGCAGCCCTGGGACGCACCGGGCGTTTTTCTGGGAAGCATGAGGATAGAAAAGGACGGGGAGATCTATCGCATTGACCGCTGCTTTGACCGCAGCGCGCAGCCGCTTACCGTCACCTGTGAGACGCAGCTGCGAAGCGCAGCGCAGCCGGAGCGGGCGATGGAGGAGCTGCTTGGCGGCATCAGTGAGCAGGCGTTTGTCAATACGGTGTTTATCCCTCAGGCACAGGCACAGACGGATGACGCGCTCGCAGAGGAGCTGCGCAGATTTATGGTAAACAGTGAGGGAACGATGGATGCGCAGCTGGATGTGGCACAGGCGCTGCAGACACTTCGCAAAAAGAAGAAACAGCTGGAACAGAAAAAAAAGAAAGAGGAGGAGCAGCTGGAGGCGCAGATCGAGAAGAAGCTGGCAAAGGCAGAGGCGATCCGCACCGAGCTGGAGCTTTTAAAGCGGCAAAAGGACGTACATCGCGGACCGGCGGACAACCGGGCGGATCAGTCTGTGGAGGATGAGGCACAGCCTGTTGCACGGTGGAGATGGATCATCATCAGTCTTTTGCTCCTGGCTGGTATACTGGCTGTGGCCGGGGCAATTTTTTTGACAGATCTGAAGCTGCGTCTGTTCCTTGGCGTGGCAGGAGCTGTTTTTCTGATTCTGATCGCGCCGGCATACAGGCTGCTTCAGGAGCCGGACGAGACTGCGGGCAATACCGGGGGGCGGCAGGAAAAAGCCGCAGGACAGCGGGAGGAAGCGCGCAGGAGGGCTTCACAGGATTATCTGATCGAAGAGATCAGCGTGCGTGAGGAAACGTATGCACGGCTGCAGGATGAACTGGAGACGCTGTATCAGAGGCATGTCGGTCCGGCAGGCACGGATACGGAGCTGGCGGCAGTCACGATGGCGATGGACCGGATCTGTGAGCTGTCCTCGGGCATCTATGCAAGATCAGGCGGCAGACTGAATGAGAGAGCCTCAGAGATCCTCTGTGAGCTGACAGGAGGGGCATACAGCCGCGTGATACTGGATGAGACAATGGAGGTACGGATCTACACGCCTGAACGCGTGCTGGGGCTGCGGCAGGTGAGCGGAGGGACGATGCAGCAGATTTATTTTGCGCTGCGTATGGCCGCCGGAGAGCTGCTGTGCGCCGGTCTGCAGCCTCCGGTCGTACTGGATGAAACGTTTGCGATGTATGATGATACACGGCTTGAGGCGGCGCTTCGCTGGCTCAAAAAGAGCGGGCGGCAGGTCATTTTGTTTACGTGTCAGAAACGTGAGCGGGAAATACTGGCGAGGCTGTAAGGTTTCAGGAAAAGCGGTGAAATTGGAAGACCAGATAAGGAGTGGAAATGGCAGTTTTCTATTTTATCAGACATGGGAAAACCGATTATTCGGAGCGGAACGAAAAGGTGTATCAGGGATTTGGCGTTCAGTTGGCTCCGTTAAGCGAACAGGGAATTGAGGAGATCCGAAGTACAGCAAAAGACGAGCGGCTGCGGGGTGTAAGTATAATCTTATCCTCTCCGTATACAAGAGCGGCACAGACGGCGGCGATCCTTTCGAAAGAGCTTCAGGCAGATATTATGATAGAAACAGATCTGCACGAATGGCTGGCGAATAAAGCTTATATTTATGAGGATGAACAGAGTACTGAGAAAAATTATCTCGAGTTTGTGAAAAATAACGGCGTATACCCTGCGGGGGAAAATTTGGATTGGGAGGATATGAGCGCAATGCGAAGCAGAGTTTTTCCGATCCTTGAGAAATATAAACATTATCCGAAGGTGGCTGTCGCATGTCATGGTCTGCTGATCCGCGCAGTCTGTGGAGGCAGTCTTGTGAAAAACGGTGAAATAGTCACATTTGAATATTAAAAGAACAGGAGCGGGAACTATGTTAAAGATAGGATGTCATCTATCCTCTTCAAAGGGATTTTTGCATATGGGAAAGGAAGCTGTATCGATCGGAGCAACGACGTTTCAGTTTTTTACGCGCAATCCGCGCGGAAGCAAAGCGAAGGCGCTGGATGAGAAAGATATTGAGGCGTACCTTGCCTATGCGAAGGAGCATGGGATCGGGACGATCGTGGCGCATGCTCCGTATACGCTGAATGCGTGCTCTGCGGATGCGAAGGTGCGTGAGTTTGCAAAAGAGGCAATGGCGGATGATTTAAGAAGGATGGAATATCTGCCGGGCAATGTTTACAATTTCCATCCTGGAAGTCATGTGGGCCAGGGAGTAGAAAAAGGGATCGAGCTGATCGCAGAGCTGTTAAATGAGATCCTTACGCCGCAGCTGCACACAACGGTGCTGCTGGAGACAATGGCGGGAAAGGGAAGCGAGGTCGGGAGCAGATTTGAAGAGCTGGCGCAGATCCTCTCGCTTGTAGAGTGCAAAGAGAAGATGGGCGTCTGCCTCGATACGTGTCACGTATATGACGCAGGCTATGACATCAGGGAGGATCTGGACGGAGTGCTTGCAGAATTTGACCGTGTGATCGGTCTGGAGCGTCTGAAGGCGATCCATGTCAATGACACAAAGAATCCGTTTTGCAGCCATAAGGACCGACATGAAAAGATCGGCGAGGGCTTCCTTGGAACACAGGCGCTGCACCGGGTCGTACATCATCCTCTTTTAAAGAATCTGCCATTTTGCCTGGAGACGCCGAATGAGCTGCCGGGCTACGCGGCGGAGATCCGTCTGCTGCGGGAGGAGAAGCAGTTATCATAAAACCGGTATTCACAAAAAAATACTTACTTCGGGAGAAATGCTGCCGAAGTAAGTATTTTTTATATCAGAATCCGTTTTTATGCGTTTCTGTGCTTTTCCAAAAACTTTGTGATACGGTCGGTCGGATTGAGCAGCTCGCTGATCGAGCCGTCGTGGTTGAGCGTGTCGATGATGAGCGCGATGAACTTGCTCATATCACAGCCGGTATAGTACGGTTTTTTAAGAAGTTCCGGCGACTGGTAGACGAGGTTTGTCGTCAGGATAGAGTGGAAGAGCCCCTGCTCGTACGCACGGTCGAATTTCTCCAGTCCGTTGGTGAACAGACCGAAGGTAGAGCAGATAAAGATCCTGCCGGCATTGCGCTTCTTGAGCTCTGTTGCTACGTCGATCATACTGTCGCCGGAGGAGATCATATCGTCGATGATCACGACATCCTTGCCGTTTATATCAGCGCCGAGGAACTCATGGGCAACGATCGGATTGCGGCCGTTTACGATGTGTGCATAGTCACGTCTCTTGTAGAACATACCCATGTCAACGCCGAGGATGTTTGCCATATAGATCGCGCGGCTTGCGGCGCCCTCGTCCGGGCTGATGATCATCAGATGTCTGGCGTCCGTCTGGATGTCCGGCGCTGCGCGGTAAAGTCCCTTGATAAACTGATACGTCGGTGTGACGGTCTCGAAGCCGTGAAGCGGTATCGCGTTCTGAACACGCGGGTCGTGCGCGTCAAAGGTGATGATATTGTCCACGCCCATTTTTACGAGCTCCTGCAGTGCAAGTGCACAGTCCAGAGATTCGCGCCCGGAGCGCTTATGCTGCCGGCTCTCATACAGGAACGGCATGATGACATTGATGCGGCGCGCTTTTCCGCCGACTGCCGCGATCACACGCTTGAGATCCTGAAAATGGTCATCCGGGGACATGTGGTTTGTTTTTCCGAAGATCGGATAGGTCAGGCTGTAATTGCAGACATCCACGAGGAGATAGAGGTCAGCGCCGCGGACGGAATCATTAATGATCCCCTTGGCCTCTCCGGAACCAAAACGCGGGATCTTCGCGTCGATCAGATAGGACGGCTGCGCGTAGGAACGCAGAAGAGGGCTGTCCCTGTGCTCATGCTCCCGTTCGCCTCTCCACTGTACGATGTAGTTGTTGATCTTCTGTCCGAGCGTCTCGCAGCTTTTTAATGCGATAATGCCAAGCTCCCCGACCGGGATCGTTTCAAGGTTTCGTTCATTTGCAGACTGGAAATCCATACTTTATCCTCCTGTTGCTGTTATACAGCCGTGAAATAGTGTAAAGATATTTTACTGCCTACCCGATTTTACCACAAAAAACAAAGAGATCAAGACCGGATAGCAGATATTTTTTTCTGAATGCGGATATCGTCACCGATCAGCTTCAGCATCGTGTAGCTGCTGGAGATCCGCGAGAAGATACGTTCCGAATACGTGTCCGCGAACGTAGCGAGCGCGAGGTTCGTGGATATCAGAGTGCTTTTTCGCCGCAGGATCCGTTCATTCAGCACATGGAAGAGCTGAGACGAGACAAAGGAGTTTACGAGCTCTGTCCCGAGGTCGTCGATGATCAGAAGGTCGCATTCAAAGATATGCTGCTCCAGATCATCCGGATCAGAGGCGCTGCTGCGCCCAAAGGTCGAGTTGGCAAAAAGCTCAAAAAGGCGGAACGACGAAAAATAGATGACAGAATGTGCGCTCTCCAAAAGCTCTTTGGCGATACAGTGGGACAAAAAAGTCTTTCCCAGTCCTGTGTCGCCGTAAAGAAAGAGATTCTCGAATTTATCGTCAAACTCCCGGACGAAGCGGCGGCATTCTTCGTATGTGCGCAGCGCGGTTGCGGAAGCGCTCTGCCCGGTCACCGGATCGGTGATCTTTTCCGAATAATAGTCCAGTGAAAATGCGCCAAAATGCTCTGTTTTTAAGGCCTCGCGCAGATTTGACTGCGTATAGAGCAGATCGATCGCCGCCTGCAGGAAGCAGTGGCATTTTTTTGTGCCGATGTATCCGGTATCCTGACAGTCCGGACAGCGGTAACGCGGCGACAGATAGTCGGCGGGATAGCCGTGTCTGGTCAGGATCTCCTCTCTTTTGCGGGAGCATTTGCCGATCCGGGTGCGCAGCTCATCTACGGAGGACGGCTCATCATCCAGCAGCTTCCGTGCGCAGGCGGTACTCATGGAGGCGATCTGCGCATCAATCTCGGAAAATTCCGGGAATTTTGAATAGATCTCCTCTGTGCGGCGCATCTGGTCTGCATGATCCTCCGCCTGCTGCTGCTGGTAGCCGCGCATGATCGTATTATATTGTGAGTTGGTCAGTCCCATAGCAGTACCTCACTTAATTATTAAGAAGCTGTTTTTCAAGCTGATTATAGTCGTATTCTCTCTGAGAGAAATTGTTGAAGCGGTTTGCGGCAGGCCTGGATGGTCTGGGGGCAGGAGTGGAAGCAGAGGATTTTTTCTGTTCCGCGCGGTGGCGTCTGTCAAGCTGCTCGACGTCGGAAAGGGAGCGCACGCCGCCTTCCTTCCACTGCTCCAGGATCCTGTCAGCATACTGAAAATTGGGCTGGTGCGTCTGCCGGATGGTACGTCTGCACGCTTCCAGTACGATATCAGCAGAAAACCCAAATTCCTGGAACCATCTGGACATCAGCTCCTGTTCCGGCGCGGCAGGTCCGCGGCCCCGGATCCCGAAGGTATTGAGCACGGCAAAGAAGTTTTTGTTGTATGTATTTGTCTCTTCTTTTGCCTGAAGAACGGTGGAGATACCGGCCTCTGCCCACGCAAGCGCGACCGTGCGCATATAATGGCGGTTCGCGCTTCCCTTTGAGACGCAGTATTCGATCAGATATTCGATCAGGTCGGCAGAAAACTGCAGATCATCATAATAATAGATAAAATCGCTCTGCTCTGCTGAGGTAAGCGGGCGCTGCAGGTATTGCTCTGCGACATAAAAAAGCTGACGGATCTCCTTTTGTTCCTGTGCCGTGGCAATGCGTTCGCGGGTCGGCGAAGGAGCAGCTGCGGCTGTCTCTGCCTTTTGCTCCTGCTTTTTGGCGCCTGTCATGCTGCCCATGCTGCCGGACGGCTCCTGCGTGGCAGCCGGAGCGGTAGAAAGCGTCTGCGGGCTGTGCTGTGCAGGCGGGATCAGAAAGGTGATGCCGGAAAGACCGCTGCCGGCGCCGGAGAGGGAAAGCAGCCCCTGCTTTTCCCAGTATAGCAGTGCGCGGTGGATATCTTTTTCTGTACAGTCAAAGACGTCGGCAATGGAAGAGAGCGAGAGCTCCCGTCCAGAGTCCGCACAGCGCAGCAGATACAGGTATACTTTTACAAATTCGCCGTTTGCGCGAGGCATGTACTGGTCAATAAAAAAATTGTGGATGACGGTCATCCCCTCCGGTGTTCCGGTATATATTTTCATCAGATCTACTCCCACTTATCCGAATATTTTTGCGTAAGATTTCTCAGGTATTCAGTATAGCATATCCGGGGCAAAATGAGAACAGGAGATTTTTTCACACAGGTACACAGCATTAATATACACAGGGGTGTGGATAATGTGGATAAAAAGTTGACAAGGCGTGTGCCGTTCTGCAAAAATTGTAGGAAAAACGCGGTTTTTCAGGAAAAATTATGTAAACGGGGTTGTCCACAAAAAAATCCACATGCAAACACACAAAATGTGTGAATAAACATGTGGATAATGTGGATAACTATTGTCCAAGCAGATTTTCGCCTATTTTTACTACATCCCCGGCCCCCATAGTTATCAACAGGTCTCCGGGGATACAATTTTCGAGCAGAAAGTTCTCGATTTCGTCAAATGTGGAAAAATACCATGCCTGCGTGCCGCGCGCAGCGACCTTTTCGCGCAGATCCTCTGAGCTGACTCCGAGGGTGTCTGTCTCGCGCGCTGCATAAATGTCAGCGAGTACGACCCTGTCGGCCAGGCACAGCGCATCGGCAAACTCATCGAGCAATGCCTTTGTGCGCGTATAGGTATGCGGCTGGAATACACACCAGACGTGTTTGCACGGGTATTTTTTTGCGGCATGGAGCGTTGCGCGGATCTCCGTCGGGTGATGCGCATAATCGTCTATGATCGTCACGCCGCCGAGCTCGCCTTTTTTCTGAAAACGGCGGTCGGTTCCTGTGAAGGCGAGAATGCCCTCCGCCATGACGTCGGCGGGGATGCCAAGGAGCGCACCGGAAACGAGCGCAGCCGCAGCGTTTGCCACGTTATGCTTGCCGGGGACGCGCAGCGTAAAATGTCCCAGCGTATTTCCGTCGTGCGTGAGCGAAAAGCTGCCGCAGCCCATATCATCGTAGGAAAGGTCTGTGATCTGATAGTCCCCGCATCCGATGCCGAAGGTCACTGTACGGCACGCAAGGTCTTTTGTCAGCTCTTCGATCCGGGGGATCTGAGCGTTTATGACAAGAAAGCCATCCGAAGCGATCTTCTGTGCGAACAGGCGGAAGGAATGGCGGATATCCTCCAGATCCTTAAAAAAGTCGAGGTGGTCTGCGTCAATATTCAGGATGATGCCAAGCGTGGGCGAAAGCTCAAGAAAGCTGTTTGTGTATTCGCAGGCCTCGGTCAGGAAGTATTCTGATTTTCCCATGCGCACATTGCCCCCAATCGCAGGCAGGATGCCGCCGACAGAGATCGTCGGATCAAGCTGTGCGTGCATCAGGATATGTGAGAGCATGGAGGTTGTCGTTGTCTTGCCATGCGTCCCGGCTACGGCAATGGATGATTCGTAGTTGTTCATCAGCTCCCCGAGAAGCTGCGCGCGGGAAAGCATGGGGACAGATTTTTTCTGTGCCGCCTGAAACTCCGGGTTGTCCGGATGGATAGCCGCGGTGTATACAGCCACGTCAATATCGTCTGTGATATTGTCTGCGCTCTGCGGGTAGGCGATCGATGCGCCAAGCTCTGTAAGCCACTGTGTCAGAGGCGTCCTGCGCGCATCCGAGCCGCTTACCGTAAATCCGCGTTTGAGCAAAACAGCGGCAAGACCACTCATGCTGATCCCGCCGATCCCGATAAAGTGGATATGTACCGGTTTATCGTAGTTTATCTGATACATAGAAAAAACTCCTTCAAATTTATTTTATATCTGCATACAGTATACTATTATCAGGATAAAATTCCAAGGATTTTCTCCCGGGATCTGCGATCTGGCGCGCCGGGGAGAGCGGATGGAAGCTTTGGCGTCAGTCGTTGTAGTGAAAAAAGTCGAAAAATGGTGAAAATAAACAAAAAAGTAAATGCGATATCAGGCAAAAATACAGGAAAAATAGAGGGTAAAATTTTGTCGAAACATAAAATAAGTTAAATATCATAAAAAGAAAGAAAAAATATTGCAAAAAAATGTTCACTATTGCCAAAAGTTGTGCTATAATACAACTCAAATAAAAAACAGCAAGAGGTGATAACATGGTGAAGAAAGAAATGATAGCCATGCTGCTGGCAGGCGGTCAGGGAAGCCGCCTGGGGGTTCTGACCTCAAAAGTGGCAAAGCCGGCAGTCGCTTTCGGCGGAAAGTACCGGATCATTGATTTTCCTTTAAGTAATTGTATCAATTCCGGTATCGATACCGTAGGTGTCCTGACGCAGTATCAGCCGCTTCGGCTCAATACCCATATCGGCATCGGCATCCCGTGGGATCTTGACAGAAATGTTGGCGGTGTGACCGTCCTCCCGCCGTATGAGAAGGTCGGAAAGGCAGAGTGGTATACAGGAACGGCAAATGCCATATACCAGAATCTGGCATATATGGAATCATTCAATCCCGAATACGTCCTGATTTTATCAGGTGATCATATTTACAAGATGGATTATGAGGTAATGCTTGACTATCACAAGGCGCATAAAGCGGACGTCAGCATTGCCGTGATGCCTGTCCCGCAGGAGGAGGCGAGCAGGTTTGGCATTGTGGTGACAAATGAAAACGGCAGGATCCTGGAGTTCCAGGAAAAGCCGGAGCACCCAAAGAGCAATCTTGCCTCTATGGGGATCTACATATTCTCCTGGAAGGTTTTAAAGGAGGCGCTCCTTACGCTGAAGGATCAGCGGAACTGTGATTTTGGCAAGCATGTGATCCCGTACTGCCATGAAAAGGGGCAGACGCTGGTCGCATATGAGTACAATGGTTACTGGAAGGACGTCGGCACGCTCGGCTCCTACTGGGAAGCAAATATGGAGCTTATTGACATTATCCCGGAGTTTAATCTTTACGAGGAATTCTGGAAGATCTATACGAAAAATGATATTCTCCCGCCTCAGTATGTGGCGGAAGATTCCGTAGTAGAGCGCTGTCTTGTGGGAGACGGCTCGGAGATCTACGGGGAAGTATACAATTCTGTGATCGGCTGCGGCGTTGTGATAGAAAAGGGCGCAGTCGTGCGGGATTCGATCCTCATGCAGAATGTGGTGATCCGGGAGGGAGCAGTCGTAGAGCGCGGCATCATAGCGGAAAACAGCGTGATCGGCGCGCGTACGCAGCTTGGCATCGGAGAGGAGCGCCCGAACCGCGTGAAGCCTTCCGTCTATGCGTTCGGTCTGGCAGTCGTCGGGGAGGATACGGTGATCCCGCCGGATGTACGGATCGGAAAAAATACGGCAGTGACCGGAAAGACACTTCCGGAGGATTATCCGGATGGAGTTCTGGAGAGCGGCGAGACTTTAGATAAGGCAGGTGACGTGCAATGAGAGCAGTAGGTATGATCCTGGCTGGAGGCAACAGCTACAGGATGAAGGAACTATCAAATAAAAGAGCGATCGCGGCGATGCCGATCGCAGGCAGCTTTCGCGGCATTGACTTTGCGCTCAGCAGCATGTCAAATTCAAATATTCAAAAAGTGGCTGTGCTGACTCAGTACAATTCGAGATCCTTAAATGAGCATTTAAGCTCTTCCAAGTGGTGGGACTTCGGAAGAAAGCAGGGAGGTCTGTTCGTATTTCCGCCGATGGTCACCTCTGACAATGACTTCTGGTACAGAGGTACGGCAGATGCGATCCACCAGAATCTGGATTTTCTGCGCCAGTGCCATGAGCCGTACGTCGTGATCGCTTCCGGTGACGGTGTGTACAAGCTGGACTACGCAAAGGTGCTGGAATACCACATCGCCAGGAAAGCAGACATCACCGTCGTGTGCAAGGATCTTCCGAGCACGGAGGACGCGACGCGCTTCGGACTTATCCGCATGAACGAGGAGAGCCGCATCGTCCAGTTTGATGAGAAGCCGATGGCGGCATCGTCTCATACGGTGTCCTGCGGGATCTATGTGATCCGCAGACGGCAGCTGATCGAGCTGATCGAAAAATCCATCGAAGAGGGAAGGCATGATTTCGTAAAGGATGTGCTGATCCGGTACAAGGACGTAAAACGGATCTTTGGCTATAAGATCAAAGATTACTGGAGCAATATCGCGTCGGTGGAATCCTATTACCAGACCAATATGGACTTTCTCAAAAAGGAGGTCAGAGATTACTTTTTCCGGCAGTATCCGGATGTCCATTCCAAGGTGGATGACAATCCTCCGGCAAAATACAATCCGGGCAGCAAGGTTAAAAACAGTCTGATCGCCAACGGTTCTATCATCAACGGCTATGTGGAAAATTCTGTGATCTTCAAAAAAGTCTTTGTCGGTGACGGCTGTGTGATCAAAAATTCCATCGTGCTGGATGATGTGTATCTTGGCGACAACGTTTACCTTGAAAACTGTATCGTGGAGAGCCGCGATACGCTCCGTGCAAACTCCCGGTATGTGGGGGAGGACGGGATCAGGATCGTCATCGAATCAAACGAGCGCTACGTGCTGTAGGCAGCTGCGCATAAAAGATAAAAAACACGGAAAACTATGGGGGAAGAATTATGCAGATAACGGATGTAAGGATAAGAAAAGTAGCGAAGGACGGAAAAATGAAAGCAGTAGTGTCTATTACCTTTGATGAAGAATTTGTGGTTCACGATATCAAAGTGATCGAAGGTGAGAAGGGACTGTTCATTGCGATGCCGAGCAGGAAGGCATCGGACGGAGAATATCGCGATATTGCACATCCCATCAATTCTGCGACGAGGGAGCGCATTGCGCAGAGCATTCTTGATGCATATGAGAGCCTTGCGCGGGAGCCGGAAGAGGAGACCGCCAAAGAGGCAATATGACCGTGCGCTGCGGCCGGTATGTCAGGAGATGGTAATGATTGTTTCGATTGTTTGTAAATAAATTGTAAATACCTATTCCATTTATGGCCGATTTAGGGTAGAATAAGGACGATCATATGCGTCTTTATGACAGCTAAGGACACAAACAGGATAAATAAGGAGGAGTACAACATGGTATCACAGAAAGTAACAGTCACAAACCCGTCAGGAATTCATGCAAGACCGGCGTCCAATCTCTGCAAGGTGGCAGGTTCCTGCAGATGCGACGTTTTTCTTGTAGTCGGAGATAAGAAGGTTCAGGCAAAGAGTGTTCTCAACCTTATGGCAGCAGCGATCAAGACAGGCACAGAGGTCGTAGTCGAGTGCGACGGCGAGGGCGAGGAAGAAGCTCTTAAGAAGGTAGTAGAAGCGATCGAAAGTGGACTGGGAGAATAATATGGAACGTGTAACAGTGGAAAAGACGGCCTCCAGAGGTATCGCAGTCGCTCCGGTATATCTGTATCTGGAGCCGGATCTGACGCCGGAGACCGGAAGCATCGCGGCGCAGGATCGCGAGGCGGAGATCGGCCGTTTCCTTGCAGCGAAGGAAGCTGTGGTAAAAGAGCTTGAGACTCTGGCCGAGACGAACGAGATCTTTGCGGCTCACCTGGAGATCGCAGGGGACTTCATGCTTCAGGACGGCGTGGAAGGAAAGATAAACGGCGACCTGAAAAATGCGCAGCAGGCGACAGGCGAGACGATCGATGAATTTGCAGCGATCTTTGAAGCTATGGATGACGCGTATATGAAGGAGCGCGCTGCGGATATTAAAGACATCGGAAAGCGTCTGATGGCGGCGCTCAAGGGTGTAAAGCGCCCGGACCTTGGCGGACTGACCAGACCGGTTGTTGTCGTAGCCAGGGATATGTATCCGTCTGATACCGTAAAGATCGATCCGTCTCTTGTCAAAGGTATCCTTACCGAAGAGGGCGGTGTGACAAGCCATGTATCTATCATCGCAAAGAGCATGGGCATCCCGACACTTGTCGGCGTAAAGGGAATCCTTTCCAAGGTCGAGGACGGCCAGACTGTCTGCATGGATGCGGCAGAGGGCGTGATCATTACAGATCCGGACGAGGCAGCAGTAAAAGAGTACGAGGACAAGCTTGCGGCTTATGAGAGCGAGAGAGCGCGTCTGGAGAGTCTGCGCAGTACTCCGGCTGTGACAAAGGATGGAAAGAGGATCTATCTGTGTGCAAATGTCGGAAACGTACAGGATATCCAGAATGCGCTTCCGATGAATATCGACGGTGTAGGACTGTTCCGGAGTGAGTTTTTGTATATGCAGAATACACACTTCCCGACAGAGGAGGAGCAGTTTGCAGTATACAAAGAGGCGGCACAGCTGGCTTCGCAGGAGCTGACGATCCGTACCCTGGATATCGGAGGCGATAAGGAACTTTCCTACTACGAGTTTGAAAAAGAGGAAAATCCGTTCCTCGGATGGAGAGCGATCCGTATTTCACTTGATATGAAGGACATGTTTAAGGATCAGCTGCGCGCGATCCTGCGTGCGAGTGCATTCGGTCACGTACGCATCATGTTCCCGATGATCATTTCCATGGAAGAGCTGCTTGATGCAAAAGCAGTTGTAGAGGAGTGCAAGGCAGAGCTTCGTGCCGAGGGCAAGGCATTTGATGAGAAGATCGAGGTCGGAATGATGATCGAGACGCCTGCAAGTGTGATGCTGGCAGACGAGTTTGCGAAGGAAGCAGACTTCTTCAGTATCGGGACGAATGACCTGACTCAGTATATCCTTGCGGTAGACCGCGGCAACAAGAAAATTGCAAATAAGTATGACTATTTCAGCCCGGCAGTGCTGCGTGCGATCGGTCATGTGATCGCGGCAGGACACAAAGAGGGCATAAAGGTAGGCATGTGCGGCGAGATGGCAGGAGATCAGAAGGCAGTGGAGATACTGCTGGATCTGGGCCTGGATGAGTTCAGTATGTCAGCTGGAAGCATTGACTATGTGCGAGAGCAGATCCTGAACAGAGACTAAATCTGCCCGCAGACAGGAGCGTATCCCCTTTTGTCGGATCGATCAGTCCGATAAAAGGGGTTTCTGTTTACAAAATACGATCCTTTTGCTAGAATATACAATGTCAGAAACAGGATAGAAAAAATATATAAGGAGATGTTGGCTATGGGCAACAGAGTGACATTTGACTACTCCAAGGCTTCCTGCTTTATTTCAGAAGCAGAAGTGGAGTCTATGAAGAAGATCGTGACGGATGCAAAGGAGCTCCTCACATCGAGAACAGGTGCGGGAAATGACTTCCTTGGATGGATCGATCTTCCGGTAAATTATGATAAAGAAGAATTTGCACGGATCAAGAAAGCGGCGGAGAAGATCAAGAGCGACAGCGAGGTGCTGCTGGTGATCGGTATCGGCGGCTCCTACCTCGGAGCGAGAGCGGCGATCGAGTTTCTGCGCCACAACTTCTACAACACTGTTTCAAAAGAGATCCGCAAGACGCCGGAGATCTATTTTGTCGGAAACAGCATCAGCAGTACATATATGAAGCATCTGATCGACGTAGTCGGAGACCGCGATTTTTCTGTCAATGTGATCTCTAAGTCAGGGACAACGACGGAGCCGGCGATCGCGTTCCGTATCTTCAAGGAAATGCTTGAAAAGAAATACGGCAAGGAAGAGGCTGCAAAGCGGATCTATGCCACAACAGATAAGGCAAGAGGAGCGCTCAAGGTGCTTGCTTCAGAGGAGGGCTATGAGACCTTCGTCGTTCCGGATGATGTCGGCGGCCGTTTCTCTGTGCTGACAGCAGTAGGTCTTCTGCCAATCGCAGTCAGCGGTACCGATATTGATAAGCTGATGGCAGGCGCGGCGGCCGCCAGAGAGCGTGCACTCGAGAAAGACTTTGAGGAAAATGACGCGCTGCAGTATGCGGCAGTCCGCAACATTCTTCTGAGAAAGGGCAAGACGATCGAGGTTCTTGCGAACTATGAGCCAAGCCTTCACTATGTATCCGAGTGGTGGAAGCAGCTTTACGGCGAGAGCGAGGGCAAGGATCAGAAGGGTATCTTCCCGGCATCTGTAGATCTGACAACCGATCTTCACTCCATGGGACAGTTTATCCAGGACGGCAACCGCATCCTGTTTGAGACGGTCCTCAATGTAGAAGAATCTCAGTGCGAGCTCACGATCGGTGAGGAGGCGGCAGACCTTGACGGTCTGAACTACCTTGCAGGCAAGACGGTTGATTTCGTAAATAAGAGTGCGATGAACGGTACGATCCTGGCACATACGGATGGAAATGTACCGAACCTGCGCATTGATATTCCGAGACAGGATGAGGAGAGCCTCGGAGAGCTGTTTTATTTCTTTGAGTTTGCCTGCGGCGTGAGCGGCTACGTGCTTGGTGTAAATCCGTTTAATCAGCCGGGTGTAGAGAGCTACAAGAAAAATATGTTTGCGCTTCTTGGAAAGCCGGGCTACGAGAAAGAAAGAGAAGAGCTTCTGAAACGTCTGTAATAAAACATATCATAAATCAAAAGGAGAAGATGGCGATGAGGATTTACAAAGTAAAGGATTATGCGGAAATGAGCAGAAAAGCAGCAGCTGTTATGGCTGCTCAGATCGTGGCAAAGCCGGACTGTGTACTGGGACTGGCGACAGGCTCCACACCGATCGGCCTGTATAAGCAGCTCGTAGAGTGGTATAAGAGCGGAGACCTTGATTTTTCAGAGGTGACGACAGTGAACCTTGACGAGTACAAGGGACTTCCGAAGGAGAATGATCAGAGCTACTATTACTTTATGAATGATAATCTGTTTTCTCATGTCAATGTAGATAAGAGCCGCACCTTCCTGCCGGACGGCACACAGCCGGATGCAGAAAAGGCATGCACAGAGTACGACGAGATCGTACGCGCGACAGGCGGAGCAGATATTCAGCTTCTCGGTCTTGGCCATAACGGACACATCGGCTTCAATGAGCCGAGCGATGTGTTCAAAAAGAACACACATTGCGTGGATCTGACAGAGAGCACGATCAAGGCAAATACACGGTTCTTCGCATCAGAGGCGGATGTTCCGCGTCAGGCTTATACAATGGGTATCGGGACGATCATGTCCGCAAAGAAGATCCTTGTCGTTGCGTCAGGAGCTGACAAGGCTGACGCTGTTTACAAATCCTTCTTTGGACCGATCACTCCGCAGGTACAGGGATCTGTACTTCAGCTCCATCCGGATGTAGTCGTAGTAGCAGACGAGGCTGCACTTTCCAAGTGTGATCTGTAATCAGAGACCGATCATCAGAGCGCATCATTTTTATTTTTAAGAGATGACCAGCAGAGGCTGCCGGGAAACAGTGTTTTGCAGAAACCTGTTTTTCGGCAGCTTTTCTATTATCTGCTGTGCCATTGAATATTTTGCCTGAGAACCGGGACTTTCCTAATGGTCGAGTCGGAAAATCCCGGTTTTTTATTGACTTTTTTTGGTGGTAAAGATAAGGTGTAGTCAGGCTTGCAAGACGGAACTTACCATTAATAAGGAGGGGAACATTCAATGATGAAAGAGAATGAAGGTGACAAAAATAAGAAGACCTTTGGTGCGTATATTTTGAAACGGCGCAGGGAGCTTGGCATGACACAGAAGCAGTTTGCGGCAAAGCTCTATGTCACAGAGTCGGCGGTGAGCAAGTGGGAGAGAGGAGTTTCCCCAACAAAAGGATATTAGAAACAATCCATGAAACACCTGCTTGCGTTAAAGGAATTACAATAGAATACTATATTTTTTAACATGCATTTCTATATTGATTTGCATGTTTTTAATTTCAAAAGAAAATTTAAAATAAACACTATATAACGCTTGGCAACAGTTTGTAACTGTTATATACTGTTATCAAGAAAAGAAGGAAGGATATAAAGAATGAAAATTATAATCAATACTTCCCTAATGGTTCCCATATATGAACAGATTGTTGACCAGATTAAAATGCTCATACGCAACGGGGAACTAAAGGAAAACGACAATCTTCCATCTGTCCGTACACTTTCTAAGGAACTAAAAATAAGTGCTTTAACTGTAAAAAAAGCTTACGACAATTTGGAAAGTGAGGGTTTTACGGTTACAGTACATGGAAAAGGCACTTATGTAGCGGCTACAAATACAGAACTGCTTTTGGAAGAACAGAAAAAAGAATTGGAAGCGGATTTGGAGCAGGCTATCCAAAAAGGCAGACGATGTGGTATTAGTGATGAAGATATAAAAAGTTTATTTGAGTTGATATTGGAGGGTTGATGTATGTTAAAAATTGAACACTTGAAAAAGCATTATGATAATTTTTCTCTTGATTGTTCATTAGAGCTTATGTCTGGATGTGTAACAGGCTTGATTGGACAAAATGGTGCTGGAAAAAGCACAACATTTAAGGCGATATTAGGTTTGATTTCAACTGACGGCGGAAATATTACCATACTTGGAAAGGACAGAAAAGACTTCACAGCAAAAGATAAAGAGGAATTGGGTGTAGTATTGTCGGATTCTGGTTTTAGTGGGTATCTGAAGATAAAAGATATTATCCCTATATTGCAGAATATGTACTCAAAATTCGACAAATCACTATTTATAGAACAGGTACAGAAATTTCAACTACCTATGAATAAACAGATAAAAGAATTTTCAACAGGAATGAAAGCAAAATTAAAAGTGCTGGTTGCAATTTCACACAATGCAAAACTGCTGATACTGGACGAACCGACAGCAGGTTTAGATGTAATCGCAAGAGACGAATTGCTTGAAATGTTAAGAGAATTTCTGGAAAAAGATGAAGAACGCTCCATTTTAATCAGCTCTCATATATCCAGTGATTTGGAGTCGCTATGTGATGACCTTTATATGATACATGACGGAAAAATTATTCTGCATGAAGATACGGACGTTCTTCTTAGTGACTATGCTTTATTAAAAGTAGACGCAGAACAATACAGCAAGCTGGATAAACAGTTTATATTGCGTTCCAAAAAAGAAACATATGGATATAGCTGTCTGACAAATCAGAAACAGTATTATATGGAGAATTATCCTAAAATTGCCATTGAAAAAGGTACAATAGATGAAGTCATTACCATGATGATAAGGGGGACAGAACAATGAAAGGCTTATTCGTAAAAGATTTGAAATTGATGATGTTACAGAAAAATTTTCTGTTGCTCATTTTGGCGATTGTAATCGGTATGATGATATTTACTGATGATGTGATATTCCCATTAGGTTTTCTGAGTTTCATTGTATCACTTTTTACAGTAAGCACAATCAGTTATGATGATTTTGATAATGGAAATGCGTTTCTGTTCGGGAGTTTGACAGTTGAATATCGGAAAAAGTACTCACAGGTCGCATAAAACCTGCTTTTTTTATGTCAATTTTTTTGATTTTATATCTGTTATTTTATGTTATTGTATGATATAATAAGGGAGGAGGGATGACAGATGAATCTTCATATAACAAAATCAAAAAATGCAGAGTCCTTTTATATCTGCAAATCTTATACAAAAGCAAATGGCAGCACTACTTCAGCTATTGTCCGCAAGCTGGGAACCTTAGAACAACTTTTGCCTGAACATGGACCTACAAGAGATGATGTCATTGCATGGGCGAAAAATGAAGTGAAAATAGAAACTGAAAAATATAAAAAGGAAAAAGAAGCACAGACAGTATTGATACCATTCCATGCGGATAGACACTTAGATTATGGCAAGCAGGCCTTCTTCCGTGGTGGCTATCTGTTTCTCCAATCCATTTATTATCAACTACAAATGAATAAAATCTGTCGGAAATTGAAACATAAATATAAATTCAAGTATGATATCAATGCGATCCTTTCGGATCTGATTTATGCAAGAATCTTAGAACCTTGCAGCAAACGTTCTTCTTACAAAGTTGCATCTGAATTCTTAGAAAAACCATCCTACGAGCTTCATGATGTTTACCGGGCATTGGATGTACTTGGTACGGAATGTGATCTTATTCAGTCTGAGGTTTATAAAAACTCCCACTTCCTTGGAAAAAGAAATGATAAGATCCTTTATTATGACTGCTCGAATTATTACTTTGAAATTGAACAAGAAGATGAAAATAAAAAGTACGGCAAAAGTAAAGAACACAGGCCAAACCCAATCATCCAAATGGGATTGTTTATGGATGGAGATGGGATCCCCCTGGCTTTTTCTCTTTTTCCGGGAAATGCAAACGAGCAGACCTCTCTCAAACCGTTAGAAAAGAAAGTCCTTGGAGATTTTGGTTGTCAGAAATTTATTTATTGTAGCGATGCCGGGCTCGGCTCTGAATCAATCCGAGAGTACAATCACATGGGAGAACGGGCTTATATCGTAACCCAGTCCATCAAAAAGCTGAAGAAAGAAGAAAAGGAATGGGCATTAAATTTACAGGGATTTAAAAAAGTATCAGACGGAACCCCTGTTGATATCACAAAACTACCCGAAGATGACAAAGGACTTTATTATAAAGACGAGCCCTACACCACAAAGAAGCTGCATCAGCGCCTGATCATTACCTATTCTCCTAAATATGCCCTTTACCAAAAATCTATTCGAGACAAACAGATCGAGCGGGCACAAAAGATGCTGGATTCAGGAAGCACAAAAAAGAACCGCAAAAATCCAAATGATCCAGCACGTTACATCGGAACGATCGCTGTAACAGAAGAAGGAGAAGCTGCTGATGTAAAGCATTATCTGGATGAAGCCAAGATTTCCGAAGAATCCCAGTATGATGGCTTTTACGCAGTATGCACAGATCTTTTGGATGACGAAGTCAATGATATTTTAAAGGTAAGTGAAGGAAGATGGCAGATAGAAGAATGTTTCCGGATTATGAAAACAGATTTTTCTGCAAGACCTGTCTATTTACAGGATGAAAACCGGATCAAAGCACATTTTCTAATCTGTTTTCTTGCATTGACCATATACCGTTTCCTTGAGAAAAAACTGAATGCTAAATATACATGTGAAGAATTATTAGATGCTCTAAAAGAAATGAATTTCGCCGGAATACAGGAACAGGGATTTATTCCTTTATACAAACGGGAAAGAATTACGGATGCTCTTCATGATGTCTGCGGTTTCCGAACAGATTATCAGTTCATAACAAAAAGTAAGATGAGAAATATCCAGAAAAAAAGTAAAGGGAAAGAATAAAATACTAAAGTCCGTAACAACGGAAAAAATCGCTATACCCCAGTAAACATGAGGGATACAGCGATTTTTTCTTTTTCTAACTGTCAAAGATGGGATTGTATCACTTTTTACAGTAAGCACAATCAGTTATGATGATTTTGATAATGGAAATGCGTTTCTGTTTACATTACCTATTACACGTAATCATTATGTGAGTGAAAAATACTTTCTTGGTCTATTATTAGGGTGTATGGCTTGGGTTTTGGCAACTGTTTTAGGAATAATTACAACTGTATTGAAAGATACATTACCTATTACAGACTTAGTACAGAGTTCATTGATGATTTTACCTATTATGATTGTCGTTCAAGCAATCATGCTTCCTTTTCAGCTAAAATTCGGTGGAGATAAAGGAAGAATTGCTATGATTGGTGCATTTGGCGGTCTGGCAGTAATCACTCTCGTTATCGTGAAAGGAGCAGAAGCCATTTTCAATATTGATTTAGTTAGTCTGTTAGATAATATGCCAACTGTAAGCATGGGAGTTCTTATCGCTATTGCAATTATTATCGCTTTGTTGATGTTATTGGTTTCAATGAAAATCAGTTTGTCAATTATGAACAAAAAAGAATTTTAAAAAGGAGCAATCATATGGACTTTACAATATTGGCTGTTGTACTACTGCTGTGCGGTGGTATTCCTTTAAGGAATAAGATATATAAGGAACGCAAAAAGAAAAAAGAGGATAAAAAGAAAGGTATATAAAGTGGGTGATTTCATGGATAGTATTTTATGTGTTCTTGCCTTGATTGTATTTGCATATTGGTTTTTTATCAAACGTAACAAAAAATAATTGCTGTTGTGAGGAGAATATAAATGAAAAATACTAAATCATGTCCTAAATGTGGCTCAACCGATATTGTTCGTATTCCAGATAACCCTAACCGCCATGCCAGCGGAAATAATATTTACACAAGCACTTATACGCTATTTGGGAAAATCCCTGTAATACGTTATGTTTGTTGTTCATGTGGATATGCAGAAAATTGGGTTGAAAACGAAGAAGAATTAGAAGAAATTAGAAAAACATTTAGATAATTGAAAGGCGGTATTGATGATTATGAAAGAATATAAGTATGTAGAAGTGAAATTTGAGGCAAAAGGTGTGCTATTCCATTCTGCTTCTGAACCAAAAGAAATAATCAATAAATATGCTAAAGAGGGATATTCCTATGTTGGTTTTATTCCTACTTTAATAGATGCACATGGCGGTTTTAGAAGAATTGATTTGATATTTGAAAAATAATCTTTAAAAGCGCAGGTGATACTATGGGAAGATATTAGTAGCAGAATTTTGGGATAATGAAGAACATTATTTCCAGCAAACAGTTGAATGGCTATCGAAAAAGATATGTACCACTCCTGCTTATATACAACAAGATAGGACAGATTTTATAATCAATCCTTTTACTCGTACTGTATCACACAAAACAGGCAATATCATACAGCTTACAGCAAAAGAGTTTGATATACTTTATTTTCTCATTTCTCATAAGGAGCAGGTTTTTACCAAAGAACAGATTTATGAAAATGTATGGGGATATGACTATCCGGCAGACCCTAATAATCTGACTTCATTCATACGAAAATTAAGAAAGAAGATTGAGCCGGAGCCGGACAGACCACGCTATATCGTCATTGTCAGAGGTGTTGGATATAAGTACACGGAAAATGAGGAAATGGTAGGCAAGACAGCAACACCGCCGGAGTGATCCAGACGTGGTGGCGGTCGTAAGACATCAAGCCATGCCAGTTTTGCTGGCAAACGGCTGGTTCACTCTGACGGTGGGGCGAGCGTCAGCGAGCCATAAAGCCCCCGTTATCTAACAGGGGGGTACTATTACAAAAGACAAGAGAAAAAATAAATACAAAACTGCTGATATGCAACGATTTATAAGGTTATAAGAACTTATTTCACTTCACACCATATTCTTTTTACCCGACAGGTCTAAAACAGCATATCAATAGAAAATAAATATAAGATACAAGGTGTATGCTCCTATGAGTATATGCCTTTTTTGATTGGAGGAATGAAGCATGAATGATATAGAATTTATTGAAACATTAAAGCAAAAGAGAAATGCCTGTGATTATTCTCAATCACGACTGGCACAGGAATTGCAAATTAGCAGGCAGAACTTAAATGAAATTGAAAACGGAAAAACAAAAGCCAGTAAAGAAATGAAACATATACTTTTACATTATCTTGATTATTGTAATTGTACACAGCCTTTCACTTTAACGATTGACTATCTGCGTGTTCGTTTTCCTACCACAGACGCATTGGAAATTATAAAAAATGTACTGGCAATGAAAAGCGAATATTTTATACATGAAGATTACGGAATGTTTGGTTATGAAGAACAGTATATCTATGGGGCTATTAGTGTAAATGCTTCTAAAGATAGTTCTATGGGTGTTTTATTGGAATTAAGAGGTATGGGGTGTCGAAACTTGGAATATGTTTTACAGGCAAGAGGGATAGACTGGTATTACTTTTTAAGCAGTTGTATAGATTATCAAGGTGTTTTTAAACGCATAGATTTGGCGGTCAATGATATGGGCGGATTGCTGGATATAGAAATTCTAAGGGAACGTTATTATGCCAACAAGGTATGGAAACGTTCAAGAACCCATGAAGCAGTAGACAGCGGAAAATTATCGGGTACACATGGAGATACTGCAAAAACTTTTTATATCGGTTCAAAGAATAGTTCTATTTACTTTTGCTTGTATGAAAAAGAAAAGGAACAAAAAAGCAAAGGCATAAAAACAGACATTAAGAACCGATTTGAAATTCGTTTAAAAAGTGGAAAAGCAGAACAAACGATAGAACAACTTGTTTTTTCAAGAAATCCCGAACAGACCATAGCAAGCCTTATCCTCACACAGATAGATTTTCCCGTTTATATTTTATGGGATATATTTTTAGATAATGTAACGACTTCACTTCCGTTTATTATGACGCCTGTTGCTGTCAATATGGATAAAACAAAACGTTGGTTAGAAAGACAGGTCATGCCCTCTTTATTGATGATAAAAGAGATTGAAAAGCAAACAGGAGCAAATTATCTGGAAGAAATCGACAGACATACAAGACTAACAGAAAGGCAGGAATTAAAAATTAAACAAATGACAACAGACATAGCAGATATGATTGAGAAAGATACCGCTGTTCCACAAGGGAATGACGGTATTTTTTAATTTCTTCAAAAAATCTGCAACAAAACGGCTACTTGCGTACAGATATGGTGCGAGGAAAGGAAATCTAACTTTTTTTTGAAAACAGGTCATTAAATCGGTGGTTGCTGTCCCTATATGATGTGAAAGAAGAAACGATTTTCAATTTCAACTTAACAATCCGTAGTTTCCATTCCCTATATGGAGCAAAGAAAATCTTTTATTCCACAGTTGGCAGTTACGGTGTTGCATGGGTAGTTAGGGGGTGAAAAGAAATCTTTTCATCATCAATTTAGCAGAATGACACTTTCTTTCCCTATATGGTACAGGAAAAGAAAAAAGTTTTGAATATTGGTTACGCTTCTGCTCTTTTCCAACGCGGTATACAGGAAAGACGATTTTCTTCTTTCATGTTCTTTGACAACTGAATAAAGCAATTCAATACGTTTGACAGACAGCGAGCCGTTGAAACAGATACGCCATGACCTTTTCCCTGCAAAAACGAGCGACAACCTATTTGTGTTCCTGTAAAAGATTTGTCCTCTTTTATCGCCATGACCTGTCCTGTCTGATAATGATACTCCCGTACAGCCACAGCTTGAGCGTTCAGAGCGTCGCACGCAATGGGTACGGCTACATAAGAACTATGCAGAGGTGGAACTCCTGTGGGCTATGACAAATGCCGTTGAATTGCTTAGAAAAGATTTTTACAGAAAGGGGGTATGTGTTATTGCTGATATTGTAAAAACAAGGCAAGAAAAGACAAATAATAAGCGTGGCATTGGCAACAGAGGAAAAACAAAGATTGTTGTAAAAGAGCATTTTTCTGAAAAGGGAAAGACAATGGAAGAACTTCTGACTGATGTTATGCTGGAAAAAGCAAAGCAGACAATCGCATAAATTCGGTGCAGTTGTAAGAAATAGATTGAATGGCAAAAAGTACCCGTGTTATACTTTACTTGCAAGCAGGTATTGTAAACATGGGTTAGTTATAGAGGAGGATAACTGACAATGAAACAACAGATTTACAATACTGCACTTTATCTTAGGTTAAGCCGAGATGATGAATTACAGGGCGAAAGTTCCAGCATTACCACACAAAGAAGTATGTTGCGTCTATATGCAAAAGAACATCATTTGAATGTGATTGATGAGTATATTGATGACGGCTGGTCGGGAACAAATTTTGAAAGACCGAGTTTTCAAAGAATGATTGAAGATATAGAGGCAGGAAAAATCAACTGTGTTGTAACGAAAGACCTTTCCCGACTTGGCAGAAATTATATTATGACAGGACAATATACAGAATTGTATTTTCCCAGCCATAATGTCCGTTACATAGCGATTGACGACGGTGTAGACAGCGAAAAGGGCGAAAGTGAGATTGCACCATTTAAGAACATTATCAATGAATGGGTGGCAAGAGATACGAGCCGTAAAGTGAAATCAGCCTTTAAGACAAAATTTGCAGAGGGTGCGTATTATGGGGCTTATGCTCCGTTAGGATATAAGAAACACCCCGACATCAAAGGAAAACTGCTGGTTGATGAGGAAACAAAATGGATTGTTGAAAAAATCTTCTCCCTAGCCTATCAAGGTTACGGTAGTGCAAAAATCACAAAAATACTGCGAGAAGAAAAAGTCCCGACAGCGTCTTGGTTGAATTTTACAAGGTATGGTACTTTTGCACATATCTTTGAGGGAAAGCCCGAAAGCAAGCGTTATGAGTGGACGATTGCTCATGTCAAGGCAATTTTAAAAAGTGAAGTCTATATCGGAAACAGCGTTCATAATCGACAATCAACAGTTTCATTCAAGAGCAAGAAAAAAGTGCGTAAGCCCGAAAGTGAATGGTTTCGAGTAGAAAATACCCACGAACCGATTATTGACAAAGAAGTGTTCTATCGTGTGCAGGAACAGATAAAATCAAGGCGTAGACAGACAAAGGAAAAAGCAACGCCGATATTTGCAGGGCTTGTCAAGTGTGCGGATTGTGGCTGGTCTATGCGGTTTGCGACAAATAAGGCAAATAAAACGCCATACAGTTATTATGCTTGCAGTTACTACGGACAGTTTGGCAAAGGTACTTGTTCTATGCACTATATCCGTTATGATGTGTTGTATCAAGCCGTATTGGAACGATTGCAGTATTGGGCTAAGGCAGTACAGCAGGACGAAGAAAAGGTGTTGAATAAGATACAAAAGGCTGGGAATGCAGAGCGAATACGGGAAAAGAAGAAAAAGGCAAGTGCCTTGAAGAAAGCCGAGAACCGACAAAATGAGATTGACCGCTTGTTTACGAAAATGTATGAAGATAGAGCCTGTGAGAAGATAACGGAACGAAACTTCATCATGCTGTCGGGGAAATATCAAAAAGAACAGATAGAACTGGAACAGCAGATAACCAACCTAAGAGAAGAATTAAGTAAAATGGAACAGGATATGATAGGTGCTGAAAAGTGGATTGAGTTAATTAAGGAGTATTCCGTACCAAAGGAACTGACAGCACCGTTGTTAAATGCAATGATAGAAAAAATCCTTATTCACGAAGCAACAACGAATGAGGATAACGAAAGAATACAGGAAATAGAGATATACTATCGATTTATTGGAAAAGTAGACTGATAATGAGGGGGCATATCTTTAACTAAGGGAAACTGGACTTTCGTATCCTGATATCACACTGCTGCAGACGATATGCGGTGTGCTTGAGATCACAGAGCATGAGCTTTTGAGCGGGGGCGAGGATACGAGTAAGCGCACTACGCAGATACTTGCAGAAAAGTACCAGCGCATTACGCGCAATTATCGTATTTTTCAATACGTACTTTACGGACTGATCCTGCTGGGATGTGCGATCGGGAATCTGATCGCCTGTCATACGTTAGACTGGTTTTTTATTGCACTTGCCAGTGTGATGATGGCAGCTTCCCTGACACTCCTGCCTGCGATCGCTGCGCTGTACCCGAAGCTGTGCCGTTACAAGGCAGGACTGTCGATGGGGTGCTTTACGGTGTCTTTGGAGCTTTTGCTTCTGATCTGCTGTATTTACAGTGGCGGCGACTGGTTTGCAGTGGCAGGGATATCGGTGCTGTTTGGACTTACGCTTGTGGGACTGCCGTTTCTCCTTCCGGGGCTTTTGCTGCCTGCATTTTGGGAAAAACGAAAGACATCCCTGTATCTGTGTACAGAGACCGTGCTCCTGCTGTTGCTTTTGCTGATCTGCTGTATCTATACAGGAGGAGACTGGTTTTTTGTAGCTGCCACGAGCGTGCTGTTCGGGCTTGGATTTGTGATCTTTCCGGTGCTTCTTCACCAGCTTCCGCTCCCGGAGGGGCTCAGAGATCATAAGGCGGCGCTGTATTTTTTGTGGCAGACTGTACTGCTTTTTGCTGTTGTCGCTACCTCATACGCATGGTCAGGAAGCGACATGTTCTGGAGTATTGGACTCCCTGTGACAACTGCCTGCATTGTGCTTCCGTGGGGACTTTTGTTGGCAGTACGTTATCTTCCGGTAAATGGCTGGTTTCGCGCCGCAGCTGCGGTCGCATGGAGCGGAGGCTGGCTCTGGCTGTTTCCACTCGTGCTGGAATATATTCTGTACGTGCAGTACGGAGGTCCCATCTATAATCCGTATACACTCTGGATGTGGACCCGATTTGACTTTTCCTGCTGGGAGGGGAATCAGGCGGCGATCAATGTCTTTGCGATCATATGGGTTGGCTGTTTTGCCTTTAGTGTGGGACTTGCGGGCGCGGGGCTGATAAAGAAAAGAAAGAAATAAGAGGGATAAAAGAACCGGGGCTGCTCTTTGGAGTAATCCTGCGTATGTGGTAGAAATTTTTAAATTTTATGTTATAATTCTCAGGGAAGGGATTTTTGTGGAAAGTCGGCTATTTGATTTTGGAGGGAGGAATACGTATGGAGTATAGGACATTCAGGGACGGGATCCGTCTGTCACGGCTTGGGATGGGCGTGATGAGGCTTCCGGTGCTGGAACAGAATAATGCGCGTATTGATGAAGAAAAAGCAATGAAGCTGATCGAGTGCTGTATGGATGCCGGTGTCAATTATTATGATACTGCCTATATTTATCACGGGGGGAGGTCAGAGGAATTTCTGGGAAGGGCTCTGGCAAAGTACCCGAGGGATACTTATTACGTGGCAGATAAGTATAATTTTCAGGCAGAGGCGGATTACAGGAAGCAGTTTGGAGAGCAGCTTGACCGGCTGCAGATGGACCGGATTGATTTTTATCTGCTTCACGGGATCCAGGATCATTTCGTCGATGAGATGCTGGCAAATGGCTGTATTGCATATTTTGACGCAAAAAAGAAGGAGGGCAGGATCAGGTATCTGGGTTTTTCCTTCCATGGAAGCGCGCAGACGCTGCATCGTCTTCTGAAGCTTTATCCCTGGGATTTTGTACAGATCCAGCTCAATTATTATGACTGGTACTGCGGCGACGCAAAGGAGCTGTATGAGATACTGCGGGAGGCGGACATTCCGGTGATGGTGATGGAGCCGGTACATGGAGGTCTGCTTGCCGCTCCGGTAAAGGAGGCGGCAGAGGCGCTTCGGGCGCTTGACGCGGATGTCTCTCTTGCCTCGTGGGCCATGCGCTGGGTAAAGAGTCTTGACCAGGTGCAGGTGGTATTAAGCGGTATGTCGGCCAGGGAGCAGATCGAGGACAATATCCATACGTTCTCCGGGGAAGCTGCGCTTACCAAAGAGGAGCAGGAGGCGATTGAACGGGCGGCGCGGGCACAGTTTGACTCTATTTCCGTCGCATGCACAGGCTGTCGGTACTGCTGTCCGAACTGCCCGCAGGAGCTGGATATTCCGTTTTTGCTTGAACAGTATAATAAGGCAAAGATGGGAGGCGCATGGCGCATCCGTGCTCTGAAGGATATGCCGCAGGAGAAGCAGCCGGCATCCTGTATTGGATGCGGGGCCTGCACGGAGCATTGCCCGCAGGAATTTGCAGTTTTTGAGTACATGAGAGAGCTGCAGGAAATGCTGGAGAAGCTGTAGGATGAGAAAAGAAATCAGCATCTCATGAACAGCAGATATAAGAAAGGAAAGGAACGAACAGAAAATGAAAATAGCAGTAACGTATGACAACGGAAATGTATTTCAGCATTTTGGAAAGACAGAGTTTTTTAAGGTATATGAGGTCGAAGATAAGAAGGTGGTCTCCAGTGAGGTGATCAGCTCCAATGGCACGGGACACGGCGCTCTGGCAGGGCTTCTGGCAGAAGCGTCCGTAGACGTCCTGATCTGCGGCGGTATCGGCGGCGGAGCGCAGGCTGCGCTTGCAGATGCAGGCGTGGAGCTGTGCGCCGGAGCAAAAGGAGATGTGGATGAGGCTGTAGAAGCATATCTGAAGGGCGAGCTGGTATCGACCGGTGCGAACTGTGACCATCACCATGAAGAAGGACATAGCTGCGGCGATCATGGAGACGGTCATTCCTGCGGCGGGCACTGCGGAGGCTCCTGCGGTTCCAGACCGGAGCCGACGATGAGCGGACGGAATGTCGGAAAAACGTGCCGCACACATTATAGAGGGACGTTCAACGATGGAAGCCAGTTTGACTCCTCCTATGACCGCGGTGAACCGCTGGAGTTTATCTGCGGCGTTGGCCAGATGATCCGCGGCTTTGATGCGGCAGTGGCAGATATGGAGGTCGGCCAGAGTGTGGATATTCATCTGACGCCGGAGGAAGCGTACGGAATGCCGGATCCAAATGCCATCTTTACCGTAGAGATCGCGCAGCTTCCGGGCGCAGAGGGGCTGGAGGCAGGACAGCAGGTGTATCTGTCAGATCAGATGGGACGGCCGTTTCCTGTAAAGGTAGTGGCAAAGGATGAAAAAACCATTACCTTTGATGCCAACCATGAAATGGCAGGCAAAGAGCTGAATTTCCATATTGAACTGGTAGAAGTAAAATAAGGCAGAAAAACAGCTCCCGGATTCTGGAAGGGATTTACAGCAAATACTGTCTGATCGCTTCTGCACAGCCATCGTGGTCGCAGTCGGATACCACTGCATCTGCGATGGCTTTTATATTGGGCCTTGCATTTCCCATTGCGATGGAAAATCCGGCTTTTTTTAAAATTTCAAAGTCATTTTCGGAATCACCGACCGCAATTGTCTGAGAAACCGGGATCCCCAGATGCGTGCAGAGGCGTTCCAGACCGGACGCTTTTGAAATACCTTTTGGTGAGATCTCGATCGAGGTTCCCTGCTCGTATACCATGGTCGCGTCTATGCCGGCAGCACGCAGGCTCGCTTCGGTCCTTGCACAGGAAGCCGCGTCCGTATGATAGAGATTCAGCTTGTTGATCGGAAAGGGATCTGCACAGTAAGACTGTGCGAGGCCGGGATATTTGTCGGCGACCTGTTCAAAAAAGCTTCGGAACATCTCCATATGAAAATCCTCCATATGCTCAAAATCATTTTGGTCGACAATGGAGCGCAGGGCAAGCATATGGATCATTGGCTTTTCTGCCTGAGCAAGAGCAAGGATCTTACGGACCTGCTTTGGCGGGAGCGGCTCAGAAAAAAGGGCGGTCTGCCGGGAAAGGTCGTACACGAGAGCGCCGCTTGCGCATACGAGATAGCGCAGTCCCGGGATCTGGTCCATGTATTCGGACAACTCGGCAAGACAGCGTCCGGTGCTCAGGATCACCGTCTTTCCGGCGGCCCGGGCCTGTTCTATCGCGGTCAGCGATGACGGAGCGATCTGTTTTTTGCTGTTTAACAGTGTACCGTCCATATCAAAAGCGATCAGCTGATAAGTATTCATGTGAAATCTCCTTGTATGATTGTGAAAGTATGAGACCCGTATCCATCAATCGGGAACGGATGTCTGCGTGTATTATACAGGAAAAAATATACAGCTGTAAAGATAGAAAGGCGCTGCGGGCGCCTGTGGAGGAAACGTATGGATATTGAGATAGAAAGATTATCATCACAGTATAGGATCAGACGGCTGGGCGAAGAAGATGTAGACCAGATTTTTTCTTTGTGCAGCGGGAATGAGCAGTTTTACCGTTTTCATCCTCCGTTTGTCACGAAGGAGAGCATTTTAGAGGATCAGAGGGCGCTGCCGCCCGGGAAGGATCAGACGGATAAATACTATCTTGGATTTTTTGAAGGGGATGCTCTTGCCGCAGTGCTGGATCTGATCCTGGACTATCCAGAAGAACAAACCGCGTATATCGGATTTTTCATGGTAGATGCAAAGCTCCAGGGCAGAGGCTATGGCAGCGCGATGGTGGAGGAGTGCATACAGTATGTTTCGCAGCTTGGATACAGAAAGCTGCGTCTGGCTATTGACCGCGGCAACCCGCAAAGCGAAGCCTTCTGGACCAAAAACGGATTCAAAAAGACGGGAGAAGAGAAGGCGCATGGCTGCTTGGCTTATGTGCCGATGGAGCGGCTGCTTGAAAAGGAGGCAGCTTTGGCAGATCCGGATGAAATCTGCAAAAATTCCGTCCGCAAAAATTCTTAAAAAATCTTCTTGACAAAGCTTTGCTGCGGTGCTAGAGTAAAGGACAAATAACAAAGACATAGCGCTGACGGGGAAAAGTAGCAGGAATATGAAGTGTCAGAGAGTTGCTGGATGGTGCGAAGCAGCCGGAGTATCCTGTAAAGATCACCTCTGAGCTTTCAGGCTGAACGAGCTGCTCTGGTAAGTCTGAACGACTGATAATCGTTATCTTATCCCATATTTTATGATATGTGAGCGAGTGGTCGGCTTTGCCGGCAATAAGAGTGGTACCGCAGAGGAACAGAACCTTTGTCTCTTGATCGAGACAGAGGTTTTTTTGTTGCCCGGGAGACGGCGTTTCGTGTCTGGTTAACATTTTTGCAAAGGAGAGAAGAGAAATGAAAGTATTAGAGAAAATCAGTGACTTTTTTGGAAAGTACATGGCGTTCATCGTTCTGGTGATCGCAGCCCTGGCCTTATTTGTACCGTCCTCCTGTCTGTGGGTACAGACCTCCTGGGTGAATTATCTGCTCATGGTTGTGATGTTTGGCATGGGTCTGACACTGAAGCTGGAGGACTTTAAGCTGGTGTTTACCCGACCGAAGGATATTATCATCGGCTGCCTGGCACAGTTTACGGTAATGCCGCTTCTGGCATGGCTGCTGGGCACTGTATTTCAGCTTGATCCGGCGCTTCTGGCAGGCGTGATCCTGGTGGGAACCTGTCCGGGAGGGACCTCCAGCAATGTTATCACATACCTTTCCAAGGGAGACGTGGCTCTGTCTGTCGGCATGACAAGCGTGAATACGCTTCTGGCTCCATTTTTGACGCCGGCGATCACCTATCTTTTGCTGCGAACGACAGTTACGGTAGATCCGGTGAGCATGTTTTTGTCGATCATCAAGGTAGTGATCGTGCCGATCGCGCTTGGCTTTATTATCAATAAGCTTTTTGGAAAATTTACACAGAAGCTGGTGAGTGTTCTCCCGTCTGTTTCTGTAGTGGCGATCTGCCTGATCGTTGCGGCTGTCGTGTCCCACAATTCCGAAAAGATCATGACGACAGGCGCTATTGTATTTGTTGTCGTGATCCTGCACAATCTTCTGGGATATGCCTGCGGCTTCGGCATCGGAAGGCTGCTGCATTTAAGCGTGCCAAAGACAAAGGCAATCTCGATCGAGATCGGTATGCAGAATTCCGGACTGGCTACCTCCCTGGCAGGCACGGCATTCCCGGAGCTGGCTATGGCGACTGTCCCGGGCGCAGTCTTTTCTGTATGGCATAATATTTCCGGTGCAGTGCTGGCAAATATCTACAGCAGATGGACGGAAAAAAAGGCTGACGCAAAGCGGTAAGGTTGCGAAGATGGGACCCGCCGGTATATCAGCAGGGTTAAATATAAGAAGGATTACGGATAAAAAGAGCTGCCGCGGCAGCTCTTTTTATGATTTGCATAAAAAATCCCCGATAAAACAAAAAATCTCCCCTCTTTTGCACAAAAAAGATCTGGGCTATAATAAAGACAGATCAGAAATGTTTGTGAAAATTGTATAAGCGGAGTATTCCCCGGCTATACAGGAAAGGGAGGAAGGCATATGAATGAAGTCATTGTCTCCATGAAGGACATCACCAAAAGCTTTCCCGGCGTAAAGGCGCTGGATCATGTACAATTTGAGCTGCGTTCCGGTGAAGTCATGGCGCTTCTGGGAGAGAACGGCGCAGGAAAATCTACGCTGATGAAGATTTTGAGCGGCGTCTATACCAGAGATGAGGGGACCGTGGAGATCTTTGGAAAGCAATACGATAATCTGACGCCGAAGCAGGCGCAGGAGGTCGGAGTGGCGATCATCCATCAGGAGCTGAATATGTGCCGCCACCTGTCTGTAACGGAAAATATGTTTCTGGGCAGAGAGGTAAAGGGCAGAGTTTCTCTGAACAATTCGGCAATGCAAAAAGAGGCAAAACGGATCCTCGATGACCTGAACATGGATATTGATCCGAATCAGATGGTAGGTGAGCTTCCGGTTTCCAAGCAGCAGATGGTGGAGATTGCAAAAGCGCTCTCGATCAATGCGAGGGTACTGATCATGGATGAGCCGACCTCGGCGCTTACGGCAAAGGAGATCGAGGATCTGTTCCGGATCATCCGCAAGCTCAAAGCAGACGGCTGCGGAATCGTGTATATTTCTCATCGTCTGGAGGAGCTGGCGCATATCGTAGATCGCGTGACGATCATGCGTGACGGTCAGTATATTACGAGCGGCAGCTTTGCAGAGATGACGATGGATACTATTATCACAAATATGGTAGGACGTGAGATCAAGGAAAAATTTCCGAGGGTGGCATGTCCGAAGGGCAGGAAGGTCTTTGAGGTCAGAAACTTAAATGCCGGGCGCATGGTGCGCAATATCAATTTCTCTGTGTATGAGGGCGAGATCGTAGGTATTGCAGGTCTGATGGGAGCCGGAAGAACGGAGACGACGCGGGCGATCTTCGGAGTAGATCCGAAGGAAAGCGGCGAGATCTATGTGGATGGGAAGCCGGTCAGGATCACCTGTCCGATGGACGCGATCAAAAACGGCGTTGTCCTGGCGCCGGAGGACCGCAAGAAGGACGGGCTTTGCACAAAACTGAGTATCCGACAGAATCTGGCGCTGCCGAACCTGGATCTTGTGTGCAATCAATTTGGCGTGATCAACAGCAAAAAGGAGGAGGCACTGTGTGAAAAGGCAGTAAAGGATCTCCTGATAAAAACGCCGAATGTGGAGATTGATTCGGGTAATCTTTCCGGTGGAAATCAGCAGAAGGTCGTTGTGGGCAAGTGGCTTGCGAGAAATTCCAGAGTCGTCATTTTTGATGAGCCTACGAGGGGGATTGACGTAGGGGCCAAGGTAGAGATCTATAATCTGATGAACGAGCTGAAAAAGCAGGGCATTGCCGTCCTGTTTGTATCATCAGAGATGCCGGAGGTCATGGGGATCGCAGACCGTATCCTGGTCATGTGCGACGGACGGATCACAGGAGAGGTTCTGGCGCAGGAGACGACACAGAATGAGATCCTGAAATATGCGACTGCATTTGAAAATAAAAATATCCAGAAGAGTTGATGGGAGGAAAAGAGAAATGAATAATAAGCAGCAAAGCCCATTGAAAAAGCTTTTAGGAATCAGGGGGATGGGAGCGGCACTTACTGCGTTTGTGGGGCTGATCATTATTTATATAGCGTTTGGCGTGATCAATCCGGCAGTATTTTCCGGGCAGAATATCCTGAACCTGCTCCGCTCCATGTCAAAATATCTGCTGATCGGTATCGCGCAGAGCTACGTGCTTATCACAGGAAATATCGACCTTTCCATCGGTTCTGTGGCTGGTATGAGCGCTATGATCACAGCAACGCTCATGGTAGGCGGGATGCATCCGGTACCGGCAATCCTGATCACTTTGCTGTGCTGTCTGGTGATCGGCGTGATCAACGGCTATCTGGTAGGAAAGTTTAAGCTTCCGCCGTTTATTGCCACTCTGGGTACGATGTTTGTGGCAAGAGGAATTGCCTATATGGTAAACGGAAACCGCAATACAGATGCGATCGCGACGGGTGTCGGAAAAGAGACGGGAGATGCTTTCCAGAACTTCTTTTACTATGGAAAAACCTTTGGCGTTTACAATACTTTCTGGATCGCTTTGATCGTATTTGTGATCTTCTTCTTCCTGCTCTCTAAAACAAGGACGGGACGTCATATCTATGCGATCGGTTCGAATGTAGAGGCGGCAAAGCTCTCCGGTGTCAACGTGGTAGCGACCACGATCAAGACGTATCTGGTCAGCGCAGGCTGCGCGTGTCTGGTGGGCTGGATCCTCTGTGCACAGGCCGGCATGGGAAATATGGAAGCAGGAAATATGTATGAGATGTACGGTGTTGCCGCAGGCGTGATCGGCGGAGTATCTCCTCTTGGAGGAACTGGTATCCTGCTTGGTACCTTTGCAGGTGCGGCAGTATGGCAGACACTGGAGAATGGTCTGAATATGATCGGCGCGCAGGTTGGTATCCAGAGAGTAGTGATCGGCGTCATCGTAGTGGCAGCGGTACTGCTGGATGTGGTTGTTCGAAACGGTCAGTTCGGCAAGCGCAAAAAGAAGAACTAAGCCGTAGCAATTACGGATGGTTACATAAAACTATATAATTTTAAGGAGGACTTTGAAATGAAAAGAAAAATGTTAGCAGCAGCGTGTGCATTGTCTATGGTTGCATCTATGGCAGCTACCGCAGGTGCGGAAGAAGTAAAGGCAACAGGAGATGAAAAAATCGCTCTGATCACAATGGATTCGATCGACCAGCACTGGATCACTCTGAACGAGGGCGCACAGGCAGCGGCAGAGGAGCTTGGAGTTACGGTGGATTTCATGTCCCCGAATACAAAGGATGACGCGCAGCAGATCGAGTGCGTCAACAACGCAGTAGCAGGCGGATACAATGCGATTATGGTTGCGGCAAACGGACCGGATGCGATCTCTTCTGCACTGCAGGAGGCAGCTGATGCAGGCATCAAGATCGTGTACGTAGATTCCCCGGCAAATGTTGAGGCAGAGGCGACCTTCTCTACAGACAACAAGGCAGCAGGCACAAAAGCCGGCGAAGAGATGATCAAGGCTCTTGAGGCAAAGGGCATCACATCGGGCAAGATCGGTATCATTAATGTAAATGCGGCTACAGACTCTACGGTAAAGCGTGAGGAAGGCTTCCGTGCAGCATTTGATGGAACAGAGTTTGAGATCATGGAGACACAGTACGGGGAAGGCGATGCTGCAAAATCACAGAGCATTGCTGAGAACTACATTACACAGGGCGTAGTCGGTATCTTCGGATGCAACGAGGGATCCACGACAGGTGCAGGAAATGCGATCAAGGCTTCTGGAAATGCAGATATCATCGGTGCAGGCTTTGATAAATCAGATGCGATCCAGAATCTGATCCTTGACGGATATCTTTACTGCACAATGGCTCAGAACCCGGACGTAATGGGATCTGAAGGCGTAAAGGCAGCAGTGAGAGCGATCGGCGGCGAGGAGCTTGGCGGCGAAGTGACAGACACAGGCGTATCTGTACTTACAAAGGAAGCACTTGAGGCTCCGGCAGAAGAAGCAGAAACAGAAGCTCCGGCAGAGGAAGCAGAGACAGAAGCTCCGGCAGAAGAAGCAGAGACAGAAGCACTGGAGACAGAGGCTGAATAACTGCTAAAAGAAGTATGTGATAACCATTTTGAACTGTGAGAGGCTGCGGACCAGCAGCCGGGGGAAGACCGCCGGGAGAACCGGCGGTTTTCTTGAAGTTTGCGAGAAATTGTGGTAAAAATATAGAAGAGGAAATACAGGGATTGACAGTAGATGGAGAAGAGACGATGAGTATACAGAAGGTTGTGATCGCAGATGATGAGGAGAGGATCTGCCGGCTGATCGAGGCGCTGATCGACTGGGAGACGCTGGGGCTTGAAATAGCGGCCGTGGCGCACAACGGCGTAGAGGCATGTGAGATCGTGGAGCAGGTGAAACCGGATATTCTGATCACGGATATCCGTATGCCCGGATGCAGCGGGCTGGAGCTCGTAGAGCAGGTCAAGCGCAGTCAGCCGGAGATTGAGATCATCATTATCAGTGGATACGCACATTTTGAATATGCGCAGCAGGCGATCAAGTTCGGCGTGGGAGATTATCTTCTGAAACCGATCAGCAAAGCAGAGCTGAATTCTACGCTGCAAAAGCTGTCCGGGAGGATATCCAGAAGAAAGGAATCGGAGCAGGACCGCAAGGAGCTTTTAAGAAGGGCGCAGCAGGATGATGAGCAGCTGCGACAAAGCCTGATCTTTGACCTTCAGGATAAGGAGGGACTGAGTCTGTCAGGAGAGATCCTGCAGGAGCGCTACCATCTGAGGGTGCAGGAGGGGCTGTTTCAGGTATTTTTGCTGCATATGGATTCTGGAACGCAGACGATGAGTGAAGCATCTGCACAGATCATGATGGAAAAGGCCAGGGGCTTTCTGGAGCGCGGACTGCGTGATAAGTGTCTGGAATTTGTGCTGGCAGTGCGCGGTTATCAGGCGGTCGGTGTGATGAATTACCGCAGACAGGATCAGAAGGAGATACGAAGAGCATTAAAAAACTGTCTTGGTACGCTGGAGACGCAGAAAAACCTGTTTCAGCCCGTGGCCTTTTCTGCATCGCTGGGCGGTGAAAAAACACGGTGCGAAGACATCAGAGAGTCTTTTCGGGAGGCAGAAGAGCTGATCTGGGAACGCCTGGTGAGAGGGACCGGGAGGCTTCTGGAGCGCCAGGGGACAAGGAAGCTGCCATTTTGGAAAAATCTCCTGGACACGTATCTGAGTGATGTGACTGCAGCAGCAGAGGTGCTGGACCCGGCTCCCGCAGAGGAGGGCGCAAAAAAGCTTCTGATGGCTGTGCGCAGTGTACCGGATGTGAGGGGCAGCGAGATCATCAATCTGGTCTATGCGGCTGCGGATCTTTTTGCTGCGCGGGTACAGCTTTCGGACCGCAGCGCCGCCCTGGAGCAGTTTCACGCGCAGTGCGAACGGCGCAGCAGTATAGAAGAAGTATTTGACGCATTTGCCGCGTTTCAAAGAGAGCATCTGCGGACGTTGATCGACCGGCACGAAAATGAGACAGTGCGCCCGGTGAGAAAGGCAAAGCAATATATCCAGGATCATTTCAGCGAGCAGATCACGCTGGAGGAGGTCAGCGACGCAGTGGGACTTAGTCCTGCGTATTTTAGTACACTGTTTAAAAAGACGCAGGGGGAGGGCTTTGCCCGATATCTGATCCGTGTGCGCATGGAGCAGGCAAAGCTGCTGCTGCGTGAATCGAACCTTCCCACATCAGAGGTGTGCCGCAAGGTGGGCTATAATGATCTGAAGCATTTTACACATACGTTTGAAAAGGCAGCCGGTGTGAAGCCTTCCACGTACCGAAAGCTGTATGGGTAAGGCAGGCGGCTGCAAAGAAATGCAGATCATAAAGGAGAGGTTTTGGTGAAGATCAGACAGAGATTAAAATATATTTCTAACCGGGCGCTGCTTCTGCTGTTTGCAGCGTGGGCAGTGTTTGTGCTGACCGCGCTTTTACAGTCTGTCCTCGCGCTTTTTGGGAAGGCCCCTGTGTGGCCGGCAGTCATAATGACAGTGCTTGCGCTTCTTTTTCTGCCGGCGCTGTGGTTTGGGGTTGTTGTCCCGTATCTCAGATCAGAAAAGATGATCCGCCATTTTATCGAAGGATATATTTTCTCAGAAAGTGAGGAGATGGAGCAGGCAGTCCTCACGCCGTCTTTGCAGCTCCAGATGCAGTCTGTGGCGCAGATCCTGCGGTCACCGCAGAGGATCGATCTGAATAAGCGTCAGGCGCAGTATCTGGCGCTTCAGAATCAGATCAATCCTCATTTTCTGTACAATACACTGGAGAGCATCCGCGGCGAGGCATTGATCGCAGGGCTTGACAGTGTGGCAGATATGACAGAAGCACTGGCAAAGTTTTTTCGCTATACGATCACAAAGGTAGAAAATCTGGTATCTGTGGAGGAAGAGCTGGATAACTGTGAAACGTATTTTGGGATCCAGAAATACCGTTTCGGTGACCGACTGAATCTGCATATAGAGTATGAGCCAGAGGATTTCGATACGATCATGAACTGCAGGATCCCAAAGCTTACGCTGCAGCCTGTGCTGGAGAACAGTATTATCCATGGCACGGAGCTGAAGCTGGGTGCGGGAAATCTCTATATTCATTTTGAATGTACGCAGGATCGGCTGCTGATCAGGATCTGTGATGACGGGGTAGGGATGGATGAAGAGACGCTTGCCCGCCTGAATCATAAGCTTGGGAAGAGTCCGGATGCGTTTGCCTCCGAGGATGCAGGCGGAGGTATCGCACTGGAAAATGTCAATAACCGGATCCATCTGCTGTTTGGCGATGAATACGGCATGCATGTATATTCGGTACAGGGAAGCGGAACAGATGTGGAGATCACGCTTCCTGTCACATCCAGCGACCGTCAGGTCAGAAATCGGAGCGTACTGTCATGAAGCAGGAGATTTTTCGCATGGAGCGTGTGACTTATATAGAAAATGGAGTGGTAATGCTGCAGGATTTTCATCTGCAGATCTGTCAGGGGGAGATCATGGGCATGGTCCCGCTCAACAATCACGGCCTGTCCTCTTTTTTGAAGCTTTTGCGCAGCAATCTTTCTCTGCATGACGGATATGTATATTACTGCGGGGAAAAAGTGAATTCCTGGATGGGGCCGTGCAGGCCGTACAACCGGATCAGCGTCATTCAGGCAAAGAGCTCGCTGGTCGAACGGATGACTGTGACAGACAATATTTTTGTGCTGCGCCAGGGGTTCCACCAGGAGATCATCCGTTCCAGACTGCTCCGGCAGCAGATGCAGCCCTTTATGGAGGATATCGGAATGGATATTCCAGGCAGCCGCTATGTGGAGGAGCTGACAGTCTTTGAACGCGTTGTTGTAGAGCTTTTGCGGGCAGTCATCCTCGGAAACCGGCTGATCGTCTTAAGCGAGATCGGCGCTCTGATCAGCTATGAGGAGCTTGGAAAGCTTCATGAGATCATCCGCCATTATGCCGGGCAGGGCTTTACCTTCTTGTATATCTGCTCTCACCTGGAGGAAATAGCCAGAATCTGTGACAGGGTGGCGCGGCTGTCAAACGGCAGGATACAAAAGATCACGGGAAAAGACGAGATGGAAGCAGAGATTATGCGGATTTGTCCGGATGAGTACTGGATGATGGTACGCTGCCACCGGGAAAAGAGCCGGGTTGAAAAGCACAGAGAGCCGGTTCTGGTCTGGCAGGAGCCTGCAGTGCAGGAAAACAGCGGCTGTTCTTTTGAGGTATATCAGGGCGAATGCCTCGTGGTGCAGGCGGCAGAAAATGGACAGTTTGGACATATTACAGATATTTTGACCGGCAGATGTCCGATGGGAGATACACAGATAAAGATGGGGGAGCGCCGCATACGCTGCGTGCCCGCGGATTGCCGCGTGGCTGTTGTCTCAGAGCTGGCTGCGAGAACGATGATTTTCCCGGAGCTGTCTTATATGGAAAATCTGTGCATGTGTCTGGCAAGGAGAATGCCGTTTCTCTGGGCAGGCAGAAAAATACGAAGGAATATCAGAAAAGAATATGCCGGATATCTTGGTGAAGAGGTGTTTGACCTTCCCGTGGAGGAGCTGAGTGAAAAGCAGAAATATCAGATGATCTATACGAGAGTCCTTTTGCAAAAGCCCCGGGTAGTATTTTGTATTCATCCCTTTCAGGGCGCCGATGTGGCGCACCGGATGTTTGTGTGGAGTATGCTGGAAATGCTTTTGGATCAGGGGATCGCGGTGGTGATCGTTTCAGTCAGCCTGTCCGACTCACTTGCGCTTGCAGACCGCCTTCTCATTCTGGAGAAGGGCGGAACGCAGACGCAGATTCCCCGGGAGAGGTTCGATACAATCTCAGCAAAGGTTCCGTGGACGCATTTGTATGGCAGTCCGGAATATACTGGATCGGTGGAAATTCCGGAAAAAATCTGTTAGAATATCTGACGAAGATACAAATGACTGCAGAAGGAGAAAACGGAGGTAGGAATATGTATGAGATACTGCTGAATTTTTTTATATACGGTTTTTTCGGATGGTGCACAGAGGTAGCCTTTGCAGCGGTAAAAGAGAGAAAATTTGTGAACAGAGGATTTTTGAACGGTCCGATCTGTCCGATCTACGGGATTGGCGTCACCGTCGTTGTGAGCCTTCTGATGCCGTATAAGGATCAGATACTTGTACTGTACCTCTGGTCTGTGCTGCTTGTGACCGTGCTGGAAGGCGTGACAGGGTATCTGCTGGAAAAGCTGTTTCATCACAGATGGTGGGATTATACGGGGATGCCGCTGAATATCGGCGGGCATGTCTGCCTGCTTTTTTCTGTGATCTGGGGTGTGGCGTGCGTGGCGATCGTACACTGGGTGCATCCGTTTGTCCGGTGGATGGTCTCCTTTGTCCCGGTCTGGCTTGGCTGGACGATACTTGCGGTTTTTGGCTTTGTGCTGGTGTCTGATCTGTATGTGACGGTGACAGGGATCCTCAAATTCAACCGCAGACTGGCGCATATGGAGGCGATCGCGCAGGAGCTTCACCGGATCTCCGATCAGCTCGGAGAAAATATCTACAAAAATACCATGGAGGGTGTGGAGCTTCAGGACCGTGTGAAGACGCGGGCAGAGGTGATCCGTCAGAAAGCGGAGGATGCAACAGAGGAAATGCGTCAGAGGACAGAGCGCGCAACAGAGGAAATGCGTCAGAGGACGGAGCGCGCGGTAGAAGAGGTGCGCCAGAGGAGAGAGCGTACGGTGGAAGAAGCCAGACAGAGGGTGGAGCAGTATACGGATACGCTGGGTGAAAAGTATCAGGAGCTGCGGGCACGCTATCAGGAGCTGGCAGAGAATCTCCCTCCTGTGAGCAGACGACTGCTGGACGCGTTTCCGACTATGAAGCCGCGCCGGTATGAGAAGCAGTTTGACAGGCTGAAGGAGCACCGGAGGCAGCGCAGAGAACGCAAAAGGAAATAGGCCGGCACAGGGGGCGGCAAAAGCGGAAATATAAAGCAGGAGATACAGGCGACAGGCCGGAGAACACGCGGAAAGAGTATGAGATGAGGAAAAAGAGGGATGAGAGTATGAAAAAGGACTGGCAGGGAGAAGGCGATGGAACAGAGGTAGAGCGGATCAGCGAGGAGGTCCGGCAGCTGGGGATGTGGATCCTGCTGGGCATAGTGACTGGCTGTGTCGTCGGCGTTTCGAGCAGCGTATTTTCCTGGGCGCTGACGGCAGTGACCGGATTTCGGGGAGCACATGCGAACATATGCCTGCTGCTGCCTGTTTTCGGCGTATGTATTGTATTTTTATACCGGAAATTCGGACAAAATGACGGAGGGACGAATCAGGTGCTGGCGACGATCCGCTCTGCGGATGATGTGCTGTTTCGCAGCGCACCGCTGATTTTTATTTCTACCTCACTGACGCATCTGGGCGGCGGTTCGGCGGGAAGAGAGGGAGCGGCGCTTCAGCTTGGAGGAAGTATTGCGAATCAGATCGGCAAATGGATCCACCTGGATGAGGCTGACCGGCATATGATCGTCATGTGCGGTATGAGCGCGGCGTTTGCGGCGCTGTTTGGCACTCCTATGGCTGCCGCTATTTTCTCTCTGGAGGTGACGAGCGTCGGCGTCATGTATTATGCAGCGCTGATGCCGAGTGTGATCGCTTCTTTGATTGCTGCGCAGATCGCGGCAGCGCTCGGTGTCCATGCAGAGGCGTTTCATATCATGAGCATCCCGGAATTTACGGTAGAGGCGGGGATGAAGATGGTCGTGGTGGCGATCGGATGTGCCGTGATAAGCATGGTTTTTTGCATGGTGCTTAAGTATGTCGGGAAGCTTTATGCGCGGTATCTTGCCAATCCTTATCAGAGAGTGGTGGCAGCGTCGGTACTGATCGTCGGGATCACGCTGCTTTTGGGAACACAGGAGTATATGGGTGCCGGGACCGGTCTGATCCAGCGGGCGGTAGAGCATGGAGAGGTGAGATATTTTGATTTTCTGTGGAAGATCCTCTTGACGGCGATCACGATGAAAGCCGGGTTTAAGGGCGGAGAGATCGTGCCTGCATTCTGTGTGGGAGCCACATTTGGCTGTCTGATGGGACAGGCGGTGGGACTTTCCCCCTCGCTTTGTGCCGCTGTGGGGATGATCTCGGTATTCTGCGGGGCAACAAACTGCCCGATCACTTCTATTTTAATTGCATTTGAGCTGTTTGGATTTCAGGGAGAGTCGTTTTTCCTGATCGCTGTGGCGGTGAGCTATGCGTTTTCCGGACATTACAGCCTGTATAAGGAGCAGAGGATCGTCTACTCCAAATACAAGGCTAAATATGTCAATGATCATACGAAATAAAAAGACAGAGCTGACGGTGTCCGGCCTTTACTGACGGAGTGCATCGAGCAGCTCTGTCATTGTTTTGTGTAAAAGCGGGTGTCTGCGGTACGGCGCGATCTCGCACAGCGGGATCAGCACAAAGTCACGCTTGTGCAGCTCGATGTGCGGGATATGCGGATCCTCTGTATCGAGTACGAGATCATCATACAAAAGGATATCAAGATCCAGCGTCCGGGGACCCCAGTGGATCAGACGTTCGCGTCCGGCCTCCTGCTCGATGGCATGGAGTGTATCGAGCAGCTCTTCCGGTGAGAGGAGCGTGCGCAGCTCAAGCGCGCTGTTGAGAAAATCATCCTGTTCCACTCCTCCGTACGGCTTGGTAACGAGATAATCTGCAACGCGGCCTACCTGACAGTATCTGTTGACCCGCAGCATTTCTACGGCAGTGTCGAGGTATGCTTTTTTATCTCCCATATTGGAGCCGAGCGCGATATAAGCCGTGTGCCAGCCGCGGTGGACGCTTACGCTGACCGTATCCAGCGGAAGCCCTATGGGCGCCCAGGGCTTTTTTATCTCAAGATCGATCTGCTCAACCAGTGGGAAGGACAGAAGGATCTCCTGTGCCAGCTGATGGACGACGCTTTCGATGAGCTTAAAGGTATGGGCTTTTACGAATGTTTCGATAAAATGGCTGACCTCTCCGTAATGTGTGGAATACTCCAGCTCGTCGGTCCATCCGGCTTTGCGGATATCCGTATACAGGACGGCTGAGATGATAAATTTCTGTCCGAGTACATTTTCTTCCGGGAAGACTCCATGATTTGCAAAGACTTCCAGATTTTGTATTGTAATTTTATCCATAATTCACCTGCTGTAAGAAAGAAATATCTGACTGTGCCGCCTCTGTGAGGCGGCTGTTTTGTATGGTATTATTTTGCGAGAATGGCTTCTGTCATTTGGATGACGCGGCGGTTTTCCTTTACATCATGGACGCGCACGAAGGAACATCCCTTCATCACGCCGATGACGGTTGTGGCAAGCGTCCCCTCCAGCCGCTGATCGGAGGGCAGGTCCAGCGTCAGACCGATCATGGACTTGCGCGAGGTGCCAAGCAAAACCGGATAGCCCAGACTGCGAAGCTGATCAACGTGGTGCGTGATCGAAAGGTTCATCTCCAGCGTCTTTCCGAAGCCGACTCCGGGATCCAGGATGATCTTATCGTCCGGGACGCCGGCTTCTTTTGCGCTGCGCACACATTTTTTGAGATCGGAAAGCACGTCTGTTAAAAAATCATCATATACGGCTTCCTTCCGGTTGTGCATCAGGCAGCATGCGGCATTGTATTTTGCGGTAAGCTGTGCCACCCGCCCGTCGTGCAAAAAGCCCCAGATATCATTGACGAGGTCTGCGCCTGCCTGCAGAGCAGCCTCTGTGACAGCGCCCTTGTAGGTATCCACTGAGACAGGGATATCGAAGCGTGCCTTGACAGCCTCGATGACCGGACTTACACGGGCGATCTCCTCCTCATCGGTGATCACCTGATGACCGGGGCGTGTGGATTCACCGCCAATGTCAATGATATCTGCGCCGTCTGCGATCATCTCCTGCGCATGGCGCAGAGCGGCATCCAGAGTATTGAACCGGCCTCCGTCTGAAAAGGAATCCGGGGTTACGTTTAAGATGCCCATGATATAGCATTTATGTTCTGTGTCAAAGGTTCTGTTTCCAATGATCATATCAGATGCCTCCATTTCTGCTGATAAACAGGTATTGTATGTACTGCTGTGTTTTTCCGGCGGGTTCTTTTAAGGAGCGCGCTATGTGCAGATCCCGTGCATTCTCCTGTCGGCAGGCCAGTTGCACTCGCGCGCGGCAGGGCAGTCGAAGCAGTTTCTGGAACGCTTGTCTGCGCGCCTGAGACATTCAAAAAGCGGATCCTGTGAAGCGGACGTTTCCAGGCTGCTGCCGGGGCTGTGCCCTCTGTGGTGCAAAATGGCATTTTGCACGCGCAGGATCTCTTCTGGTGTAAAGCCGCATTCCGGCATGATCCGGGCGCACAGAGAAGCGCTGGCCTGATCGTGCGGGATTCCTTCTGAAAGCTGCAGATACCTGCCGATATCGTGGAGCAGCGCTGCGGCGTACAGAATATCCTTCGGGATCCCAAGACCGTACTCGAGGTTCCATATATGGGCGATCCTTGCTACATCGAGAAAATGTGCCAGTGTATGGCGGCAGAATTCCCGTGTGTGTTCGGCCTTTTGCAGCTGCAAAAAGTGTTCCTGATAAACGGGATGGCGCCAGATGCGGTCTGCGCGGTCCGTGTCGTGCATGTCAGACTCTCTCATCATGCTTTTACCATCTGATAGAAGGTCTGCTGCAGAGAAACATCTTCTGCAAAGGCGCCGCGGACGATGGTAGTCACTGTTTTGGAACCGGGTTTTTGAACGCCGCGCATAGTCATGCACATATGCTCTGCTTCGATCATGACCATCACGCCCTTTGGATCTAAATGTGTCTCCAGAGCATCTGCGATCTGGGCAGTCATGTTTTCCTGGATCTGCGGGCGGCGGGCAAAGACCTCTACCGTCCGTGCGAGCTTGCTGAGACCTGCGACATGATCTTTTGGGATATATGCGACGTGTGCTTTTCCGTAGAAGGGGAGTAGATGATGCTCGCATACGGAGTAAAAGGTAATATCCTTTTCGAGCACGATATTGTTTGAGGTGGCGTGAAACTGCTTGCGCAGGTGTTCCCCTGCATCCTCAGTCAGTCCGCCGTAGATCTGGCTGCACATGCGGGCGATGCGGTCCGGCGTTTCCAGAAGTCCTTCCCGCGTAATGTCCTCGCCGATGCCTTCGAGCATCAGGCGGACGCCTTCTTTGATTTTTTCGTAGTCCATATTTTTGTACCTCCTTTGTATGCTGGCAACAAAAAAACATCCCGACGTGAATGAAATCTCGGAATAAATAATAATATCCCTTCACAATCGAGATGTAATCATCTTATGTTGCAACGGGTGCGGACTTCATATCGTAAACTGCCGGCGGCAGTTTTTCGTTTCTGTGACAACTCCCCATTCACAAAACACTTAACGCATGAGGTCCTATTTTGCATATTATTTATCTGTGCTGACAGTATAGCACTTCTGATATCAATATACCAGTGCTATTCCAGAAAAATTTTACAGGAAACAGAAAAAACGGCAGATCAGAACAGGAAACGGACTTGATCCATCAGCCATCCGAAGCAGGTGCGCACCGCCTTCTTTTTGAAGGGAAGCTCCTTCATTTTCTCCAGCTTGGAGGGCAGGTATGTATCGACCGTATCCGCTATGGCAGAGTACTGCTCGTATTCGTTCATTTTTTCACGCAGATCGCGGGTCACCTCTTCGCTGTGGATAACAAGCATCAGCTCCGTATCAATGTAAGTGCTCCGCATGTCCATATTAAAGGATCCGACAATCGCCAGCTCGTCATCGATCGCCATAGTCTTGCCATGGTAGGAGACGCCGCCCTCGTACTCCATGATCGTCATGCCGGTATCGAGCAGCCGCTGTTTCTGCCGCAGATAGTCAACCGCAGCAAAGAGATTTCCATTATTTGCAGCGGAGTTGAACATGATCTCTGCCTTATCGCCAAGCTGTGTAAAGGCTTCATACATCATGTCATTGCAGACGGCGTAGGGCGTATGGATCGTCACACGCTCCTTTGCAGCCTTTGCCAGCTCCATGAGCTGATAAAAAACGACAGGCTCCTTGGCGAAGATATGGGTTGGATTGTGCAGGAGCGATATTTTGTGCGTTTTCTCTGTCTTTCCTGCGTAATCGTACTCGTTTTCAAAGACACCAGGCTTTTTCTCCATCAGATCAGCAGCGCGGCTTCGGAGCTCGTCTGCCGCTTCCTGCACAGAAGAGCGTTCTGCAAGAGAAGCTTTATCATGGAAGATAGAGCAGCATTTTTGCGCAGTAATGGCTTTATAATAAGAAAGAACCTGATACAGGGAACTGTCTTTTGAGCCTGTGTTGTAGACGAGGACATCCCAGTCATAATTTTTATGTCCTTTGTAATCACCCAGAAAGTAGCCGAATGCATTGCGGCCGCCCAGCAGGTAGGCAGTATCATCAATGATCAGATATTTGTCATGCATGCGGCCCATGATTGTCCACGGCCTGAGCGGATTGATCTTATTATAAAGGATGATTTTTACATTTGGATGAGAGGAGAGGGCATAAAAGTATTCATTTCCCTCCATCCGTATCCAGGAATTAAAACCGTCAGCAAAGATCTCTACTGACACGCCGCGGTCCGCAGCGTCCAAAAGCAGAGCAAGGAGATCCTTTCCCGCTTCGTCTGTGCGGAAGTCAAAGGTAGACATGATGATGCGCTCCTTTGCGTGGCGGATCATCTGAAGTCTCGTATCCAGCGCTTCCCCGTTATTTTCTATGATACGCGCACGGTCCGGACCGTATCCCGAGCCGTAGTAATCACTGGGATCAAAGGCTGCCTTTGTCGACTCCGATACCTCGGGCTGTTTCGTAAAAGGTGCGATCGCACCGATGCCGAGATATAAAAAGAAAAGCAGGAGAAACACAAGAATGGCCCTGCGGCAGGTCCTGCTTTTTTTCTTCTGCGTCTGCCCGGTCTGTGGTTGGGATGATTGTTTTTGTTTCAAGTAAGACACCTCCAGATATTTCTAAGTATTATATAACATTATCACATATTTGCAAGTACCTATTTGGACATGAAATACGTATTGCTATTTTTAAAATGATATAGTAAAATAAAAAAGTATCAGGGAAAACCTGAATGCACGTCTGTCGGGACTAAGTTCCTGACAGACGTGTTTTGCGTCATGGGGAAAATTACTGTGATAAAGCGAAAAAGAAGCGCAGTGGTAGTGACGCGGGGTAAGAAGGAGAAAAGGTTATGGGAAAGGAAAACAGCTTTTTTGCAACACGAAAATGGTTTTCGCTTCTGCTGGTCATACTGGGCAATATTCTGTATGCGCTGACGGTCAAGCTTTTTTTGATGCCTGCGGATCTGATGACCGGCGGGACTACGGGGATCGCTCTGGCGGTCCAGCATGCGTTTGGATGTCCCGTCTCTTATTTTGTGCTTGCATTTAATATTGTCATGCTGCTTTTGGGACTCGCGATACTCGGGAAAAAATTTGCGGTGACGACAGTGATCAGTACGTTTGCATATCCGGCAGCGCTGGAGATATTGGATCTGCTGCTGGGAGAGATGATTCTGACAAAGGATCTTTGGCTGTGTACCGTATTTTCCGGTCTTGGCATCGGCGTGGGGCTCGGGCTGGTGATCCGGGCAGGAGCGTCTACAGGAGGTATGGATATCCCCCCTCTGGTGCTGAACCATTATTTTCGGATACCGGTCTCTGTCGGGCTGTATCTGTTTGACTGTGTGATCCTTTTGCTGCAGGCGGTATACAACCCGCCGGAGAAGGTCCTGTACGGGGTCCTTCTGGTAGTGATCTATACGTTTGTTCTGGATAAGCTGCTTCTGATCGGAACGACGAGGACAGAAGTGAAAATAGTGAGCAAGTACCATGAAAAGATCCGGCAGGAAATCCTGCAGGGGCTGGACCGCGGTGTGACGATGCTGAATGCCGAGAGCGGTTATCTTGGCAAGCAGACGCAGATGGTCTTCAGCGTGATCTCCAACCGGGAGCTTCCGCAGATTGAGAAGATCGTTCATGACATCGATCCGGACAGTCTGATGGTGGTAAGCCGCGTCAGCGAGGTGCGCGGACGCGGATTTTCCAAGAAAAAGAAGTACCGGTAAGCGGACTGCCCTACCGGGCGTCCTGTGCATCGAGCGCCACGTAGTCTTTTGGGGGCGTGATGCCAAGCTCCTTGCAGATCTGAGGATTATACCGTCTGGTAAATCCGGAGGCGTATTCGATCGGCATTTCGGAGATGGACGCGCCGTCCCGGAGGATGCGCACAGCCATCTGTCCGGTCGTATAGCCGAGATCGTAATAATCAACAGAAAAGGTAGCCACACCGCACAGCCGGCAGGTATTTTCTTCTCCCGTAATAACAGGGATGCCTGCGGGCATGCAGATATTGTAGATAAGCTCTGCATTTGAGGCTGCCATATTATCCGTCGGGACATAGATCACATTGCACTGTGCGGCTGCGTTTGTGGTGATGGCGGAAATATCATAAGAATCAGCAAAGGTATAGACTTTGCTGGCAAGTCCGAGCGATTCCAGCTCTTCCTGAACGACCTCTATCTGATACTGAGAGTTTGGCTCTGCGGAGCAGTAGAGGAGACCGACCGTCTCTGCGTCCGGGAAGAGCTCTTTTACCATGGCGGCCTGTTCGTCCAGCGGCGCCAGGTCAGAGGTGCCGGATACATTTCCTCCTACAGTACCGTGAAAGTCTTCCAGCTGGAGCGCTGCACCGTATTCCGTGACCGAGGTGCCAAGCACCGGGATATCGGCGGTCGCAGTCACGGCAGCCTGAAGAGCAGTTGTCGCATTTGCAAGAATCAAGTCTACATTCTGTGAAACAAATCCATTGATGATCGTTGTGCATGTATTAGAGTCGCCCTGGGCGTTGCTCACCTCAAAATCCACCTGATCTCCAAGCGCCTCTGTGAGCGCATCCATAAATCCCTCTGTGGCAAGGTCGAGCGCCTGATGCTGGACATACTGACAGATACCGACTGTAAATGTCCTGCTTTCCTCTGCCAGGCACGGTGTGGCTGTACCGGCAAAGAGTACAGCACTCAGTAATGCAACGTGACATTTTTTCATAATCATTTCCTCCCTGATCCAGATTTATCTGAAAAAAATTATACACAGGTTCTATCATACAGTCAAATATTTTTCTGGAAATGCTGCGGCAAAACTCGTATAATAGGAGGAAAATGAAAAACAAAAATGGAGGTTATATGGCAGTTAAAATAAAAGCGAACGACCGTGTGAAGGCGCTGTTTGGGGACTGGCAGGAGACGATCATCTGGTCGTGCCTGCAGGGAGTGATGGGAGAACTCTACGCCGACTGTGCACAGACGCCGTCCTGTGCGGCAGCGGTACTCGGGGATTTCTGCTGCTTTGCAGGAGAGCCGCAGGAGGAATTTGTCGCAGATCTGGCGCGGCAAAGCGCTCCCGGGAGGATTTTTATGCTCCAGAATGAATCATGGGCGGCTGCCGTCAGGGCAGGATGCCAGGGGCGGGTAAAACTGGCGAAGCGCTATGCGCTTAAAAAGGAGCCCGGCATATTTGATCTGCAAAAGCTTGAAAATATAGTAGCCGCACTTCCAAAGCAGTATGAGCTTGTCATGATCGATGAGCCGCTGTACCATAAATGCCGGACGCTGGCATGGTGCAGGGACTGGGTGGCAAATTTTGAGGACTATGAGCTGTTTCGCAGGTATGCGCTTGGCGCTGTGATCTTAAAGGACGGAGAGCCGGTAGCAGGTGCGTCCTCTTATTCTGCCTACCGCGGAGGGATCGAGGTAGAGATCGTGACAAAGGAAGCGTTCCGGCGGCAGGGACTTGCCAGTATCTGCGGGGCGAAGCTGATCCTGGAGTGTGAAAAGCGGGGGCTTTATCCAAGCTGGGATGCGCAGAATCCGGTCTCTGCCCATCTGGCACAGCAGCTTGGCTATCACGATGCGGGAGCGTATGAGGTATATATCCTGCAATAGCGGCAGATGCCGGACCGGCATAAGCAGTGCAGGGAAGATAGCGGCTGGCCGGAAGACGGCAGGCTGCGTACAGTATGAGGAGGAACGGTATGAGCGGATATGAAACCTACGGGATGAGTCAGCTGCTTGCTATGGTGGCGCTTGCGGGAATGATGATCGCAGTATTTGCGGCAGTGATCCTTTATCAGCGCCGCAAACAGAGAAGGATGCTGATGAACAAGATACGCAGAGAGTGGGGGCAGGTTCCCGAACGGGAATACGATCCTACAGAATTTGACTGTATCAGCCACTATTACCTGAACAAAGAGTCGGATCAGTTCCAAATTGATGACATTACGTGGAATGACCTTGACATGGACCAGGTGTTTGCGCAGATGAACCATACGAGATCCTTTCTGGGGGAGAGCTATCTCTATTATATGCTGCGCACCCCGCAGCTTCAGGACGCAGCGCAGGAGGAGTTCGAGGAGCTTGTCACCTGGCTGGATACCCATGAGAAAGAGCGGGAGGAGCTGGAGTATTTTTTTGCAAAGATCGGAAAGACCGGGAGAAATTCGGTATTTGATTACGTTTATAATCTGGCAGAGGCAGACAGCGGGAGTAATCTGGTCCACTTTGGGATGATCGCCATGATCCTTGGAGCGGTGGGACTGCTGCTTGCGAGTCCGGAGTCGGGGATTTTGCTGCTTCTGGCTGCAATGGGGGTCAGCATCGGGACGTATGAGCATTATAAAAGACCGGTGGCGCCGTATGTCACATCCTGCATTGCGATCCAGAAGGTATTGGATGCAGCTGTTCAGATCGGGAAAATGGGCGTATGGAAGCTTCCTGAGAAAGGGATAAAGGAAGCAGTAGCCTCCTTTGGAAAGCTGCGCAGGAATATGACGCTGCTCATTGCGGGAGAAATGCAGGGAGGAGGACTGGAGCAGACGCTTTTTATTTATCTGAACAATCTGTTTCATATTGATCTGATCCAGTTTAAGACTGTCGTAAAGGAAGTATCAGGACATATTTCTGAGTTTGAGTATCTGGTAGACCAGATCGGGCGTATTGAAGCGGCGATCGCGGTGGCGTCCTTCCGCAGGCTTTATCCGCAGCATACGATCCCTGTATTTCGTGAGGGAGGAAGCCCCTGTTTTCGGGCAGAGCAGATGTACCATCCGCTGATCACACATCCGGTGCCAAATTCTATCGAGCTGACATCAAGCCTGCTTTTGACCGGTTCCAATGCGTCGGGAAAATCTACCTTTCTGAAAACGGCAGCGCTTCAGGTGATCCTGGCGCAGACGATCCATACTGTTTTGGCAGCTTCGTATGAGGCAAGCTGTTTTCGGGTGTTTACGTCCATGGCGTTGCGCGACGACCTGGCCGGAGAAGAAAGCTATTATATGGTAGAGATCCGCTCGCTGAAACGGATCCTTGACAGGATAGAAGGGGAAATCCCGATCTTTTGCTGTGTGGACGAGGTGCTGCGCGGTACAAATACGGTAGAGCGTATTGCAGCCTCCTCACAGATCCTTCTTTATATGGCAGAGAAGCGGATGCTGTGTATGGCAGCCACACATGATATTGAGCTGACTTATATTCTGGAGGATACCTATCGGAACTGTCATTTTGAAGAAGAAGTTACAGATGACCAGGTACTGTTTGATTATCTGCTCAAGGAAGGCAGAGCGATGACGAGAAATGCGATCCGGCTGCTGCATCTGATGGGATTTGAAGATTCGATCATTGAAAAGGCAGAAGCGATGGCAGCCAGGGAAGAGTTTAAGGGATCACGCTGAACAGTGATCCCGGCCGGGCTCTGGAGATTCATTATCACCGATAAACATCAGCCCCCGCATTTTCGGGTGGCGGTATAAAATATACATAGGGATATCCTTCTTTTATAAAAAAGGGTTATTTTTATGAGTCTGTGTACTAAGCGTAGTTTCTACTGTCGGGTACATCCGCATATCAGTATGCGGGATAAATTTGGATGCCTGCATTTTGATCAGAAAGTCAGGCATGGAGGCAAACTGTATGCAGTAGACGGTATCCAGAAGATACTGGATATCGTCCGTACGGCTTTTATCAAGCAGCAGCTCTCTCGCTCCGGCGAGGGAGCTGTTTTGCAGACAATGGAAACGTTCGCGGGGCAGGTCGGGAAAGATCCCTACTGTGACAGCCGATTCTAGGTTAGCGTATGTGCCAAACGCGCCTGCCGTATAAAAGGCAGTAATATCATTCTCTGTGAAGCCGGATGCTTCCAGCAGACAGTCGACCATCGTGTGCGCGGCTGCCTTTGTGTCAAGATACTGCAGGATATCGGTCTGTGAAAAATACAGCATTTCACCGTGCGCGGACTCCTCTGCCGTAGCATAGACGGCGGCGTATTCCTGTGCTTCGGGAAGGAAGACAATGCGGTCTGATGCCTCAGGATCCAGCTTTCCCGAAATATCGATCCAACCATTGAGACGCATCTGGGCGATCAGGTCGATGATGCCGGAGCCGCAGATCCCGGCTGGCCGGGTGTTTCCGATCGTTGTGAAGGTAAGAGAGGCGCCTTCGATCCGAATACTGTCGATCGCTGTGTCGCAGGCGCGCATACCGTATCTGCTGATGCCGCCTTCAAGAGCCGGTCCGGCAGCGCCTGCGCCTGCGATCAGAAAGCTGCTGTTGCCAAGCACGAGTTCTCCATTTGTTCCGATATCAAAAAATACAGACAAGCCATCCTTTTTATAGAAATCAGTCGTCAAGAGTCCGCTCGTAATATCTCCGCCCAGGTAGTTGGCAATGGCAGGGATGATATAGACCACGCCGGAAAATGCAAGACCGATCTCATGTCCGAAGAAGGCTCCGGGAGCCGTTGTGACCGGGGCATAGGGAGAAGAAAAAACGGTCCAGGCATCCAGTCCCAGAAGAAAATGGATCATCGTGGTGTTTCCGGACAGGATCATAACGGCGCAGTGGTCTGCCGAAATGCCGCAGTGTGCCTCCAGCGTCTGAAACAGAGTAAGAAAGGTATCCTGTGTCGCGGCGGCCAGCTCCTGCTGATGTGCAGGATCGTCCTTTGCATAAATGATACGCGTCAGGATATCGTCTCCAAAACGGATCTGTCCGTTCATCGCTTTTGCTTCAGCGAGGACCGCTTTGGTATTCATATCGATCATCTGCATCACGACTGTCGTAGAACCCAGATCGACGGCAAGACCGTAGTGAGCTGCCGTCGTATCTCCGCCTTCGACTGCAGTCAGCAGTGTCTGGCCCGGCGTGTGGACAAGCGTAACGGTAATATCCCAGTCCTGTGTGCGGCAAAGCGGATAGAGCCCGCGCAGTGTTGCAAGCGTCATGGAAACAGACGGATAACCGAGGTCTTTTAGCGCCTGCAGTATGCGCTCCTGATCTGACAGAGGATGTTCTTCTGTCGGAGCTTCCAGTGTCAGATGTATTTTTTCGCTGAAGCTGTTCATAATGTTTTGTCCTTTCCGTATGAAGCCGGATCATGAAGCCGGATCAGCCGCTTTTGCAGGAAGAGTCCGCAGATGGATACTTCTGCCTGCACGGCTCTGATTTTTTCGTGTCCCCATTATAGCATATGGAAGGGAGGATTTGAAAAAAATTTGCCATCAGGTCTTGAAAAAAGAGCAGATCTGTATTAAAATAACAAAACAAACATATGTTCGGAATGCTTGTTTGGTATGTGATGCAGGGAAAGAAGGAAGCATAAGAAAAGAAGCAGTGTGTCTTCGCAAAGACTACATAAGATATGGGAGGACGGGGGATATGAAAAGAGAAGAGTGGTGTACGGAGCTGACTGTGTATGGGAAAAGGTTCTGCGTGATAGCAGGACTTCTGGAGGAGGCGGCTGTCCTTGGCTGGCTGGACATCCGCATCAGCACAGCGCCGGTGATCGTACTGTGTTTTTTGTGGTTTTTGTTTGCGCTTCTGACGGGATCGGCGCTTATCGAGGCAGACCACCTGCGCACTGTGTGGAGGATGGCAGGCCGGAGAGCGAGACGTATGCTGTCTGCCGGGTGCCGGGTTGGACAGGGAAGCATATAACGGAAAAACAGTTGTATTTTATGCGCCGGGAAGGTATGATAGTAGCGGAAACTATAACGAACACGTTTGTTCCTGACAGGATGGAGGATTTATGACAGAAAAGAACAGATCGTACGATACGGTGATTTTTGATCTGGACGGAACGCTGCTTGATACGCTTTCCGATCTGACGAACAGTGCAAATGCAGTAACAGCCCGGTATGGATTTTTGCAGCGGACGAGAGAGGAGATACGCAGCTTTGTCGGAAATGGGATCCGGCGCCTGATCGCGAGGCTGCTGCCTGATGGAGAGGAAAATCCGCACTTCGATGCAGTGTACAGAGATTTTCTTGCATATTATGGGGAACACTGTATGGAAGAGACAGCTCCTTATCCGGGGATAGGCGAGCTTTTGCACAGGCTGAAGGAGGGCGGCTATGCAGTCGGTATTGTCTCCAATAAAGCCGATTTTGCAGTAAAGAAGCTCCGGGATGTCTATTTCGGGGCAGACATCCCGGTTGCGATCGGCGACAGAGAGGGGATACAAAAAAAGCCGGCTCCAGATTCCGTATTTGAGGCGCTGGAGGAGCTTGGCGCGCAGCGCAGCCGCACCGTTTATGTCGGTGATTCGGATGTGGATATCCTCACTGCGGCAAATGCAGGGATTGACTGCATAGCAGTGAGCTGGGGATTTCGGGATCGCGGATTTCTGCTTGCACATGGAGCGCAGCCGGAGAGGATCGCTGCAGATACGCAGCAGCTGTGGAATATTCTGGAAGGGCAGTGATCATGCAGGAAGGAAAGCTGCAGTGCGGCGGCAGCCGCAGTCTGCATACGGCCGCACTGGTGAGGTGAAGAAATGACAGAACATAAAAATAAGACAGAGCATAAAAATAAGAAAGAGCACAGAAATAAGAAAGACCTTCCGGTTACGGCGATTCTTGCCGTCGCCGTCGCAGCCCTGCTTTTGTGTGCAGGAGTATTAGCCTGGGCGGTTTGGCATCAGGGCGGTCAGGAAAAAGGGCAGGGAGCGGGCGGGCCAGGTCATGCGCAGCAGGAGACCGGGGCGCTTGGGCAGGAGCAGGAAACGGACCGTTCATCAATGGCGCAGACGGCTACGGAACCACAGACCACGGAGCCACAGACCGCAGAATCACAGACCACGGAGCCACAGGCCACGGAACCACAGACGCAGGAGACAGAGCAGGAAACAGAAACAGAACAGGAAACAGAGCCGCAGGAACGGCTCGTTGTGGCGATCGATCCGGGGCATCAGGGAAGCTGGGTGAATATGAGCGATACCGAGCCGAATGGGCCGGGCTCTTTGGAGATGAAGGCAAAAGCGACAACAGGTACGCAGAGCTCTTTTTCCGACAAGACGGAGTATGAGCTGAACCTTGAGATCTCCCTGCTTCTTAGAGATGAGCTGGAAGCGCGTGGATATGAGGTCATCCTGACTCGCGAGGACCACGATACCGCCATAAGCAATGCAGAGCGTGCGCAGATGGCATACGAGCAGGGCGGTGATATTTATGTGCGGATTCATGCAAATGGCTCCGATGATCCTGGTGTGAGCGGAGCGCTTGCCATGGTGCCGTCCGCACAGAATCCGTATGTGGGATATCTGGCAGAGGATTCCTATCTGCTGGGACAGTGTATTCTCGAAGCCTATTGCAGCAAGGCGTCCTTTGAGTCACTTGGGGTCCAGTACTACGACAATATGACGGGGATCAACTGGAGCCAGATCCCGGTTATGATCCTTGAGATGGGATTTATGACAAATCAGTCGGACGACGCGAGGATGGCAGATCCATCAGTACAGCCGCTTATGGCAGAGGGCATTGCGGATGGGATCGACCGGTATTTTACCGAAAAGGGAATGAAGAAAAAAGAAGTGTCCGCGCAGGAAAAGGACCGGATGAACGCGCTGATCGAGCAGATCGGTGAGGACTATATTTATCCGGCAAAGGAGACGGAGACGTGGACATTTGGCATAAAAGATCTGGTCACAGGAGCGCAGGGGAGCATTGACGGGGATCAGCAGATGAAGGCTGCGAGTGTGATCAAGGTCTTTATCATGGCAGCAGTCTATGACCGCGTCTGCTATCCATCCTCTCCAGACCGCTACATTCCATTTGAAGAGTCCGGCGATGGAGAATTAAAGCAGCTGATCACCGATATGATCACGTACAGCGATAATGATGCGGCGAATACGATCATCGAGTGGCTGGGCTTGGGAGATGCCCGAAAGGGGATGGAGATCGTGAACCAGTTCTGCCAGGAAAACGGGTACACAAAGACCAGACTTGGCAGGACATTTTTGGAGGAAAACCCTTCCGGAGATAATGTCACCTCTGCCAACGACTGTCTGCGGCTGCTGGAGAGTATTTACAACGGTACCTGTGTAAATAAAGAAGCGTCACAGAAAATGTATGAGTATCTGGCTGCTCAGACAAGACAGAGCAAGATACCGGCAGGGTTAGAAGGTACTTCGGCTGTTGTCGCAAATAAGACGGGAGAACTTGCCGGTGATTACGGAGATTATGTGGAAAATGATATTGCAATTGTGGAAAGTGGAGACTGTGCGTACGTGCTGTGTGTATTTAGCAGCGATTTAAAGGACAACGGCGCAGCTATCGAAAAGATCGCAGCGCTTTCAGAAGCTGTATACGAGCTGGAATGTGGCAGCGAGACAGTCACAGACATTCGATGACATAAGACAGAAAGGTGACAGAAAAGCTCCACGCAGAAAATTATTTATCAATAAAATCATAGCGGTGTTTCTGTCTGAAGAGCAGGAACACCGCTTGTTTGATCAGAATTTAATTACCGGTTAATATTTCTTCTCGAAAGTTAATAAGCGGTAAATAGAAAATGTAAGTAATTAATGCTACCATAAAGGTACGAAAAAGTTAGATCGTAAAGGGGATAGCGTTATGAAAATAAATGAAATAATTCGCGATCGGCGTTTAGCGAAGGGCTTTACTCAAGAACAGATTGCCAATTATCTTGGGGTTTCTGCACCTGCTGTAAATAAGTGGGAAAAAGGAACCTCGTATCCTGACATAATCCTATTACCAGCACTTGCCCGACTGCTCGATACAGACCTGAATACGCTATTATCTTTTCAGGATGATTTGTCAGAAAAAGAAGTCGCACTGTTTATGAATGAAGTTTCTGAAAAGATGGATAAAAACGGTTTTGAAGAAGGATATTTGCTTGCTACTGAAAAGTTAAAAGAATACCCTACCTGTGATTTACTGGTAAGCAATTTAGCCATGCTGTTAGATGGTGCATTGATGCTTTATGGCAGCAAAAACAAGTCAAACGAAATGTATCGGGAAAAAATTGATTCTTTATACTATCGTGCAGCACAAAGTGAAGATGCAGCTATCAGAGAGCAGGCACAAGTGTGTCTGATTTCTAAATTGATGGGGAAACAAGATTATGAGCAAGCGCAGGAAATGCTTAATGCACTCCCCGGGAAAAGTCCTGTGGACAAAGAGCAGCTTCAGGCAAATATATATATTGCACAAGGAGATTTAGAAAAGGCAGCGAAAATGATAGAGGAAAAACTATTATCTGCCACAAATGAAATTCATGCAGCGTTGGGGACTTTAATGGAGATTGCGCTTAAAGAAAAACGAATGGACGATGCAGAGTATATCGCTGATGTTGATAAGCAGGCGGCTCAAGTATTTGATTTGTGGGAATATAATTCTTATGTTGCACATTTTCAGCTGTATGAAGCTACGAAAAACAGGGTTAAATTTTTGAAGATACTATTGCCTATGCTAAAATCGCTCACAAAAAAATGGGATATTAATAAATCGCCATTATACCGGCACATCCAAACAAAAGAAGTTGATAAAGCATTTGGACCAAAACTTCAAAAAGCTATTATTCAGTCAATTAACTTAGATGAAGAAACCGAGTTTTTAAAAGACAGTCCAGAATGGCATGAACTAATAAAGGAAATTGATATGGAGCAAGAGTAACGGAATAGTATGGATTTTCTGAGTTTAGTTCAAAACCGCCGTTATGGCATCTCCCATAGCGGCGGCATACAGAATCATTTATATGTGTCCTCTTTACTTAAATTATTTTCTGTCACTTTTATACTGACTATATTTCACAATGAATATGGTGAATATCACAATGTACATGCTTAAAACAGCACCAATAAATGTAGCTATAAAATAATTGTGTGTGTCAAACAAGTTAGTAAGAAACTGCGGTAACAATACGAGGAAAAATATAATCGACAGCGGCAGCATTCTTCCTTTTAATATCCGTTTCTTCATCTGAAGTCTCGATTCATCATCACAAAAAATTTCTTCTTCTATACCGTCGTCAGAAACAATCTTTCTAAAATAACTGAAACCAAAATAATCCTGTATGTATTCCCAACCGCAATCATCGAACATTTTCAAATATTCATCTTTATGAGCAAGTCCATCTTTATTATAATCCAGCTGATAGACCACATCTTGAGGAAGGCATTTTTCAAAATGGTACATTCCCAATCCAGTTACTTTAACAAATTTCCAACCTGCCTTTTGCATTTCTCGTAAATAATCTTGTTCTTTTTCATATTCAAATATTGAAAACCATTTGAACTGTTTTTTTACTTCCATTCTACATCTCCTCCTGGGCTATCTTATATAAGCGTTCAATTCGTTTTCGTTCAAGATATAAAACTTCTAATCCTAGATCTGTGATTTGATAGATCTTTCGTTTATCTTCTTCACGAATAAAACGGATTATATTGTCTTTTTCCATTTTTGATAAACTTCCGTACATCGTGCCGGGGGTAAGTCTGACAGCACCATCAGTCATTTTTTCAACCATTTGAACAATACCATATCCATGATTAGGTTTTCGTAAACACAGTAAAATGAAAAAAGCAGTTTCAGTCATAGGAACATACACTTTTTTTATATGTTGATCCACTTTACTCATCTCCTTAAATTTCAGTGCGATGTATCGCACTTCGATATAGAAAAGATATCACAGTGTAATATGAAAGTCAATAACTTTCGTAAAATAAATATATGGCAGAGAGAAAATTCTCCCTGCCACCATTTTTCCGTCTGCCTCAGTTGTTTTCATTTTGGAAATAGCTGCTTCTTTATACAATTCGCCGGATTCAAAGATATTTTTCCTGATATCAAAGGATTTCAACCCGAACTTCACCATTATCAGTTTTATAAAACAGGATTTCCCTTGTCTCATAAGAGGTTAACTCATATTCTTCGTTCGTATCCATTCCCTTCCTATTTTCCACTTTTGTTTTTTGCCCGGCTCTTGTAAAAATTATTCTTATTGTTGCACTGAAGGCTGCAAAATACTGCTGAAAGAGCAACTGAAAATGCAAGACTGCCCAGGCACATCATTTTGTTCCAACAGACTGCGGCGTCATAGCTGCGGTAGCTGACCATTCCAAGACTTGCTGTTATCGGATAGAGATTTGCCAGTGTCATATTTCCGGCAGCAAACATTCCGCCATATCCGTACACAAAGGCAAGAATGACACCGATGAAAGAGCCGCCTGCCTGGCGGCAGGTGATCACGATGACGGGAAGGACTGCAAGGTATAAGAAAAAGTTGACCGCAGTTATCTGGAAGCCTGCTTTTAAGGCAGATGAGAGCTGAAAGCCCGGAAATCCTGCGATCATTTCTGCCAATATGGTAAACAGGCTGCATATCAGACCAAAGACAATGGATAATACGCCGCATACGATCAGTTTTCCAGTCAGCAGCTTCTTAAAAGAAACCGGTACGGTCAGGATATTTTTCAGGGTATCATCTGTCTCCTCCCGGGAGATCATATGTCCGGCGATCAGACTGATGCATGCAGGAAAAATCATGGACATATTGTTTTTGATCACCTGTTCGGTGAGATAGGTAAAATCCCAGACAGAGCCGTCGTTTGCCATGGATGTAAACAGAGTCAGTACAACACAAAGCAGCATGAGTGCAGCGCCTGCCCAGAGGATACGATATCTTTTCAGTTTATAAAATTCAGTTTTTACGATACAGATCATGATAAGCCTCCCCTTTGTTTATAGAATCGATCAATCAGAAGCAATGAGATGACAGCCATGCTCCCCAGGATCAGTGCGACCTGTGCGGTGGAAGGAATGAGACCTGTCATCTGTTCCAGATCCATTTTTATCCCATGCGCAGCCATGTCTCCGGCGCTCCAGAAAGTAGTAAGCGGCGCGGGCAGGATCCACAGCACTGCTTTTGGAAGCGCGTCAAATAATGCGGTTGCGCTCATATTGAGCACACTGTAAAAGACGCACAGCAGAACAGAAAAAACATAGGTCCTGCTGGAAAAGACAATAAGGACAACAAGCGGAAGCGTACCTGCCGTAATAAAAATTCCTGTCTCGACTGCCAGGAAAAGTTTGTAACCGATGCCGTAAACCTTCAGTGTCCCCAGACCGCAGAAAATTGTAGCAGCAGTAGAGGACACACAAAAAAGGATTCCAAACAGGAACAGCACAAGGATTTTGGCGAGTACCATCTGCGTGCTGGTTACAGGGATCACACGCAGATTTTTGAAAGTGCCGTTATCCCGCTCCATAAAAAACAGGATGGCAGCGATCACCCCAATGACACAGGGAAGTAAAAACTGGACGCCATATCCAAGCACCATGTTGAAAAGGCCGTCAAAGGCGTCTGCCCGATCGGTATACCGCTCCATCACAGATGGCGTTGTCATGAGAAAGGTCAGCGGGATCGGAAAGAGAAAGGCAGATAAAATAACCAGTGGGATAAATTTTTTTCGTTTTAATTTCCAGAATTCGCATGGGATGAGTTTAAGCAATTCCCTCACCTCCCGTTACGCGTTTAAAATAATCCTCCAGACTTTCCTCGCAGGTGTGGACCTCTGACAGCTCCAGACCATTTTCTACGAAAGCAGCTACGATTTTTCCTACAGGCAGATCCAGGTTATACAGACACAGATTATGGTCATCCTGTATAGAAAAAGAAGTTTCGTGGAAGATATGTTCCAGGATCCTTGCCGCCTGTGCAGTGTCAGAAAGCGTAAAGTGGATATGCCTGCTGCTTTTCTTCTCTAATTCAACGAGACTTTCTTCCTCCAGCAATACTCCGTGGTCGATAATACCAATGTCATCTGCCAGCAAAGCGATCTCCGACAGTATATGGCTGGAAATTAAGATTGTCTTCCCCTTACTGTCACACAGCTCGCGGATAAAAGAGCGAACCTCTGCGATTCCGATCGGATCAAGCCCGTTGATCGGCTCATCCAGGATCAGAAGCTCCGGGTCATGCATAACGGCAAGCGCAATGGCAAGTCTTTGCTTCATTCCAAGTGAATACTGTGAGAACAGTTTTCTGTCCTGACAGGGCAGACGGACCAGGTCTAAAGCGTCCCTGATCGCGTGGCGGTTCGGTACTCCGCGCAAAGCTGCAAAGATACGCAGATTTTCTGACGCAGTCAGATTCGGATAAAATCCGGGTGACTCGATCAGGCTGCCGATGCGGGGCAGCAGCTCCTTTTCATTCCCCTGCAGAGAATTTCCCCATAGCCGGACCGATCCGGACGTAGGCTTTGTCAATCCGAGCAGCATTTTCATTGTGGTAGTTTTTCCGGCGCCATTTCTTCCAAGCAGGCCGTAGATCCGCCCCTTTTGCACATGGATATTCAGGTCGGCGACGCTTTTCTGAGAGCCGTACTGTTTTGTCAGATGCTTTGTTTCAATAATGTAATTTGTATTCATGTTCCAACCTCCTGTTCTGTAAGGTATTCTACTACGTAAACCTTGCGGGAACCTTAACGCAACCTTGCATGAACCTTGCAATTCACAAAAGAAGCGTTTTTTCTCTGATTTTGGAGATGGAAAAGCGTTTTGCCCTGTCAGCCCTGTTTTCTGGTCAGGGGAAAGCGCAGAGTAAATCGGCTTCCCTGATCCGGCGCGCTTTTTACTGTTACTGTACCGTCCATTTTTTCTGCAAGCTGACGGACAATGGAAAGTCCCAGACCGCTGCCTTTTTGGCTTCTTCCCTTGTCGCATTTGTAAAGCCGGTCAAAAATATGCGCTGCATCCTCTTTCTCCATTCCGACTCCATTATCGGATAAGAGAAGTGTCATATATTGCTCATCTTTTGAAAGGGTTATGCTTATGCTGTCAGCCTGGCTGTGGGCGAAGATGTTTTGCATCAGATTGTTCAGGATCCGGCTGTAGCAGTCCGGGTCAAGATTTACCCAGAAGGGCTGGTCGGGGATAGCGATGTCATAAGCGATCTGTTTTTCTTCCAGCAAGGGGATCCAGTCGATCAGGATCATTCTTGTCAGCTCCCCTGCCTCAACATCAGTTATTTTCATAGAAAATTCATTGGAATGCAGTCTGGACCAGTCAAAAAGAACATCAATGTATTCTTTCAGCGCATGAGCCTTTTGACGGGCAGTCTCTATATATTCCTCCTGCTCCCTGCCTGTAACGATCCCTCTGTGTACGGCGTCGAGATATCCGATAAGAGTCGTAAGCGGCGTTCGGACGTCATGGGACAGGCTTGTCATAAGCTGGCGGCTGGCTTCCTCTGCCTGTCGGAGAGCAGAAAGCCGGTTTTCATAGGAGACGATGATCTCGTTGATCTCATAGGCTACAGGTGCGGTCAGCTGCGTTGACGCAGACAGAATACGCCTGTTCCCATTTCCGTTTTTTACATCAGTCAGAGCATCCGTCATTGCCGCCAGCTGCTTTTTTACGTGGCGGATGGCCAGGCAGGAGAAGAGAACGGATAAGACTGCAGTTACGGTCAATAATAAAATAATTGCCTGCATGGATTCATACCTCCCTGTTAAAGCGGTAGCCGATCCCCTTGACCGTTTGGATATAGTTCGGGTTTTTGGGGTTGATTTCCAGTTTTCTGCGGAGCCGGCTGATGATTGCCATGATATTGCTGTCATCATAAACGTATTCTTCGCCCCACACTTCTTCATAGAGCTGCTGCTTTGTCAGGATTTTTCCCTGGTGCTTTGCACAGCATAAGAGCACGTCAAACTCTTTCGGAGGAAGATCAAAGGTGCCATTTACGGTAGTGACGCAGCGATTTTCCAGATCAATGGTCAATCCGTCAAATACAAGCTTCTGTGCGGGCTCTCCTTCCTGATTGAGGCGGGTGTAGCGGCGGATAAGGGAAAGAATGCGGGCGATCAGCTCCTCCATATCAAAGGGCTTTGTCAGATAGTCGTCTGCGCCTGCACGCAGTCCCCGTACTTTAGAAATACTGTCATTTTTAGAAGTGAACATTAAAACAGGCAAATTTTTTTCCTTTCGGATCTCCTCCAGTGTTTCGAAGCCGTCCATACCGGGCATCATAACATCCAGTATGACAAGCTGATAGGCTTTTTCATTTAATTTCTGCAGGCCTTCTTTGCCGGTATTACAAAAGTCAGCTTCTATATTTTCAGAAAGTACACTGCGCCTGATTAAATTGCAGAGCGCTGTGTCATCGTCAATAATCAAAATTTTATTCATCGTACTGCTCCTTTTCCTGCCCGGTCCGGTCTGAGGCTGCCTTTTTGCGCTGTCTGAGCCCGGCAGGCTGTGGTTCTGTTTATCTTCCTAGTATAGTACAGTTTTTCCTTCAGAACAATCATACATTTTGTGGGCAGCAGTGACAAAAAGTGCTTGACGAAAAGCAGAAAATCAGCGATAATATAGTTACATATTATATAAAGATAATTACACAAACAAAAAGGAGGAGGTATGAAAGACCAATCGTCCAGGGAGCGCTTTATGGATGGGAATTACCAGAAGATCAGACGGTTGGGAAAGGGGGGAGACGGTACCGTATATCTGGTGCGTTACCTTCCGACAGAGCAGCTTCGGGCGGCGAAGCAGCTAAAGGAAAACGGAGGCAGGCGTGTGCATGAGCTGAAGATGATGAAGCGTCTGCATCACCCATCTTTACCACAGATCATAGATGTCCTGGAGTGCGGGGGGCAGACGTGGCTGGTGATGGAGTACATCAGGGGAAGAACGCTTTCCGAACCGGAATGCAGGGCAACGCAGGCACGCCAGTTTTGGGAGACGGCAGAGCAGCTGGCGCAGGTCATAGCGTATCTGCATACGCAGACAGTGCCGGTTTTACATCTGGATATCAAACCGACAAACGTGCTGCTGCATCCGGACGGACATCTGGTACTGATCGATTTTGGCACAGCAGTTTTTCAGGGAGATACAGACGGACGGGAGGCCTGCATGGGGACCCCGGGGTTTGCAGCTCCGGAACAATATGGCGATGAAGCGCCTGACACACGTGCAGATATCTACGCTTTTGGCGCTACGATGTATTACTATCTGTATGGTGCTGTACCGCAGAGACAGACGCAGGGGACACGAAGGGAAAAGAAGTGGCCGGGGGACAGGCTTTCCTGGAAAAGATCGGCAGAGCTGCTGCTTGCAAAATGTCTGCAAAAAGATAAGCAGCACCGCTTTGCAGATGGCAGACAGCTATATCGGGCAGTCTGCAGGCAGCATCAGAGATATAAAAAGAAGCAGAGTATTCGCAAGGCGTCAGGGGCAGCAGTGCTTCTTATCATGGTCGTGCTGTTTGGAGCAAAAGTAAATAAGCCGGACAGACCGGATCGGCAGACAGAAATGGAAGAGGAATATCTGTCTTTTTTAGAAAGGGCAAAGGGAATGGGACTGACACAGGCACAGACCTGCTATCAGGAGGCGGTAAAACGGATGCCGGAGGATGAGCGGTGGTATGTGCAGCTATTTGACTGGCTGGAGAGAGATTATATTTTCAGCACGCAGGAGGAGCATATGCTGCAGGAGCTGATATATCTGTCTGTGGAGGATGGACATACAGCACTGGATCTGTTAAAGAAGCACACGGAGGAATACGGAGCCTTTGCATACAGGCTGGGTGTGGACTACTGGTATTTTTATGAAGGGGCGGGAGGAAAGGCCGCAGCATCCAGCTGGTTTCGTGAGGCGGCAGAAGCACACAGAAGTGTCAGGGCGGTGCGGGAAACTGCGATGCAGGGACAGTCCGCCCGTTCAAAAATGCATAGAAAGGACAGCGGAGGGTGGGGAGAGGCAGCCGGGATCTACGCGGATATCGCTTCCTATTATGAGACACTGGGGAAGCCGGATGAGCAGGGAAAGCGCAACGCAGATGTTTGCGTCTACTGGAAAGATTTAAAAAAGCTTTGGACCCTGGGGGAAAAGGAACAGACAGCAGCTGTGATCAGATGGCAGATCGCAAAAGAGATGCTTTCCATCCTGACTATGAGAGCGGCGGAGCTTCGGCAGGCGGGGGAAGGCTGGCAGGAGACACAGAGGCTGCTGCGGTCACTCGATCTGTTTTTACACTCAGAAGCATTACAGGAGAACGAGGAGGTGGACTGGGCGCAGTACGAAGCTGCATGCGCGGCAGTGGAGAGGGTATTTGCGGATGAAAGGGGAAATACATTTGAAAGAAAGGAAAAAGACACAGAAAAGAAAGAAACAGATCCTTGAGGCAGTCATAGCCGCCGGTATCATAGTAGCCCTGCTTCTGACCGTATGCGATGAATTGCTGCAGGAGCAAAGGCAAATGAGGCAGGCGCTTGCAGCAGGAGGAGATCTGGAAACGGGATATGGAGATGCGGCCTCGAGCAGTATTCCGGAAGAGACGGAGTGTGAAAGCGAGACGGAAAGCGAATCGGAAAGTGAGGCGGAAAGCGAGACAGAAAGCGAACCGGAAAGTGCGGCGGAAAGTGAGGCGGAAAGCCCTGAACAAAATCAGACGCAGCCACAAAGTGAGATGCGTCCGCAGGAAGAGCCACAGGATTCGGATGACATGACCGTTTGCCCCTCTCCGGCGCCGAAGCCAGAACCGATATTGCCGGATGCACAGGAGGATCAGACAGAAGAAGAGAGTGTGATGGATCCACAGCAGACAGATAGCGAAGCGGGAGAAGCAGGACAGACACACCCCGGGGACGAAGCAGACGGTGATATGCAGACACAGGATGGAGGACAGGAGACACAGCCGCAGTCAGATCCGCCAGAACAGATGCAGGAGGAGCCGGAGTCTGCACAGGAGTTGGAGACGCACAAGGAGCCGGAGTCTGCACAGGAGTTGGAGACGCAGGAAGAGCCAGAGTCCGTGCAGGAGTCGGAGCCACAGGAAGAGTCAGAGTCTGCACAGGAGTTGGAGACGCACAAGGAGCCGGAGTCCATGCAGGAGGAGACAGGCTCTGTGCAGGAGCCGGGGGCGCAGGAGGAGACGGAATCCATGCAGGAGTCAGAGATGCAGGAGGAGCCGCAGACGGAAAAGAAGGAGACACAAAGAAAGCCCCGGAAGATTATACGGGGAAAGCATTATCATATCAGGGGAGAAGATGGCGCCTGGTACAGGGACGAAGCAGACCGCCTGTGGGTGCGCGCGGGGAGCAGTCTCTGCGTGGAAACAAAGTCCGGGAGCGGATATGATCAGGCACAGGGACTGGAGAACCTGGAACAGGACGGAGTATTTACATTTTGTCTGAAAAAAACAGATGCTTCCGGAAAGGTACTGGAGGAGTCTGAGATAAAGCAGGAGCGGTATTTTGTAGACGGGGAGGCGCCTTTAGCGGATATTGCTGTTCAGGGAGAGAGGCTGGATGGGATTGTATACACAGCAAAGGAGGCGCAGGCAGTCATCACCGTTGCTCCCGATGGAAAAAGTGGTCTGAGATCCGCGGCGTATCTGGTACTTCCATGTGAGGAGGACGGGAGTCTGCTGCAGGACCCTTCCCGGGAGAAATGGACAACATGTGATGAAAATTCTTCTGTTGCGATACAGGAAGAGGGGGTGTTTCAGGTATTCGTCAGGACGGAGGATCAGGTGGGAAATACGGAATTTTCAAAAAGCAGGATCATTTGTGTGGACCATACGCCTCCCAGGATACAGATCAAAGGGGTACAGGATCAGACAGCGAATGCGGGAGAAGTAAAGCTTGTGGTAACAGGCACAGACGAGCATTATAAGCTGGGAACGCTGCGGATTGAGCTGGAGGGAAAGAACACCGGGAAAGCGCCTGAGGTGTGCAGAAAAAAAGAGACGGCACAGGGGGCGGTGACGGAGTTTTTCGACTTCCCTAAACAAAGAGCATATGATGATGTATATCGTCTGCTTGTCCGGGCAGAGGATCTGGCGGGCAATATAATAGAAGAAAGCATGGAGTTTTCTGTGAACCGCTGTGGTTCTGTCTACGATCTGTCCAGGGAAACACAGCAGGCGCTGAAAAAATATTTTCTTTCCCGGCCTGCAGCAGTGACGTTTTATGAGACAAATATTGATTATATTGGAGAATCGCAGATTTATTGCAGAAGAGATGGCGAGCTGCAGCGTCTGGAACGGGAGAAGGATTATTTTGTGGACATGGAGGGCAGCCGCGATTCATGGAAGAGGTACTGCTATACCATACCGGAAGCGTATTTTCGTCAGGAAGGGATATATGAGCTGCTGCTTGTGTCTGTTGACCGTGCAAACAATAAGGCAGACACCGGGATGCAGAAAAAGCAGGTGGCATTTGTGCTGGACTGGACAGCGCCCGAGTGTGTCATTACCGGGATTGAAGAACAGGGGATTTATGAAGACGGGACAGTCACAGCGTGCCTGACTCCGCATGATAAGATGGGACTAAAGCAGATGAGGGTCTATCACAACAGCAGGCTGCTTCTGGAAAAAAATGAATTTCATGAGAGGGACGCTACCGTCAGGATCCCTCTGGAGCAGGACGGGCAGTGGCAGACGGTGCAGGTTTTTCTGGAGGATCAGTCAGGCAATACATACTGGAGCAGGGAAATCCCTGTGTTTGTGAGAAGTGGTGCGCGGGAGGTGCCGCAATACCGCAAAGTAAGGGCGAGCGCCAGGGAGACGGAGCAGAAAAAGAAAAAGGACCTGCGCCGACGTATGGCAGGACTGCCCGATATCAGAAGCATACAGCGGATGGAACGGCAGGAGGCAGGGAGTGACCGGGAGCTGCCGCTACTAAGACAGACATCTGTAAGTGGCAGGCAGCAGCTTGGGCGTCTGGAGGGTACTGCTCTGCTTATCCTTGGCGTAGTGATGTTTGCGCTGACGCTTCTGTCCTGCATTCTGGCTCCGTGGAAAAGGAAAAACAGACCAAAATAGTTTTCATAGACTTTTTTCGACAAGTGTGCTATGATGCCCCGTAAAGGGGTGAAATAGAAAGAATGGGAAAGAAAAAGAATGTAATAAAACGGAACAGCGGATTTATAGCAGGCTGTGTACTGGCTGCAGGAGCATCCTTTTTTGCAGCAGATTTTGCGATGACAAACGGGCTGCCGACTCTGGCGCCGGAGCCGTCCGACGAAACGCAGGAAGCGACTGTGGCCGGACTGGAACCGGAGGAGACGGAAAAGAAGGTTTACGAGACTGACCCGTTTACTGTGACATCTTCCGGTAATATCATCAAAGGTGTAGAGACTGAGAAGCAGACGCAGGAGAGCGGGGAACCGCAGACAGACGAGCAGGGAAATGTGATCGGGTATACAGATGCAGACGCAGGATCGGATGAGGGAAGCGATACGGATGACGGTTCACAGACAGCAGGGACGTCAGACGGAAGCGGCAGCACGCCGGATGAAGGCTCAGGTTCGGGAGACGGAAGCACAGATGGAAGTGCAAACGGAGGGTCTGATGGCTCATGGAGCGGAGGAACTGACGATTCCTGGGACGAAAGCTGGGATGGATCCGGGCAGTCGATTGAGATCTATGATCCGGGCAACGGGGATTATTCGTACAATGACGGCGGAAATACCGGAAACACGGGAGGAAATTCAGACAGCGGCTCCTGGGATGACTCAGGCAGCGGCTCGGGAGATGGCAGCGGCGCAGAAGATGGCGGCAGCCCGGACGGAAATGATGCAGTCACGCCTTCGGATGTGATCATCTGGGATATTAGCAGCCGTTATATTGATGAGAGCGAGCTGTACAATTATGACGCAGGTCAGCTGCGTCTGATCCGAAATGAGATTTTTGCGCTGAATGGACGCATATTTCAGTCTCAGGATCTGCGCGATTATTTCAGCCAGAAATCATGGTATGTGCCGACATACTCACCGGAAGAATTCGATGCGAACATGTTCTATTACCTGAATGACTATGAAGAGGCCAATCTGGAGGTTATCCTGAATTATGAGGCAGCACTGGCGGGAAATTAGGGAGGTAGGAACATGAAAGTATGGAAGAGAGTATTGATAAAAACAGTTATTTTTTTTGCAGCGGTAGCAGCAGCGGGTGCAGCTGCAGCCGGCTGGAGAGGCTATCAGCAGAGTACGCCTGAGTATACAATGGAGAAGTATCTGACCTGTCTGATCGACAACAGTGCAGATAAGGCATATGCGCTTTTGGATCAGTCTGAGGATACTCTGACACAAAAGGAGTACGAGCAGGCTCTTGCAGCTGGGAAATACAGCCTCTTTTCAAAATATACGCTCAAGGAGCTGGAAAAGCGCCGTGACAATGACGGAAATGAGTACGTGGATTATGAGGTGAGCTTTCTGGATGCGGCGGATGAGGTGAAAACAAAAGAGCAGTTTACTGTGCGCAAGCAGGCGGCAGCCGTTCTCGGGATCTTTGATACCTGGAAGGTTCTGGCAGAGCACTGTATGGTGAAGGATTTCCGGATCACAGTGCCGGCAGGAGCGCAGCTTTATCTGAATGATCAGAAGGCAGATGACAACTGGCTGGTCACAGATGAAGTCCCGGCGTCGGTGGACTGCTATGAGATACCTGGTATGCTGCCGGGAGATATCCGTGTTACGGTACGGCATCCGGCTTTGGAATCCATAAATACGACATTGGAGGTATCCGAAAAGGGCGCAGATTACAGCAGCAAAATGGCACTGAAATCCTCTGCGAAGGATGCGTGCACAGAGCTGGGCGTGAAGGCGCTGAAAAAACTTTACAGCGCAGCGGCAAAAGAGGGGAAGGAGGAGCCGGATCCACTGTTTGATGACTGCAAAAAGCAGGCGAAAAAATTTGCAGCAGATCAGGAGAGCTCTTTCCATCAGGAGGGCAGCGTATTTAAAAATGCAGCGATCTCAGATTTTGCGGCGCAGTTTGGCGATATCGTGTTTACCGGGGATCAGAGTGGTGCGATCACAGTAGAAATGAAGCTTTCTTACCATTATGTGGTGCGTGCAGATGTGATGGAAGCTACAGGAGAGGTACTGGAGGATGGAACGGCAGTAGAAGAGACGCTTACGGAGGAAGAATCCGGAGACAATACGGCAACATTTGTCCTGTCCTTTGTGGACGGAGAATGGAAGCTTTCATCCATGGAGCTTCCCGTCATTCCAGAGAATAAATAAACCAAAAACAGGGGCTGCTGCAGATGTGCGATCTGGAATGGACAGATGCATGCTGCTGCGGCCCCTGTCGTGATAAGGAGAAGGTATGAGTGGATGTATTTCGATGGTAACTCCCCTGCTGCTGCATATGGTGGTATCGACTGTGACGGCAGCAGTATTTGGCTCCAGTATGGATGCGGCTTCGTGCACAATGCTCTCTGCCGTATTGGTCATGCCTGCCGCAGTATGGATGTACAGAAAGGATATGCGGCAGAGGGAGCGGGTATCCATGCGGGAGACGCGCGGCGTTTCCTGGTATGCAGGATATGGAGTGCTTTGTCTGGTTGCAGGAGGTGTGCTGAATCTGGCGTGGAGCGGTGTATTAAACATGATCCATATCCAGGAGCATTTTTCCAATGAGACGCAGGAGGCGCTGCTTGCCGGCAGGGCTGCAGTGCAGGTGGCAGGGCTTGGATTTGCAGTACCGCTTGCAGAGGAGCTGATCTTCCGGGGGCTGATCTATGAGCGGATGAAAGACTTTTTTCCGGTAAAGGTGTCGATTTTTCTCTCGGCGCTTTTGTTTGCAGTCTACCATGGCAATCCGATCCAGATGATCTTTGCCTTCCCCATGGCGGTCGCGCTGGCTGCCGTGATGGAGCACGGGAAAAGCCTGGCGTTCCCCGTTCTGTTCCATGTCGGAGCAAATATGACGGCAGTCGTGCTGAGCCTTTTACAGAAATAGCAGGAGGAGCACATGGAAAAAAAGGATTATCAGATTACCGCATGGTGCCGCCGCATGATGCGGGAACACGTATCAGAAGGGGCATTTTGCATTGACGCGACAATGGGAAAGGGAAATGACACGCAGCAGCTTTGTCTGCTGGCAGGAAAAGCGGGAAAAGTGCTGGCGTTTGACATTCAGGAGGAGGCGATCCGGGAGACGCGGCGGCGGTTGGAAAAGACGCTTGACTACTGCAATTATGAACTTTTGCTGGAATCGCACACCCATATGGAGCGGTATGCGAAGCCGGAGTCAGCAGACTGTATCGTATTTAATCTCGGTTACCTGCCGGGAGGCAGTCATGCAGTGGCTACGAAGGCGGAAACGACAGTAGAAGCGCTGGAGCAGGGGCTGCGCCTTTTAAAAAGGAATGGGCTGATGAGCGTGTGCATTTACAGCGGCGGCGATAGCGGATATGAGGAGCGGGATGCAGTGCTTGCGTGGCTGAAGGCGCTGGACTGCCGGAAGTATCTGGTAATGCTTACCCGGTATTACAATCGGCCAAATGACCCGCCGATCCCTGCGATGGTCATAAAAATGTAGCGATTATCCTTGTGATGTGTTTGCTCCCATGATACAATAGGAGCACTTGGTATGCCATGCCTGTGCGTCAGATATGGCACAGCAGGGACACCTGGCATGGTATTTTTGAGCCTGGTTTTTGAAATATGCGGCAGATGCATATGATAATATATAGATGAGCGGAGGGAATCCGGAATGAAATTAACAAAGCTGTTGGAACACGTGTCATGGAAATGCCTGCAGGGCAGCGTGGACGTGGAAGTAGAGAGCGTGATCAATGATTCGAGAAAAGTAGAGGAAGGATCTTTATTTTTCTGTATTAAGGGCGCCGTGACAGACGGACACAGGTATGTGCCAGAGGTCCTGGAAAGAGGCGCGAAGGTGCTGGTCGTACAGGATGCGGTCGAAGCGCCGCAGGATGTGACTGTGATCCAGGTAGAGGATACGAGGTATGCGATGGCGATGATCTCGGCCGCCTGGTTTGGATATCCGGCACAGGAGATGAAGGTCATCGGGATCACAGGAACAAAGGGGAAAACGACGACGACATACATGGTCAAGTCGATCCTGGAGTCTGCGGGCTACAAGGTAGGACTGATCGGGACCATTGAGGTGATCATAGGGGATCAGGTGATCCCGGCAAAAAACACAACGCCGGAGTCTTACACGATACAGCAGTATTTCCGCCAGATGGCGGATGCAGGCTGCCAGATTGTCGTTATGGAGGTCTCTTCACAGGGACTGATGCTCCACAGGACGGCGGGGATCCCGTTTGAAATCGGCATTTTTACAAACATTGAACCGGATCATATCGGTCCGGCAGAGCATTCGAGTTTTGAAGATTATATTGAGTGCAAGAGCAGGCTTTTCCGCCAGTGCAGACTGGGCATCTTTAATGCGGACGATCCGCGGCTTGAGACGATTTTACAGGGGCATACGTGTGAGGTAGAGACCTTTGGCTTTTCACCGGATGCGAGTATCCGGGCAGAGAATGTAGATCTTGTCATGCGGCCGGGTTATCTGGGCATTGCCTACACGGCGGTGTGCGCAGGCGAGCCGGAAGAGCGTTTTGAGGTGGAGGTCGATATACCGGGAAAATTCAGTGTATACAATTCACTGACTGCGATCGCGATCTGCCGCCACTTCCAGGTGGCCGCCGCGGATATTAAAAAGGCGCTTAAGACTGCGAAGGTCAAAGGCCGTGTGGAGATGGTAAAGGTATCAGACGAATTTACGCTGATGATCGACTATGCGCACAATGCCATGGCGCTGGAGAGCCTTTTAACCACGCTCAAGGCGTACCGGCCGCACCGCCTGGTATGTCTCTTTGGCTGCGGCGGCAACCGCTCTAAAATGCGCCGCTATGAGATGGGAGAGGTGGCAGGAAACATCGCGGATCTGACGATCATCACCTCGGATAATCCGCGCTATGAAAATCCCGAGGATATTATTGCAGATATCGTGACTGGTATAGAGCGGACAGAAGGAAAGTATGTCAGGATCACGGACCGGAAAGAAGCGATCGCATATGCGATCCACAACGGGCAGCCGGGAGATATCATTGTCCTCGCAGGAAAGGGACATGAGGATTATCAGGAGATAGAAGGGAAAAAATATCCGATGGATGAGCGCGTGCTGATCCGGGAGATACTGGAAGGAAGATAGAAAATATTCATGGAACGATTTGCGGATGTCATTATTGACATCTCCCACAGTAAGCTCGACCAGACATTTCAGTACCGGATCCCGGCACAGCTTTGCGAACAGATCGAGCCGGGCAATGTGGTGGAGATCCCGTTTGGACGCGGGAACAGGCTGACAAAGGGATACGTGCTGCGGGTTGTGGAGCACAGTGCATATCCGCCGGAGAAGCTAAAAGAAATCGTGCGGGTAGAAACCAATCTCGCCGGAGCAGAGTCAAAGCTCACTGCTCTGGCGCTTTGGATGAGGGATTATTATGGCTCTACGACGGTGCAGGCACTGCGCACGGTGCTGCCCTTCCGGCAGAAGGCGCCGCAGAAAAAGAAAAAGACTGTGGTGCTGAAGCTTACGCAGGAGGAAGCGGTGCAAAAGCTTGCATGGTACAGAGAAAAGCATCAGACGGCGCGGGCGCGTCTTCTGGAGGCGCTGATCGGGCAGCCGGTGCTTGCCCAGGAGCTGGTGACGGGAAGCCTTAAGATCACGCTGCCCGTTTTGCGCGCCATGCAGGAGCAGGGGGTGCTGTCGTGCGAGGAGGAGCAGTCGTACCGTACTCCGCTGATGATCGAGCAGCTTGTGGAAGAAGAAAAGGCCGCGTCTGCATTTGAGCTGACGCAGGAGCAGCAGCAGATCATTGCGGCAGTCCGAAGCGAGTGGGAGGAACGGCGTGGAAAGGAGTACCTGATACACGGCGTGACTGGAAGCGGAAAAACGGCAGTATATATGGAACTGATCGCGGAGGCGCTTTTCCGGGGGCAGCAGGCGATCCTGCTGATACCGGAGATATCTCTGACATACCAGAATGTGCTCCGGTTTTATCAAAGATTTGGCAATCGTGTATCGATCCTCCACTCGCGTCTGTCTGCGTCTGAGCGGTATGACCAGTTTGAGCGCGCAAAGGCAGGAGAGATCGATGTGATGATCGGTCCCAGATCAGCACTGTTTACGCCGTTTCAGAGGCTGGGCATCATTATTATAGACGAGGAGCATGAAAATTCCTACAAAAGTGAGACGGTTCCCCGCTATGATGCCAGAGAGACAGCCAGAAAAAGAGCGCAGCTGGAAGGGGCGGCACTGGTGCTTGGCTCTGCCACGCCGGATCTGGAGACGTATTACCGGACTCAAAACGGGCAGAGCAGACTGTTTACGATGAACAGGCGTGCGGCAGGAGGAAGGCTTCCGGCAGTGCTCGTAACAGATATGAGGGAGGAGCTTCGGGCAGGCAACCGTTCCATCCTGAGCAGAGCCCTGTACGAACGCATAGAGGACCGGCTGCAGAAGCATCAGCAGATCATGCTGTTTTTGAACCGGAGAGGGTATGCCGGTTTTATTTCCTGCCGCTCCTGCGGACATGTGATCCGCTGTCCGCATTGCGATGTATCGCTTTCTCTGCATAACCATGGCAGGCTGATCTGCCATTACTGCGGCTATGAGGAAGCGGCTCCGGCGACATGTCCTGTGTGCGGCTCACCGTATATCGGAGGGTTTAAGGCAGGAACGCAGCAGATAGAGACGCTCATAAAGAAAGAATTTCCGCAGGCGCGTCTGCTGCGCATGGATGCGGATACGACGCGGGGCAAGGATGGACACGCGGAGATCCTGCGCGCATTTGGCGCACAGGAGGCCGATATCCTGATCGGGACACAGATGATCGTGAAGGGACATGATTTCCCGGGGGTGACGCTGGTAGGGATCCTGGCGGCAGACACCTCTTTAAATATCAGCGATTATCAGGCATCAGAGCGGACGTTCCAGCTTTTGACGCAGGCAGCAGGCAGAGCAGGGCGCGGCGGGCAGGCAGGCGAGGTAGTGATCCAGACGTATACGCCGCAGCATTATGCGATCACAAGCGCCGCACAGCAGGATTACCTGCTGTTTTATGAGCAGGAGATGAGGTACCGGGAACTTTCCGGTTACCCTCCGTGCGGGGGCATGATGGCAGTGCACTGTGCGGCAGAGGATCAGCAGAAGCTCGAGACGGCGTGCGGCTATCTGGCAGGATTTTTAAGACAGGCAGCGTCGCGTTGTCAGGCAGTGGTGATCGGACCGGCAGACGAGGCGGTAGCGAGGATCAGCGATGTCTACCGCAAAGCGCTGTATATCAAGCATCCGAAGGCAAAGGTGCTGACTTCCATAAAAAATATCGCGGAGCAGTATATTGAGATAAACGCCGGTTTTCAGGATATCAGGATCCATTTCGAACGACGGTAAAGGGAGCAGTACATGGATTTCATAAAAAGAGTATACAAAGCAGACAGAGACTGCAGAATATCATACAGATAAAATGGAGGACAGAAAAATGGCATTAAGACAGATCAGGATCATGGGGGACGAGAAGCTTGAAAAGGTGTGCAGACCGGTGACGGAGATGACGGCGCGGACACGGGAGCTGATCTCGGATATGCTGGAGACCATGTATGATGCAAATGGAGTGGGCCTGGCAGCGCCGCAGGTAGGTATATTAAAGCGGATTGTGGTAATAGATGTAGGAGAAGGTCCGCTCGTGATGATCAATCCGGAGATCCTGGAGACATCCGGGGAACAGACCGGACAGGAAGGCTGTCTGAGCCTTCCGGGACAGGCGGGGATCGTCACACGGCCTAATTATGTAAAGGCAAGAGCCCTGAACGAAGAGATGAAACCGTTTGAGGTGGAAGGAGAGGAGCTTCTGGCGCGTGCGATCTGCCATGAATGCGATCACCTGGATGGGATCATGTACGTAAGACATGTAGAAGGTGAGCTGTTTGATGTGACAGCAGATGAAGAATCCGATGAAGACTGGGAGGACGCGGAATAACGCGCAGAGACAGGACAAAAACGGGCATAAGCTGCCCGGACAGTAAAGGCAGGTTGGAGGTAGCATGATTAAAAATGTAGTTTTTATGGGAACGCCTGATTTTGCGGCCGGCACGCTTCAGGCGCTGATCGAGGCAGAGCAGTATCAGGTACAGGCAGTATTTTCACAGCCGGATAAGCCGAAGGGACGCAGTAAGGCGCTGCAGATGACGCCGGTAAAGGCGCTTGCAGTAAAGGCGGGGATTCCGGTATACCAGCCTGTGAGGATCAAAGATCCGCAGTGGCTGGAGGTGTTAAAGGAACTGACCCCGGATGTGATCGTTGTGGTAGCATTTGGACAGATCATCCCGCAGGCGATCCTGGAGCTTCCGGAATATGGCTGCATTAATGTACATGCGTCCCTGCTTCCAAAGTATCGCGGAGCAGCCCCGATCCAGTGGGCCGTGATCAATCAGGAACGCGAATCCGGGGTTACGATCATGCGGATGGATACAGGGATTGACACAGGTGATATGATAATGAAAGAAGCCGTGCTGCTCGATCGCAAGGAGACGGGAGGAAGCCTGTTCGACAAGCTCAGTACAGTCGGCGCAGCTCTGCTGGTACGGACGCTTGACGCGATCAGTGATGGAACGGCAAGCTATGAGAAGCAGCCGGAGGACAGTCCGACGGCGTATGCCGGTATGCTGACAAAGAAAGACGGAGAGATCGACTGGACAAAAACGGCATCTCAGATCGAAGGTCTGATCCGTGGTCTTGATCCATGGCCGAGCGCCTATACAAGGTATCGCAAAAAAACGCTGAAGCTATGGGGCGCGCAGGTGTGCGAAGCAGATGCGGCAAAAGACAAAATGGAGCCGGGCCGGGCAGTAGAAGTGACAAAGACGTCTCTGAAGATTGCGACGGGCGATGGCGTGCTTTCGATAAAGGAAGTACAGCCGGAGGGCAAGAAGCGGATGACAGTCGATGCTTTTTTACGTGGATATCCGGTAGAGCCCGGTGAGCTGTTTGGCGAGAGGAGTTGACAAATATGAACTTACTGGTTTCAGGGACAAATGCATTTTATGGATACGGGGGATACGGAGGCTACCGGTATATGTTTGACTGGACGTATCTGCTCGTGATCGCAGGGCTGGTCCTTTCTATGGTGGCGTCTGCCCGCGTGAAAGGAACATTTGCAAAATATTCTCGCATGCGCAGTATGTGCGGGCTGACAGGAGCGCAGGCAGCGCAGAAGGTGCTGGAGCTTTCCGGTATCTATGATGTAAGGATCGAGCATGTATCCGGACATCTGACCGATCACTACGATCCGAGGTCAAAGGTACTGCGGCTGTCTGACAGCACATACGGTTCCAATTCTGTGGCGGCGGTCTGCGTAGCGGCGCACGAGTGCGGCCATGCCGTCCAGCATCAGAAGAGCTACGGCCCTCTTGTGCTGCGCAGCACGCTTGTCCCGGCGGCAAATTTCGGGTCAACACTGGCCTGGCCGGTATTTTTTGCAGGACTGATCTTTTCGATGAAACCGCTTCTGACGGCAGGTATCATCCTGTTTTCTCTTGCTGTTATCTTTCAGCTTGTGACACTTCCGGTCGAATTTAATGCATCCTCCCGTGCGCTCAGGATTCTGGAGGATGGACATGTGCTGGGGAGCACAGAGCTTGTAGCCGGCAAAAAGGTGCTTGGAGCCGCCGCGCTTACGTATGTGGCAAGCCTTGCGGCATCTGTATTACAGCTTTTGCGGCTGGTGATTCTTGCGAGAGGAAGAGACGATGACTAAACCGGTAAATATACGAGAAATTGCGCTTGGCATTTTGATGGAGATCACAGAGGAGGAGGCATTCAGCCACATTGTGCTGCGGCAGGTACTGGAAAAATATCAGTATCTGGAAAAACGCGACCGTGCATTTATTACCCGTGTCGTGGAGGGGACGCTTGAGCATATGATCCAGATGGACTATATCATCGAGCAGTTTTCCAACGTGCCGGTCTATAATATGAAGCCGCTTATCCGTAATCTGCTTCGGATGTCGATCTATCAGATGAAATATATGGACAGTGTCCCGGATGCCGCTGTGTGCAATGAGGCAGTAAAGCTTGCGCAGAGAAAAGGCTTCTACAATCTGAAAGGCTTTGTAAACGGCGTGCTTAGGAATACGGCGCGCAGGATCAATCATGTAAAATATCCGGATCCCAAAACGGAACCGCTGCATTATCTCTCTGTGAAATATTCGTTTCCGATCTGGATGCTGAGTAAATGGGTCGCGCAGTTTGGCTATGAAAAGACAGAACAGATATGCCGCGATTCTCATATGGAGCGTCCGACGGTCGTGCGCTGCAATCTGACAAGAGCTTCCAAGGAGGAGATCATCGAAGATCTCGAGGCACAGGGGATCACGGTCAGACAGCATCCGTATCTCGATTATGCGCTGGAAATCTCAGATTACAATTATATCAAGAGTGTTTCTGCGTTCCGGAAAGGCTGGATACAGGTGCAGGATGTAAGCTCGATGCTCGTAGCAGAGGTCGCTGCGCCAAACTGGGGAGATACCTGTTTTGACGTGTGCGCTGCACCGGGCGGAAAGAGTCTGCATATCGCAGATAAGCTGATGGGAAGCGGACATGTGGAGGCGCGGGATGTATCAGAGTATAAGGTGCGCCTGATGCAGGAAAATATCGACAGAGCAAATCTGATCAACATCCATGCAGTGCTGCGCGACGCGACGGTCCGCGATGAGGCTTCTGTGCAGAAGGCAGATATCGTGATCGCGGACGTCCCGTGCTCCGGTCTGGGTGTGATCGGTAAAAAGCAGGATATTAAATATAAAATGTCAGAAAAGCAGCAGCAGGACATTATCCGGCTGCAGCGCAGGATCCTGTCTGTTGTACAGGAATACGTCAAGCCGGGCGGCGTACTGGTCTTTAGCACGTGTACGATCGGAGCAGATGAAAATCAGTACAACATAAAATGGTTCCTGGAAAACTATCCGTTTCGGCTGGAGAGCCTTGATCCGTATATCTGCGACGAATTAAAGGACAGAACGACAAAAGGCGGATACATCCAGCTTTTGCCTGGGGTACACCGGTCAGATGGCTTTTTTATCGCAAGGCTGCGTCGGCTGGATGCACCGGGAGATGAAGGATTTTATTTTGACGAGGATGAAGAAGACGAGAATGGAAAAAAGAGATATTAAATCCCTCACGCTTGAGGAGCTTCAGGCGGAAGTGGTAGAAATGGGAGAAAAAAAGTTTCGGGCGGGACAGCTTTATCAGTGGATGCACCAGAAGCTCGCCCGCGACTTTGATGAAATGACAAATCTTTCGCAGAAGTTCCGGGAGCAGCTAAAAGAAAAGTACCAGTATACAGATCTGGAGCTGGTAGACCGTCTGATCTCGAAACTCGATGGGACAGAGAAGTATCTGTTCCGTCTCGCAGATGGAAATGTGATCGAAAGTGTACTGATGCGTTACCATCATGGCAATTCTGTATGTATCTCTTCGCAGGTCGGCTGCCGTATGGGCTGCCGGTTCTGCGCCTCGACACTTGGCGGTCTGACACGGAACCTGACGCCGTCCGAGATGCTCGATCAGGTCTATTGTATCCAGCGGATCTGCGGTGAGCGGATCTCCAATCTTGTCGTCATGGGCACAGGTGAGCCGCTTGACAATTACGATCATCTGCTTCGCTTCCTCAGACTTTTGACAGATGAGAACGGGCTGCATATCAGCCAGAGAAATGTGACGGTCTCAACCTGCGGTATCGTGGAAAAGATGCGAAGCCTTGCGCAGGAGCAGCTTCAGATCACACTGGCGCTTTCACTTCACGCTTCCAGTCAGGAAAAACGAAAGGAACTGATGCCGGTCGCATATAAATATGATCTGGAGGAGGTGCTGGATGCCTGCCGGTATTACTTTGAAAAGACAGGCAGACGGATCACGTTTGAATACAGTCTGGTGGGCGGTGTAAACGATACGCAGCAGGATGCGCAGGAGCTTGCGCGGCTGGTGGGAGACATCAACTGCCACGTAAATCTGATCCCCGTCAACCCGATCAAGGAGCGGGACTACGTGGAATCGGAGCAGGCGGCGATCACAGCCTTTAAAAATAAACTTGAAAAATACCGAATAAATGTTACTATTAGAAGAGAAATGGGCCGTGACATTAACGGAGCGTGCGGCCAGCTCCGAAAAAGCTATATTGACGCAGAAGAAAGGAAACAGAACGTATGAAAGCGTACAGCATCACCGATATCGGAAAAAGACGTTCATCGAATCAGGATTTCGTCTATGCATCAGAACAGCCGGTTGGCAACCTTACCAATCTGATGATCGTTGCAGACGGCATGGGCGGGCACAATGCCGGAGACCTTGCTTCGCGTTATACGGTGGAGTCCATGGTAGCGTACATAGAGAGATCAGAAGAAAAGCGGCCGATCCCGCTCCTCAGTATGGCGATCCATTATGCCAACGATCTGGTGATGGAAAAGGCAAAGACAGATAAAGCCCTTGAGGGGATGGGGACGACGGTTGTGGCAGCCACGATCCAGGATGGCTACCTGTATGTGGCAAACGTCGGAGACAGCAGGCTTTATCTGATCGACCAAGAGATCGAGCAGATCACGAGAGATCATTCTCTGGTGGAGGAGATGATCCGTATCGGTGAGCTGCAGCGTCAGGATGCAAGGAGTCATCCGGACCGGAATGTGATCACGAGAGCGATCGGGGTAAATTCACCCGTAAAGATAGATTTTTTTGATATGAAGCTAGAAGAGGGGGACAGAATACTGCTCTGTTCCGATGGCCTGACCAATATGGTCGATGATGATGAAATCCTGCATATTGTAAAGAAGTGCGCTTCGCCGCAGGAAGCGGCGCAGCGGCTTGTGACAGAGGCAAACAAAAATGGCGGAAAAGACAACGTTTCAGTAGTCCTGGCTGAATTTTAAGTAACGGGAGTAGATATATGTTAAAAGTTGGAATGTTCATACAAAACAGATATGAAATCATCTCAAGAATCGGCTCAGGCGGTATGGCGGATGTATACAAAGCAAAGGATCACAAGCTGAACCGTTTTGTTGCTGTAAAGGTACTGAAAAAGGAATTCGGAGATGATAAGGCCTTCATATCAAAATTCCGTGTAGAGGCACAGTCGGCTGCCGGACTGGCGCACGCCAATATCATTAATGTGTATGATGTCGGGGAAGAAGCAGGCATCTATTATATTGTAATGGAGCTTGTGGAGGGCGTGACGCTTAAGGAATACATTAAAAACAAGGGGCATCTTTCTCCGCGCGAGGCGACAAGCATCGCGCTTCAGATCTCAGCCGGTCTGGAGGCTGCGCACAACAACGGGATCATCCACCGCGATATCAAGCCGCAGAATATCATAATCTCCACAGACGGAAAGGTAAAGGTGGCTGATTTTGGCATCGCCAGAGCGGCTACCACAAATACGATCAATTCCGGCGTGATGGGGTCGGTCCATTACTGTTCGCCGGAGCAGTCGCGCGGGGGCTACAGTGATGAAAAAAGCGATATTTATTCCCTGGGCATCACCATATATGAGATGCTGACCGGAAAGCTTCCGTTTGACGGCGATACGGCAGTGGCAGTCGCGCTCCAGCATCTTCAGGAGGAGGTGCACGGACCAAAGGAGCTCATCCCGGAGATCCCATACAGCACCAACCAGATCGTTTTGAAGTGTACGCAGAAGAGCCCTGACAGGCGATATGCAAATATGTCTGAGGTGATCCGTGACCTCAGAGAATCTCTGGTGAATCCGGAGGGGGATTTTGTAGTACAAAAGGGTATAGGGGATGCGTACCGGACGCGCGTGATGTCTAAGGAGGAGGTCAGTCAGCTCAATGAGCTCGATGCAGGGAAACACAGCAGGCCTTCTTATGACGAGTCGATGGATGTGGGGATGGCGGCGTCTCTGCATGCCAGGGAGAATGAACCAAAGCGCAACAGAGCGTATCAGCCGGGCAGCTATTATCAGAAAAGTGCCTTTCAGGAAGTGCCTGGCAGCCGGAGCACTCAGGAGGGGGACTCCTGGAACGGCGAGTATGATGCGCAGGAGCCGGAAGGCGTAAGGCAGTATGATCCGTATTTTGACGCGTATGATGATCCGGACGACTATGCGATCCATGAGGGCAGCTACCGTCTGGAGGAAGGATTTGCACCAAAAAAGGAGCGCCGCCAGGGAAGAGAGGAAGAGATGGGGCTAAACCCCAGGCTTGAAAAGATCGTCACAGTGGGAGGCATCATTGTGGCAGTGATCATAGGCTGCGTATTCCTTGCTCTGCTTGCCAATGCAGTTGGTCTGTTCAACTTTGCAAGCCATCAGAAAAAGCCGGAGGCGCAGGATGTGGCGCAGACTGAAACGCTTACGGAAAAATCAACAGAAAAAGCGACAGAGGCGGCAAAGTCAGTGACAGTACCGCGGATCGTGGGAAATACAGAGGAGGAAGCGCTCAAGCTTCTGGAGAGCTTTGGCCTTACCGGAAAGAAGACAGGAGAGAAGACGTCTGAGGAGCACGCGACAGGCGAGGTATGCAGTCAGTCTCCGGGAGAGGGCGAGGTAGTTCCGAAGGGAAGTGCGGTTTCCTATGAGGTCACTGCGGCAGGAGATGAGATCATCCTGTCTGACTTGAGCAATATCGAGCAGAGTCAGGCACAGGCCTTTCTTCTTACAAAGGGACTCAAATGCGAGATTGATACGTCAAGACAGAGCGATACCGTAGAGGAAGGACATGTGATCACGACAGATCCTGCTGCCGGTACGACGCTCAGCCAGGGAGACACGGTGACACTGTTCATCAGCCAGAAAGCAGCCGACGATTCGGATTATGTACAGCTTTGGGATCTGTATGGCTATACGAAGGAGCGTGCAGCAGAGGCGCTTGCGATGCTGGAGCTGGAGGCGGAGTATCAGTATGAGGCGAGCAGCGAGGTCGGCGAGGGTCTGGTGATCAGCCAGAGCGTATCAGCGAATGAGAAGGTGGCCAGAGGCTCTGTCGTAACGCTCGTTATCAGTACAGGACCATCCGGCGGCGCAGAGGCAGACGGAAACATTACCATCCAAAGCGAGGGTGCGGGAGCCTGGAAATGTGATGCAAGCCTGTCCGAACCGGCCGGGTACAGCGGACAGAAGGTGAGGATCACACTGAAACAAAACGGAAATGAAAAGACCGTGTATGAGGGGACAACGACATTCCCGTACCACCTCCAGGTGGAGGGAGAAAACGGTGTGGCGGAAGGTACGGCGTATGTATATCTCCTTGATGGCGCCACCGGAGAGGTGACCAGCACGATCGAGTATCCGGGGATTACATTTAGTCAGGTGAATTGATGCAGGGAAAGATTATAAGAGGAGTCGGGGGCTTTTACTATGTCGATGCTGCAGACGGAAACGTTTATGAATGCAGGGCAAAGGGGATCTTCCGAAAAAATAAAATCAAACCGCTGGTCGGTGATAATGTGGAGATATCTGTTCTAGATGAAACGGCCAGGACGGGGAACGTTGATGCGCTGCTTCCGCGCAGGAACGCGCTGATCCGTCCTGCAGTAGCGAATGTAGATCAGGCGCTCGTGGTATTTGCGGCGGCAAGTCCGAAGCCGAACCTCAATCTGCTTGACCGTTTTCTGATCTCCATGCAGCAGCAGGATATACCGGTGATCATCTGTTTTAACAAGATGGATATTGCTTCTGATGAGTGTGCAAAGGCGCTTGAAGAGACCTACCGCGGCAGTGGATACCGCATATGCTTTGCGAGTGTCGCAAGGAGAGAGGGGATCGAGGAGATTCAGGCTCTTCTTGAGGGAAAGACGACCGTGGCAGCCGGACCGTCCGGCGTCGGGAAGTCCTCTTTGACAAATGAGCTGCAGCCGGACATCCGTATGGAGGTCGGGGAGATCAGCAGGATTGAGAGGGGCAGACATACGACACGGCATACAGAGCTGATCGTCCTTCGCAGAAATACGTATTTTCTGGATACCCCCGGATTCAGCTCGCTGTATCTGCAGGGGATCGAATATGGGGAGCTGAGGGATTATTTCCATGAATTTTTGCAGTATGAGCCATACTGCCGTTTTCAGGGCTGCATGCATTTGAGCGAGCCTGACTGCGCGGTCAAGGAAGCGCTTGCAAAGGGGAGGATCTCACAGTCGCGCTATGAAAATTATGTGCAGCTTGCGCAGGAGCTCAGGGATAAAAAGAAATACTGAAACGGAAAAAGTTTTCGACAAAGTTTTTCTTTTTTATACGCTGTCCTGTACGGGAAAATCCTGATAAACAGCGGAAAATAGAGGTATGCCGGAGTGTTTCGGCGTACCTTTTTGTATATTTTCAGGGGACAGAGGGCGAAATGTGTCGAGCGGTTTCTGGCAGAAGCTATTGTTTCTTGTCGGTTTATGTGCTAAACTGTGACTAGCGCCGGTGAACAGGGGAAAAAACAGTCGGAAAAGGAAGAAGGCTGGTCTCTTTAGTGCACGGACGCGGCAAAGGATAAAGAAGAAACGATACGAAAGAGCGCAGCCTGCAGCACGATGCTTTGAGCAGGTTTGGTGTATAAGATGCAGCGCTGCGGAAAAAACTGATAGAGAAGAAATGGAGAGTAAAGAACATGAAGCTTGGTATTGTAGGATTGCCGAATGTAGGAAAAAGTACATTGTTTAATTCTTTGACAAAGGCAGGGGCAGAGTCGGCAAATTATCCGTTTTGTACGATCGACCCGAATGTGGGGGTTGTGGCGGTTCCGGATGAGAGACTGAAGCTGCTGACAGATCTGTATCATTCTGCAAAGACGACGCCGGCTGTGATCGAGTTTGTCGACATCGCAGGGCTGGTAAAGGGCGCGTCAAAGGGAGAAGGCCTTGGCAATCAGTTTCTGGCAAATATCCGCGAGGTAGACGCGATCGTTCATGTGGTTCGCTGCTTTGAAGATCCGAACGTCATCCATGTAGATGGCAGTGTCGATCCGGTGCGGGATATTGAGACGATTAATCTGGAGCTGATCTTTTCGGATCTGGAGATCCTGGAGCGGCGTATTGCAAAGACGGCACGCGCAGCCAGAAATGACAAGACCCAGGCGAAGGAGCTGCAGCTTCTTGAAAAGCTGAAAGCACATCTGGAGGAAGAGAAACTGGCGATTTCTTATGAGACAGAGGATGAGGATGAGCAGGCATGGCTTTTAGAGTACAATCTGCTGACCGCAAAGCCGGTGATCTTTGCGGCAAACGTGGCAGAGGACGATCTGGCCGATGACGGCGCATCAAATGAATACGTAAGAGAAGTAAGACAGTACGCAAAGGAGACAGGAAGCGAAGTGTTCGTGATCTGCGCGCAGATCGAGCAGGAGATCGCAGAGCTGGATGAGGACGAGAAACAGATGTTCCTTGAGGATCTTGGATTAAAGGAATCGGGACTCGAAAAGCTGATCCGGGCAAGCTATTCTCTGCTGGGACTGCTCAGCTATCTGACAGCAGGAGAGACAGAGACACGGGCATGGACGATCAAAAAAGGTACAAAGGCACCGCAGGCAGCCGGAAAGATCCATTCTGACTTTGAGAGAGGATTTATCCGCGCGGAGGTAGTCAATTATCAGGATCTGCTGGACTGCGGATCATATGCGGCTGCGAAGGAAAAAGGACTTGTAGGGCTGGAGGGCAAGGATTACGTCGTAAAAGACGGAGATGTGATCCTCTTCCGCTTTAATGTCTGAGATCCGGTGACAGACAGGAGTGGCAATGCATGAATGGTACGATACGTTTTCCGCATCTTGGTATTACGCTGGAGCATGTGATCCGATCGGTCCATGTCGGCGGGATCGAGATCGCATGCTACGGGATCGTGCTCGCGGCTGCGATGGTGACAGGGCTGCTGCTTGCGATGAAGGTGGCAGAAAAGACGGGGCAGAACCCGGAGGATTATTTTGATCTTGGCATCATTGCGATCATCGTATCGGTGATCTGCGCGCGCATTTATTACGTAGTATTTTCATGGGACTATTACAGGGAACATTTAAGTGAGATATGGAATATCCGTCAGGGCGGGCTTGCGATATACGGCGGCGTGATCGGCGGCGTGCTGACCGTCTGGCTGTTCTGCCGGGTCAGAAAGCTTCGCTTTTGCACAGTGCTTGATACGGCAGTACCGGGGCTCGTGTGGGGGCAGGTGGTAGGCCGGTGGGGGAATTTCTTCAATCGTGAAGCGTTTGGCGGCTATACTGACGGCCTTTTGGCGATGCAGCTCCCTGTAAGTGACGTCAGGGCCCATGAGATCACAGAACAGATGAGAGAGCACCTTCAGGTGATCGATGGCGTGGAGTACATTCAGGTGCATCCGACCTTCCTCTATGAATCTCTTTGGAATATCGGTGTGCTGCTGATTCTTCTGCTCGTCATCTTTCGGGTGAAAAAACGGTTTCAGGGAATGACAGTTTTGATGTATTTTCTGCTGTATGGAGCGGGGCGTTTCTGGATCGAGGGACTGAGGACAGATCAGCTTTTGCTTCCGGGGACCCGGATCGCGGTATCACAGGTTCTGTCCGCAGTACTTGCGGCCGGCGCTCTGGTGCTGCTTGCGGCAGGATGGATCAGAGAAAGGAACACAAAGACATGAGTGCAGAGAAACAGCAGATAAACCGCAGGGAACACCTGATGAAGCATATAGAAGAAGAACGCCTGGTACTGAACCGGTTGCTGTCACACGGGGCAAAGACAGAGGAGATCTATACCCAGAGCCTTGTTGTCGACCGGCTGATCGAGCAGTTTATCGTCCTGCCGTAGCCGGAGCGGTGGATAAAACAGATAAAAAACACAAAGGATGTGGAGGCTGCTGCGGCGTATGCTGCGGCAGCCTTTTGGCATGTTTTGTGAAATATGGGCTGTACAGCGTGCACATTTTTTCGTGCAGCATAAAAATGTAATAATTTTATTTGCAAATTCCCTTGTTTTTTCCCGGAGATTACGGTATGATAGTCATGAAGTGGTAGAAAGTGGTGCGTTGTGGTGCTAAATGGGAAGTAAATGGAGGGAGAATCCCTGCAGGCCGCAGCGGAGGGACATCACAGGGCAGCCGGAAGTAGGTGTGGCATTATGTTCATGGGAGAGTATAATCATACGATCGACACCAAAGGCAGACTGATCATCCCATCGAGATTCCGAGACCTTTTAGGCGAAGAATTCATTGTAACGAAGGGACTGGACGGATGCCTGTTTGTGTTTCCCAAAAACGAATGGCAGATCATCGAAGAGAAGCTGCGCACACTGCCGCTGAACAATAAGAGCGCCAGAAAATTCACGCGTTTTCTGGTGGCCGGAGCAACGCTGTGTGAATTGGACAAGCAGGGGAGAATCCTTTTGCCACAGGTGCTGAGGGATTTTGCTGGTCTGGAAAAAGAAGTGGTGCTTGCCGGAAACCTGAACCGCATTGAAATCTGGAGTAAAGCAAACTGGATCGAGAACAATGCTTATGATGATATGGATGACATCGCGGAACAAATGACGGATTTTGGTTTAAGCATATAACCTGGGGAGGATTGTATGGAATTCAGACATAAATCTGTACTTTTGGAAGAAAGCATTGAGTCACTTTGCATAAAGCCGGATGGAATTTATGTAGACGGCACGCTTGGAGGCGGCGGACATTCCTATGAGATATGCAGGAGACTGTCCGGGAAAGGACGGCTGATCGGCATTGATCAGGATGAGGCGGCGATAGAGGCGGCCACAGGGCGCTTAGGGGAGTTTAAAGACCGGGTGACGATCGTGCGGAGCAATTACTGCAATATGCGCGGGGAGCTCGGAAAATTAGGGATTACATCCGTAGATGGAGTCATTTTGGATCTGGGGGTCTCCTCCTACCAGCTGGATGAAGCAAGCCGCGGATTTACGTATCGGGAGGACGTACCGCTGGATATGAGAATGGATCAGCGGCAGTCCATGACGGCGAAGGATATCGTGAACGGGTACAGCGAGATGGAGCTATATCGCATCATCCGCGATTATGGGGAAGACCGGTTCGCAAAAAATATCGCGCGCCATATCGTAAATGCGAGAAAAGAAAAAACACTGGAAACAACTGGGGAGTTAATTCATGTTATAAAAGCGGCGATACCGGCAAAGGTAAGAGCTGTGGGAGGACACCCGGCCAAAAAGACATTTCAGGCAATCCGGATCGAGCTGAACCGGGAACTGGAGGTGCTGGAGGATTCACTGGAGGATATGATCGATCTTCTGAATGACGGGGGAAGGATCTGTGTGATCACCTTTCATTCACTGGAGGACCGGATCGTGAAAAATAAATTCCGGCAGTGCGAGGCACCATGTACATGCCCAAAGGATTTTCCTGTATGTGTATGCGGGAAAAAGTCAAAGGGGAGAGTCATTACGAGAAAGCCAATTGTACCATCACAACGGGAATTGGAAGAGAACAGCAGGGCGAAAAGCTCAAAGCTTAGGGTTTTTGAGCGTAAAATACAGTAGAGGCAGGTAATACAGGATGGCAAGAGTAGAACATATGCGCGGGAAGGGTCGCGAACAGCAGAGGAATACGCAGGGGAGAAGAGTATATACGTATGTGGATGGTACCGCAGTACGTAAGCTTCAAAGCGCCCCGCAGGAGGGACCTCAGAGAAAAAAGAAATCTTCTACGAGTCTTGCTACGAGGAGGAACAGAGCGCGTGCGCTCCAGATGAATCTGGGATATGTCACATTTTTGACTGTTGCAGCTGTTATTACTGTATTTATGTGTGTGAATTTTCTTCAGCTTCAGGCAAACGGGACGAGGCTTCAAAAAGAGGTGACTGCTTTAGCGGCACAGCTTGACGCTGCGGTTCTGGAAAATGATTCTGACTACAACAGGATCATGACAGGTGTGGATATGGAGCATGTAAAAGATGTCGCGATGAATGAGCTTGGCATGGTCCAGGCAAAGAAATCACAGATCGTTACGTATGAGATCGAGGACAGTGATTATGTGAGACAGTATTCCGATGTGCCGGAAGAGTAGGTGAAGTAGTTGGCAAGAGGAAACCGTACAAAAAAAGAACGAAGATTTACGAGAAAAATGCAAATAAAGCTTCTGGCTGTATTTGCATTCATTTTATTATGTTTAATTCTTATTTTAATGCGCATTGTGTACATTAATGTGCACAGTGGCAAACGATATGCAAAGCAGGTGCTGTCGCAGGAGAACTATGACAGCCAGACGCTTTACAGCAGACGGGGAGAGATCCAGGACGCAAACGGCAGACTGCTGGCATACAGTGAAAAGGTATATAACCTGGTCCTTGACTGCAAGGCAGTCAATCAGGAGGTCGACGGGGAGAAGATCTACATTGAGCCGACGATCGATGCGCTGACAGCAGTATTTGAGGAGCTGGACGCCGGAATCGTAAGAGACGTGATCGTCGGGGAGAAAACGTGTGACAGCCAGTATCAGGTGCTTCTGGAAAAGGTGACAGAGGATCAGAAGGATGCATATGAGGCGTACGTATCCCTTGATGCGGATCGCGAGATCTCAGACGAGCAGCGCAAAGCGCTCCAGAAGGTCACAGGCGTATGGTTTGAAGAGGAATTTGTGCGCCGCTATCCGCTCGATACGGTTGCGAGCACGGTGATCGGATTTTCCAATTCCGTTGGAGACGGGATCGCCGGGCTGGAGGCTTATTATGATACGCAGCTAAAGGGAACCAACGGTCGTGTGTTTGGATACCTCAATGAGAACCAGGAGTATGAGAGGAAGACGATCCCGCCGCAGAACGGGTATACGCTGCAGACGACGCTGGATGTGAATGTCCAGGAGATTGTGGAGAAGTACATTGCAGAATTTGACGAGGCGTATGGCACAGATAATGACAATGGGACAGCAAAGCACGGTGCGAAAAATGTAGGCGTCATGATCATGGACCCAAATACGGGGAGTGTTCTGGCGATGGCGACAAACTCCGGCTATAATCTGAACGATCCGCAGAACCTCGAAGCGTGGTACACGCAGTCCGAGATCAAGGCAATGACGGATGAGCAGTACGTGGAGGCGCTCAACAGTATGTGGAAAAATTTCTGCGTCTCAGATGGGATCGAGCCGGGATCTACGTTTAAGCCGGTCACGATATCTGCCGCGCTTGAATGCGGAGCGGTGACGGAGAATGATTCCTTTTACTGTGACAGCGGAGAGCAGGTGACGGATACGTATATCCGGTGTGATGCATGGCCAAATGCGCACGGCGATGAAACACTTGGCGATGTCCTGAAAAATTCGTGCAACGACGGTCTGATGGCGGTCGGAAGAGCCATGGGCGTTTCACGCTTTATTGAGTATCAGACACTGTTTAATTTCGGCAGACCAACGGGCATTGACCTGCCAAATGAAGCCTCCGGCGCAGTTTATACGCAGGAGACGATGAATGAGGTAGAGCTTGCCACGTGTACCTTCGGCCAGGGACTTACCTGTACGATGGTGCAGCAGGCGGCTGCATTTGCGGCAGTAATAAACGGCGGATATTATTATCAGCCGCATCTGGTAGACAAGATCTTTAATGAGGATGGAAAGCTGGTGCGGGATTCGTCCGGCCTACTTTTAAAGCAGACGATCTCAGGAGACGTCTCAGAGACGATGCGGGGCTATCTTGAGACTGCTGTAAAGGAAGGTACCGGAAGGCGGGCGCAGGTGCCGGGCTACCGGATCGGAGGAAAGACGGGTACAGCGGAGAAGATCGACCCAGAGACCGGGCGGCGTGCAGAAGGAAAGTATCTCGTTTCCTTTATCGGCGCGGCTCCGATCAATGATCCGGAGGTGATCATCTACGTCGTAGTCGATGAGCCGAATGTTGATAATCAGGCAAACAGTACGTATGCGCAGGAGATCTATCAGAAGATCGCGACAGAAGTGCTTCCGTATCTCGGCATTTATCCGACCGAGGACGTGACGCCGGAGCTGCTTGCTTCCCTGGGTCTTGAGGAAGAGGATCTCGGAGAAGAGGTGGTCAAGACCTTCCAGGCATATGACTCCTACGGTACGCTCCATCAGGATGCGCGCGTGGAGGGCGGACAGGTCATAAATGGCGCGGGCGCCGTAGTCGAGGGCGCGACGATCGCAGAGGACGGGACGGTATACGATGCGTATATGAACCCCGTGTCAACGGTTGAGGTCGACCAGACAAATCAAAACGCGATCGACCCGAAAACAGAGAACCCGGGGATCGCGCTTCCGCCAAGTGAAAACGATGACGCTGCAGAAGATACGACCGTCTGGGACGCCACTGCAGTGGAGGACGATGGGGAAGACACCGCTTTGTAGCAGAAAAGGCATGAAAAGCTTCCGGCAGATACAGCCGGTCTTGGCAGACAGCATAAACGGGATATTTTCCGGGAGAGACAGTGATGTACTCCCGGAGGATATCCCGGTTTTTTTGTGGTACAGATGCAAAAAGAATTTCATTGCCGGCACTGTGTATGCGGCGCGGGAAAATGCGTGCATTGCTTTACGAAAAGAGGAATATACTGTATTAAAACTTGATATGAGGGGTTTTATGCAGAAAACAAAACCGTTTCACCGGCGCAAGGTGGTGGTGGTATTCTTTGGCTGTATGCTTGCCCTGGTGCTGCTCGGGGGAAGACTTGCGTATCTGATGATCGTCCGGTCAGAGTATTATGCGGCGCTGGCTCAGGATCTGCATGAGCGGGAGCGGGAGATCAAGGCAGCCCGTGGAAAGATCCTCGACCGCAACGGAGTAGTCCTGGCAGATAACCGCACTGTCTGTACGGTCTCTGTGATCCACAGTCAGATAAAGGAGCCGGAGCGTGTGACGCAGGTGCTTGCGAAGGAGCTGGATATGGAACCGGAGGAGGTGCGCAAACGTGTGGAGAAGGTAAGCTCCATTGAGCGGATCCGGAAAAATGTCGATAAGGAGATCGGGGACCGCATCCGCAATTATAATCTGGCAGGAGTGAAGGTGGATGAGGACTATCGCAGATACTATCCGTACGGGAGCATGGCGTCAAAGGTGCTTGGATTTACAGGCGCGGATAATCAGGGGATCATCGGGCTGGAGGTAGAGTATGAAAAGAAGCTTTCCGGCACACCCGGGAGGATACTTACGCTCACAGATGCAAGAGGGGTAGAGCTTGCAGATACCGGGGAGCGCAGGCAGGAGCCTGTTGCAGGCAATGATCTGGTGATCAGCATGGATTACAATATCCAGCAGTATGCAGAGCAGGCAGCGCGCCGCGTCATGGAGCAGAAGCAGGCAGACAGCGTATCGATTCTGATCATGAACCCGTCAAACGGAGAGATTTATGCGATGACAAATGTGCCGGAGTTTGATCTCAATGATCCGTATACGCTGCCCGCAGCCGCGCAGCAGGACAGCGGACAGAGCAGGCAGGATGCACTGAACCAGATGTGGAGGAACGGATGCATCAATGATACGTACGAGCCGGGATCGACCTTTAAGATCATCACTGCGGCAGCCGGGCTGGATGCGGGAGTCGTTACACTGGAGGATCATTTTTCGTGTCCCGGCTTTAAGATCGTTGAGGACAGGAGGATCCGCTGCCACAAGGTCGGCGGACACGGTGCGGAGAACTTTTTACAGGCGACTCAGAATTCCTGCAATCCGGTTTTTATCGAGGTAGGGCTGCGGCTTGGGACAGACCGTTACTTTTCTTACTTTGAGCAGTTCGGGTTAAAGGAAAAAACGGGGATCGATCTGCCCGGGGAGGCTGCGACGATCATGCACAGGAAAGAGAATGTCGGGCAGGTGGAGCTTGCCACGATCGCATTCGGACAGTCCTTTCAGATCACTCCGGTCCAGCTTGCTGCGACGGTCAGCTCGATCATCAACGGCGGGATACGCATAACGCCGCACTTCGGCGTCAGCGTACAGTCCGGCGACGGCGCTTTGCTGGAGGTGCTGCGCTATGAGGAGGACAACAGGATCCTCTCAGAGGAGACTTCTGAGACAATGCGATACCTCCTGGAGCAGGTCGTGGACGGCGGCTCAGGAAAAAACGCCTATATCGAGGGATACCGCATCGGCGGAAAGACTGCGACCTCTGAGACGCTGCCGCGAAGCGCGAATAAATATATTTCCTCCTTTATCGGTTTCGCACCGGCAGATGATCCGCAGGTGCTGGGACTGTGCATCATCAACAATCCGCAGGGCGTGTACTACGGAGGTACGATCGCGGCTCCGGTGATCCGGGAAATGTTTGAGAACATCCTTCCTTATCTGGGAATTGAAAAAAGTGCGGCATCATTTGACAGATAGCATGGCATGTGATAAAAATAAAGTGATAAAAAACGTAAGAAAGACAAGACGAGGTGTAAAAATGGTGATTAGTCAGGATGTATTGATTCCGTTGTTTGCAGCATTTATTATCAGTGTAGCGCTGAGCCCCTTTGTGATACCGTTTCTTCAGAAGCTGAAGATCGGACAGACAGAGCGGGAGGAGGGAGTAAAATCCCACCTGAAAAAAGCAGGGACCCCGACCATGGGAGGTCTGATCATCCTGATCAGTATTGCCGTGACCTCTCTGTTTTATATTGGCAGATTCCCGCGCATGGTGCCGGTATTATTTCTGGTGCTGGGCTTTGGGATCATCGGACTGCTCGACGACTACCTGAAGGTAGTGCTGCGCCGCTCGGATGGACTCTACCCGAAGCAGAAGATGCTTGGACAGCTCATAGTGACAACGATCTTTATTGTATATGTATGGAATATGGATTCTTCCTGTCTGGAGTTTCTGATCCCGTTTTCCGGGGGCACAGTGCTTTCCGGGGATACGGTACGGATCATTGCGGTGCCGATCGCATATCTGGCGATCATCGGTACGGTAAATGGGGTGAATTTCACAGACGGTCTGGATGGTCTGGCGACCGGCGTGACGACAATGGTAGCTGTGTTTTTTACGCTGGCGTCCCTGGTGCTTGGGGGCGGTATTGAGCCGCTCACAGCGGCTGTGACAGGCGCCCTGCTGGGCTTTTTGCTGTTTAATGTATATCCGGCCAAGGTGTTTATGGGAGATACAGGATCTCTGGCGCTTGGCGGCTTTGTGGCAGGAGCAGCGTACGTGATGAAGATGCCGCTTTTTATCCCGATCGTCGGACTGATCTATTTTGTCGAGGTGCTCTCGGTCATGATACAGGTCACATACTTCAAAAAGACTGGGGGAAAGCGTTTCTTTAAGATGGCGCCGATCCATCATCATTTTGAGCTGTGCGGATGGTCTGAGACGCGCGTGGTGACAGTATTTACCGTGCTCACAGCTTTTCTCTGTCTGCTGGCGCTGGTCGGCATCAACGGATAGACGGGCGGATGTTGCGATGGGAGGAAAAAAATGAAACTTTCAGGAAAAAGGGTCCTGGTCTTTGGCGCCGGGATCAGCGGGATCGGTGCGGCGAAGCTGCTGCTTGACGCATCGGCAGAGGTTATTTTATATGATGGAAATGAGTCGTTAAATAAGGAGGAGCTGCAGGCGAAGCTTCCTTGCAGGGGCAGACTGCAGATCGTACTGGGAGAGCTGGAGGATGCGCTCATGGATACTCTGGATCTCGTGGCAGTAAGTCCCGGCGTACCGCTGGATCTGCCGGCAGTGTGCCGGCTTCGCAGCCGCCATATTCCGATCTGGGGAGAGGTAGAGCTGGCATGGCAGTGCGGCAGAGGAGATGTGCTTGCGATCACAGGAACAAACGGAAAGACGACAACAACGAGTCTTCTGGGTGCGATCATGAAAGCATGGAAGGATGAGACTTACGTTGTGGGCAATATCGGCAATCCCTATACAGAGGCGGCGCCGCATATGAGCGAGGCTGCGGTCACAGTAGCGGAGATCAGCAGCTTTCAGCTTGAGACGATCGACACATTTGCGCCGAAGGTGAGCGCGATCCTCAATATCACGCCAGATCATCTGAACCGTCATCATACGATGGAGGAGTACATACGAGTGAAGGAGCTGATCACTAAAAATCAGCGGCCGGAGGATACGTGTGTGCTGAATTACGAGGACGCTCTTTTGCGTGAGTTTGGAAAGACACTGAAAACAAGGGTCATTTATTTCAGCAGTCTGCATAAACTGGAACAGGGAATGTATCTGGACAAAGAGAGGATCTGTTATCGGGATGAAGCGGGGGAGCAGGTGCTGTGCTCGACAAAGGAGCTGCACCTTCCGGGCAGGCATAATCACGAAAATGTAATGGCTGCCGCTGCGATGGCACTGGCATACGGCGTACCGATGGAGGTGATCCGCGCAGTCGCTGTTGATTTTCAGGCAGTGGAGCACCGGATCGAGTACGTGACGGAAAAGCACGGGGTTGTTTACTATAATGATTCCAAGGGAACAAACCCGGACGCGGCGATAAAGGGGATCCAGGCGATGGATCGTCCTACGCTGTTGATCGGCGGGGGATATGACAAGGATTCCTCCTACACAGAGTGGATCGAATCGTTTGAGGGGAAGGTGAAGTACCTGGTACTGATCGGGCAGACAAAGGAAAAAATCGCAAAGGCTGCCCGGGACTGCGGCTTTACAGATGTTATCATGGCCGAGACGCTGGAAGAGGCGGTCCGGATATGTGCAGACAGAGCAACAAGCGGAGACGCAGTGCTCCTTTCTCCGGCGTGTGCAAGCTGGGGGATGTTCCCGAACTATGAGGTGAGGGGAAGGCGATTCAAAGAACTGGTAAATCAATTATCATAGGAAGTGATTGGTTGCAGTCAAAGTCAGGGAAAACAGACGGGATACTGTTTGTTCTCGTATTATTTCTTACCGCCTTCGGGCTGGTCGTTCTTTACAGTATGAGCGCATATAATGGGCAGGTCCGCTTTGGTGACTCTGCCTATTATTTTAAGAAGCAATTCTTTGCGGTAGCGCTGGGGCTGGTGGTGATGTGCCAGATAGCGGCGCTGGATTACCACGTGCTCCTGCGTTTTTCTGTACCGGCATATATGCTTTCTCTTGTACTCTCCGGCGCAGTTTTGCTCTTTGGAGATGCGTACAATGGTTCCAGACGCTGGCTGTCCATCGGACCTCTTTCTTTTCAGCCGGCAGAGTATGCAAAGCCGGCCGTTATCCTGCTTCTGGCAGGGATCGTAGGGAGGATGGACTACCGAAAGAGCGGACGCATGATCGGGGCAGTGCTGCTTCTGGTGCTTCCGGTCATTGGTCTGGTTGGCACAAATAATCTGAGCACCGCAGTGATCATACTGGGGATCGCCGTACTGATGATCTTTCTTTCTAATCCGCGGTATCTGCCGTTTTTGTGGATCGTTCTGGCCGGGAGCGGCTTCCTTGGCATATTCCTGAGCCTGGAATCCTACCGTCTGGAGCGGCTTGCCATCTGGCGCAACCCGGAGCTTTACGAAAAGGGCTATCAGACGATGCAGGGGCTTTACGCGATCGGCTCGGGCGGCCTGTTTGGGCGGGGGCTTGGGAACAGCCTGCAAAAGCTCGGATTTGTGCCGGAGGCACAAAATGATATGATCTTTGCAGTGATCTGCGAAGAAATGGGGCTGATCGGCGCGCTTCTTCTGATGCTTTTGTTCCTGCTGCTGATCTGGCGGTTTATGGTGATCGCGACGCATGCGCCGGATCTGTCAGGGACGCTGATCGCTGCCGGGATACTGGGGCACATTGCACTTCAGGTTATTTTAAACATTGCGGTTGTGACAAATACGATCCCTAATACGGGTATCACGCTTCCGTTCATCAGCTATGGCGGCACCTCTGTGCTGTTTCTGCTCTCCGAGATGGGGCTGGCGCTTTCTGTCAGCAGACACTGCAGTTATCCGGGAAAACGGTAAAAGGTGTAACAAAATGTCCTTTCCGGCATATACTAAGATATAAGAACAAGGAGCCGGAGGATACAAGTGAGTTATCTGGAAATTTCTGGAGGAAGAACGCTTTGCGGGGAGATCAGCGTGCAGGGTTCCAAGAATGCAGTGCTTCCGATCCTGGCAGCATGTCTTCTGGGAGAAGGCGTCTGTGTGATTGAAAACTGTCCGCAGATAGGGGATGTAGAGGATACACTGGAAATCCTGCGCGCACTCGGATGCAGCGTATGCACCTGCGGGCACACGGTGCAGATTCATGCTTCCGGCGCAGGGATTTATGAGATAAAAAGGGCAGAAGCAGTCAGAATCCGCTCTTCTGTCTTGTTTTTAGGCGCACTTCTTGGTAAAATGAAAAAAGCGGTGATCCCGCTGCCGGGCGGCTGCGCGATCGGAAAGCGTCCGGTCGATCAGCATTTATGCGCGCTGGAAGCGCTTGGCGCCCGTTTTTGTATCGATGAGACGATCACTGCGTCGACGCAGGGACTGCACGGAGCCCGGATCACGCTGGCGATGCCGAGTGTGGGGGCGACGGAGAACGCAGTGCTTGCAGCAATGATGGCAGATGGAGAGACCGTGATCCAAAATGCCGCGAAAGAGCCGGAGATTGATGAGCTATGCGCATTTTTGCAAAGGCGCGGCGGCTGCATTGCAAGAGAAGCAGACGGCACGATCCGCATACAGGGCGGACGTCCGCTCGGACCGGCCGTATACCGTATGCAGGCGGACCGTATTGTATCGGGGACGTATCTGCTGGCAGGCGCAGCGACCGGAGGATATGTAAAAATACAAAACGATGCAGGGCAGACACTGGCCTCCCTGTTTTCTGTTCTGCGGCAGATGGGAGTGCACTGCGGGACCAGCGGCGGAGCAGCCTTCGTACAGGGCGGTCCGGTATCCGCGCTTTCTTATGTAGAGACAGCTCCGTATCCGGGGTTTCCGACGGACCTGCAGTCTCCGCTGATGGCGGCGCTTTGCAGGACGCAGGGAACAAGCTGCATCTGCGAGACGATTTTTGAAAACAGGTTCCGCACCGTGGAGGAGCTTTTGAAGATGGGCGCCAGGATCACGGTAGAAGGACGCTGCGCACAGATCCGGGGTGTGCCGGCCCTGCGAGGCAGCGTTGTGAGCGCGCCGGACCTCCGGGGAGGAGCGGCACTCGTGATCGCTGCTTTGCAGGCAAAGGGGCGCACCGTAATCACAGATACGGGATATATCGAACGCGGCTATGAGGACATCAGCCGGGATCTCTCCTGCCTGGGGGCAGATATCAGGCGGATATAAAGCGCCGGAAGCTGATTTCCGGCATGACATTCCTGCACGGCGGATGCAAGAGTGCGGCTAAACAGGCAGAAAAACAGACAGCAAAGATACATCAGCGGAAAATACAGATAAGGTACGGTGAGAAGATGGGCATAAGAAATAAAAGGAAAAGGAGAATGATCCGGGCAGGGGTGCTGCTGACAGTGCTTGCACTGCTGGCAGGAGCTGCCTTTTTGTTTCAGGTAAAAAAGATTACAGTTTATGGAAATGACAGACATTCGTCAAAGGAAATCTCTCAGGGACTGTCGAATGACTTTCTGACGCGCAATACGCTGTACCTTCTGTGGAAGTATAAGGATGGGGAGATCCCGGATACCCTGCCGTTTCTGGATTCCCTCCATGTGCAGATGAAGTCTCCTTCCAGCATAGAGGTACAGGTGAAGGAGAAGAAGCTGACTGCCTATATGGATAAGGGCGGGTATGTGTATTTTGACGAGGACGGCACAGTGCTCGAGATCTCCGATGAGGTATATGAAAAGATTCCTCTGATCACAGGGGTACCGGTGGGAGAAGTGACGCTGTATCAGAAGCTCCCGACAGAGAGCAGTGCACAGCTTCGAACGATCTTAAGTCTCACAGACCTGCTGGCCTACTATGAACTGAACGCATCAGAGATACGTTTTGGAGATAATATGGAGATCACCGTATTTATCGACGGTGTGGAGGTACAGCTTGGTCAGGACGAATACCTGGAAGAAAAGATAGCGAATCTGAATAAGATCATGCCGAAGCTGGAAGGACAGTATGGCGCCCTGCATCTGGAGAGCTTCACAGGGCGCAACGAACCAGTATCGTTTACGCCTACACAGGGACCCGAGATCGAGGACGTATCAGAGGGACCGGGAGGCTCGGATGATGCGGACGCAGCAGGCGGGGAAGCGAACGGAGGCGATGCAGAAACGGATGCACCAGAGGAAGACGGTGGAGACGGCGCCGATGCAGGCAGTACAGATGGGGCGCAGGGAGCAGATCCTGCGGACACAGCAGACGGCGCAGGGACAGACGATCCGGGAGCAGACGCACAGGGCGCGGATGGAGCGCCGGAAGAAGACGGACAGGAGGATACAGGCACTGTCTATCCAATGGTATATGACTCCTCAGGGACGCTGGTCTACAATGTGCATGTGGAAAATGGGGTCGTAGTAGATGCGAACGGCAATCCGGTCGCAGGCGTGATCGTAAATGAAAACGGGAACGTTCAGGATGCATACATGAATCAGTTTGATCCACAGACGGGAGAGCTGATCCAGTAAACGGTGATCATGTGCCGGAAAGTGGTGACAGTTCAGCCATATACAAAGATTACAGAAAATCTTCGTTCTCAGGCAAGCCTGAATTCAGATTTCTGTAACTTTGTGCATGGCTGGACTGTTACAGAAATTGCAACTATTTTGAAAATGGTACTTGATAAATTCCCAAAATACTTATATTATAAAAGATAGTACGGTGACAGTGGGGATGCCGGGCTACAAAAAGGAGGAACTACGGTGTTAGAGATTATGTCAAATGAAACGGAAGCAGCCGCAAAGATAATCGTTATCGGTGTCGGTGGCGCTGGAAATAATGCAGTAAATAGAATGGTTGAAGATACGATCGGAGGAGTAGAGTTTATCGGAGTGAATACAGATAAACAGGCACTGCTCCTGTGCAAGGCGCCGACCACGATCCAGATCGGCGAGAAGGTTACAAAGGGACTCGGCGCGGGTGCAAGACCGGAGGTAGGCCAGCAGGCTGCTGAGGAGAGCGCAGAGGAGATCCGTCAGGCAGTTCAGGGTGCGGACATGGTATTTGTCACCTGTGGTATGGGAGGCGGTACCGGTACAGGTGCGGCTCCGGTTGTGGCAGGCATTGCGAAGGAAATGGGGATCCTTACGGTAGGTGTTGTGACGAAGCCGTTCCGCTTCGAGGGCAAGACACGTATGAATAATGCGCTGGCAGGTATTGAGCGCCTGAAAGCAAACGTAGATACGCTGATCGTTATCCCGAATGACAAGCTTCTTGAGATCGTGGATCGCCGGACAACGATGCCGGAGTCTTTGAAGAAGGCAGATGAGGTATTGCAGCAGGCAGTACAGGGCATTACAGATCTGATCAATCTGCCGGCTCTGATCAATCTTGACTTTGCTGACGTACAGACAGTCATGATCGATAAGGGGATCGCACATATCGGTATCGGACAGGCCAAGGGTGATGATAAGGCACTTGAGGCAGTTAAGCAGGCTGTATCGAGCCCGCTGCTTGAGACAACGATCGAGGGTGCGACTCACGTTATCATCAATATCTCAGGAGATATCTCCCTCATTGATGCAAATGAGGCTGCAAGCTATGTTCAGGAGCTGGCAGGAGAAAATGCAAATATTATCTTTGGTGCGCTGTTCGATGATACATACGCAGATGAGGCAAGCGTGACAGTCATCGCTACAGGTCTTGACGACAAGGCAGCTGCGAAGGAGCAGCCGAAGCAGAGAAGTTCTATGCCGGATTTCGGTTTTATGAGAAAGGACAGTACATCGTCCTCCTCCTCTTTTGCAAAAGCACCGACGACGCCGCTTCGTGCGCCGCAGCTTAACTCGATGCGCACACCGGAAAGCAAGGTGCAGGAGAGAGATATCCAGATTCCGGACTTCCTGAAGAGAAGCTAAGAGCTGGTTTGGAAAAATAAGAAAAAAGTGAAAATGGACTGCTGTAAAATACTGTTTCCGATAGATTTTCGGTGTATTTTACAGCAGTCCATTTTTTATGGTACAGGAGAGCTCTCACCCTCCTGAACCATAGAACCGGGGTGTGCACGGACGCAGAGGTCAGTCCCGGTCGCAGGGATCAGTCCCGGTTGCAGGGATCAGTCCCAGTCGTCGTGGTCATCGTGGTCGTAACGGTCGTCCCAGTCATCGTGGTCATCATGGTCGTAACGGTCATCCCAGTCATCCTGGCCGCGGACAACTTTTACGGTAAAGGTGACGGTCTGACCAGTCTGTGTGTTTTTGCAGGAGATCTTTGTTGTCCCTGCTTTTTTTGCGTAAAATTCTACTTCGTCATCGCGGCGGTCATCATCGTCAAAACGGATGACATCCGGATCCTGGATACTCCACTGCAGGTATCTGTCTTTTAAGCCGCGGTACTTTTTGATCTTCAGCTCAAAATCATCTCCGGATTCAACGGTTCTTGTTGCCGGGCCGTAGATTTTGATCTTTTTTTGCGGAGTCTTTGCTTCCCTGACCTTTACGGTGAAGGTCACTTTCTTTTTTGTGCCTCGGATGGAGCAGGTGATCTTTGCCGTACCTTTTTTCCGGGCTCTCAGTTCTATTTCATCGTCGGAGCGGTCATCATCGTCAAAACGCACGTATTTTGATCCAGATGTGATGCTCCATTTTAAGAAATCCTCGTCTGCATCGTACGGTCTGGTGCGCACGCGCAGATGAAACTCACTTCCGGCAGTGACTGTGATCGTCTTTTTTCCGGCAGCCAGGATTTTGGAAGGCTTTACGTCATCGTCAGCCAGTGCGGGAAGAGAAAAGGTGAACAGGACCATAAGTCCCAGAAGAACGAGTGCAAACAGCTTTCTGCTGTGTGAATGAATGGTATCTTTTAATGCTTTCATAGTAATGCTCCTTTCTAGTTGCTTTGTTATTTGATGACGTTATTGTAGTGCATAAAGATTAAAGAAAAATTAAAAATAGAAAAATCAGGAAAAAAATCTGTCGCGTATGTCTCCGATCGGCATATCCTGACCAGTCCAGATCGAGAAAGCCGCAGCCCCCTGATAAAGCAGCATATAAAGTCCGTTTGCTGTGCGGCAGCCTGCCTGCTGCGCGTCTGCGAGCAGCTTTGTCTGACGGGGATTGTAGATAATATCAGAGACAAAAAGGTCTTTGTGGAAGCAGGACGGATCTGCGATCGGAGATGCTCCGGCATGCGGCGCCATACCGATAGAGGTCGCATTCGTAAGCAGACTGCTTTTTTGGATCACTTCCTGCACTGCTTTTGTGTCAGCAAGATCTGTGACATCAGCGCGGCAGCCGGTTTGTCTGTTGATCAGCGCGGCAAGCCGGTTCGCGTTTTCCCAGGAACGCCCGCGCCGGTTTACGATATGGAGTGCGGGCACCTGATCGAGCGCTGCCTGTACTGCGATAGAGGAGGCAGCTCCGCCTGCGCCAAGGAGCGTCATCTCACCGCCGGTAATATCATATCCGGCGTCTTTTAAGGACTGGATATACCCGATCCCGTCCGTATTATGGCCGATCAGCCGTCCATTTTCATTTTTGACGGTATTGACTGCGCCTGTCATTGCGGCGGCTGACGTAAGGTCGTCCAGATACGGGAGCACACGCTCTTTATCCGGCATAGTGAGATTAAATCCAAGCACATTCATCTCACGCAGCGTCTGGATCATTGTCTGCAGATCGGCATGTCCTGTATCAAAGCACAGGTAAACATAGTCCAGTCCGAGCAGACGGAACGCTTCATTGTGCATCATCGGTGAAATACTGTGGGCAACAGGGCTTCCCAGAAGACAGCAAAGCCGCGTATGTCCGGTGATCTGATTGTACATAGGCAACACTCCTTTGACATGATTTTGTAAGCTCCCGCTCGTTAACACTTATTATAGCACATTTTGAGGGAGTTGGGACGGCTGATTTGAGCGGGGCGGCCACCCTGCATATTTCTACGGAGAATCTTTATTTTTCTTGACATCCGGAGGGAAAAACAGCACAATAAAAGAACAGAAAGTAAGGCATGAACAGATGGATAAGAGAAAAGGAGAACAGGGCATATGAAAACAGTAAGCGTGCGCGATACAGTATTTGGGGAGGGGCTTGCGAAGATCTGTATTCCGGTGACTGCGCGCAATATGGAGGAGCTTGAGCAGCAGCTGGAAGGACTGACAGAGGAGCCATGGGATCTGGTCGAGTGGAGAGCTGATTTTTTTGAGGAGGGGCTGCGAAAGCATACCTGTGAGGAGAAGGATACCGGGTGGTATATGCAGCCTCTGCGCAGGATCCGGGATGCGGCTGCCGACAGACCGCTTTTGTTTACATTTCGCACAAAGCAGGAGGGCGGAGAGCGCGAAATCTCTTTGGAGGAGTATGAACAGCTAAATGAGAGCGTAGCCGCTTCCGGGCTTGCAGACCTGATCGATATAGAAATCAACCGGGGAGAGGAGCTGTTTGAAAGGCTGACAGAAAAGGTGCATGCGCAGAACAGTCTGTGCGGACGGGGCGTCTGCACGGTCGGGTCCTTTCATGATTTTTACACAACTTTGCCCAGGCATAAGATCGTGGAGACGCTGTGCAGGATGCAGCAGCTTGGAGCAGATCTGACAAAGGCTGCAGTGATGCCGCGGGAGGAGCGGGATGTGCTGACACTCTTAGAAGCAGCTCTTGATATGAAAAAACAGTTTGCGGACCGGCCATTTATCACCATGTCTATGGGGAAGATGGGGGCAGTCAGCCGGATCTGCGGCACCCTGAGCGGGTCGGCAGTTACCTTTGCGACAGCCGGAAGGGCATCTGCGCCAGGACAGCTGGACGCACGAACCGTAGAGGGCATATTAAAGAAACTATCCTGACATCTTATCTATACGGAAAAGACCTGAAAGCAGACCAGAAAAACGTCCGCTTTGAGGTCTTTTTTTGGCGTGGTGCCGCGGTGTCGAGAGCTGTCGATGAAAACAGCGGTTTTGCGGACCGGATTTGACAAAATGAGCACCCTCTGCGGAGTATACTGTGTATCAGTTACTGCCGCAGGGGGTGCTTTGTGTATTATGAGTTTTACATAGACCGTTTTTTTGTGGAACATCTGCTGACCGGATATTTGCTTTTGTCTGCCGCAGTGCGTCTGCAAAGACTGGAGGCCTCCGTTGGCAGAGTGCTGTTTGCCGCAGCCGCAAAAGCTGTCGTGATGTGTACGGCGATCGCATTGGGGCTTCCGGGCCTTTACCTGCTTGGCACAGCGGCAGCCGGGGTACTCGTATTTTCAGGAAAAACGCGCAGAGGCTTCTGGCAGGGAATGGGCGCACTGCTATTTGTGACTGTGTGCTTTGCAGGAGTCCTTGAAGCGCTTCTGTCCATGTGGCATTTGCCGGTGATCGCAGGAGTGGTGCTGGCAGACGCAGCTTTCCGGTGGATCGGAAGTTTTGTGCGCAGAAGGATGAGCATGGAAGCATACGCTCAGGCCGAGCTTGTATGCGGAGAAAAAACAGTATGCGTATCCGCCCTTTTTGACAGCGGGAACCGGCTTTCGGAGCCGTTTACAGGGCGTCCGGTGAGCATTGTGGACAGAGCCGCCCTGCTGCCTTTTCTTACAGAGGGGTGGGAGGAAGAAAAAGGGTTTTTGCTGATCCCGTATCACAGCATTGGAACAGGCAGAGGATGGCTTGTGGGTATCACAATAGACTGCATGAAGATACGCACAGGAAGAAATACGGCAGTATGTAAGCGTCCGGTTATTGCGATTTACGAAGGACAAGTCAGCGCCGGAGGAGAGTATCAGATGATTCTTCATCCGATGCATGCGGCGATGCAGATAAGAGGTAGGAGGAAAGAAAATGATAGTAAAGGTAGCTGTACCGCAGAAATTTCAGTTCAGGATGGCAGCGGGTTTCACCGATGTGCTGCTGCGCAGGACAAATGATACGCATTATATCGGAGGGACAGAGGTGCTTCCGGCGCCGCTTGAGCCGGAGCAGGAAAAAGAGCTGATCGGTACACTTGGAAAAGACGGGGATGCCAGAGCAAAAAGCCTTCTGATCGAACATAACCTTCGGCTTGTAGTATACATAGCGAAAAAATTTGACAATACCGGAGTCGGGGTGGAGGATCTGATCTCGATTGGCACGATCGGGCTGATCAAAGCGATCAATACGTTTAATCCGGAGAAAAAGATCAAGCTGGCAACGTATGCGTCCCGTTGTATTGAAAATGAGATATTGATGTATCTGCGGCGCAATAATAAGACGAAGCTGGAGGTATCCATCGACGAACCGCTTAATGTAGACTGGGATGGAAATGAGCTCCTGCTTTCTGACATACTGGGGACAGATGAGGATGTGATCTATAAGGACATGGAGACGCAGGCAGAGCACAGGCAGCTTGCTCTGGCGATCGGAAAGCTTTCCAGCAGAGAGCAGACGATCGTGCAGCTCCGTTTTGGCATCAATATGAAGGACGGGGAAGAAAAGACACAGAAAGAGGTGGCAGATCTGCTTGGGATCTCGCAGTCGTATATCTCGAGACTGGAAAAACGGATCATCAAGCGGCTTCGCCGGGAGATCCTCCGTTTTGAGTAACGCATGCAAAAAAGAAATGTCAAGGACTAAAACTTTTTAAAATTTTGAACGGGAACGAATAGCGCAGACCGAAAACGTGAATCATTCTACCAGAAGATACTTTTTGGAGGATGATCCTATGGCACTTAATAAAGTAGAAATATGCGGCGTCAACACAGCAAAGCTCCCTCTTTTGACCGGAGAGGAAAAGGAGTTCCTGTTTGAGCGAATCAAGGCAGGGGATGAAAATGCGCGTGAACTGTATATTAAGGGCAATCTGAGACTGGTCCTAAGCGTCATTAAGCGTTTTTCCAACAGTAATGAGAATGTGGATGATCTGTTTCAGATCGGCTGTATCGGTCTGATGAAAGCGATCGACAATTTTGATACAGGTCTGAATGTAAAATTTTCCACGTATGCCGTGCCGATGATAATCGGAGAGATCCGGCGGTATCTGCGGGATAATAATTCGATCCGTGTCAGCCGTTCGCTGCGGGATACTGCCTATAAAGCCATCTATGCAAAAGAAAATTATATGAAAAAGAATCTAAAAGAGCCTACGATCAATGAGATCGCCTCAGAGATCGGAATCCCGAAGGAAGAGATCGTCTATGCGATGGACGCGATCCAAAGCCCGGTCAGCCTGTATGAGCCTGTCTATACGGAGGGCGGAGACACGCTGTACGTCATGGATCAGATCAGCGATAAGAAAAATAAAGAGGAAAACTGGGTAGAGTCGATTTCCCTTCGCGAAGCGATGAAGCGGCTCGATGAGAGGGAGCGCCACATCATCGAGCTGCGCTTCTATGAGGGCAGGACACAGATGGAGGTGGCGGCAGAGATCGGCATATCACAGGCACAGGTCAGCCGTCTGGAAAAGAATGCGCTAAAATGTATGCGCAGCTATCTCAGATCCTGACGGCAAACGTCTAGATACATTTGTGCCGGCATTCCTCTTCATTGATGTCGACAAGGATAATGTCACAGCCGATCTGCACAATGCAGCGCCACGGAATAAAGAGCTCAAATTCTCTGCCGAGAAAGCAGCAGAATTTTCCGGGACCGGGTATGATCAGCGCGGTGATGCAGCCGCTTCTGCAGTCGATCTCCAGATCGCTGACGCAGCCAAGAGAACAGCAGGTCTTTATATTGATCACTTCCTTTTGCTTTAGATCATACAGGCGCATGGTTGGTTTCATTTCTTTCATGTAAACCTCTTTTCTGCTTTTTGCGCACCAGACAGGTGCGCGCGGATACCGCTCTTTCTTATCAGTATTGTATGATTTCTGATTGACAGAGGTGCTGCTTTCCGCTATACTCAAGGTATTGTAAGGGCGCAGCAGGCAGTACAGATCGCAGGAGCAGGAGGAAAACACATGAAGTGTCCGTTTTGCAATCAGGACAATACGCGGGTTGTGGATTCACGACCGGCAGACGATAACACCTCTATCAGAAGGAGACGTCTGTGTGATGAGTGCGGAAAGCGTTTTACGACCTATGAAAAGGTAGAGACGATCCCGCTGATCGTGATCAAAAAGGATCAGACCAGGGAACAGTATGACCGCCGCAAAATCGAGGATGGAGTCATGCGCGCCTGCTACAAGAGGCCGATACCGATCCAGAAGATCAGGGAGATGCTTGACGGGACAGAGATGGAGATATTTAACCGGGAAGAAAAAGAGATCGACAGCAAGATCATCGGTGAGATCGTGATGGACAGGCTAAAGGAGCTTGACCCGGTTGCATACGTGAGATTTGCGTCAGTGTACCGCGAGTTTAAGGATGTGAATACATTCATGGACGAGCTGAAAAAGGTACTGGAATAAGGAGATGGAATGGTAAGCTGGATGCGGAACACCCCCGCATCCTTTTTTATGGTATGGGAAAGCGGACATACAGCCTTTTACAGGATTGCACAGAAGAAAGGTTGCGCCAAAAGGCAGATGAGTGTTATACTTGAAACAGACTTAGAAAACGGTGAGTGAGGACTGGCCGGAGGGATACCAATTGAAAAGAAGAATAGAACAGTTATTAAATGGAATATTTGAATATGAGCCGGTTCCGCTTTTGGTGCGGCCGGAAAAACTGGAGCTGTGTGCAAAGCCGGATGAGGTGCTGCGCGGTTCTTTTTATCTGGAGAGTGAGGACCAGAAAAAACTCAGAGGCTTTTTATATACCTCTGATCCCCGGATCATCTGCAGTCCGGTAGAATTTCAGGGGACGTCAAACGAGATACGCTACCAGGCGGACTGCAGCGGGCTGCCAGGAGGGCATCGCCTGCAAGGAGAGATCACGGTGTGCAGCGATCACGGAGAGTACCATATTCCGTACTGCATTCAGGTGGAGGAAACGACACAGGAAGAGGAGCTGCCGTTTGAAGATCTGGAGGCATTTGTGGAAGCTGCGAAGGAGGACTTCCTTCATGCGTTCCATTCATTTGTGCTGCCGACATTTCGCACTCTGCTTAAACGGGAGCATCCGGAGCTGCTGGGACTGTACGATGGCCTGCGTATCCCGGAATCCGGGGCTTTCGGGATGGAAGAATTTCTGGCAGAGATGGGAGCAAAGGAGCGCCTGGAGCTTACGGTGTCTCAGACGCAGTACGAGCTTTCGGATTTGTCAGAGCCTGTCAGACAGACGCTGAAAATAATGAGAAACACATGGGGCTATACAGAGCTTGCGATCGAGTCAGATGCCGGATTTCTGCGCCCGGAAAAGAAGAAGCTTACGACAGAGGACTTTGCCGGAAGCACGTATGAGCTGAATTTTATCGTAGACGCGAATCTGATGCATGCCGGTACCAACTATGCGCGGCTTATACTAAAGGGAGGATCGCAGCAGATCTGCGTGAATATCCGGGCGCATAAGGCGGCAGTGCTGAATACGGGAGGACAGCAGCATATCTGCAAGATTCAGATAAAAGAGCTTGAGGCGCTGTATGTCAGCTTCCGGCTCAAAAAGATAGATCTTGCGGACTGGGTGGAGCATTCCGTCAGCGTGATCAACAATTACCGCAGAGCAGGCGGAAAGGATCCGTTTGCCGATCTGTTTCTTGTGCAGCTTTATTTTGCAGATGGAAGGAAGCAGAAAGCATATCGGCTGCTGGAAAGCTTTGATAATCAGAGATACCGCCTCAATACGCCGCAGCGATATGGATTTTATCTTTATATGACGACCTTCTTTTACCACGAGGCCTCCTATGTGGATCGGGTAGAAGAGGAGATCACGAAGCTGTTCCAGCGGGACAAGACGGACTGGAAGCTGCAGTGGATCCTCCTGTATCTCAAGGAGTCCTTCTTAAAGGATGAAAATGCCCGCTATGAAGCGGTGGCAGAACAGTTTCGCTATGGCTGCCGCAGCCGGATCATGTATCTGGAGGCATATGAGGTGCTCCGGTCGAATCCTTTCCTGATGCGACATCTGGGCGCATATGAGCTGCAGCTTTTGCGGTTTGCTTCGCGGGAGGGGATACTCACAGAGCAGATCATCCGGCAGACGGCAGCGCTTGCGCTGCATCATCCGGTGTTTGATGCCAGGCTGTTTGAAATACTGGCAGCCGGATATCGGCTCTGCCCTTCTACTGAGCTTATCCGGGCAATCTGTGTGCTTTTGATGAAGGGAGAAAAGACGGATCCGGTCTATTTTCCGTGGTATGCAAAGGGCGTGGAAGAGGGACTTCGGATTACGGGACTTTATGAGTATTATATGGAAACAATGGATGAACCGGACATACAGAAGATGCCGCAGATCATCCGCATGTATTTTGCATATGACAGCTCTCTGGATTATAAGAAGAGAGCCGCAATTTACCGTCGTATGGTAGAGGGGCGTGAAGGAGACGCACAGACCTACCGCAATTACCGGGCTGCGATGGAGCGGTTTGCATATGACCAGCTCGAAGCAGGCAGGATCAATGATGATCTGGCAGTGCTTTACCGCACCTTTCTGCGAAAAAATATGCTGACAAAAGCCATGGCAGAGAAGCTTGCGAGGATCATCTGTACGCAAGAGGTACAGTGTGCCGTGCCAAAGGCCCGGAAGATCATTGTCCATTCGCAGAGGCTCCAGACGGAGCAGGCAGTGCTGCTGCAGGAGGGCCGGGCGGCAGTCCCGGTTTATGATCCGGACAGCACGTTTTTTGCAGAGTATGCAGATGGAAGCCGTCATCCGGCGAAGCCTGTGTGCAGCTTCCGCGCTGTTTTTGCAGATTCCGATATGTTCGCATGGTGTGTGGAGCTTGCGGGTGATTTTCCGGGGATCGTGCTGCGCATCTGTATTGAGTGCCTGGACAACGGGCTGATCAACAGCAGGGTTCTGCCCTTTTACCGCGCCGCATGCCGGATGCCGGAGCTTGCGGAAGCGTTCAGAACAAAGCTGCGCGCGGAGGTACTGCACTACTATACGGCACATATCAGAGATGAGTCCCTCCCGGGATTTTTGGATGAGATTTCGTATCTGGAGTATGTCCGGGTGGATAAGGCGGCTCTGATCACACTGCTGGCAGAGGAAGGCAGATGCCAGGAGGCATTTTCGCTTCTTGATGCCTACGGAGCAGAGGGGATCGGTCTGATACAGCTCGTAAGGATCTGCAGCCGCATGGTTCTGGAGCTGGAATTTGGAGAGAATGCGATGCTCACAGCGCTGTGCCATTACTGCTTTGTGAGCGGGAAATACGATGACAAGCTTTTGCGCTACCTCCTCCTGTATTATGAAGGACCGGTGCGTGAAATGGAGCGCATCTGGCAGGCAGCCACGCAGTTTGATCTGGATACGATGCTCCTGGAAGAAAAAATTATGATGATGCTTCTGTTTACGCGAAGCGCGACACAGGGCAGTGAGCAGATCTTTGAGTCGTATCTGAAAAAGATGGGGCGTAAAAAGCTGTGCCGCGCCTATGTCAATCTGAAGTCGTACGAGTACTTTGTGAAAAATGTACCGGTAGCGGACTGCGTGTTCCGGTATATTGAGCGGGAATATCAATACCTGGATGACAGAGGCAGGCTTGCCCAGCAGGAGGAAGTGTGCCGTCTGGCGCTGCTGCAGTATTATGCAAAGGCAGTGCACCTAAGCGACGGACAGCGCGCGCGGGTTTCCAAAATGCTCGAAGAATTTTCAGCGAAGGGTATGCGGTTCGCTTTCTGGCAGCGCTTTGATGAAGAGCTGCTCCGGCCCTATCAGATGGCAGGACGTGTGTTTGCAGAGTATGTGTGCGATCCGCGTAGCCGTGTCTCGATCAGCTACCGTATTCTGGGCAGAGAAGAGACGTATGTAAAAGAAGATGTAAAAAACTATTTTGAGGGGATTTTTGTAAAAGAATTTACTCTGTTTGAGGGAGAGGAGCTGGAATGTCGCCTGGAAGAGGAGCAGGAAAATGGAAAGCAGTGCTCGGATCGCCGTGTGCTGCGGGCCGCCCCGGCATGCGGCAAAGGCACCTCCCGGTATGAGATGCTAAACGGGATCTCACGTGCGGCAGCTTCAGGTGATGAGCAAAAAGTCAGAGAAGAGCTGGAGGCCTATCTGACGATGGAGCACCTGGCAAAAGAAGTATTTACACTCGTATAAGTAGGTGGAGAGCTTATGATACAGGCAACAAATGAATTGATACTTGGGATAGAACTAAATGAAGCGTATGCGCAGCTTACGTATTATCATCAGTCGGTAAAGGAACCCGTCACAGTCGGCGCCCCGGATGCCTCTGAGCAGCTTCAGTTTCCGATGGCGCTGCGCAGAGATGCCTCCGGGAACTGGGATTTCTGGGATGGGGCGCCGCAGCAGGAGGAGAAGCCGGATGCGTTTCGCATTTCTGATATTTTCGGGAAGATCTGCCGCTCGGAGCGTATCGAAGATCAGGGTGAGCTTATGCCTGCGGCAAAGCTGTTTTGCATTTACTTCACACAGTGCTTTCAGACGCTGAAGCTCCTTGTGCATAATTCCACGCTGCATGTGATGGTGACGGTACGTGACCTGACAGAGGAGCTCGGGGCAGTCCTTGTAGAAGCGCTGGTACAAAGCGGGGTAGACCGCCGCAGGATTTATCTGCAGGATTATCTTTCCTCCTTTTATTATTATACAGTCAACCAGAAAAAAGAGCTGTGGTATCAGGATGTGGCGCTGCTTGAGTATGAGCAGGAAGCGATCGTCGGATATATTCTGCATATCGACCGCACGACAAAGCCCGCGATCGCGCGCGTGGATAAGGTGGCAAGACAGCCGATGGATGAGACGGTGCGCGCGGGGCGCAGCGAGCAGGACTGGAAAAAGGAGAAGGACAGGCTGTTTTTTGAGCTCCTGAAAAAGGTATTTGAACGACGGACGATCTCAACGAGCTATCTGATGGGAGATTATTTTAATAAGAGCTGGGCGGAGCGGTCCATCCAGTATCTGTGCTACAAGCGGCATGCATTTCAGGGCAAAAACCTCTATTCCAAGGGAGCCTGCTATGCGGCGATGGAGCGCGCAGGTCTGATCGTGATGAAGGATCTGCTGTTTGGCGGCCGTGATATGATAGACCGGAACCTGGGAATGGAGATGCGCATCCGTGGAAAAGATACCTTTTATCCTCTGATCAGTGCAGGTGTGAACTGGTATGAGGCGCATCATGTCTGCGAGTTTACATTGAACCACGAGCGGGAGATCCGTGTGATCTCACAGCCGATGGCGGAGGGTGAGAGCATCGTGCATATGATGCGTCTGCCCGGGCTTCCGGACCGGCCAAACCGCGCTACGCGGCTGCGTCTGGATGTGTATTTTTCCTCACCGTCCAGATGCCATATCGAGGTGGAGGATCTGGGGTTTGGAGGCTTTTATAAGCCGTCAGGGCTGGTATGGGAGCGGACCGTCACATTTTAGCAGCCCTTAAGACCAAGATTTATACACAGTCAGGAGCGTGTTTTTTATGAGCTACGATTTGTGTCTGCGAAAGCAGGCGGAAAAACCATATTATATTGAAAGCATACGGACAGGCATTTATTCTCTGGAGGAGCTGTGTTTTTATCTTTACCACAATATCTGTCTGATCGATGAGACGATCATGAATGAAGGCCTGTGCGACTGGATCCGGGATGAGCTGGGACTTACGCGGCTGTACAGGCAGCTTTATGCACAGCTTGAGAAAAAAGAAAGCGCGGTATTTTTTATTATGCCGATCTTTCGCGAGGCAGGATATCTGTCGCAGCAGGAGTTAAGAGAGTTTCAGGAGCGCCTGACAAAGCTTGAAGTGCAGTCGGAGGATATGAAGCAGAAGCTAAGAGGCGACTATCTGGTAAAGGAGCAGATGTTTGCACGGGCGGTATGGGAATATGACCAGATCCTGGAACGGAGAAATCCGGGCAAGCTTGGCACACAGTTTTATGCGGCAGTCTGGAATAATCTGGGATGTGCCTATGCGGGGCTGTTTCAGTTTGAGCAGGCGGCAAAATGTTACTGGGAATCCTACAGCCTGATGAAAACAAAGGAGACCTTCCGCAAATATGTGAGCGCGCTTCCGCTGTTCTTGTCAGAGGAAGCGTACCGGGAAAGGCTTGAGAAGCTGCAGGCAGACACGTATCTGGTCCAGAAAATCCAGGAATATAATGCAAAGGTATTAAGCAAAGAGGAATTTCGCAGAGAGATGCAGCGCACCCTTGACGGCAGTACGCAGATGCTGATAAAGGATCTGAAGGAGCAGTATTGCAGAAGTACGAAGCTTTGAATCGTGAGAAACCGTCTGAAGATATGTGCACGTTGCTATTGCGTTATTTAGATATATCATGTAAAATCAGAACGTAAAAGGAAAAAGCTAACACAGTGATAGAAAAGGAGATTCTTATGAGTACAGACAGATACCAGAGTCCACTTTCGGAGCGTTATGCGAGCAAAGAGATGCAGTATATTTTTTCTCCGGATATGAAATTCCGCACATGGAGAAGACTGTGGATCGCACTTGCTGAGACAGAAAAAGAGCTTGGCCTCGATATTACAGACGAGCAGATCGAGGAGCTGAAGGCATTTCAGGATGATATTAATTACGATGTGGCAAAGGAGCGGGAGAAGATCGTGCGCCATGATGTTATGTCACACGTATATGCGTACGGTGTGCAGTGCCCGAAGGCAAAGCCGATCATCCATCTCGGAGCGACCTCCTGCTATGTAGGGGACAATACAGACATCATCGTGATGACGCAGGCGCTTTTGCTTGTGAAGAAGAAACTGGTAAATGTCATTGCTCAGCTGGCAGATTTTGCGCAGCAGTACAAAGAGCTTCCGACACTTGCATTTACTCATTTCCAGCCGGCGCAGCCTACGACAGTGGGCAAGAGAGCAACCCTGTGGGCACAGGAGTTTTTGATGGACCTGGAGGATCTCGATCACGTGCTTTCTACAATGAAGCTGCTTGGCTCCAAGGGAACGACAGGAACACAGGCAAGCTTCCTGGAACTGTTTGACGGAGATCAGGAAAAGATCGACCGGATCGATCCGATGATCGCACAGAAGATGGGCTTTGAGGCATGTGTCGCAGTATCCGGTCAGACGTATTCCAGAAAGACGGATACGAGAGTCCTGAACGTACTTGCAGGTATTGCCGCGAGCGCGCACAAGATGTCAAATGACATCCGTCTGCTGCAGCACTTAAAAGAGGTGGAAGAGCCGTTTGAAAAGACACAGATCGGTTCCTCTGCGATGGCATATAAGCGCAATCCGATGAGAAGTGAGCGTATCGCGTCTCTGGCACGCTACGTGCTCTGTGATGCGTTAAACCCGGCGATCACGTCTTCCTGTCAGTGGTTTGAGCGTACTCTGGATGACTCTGCAAACAAGCGTCTGTCCATCCCGGAAGGTTTTCTGGCTGTGGACGGTATACTGGATCTGTGCCTGAACGTGACAGACGGACTGAAGGTATACCCGAAGGTTATTGAGAAGCGCCTGATGTCAGAGCTTCCGTTTATGGCGACAGAGAACATCATGATGGATGCAGTAAAGGCAGGAGGAGACCGTCAGGAACTCCATGAGAAGATCCGCACGCTGTCTATGGAGGCAGGACGCAATGTCAAAGAAGAAGGAAAAGAAAACAATCTTCTCGAGCTGATCGCGGCAGACCCGTCCTTTAATATGTCACTGGAGGATCTGAAAAAGTCCATGGATCCATCACGCTATACGGGACGCTCAAAAGAGCAGGTAGAGAAGTTTGTCACGGATGTTGTGAACCCGGTGCTTGCGGCAAATAAAGAGCTGCTTGGCGTGCAGGTGGAGATCAATGTCTGATCAGAATATATAATTTACTTATCAGAGAAAGTGTAGTATAATGTGCACGGAGTGCAGGTCATGGCTGCACGGAAATGTTTAATACGGATTACCACACAGATTTTGCGGTGGATTCAGGAGGAATTATTATGGTACAGGCAGTAGTAGGGGCCAATTGGGGAGACGAAGGTAAAGGAAAGATCACAGATATGCTCGCGGAGAAGGCGGATATCATCGTGCGCTTTCAGGGAGGAGCAAATGCCGGTCATACGATTGTAAATAATTATGGCAAGTTTGCTCTGCATACACTTCCGTCCGGAGTATTTTATGATCATACAACGAGCATTATCGGAAATGGAGTAGCGCTTAATATCCCGGTACTGTTCAATGAAGTGAAAAGCATTGTAGACAGAGGCGTTCCGGCACCGAAGATTCTCGTATCGGACCGTGCACAGATCGTGATGTCCTACCACATTCTCTTTGATCAGTATGAAGAGGAGCGGCTGGGCGGAAAATCATTCGGATCCACAAAATCCGGTATTGCGCCGTTTTATTCAGATAAGTTTTCCAAGATCGGTTTCCAGGTGAGCGAGCTTTTTGATGAGGAGCTGCTTGCAGAAAAGGTACAGCGCATCTGCGATCTCAAGAATCCGATACTGGAGCATCTTTACCACAAGCCGCTTCTGACACCGGAAGGGCTTCTGGAGGAGCTGCACGGTTATCGTGAGATGGTCAGACCGTTTGTGTGCGATACATCAGCATTTTTATATCAGGCGCTGAAGGAAGGGAAAAATATCCTTCTGGAAGGGCAGCTTGGCTCTTTAAAGGACCCGGATCACGGTATTTATCCAATGGTGACCTCTTCCTCGACGCTGGCAGGTTACGGTGCAGTCGGCGCAGGCATCCCGCCGTATGAGATCAAGAAGGTCGTGACTGTCTGCAAGGCTTATTCCAGTGCAGTTGGTGCGGGGGCATTTGTCAGTGAGATTTTCGGAGAGGAAGCAGACGAGCTGCGCAGACGCGGAGGCGACGGCGGTGAGTTTGGCGCCACAACAGGACGTCCGAGAAGAATGGGATGGTTTGACTGCGTGGCATCTAAATATGGCTGCCGTATTCAGGGTACGACAGATGTGGCGTTTACCGTGCTTGACGTTCTGGGCTATCTGGAGGAGATCCCGGTATGTGTCGGGTATGAGATCGACGGCGAGGTGACAACAGAGTTTCCAACGACTGCTCTGCTTGAAAAGGCAAAGCCGGTATTGAAGAAGCTGCCGGGATGGAACTGTGATATACGCGGCATTAAGAAGTACGAGGATCTTCCGGCGAACTGCAGAAAGTATGTAGAGTTTGTAGAAGAGCAGATCGGCTTCCCGATCACGATGGTATCAAACGGCCCTGGAAGAGACGATATCATTTACAGATAACGATCGTTCCGGGACAGGAAAAAGGAACGTTTGGCGGCCGATATGGGAAAGAAAAAATGAGGGTAAGAAATCCATACAGGTAAGAAAGACCAGAGACTGTGCAAAGCGCCCGGACAGAATCCGTGAGGCAGGCTGAGGACAGTCTCTGTTTCTTTCTTGCAGTTTGACAGAAAGAGGTTACAGGTACAATGGAATACAGAGTATTAGCAAAGGATGAGATAAACCGGGAGCTGTTTTTGCATTTTATCAGGCATCAGATTGTCGAAAAATGCTGGAGAAGAGAGGGCGGCGAATGGGTGATCAAAACTGCTGCGTTTATTGATGACTGGAGTGAGGCAGATTATCAGGTACTGATCGGATGCCTGAAAAATACCGTTGAAACAGGCGGCCTTGTCTGCGGCGCCTTTTATCAGGGTGAGCTGAAGGGATTTGTGTCCGTTGAGGCAGGGCTATTCGGCGGAGAAGAGAAGTATCTGGATCTGTCGAGCCTGCACGTCTCAGAGGATATGAGAAGTAAAGGGATCGGCAGGACGCTGTTTCTGACCGCGAAGGACTGGGCAAAGGCGCATGGCGCAGAGAAGCTTTATATTTCCGCTCATTCCGCAGTGGAAACGCAGGCGTTCTATCGAAGCATGGGATGTGTGGAGGCAGCAGTTTATAATCAGGAGCACACAGAGGCAGAACCGTATGACTGCCAGATGGAGTGCAGGGTGTAGGAGAATAGTGAGATAAAGGTGGATGCGTATGCAGTTCAATCGGAGTGAGTCGTAGATTATATTGAGACTCACTCCGTTTGGAAACGAACGGTTTGTTTTTCGTCAGTTTAAACAGACTACTTTGGCGGATATGTGCTGTCACCGATGATCAGATTAGTAGAAAAACGTATTTCCCGGTTGGGAATGTCATTTTTAGCTTCGATTCGCTCGATAATGAGCTCAGCCAGCCGAGTGCCCATAGAAGCTGAGGACTGGTCTACACAGGTTGGCTGGACATAAAGTAAGTCGTGGTTTTCAATAGTTCCAAAACTACATAAAGATAAATCCTTAGGAATAGCAATGTGAGCATTGCGACAATATTTCATAGCACCAAGCGCAAGAAGGTTATTTGAGGAAATAACAGCAGTTGCTCCCTGGGCATAAAGATATTTGGTGCCTTCCATACCGGTAGAAAGACGATTAAAGTGACCGCGATAGAGATAAGGATAGTTCTCGTCTACATTAATACCGATTTCACGCATTGCATATTGAAATCCAGAGAGACGTTCCTGAGAAGAAGAAACGTAAGACTGCCCGTTTAACAGTCCAATTTTTGTGTGCCCGAGACGAATTAGATATTGTGTCAAATCCCGCAATCCGGAAAAGTTGTCGTTGTCAACAAAATCTCCTTTGAAGTCTGGATCAGGTACACGTCGGCTAAAAAGTGCAATGGGAATCTGATGGCTGATTTGCGTAATCAGTTTATAATTTTTTCCGCTTGAGTTGATGATAATACCGTCCACCTGTTTTTCACGGAGTAATGATAAATATTTCTCTTCTCGATCTTGACTGTCATCTGTGGAACAGACAAACAGATTATATCCGTGCTGGTTCAAAATATCTTCAACTGCGCGGGCCATAGTAGTGAAAAAACTGTTAGCGATATCAGATACTACAAAACCGATTGTTTTCGAACTTTCGTTTTTTAAGGTACGCGCGATAAAATTGGGATAATATCCAAGCTTTTCTATAGCAAGATTGACTTTTGCAGCCAGTTCATTGTTTACAGATGCATTTTTATTTAATACGCGTGAGACAGTAGCAATAGAAACACCAGCTTCACATGCTACGTCTTTTATAGTTGGGTTTGCCATAGTATTCACCTCAAAGAATATTTAAAATATAACACAAGAAAAGGTTTACTCAAATGATATATGAGAAAAATGAAAAAAGCAAGAGATTTCTAAAATAAAACGCCATGGATCGTTAAATATAACAAAAAAATAATCGAAAAATTGTGAAAAACTGATGAAATATCTAAAAGTATAGAAGGTTATATTGACAAGTATTCGTATAATGTGTAAAATAGGCCTATAAAGAAAACGTATTCACAAAAAATGGAAAAGTGGAAATATAGAAAACAAATAAAAACACTATAAATTCCATGATTTTCCATATATTTTTTAGTGAGTGAGAAAACGTTTACAGAAAAGGAGGAAGGTATGATGAACAAAAAAATGGCAGGAATGATTCTTTCAATGCTTATGGTGACAGGGACAGTTATGGGGGCTGTACCAACATCTGCAGCAGGGGATACGATTAAGATCGGTCTGACTGTACCGCTTAGTGGTGATCGCGCTTCAGAAGGAAGTTATGCTACGAATGCTCTGGAGCTGGTTGTAGAAGAAATTAATTCAGCAGGCGGAGTTCTGGGAAAAGATATTGAAGTGGTGGTGCAGGATACAACGGGGACGGATGTAGGCGCTACAAATGCGTATCTAAAATTGGCAGCAGACGATGACATCGTTGCGATCATTGGCTCTGATAATTCAAACGATAATATTGCAATTGCAGCTTCAGCAGAGGCATCTCAGATCTTGACAACTACGCAAGGTTCCAGCCCGACCCTCCAGGAGACTTGTGAAGCTGGAGAATGGCTGTTTCAGCTAAGAGCATGTGATTCAACACTCTGTGCGGCACTTATGGATTATGCAGTAAATGAAATGGGATCAAAAAGTTTTACGATCATTCATGATACAGAAACGGCTTCTGCTGATCAGGCAAGACTGTTTCAGGAAGGCATTGAAGCGAATGGCGGAACCGTTGATGAAGTAATTCCTTTTACAAACGGAACGAAAGATTTTACCGCACAACTTAGTCAAGCCATGCAGTCAGATTCTGATGCATTGGTTGTAGCTTGTCTTCAGACTGAAGCAGCCATTTTGATTCAGCAGGCAAAGGCCCTGGGAATTGAGAAGCCGATTTATGGTTCTAATGCGTTTGGTGATCCTGTAACGGTTGACCTGGCAGGAGAGTCGATCAATGATGCTTACAGTATTACAGCCTGGGTACCAGACTCTCCAAATGAAATGGGGGCTGAATTTTCTAAAAAGTATGAGGAGACATATGATGAAGCCTGTGCAAAAGCAGCTGCACAGATTAGAGATCATATTTATGTGATCTGTGAGGCGATTGAGACGGCAGGCTCAACAGATCGTACAGAGGTTCGTGACGCTATGTTGACCTTAACAAATTATGAAGGTGCAATTACAACGTATGACTGTAGTCTCAAAGGTAATTGTGGTAAGGGAGGACTGATTGTACAGGTGAAGGATCTGATCCCTACAGTAGTAGAAGAAATTACGACAAAGTAAGGCGCGATCAGAATAAGAATACGATATTGCTAATTTATGTTAGATGAATGAAAGTGTAAAACTGGAGGGGGTAATATGTTTATACAATTACTGATATCAGGTATTGCAGTAGGCGTTATTTATGGTCTGATTGCTATGGGCATGGTATTGATTTTCAGGACAGTAGGCATCATGAATTTTGCACAGGGTGATTTCCTGATGTTTGGAGGCTACTTTGCATATACCTTTAATCAGATGTTCGGATTGAATATTGTGATATCATTGATTCTTGCGGCGTTATGTATGGGAGTTATAGGTGTTATCTTTATGAGAACTTCTTATTGGGCGCTGCGAAAAGCACAGGCAAAAGCAATCATTGTCAGTGCGATGGGGGCATCTATCGTTTTACGCGAAGGAGCACGGCATATCTGGGGTGCGATTCCGCTGACACTTGATCGCGTAAAGGAGGGATCTGTTGTTTTAGCCGGCGCTACAATACAGTGGCAGTATGTGGCGATTATTGGTATTGCATTGCTCATGATGCTGCTTGTTTACTTTCTTTTGGAGAAAACTTTCATTGGAAATATTATGCAGGCAACTGCCCAGGATCAGTACATGTCATCGCTTGTCGGGATTCCAGTTGTGGTATCAATCGGTCTGACCTTTGCACTTAGTGCAGTGATTACAGGAATTTGCGGCGGACTTTTGGCACCTATTTTCTTTTTGAATAATACGATGGGAACAATGGCAGGATCTAAGGCATTTGCAGCTATTGTTATTGGCGGATTCGGCAGTGTACCGGGAGCAATTATAGGTGGACTGATTGTAGGATTAGTAGAACAATTTGGTGGTGCTTATATTTCTTCCACATATCAGCTGGCGCTTATTTATATAGTATTGATTGTATTTCTGATGTTCCGTCCGAAGGGGCTGTTTCAGGAAAAAATTCAGGAGAAGGCATAGGAGGTCAGTATGTTAGCGAGGAAAAAGAGAAATACGCCGGTTATTGTTATCACGGCATTTTTAATTTTACTGATAGCGGTTGTACCCCAATTTACTTCTACCTATACTGTGCGTATTCTAAGTGTGGCGTTGATTAATTATCTGTGCGTACTCAGTGTATATGTGTTGCTGGGACTTTGTGGTCAGAATTCATTTGCCCAGGCTGGTTTTTGGGGGATAGGAGCATATATTGCCGGAAATATTCTAACCAAAACTTTCGGGGGAAGCCTGACTGCATTTGTAGCAGCTGTATGTGGGACAGCGTTTTTAGCATTTATTTTAGGTTTTGCATTTTTCAGGTTAAGGCAATATTACTTTACATTTGCTTCTATTGGATTGATGACCATATTGAATGTGCTCTTTATTAACTGGGTGGATTTTTCAGGCGGCGCGTTGGGGATGAAAGAAATACCAACTTTTCAGCTGTTCGGATTTTCAGCAGACAGTGAAACTAGTAAGCTTTATGTCGTATTTGCAGTATGTCTAGTAGCAACTTTTTTGATTTTGCTACTATTTCATTCATCTTTAGGCCGTTCTTTTATGGCGATACGAGATAACGAAATGGCAGCAGACAGTATGGGAATCAACAGTCTGCTGACAAAGAGCATTGCATTTGCAATTTCAGGAGCACTTTGTGGTGCTGCCGGGGCAATGTGGGCTTCTGTATCGGGTTATCTGAGTTATCAGAGTTTTACGTACAACCAATCCACGATTTATCTTGTTATGATTATGATTGGCGGGACAGGTTCTCCGATAGGTGCATTGATCGGAACGGCTGCAATTACGATTTTGCAGGAGGGCTTCCGTTCACTTCAAGACTATATGCAGCTCATATACGGTATAGGTGTCATTATTTTGATGATTTTCCAGCCAGAAGGAATTTGGGGAGGAGGAAAGATACTGTATGAACGTTTTAGGAAACACAGAGAAAAATCCAAAGTTAGTGCTGTCTGATGTATGTAAAAATTTTGGAGGTGTTGTAGCTGCAAGAGATATCAATCTGGAAATTTTCGGAGGAGAAGTTGTAGGGCTGATCGGACCAAATGGAGCCGGGAAAACAACATTGATTAATTTAATTACAGGCGTATATAAGGTCGATAAAGGAAAAATTTATTTTAAAGGTAAAGATATTACGGCACAGGCAACTTACCAGAGAGCAATACAGGGAATTGGAAGAACATTTCAGCATCCGCATCTTCTTGATCGCTGTGATATTTGGACAAATATTATTATGGGCAGCGATATGGCGGCAAGAAAAAAGCATGGGAACAAGGTGGATTTAGATAAAGTGTTGCCTGAACTGTTGGAGTGTGCCGGGCTGCAAGCTATTTATTTAGATGATCCTATGAGCAAACTGTCATATGGCCAGCAAAAATTGTTGGAAGTAGTACGGGTATTATTAAGTCAGCCAGATATATTGCTGCTGGATGAGCCGGCTGCCGGGTTGAATAACCGGGAGACGCAATATGTGTCAGATTTAATACGGTATGCGGTAAAACACGATATTGGCGTTTTACTGATTGAACATTCTATGGAATTGGTCATGAGTATCTGCGATCGCATAACAGTATTAAATTTTGGGCATCAGATTACGACCGGTTTGCCTGAAGAAGTGCAGAATAACACAGAGGTAATTGAAGCTTATTTAGGAGGGGGGCTTGCAGATGCTGAGGATTGAGAAGCTTGTGACGCGGTATGGCAGTATAGAAGCCCTCCATGGAATCAGTCTTTCAATAGGTGCCAATGAAATGGTTGCATTGATCGGGGCAAATGGGGCCGGAAAAACAACATTGCTCAACAGTATTTCAGGTACGTTGTCCACTTCTGGAAGAATAGAATTTGAAGGAAAAGATATTCAACAGATGAAAGCAGCGCACATAGCGAAAATGGGCGTATTGCAAGTACCAGAAGGGCGGCATGTATTTCCAGGGCTTACAGTTGAAGAAAATTTACTGGTGGGTACGGTGGCTAGCAAAGGGATGCGCCTGAAACCAGGAAATAATTCGGAAGATATGGAAATGGTTTTTGCGATTTTTCCCAGATTAAAAGAAAGAAGAAAACAGCTGGCGTGGAGTATGAGTGGTGGCGAGCAGCAGATGCTGGCGATTGGTCGGGCATTGATGGGTAAACCGAAACTGTTAATGCTTGATGAGCCAAGTATGGGACTTGCCCCGATTGTTATTGAGGAATTATTTGAAAAAATTGTTGAAATTAACAAAGCAGGTGTTCCAATCTTAATGGTGGAACAAAATGCCAGATTGGCGTTGAAGGTTTCTGACCGGGCTTATATTTTGGAACGGGGTATTATTACTGCGGAGGGAAAATCCGGAGATTTACTGCATGACCCGAAGGTACATGAAGCGTATCTTGGAAAGACAGTTGTAAGAGTAAAGAACAAAGAAAACGTGGGTAAGGAGGATGAATAGTATGATTGTATCAATAGGCAGTGACCATGCGGGATATCAGTTAAAGGTAAAATTAATTAATCAGATTCGAGAATGGGGATATGAGGTGATTGATCAGGGATGTGACAATGACAGCGAGCCGGTATATTTTCCTGATGTGGCAAAAAAGGTTTGTGAGCCGGTAATAACGGGAAAAGCACAAAAAGCGATTATGTTTTGTGGTACAGGAGTAGGAGCATCCATAGCATGTAATAAGATTCCTGGAATTCGAGCATCTATCATTCATGATATACACTGTGCCCATCAGGCAGTAGAGCATGATGATGTACAGGTGATGTGTATAGGCGGGAAAATAGTAGGAGATTGGCTGGCTCCGGATTTAATTAAAGCATTTCTGGAAGCAAAAGCAAATCAGGATAACTGGACCCCACATGTGGTAAGCATGCTGGCTGAAATGGATGGGAGTCTGCAAAATCAATAGCAGGAGTAGCTTAAGGAGAAGACGAGAAAAATAAAATACATAACCTTTGCTTGGAAGCATCCACTTTGGAGTGGGTGCTTTCTTTACATCGCGATGGTATAAAAAGAAAAAATCTGTTATAATCGAAACAGATAAAAGAAGTATATGACAGATAGGTTTATGATTACAGTAAACCAGATTTTACAGATTGAAAAAGCAGCAAATTATTTTGTGTAACAGGAGGAAGCATATGAACAAGAATTATCGTGCAGAATTAACGGGTGTGTTTGGAGACCCGGTGGATGGGAACCCGACCGGGGTGATGGAGGAAGCAGGTTACGAGGCGCTTGGTTTGAATTTCCGGTATATTACGATGAAGGTGACGCCGCAGGATTTTCCTGATGCAATGCGGGCGGTAAAGGCGCTGCATATGCGGGGCGTGAATCTGACGATGCCGCATAAGATACAGGTGCTGGATTATCTGGATGAGCGCTCAGAGGCGGCAGATATTATCGGGGCAGTGAATACGGTTGTTGTGCGTGAGGATGGGAAACTGTTTGGTGAAAATACGGATGGCAAAGGATTTGTGGAGGCTTTGCATCGGGCAGGTGTGACACTGGATAAAAAGCATGTGACGATTCTCGGCGCCGGCGGGGCTGCCAGAGCAATCGCTGTTGAGTGTGCGCTGGCGGGAGCAAAGGACATTGCCATTATAAATCGTACCCTGTCAAGAGCGCAGGAGCTTGCGGAGCTGATCTGCAAAAGGACGAAGGCAAAGGGAACCGCCCTTGCGTGGAAAGCGAACATGGCAGTCCCCGCACAGACTGACATTCTGGTCAACGCTACCTGCATCGGGCTGATGCCGGACTGCGGGGCGCTTCCGGATCTGGATTATGATACCATAACTTCTCAGATGACCGTATCGGATGTTGTTTTTAATCCGTCCTTTACCGGCTTTCTGGCAGAAGCGCAAAAGCGCGGCGCCAAAACAGTCAGCGGTCTGGGAATGCTCGCATGTCAGGGAGCAAGAAATTTTACGCTCTGGACAGGGAAAGAAGCGCCGCTGGAGATTATGGAGCAGAAGCTTTGTGAGGAATTTGGAGAGGCTTAAGCGGGCGAAAGATTTGGAGGGGATGCTGCAAAATCTACTGAAATAAGCAGCATCCCCTCCGGTATATTATTATGTTCGCTGTTTTTTATGGGTGGAGCAGTTTTTCAAGCTCTGTTTCTGCCTGCTCCTGACTTCTGAAATGGACGGTGTGGAAGCCGAGACGTTTTGCAGTCTCGATATTTTCCAGTGTATCATCGAGAAAGACAGATTCCTCCGGTATGATCTGCGGATAACGGGAAAGCAGGGAGCGGTAGATATCCTCATCCGGCTTGATCTGCTTTACCTCACAGGAGAAGACACCGCCGTCAAGCAGCGGGAGAAAATCAAGCGCGCTGCGCGTCTCCTGGATCATCCATGCAGAATAATTAGAGAGATAGTAGGTGTGATATCCGTGCTCCCTGAGTGTATGCAGCCACAGCTTTGCATAGGGTCGTCTGGAGACGAATGAGGCGGATTTTAAAAATACCTGACGAGTGTCTTCGCGGTATTCTTCCGGAGCAAGTAAGATAAAGCGCTCCAGAAGCTCTTCCATGCTGAGTACGCCGCGGTCCAGCTCCTTCCAGAGCGGTCCGCCGATCAGTGCATTTGTAATTGCGGCTTCTTTTTCCGGGGAAAATCCAAATTTTCTGATATAGCCGGTCCAGTCGAGGCCGACCAGTACCCCTCCGATATCAAAAATTACATTTCGAATCATAAAATTTCTCCTTTTGTCATTCCTGCCTGTGTTTATCTGACAGGTTTTTGTCTGTATCTTTTTGTGTGAGATCATTCTGTTTGAATTTATCGCGATTGTCAAGCACACGGGTGATCAGGATCATACCGTAGAGCAGACATGGTACGATGACCGTGCAGGCGATCGACGCAAGGAGCACGTTCTGACTGGCCGGATTTGCGGTAAGACCAAGAAACAGGGTCACACCGTACATACCGAGCAGAAGAAGGGCGCCGATCAGTGCAAGGATCCGTTTTAATTTCTGCATAAATGTGTTCGTTCCTTTCTGATTTTCCTATTTGCGTTTCAGACACCCTGCTATTCTATCAGAAATTCCAGGAAAAGGGAAGCAGAGAATTTTATGCCCGTATGTCTCTGTGTTTAAGCAGCCATATGGCGATTGCATAAAAAAGAATAAAAAAGAAAGCAGTCGCCGCCAGAAATGCGGGCAGTCCCCCGGACAACGCATCTTCTGTCTTGTTTGCGTTCATTCCCATGAGCATCAAAGTGTAAGGCCAGTACAGTCCCAGCCCCTTGTTAGAGATCAGCAGACCGAGTACGCTTCCGATAAGGGAAATGCCGATCGGGACAGAGAAGCTGCGTATGGTCATGGATAAAAGGAGCTGGAGCGCTCCGATAGCAGCTGCGGCGAGCGTACCGCGAAGGAGCCACAAAAGGATCTGTACAGGCGGCAGGCCGGGAAGCCCGATGAATTTTCCGCCCAGAAAGAAGAGCACGCCTACCCAAAGCTGTGTAAAGAGCGTGACCTGAAAGATCACAGAAAGCTTGCCCAGATAAAGGCAGGGGAGGGAGACCGGCGCCGTCATGAGCACATTCCAGTTGTTGCTGCAGTGCTCCAGACGCCAGAGGTAGGAGCAGTACAGTGCGACCAGAGGGGCATAAAAGAAACAGGCGTAAAACAGCGTATGCTGTGTCCACAGAGAATACCAGCCCTGTGACAGAATTTCTGTATTTTGCAGATAATTAAAGGTTCCCATGACAGCCGGGATGATGGGGATAAAAATACAGGCAGGAAAGATAATGCAGTGACGCAGCTTCTGCTGTTCTGCATGGATACATCGAAGAAGCATGGATCAGACCTCCTTTTTTGCGGTAAATGTACGGGTGACAAGGTATGCGGCAACAGTAAAACAGAGAAATATGGCGAATTTTGCTGCCGGGAAAGCGATATCATAATATTCGATATACCTTGTGGCAGCATCCCAGTTCATGCCGATCACAGAGAATGCGGCATAATAGCCCCACAGGATCAGGCGGGAGATATCAGCCGGGAAAAACATGGAAAACAGCCCGAGAAATGATCCGGCAAGTCCTGTGACAAGCGGCAGGATCTGGCTGCGTGAGTGCATGGACAGAAATTGCTGTACACACAGAACGAGGGCGCTTACCGTAAATACAACGACGACGGACTGCGCAAGCTGCACAGGATCAAGCTGCTCCCTGATCGGATAGAGCATTCCGCAAAGTGGAAGGAGCGCTCCCTGACCAAGTGAAAAGAGGGCCAGGTATTTCAGCCCCAACAGGTATTTGCAGTCGTAAAGGACTGTGCGCTTTTGCATGGTATAGAGAAGCTTCAGAGTATCTCCTTTTATCTCCATATCGCAGAGCCGGCTGGCAATGACAGCACACATAATGGGCAGAAGGATCACATTTAGCATGGGCAGGTTATATAAAAGCATGGTGTATCCGTGCCGCATATCATCAGAGGACGCCGTACTTAGCTGCCACAATGCCCAGAGAAATTCAAATCCCCAGAATATGGCGGGGATGCTCCAGATATATCTGCGCCGGGATTTCTGCTTTTCTGCGCGCCACTGTCTTCGGAAGGAAACGAAGGTGTCTTTCATAGGCTCACCTGCTTTCCTGTAAGATCAAGGAAAATATCCTCAAGGCTTTTTTGCTGCTGGGAAAGACGGAGTACGCCGATGCCCTCTGCTACGAGAAGCGCTACCGCACGTATGACCGTCTGATCATCCATCGACATCAAAAAAAGTGCATCCTGCGTCCACCTGACCGGAATACCGGCGCGTTCCAGTATGTTAAATGCATTCCGGTCATGATCTGTATGCAAAAGCAGCTGCGAACGGCTGTGCTCATGGAGTGCGGACAGCGTATCCTGAAAAATGAGCTGTCCTTTATCGATGATTCCGACATGCGTTGCCATCTGATCAATCTCAGAGAGCAGGTGGCTGGAGATCAAAACGGTGATGCCGTAATCGGCTGGCAGAGAGCAGATCAGCTCACGCATTTCCTGGATACCGGCAGGATCGAGTCCGTTTGTCGGCTCATCCAGGAGCAGCAGCCTGGGATTTCCAAGAAGGGCGGCAGCCAGACCGAGACGCTGCTTCATGCCGAGGGAGTACTGGCGGACTTTTTTATCCTTCTGGTCTTCCATGCGTACGATATGCAGCACACGGTCGATATCCTTCTCAGGAACCTGTTTGAGTGTACAGATGATCCTTAGATTTTCCTGCCCGCTTAAATGCCCGTAATAGGCCGGGGATTCGATCAGTGATCCGGTAGCCGAAAGGATGGACAGCCGGTTTTCCGGGGATACCCTGTGCCCGAGAATGGACATACGTCCGGCAGTGGGATGGACAAGTCCGAGCAGCAGCTTCATTGTTGTTGATTTGCCCGCGCCGTTTGGCCCGAGAAAACCATAAATGCTTTCTTCGGGTACGCGCAGGTCAAGCTGATTTACAACGGTTTTGTGATGATACTGTTTTGTAAGTGCGTCTGTAAAAATAACAGTTTTCATGAAATGCCTCCTGATATATTTGATCTGCCTGCAGTATAAAGCGGCAGCATTAGGTGAGGCTTAAGCGTACCTTATTTTTAGCTTAAATTTAGGAAGGTTTTGTACAGAACAGAAGATTTTCCTATATAATAGACAGGACAGCGCCAAAGCAAATGCAGGACAGCCAGGCGCTTGCAAAGGACAAGAAAAGAGGAGAAGAAAATGGAGCTGTATGAAAGAAAGATATTACTTGTGGATGATAATATGGAGCTGGTGCGTATGATCCGTGATATTTTGAGACGGAGCGGTTACAGAAATATCGTTACGGCAGGCTCAGTAAGAGAGGGGATACGTGTGTTTCAGGAGCAGAAGCCGGATCTGGCCGTACTGGATGTCATGCTGCCGGACGGGGATGGATTCGTACTGTTTGAAAGGCTTCGGCAGATTTCACCGGTACCGATCCTGTTTTTGTCAGCGAGAGATGAAGATCGTGACCGTCTTTTCGGCCTGGGACTCGGTGCAGATGATTATGTCACAAAGCCATTTTTGCCGCAGGAGCTTGTCCTGCGCGTGGGAGCAGTATTGAAGCGGACGTATCAGCCGCTTGCGGCCGGGCAGCCGCAGGAGCAGGTGCTGCGGCTGGGAGAGCACGAGATCCTGTTTGACCGCGCCTGTGTCAGATACCAGGGCAGGGAGACAATGTTTACAGCAAAGGAGCTGACACTTTTGCAGAAATTAAATGAGAACCGGGGCAGGATCGTTACCTTTGATGCGCTGTGCAGTGTGGCCTGGGGCGATTCGTATTATGGATATGAGAATACTCTGATGGTCCATATCAGACATCTGCGGGAAAAGATCGAGGAGGATCCCTCGCATCCGCGCTGGCTTCTGACTGCGCGGGGGATTGGATACCGTCTAGTAAAGGAGCAGGAGGTATGAAGAGTCTGTGGAAGGTCATACGGCGATATTCTCTGAGTGCAGGGCTGATCATCGCAGTCATCCTGTGCTGTAATGCAGCAGTGATCCTGTATGTCGGATATGTGACGAGCAGCGAGCAGTGTAAGCATCTGGATTCCAAACAGGAGATGGAGAAAATCGGCGCGTCCCTTGAACCTGCGAATGACAAGGAAAAAAGGACGTACAGGCTGTCTGAGCCTGGACAGAAGATTTTGGAGGAGTCGCAGTTTTTGTGGGCGCTGGGCATCGCGCCGGACGGCGCGGTTGTGTGGGAGTGGCAGGTGCCGGATCATATTCCCAGAAGTTATACGCTGCAGGATGTGGCGTCGTTTTCGAGGTGGTATCTGGGCGATTATCCGGTACGCGTATGGCGCAGCGGTGAACTGCTGCTGGTTTTTGCGACAGATCCGCAGGTGGAGTCGAGGCACAGTCTGTTTATGTCCACTGTTTTTATCCGAAATGTTCCGTTGTATCTGAAAGTGTTTCTTGCAGTGAATGCAGGAGTGATCGTGATTTTTGTCCTTTGCTTTGGCTGGAGATTTTATCAGTCCATGCGTCCGGTCGCGCAGGGGATAGAACAGCTTTCACGAAAACAACCGCTGCAGCTGCGGGAAAAGGGAGTGACCGCAGAGCTTGCGGCAAAGCTTAATGACACGTCAAGGGTTCTGGAGGAGCAGAGCAGGATGCTTGCAAGGAGAGATGAAGCGCGCACAGAGTGGATCAGCGGCGTATCACATGATATTCGCACACCGCTGTCGCTGATCGTAGGATATGCAGACCGTCTGGCGCAGGCGGAGTCGCTTGGAAAAGAGGAGCAGGCAATGGCGCAGACGATCCGGCGACAGAGTATGATCATACGAAAGCTGGTGGAGGATCTGAATCTGACTTCAAAGCTTTCCTATGATTCACAGCCCCTTCACCGGACGATGTGTTCTCTGGCATTTTTGCTGCGGGACTGTATCGCTGATTATTATAATGAGGGGCTGGAACAGAATTTTGAGATCCATGTAGAGATCTCCGAGGCAGCAGAACAGACAAAAATCTATGCAGATGCGGGACTGATCAGCCGGGCGCTGCGCAATCTGATCGGAAACAGCCTGAGGCATAATCCGCAGGGATGTACCGTAGAGGCGGTGCTTGCCGTATCATCAGGAAAGATTTTCTGCAGGATCAGCGACAGCGGGCCGGGGATTCCGGAGGAGATTGTCCAGAACATAGAGAAAAAAGACAGCAAGCTGCATATCATGGGGCTGCGTCTGGCGGCACAGATCACAAAGGCGCATGGAGGCGTCCTGGTGTTTCGCAAAAGATCCTCTGGAACGTACGATGCAGAGCTGATTTTTGACAGAGGATGGTGAGACGGCAGAGGAGATGTGCGAAGGCGGCAGAAAGAGAGGATGTACTTACTATCCGCAGTTGAAAAAGCGGCTGCGCTGCGGTATGATGATTGGTATTACTACGTGACAGTCATGAAAACCGGAGGGAGAAAGGGAGATTGTGTGAAGGAATATACCAGATTTAAAAAAGTTGCTCAAAAAATATACGATTTGCTGGAGCGAAGGCAGAAGCAGGCGTTTGCCGGGATTCTTCTGATCATGGCTGCTTCAGCGGCGCTTACCCAGTTTACGCCCAAGGCGATCGGCTGGCTGACAGATGATATTCTCAGGCGGAGCGGGATCGTTTTCTGGGATATTCTTCCGGTACTGGCTGTGATATTGGCGGTAAATGTCCTGAATGAGCTTTTGAAAATAGGCCGCAGGCTTATGGTAGAGGATGTGGCGACGAAAACAGAAAAGAAGGCAAGAGGACTGGTGATCCTGTCTTTGCTGCGCGCTCCGTTATCTTTTTTCAGGGAAAATATGACTGGAAATATCCATGGAAGGCTGAACCGGTGCCTGGACGGGACGGTCAAGCTGGAAAAGCTTGTTTTTATGGACCTGGCGCCTGCGGTGTTCAACAGCATTGCGGCGATTCTCGTGATCGTCACTACATTGCCGGTCGTGCTTGCGCTTCCGATGCTGCTTGTTGTGCCGATCGGGATGGCTGTTGTGTTCCGGCAGATCAGCACGCAGCGGGGAATCCGTGTGGAGCTTCTGGAGACAAAGGCGGCGATGGATGGTTCGGTTGTAGAGCTGTTAAACGGAATAGAGGTCATAAGGATCACGGACAGTGTTGTGCTGGAAGGGGAGCGGTTTGACAGAAAATCAGAGCTTTTAAGAAAAAAGGAGATGCGCCACCATGTACAGATGGCAAAATATGACTGCCTGAAATTCATGAATGAGGCGGTTTTCACTGTTTTGATGATCGGGATCTCCGTATGGCTCGCGACAAAAAACAGGATCAGCGTAGGCGATGTGCTTACCTCATATCTTTGCTTTACTCAGCTGCTGAGACCGCTGGAGGAGCTGCACCGGATTCTTGATGAGCTGTCAGAAAGTATGGTTTTGGCAGAGGATTTCTTTTCTCTGGCTGAAATCCCGTGTGATTTTTCCTATGAATGTCCGCAGCTTCCGGCAGAGCACCATACGATAGAGTCACACGGCGCCATAGAGATCAGAAATCTGCATTTTTCCTATGACAAAAACAAGCTTGTGCTGCATAACACGGATCTTTCTATACAGCGGGGCATGTTTTTGGGGATCGCCGGTCCGAGCGGGTGTGGAAAATCTTCGCTGATAAAAGCGATATGCAGACTGGAGGACTATGAAGGAGAAATCTGGATCAATGGGAAAAATCTCCGGCTCTTTTCCAGGCAGGAGCTTTCTGATCTGATCGCGCTTGTTCCGCAGAGTCCGTTTTTGGTTGCGGGTACGATATATGACAATATCTGTTATGGACTGAAGGTGCGCCCGGAGCGTAAGGAAGCAGAGCTGGCAGTCAGAAAAGCGTGCCTTTCTGAGTTTGTGGACAGCCTGCCGGACAGACTGGATACTGTGATCGCGGAGGGTGGCGGCAATCTTTCCGGCGGCCAGAGACAGCGCATCGCACTCGCAAGGATTTTTCTGCGTAAACCGGAAATTCTCATTTTAGATGAGGCAACCTCAGCTCTGGATAATACTTCGGAGAGACTGATCCAAAGAGAAATAGAGCAGCTGATGAAAGAAAATGGCATGACTGTGATCTCAATTGCGCACAGGCTTACCACATTAAAGAATGCAGACCGGATCATCGTTGTAGACAACGGGGCGATCGCGCAGGCAGGCACCTATGAGGAGCTGCTCCGTCAGGAAGGGATGTTTCAGGACATGTACTATGGGAAGCTTTTGCAGCAATAAAATAAAAGAATATAACGAGGGAGGAAGATATATGAATTTTACCGATATACACGAAATAAAGGATGAAACACAGCAGATACAGGCGATCTATCAGGTATTTAATGAGGATACGCGGCTGAACCACTCCAGAGCGGCGCGGGTAGAATTCCTGACGACGGTGCGCTACATTGAGAAGTATCTGACGCCCGGTATGAGGATTCTTGATATAGGCGCCGGAGCGGGGGAGTACAGTCTGTATTTTGCGCGCAGAGGGTATGAGGTCTGTGCTCTGGAACTGGCAGACCGGAATATCGAGACCTTCCGGAAAAAGCTCTGCAAAAAAGACCCAATCGAGCTCGTACAGGGAAATGCAGTCGATCTGAGCAGGTACGGGGATGAGTCGTTTGATGTTGTCCTTGTGCTTGGACCGCTGTACCATCTGCACAGCAGAGAGGATCGCAGCCGATGTATTGCAGAGGCAAAGCGCGTCTGCAAAAGGGGCGGCAAGATCTTTTTTGCTTTTATTACGAATGATATGGTTTTGCTGACAGAGTTTATGTACCGTCAGGATTATTTTGTGACCGGAGATTACGATAAGGAAACGTTTGTTTTAGAGAACTTCCCGTTTGTTTTTTATACGGTTGATCAGTGCCGCAGGATCATGGAAGGATCAGGGCTGCGCCTTTTGCACACCGTGGCGGCAGATGGAGCAAGTGAGCTGCTTGAGGAGAAGATCAATGAAATGGACGATGAGAACTATGCGCAGTATCTGAAATACCATTTTTATATTTGCGAGAAACCGGAATTTCTCGGGATGACGAACCATTTGCTGTGTGTATGCGAAAAATAATAAAAGGAGACAGAATGATATCGAAGCCGCACAAAGGATCGGAGATCCTGCGAGGCTGTTTGACCGGTTTTACATGCAGGAGGAGTCCAGAAGTAAGGGAGGATCAGGGCTGGGCCTTACGATCAGCCGTCATCTTGCGCAGGGTATGGGCGGGAATCTGGAGGCTTCGTACGAGGAAACGCAGTCAGGAAAGCAGCTTGTGCTTACGCTCACCCTGCGGGGAAGTATGGACTGTGTATAGGAAGCTCCCTTTCAAAAATTGAATCAGAGATCAGGAAAGACAGTTGACTTCAGATAAGAAGTTGATTGTCTTTTTCTTTTGCATAGTTGCCCCCTGTTCACTGACGATAAAAAGATATCTTGACAGAATGATAATACTGTATATAATATATATATACAGTATTGCAAAATAGATACAGAGGAGGAGCAGACTTGAACATCAGTATCAGTAATTCAAGCGGACAGCCGATCTATGATCAGATTACTTCGCAGATAAAGGCAAAGATCATAGCGGGAGAGCTGTGCGAGGGCGATGCACTTCCTTCTATGCGTTTTCTGGCGAAGGAGCTGCGCATCAGTGTGATCACAACGAAACGCGCGTATGAAGAGCTGGAGCGGGAAGGATTTATTGTATCTGTTCCGGGAAAGGGCAGCTACGTTGCCAAAAAGAATCTGGAATTTGTCCGCGAAGAGCAGCTTCGGAGGATTGAAGCGCATATGCAGAAAATCGTGGAGCTGTCTGTTGGCTGCGGGCTTGGACTGGAGGAGCTAAAAGATATGCTGGAGCTGGTCTATCAGGGAGAATAAAGACAGGCGGCAGGCTGTCAGAGCGGCAGCGGCATTTTATTATCAGACCCGGGCTGACGGGATGGGAGGATCATATGGAGTATGCACTTGAAATCAGAGACGTAAGTAAACAGTATCCGGGATTTTCTCTGGATCATATTAATTTCGCACTTCCGACAGGGTGCATCATGGGACTGATCGGAGAAAATGGGGCAGGAAAGAGCACAACGATCAAGCTGATCCTTGATCTTGTAAAAAAAGACAGCGGACAGATCCGCGTGCTGGGAGAGACTCTCACTACAGAGAGCAGGGCGCTGAAGGAGAAAGTCGGAGTAGTGATGGATGAATGTAATTTCCCGGAGTGTATGCGGATAGAGGAGATCGGAAAGATGATGAAGCACTGCTATCGAACCTGGGATGCGGACAAATTTCAGCGCTATCAGAAAAAGTTCGGCCTGTCGTCGGGGAAGCGGGTGAAGGACTGTTCACGGGGAATGAAGATGAAGCTTACGATCGCAGTGGCGCTGTCACACGACAGCCGTCTGCTGATTTTAGATGAAGCGACAAGCGGACTGGATCCGATCGTAAGAGACGAGATCCTTGATATTTTTCTGGATTATATTCAGGATGAAAAGAACAGCATTCTGATCTCATCCCACATTATCAGCGATCTGGAAAAGATATGCGATTATATTACGTTTCTGCATGAAGGAAAGCTGATATTCAGCGAAGAGAAAAGCCGCCTTCTCGAGACATATTCCGTCTTAAAATGCAGCGGTGAGGAGCTGCAGGCTGTGGACCCGGCTGCGATAGCAGGCATACGCAGAAACAGCTTTGGTGTGGAGGCGCTTGTGCGCCGCAGCGCGGTACCGGAAGGGCTGCTCCAGGATGCGGCAACGATTGAGGACATCATGCTCTATCATGTAAAGAAAAATGACAGATAGTACAGGGCTTTCAGGATGAGGAGGAATGGATATGAAGAGTTTACTATATAAGGATCTGATGAATCTGAAACAGCAGCTGCGGTTTTATGCGATCATACTTGTGTTCTATGCAGTGATCGGAGTCAGGCAGGGCGATATGTCATTTCTTGGCATGGTAATGGCGATCTTTGCCGTGATGCTTTCTGTCACAGCATATGCGTATGATGAGCGTGCGGGTTGGGATAAGTACGCGCTTACTATGCCATTTGGTATCCGGGAACTCGTCTGGTCGAAATACGTTCTGGCAGTCGGGGGAGTCCTTTTGGTGGCAGCAGTAATGATACCGGTTAATATATTTTCGGGTATCTTGGTCAGGGAGGCGTTTGGACTGGCAGCATCGTGGATCGCAATGGGACTGTTTATTACAGAGTGCATTCTCCCGGTCATTTTCCGATTTGGTGTGGAAAAAGGACGGCTCATGATGTTTGTCATCCTTCTGCTTCCTGCCATGCTGGTGCTGTTCCTGGGACAGAGCGTATTTCAGAAGATACCGCCGCGGATGCTGGAAAATGCAATCTTCCTCTCGCCGGTTCTGCTGCTGATCTTCCTGCCATTATCAGTATGGATCAGCTACCGGATGTATAAAAAGAAAGAGCTGTGAAAAATATAAAAAAAGTAAATAAACTTGTGAGAGAAAAAGACATAGTCGAAAGATTATGTCTTTTTTTAGGTGCGCCTTGCGGCGCACGTCGCTGATAGTGGGAATGATACAGCCAAGACCAAGGGGGGCGTGGGTGATTGCGAATCTAAAGGAAGGGGCAAATCTCTGGTCTGACGGACAGGAAACACATGAGGCTACAGTTAAGGATAAGGCTGCCAAACAAGAGAACAGGTTTGGTTTCAGACCAAAGAGAGAGGCACGTGATGCTCTCAGACAATGCTAAAGGAATGTAAATGACGGCTATGTATATGTGGTGGATATGGAATTGGAAAAGTTCTTTGACACAGTCAGCCAAAGTAAACTGCCTAGTACCGAACGGTATGCTAGGTGGTGCGGGAAGACGGTAAATGAAATAATTAGTTACCTCCTACCCGATAAAGGAAAAATAAAAATAAATATAAAATGTGAAAAATACACAAAAATGTATTGCGAAATTCGTTGAATATGTAGAATAGACACAATTGATAAATCGTGATATTATTGCTGTACTACAGGTGATAAGGAGTTAAAGAAGGAAGGTGATAAGATGAAAATACAATTACAAAAGGTAATTAAAATAATGAAGGAAAAGGGAATGGATCTTGCGGTTCTGACAAATCCGGCCAATATACGATATGTTAGTGATTTTGATGTTCCATTTTGGCCTGCCTGGATGGGGGATGTATCAAATGGTCTTCCAATGGTTATAGCCATCATAGATGTGAATCAGGAAAAAGTTCATGTGGTCGCATCCGATTTATACAAAAATAAGCTTGTACGTGCTGGGCTTATAAATACTGCGTTATGGCGTTCTTTTACACACTTGGAAAAAAATGATGTAGAGAATAATTATGAAAAAGTATTAATGGTGGTACTGGATGAAGCAGCGGCAGGAAAATGTAAACCAGTAATCGGGGTTGAACCCAATTTTACGATAATGCGTACGCTTGCAACTATAAAAAAATGTTTTCCAGAATGTACACTGGAAAGTGCAGAACAGATTCTTGCAGCAGGAAGATATCTGAAAAGTCCAGAAGAAATCAATGGTCTGTCAGAGGCAGCGAGGGTTGCAGATGCGGCACAGGAAAAATTGTGTGAGATTGCACAAAACGAAGGAAACTATACAGAAATGGACATTTGGTTTGAAGTTCAGAAAGCAGCGTCTCATGCAGCAGGCGTTCTAACGCCGTTTGTCGGAGAACTGGTTACAGGTCCTAATACGGGTCTTAGTGACTATCCGCTCGGACCAACTTGTAGAAAAGTGAAAAAAGGAGACATTGCTATTATGGATATAAGCCCGAGAGTAAATGGATATTGGGCAGATTGTTCAAATTCAGTAGTGTTTTGGACGAAACCGGACGAAGAACAGCTTAGATATTTTGAGGCAGTTAAAGATGCATATGAAGCAGGCGCAGAAGCAATTTATCCTGGTAGAACTTTTCGGGAGATAAATTGCATTATGGAGAGGCAGTATAAAAAACACGAATTAACATTTTGCAGTTATCAAGGGCATCAGATTGGATGTAGTGTAAATGAATTACCGAGATTTACCTATGTGGATGATTCTATATTGGAAGAACATATGGTGGTTTGTATTGAACCACAGATGTATACAGGAAAGGCTGGAAAGACGGGTGTAAGACTGGAACGAATGCTTCATGTAACATCAAATGGGGCAGTTGCACTCAATAAATTTCCGTGGGGGATTTCATTACGGGATTAAGCTAAGGAGCTTACCAAATACATAAAAAAGATGGAGGTATTGAAATGAAAAGAAAGTTTGTATCAGGGTTACTTTGTGCAACAATGGTTGGGGGATCATTATTTGGCAGTATGAATGTAACTGCTGAAGAAACCGAAGCAGTTACTGAAACTGCAAATGCAGAAGAGAGTGCTGCAGATAGTAGTGAGACAGATACGGATAAGATTAACCCGGAAGGCGAAAAATATAAAATTGCATTGAGCAATTCTTATATGGGGAATGATTGGCGGCAGCAGATGGAAGCTATAGCGGAATATGTGGCTTCACAAGAGCCGTATGTGAACCGATGTGAACTGACAATTGTAAACTGTGAAAATGATGCAGAATCTCAGTCTGCATCAATTGATGCACTGTCAGCACAAGGATATGATGCGATTTTGGTTGATCCGGCATCTGAGACAGGTGTTAATCAAGCAATTCAAAGGGCAGCAGATTCGGGAATTTTGGTGGTAGTTTTTGACCAGCCAGCTTCGGTGTCATCGGATAATGTTTATCATATCAGCTTTGATGGAGACAGAAATTACAGAATCCTTTCTACATGGATGGCGGGTGCAATTGGAGAGGAAGGAAACGTTGTTCTCTGTGAGGGACTTCAGGGTGCAGCAGAGGCTGAGCTTGAATATAATGCAAGTAAAGAAGTATTTGAATCCTATGAAAATATTAATATTGTAGCATCTTATCAGGATGATTATGATCCTGCAAAAGGGGAGCAGGCACTTTCCAGCATTATTGCAGCCAATGAAAACATTGATGCAGTAACAACGCAGGGATATGTTTCTGCAGTTATTAATGCATTTGATAAAGCTGGCCTGGATATTCCAGTAAGTTGTGGAGGAGGATATAATGGAAATTTAAAAGCTTTGGCTGCATCTGGATCAGAAGGTATTATTAATGCGTATTATGCCGGACTGAGTGCAAATGCTTTAAATTATGCAATTCGTATTTTGGATGGCGAGGAAATGGAAGAGTTTTCTGTACTGGACTGCGCGTTTGTGGCGACATCTACAGGCTATGATATGGGAGAATTTTCAGATGTTGTGATTGAGCAGGCAGAAGAGGGGGTAAATTTCTTTAACGATGCTCCAGATGAAATGATTTGGCCGGCAGTTAATAGTGATTTTGGTATTGATATTCCGATGAGTGTTTTGATTGGAGAGGAATAAAACAGACTTTATGATTTAGTAATAGCAAAAATATAGTGGGGCTATTGATTTGATAGCCCTTCTGTATTTTTAGAAAGTCGGGGAATAAATATGGCTGATTTTGAAATGAGGAATGTATGTAAGTCTTTTCCAGGAGTAAAGGCTCTGGATCATGCAAATTTTAATGCGAATAGAGGCGATATTGTTGCTCTGCTGGGAGAGAATGGAGCTGGTAAAAGCACTCTGATAAAAACATTGTGTGGCGAATATAGACCGGATTCCGGGGAGATATATTTTGAAGGGAAGAAACTTAATATTACAAGTACAAAGGATGCAATTGAACAGAAAATTTGTGCAGTATATCAGGAGCTGAGTCTTGTTCCAGAGCTTACGATTGCAGAAAATCTTTTTCTTGGTTTTTATGAGACGAATGCAATGCACAGAGTGGATTATAGAAAGCTTGAAAAGAAGACAATTGAATTATTTAAAAAGTATGAGCTGGAGCCAATGGATCCGCGGACGAAAATAAAAAAATTATCTTTATCACAGAAACAAGTTTTGGAAATATTAAAAGCACTTAATAGAGATGGGGATATCATCATTTTTGATGAAGCAACCTCCGCTCTTTCTGAAAAAAATGCAAAGTGGCTGATGGATATTATACGTCGCCTCGCGCGAGAAAAAAAGGTGATTATTTTTATTTCTCATCGTCTGGATGAAATACGAGCATTGTGCAACAGAGTTATTGTATATCGAGCAGGTTCAGACGTAGCTGACTTAAAAATGGGAGAGGCAGATTCAGACCAACTTGTTTCATTAATGCTAGGGCGGGAAATTGGAGGTTACTATCCGGTTAAGGAAAATTTTACACAAAATGAGACGGTAGTTGTATCGATGAAGAATGTCAATTGCGGACATTTGCTGCGTAAAATTAATCTGGATATAAGGGCAGGAGAGATTCTGGGAGTCGGAGGTCTGGCAGGACAGGGGCAGGCAGAACTGTTTCAGTGTTTGTTCGGGCTGATGCCCTATAAAGGCGAGATCGAAATCAAAGGCAAACTTGTCAAGCTAAACAGCACAACCAAGGCAATGGCTGAGAAAATTGCATTGATTCCTGAAGAAAGAGGCGTACAGGGGATCGTCTTAAAGCAAAGTATACGAGAAAATATAGTCTTGCCGTGTTTGGATAAAATTTCAAAAGGGTTATTTTTGTCAAAGCAAAAAGAAAATGAAATTGTGGAAAAAGGAATGAGGGTACTTTCTATAAAAGCGGAATCGCCTGAAACTTTGACAGGAACACTAAGTGGAGGAAATCAGCAAAAAGTTGTTTTGGCAAAGGAGATAGCAACAGAGCCTGACATTATCCTAATGTACGATATTACAAGAGGTGTAGATGTTGGGACGAAAAAAGAAATGTTTAACATCACAAAACAATTTGCCAAAGAGGGAAAGGCAATTTTGTTTTATTCAACAGATGCGGAAGAATTAGTGAATATTTGTAATAGTGTTATTGTTATGAATAATGGAACAATAACGGGCAGGCTGGATAAAGAACTGATCAGCAGAGAGAATATTATCCGCGTGTCTGTCGGAGAAAAAGCAGTTTAGGTTAGGAGGGAGACAGATGAAGAAAATAAAAGAATCAGTATTTTGGAAATCACCGGCAAAGGTTTCTATTGTACTGTTTATCGTTCTCGAAATAATTACTTTTTGGCTACAGCCTAATTTGCTTACAATGAGCTGGATCAGTTTAAAAGCAGAATCAGCTATTACATTACTGTTTGCGGCAATTGGAGAAACCTTTGTTTTGTTAGTAGGAGGTATAGATCTGTCAATTGCCGGAGTAATCAGCATTACCAGTAGTGTAGCTGCTGTATATATGCAGGATAGCTGGATATCTGTGATAACAGTTAGCATATTGTGTTTGGCAATTGGCATTGGAGTAGGACTTTTTAACGGATTTGTAATTCAGAAATTTAAAATTCAACCTTTTATTGTTACATTTGCAACGTGGTATATTTGTGGCGGAATTGCATATCTCGTGCTTCCAAGGGATGGTGGTGATGTTCCGCAAAGATTTATTAGAGCGCTTACATATCGCTTTTTTGGAAATTTTTCAGTAGCGTTGATTATTATTGTAATGTGTCTGGTTTTGTGGACATGGTTTAAACGGACAAGGCTTGGAATTTCATTATATGCGGTGGGAAACAATTTGCACGCAGCATCCTTAAATGGTATTTCAGTGAAGAAAGTAAATTATTTTGCATATGGAACATCAGGATTATTTGCGGCAATGTGTGGTTTGTATCGGGTAGCTGTTACAGCGACAGGATCACCAACAGCTGGGGAAAGTTTTTTTAACCAGGCAATTGCAGCAACAGTAATCGGAGGCACATTGTTGACGGGTGGGATTGGCGGCCAGTATGGTACAATTGTTGGGGTATTGGTTTTTAAAGCAATCAATGATCTGCTTGTATTTGCAGGAGCCTCTTCTTACTGGTCGACATTATTTCAGGGAGCATTGTTGATTTTGGCTGTTCTAGTTTCAACTATAACGGAAATTCGTCATGAAAGAAAGGAGCTGATAGGATAATGAATATAAAAGCAGCAGTAAAGAGAAATCAATCTGTGATTTTTTGTTATTTGATTGCGTTTGTTTTATTCGCTGGATTTTCTATTTATATGCCAGGTTTTGCTAGTCTTTCACATATTCGGACCGTTTTTCTGGAATCAGCGTTGATTGGTATTGTAGCAGTTGGACAAACTCTGGTTATCCTGACAGGGGGAATTGACCTTTCTGTAGCGTGGATGATGACAATTGGTGCATATATGGTTTCCAATTTAACTGGATCATCTGATGCAAAATTAGTATGGGGCTTTCCATTAATGTTAATAGTCACATTCGGCTTAGGGGCAATTAACGGATTTTGCATTTCGTGTTTGAGGGTGCCTGCTATTGTTATGACGCTTGGTATGAATATCATTCTTCAGGGGGTATTGGTAGCAATGACCCAGGGGAGTCCGGGACAGTCGGCACCAGAGTTTTTACAGATGATCGGGCAGAAAAATGTGGGAGGTATTCCGTATCTTGTTATCATATGGATTGTTTTGACAGGAGTAGTTATGGTAATGCTTTTTAAAATGAAATTGAACAAAATCGCTGCGCGATGGCCTGCCAAGGCTGTGGCATAGCGATTTTCTTTTTCCTATAACAAAACAGTGGAAAGCAAGTCCTAAAAGTAGTATTGTTAAGTCACCACAACGAAACAATCAAACAGGATCGACCTTCCCACTGCCTATGAAAAGAATACCACCCTTCCGCTTGGTTGGCAAGCGGTTTTATGACCCAAATGCACCTCCATATAAAGCAGTGTTTCGGATAACTACTGATTTTATATGGAGGATTTTATTATGTATGAAAAATATTTAGAACAGCTTGAAGAAGCCGGGAAAATCCGTAACCTCAAAGAACGTTCCATCAGTTGCTATAAAAACTATGTTTCTTACTTTCTGAAATATCAGAATAAGAATCCCAAAGAACTTACCTGTCAGGATGTCAGGGCTTTTTTGCTTGCGAAAAAAGAGGAAGGACTGAAAGCCACAACTCTGAATCTTTACAATTCTGCCATCCGTTTTTTCTATCGAAATGTCCTGCATATCCTTTGGGATGACATCACAGTTCCACGTATGATCCTGGAACATAAGCTTCCTACTGTACTGACTGCCTCTGAGATTGACCGCCTGTTAGATGCTGTTGATGATATCAAATATAAGGCTATGTTCGCAGTCATGTATTCCTCAGGTATGAGAGTTTCTGAAGTGATCCATCTTCATTATGACGATATCTCCCGTTCAAATATGCAGATCCATGTCCGGGATACCAAGAATAGAATGGACCGTTATACCATTCTCTCCAAACGTTGTCTGGATATCCTTACACAATACTGGTTTGAGAAAGGTCGTCCCCGTGGCATCCTGTTTCCGAATAAATTTACCGGTAATTATCTAACAGTCAGTACTCTGGAACAGGTAATGCGACGGGCAGTAGCTGATGCAGAACTTCCAAAGGCAGCAACCCCTCACTGTCTCCGCCATAGCTTTGCAACCCATTTGATGGAACAAGGCATAGAACGGCAGAACATTCAAGCTCTGCTTGGACACCGTGACCCGAAATCTACGGAAGTTTATCTTCATGTCAGCAACAAATCCCTCATGGGCATTCAAAGCCCTTTTGACAGGAAAGAAGGTGCTGACCATGAATAAACCCACCGTCCAGGATATTTTCCGACATTTTTATACAGCATACCTTGAAAAATATTCTCCATCCCCGGAACAGGCAAAAGCTGTCCGGAACATCCTGAACTGCAAAACAGGAGCCTATGGTGCAAATATCAGTGTATGTGAAGACTGTGGTGCTGTCCAGATCCATTATAATTCCTGCCGTAACCGCTGTTGTCCCATGTGTCAGGCAGTTCCAAAGGAAATGTGGATGGATGCCCGCAGAGAAGATGTACTTGATGCACCTTATTTCCATCTGGTGTTTACAGTCCCTGACATTCTGAATCCGGTCATTTACAGTAACCAGAAACTGTTATATGACACGCTGTATCATGCAACTTCCACTACTATTCAGGAACTGACATCCGACCCAAAGCACCTTGGGGCTTCTGTTGGTTATATCTGCATCCTGCATACATGGGGCTCAGAAATGAATTTTCATCCCCATATCCATACGATACTGCTTGGCGGCGGCCTGACACCGAAAAATGAGTGGAAAGACAATGGTACGGAGTTTTTTCTCCCCATATGGGCTATCTCCAAAGTCTTTCGTGGGAAATATATGGATGAGTTGAAAAATCTCTGGAATACAGATCAGCTTGAGTTTCATGGAACAGCAGAAAAATACCGTAATCATTATGCATTCAAAGAACTTATAGATTCCTGTTATGACGCAGAATGGGTTCCTTACTGTAAGAAAACTTTTAACGGTGCACAATCTGTGATTGATTACCTTGGAAAGTATACCCATAGGATCGCTATCAGCAATCACCGCATCATCCATATGGATGATGAAAATGTTACTTTTTCCGTTAAGGATTACCGGAAAGAAGGACAATGGAAGGAACTGACCCTTTCCGGCATTGAATTTATACGGCGTTTTCTGATGCATGTGCCACCCAGACGTTTTGTCAGGATCCGGCATTATGGACTTCTATGTTCCCGCAGCAAGCACAAAAAACTCACTTTATGCCGGAATCTTCTCGGATGTAAAAAATATCTTTCAAGGCTCAGGGCTAAGGAAATGCCGGAAATACTGAAACAGCTATACGGGATAAACATCTGTGTATGTAAATCCTGCGGTGGACATCTTGGAAAACCACAACTGAGAATACCGCAAAGGTGTTAAAATCCAAATCTTTTATATGTTTTTAAGCCTCAAAATCCTGAGGTTTTATTGTTGTACCTATTTATCTGAAAACACTTGATTTCTGTAGCGTCTGCACAGGAAATCCTGTATAATTATGGATAAGAACAAAAGATTGAAAGTCCATAGGTAGCAACTACCCGGACGCTCACTTTGTTCAATTAGGTCAAATCGAAAATGGAGTAAACGAAGGGGCAGTTCACTGGAATGCCAAAACTGCTTTTTCGTTTACCCCATCATCGATTCTAACCTAAAGAATTTGGGCGCAAACTTTTTGCGATTGGTAACAATCCGGTTGTGGCGAAATATTCAGGTATAAAAGTAAACAGAACGATTATTCTGGCATATGCAATCAGTGGTATGACAGCAGGCCTTGCAGGTGCGTTGCTTGCAGGAAAGATAGGATCTTGCTATTTGGCAATGGGGGATACTTATCAATTTCAATCCATTGCAGCGGTAGCAATTGGTGGCACTTCCATGTTAGGAGGAAAAGGAAATTATCTTGGTACAGTTGCGGGAGCTTTAACAATTACGATTTTACTTGGAATACTTGTTGCATTGAATCTGCCTTATGGAGTACAGACAATGGCATATGGTTTGATTGTACTGGTTTCTGTAGTTATTTCAGTTACTCGCTCACAAAAATTATGATATGAGGAGAAAGTAAAATGCAGAAGGTATTGGTATCGGCATCCCATTTTGATACATTATGTAAAGATGCCTGGAATCTATTCGAACAAAACGGTATAGGTGTTATTTTTGATCCGAATAAACCCTTTCCTTCGTATTCAACAGAGGAAATTGAAAATCATCCGGAAAAAAATAATATTGTTGCAGCATTGATTGGAATGGATGATTTTCGAGATGAAAAAAAATATAAAGCATTGCCAAATTTGAAAGCAGTTGCCAAATTTGGAGTCGGTGTTGATAACATTGATGGCGAATTAGCTAAAAGATACGGAGTAAAAGCACTGAATGCTCCAGGACAAAATTCAAATGCAGTAGCAGAATTGACTATTGCTTTTATGCTGGACTTGCTCAGACGTGTGACACCACTTCACGAGGCAATGGAAAATGGAGAATGGCCACGATCTATAGGAAATGAGATCAAAGGAAAAACGGTAGGGCTTCTTGGTTTTGGGGCAATTGCCCGTTTGGTAGCTCAGAAACTTCAAAGCTTTGATGTTAAGGTACTGGCTTTTGATCTGTATCCGGATGAAAAAGTTGCAAAGGAACTAGGAGTGAAAATGACAACGCGAGAAGTAGTACTTACGAACAGTGATATTGTAAGTATTCATATTCCGGCAACGCCAGAGACATATCATTTTTTTGATGATGAAACTTTTGCAATGATGAAAAAGGGAGCTTTTTTAATTAATCCGGCCAGAGGAGCGTTGGTAGACTTGGATGCTCTTGCAAGAGCGCTTATGAATGGACAGATTGCGGGAGCTGCTTTGGATGCATTTGAGTTAGAACCGCTTCCTCGAGATGCGTCAATATTGCAATGTGAGAATATTGTTCTGACACCTCATACAGGAGCGGAGACAGAAGAATCCTATTACAATGTTAGCATGACGACTGCCCAGGATATTATAAGGGTTGTCAGAGGTGAACAACCAGAACATTGTGTCAATTACTGAAAATAGGAGACTGATCTGGTAATAAGATTTATATTGATACCATAGGGAAAAGGATATTTATGGTATTTTTCTGTAGCAGGAAGTCGAACAATGTGCTAAGATAAATTTGGTTTGGCGGTATTCCTATATGTACCGGTGAAACAAAAATAGGAGCAGTGAGGAGAGACAAAGTTATGGAAACAATGAATGATAAAAACTTTGTTATCGTCAGAGCGAAGCTGTCAGAGCAAATCGCAGACAGACTGGAGGATATTATTTTAAGCGAGGAGTGGGAGGCGAGCGAAAAACTTCCGCCTGAACAGAATCTTGCATCGAGATTTGGTGTCAGTAAAAATGTAGTCAGAGAGTCACTAAACATTTTAAAAGAGCGAGGGCTTGTAGAGACTCGAAACGGTTCAGGAAATTATGTCACGAGACCTAAGGCAGATAATCTTTCAGATGTTATTGAGAGAATGATCGTTCTGGATAATATTGATTATGAGCAGATTTATGATACCAGAATTATTATAGAGACTGCGGCATGTAGGCGTGCAGCAGGAAAGATTACACAAAAGTATATTTTAAAATTAGAGCGGTTGCTTAATCGGTTGGAGGATACTAGTTTACCGGTACAGGAACGCCGTGAGGTGGATCTGGATTTTCATATGGTGATCGCTAGAGCATCAGGAAATAATCTTCTTGTTGTACTGTCTCAGGCAATGCAAAATGTTTTTGAAAAATTTATGTTTCTTGACCGAGACATAAGTACACGGGACAGTATAGGAGAATCTTTGCAGTTTCACAGAAGAATCCTTGATGCGTTGATTGCTCACGATGCAAAAGAGGCGGAACAGGTGATGTATGAACACTTACACAAAGCACTTGAAAATGTAAAAAAGAGTTTGCAGTAAACTACAGCAAATTATTAAGGAGATAGTAAAATGCAGAAGTTATATGGAACAGTTGTCCCGATTGTCACACCGTTGACAGAGGAAGATACAATAGATGTAGAATCATTAAAAAATTTAGTGGACTATGTTATTGATGGAAAGCTTCAATGTCTGTATCCATGTGGAACGACAGGGGAGATGATGTATCTGACGTTGGAAGAAAGGAAGGTAATTGCTGAGGTAACAGTTGCCCATGCAGCGAAGCGTATCCCGGTATTTGTACATGTAGGGGCATGGAATCTTAAGGACACGATAGAGCTTGCACAGCATGCGGAGAAGATTGGTGCAGATGGCATTGGTGTAGTGACACCAGTATTTTATAAATTAAGCAATCAGGGAATGATAGATTTTTATACAGCAGTAGCGAATAGCGTATCAACGGATTTTCCAGTATATATGTACGCGATTCCGCAGAATGCAGTAAATGATATAGATACACAGGTGTGTGAGGCTGTTGTAAAACAATGTCCAAATGTAATAGGTATAAAATACAGCTTTCCTGATTTCACAAAGCTACAGCAATTTATGATGGTAAATAATCAGAAGTTCAGTGTACTTGTAGGACCGGATCATCTTTTTGAAGCTCTCTGTGCTGTGGGAGGTGATGGAGTTGTTTCTGGAAATGCGATGATTATAAGAGAGCATTACGCTGCTATATGGGATGCTATACAAAGAAAAGATTTTGATTTGGCTACTAAATATCAAAGACGTACAAACATCCTGAATGCAACGATGTGTGAAATTAATAATATCGCAGCGTATAAGGTACTATTGAGAGAGGAAGGGATTATTAAGACAACAAAAATGAGGCGTCCGATGGAAAATCTGACTGAAAAACAGGAGAAAGAGCTTCTGGAAACTATGAAACGTCTGGAGTATAAAAAGGTTTATTGTTAAAAGTTAGGTTCCTGTATGTCATATAGGATGCGTATGGATAAAAAGAGGAGAGGGTCTTTCGCCGTAGGGCGAAGGGCCCGTTTTATTGTGTCACGGTAAAAATAAACCCCCTGCTATGCAGGGGGAGGGTGAATCTTTAGATATAAGTATGAGCTCCTGTGCTAAAATGAAAGTGGGTCTGCAAAACCACAAATAAAATAGCACAGGAGGTCCTAAGAATGGACGTAAACAGTTTAGCTC
>NZ_CATNVD010000006.1 GCF_951230155.1 Parablautia sp. Marseille-Q6255
GAAGCAATGAAAAAGCCCCTTTAGGGGCAGCTGTGAATGTGGTGCAGTTGGCAGACCTTCAGTGCGCCTTCCGGGCGCAAGCAGGTAATAGCCCCTTATAGGGGCAGTGCAAGCCACCGGCTAAGCCGGTGGTCTTGACTAAGATCATGAGCTTTTGCTGGTATCTTCGAGCGTGGCGATCTGTTCGGCCGCAAATGTATGGATCAGACGATAATCCTCTTCGCAGTAATGGATCCCGTCGATCGTCGCCACCTCATTTGCCATCAGATAAGTAAAGCTGTCGATATACGTCTCTGGAAAGCACTGCTTCAGGTGACTGTTAAAATCTGCGATCTCCTCATTGGTGATGTTTTTGCATACTGCCGGATCGATCGGATTCACGGAAAGAAAATAAAAGTGCGTGTCGGGATACTGTTTGGTCAGGGAGGTGTACAGCTCTATGTAGCGATCCAGATTATCGTAATCATTTACGCCAAAGTTGAAAACAACAGGAGCCCCGGGATATGCGGCGATCGCGTCCTTTACCTGGGGAAGCCCGGATTCGGCAAGCCAGTTGTAGCCTTCCCCGGAGGCTCCGATGTAGAGATCATCGTTGTCCATGGCATTTTGCATACCGATCGTGCGGGAATCACCGACCCATATGACGAAGAGCTCGTCCTCTTTTTTCTCCGTATCAGCTGCAGCAGAAGCAGTGTCTGATATCTGCGTCTCATGCAGGGTGGCCAGAACAGCATCCGCCTCCTCCTGTGTCTGCGTTTCGCCGGATGGAAATACGTCTGCTTTATGCTGCCATGTCAGATAAACAGTCAGTGCGCTTAAAAAAACAAGCCCGGCAACAGCAGATACGATTGCGGCTGTAGTCCCTTTCTTCATATAATATGTCCTTTCTGATTATCAAATAGAAGTGTCTAACTGATTTCTACTATAGCACAATTGAGTGAAATGTCAAATTGAATCCAACGGGAGGATTCGACAGGATATGCAAAAAGAAAAGCAAAAAGAAAATACGAAAAAATGAAAAATGGTATTGACAAAAAAAGAACTGGGTATTATAGTAACAACGTAAGGTGTTAGCACTCAAAGCAAGAGAGTGCTAACAAGATAGCAGAAAGGAAGGATTCAGATGCAGCTCGATGATAGAAAATGGACTATATTAAAAGCTATCATTAAAACTTATCTGGAAACGGGCGAGCCGGTCGGCTCCAGGACGATTTCCAAATATGCTGACCTGAACCTCAGTTCCGCTACCATACGAAATGAGATGTCTGATCTGGAAGAGATGGGGCTGATCCTTCAGCCGCATACTTCGGCAGGACGGATCCCTTCGGATGCAGGCTACCGTCTGTACGTCGATCACATGATGACGGAAAAGGATCGGGAAGTCACAGAAATGAAGGAGATGATGATCCAGCGGCAGGATAAGATGGAGCTGGTTTTAAAGCAGCTTGCCCGTGTACTTGCGAATAACACCAACTACGCGGCTATGATATCAGGACCGCAGTACCATCAGACAAAGCTTAAATTTATTCAGCTCTCTATCGTAAATGAATCGCAGATCCTGGCGGTCATCGTGACGCAGGGGAATGTAGTCAAAAATAAGATGATCCAGATCGAACACGGGCTGGATCCGCAGACAGTTCTCGAGATGAACATACTTTTGAATACAGCACTGAACGGTCTGACGATGGAGGAGATCAATCTTGCGACGATCTCCAGGCTAAAAGAGCAGGCAGGGATCCACAGTGATGTGATCAATCAGGTGCTTGATGCGGTCGCCGAGACGATACAGTCCGCAAATGATGTAGAGATCTATACGAGCGGTGCGACCAATATTTTCAAGTATCCGGAGCTTTCCAGCAGCGAGAAGGCAAGTGAGCTGATCAGCGCTTTCGAGGAAAAAAAGGATCTGGTAGATATGATCAGTTCTGAGAGCAGCGAGGAAACAGGGATCCAGGTTTATATCGGACAGGAAGCGCCGGTGGCGTCGATGCAGGACTGCAGTGTTGTTACAGCCACCTATGAGATAGGCGATGGGATGTATGGCCGGATAGGTGTCATAGGGCCAAAGCGTATGGATTACGATAATGTGATCAGCACGCTGAAGACGCTGATGGTACAGCTCGACCAGATCTTCAAGAAATAGCAGAAAGGTGGAAAAGGCCAATGGATGAAAATAAAAAAGACGACATGGTAGAGGAAACTGCGGACAGGACAGAAGAATCTGTGGAGACACAGGAAGACGTGATGGACGCAGAATATGAGCAGGTCGCAGAGGATGGCTGTGAGCAGGAGATGGCGCAGGAGCAGCCGGAGACTGGAGAAGAAGCAGAGGAATCAAAGCTGAAAGGCTTCTTTGGAAAAAAGAAAAAGGACAAAAAGGATCAGCAGATCGAAGAGCTGACGGACCGGGTACAGCGCCAGATGGCAGAGTTTGATAATTTCCGCAAGCGTTCGGAGAAGGAAAAGGCAGCCATGTATGAGGTGGGGGCAAAGAGCGTGATCGAAAAGATCCTGCCGACGATCGACAACTTTGAGCGCGGGTTTGCGGCGCTGACAGAGGAACAGAAGGCAGATCCATTTGCGGATGGTATGGATAAGGTATACCGCCAGATGATGACGACGCTTGAGTCGATCGGAGTAAAGCCGATCGAGGCAGTCGGAAAGGAATTTGATCCGAACTTCCATAACGCAGTAATGCATGTGGAGGATGAGGAGGCAGGTGAGAATATCATTGTGGAGGAATTCCAGAAAGGATATCTGTACCGGGACAGTGTCGTAAGACACAGCATGGTGAAAGTCGCAAACTAGCGCGTCACAAAATGCTGTTTATATATATTCAGAACAGTGCCGCAGGCACATGACAAATACAGAAGAAACGCAAATAGGTAAGGAGGAGCTATTATGAGCAAGATCATTGGTATTGATTTAGGAACAACAAACAGTTGTGTGGCAGTTATGGAAGGCGGTAAGCCGGTTGTGATCACGAATACGGAAGGTTCCAGAACAACTCCGTCCATCGTGGCATTTACAAAAACAGGAGAGCGTCTTGTCGGAGAGCCGGCAAAGCGTCAGGCAGTGACGAACGCAGACCGTACGATCGCTTCGATCAAGAGACATATGGGCAGTGACTACAGAGTAGAGATTGACGGAAAGAAATACTCTCCGCAGGAAATTTCAGCAATGACGCTGCAGAAGCTCAAAGCAGATGCTGAGAACTACCTCGGTGAAAAGGTGACAGAGGCAGTTATCACAGTTCCGGCTTATTTCAACGATGCACAGCGTCAGGCTACCAAGGATGCAGGAAAGATCGCAGGCCTTGATGTAAAGCGTATCATCAACGAGCCGACAGCGGCAGCGCTCGCATACGGCCTTGACAATGAAAAAGAGCAGAAAATCATGGTATACGACCTGGGCGGCGGTACGTTTGATGTATCGATCATTGAGATCGGTGAGGGCGTTATCGAAGTACTTGCAACGAACGGTGACAACAAGCTCGGCGGAGATGACTTTGACCAGAAGATCACAGATTATATGATCGCAGACTTCAAGTCAAAAGAGGGTATTGACCTTTCCGGAGACAAGATGGCTCTGCAGAGACTCAGAGAAGCGGCAGAGAAGGCAAAGAAAGAGCTTTCTTCCTCTACGACAACAAATATCAACCTGCCGTTCATCACAGCAAATGAGACAGGTCCGAAGCATTTTGAAATGGATCTGACAAGAGCAAAATTTGATGAGCTGACCCATGATCTCGTAGAGAGGACGATCATCCCGGTTCAGAACGCATTAAGAGATGCGGGACTTTCTGCAAGCGAGCTTTCAAAGGTACTTTTAGTCGGTGGTTCCACACGTATCCCGGCTGTACAGGATAAGGTAAAACAGCTGACGGGTCATGAGCCGAACAAGAGCCTCAACCCGGATGAGTGTGTAGCACTCGGCGCTTCCATTCAGGGCGGTAAGCTTGCAGGCGATGCAGGCGCAGGCGATATCCTTCTCCTGGATGTTACTCCGCTGTCTCTGTCTATCGAGACACTTGGCGGCGTCGCTACAAAGCTGATTGAGAGAAACACAACGATCCCGACCAAGAAGAGCCAGGTATTCTCTACAGCGGCAGACAACCAGACAGCTGTAGACATTCACGTAGTACAGGGTGAGAGACAGTTTGCAAAGGACAACAAATCACTCGGACAGTTCCGTCTTGACGGGATCCCGCCAGCAAGAAGAGGTGTGCCGCAGATCGAGGTTACCTTTGATATTGATGCAAACGGTATCGTCAATGTATCTGCAAAGGATCTTGGAACAGGCAAGGAGCAGCATATCACGATCACATCCGGTTCCAATATGTCGGATGATGAGATCGACAAGGCAGTAAAAGAAGCTGCTGAGTATGAGGCTCAGGATAAGAAGAGAAAAGATGCGATCGATACAAGAAATGATGCGGACGCTATGGTATTCCAGACAGAGAAGGCTCTGCAGGAGGTTGGCGACAAGATCGATGCAGCAGATAAGACAACAGTAGAGGCAGACCTGAATGCACTGAAGGATCTCGTGGCAAAGACAAATCCGGAGGATATGACAGATGCGCAGATCGCAGATCTTAAGGCAGGTAAGGAAAAACTGATGGAGAGCGCACAGAAGCTGTTTGCAAAGGTTTATGAGCAGGCACAGGGTGCAGCCGGAGCAGCAGGCGCAGGTCCGGACATGAGCCAGAATGCAGGCGCAGGAAGCGCACCGCAGGATGACGATGTCGTAGACGGAGATTACAGAGAAGTATAATGCGCGAAAGCAATGAGCCGTGCCGTCAACCTCACAGAGACAGATGCCGTGAACTTGTTCACAGGCAGATGTCTCTGTGAGGCTGACGATAGGGCGAACGCCCGCGAGCGAGGATTTGCGCAGCAAATACGAGCTTGCAGCACGGCTTGCAGCAGATGCGATGCCGTGAACTTGTTCACAGGCAGATGTCTCTGTGAGGCTGACGATAGGGCGAACGCCCGCGAGCGAGGATTTGCGCAGTAAATACGAGCTTGCAGCACGGCTTGTAGCAGATGCGGTGCCGTGAACTTGTTCACAGGCAGATATATCATATTGAAAACATACGAACCCCTGGGGGATTTTCCTTCAGGGGCATCGTTGAGTAAGGTGGTACAGATGGCGGAGAATAAAAGAGATTATTACGAGGTGCTCGGCGTAGACAGGAGCGCTGATGACGCAGCGCTGAAAAAGGCGTACCGGGCTCTTGCAAAGAAATACCATCCGGATATGAACCCGGGGGACGCCGAGGCGGAGAAAAAATTCAAAGAAGCTTCGGAGGCATATGCAGTTTTAAGTGATCCGGAGAAGAGAAGACAGTACGATCAGTTCGGTCATGCGGCATTTGAACAGGGAGGTCCGGGCGGCTTTGGCGGCTTTGACGGATTTAACTTCAGCGGAGATATGGGCGACATTTTCGGCGATATTTTCGGTGATCTCTTCGGCGGCAGCAGACGGCGCGGCGGCGCTTCCCGGGGACCGATGCAGGGAGCTAATCTGCGTACGAGCGTGCGGATCACATTCGAGGAGGCTATTTCGGGGTGTGAGAAGGAGATTGAGCTTACACTCAAGGATGAGTGTACAACGTGTCACGGTACGGGCGCAAAGCCCGGCACCTCACCGGAGACCTGTCCGAAATGCGGAGGAAAGGGTCAGGTGATCTTTACCCAGCAGTCACTGTTCGGTACGGTACAGAATGTGCAGACCTGTCCGGAGTGCCACGGCACAGGAAAGATCGTCAAGGAAAAATGTCCGGACTGCTACGGTACGGGATATACCTCAAGCAAAAAGAAGATCAAGGTGACCATCCCGGCCGGCATCGACAATGGACAGAGCATCCGTATCCGGGAAAAGGGAGAGCCGGGGACAAATGGCGGACCAAGAGGAGATCTGCTCGTGGAAGTAGTCGTTGGCAGACATCCGATCTTCCAGAGGCAGGATATGAACATCTACTCGACTGTGCCGATGACATTTGCCCAGGCAGCGCTGGGCGGCGATATCCGTATCAGTACAGTGGACGGAGATATCGTATATACAGTCAAGCCGGGTACCCAGACCGATACCAAGGTGCGTTTCAAGGGGAAGGGCGTGCCGTCGCTTCGCAATAAGAATGTGCGCGGCGACCATTATGTGACGCTGGTCATCGAGGTGCCGACAAAGCTTTCCGAGGCTGCAAAGCAGGCGCTTCGCGAGTTTGATCGGGAGAGCGGAAACAGCTTAAACCAGACTGCCGACGGCGCAGAGAAGAAGGAAAAACCGAAGAAAAAGGGCTTCATGGATAAGCTGAAAGAAACATTTGAAGACTGATGTGGTACAGGGCTGCAGCCGGAAGGCGGCAGTCCTTGTTGGATTTCAATCCTTTCTGACCGTGTGCAGGAAGGATCACAGGAGACTGGCATAAGAAAGGAGTGCAGGAAACGTATGAAATGGAATAAATTTACTTTAAAGACAAGAACTGAGGTAGAGGATATTGTGATCTCCTCTCTGGCGGATGCCGGAGTAGAAGGAGTCGAGATTGAGGACAAGGTGCCGCTTACGGAGGCGGACAAGCAGCAGATGTTTGTGGATATCCTGCCGGACGGACCGGAGGATGACGGGATCGCGTATCTGAATTTTTATCTGGAGGAGGATGCGGACAAGGAGGCAGTCCTTGCGCGTGTGAAGGAGGAGCTCGACAGTCTGCGTGACTTCCTTGACATTGGCGAGGGGACGATCACTGAGAGTCAGACAGAGGACAAGGACTGGATCAACAACTGGAAGGAGTATTTCCATCAGTTTTATGTAGATGATATTCTGATCATTCCTTCCTGGGAAGAGGTGAAGGAAGAGGACAGGGACAAGATGATCATCCACATTGATCCAGGTACTGCATTTGGAACAGGAATGCATGAGACGACGCAGCTTTGTATGCGCCAGCTCAAAAAATTTGTGACAGAGGAGACGGAGCTTCTCGACGTTGGCACAGGCAGCGGGATCCTCTCGATCGCGGCATTAAAGCTTGGTGCACGCCATGCGGTCGGCACAGACCTGGATCCGTGTGCGATCACGGCGACAAAAGAGAACCTCGAAGTAAATGATATCCCGGATGGCGCGATGGACGTGATGATCGGCAACATTATTGATGATAAGGCAGTACAGGATGCCGTCGGCTATGAGAAGTATGATATCGTAGTAGCGAATATTCTGGCAGATGTGCTGATCCCGCTTACGCCGGTCATTTTGAACCAGATGAAAACGGGCGGTATTTATATTACATCCGGTATCATTGATGAAAAAGAAAAGGATGTGGTAGAGGCAGTGCAGGCTGCAGGACTGGAGATCGTTGAGGTGACGCACCAAAATGACTGGGTATCCGTGACCGCGCGCAAAACGGGTGAAACGAAGTCCGGGAGAGAATAGAAACGGACAGAGGTGTAAATAAGTAAGCGGAGGGCAGGTTTATGTATCATTTTTTTGTAGAGCCGGAACAGATCGGAGCAAACGAGATCACGATCACTGGCAGCGACGTCAACCATATCCGAAATGTGCTGCGCATGGAAGAAGGAGAGCAGATCAGCGTCAGCAGCGGGGAGAGCGCGACACAGTATCGCTGTGCGATTACCTCCCTCTCGGAGGAGTGCGTCGTGGCGAAGATCATGTGGGCTCAGGAGGCAGACACGGAGCTTCCGGCAAAGCTGTACCTGTTTCAGGGACTTCCCAAGGGCGACAAGATGGAGCTGATCATCCAGAAGGCAGTCGAGCTTGGAGTCTATGAGATCATTCCGGTAGCCACAAAACGCGCGGTAGTAAAGCTGGATGCGAAAAAGGCGGAGTCTAAGTGCAGGCGATGGAACGCGATCTCTGAGAGCGCGGCAAAGCAGTCAAAGCGTATGATCGTGCCGGAGGTGAAAAATGTCATGACATTCTCCCAGGCAGTTTCATATGCAAAGGAAATCTGCACAAAAATGATGATCCCCTATGAGCTTGCCGAAGGGATGGAAGAGACACGGCGGATCTTTGCAGATATTCAGGCAGGCGATGCGGCCGCTGTATTTATCGGGCCGGAGGGAGGCTTTGATGAAGCAGAGGTCGCGCTGGCGCGGCAGGCTGGCGCTTCTGCGGTGACACTTGGCAGGCGGATCCTGCGGACAGAGACGGCCGGGATGACGGTACTGTCCATTCTGATGTTCCATCTGGAGGGGCAGGTAAGACCATAAGAAAGGAAATCAGACAGTGGCGCAAAAAAGAAAACTGACAAGGACGGCAGTGCTGCAGACGGCGAAGATCGCCGTCGGGAGCAGCGCGGCGATTTATATTGCAGAGCTTTTGGGGTTGCAGTTTGCGACCTCGGCAGGCACGATCGCGCTTCTTACGATCGTGACGACAAAGTGGGGGACGCTGCGGCTTGCATGGCAGCGCGTATTCACGTATGTGCTGTCAGCGATCCTGGCGTATCTGATCCTGGAGGTTGCAGGCAGCGGGGACTGGGTAGGATACGGTGTTTATATCTTCCTGACGGTTTTGCTTGCAGAAGTATTTGACTGGAGGGCAACCGTCTCCGTCAACGCAGTGATAGGAGCGCATTTTGTGACACAGATGGATTTTAGTCCGGCATTTTTTTTGAATGAACTGATGCTGGTGGTGCTCGGGATTTCGATTGCCATGATCCTGAATCTCTTCCATAACAATAATAGCCGCCGCAGCAGGATCATCCAGAATATGCGGTCAGTGGAGCAGGAGCTGCAGACGATCCTCTGTGAGATGGCGGCGTATCTGACCGGAGGGGCGCGTTACCGAAACGTCTGGGACAGCCTGAAGGCGCTGGAGGCAAGGCTTGAGGGCTGTATTGCAGATGCCAATGAATATCAGGGCAATACATTCGCGTCACATCCGGCCTATTATATTGACTATTTTGAGATGAGAATGCGCCAGTGTGTCGTACTGCTCAGTCTTCATGATGAAATGAAGAAAATGAGAGAGCTTCCGATACAGGCAAAGGTGATCGCCGGATATATGGAATATCTGGCAGAGCACGTGCTGGAACGCAATGTACCGGACGAGCAGATCGGCAGACTTACAGCTCTCGTGGATACGATGCAGGAGGAGCCGCTTCCGCAAAGCCATGCAGAGTTTGAAAACCGCGCTCTTTTGTACCATATTCTGATGGATCTGGAGGAATTTCTCAATTTTAAAAAGCTGTTTGTTGAGGACCTTGATGAAGAACAGAAAAAACGGTATTGGCAATAGTGGGCAGGTTGTGGTAGAATTGCCGTGTCACATAGTGAGAAACAACATGAGGAGAGACGTATGTTAAGCCAGATTTCAATATATACAGAAAACAAAAAGGGAGCCATGCGCGAGATCACAGAGCTGATGCAGCAGCAGGACATCAACATCCTGGGTTCTGTCAATAATGACAGTGCGGAGTACGGGATTGTACGGATGGTAGTGTCGCAGCCGCAAAAGGCGCTGCAGTCACTTTCTGAAAAAGGATATATGTGCAAGCTGACAGATGTGCTCGGCATTGAGATCCAGGATCGGGTAGGAGAGTTAAACCGCCTGCTCACAGCGCTTGATGAGAGCAATATCAACGTCAACTACATGTATTTATCGTTTAACCGTGAGTCGGGCAGTCCGGTCATGGTGTTCCACACAAACGACATTACAGAGGTAGAGGAATGCCTGACGGCAAAGGGCTTTTGCGGTCTGGGCTCTCTGCGAGAGGCGTAAGGATGACAGGGGCTTATTAAGGCAAGGAGGAGTGACAGGTGGAGGCATATCTGGATAATTCGGCGACGACACGCTGCACACAGAGCGTGTGCGATGCAGTGGTGCGTACCATGATGGAGGATTATGGCAATCCCTCATCCAAGCATATGAAAGGTGTGGAGGCGGAGCGGTATCTGCGGGAAGCACGGGAGACGATCGCGAGGACGCTGAAGGTAAATGAAAAAGAGATCTACTTTACCTCAGGCGCTACGGAATCCAACAACTGGGCGATCCGGGGAGCCGCACTGGCGAACCGCAGAGCAGGGATGCACCTGATCACGACAGCAGTGGAGCATCCGGCTGTGCTTGCGCCGATGCAGTATCTGGAGGAGCAGGGGTTCCGGGTGACCTATCTTCCGGTAGATGCGAGAGGGCGGATCAGTCTGGAGGACCTGGAGCAGGCGCTGTGCGACGATACGATCCTGGTGTCGATCATGTATGTAAATAATGAGGTCGGGACCGTGGAGCCTGTTGCGCAGGCGGCAAAGCTGGTCAAAAAATACAATCCCCGCATTCTGTTCCACACAGATGCAGTGCAGGCATATGGAAAGCTGGCGGTTTATCCAAAACGGCTTGGCGTGGATCTGCTTTCCGTCAGCGCACACAAGATCCATGGACCAAAGGGCGTCGGTTTTCTGTATGTAAATGAAAAAGCAAAGCTGAATCCGTTCCTGCTTGGCGGCGGCCAGCAAAAGGGGATGCGTTCCGGCACGGATAATGTACCGGGGGCTGCGGGGCTTGCGCAGGCGGCAAAGGAGGCGTATGAGTATCTTGAGGAGAGCACAGAGCATCTGCTTTGCCTGAAAAAACGCATGATGGACGGACTGCATCAGCTTTCAGAAAGGCTTTCGGACGGGGAGACATCAGAGCTGCCCGCAGTGGTGATCCATTCTGAAGAAGGGCAGGAGAGTGCGCCGCATATTGTAAGCGCCGCGTTTCCGGGCGTGCGCAGTGAGGTGCTGCTGCATGCACTGGAGGACAGGGAGATTTATGTCTCGGCAGGTTCTGCGTGTTCTTCCAATAAAAAGCTTCCGGTCAGCCCCGTGTTAAAGGAGCTGCATCTTCGCCCGGAGCTGCTGGAGTCGACGCTGCGTTTTAGCTTCAGCCGCTTTACAACGCCAGAGGAGATTGACTACTGCCTGGAGACACTGGACGATCTGCTTCCGGTGCTGCGCAGATATGCGCGGCGTTAATTCAGGAGGCGCTCCCTGTTTTGATCCATTTTAGAGAGAAGGAAAAAGAGTATGTTTAAGACATTGTTGATTAAGTACGGTGAGATCGCGATCAAAGGAAAAAACCGTCATCTGTTTGAGGATGCGCTTGTGCATCAGATCATACATGCACTTAAAAAGGTAGAAGGCGAATTTCATGTATATAAGATGCAGGGAAGGATCTATGTGGACTGCCTGTCTGCATATGATTTTGAAGAAACAGTCGGCGCGCTCAAATGCGTGTTTGGTATTGTCGGGATCTGTCCGGTCATGAAAGTCGAGGAGCGAGGCCTGGAGGCGCTTGGCGATGATGTGATCGAGTTTTTGCAGAATGTCTATGATATTGACAGCCAGACCTTTAAGGTAGTGACGAGGCGCGCGCGCAAAAGCTACCCGATCGAGTCAATGGAGGTCAACTGCGAGCTGGGCGGCAGGATCCTTGAGGCATTTCCGGGCATGCGGGTAGATGTACATGAGCCGGAGATCATGCTGCATGTAGAGATCCGCGAAAAAATCTATATTTACTCCAAGATCATACCAGGACCAGGAGGGATGCCGGTCGGTACAAACGGAAAGGCAATGCTTCTGCTGTCCGGCGGGATAGACAGTCCGGTCGCAGGATATATGATCTGCAAGCGCGGCGTCAAGCTTGATGCAACGTATTTCCATGCGCCGCCCTATACAAGTGAGCGGGCAAAACAAAAAGTCGTAGATCTGGCCAGACAGGTGGCAAAATATTCCGGCCCGATCAATCTGCATATCGTGAATTTCACCGATATCCAGCTCTACATTTATGACAAATGCCCGCATGATGAGCTGACGATCATTATGCGCCGTTATATGATGAAGATCGCAGAGCATTTTGCGAAAGAAGCGGGAGATCTGGCGCTGATCACGGGAGAGAGTATTGGTCAGGTGGCAAGTCAGACAGTACAGAGCCTGGCAGCGACCAATGAGGTATGTACGATGCCGGTGTTCCGGCCGCTGATCGGCTTTGACAAGCAGGAGATCGTGGATGTGGCAGAGAAGATCGACACATATGAGACGTCGATCCTGCCGTATGAGGACTGCTGTACGATTTTCGTGGCGAAGCATCCGGTGACGAAGCCAAATCTGAACGCCATTAAGCGTTCAGAACAGAAGCTGAGTGAAAAGATAGACGATCTGGTGCGCACGGCGATCGAGACGACAGAGAAGATCTGCATTGAGTAGAGCAAAAAAATACAGCTTTGCCGGAACACCTGTCGGCAAAGCTGTGGTTTGGATCCGTATGCAGTATGTATGACATGCATGGAATATGCTGTTTTGCGCACGTCTGCGTTCAGATCATGTACGGGGAGAGGATTTCCATGATCTCATCAATGTTGTCCTCTGCATGGATATTCAGATCAATTGCCTTGGAAAGATCGAGGCTGAAGATACCCATGATGGATTTTGCATCGATTACGTATCTTCCGGAGACGAGATCAAAATCATTGTTGAATTTTGTGATATCGTTCACAAAAGATTTTACTTTATCAATTGAATTTAAAGAAATCTGAACTGTTTTCATAATTATCATACCCTCCTGAGCGTTGTTTGGTTGTTTACAACACAATCTTAACGGTTAGGGAATCAAAAGTCAAGATGCAAACCGCCAAAGATCAGGTGGTTTGTTTCGTAATAAATGGCAGGCAGAGCACACGAACGCGCAGGCGGTGAGATTCAATTGTGAAATATGGAGGTTACATGAATAAAACAAGAAAGGCGGCGCTGCACAATCTGGGCTGCAAGGTAAACGCATATGAGACAGAGGCGATGCGCCAGATGCTGGAGGAAGCCGGCTACGAGATCGTACCTTTTGCGCCGGGAGCAGATGTTTACGTGATCAATACATGCACAGTGACCAATATAGCTGACCGGAAGTCCCGGCAGATGCTGCACAGGGCGAGAAAAATGAATCCACAGGCAGTGGTGGTGGCAGCCGGCTGCTATGTGCAGACCGCGCAGAACCCGGTGGAGGATGATCCGATGATCGACATCGTGCTGGGAAATAACTGCAAAAAAGACCTGATCCGGGCGCTTGCTGAATTTGACGAGGCAAGAGGATCAGAGAAGATAGATATCAACCACACAAAGGAATATGAACAGCTCTTTGTTTCCAGAACACAGGAGCATACGCGTGCGTATATAAAGGTGCAGGATGGCTGCAATCAGTTCTGCAGCTACTGCATTATCCCGTATGCGAGAGGACGTGTCAGGAGCCGGGCGATGGATGATGTGCAAAGGGAGGTACAGGCTCTTGCGTCAAATGGATGCCAGGAGGTCGTGCTGACCGGGATCCATCTGAGCTCCTACGGAACGGATCTGGGGACGTCGCTTCTGGAGCTGATCCAGATGGTGCATGAGACAGAAGGGATCAGCCGGATACGTCTGGGTTCTCTGGAACCCGGGATCATTACGGAAGCTTTTGCACAGACGCTTGCCGGACTGCCAAAGCTGTGTCCGCACTTCCATCTGTCTCTGCAAAGCGGCTGCACGCAGACACTGATCCGTATGAACCGCCGCTATACTGCAGATGAGTTCCGGGAAAAGTGCAGGATTTTGCGGTCCCATTTTACGGATCCGGCGATCACGACAGATGTGATCGTAGGATTTCCGGGAGAGACACAGGAGGAGTTTGAGGAGACAAAAGCCTTTCTCGAGGAGCTGTGCCTGTATGAGACGCATATTTTTAAGTATTCAAAGCGGCACGGTACACGTGCGGCAGCTATGCCGGATCAGATTGCAGAGCAGATAAAGAGTGAGCGCAGTGAATCTCTGATCGCGCTTGGGGAGGAGAACCGGCGCAGGTTTGAGCAGCTTCACGCAGGCAGGCAAAAAGAAGTGCTTTTCGAGGAAAAGCAGCAGATAAATGGAGCGCAGTACTTTATCGGATATACGAAGGAATATATGAAGGCCGCTGTTCCGGCAGATGAGGATTACGAAAATGTACGGCTCTTTGGCCGCCTTGGCAGGGAGATCGACGCACACGTATTTTTGCTGGAACGCGAAAGCGAAGGATGATGGCAGTAAATATATGTCGGAAACGATTGTCCGAAAAAGATTGCAATATGTTGGGAGTTATATTAGAATAGGTTTACAAGAAGATACGGTAGATATAAGGACGTGAGAAGTATGGCAGACATTAATAACACACAGTATTTTAATTTTAATACAGATCCGGAGGTTCGTGTAAAGCTGGTGCTTGACGTTGTGTACAATGCAATGGCAGAGAAAGGCTACAATCCGGTCAACCAGATCGTGGGATACATTATGTCCGGTGATCCGACATATATCACGAGTCATAAGAATGCGCGCAGTATGATTATGAAGGTGGAGCGTGATGAGCTGGTAGAGGAGCTGCTCCGGGAATACATCAAGAATAAATCATGGCAGCAGTGACACAGAAGATCCGCATTATGGGACTTGATTTCGGCTCTAAGACAGTGGGGGTAGCGGTGAGCGACCCTCTGGGACTTACTGCGCAGGGCGTAGAGATCATCAGGCGTACATCAGAAAATAAGCTTCGCAGGACACTTGCCAGGATCGAGGAGCTTGTGAAGGAATACGAGGTGACCTGTATTGTTTTAGGTTACCCGAAAAACATGAATAATACGGTCGGAGAGCGGGCGGAAAAATCGCTGGCGTTTAAAGAGATGCTGGAAAGAAGGACGGGTCTTCCTGTCATCATGTGGGACGAGCGTCTGACTACGGTGGCAGCGAACCGTACGCTGATAGAGAGCGGAGTTCGCCGGGAGGACCGCAAAGAATACGTAGATATGATAGCGGCTGTATATATCCTGCAGGGATATCTGGACAGCCGGGCGAGGACAGAACATGAATAAGAAGATCGAATTTACCCCGGTCGGAGAAACAGAAACGGTCGGGTTCTTTGTATTGGAAGAAACAAGGATCGCGGGAGTCTCTTATCTCCTTGTGACAGAGTCGCAGGAAGATGAGGCGGAGGCGTATATTTTAAAAGATACATCAGAAGACGGAGACGCTGAGGCAAGCTATGTGTTTGTAGAAGATGACGGGGAGCTGGAAGCGGTGTCCAGGATTTTTGCAGAGCTTTTAGAGGACGTGGATATTGAGCTCTGAGGAAATAGCAAAAGAAAAATAAAAACAGGATTTAACTTAGTTTAACGAAATGCAGGTGTATTCCGTTATTGGTATGGAGGTGCAGATTGAAGAAAAAAGTAACTAGTACAGAAAATCTGAAGGTGATACCGATCGGAGGACTTGGCCTGATCGGTATGAATATGACGGCATTTGAATTCAACAACAGCATTGTAGTGGTAGACTGCGGTCTGGCGTTTCCGGAGGACGATATGCTTGGCATTGATCTCGTGATCCCGGACGTGACCTATTTAAAGGAAAATATTGACCGGGTGAAGGGAATCGTATTCACACATGGGCATGAGGACCACATCGGTGCGCTTCCCTATATTTTGAAGGAAATGAACGTGCCGCTGTATGCGACAAAGCTGACGATGGGACTGATCGAGCGCAAGCTGACGGAGCATAATCTGATGCGTTCGACAAAGCGCAAGGTCGTAAAGCCGGGGCAGTCGATCAATCTGGGTGAATTCCGTATTGAATTTATCAAGACAAACCACAGTATCCAGGATGCAGTCGCTCTGGCGATATATTCTCCGGCAGGGATTGTCGTGCACACAGGAGACTTTAAGGTGGATTACACGCCGGTATTCGGCGATGCGATCGATCTGCAGCGCTTTGCAGAGATCGGGAAAAAGGGCGTGCTGGCTCTGATGTGCGACAGTACAAATGCCGAGCGTCCGGGCTTTACAGCTTCCGAGCGTACCGTCGGACGGACTTTCGACCATCTTTTTGATGAAAACAGCAACAGGCGTATTATCATTGCGACCTTTGCTTCGAATGTGGACCGTGTGCAGCAGATCATCAATTCGGCCTACAAGCATGGACGTAAGGTAGTCGTAGAGGGACGGAGCATGGTCAATATCATCCAGACTGCGTCAGAGCTGGGCTATCTGAACATCCCGGACAATACGCTGATCGAGCTGGAGCAGATGAAGAATTACCCGGATGAGCAGATGGTGCTGATCACGACGGGAAGCCAGGGCGAGTCTATGGCGGCGCTTTCCCGCATGGCGGCAAATATGCATAAAAAGATCTCCATCAAGCCCGGAGATACGGTCATCTTCAGTTCCAACCCGATCCCGGGAAATGAAAAGGCAGTATCCAAGGTGATCAACGAACTGTCCATGAAGGGGGCAAATGTTATTTTCCAGAATGCCCATACATCAGGACATGCCTGCCAGGAGGAGATCAAGCTGATGTATTCTCTGGTAAAGCCGAAGTATGCAGTTCCGGTGCACGGGGAATATCGTCATCTCAAGGCGCAGGCAGAGCTGGCACAGGGGCTTGGCATTGCAAAGGATCATATTCATATCCTGAAGGCCGGCGATGTGCTGGAAATGAACGAGGATATGGCGAAGGTGACAGGACACGTCCAGACAGGGACGATCCTTGTGGACGGTCTTGGCGTAGGCGACGTCGGAAATATCGTACTGCGGGACAGACAGCATCTGGCAGAGGACGGTATTGTCATCGCAGTGCTTACGCTGGAGAAGTATACCGGACATATTCTGGCGGGACCGGATATTGTTTCAAGAGGCTTTGTTTATGTGCGTGAGGCAGAGGATCTGATGGATGAGGCGCGCAACTGTGTGGAGGATGCCATGGCTTACTGCAATGCCCACCACATCACAGACTGGTCTAAGATCAAAAATTCCATACGGGATTCGCTCAGCGACTTTCTGTGGAAGCGTACCAAGCGCCGTCCGATGATCCTGCCGATCATTATGGAAGTTGAGTAAGGGTATGGACAGAGTAGAGCAGTGTACGCAAGAGCTGATCCGGGCGATACAGCAAAGCAGCGAGTATACAGGCTTTTGTGCGGCGCGCGAGAAGCTTCGCACAGAGCCGCAGCTGCGCAGGGAGGTAAATGAGTTTCGACTGGGCGTCTTTGCAGTACAGAATTCGCAGGAGCCGATAGACCAGTATGAGGAACAGCAAAGACTGTGCCGGGAGGGAGAAAAATTCAAAAAAAATCCTCTTGTATATGAATTCCTCCATACGGAGCTGGCTGTCTGCCGTCTGCTGCAAAAGACGGCGGTTGATATTATAAAAGCAGTCGATCTGGATATTGACGAGATCGCAGAGAGGATTGGTTTGTAGAATGATCATTCAGGAGAGAATGGCAGTTTACCTGAATTCACTGGATCGTGGAAACGGCAGCTTTCTTGACGGGCTGGAGCAGGAAGCGCTTGCAGACGGCGTTCCGCTCATCCGGCAGAGTATGCAGAGCTTTTTGAAAACACTGCTGGCGATCCACAGACCGAAGCGGATCCTTGAGGTCGGGACGGCAGTGGGGTTTTCTGCGATCCTTATGGCTCAGAACACAGATGCGGACTGCGAGATCACGACAATAGAAAAATACGAAAAGCGGATCCCGCAGGCAAGGAAGAATTTTGCAGCATCCGGTATGGAGGGACGCATTACTCTGATAGAGGGGGACGCGCTGGAGGTGATGAAGGAGCTTTCCGGAACGTATGACATGATCTTCATGGATGCGGCGAAGGGACAGTATATTCATTTTCTTCCTGAGGCGCTTCGCCTGCTGAGGACTGGCGGCGTGCTGGTTTCTGACAATGTACTGCAGGACGGGGATATTATTGAGTCGCACTATGCTGTGGAACGCCGCAACCGTACGATCTACAAACGGATGCGGGAATATCTGTACGTATTAAAGCACACAGAAGGGCTCCTGACTTCGATCCTTCCGGTCGGAGACGGGGCGGCCGTCACTGTAAAACAGGCAGAAGAGATCCGTTTTGAAAGCAGAGGAAAGGAAACGTATGAGACACCCGGAATTATTGATACCGGCGAGCAGCCTTGAGGTGCTCAGGACAGCCGTGATATTTGGAGCAGATGCTGTTTATATCGGCGGCGAAGCATTTGGGCTGCGCGCAAAAGCAAAAAACTTTTCAATGGAAGAGATGGCACAGGGCATACGGTTTGCGCATGAGCATGGCGTAAAGGTTTATGTGACCGCGAATATCCTTGCGCATAACAGCGATCTGGATGGAGTGCGGGCGTATTTCGAAGAGCTTCGAGGGATGGATCCGCAGCCGGATGCGCTGATCATTGCAGATCCGGGCGTGTTTATGATCGCAAAGGAGGTCTGCCCGGAGATCGAGCGCCATATCAGTACACAGGCAAATAATACAAACCTTGCTACCTACCGTTTCTGGTGGGAGCTTGGGGCGAAGCGGGTCGTTTCCGCCCGGGAGCTGTCTCTTGCCGAGATCCGAGAGATCCGTGACAGTATTCCGGCTGACATGGAAATTGAAAGCTTTGTACATGGAGCTATGTGTATTTCCTATTCCGGGAGGTGTCTGCTGAGTAATTATTTTACCGGCAGAGATGCAAACCGGGGCGCGTGTACGCATCCGTGCCGCTGGAAATATGCGGTTGTTGAGGAAACACGGCCGGGAGAGTATATGCCGGTCGAGGAGAACGAGCGAGGGACTTATATTTTTAATTCCAGGGATCTTTGCATGATCGAGCATATCCCTGATCTGATCGCAGCCGGCATCGACAGTCTGAAGGTAGAAGGGCGTATGAAAACGGCGCTCTATGTTGCGACAGTAGCGAGGACCTATCGAAAAGCGCTCGACGATTATCAAAGAGATCCGGGGCAGTATCAGGAGCATATGGAATGGTACCGCGATCAGATCTCAAACTGTACCTACCGTCAGTTCACCACGGGATTTTTCTATGGGAAGCCGAACGAAGAGTCTCAGATATACGACAGCAACACCTATGTAAAGGAATATACCTATCTGGGTACGGTCGGCGAGACGCGCGAGGATGGCTTTTGCTGTATCGAGCAGCGGAACAAATTTTCCGTTGGAGAGAAAATTGAGATTATGAAGCCAGACGGCAGGGATCTTCTTGTCCAGGTCGCAGCGATCTGTGATGAAGAGGGAAATGCGATGGAGAGCGCGCCGCATCCAAAGCAGAAGCTCTGGGTCGATCTCCAGGGGCAGGCGCAGAGGTATGATATACTCAGAAGGCAGGAACCAAAAAGCCATTAATACAGAAATAAAAAGAGACTGCGAAAAATCTCCGAATCTCCGATCATCATTGATTGGGTTCTGTGATTTTTCACAGTCTTTTTTGTTATCCGGCCAGTCTCTTGCCAACACCACGGTACCATTCGCCGCCAGGTGTATAGCCTTTTACCTCTGTCCATCCGGTCTTTTTGCCCTTCTTAAAGCTTATATACATTTTTTTGCCAATGATCTTTACGTTCTGCATTTTTACAACGTCCCCTTTTTTCGTGCGAAATGCACGCTGGCTTTGACCTGCAGCCTTGTAATAAGTACGTCCTCTTACAGTGGTAAATTTGTTCTTTTTAAAATTTTTGGTATCTCTGTCACCGTAATAGAAATCCCCCAGTGCGCTTTTCACAGGAGCAGTGTTGCTGGTGCGTTTTAATTTCCTGCCTTTTATGCGGTATTCAAAGGTCCATTCTACGCGGCCGGTATCGTAGGGCTGAACAGAAAACCTGACAGAGAGCCCCTTGCTGCTGATGCCGATGACCTCAGCCATCATATTGTCTGCGCTTCCCAGGTCGGCAGCCTCAACGAGCTTTCCATTGGAGAATGCGTAGAGCTTATTGATGTACATAAAGCCGCCGTCCATTGTTGCGATGATCTGGAGATAATTTTTCTTTGGAGAACAGGACATATACCGAAAGGACAGTCCGCTGACTCCTTTGATATTCTTTTTCAGCGCAAGCTTTCCGTCTATGTATATACGGAAATTTTTGTAAAAATAGTCGTTTAGCGATGCGGCTTTTAGCTGAACCTTTTCGGTATCACCGTCACCGTCCACATCCCGGTAGAGTGTTGCGTAGTTTCCGCGCAGGTATACCTTGTTATCGAGCGTGGCAGCCTTCGCAGTGGTTTTTCCTGTCAGCAGCAGGCAAAAGAGCAGAAGCCACAGTGGCAGTGTGCGGGTGATGGATCGCAGGATCCGCGGCTGGTTTGTTGCTTTTGAGTTTTTCATTTGTACCCCTCCCTTTGTATGAGCCAGATGGTAAGGCAAAAAGATGCCTGACCTCATAGTTATAGTGTATCATGAATGCGGGAAGTTTGGAATGAAATATTAAAAAATATTTTTGACATATGACAAAAAAAGTTATTGACATATGACAATAACAGACGTATACTGAAGCTGTAAAAGAAAAGGGATTGTCCGGGAGGTGAAGCTTTTGCCGAGACCGAGAAAATGCAGAAAGGTATGTGAGCTTCCGCAGATCAGGGAGTTTCATCCGACAGGCGGAGGCCCCTGCGCAGCAGCTGTGATCATGACAGTGGATGAGTATGAAGCCATCCGCCTGATCGATCAGCAGGGGTTTTCGCAGGAGGAGTGCAGCACGTATATGCAGGTGGCAAGGACGACGGTCCAGATGATTTACAATTCTGCCAGAAAAAAGCTGGCGGCGGTGCTGGTAGAGGGACGTCCCCTGCGGATCGAGGGAGGAGATTATCAGATCTGCGATGGGGATGAAGCATATTACGGCTGCGGCGGCTGCAGGAGGCACCGGTGCGGCTGTCCAAGAGAAGCGATGGAGGTGGAAGAGTGAAAGTTGCAGTTCCATTAGATGAGAATCAGAAGGATGTATGTATTGTGCTGGCGCGTGCGCCTTACTTTCTGTTTTGTGAGGATGGAAGGGACATAGTTGTGGAGAATCCGGCGTCATCCGCACAGGGAGGCGCAGGGATACAGGCGGCGCAGTTTCTTTTAGACAGCGGCATCGACGCTCTGGTCACGGTGCGCTGCGGGCAGAATGCCGCCGAGGTATTTCAGGCGGCAGGCATCAAAATATGGAAATCCGCAAAGAAAGCCGCTGCGGATGATCTGGCCGCGCTGGAGGCGGGTGAGCTTGAGGAGCTTACGCATTTCCACGGCGGCTATCAGGGCGTACAATGAGGATCGCGTGTTTAAGCGGGAAAGGCGGCGCAGGAAAGACATTCGCTGCGGTCAACCTGGCTGCCGCGGCAGGAGAAGCCACGTACATTGACTGTGATGTGGAGGAGCCAAACGGGCGGCTGTTTTTAAAGCCTGAGAAGGTGACGGGGACGACGGTCTCCTGTCTGCTGCCGGATTTTGACAGTGAAAAATGTACCGGCTGCAAGAAATGCGTACAGTTTTGCCGCTTTCATGCTCTGATGTACGTCAGAGAAAAGCCGATGGTATTTTCCGAGGTCTGCCACAGCTGCGGCGGCTGCAGCCTGGTATGTCCGGAGGGTGCCATTACAGAAAAGGAAAAGCCAGTCGGCGTACTGGAGGTGGGGCAGTACAAAGATCTGCACGTCGTGACCGGTATCCTGAATCCGGGGGAGGCATCCGGCGTACCGGTGATCCGGGCGGCGCTCCAGAGGGCGCAGGGCGTGACGGTGATCGACTGTCCGCCAGGCAGCGCATGCAGTGTGATGGAGAGTGTCATGGACGCGGACTACTGTGTACTGATCGCAGAGCCAACTGCCTTTGGCTTTCACAATTTCAGGATGGTGTATGAACTCGTGACGCTGCTTGACAAAAAATGCGGCGTGCTCATCAATAAGCAGGATGCGCCGTACGAGCCTCTTGAGGAGTTTTGCAGAAGCGGGCATATTCCGGTGCTTGCAAGGATCGCATATGACCCGGAGATCGCGGCACTGACCGCAGACGGCAAGATAGCAGTGGAAAAGGATGCGGGAATACGCGAAGTCTTTTCAGATCTGCTTGTGCAGATCAGAGGACAGATCGGAGGTGCGCGATGAAACGGCTCCTGATTTTAAGTGGAAAAGGCGGTACAGGAAAGACGACGACAGCGGCAGCGTTTGTCGATTTCGCTCAGGCGAGAGCCGTAGCGGACTGTGACGTAGACGCTCCGAACCTGCATCTTGTGACGAAGCCAAAGACGGAGCCTGTCGTGACCGATTTCCTGGGCGGCGACAAGGCGGCGATTGATCCGGACAGATGCGTCGGATGCGGATTATGTAAGCAGCACTGCCGGTTTGATGCACTCACAGAAGAAGACGGTACGTACCGCGTCAACGAATACGCCTGCGAGGGCTGCGGCGTCTGTGCATACGTCTGTCCGCAGGATGCCGTCTCGCTGCACACAGATGTGGCAGGCAGGAGAGCGCTGTATCCCGGGGAATCCGTATTTTCGACGGCTTCCCTGAAAATGGGACGCGGTAATTCCGGCAAGCTTGTTACAGAAGTAAAGATGGCGCTGCTTAAAAATGCGCCGGATACTGATCTTGCGATCATAGACGGCTCGCCGGGCATCGGATGTCCCGTCATGGCGTCAGTGAGCGGTATGGATCTCGTGCTTGTCGTGGCGGAGCCGAGTCTTTCCGGTATCAGCGATCTCAAACGGCTCGTAAAGACGGCGCAGACGTTTCAGGCCAGGCTTGCGGTCTGCGTAAACAAATGGGATGTCAGCCCCGCGTGTACGCAGGAAATAGAGCGCTTTTGCGAGCAGGAGGGGCTGCCGTTTGCGGGAAGGATCCCGTATGATAAAAGCGCGTCAGCATGCGTAAATGAGGGCAGAAGTCTTGCGCAGACCGACTGTCCGGCGCGCGATGCGCTGAAAAATATCTATGATACGGCAATCAAATTGCTTTTTGATTACCAATAACATAACAAAATCGAAAGGAGAAAACGATTATGAAAATTGCAGTAGCAGCTATGGGCAACGCAGTTGCCGGACATTTTGGACACTGTGAGAACTTTATCTTTTTTGACACAGCAGACGGAAAGATCACGGCTGAGAAGTCCGTTCCAAATCCGGGACACCGTCCGGGATTTCTGCCGAACTTCCTGGCAGACAACGGAGCTGAGGTGATCATCTCCGGCGGCATGGGCGGCGGAGCCGTGGATATCTTCAACGAGCGCGGCGTGGAAGTCATCATCGGCATACAGGGCGATGCGAGAGAAGCCGTTGAGACGTATCTGCGCGGAGAGCTTGTTTCCACCGGTTCGATCTGCCACCATCATGAGCACGCAGACGAGTGCAAAGAGCATCACGAATAGAAAAAACGTATCAGAATGGCCTCATTGCTTCGGCAGTGGGGCTGTTTTTTAATTGCTGCAAAAGGCAGTATTTCATTCCTTATTGGAGGCTTCTGATGCCAACCGTGATCATTGTGATATAATCCTCCTCCTTTTTCAGCGACATTTCATTTAGCCCCTCCTCGTAGGCGTATCCGGTCAGCGCAAGCTGATGGCGGTCGGCGTAGGAGAGGATGGATTCGTAGATTTCGCGAAGACGCTCCCAGCCCCCAAAACAGAAAGCGCGCAGATAGGTACCTGCCGGACGGATCGTTTCATATTCGGCGACGTCCTCGCGGCCGTATGCAAAGAATGCGTCGTAGCGGTCAAAGTTCCCAAGTGTGAGCTGTTCGGTGGAAATCCGGCTTCCGAAGTTGTCGTAAAGGCCGAATAATTGCTTCAGACGCAGCGAAAAATCGGCGGCCACAGAGAAATCTGCCTCTTCGTATGTGCCTGAAATGGGTGCGGAGAGGAGGATGCGCGCAGCGGGGAGCGTGATCCTTTCGATCTTTCCGTGGACGGCCGACAGGCCGAGCTCCAGTTTGTCCAGTTTTTGCTGTAAAAAAGATTTTGCTTCGAGAAGCTGTTCGATAGATCTGTCGATCAGCTTCTTTTTTTCGTGCATGACCTCCGTAAAGGAGGTTTCGGAGGACGGATCGGTGTACGCTTTGATGTCTTCGAGCGAGAGTCCGATTTTGCGCAGGATCAGGATCAGCTCAAGCTGGATCGTCTGGAAGCAGCTATAATAGTGATATCCGTTTTCATCGGTCACCTCCGGACGGAAAAGCCCGATGTCATTATAATAGTGGAGCGTCCGTTTGTTGATATTGTTCTGTTTTGCAAATTCTCCGGTGGAGTATAGATATTTTTTTCGTTTTTCGTCTGCCATACATACCTCTGTTGATTTCTGCTGTTTTCTGCAAAAGAGATAGATTCCCTGTAGATTACGTTTTGTAAAAAACTGTGAAATTAAAAATATGATAAAAACTGCTTGACTGTACAGTTGCTGTACAGTATATGATACGCCACGTAAGAAGAAAAAACAAGATGCAAGAAAAGAGAGAGGACAGAATTTGCAAGGAGGATCTATATGAAAGTATTACAGATACAAAAAGAGCAGTGGGAGGAAGTAAAAGAGATTTATCTGGAGGCATTTCCGAAGCGGGAGCGCAAACCGTTTTCTTCTCTGCGGCGTGGCGTAAGGCGCGGGAAGGTACAGCTGCTGACTGCAGTGGAGGGGGATCAGGTTCTGGGCTTTACGGCGGTCATTCCGTACGAAAGCATGGTGATGGTCGATTATCTTGCCGTATCGGGAAAGATCCGCAGCAGGGGTACGGGCAGTGAGATTTTGCAGGAGGTATGCAGGATATTTGCGGATAAAAAGATCGTGCTGCTGATAGAAAAAGAGGATGCGCGGGCAGAAAACTGTCAGCAGAGGATCGCGCGCCGCAGATTTTATGTGAAAAACGGGTTTGCGTCTTCCGGGATTTTTACAGACGGGCAGAGCGGCGCGATGGAAATCATGACTTCTGGAGGCTCTGTCACGCCCGGGGAGTATCTGCGATTACAGAAATACGCGCTTGGAAGGCTGTTTTTCCGGCTTTCGAGAATCAGGATCACAAAGAAGGAAGGCGAATGACCATGCAGAAAATATTTTCCAGAATCAAATTAAATGCTCGGCAGGTGTCAGGTCTTACTGTGCTGGTGCTGTTATCGGCAGTGGGAGAAATGCTGCTGCCTTCGCTGCTTGCATGGATGATCAACAATGGGGTAGCGGATGCGCACAACCGGCTGATCCTGCTTACGGCAGCGGTGATGGCAGGGATTACAGTATTTGCCTGCCTTATCAATATCTGCTCCGTCCGGCTGGCCTCCCGCATTGCGACAGATTTTTCCGCAAAACTGCGCCAAACGGTTTTTGAAAAGGTACAGAGCCTTTCGAGTGCAGAGCTTGACCGGTTCGGAACGGCAAGTCTCGTGACGAGAAGCACTTCGGACGTCACGAATGTCCAGAACTTTCTGACGCTGCTGCTGCGTATCGGTATTCTTGCGCCGATGATGGCGGTTGCAGGACTCGTTTTCTCGGCGGCGACAGGCGGGCAGGTAAGCTTTGTGCTAACGGTGGCTATCCCGGTGCTGCTGATCGGAGTGGGTAGTATTGTAGTGATCGCATCGAAATATTCGATCAGGCTTAGAAAGAAACTCGACCAGATCAACCGGCTGTTTCTTGAGTCCTTAGAAGGTGTCCGGGTGATACGGGCGTTCAACCAGCAGGAAAAGGCGAGCGGACGGTTTGCGCAGGCGAACCGCGACTATACGCAGACAGCTATGACAGCAGGGAAGATCGGAAGCTTTCTGATGCCTGCGATCAATGTGATCTTTGGTGTGACGACGGCTGCTGTGCTTGGCATCGGGGCGTTTTATGTAAAGAGCGGCGCGATGGAGGTGGGCTCTCTCGTGGCGAACAGCCAGTATATCAGTATGGTGCTGATGTCGGTGATGATGCTTGCCATGGTGATCATGATGTTTCCGACTGCGTATGCGTGTGCCGGGCGGATCGCGGAGGTACTTGATACAGAAAGCAGTATACAGGACGGTGATTTTGAGGCGGAAAAACGTCCGCTTCGGTCTACCGTAGAGTTTCACCATGTGACATTTGCTTATCCAAATGCAGACGAGCCGATTTTAAAGGATGTAAGTTTTGTATCGCGGCCAGGAGAGGTGACGGCGATCATCGGAGGCACGGGACGCGGAAAATCAAGCATTCTGAAATTGATTCCCCGTCTGTACGATCCAATGTTCGGTACCGTCCTGATCGACGGAGTCGACGCAAAAAAATACCGCGTGGAAGAGCTTCGCGCACTGATCGGTTATGTGCCGCAGAAAAATGTGCTGTTTTCCGGCGATATTGCATCGAACTTAAATTTCGGTAAGGAAAGCGGCATGCGGGAGGAGTGGGAGCAGGCAGCTCAGATTGCATGCGCGGATGAGTTTATCGAAAAAAAGCCGGAGCAGTACCATGCGCCTGTTTCACAGGGCGGAACGAATTTTTCCGGAGGGCAGCGGCAGCGTATGGCGATCGCGAGGGCTTTGATGAGGCGGCCGGAAATCTATGTATTCGATGACAGCTTTTCGGCTCTCGATATGAAAACGGACCAGAAGCTTCGCAAGAATATCAGAGAGCATGCCGGGGATGCCACGGTGATCCTTGTAGCGCAGCGGATCAGCACGATCCTCGATGCGGACCGGATACTCGTTGTAGATGACGGACAGATCGTCGGTCAGGGCACGCATGGAGAACTTTTGCGCACCTGCCCTTTGTACCGCGAGATGGCAGAATTACAGCTTGGAAAGGAGGCGGTTTCTAAATGAAAAAGACGGCAGTATGCAGGCGGATGCTGCGATACCTGAAGGAGTACCGGCAGCGATTGTTTTTTGCTCTGGTTTTTGCGGCGATCAGCACGCTGTTTATGGTAATGGCGCCGTATTTGATCGGAAAGATCACGACAACTTTGTTTAACAGCATTCGCGACGGTGTATTTTACTGGGAGACGATCCTTTCCCTGACTGCCTCACTCGTGGCGCTGTACCTGATCTCACAGTTTTTCGCGCTGCTTCAGGGCTTTGGTATGGTAAAGATCACAGTGGGAGTCATGGAAAAGCTCAGAAGCGATATTGACGCCAAAATGCACCGCCTGAAACTGGATTATTACGATACACATACGCACGGCGACATCCTCAGCGTAATTACAAACGATGTCGATACGATCAACAATACGATCAGTCAGAATCTGACGTCGATCGTGACGCAGATGATCACTGCGGTCGGTATTTTGATCATGATGCTGCAGATCAGTCCAAGTCTGACGCTGATTCCGGTGATCCTTGTGCCGCTGTCTTTGCTCAGCGCGGCAGGCGTGATGAAGGCGAGCGGCTGCCACTACAGTCGTCAGCAGGAGCTGCTTGGCAGACTGAACGGTTATATTGAGGAGCTTTACAACGGTCAGCAGGTCGTACAGTCTTTTGGGTACGAAGAAAGAGCAGAATCACAGTTTGGAGAACTGAATGAGACGCTGCGCGACAGTTCCTGCAAGGCAGAGACGATGGCAGGAGCGATCAGCCCGATCACGACGCTCGTAAACGATGCAGGGTACGTACTCTGCGCCGCCATCGGCTGTATCCGCGCGATCGCAGGGACGATCACCGTGGGAAATGTGCAGGCGATGCTGGAATATGCGCGGAAATTTGCAGAGCCGTTTTCCTCTCTGGCAGGAATGGCGGGGAGCTTCGGCGCAGCAGCCGCAGCGGGAAGCCGTATTTTCTCTCTTCTGGATGCGCCGGAGGAGGTACCGGACGGCGAGCACTGTGTCGTTCCAAAGGATCACAGCGGAAATGTCGTATTTCGCAATGTGCAGTTCGGCTACAGCGCAGACCGCATGCTGATGAAGAATGTGAATGTGGAAGTTCGTTCGGGACAGAAGGCAGCTATCGTCGGACCGACCGGAGCGGGCAAAACAACGCTGATCAATCTGCTGATGCGTTTTTATGAGATAAACGGCGGTTCCATCTCGGTAGACGGTACCGATATCCGCGATATGACACGGGAGGAGCTGCGCGACCGCTTCGGCATGGTATTGCAGGATACGTGGCTCTTTGAGGGGACGATCGCAGAAAACATCGGATACGCAGACGATCAGATGAGTCGGGAAGAGATCGTTGCATCTGCGAAATCTGCATGTGCGCACAGTTTTATCAAAACGCTTCCGGGCGGCTATGATATGGTGCTTAATAAGGGAGCGGAAAATATCTCTCAGGGAGAGCGGCAGCTTCTGACGATCGCGCGTGCCCTCGCCTCCGATCCCGAGATTCTGATCCTCGACGAGGCGACAAGCAATGTCGATACACATACAGAGGCGCTGATCCAGAAAGCGATGCGAAAGCTGATGAAGGGACGAACGAGCTTCGTCATTGCCCACAGGCTCTCCACGATCCGCGATGCGGACATCATCCTGTACATGGAGGAAGGAAATATTCTGGAGACGGGAACGCATGAGGAGCTGATGGAGAAGAACGGGAAATACGCATCCTTGTATAGAAGTCAGTTTGCGTAAAGAGAGTTGGAAAAGCACTTTTAGGCGGTACTTATCATAAGATAAAATAAAACCGCTTAGAGGTGCTTTTTTGAAAACATTTAAAAAGCCGCTTTCTCCGGAAGAAGAGAAGTATTATCTGGCAAGATACAAAGAAGGGGATATTGAGGCCAGAAATCTGCTGATCGAGCACAATCTAAGGCTGGTTGCGCATGTTGCCAAGAAGTATCAGGCGCCGGAGCAGGATACGGATGATCTGATCTCTATTGGGATTATCGGTCTGATCAAGGCGGTGATGACCTTTGACAGTGAAAAGAACAACCGGCTCGCCACGTATGCCGCACGATGCATTGAAAATGAGCTGCTAATGATGTTCCGTTCACGTAAAAAGCTGACGCGGGAAGTTTCGATGTACGAGAAGATCGGAGTCGATCAGGAGGGGCGCGAGCTGAGACTGATGGATGTGCTGGAGAGTGAGCCGGTCGATATACTGGGCAATCTGGAGCTGCAAAAAAATATCTTTCTCCTGTATTCCTGTATGAAGGATGTATTAAGTGACAGAGAGCTTCTGGTAATCTGCGATCGCTATGGTCTGTACGGCAGACAGGAGAAAACACAAAGGGAGATTGCCTCTGAACTGGGTATCAGCCGTTCGTATGTGTCACGGCTGGAAAAAAAGGCCCTGGAAAAGCTGAGGGAGGCGCTTGGGGAGCGATCTGCAAAGCATACAGGGACAGAATACGAAAAGCGGTAAGCAGGAACAGGCAGTATCTTCCATGGAAAAGAGCAAGGAGACGGAAGAGACTGTCGGCAGATCGCTTTGCGTCAGCGTTGACATCATTCCTTCTGATTGGTATACTTGGCACAGATCACTGTGCGGGGGCATCCGATATGATTTATGTTTGTGAATACAAAAAAGCAGATAATAGAACAAAGCAGCAGGAACGCTGTCCATCGCTCAGGAACAGGGAACAGCAGACGGCGCGCCTGCTGCTGGATGCTGCCCTGAAGCAGGAGTTTGGCGTCTGTCTCCGGGATCTGGACTGGAAAACAGGAGCAAACGGCAAGCCGTATAGCGGAAAATATCCCCAGATACATTTTAATATCAGTCACTGCGCATGCGCATGTGCGTGCGCGGTGGGACTGCAGGAGGTGGGGGTGGATATTGAGCGGTTGTTTGATTACAGAGACGGGCTTGCAAAAAAGGTAAGTCATGAGACAGAGGTTGCAGTATTGCAGCATATGACAGAAGCACAGCGGGAATGTCAGCTTCGATATCTCTGGTCACTCAAGGAGAGCTTTGTGAAATGGAATGGGAGAGGACTCGGATACGGTGTAGACCGCATTTCCTTTGCGCAGCAGCTCCCGTTTATGCCGGAAGACGGGCAGAGCCTTATATTTGACTGGAAGCAGCCAGATACCTGTACGAAATCCCGGCTGAAATTTCTGCTCTGGCGGGGGGCGGCGTATACGCTTTGTGCGTGTGCGGAAACATTTGACTTGACAGTAAAATACATACAGGAAGAGGAGTTACACGATGGGAAGACTGACGAAGCAGGGATTTAAGGAGCTGGTACAGCAGGGAACCGTGCTGCTTGACGGAGCGACGGGCTCGAATCTGAGAAATGCAGGCATGCCGGTGGGGATATGCGCAGAGCAGTGGATCCTGGAGCATCCTGAGGTGATGAAGGAACTGCAGCGCGCTTACGTCGAGGCAGGCAGCCAGATCCTCTATGCGCCGACTTTTTCGGGAAACAGGATTTCGCTTGCGCTGCATGGACTGCAGGAGCGACTGACGGGGCTGAATACAAAGCTTGTAGAGCTGTCGCAGGAAGCATCCGGGGGGAGGGCATATGTGGCAGGCGATATGACGACGACCGGAAAGCTGCTGGAGCCGCGCGGAGATATTTCTTATCAGGAGCTGTATGAGGTATATCAGGAACAGGCGCGTGTACTGATAAGTGCAGGCGTGGATCTGATCGTGGCGGAGACGATGATGAATGTAGATGAGACGGTCGTGCTGCTTGATGCAGTACAGTCAGTTGCCCAGATTCCTGTGATGTGCACGCTGACTGTGGAAGCCGATGGTAGCGCGCTGTATGGAGGCAGTGCAGTAGAGGCTGTGGAGACGCTGCAGGAGATGGGGGCAGATGCAGTCGGGATCAACTGCTCTGTCGGACCGGATCAGCTGGAAGCTGTCGTAGCTTCGATGTACCGCGCGGCGCGCATTCCCGTGATCGCCAAGCCGAATGCCGGGATCCCGGTTATGGATGAGCACGGACAGGCGCATTACAGTATGGGACCGGAGCAGTTTGCTGTTTCTATGAAACGGCTTGTAGAGAACGGTGCGCGTATCGTTGGAGGCTGCTGCGGCACGACGCCGGAGTATATCAGTCTGCTGGCGCAGACGCTGCGCCGATAAGTGACGGCAGATTCTTTACGCAGAAAAGACAGAAAAGGCTGGAAAAATTTCCGGTAAAGGCTTTTTCGTGCGGTTTAGCAAAAGGAGGAAAGATGATATGAAATACAGTTGGATCTTTTTTGACCTGGATGGGACGCTTGCGCAGTCCGGCCAGGGAATCATGAACTCAGTAAAATATGCGCTTCGCAAAATGGGAAAGCCAGAGCTTCCGGAAGAGACGCTGCGCCGGTTTATCGGGCCGCCGCTTTCGGACTCCTTTGTGAGATTCTGCGGCTGTACGCCAGAAGAGGCGAAGCGGGGGATCTCGCTTTACCGCGAATATTATTCGGCGGGAGGCCTGTTTGAAGGCGAGCTGTATCCCGGCGTGGAGGATATGCTGCGCACCTTAAAGGAGGCGGGCTTCCGACTGGCGATCGCTACCTCAAAGCCGGAAATCTTTTCGGTACAGGTCGTAGAGCATTTTCATCTTACTCCGTATTTTGAAGCAGTCTGCGGGGCAACGGTGGATGAAACGCGTGAGAAGAAAAGCGCTGTCATTTCGTATGCGCTTCGGACGCTTGGGATCACGCAGGAGCAGAAGGCATCTGTGCTGATGGTCGGCGACCGTGAACACGATATTCTGGGCGCGAAGGAGAACGGCCTTGACAGTATGGGTGTGCTGTATGGCTACGGTTCGAGGGAAGAACTCAGTGAAGCGGGGGCAGACTATATTGTTGAGACGGCATCTGAGGCGGCTGAAAAGATATGCATGCTGTAAGTTTTTCTGCTGCGGCAGAAAAATAAAAGATAAGGCAGGATTTTCCTGAAAATAATATCCCCCCGGGTGGCTTGCGGAGCATTTTTTCCTGTGATATAGTTAAAAATGTGACAAAGTTCAGTGAGATTACAGGTGGATGCATACGTCTGTTTGGTTTTGTCATAGCAAAAGAAAATACCGGGAGGACAAACGTATGAAAAGAAAATTTGCGGCAATCGTATGTGCTGCTGCGGTGCTTTGCGGCAGTATTTCAGGAGTATCTGCAAAGGCTTCCGAACAGGATGCGGCGCAGAAGAGCGAAGTAGTAGTGACGATGACGGCGGCGTCAGAGCCTGCATCGGGATTTGATCCGGCGTACGGCTGGGGAGCCGGGGAGCATGTCCATGAGCCGCTGATCCAGAGTACGCTGCTTGTGACAAATCCAGATCTGACGATCGGGATGGATCTGGCGACGGAATATTCCGTATCTGAGGACGGACTGACCTGGACGGTGAAGATCCGCGACGATGTGAAGTTCACAGACGGAGAGCCGCTGACTGCTTCTGATGTGGCATTTACTTATAATAATTGCAAGGAAAATAGCTCTGTCAATGACTTTACGATGCTTGAGTCGGCAGAGGCAGTAGATGATACGACAGTCGTATTCCACATGACCAGACCGTTTTCTCCGTGGCCGTACACCATGGCGATCACGGGGATCGTGCCGGAGCACGCATATGATGAGAACTATGGGATGAATCCGATCGGCTCCGGGCGCTATATGCTTGCCCAGTGGGACCAGGGACAGCAGATCATCCTGGAGGCAAATCCGGATTATTATGGAGAAGAAGTAAAAATGAAAAAGGTGACGGTCCTGTTTATGGATGAGGAGGCATCTTTGGCAGCAGCGATGTCAGGAGATGCGGATGTTTCCTATACAGCGTCTACCTTTGCGGATATGACGCTGGAGGGCTACAGCCTGCTTGTGGCAGAGAGTGTGGACAATCGCGGCATCAATCTTCCGACGATCCCCGAGGAGGAACGCGATGGTCTGGTGATCGGAAATGACGTGCTCAGTGATATTGCCGTGCGGCGCGCGATCAATATCGGGATTGACCGGGAAAAAATGATTGAAAATGTACTTGGCGGCTACGGAACTCCGGCATACAGTGTCTGCGACCAGATGCCATGGTATAATGAAGCATCTGAGGTTTCATACGACCCGGAGGCGGCAAAGGCGCTTCTGGACGAAGCTGGATGGAAGACGGGGGATGACGGCATCCGCGAGAAGGATGGCGTGCGCGCCGCATTTACGATCCTGTATCATCCGTCTGATTCTGTGCGCCAGGCGCTTGCGGAGGACATGGCAAATCAGCTCGGACAGCTTGGCATTGAGGTGACGACAGAGGCTGCCGGATGGGATGTTGCGTACGATAAGGCACAGTCACAGCCGCTGATGTGGGGCTGGGGCGCACATTCTCCGATGGAGCTTTACAATATCTATCATACAGCTCCCGAAAGCGATCTGGCAGAATATTCCCCGTATGCCAATGAGACGGTAGATCAGTATATGGATGAGGCGCTTTCTACTTCTGATCTGGAGCAGTCCTATGAGCTGTGGCAGAAGGCACAGTTTGACGGAGAGACCGGAGTGACGCAGGACGGTGACTGTTCCTGGATCTGGCTGTGCAATGTGAGCCATCTCTATTTTGTAAAGGATGGCCTTCAGGTAGCAGAGCAGAAAATACATCCGCACGGACACGGCTGGTCGATCGTAAACAATGTTGATCAGTGGGAGTGGACAGAGTAAGCATATTGATCACTGGATGTGATCGGACAAAGATACTTTGCAGTATGACTGCATGATGGGAGGAAAAGAGAGGCTGCTGCAGCGTGAGTGCATCGGAAGAAGCATTTTGCAACAGCCTCTTTAAAAACGTATTTTGAAGCAGTATGGGATATTAATAGGAAAGAACATAATACGGATGGTGTTTTTGCTGGTGGCAGTCAGCATTGTGTCATTTATACTGATGACCATGTCACCGGTCGATCCACTTCAGGCAAATGTCGGTCAGGCGGCGCTTGGCTCGATGAGCCAGGAACAGATTGAGAAGCTGGAAGCCTACTGGGGCGTGGACGAGCCTCCGCTTAAGCGGTATCTGGCATGGGCGAAGGATTTTGTCAGAGGAGACTTTGGAATGTCGCTGCAGTATCGGCAGCCTGTTTCAAAGGTGATCGCAGTCAAGCTTGGCAATTCTCTGTTTTTAATGGTGACAGCATGGATCCTTTCCGGCGTCATTGGTTTCATCCTTGGCGTGGCAGCCGGGGTGTTCCGCGGCCGTCTGCCTGACCGGCTGATCAAGGGCTACTGTGTCGTGATCTCCAGCACACCGGCTTTCTGGCTGGCGCTTCTTTTGCTGATGATTTTTGGCGTGTGGCTCAAAGTGCTCCCCATCGGTCTGAGTGTGCCGATCGGGCTGGAGGCGTCTGGCGTGACATTTCTGGACCGGCTGCGCCATGCGATCCTTCCGGCACTCACACTCTCGATTACAGGTATTTCTAATATCGCGCTCCATACACGTGAAAAAATGATCGACGTGATGGAGAGCGATTATGTGCTGTTCGCGCGGGCGCGTGGTGAGAGCACGTGGCAGATCGTAAGAAGGCATGCGCTTAGAAATGTGCTGCTTCCGGCGATCACGCTGCAGTTTGCATCGATCAGTGAAATATTTGGAGGCTCTGTGCTCGTAGAGCAGGTATTTTCTTATTCTGGTATGGGACAGGCGGCAGTGACGGCAGGACTTGGAAGCGATATGCCGCTTTTGATGGCGATCACGATCGTGAGCGCTGTGTTTGTGTTTGGCGGCAACCTGATTGCAAATATCCTCTACGGAATAGTAGATCCGAGGATCCGAAGAGGAGGTAACAGGAAATGAAACAGTGGAACAGAAGAAAGGCAACGGTGCTTATTTTAGTGATTTCGATCCTGTTTCTGGTCACTGTTGCCGCAGCAGGCAGTCAGTGCTCGGATGCGGCTCGGGCGACAGATTTCTCACGGAAGAATCTGCTGCCATGTCTGGAATATCCGTTTGGCACAGACTGGATGGGGCGCGATATGTTTGCCCGGACATTAAAAGGACTTTCCCTGAGTATCCTGATCGGTGTGCTTGCAGCGGCGATCAGTGCAGTGATCGCACTGGTGCTGGGCATCTGTGCGGCAACGCTTGGACGGCGGGCGGATGGAGTGATCACCTGGGTCATTGATCTGATCATGGGGATCCCGCATATGCTTTTGCTGATCCTGATCTCTGTGGCAGCAGGACGGGGCTTAAAAGGTGTGATCATCGGCGTGGCGTTTACACACTGGACCTCCCTTGCACGGCTGATCCGGGCAGAGGTAATGCAGTTAAAAGAAAGTCCGTATGTAAAGATTGCCGGAAAGCTGGGCAAGGGAAAGTGGTATGTGGCATACCGTCATATCCTTCCGCATCTGCTGCCGCAGTTTGCGGTCGGCCTGGTACTGATGTTTCCGCACGCGATCCTTCATGAGGCGAGTATCACATTCCTTGGCTTTGGTCTGACGAGCGAGCAGCCTGCGATCGGCATTATTCTTTCGGAGAGTATGAAATATCTTGTGCTCGGGAAATGGTGGCTTGCGCTGTTCCCGGGACTGGCACTTGTAGTAACTGTTATCATGTTTTATCTGCTTGGGGAAAATCTGCGCAGGCTGATTGATCCGAACAGTGCGCATGAATAAGTCACATAGTGCACATGAATGAGGCACAACAGCTGCAATGAGACGGTTGTGGATAGGAGCGTATGATTTTGGAAAAAAAGTTGCCCCCGATATTGGAAATAAGGGGATTACAGATATCATTTAAACAGTATGAAAAGGGATTTTCTCAGACAGAGCTTGAGGTGATCCGGGACCTGGATGTGTGCGTCCCTGCCGGGGAGATCGTGGCAGTGGTCGGTTCAAGCGGATCGGGAAAGAGTCTGCTTGCACATGCAGTGCTCGGCATCCTGCCGTACAATGCTTCCGTAAAAGGAGAAATCCTCTATGACGGGGAAGCGCTTACAGAAAAAAGAGTAAAAAGGCTCCGCGGTGATGAGATCGTCCTTGTACCGCAGAGCACCGCGTATCTGGATCCTTTGATGAAGACAGGAGTCCAGATACGAAAAGGTAAAAAGGATGCGGCCTCAAAGGAAAGGCTGCATCAGATTTTTCGCGAGTATGAGCTGAAGCAGGAAGTGGAGGAGCAGTATCCCTTTGAGCTGTCCGGAGGTATGACGCGCCGCATTATGAATGCAACGGCTTTGATGGGGCATCCGCGTCTGGTGATCGCAGACGAGCCGACGCCGGGGCTTCATATTTCTGTTACACGGCGGGCAATGGAGCACTTCAGAGAGCTGGCAGATATGGGAGCAGGCGTACTGCTGATCACGCATGACCTGGAGCTGGCAGTCGAGACGGCAGATCGCATCGCTGTATTTTATGCAGGCTCTACACTTGAGGAAGTTCCTGCTTTAGCTTTTCAGTCGTGCGATACGCTGCATCATCCGTATTCCAGAGCATTATGGAATGCGATGCCAAAGCATGGTTTTCAGCCGATCCCCGGCACACAGCCGTATGCCAGAGAAATGCCTCAGGGATGTCCATTTGGACCGCGCTGTCCAAAGTACACACAGGAATGCAGCGAAAAGATTCCCTGGCGTCAGACCGGGGACGGACGGGTACGATGTATCCATGCAGAGGAAGCACAGTAAGATACCGTGAACAAAAAAATCACCGGAAATGGCAGCGAGGATTACAGTTTGCGGGATATGGCAGGAAAGTGAGTGACAGACATGATATTACAGGCAAAGAACGTTTCATTTCAATACAAAGAGAACGCGCCACTGGTGCTCCAGAACATATCATTTGAAGTAAAAGAAGGGGAGCGTGTCGGACTGCGCGGCAAGAGCGGGATTGGAAAGACAACGCTCTGCCGGCTTCTGGCAGGATATGAGAAGCCGCACAGCGGCGAAGTCCTTCTGGATGGCAGGCCAGTGACAGAGTATCGCGGCTACTGTCCTGTGCAGATGGTCTGGCAGCACCCCGAACAGGCAGTCAATCCGCGCAGGCGGATGTATACGGTACTCGAAGAGGGGGATGGCATCCCCCAGGAGATGACCGCAAAGCTCGGGATCGAGGAGGCGTGGAAGCAGCGCTTTCCCGCAGAGCTTTCAGGAGGAGAGCTGCAGCGCTTCTGTATTGCGCGTGCGCTGGGAAAAAGAACGAGGATCCTTCTGGCAGACGAGATCAGTACCATGCTGGATCTGATCACACAGAGCCAGATCTGGACGTTCCTGCTGGAGGAAGCGAAGCGCAGAAACCTCGGCATGGTCGTTGTGAGTCACAGTGATGACCTGCTTGACCGGATATGTACGAGGATTGTGGAGATCGGTTGAGAAAAAGATTGGTTTCAGAATAAAATTTCCCATTTATATTAAAAAATGATCGGTAAACAATCGCTACTTTCATTTACTGTCGTAATAATGAAATGATGAAAGCAGCCGAAGTACTTGTGGGGATCGTGATAGGTCTGTTAGGAGTATATTTGTTTCTTTCCAGTGGTCAGGACGTATTCTGAATAAGATCACAGTCAAAATGTACACAAATGACAAGAAAACAAGTGATAAAATAGATAGTTTTATGTTATTGGATGAAAAAACAGTGTGAAAAAAATAAAAATATACAAAAATAGTGATTGACAGGCAAGCGAAATAGTGATACTCTGTAGTTAGATTAATTAATAACATCACAGGAGAAAAGATGTCTTCAATAAGAGTACAGCATCAGGCAGGATTAAAATCAAATAATTGCAGAATCGTTCTTCGCTTGCTGAGGGACAATCGTCATAAGATGATTTCGCGGGCGGATCTGGCTAAAGAGACAGAAATGAGTCCGACCAGTATCACACGTTTGATCCGACAGCTGCTGGATCTGGATCTGGTATGCCAGAATGAAGCTTTTTCAAAAGGAACAGGCGTGGGGCGTAATGGTATTCAGGTCAGCATTAATCCTGACGCATTTTATAGTATGGGACTGTCAATCGACAGTGACTATGTAAAAGTGTGTATTATCAATTGCGTAGATGAGGTTTTGGCGGAAACTGAGGAGGCGTTAGAAGAACGCTATTACGATCCTGCAGAGTTGCTTAAAAAGGCAAAAGATATGCTGGATCATCTGATTTTGCGCTATCATATCAGGAGAGATAAGGTACAGGCACTTGGCGTAGCATGTGTAGGAAATGTTGATCACGTCAGAGGTTACAGCCATTTTGCATCTCAGATGGGATGGCATGATGTGGATCTTGCATTGCTTGTGTATCAGGTTTTTGGCATGGATGCATGTATTGACAACGATGTGAAGATGGCATTGATCGGTGCAACGTATCAGTTCGCACATATGCGGAATTCAGACAGCGTATATGTATCCATTGGGGCAGGGGTCGGAGCTTCTATTATGTATGATGGAAAGATGGTACGTGGACGAAACAACGCTGTTGGGGAAGTAGGACATACTCATTTTGCAGATGAAGGCCGTCAGTGTGTCTGTGGTAGAAAGGATTGTGCTTATACTTATATCTCAACCCCGGCGTTATTGGAAATGTGCAAAAAGTGTGGGCACCCGATGGACAACTTGGAAGCCCTGGCAAAAGCGATTGATGCAGGAGAAGGATGGACAAGACCAATTATAGATCAGTATACAAAATATCTTTCTATATTTATTGCCGACATGGTTTATATTTATAATCCAGAGTACTTGCTGGTAGGAGGGGAACTGATCACATCACATCCAGTGTTTTTTGAGCAGATGCAGAGTAAAGTACAGGAAAGCATCATACATGATAATCTGGCGTCAAAAGTTGTAATAAAGAAAAGAGAGCTGAAGAACAATGCTGCACTCGGGGCAGCGTGCGCCGCAAATGAGCAGCATGTGCTTCAGATTATCGAATCATATGAATAATTATAGAGTTTAATGAATTTGTGTGTGGCATCTTCATTAGCTTGAGGCTGAGCTACATATCAGATTCATTAAACTTTTTTTCATAGTAATTAATAACATCACAGAAGAAATAAATGGAAAAATGTGGAAATTAAAGGAGAAGATTCCTTTAATAATAAAAAGAAGAGAGGTAGAAGGTATGAGTAAAAGAAGGTTAGCAACAGTATTGGCGGCGGCAACAGTGATTACTTCTGTTATGGCTCCGGTTGGTGTATCGGCTGACGAACCAGAGTTCAAGATTGGTATCGCTTTTGCAAATGAAAATGCACAAAGATGGCATTACGATGAGAAGTTCATGGTAGAGACCATTGAAGCGGCCGGCGGGGAGGCGCTTGTTCAGTGGGCAAACTATGATCAGACAAAACAGGAAAATCAGATTGATAATCTACTGACACAGGGAATAGACGCATTGATTTTTATTGCAGTCAGCTCCAATATGTCATCGACAGTCGAGAAGGTAAAAGCAGAAGGAATTCCAGTTGTATGTTACGACAATTTTGTGCAGGACGCACCACTTGATGTTTATCTGGACCGTGATAATAAAGAAGCAGGTAAGCTTCAGATGCAGTCTGCAATGGATGCGATTGGCGGAAAAGGAAAAATTGCCATTATCCATGGGGAGCCGACCTCCAGTGTGGTTCTTGGAATGAAGGAAGGCTATGATGAAGTGTTGAAAGAATATCCAGATGTGGAGGTTGTGCTGGAGCAGTACTGCGAAGCATACAGTGCGGAAAAAGCATTAAAATATGCAGAAAACGCACTTTCAGCAAATAATGATGATATTGATGCAATCGTATGTACGGCAGATGTACTCACGCTTGGTATTCTTCCCGCACTTGAATCAGCGGGCATTGCAGGCGATGTTTACCTGACAGGAATGGACTGTGAAGTAGCTGCAATGCAGGCAGTTAATCAGGGAAAGATCGGTATTGATATCTGGACTAAGATAGATGAGTGCGCAACGAGGGCTGCAGAGTGTGCAATCTCACTTGTAAAGGGGGAAGAGATTGAAGCAGACGAGATGGTAAAAAATGGAGAGTATGAGGTGCCAAAGATTTTTGTACCGATTGTAGGAGTCACAAAAGATAATCTGGAAGAATGGGCAACAGAAATTGCTCCTGAGGGCTGGATTACGATGGATCAGATTACGGCAGAGGAGTAATGAAAATCAGCCAGAGAAGGTAGAGGATATGTGGCGGGCTGTATATATGCGGCCCGTCATGAGAAAAGAGAGGTGGACAAGTTGGAAAAAAATAAAACAATTCTCGTCCTGAAAAATTTAACAAAAGAATTTCCAGGGGTTCGTGCTGTTTCAGACGCTTCTCTGGAAATAAAAACGGGGGAAGTACATTCTATCGTAGGTGGTAATGGGGCAGGAAAGTCGACACTAATGAAAATGCTGGCAGGAGTTTATGCGTATGATACTTTTGCGGGGACGATAGAATTAAATGGAGAGAAGTGTGAATTTAAAAATATTTTGGAAGCTCAGAAAAAAGGAATTGCTATGATTCCACAGGATCTGAATATGATGGAAGAGCTGTCTGTTGCAGAAAATCTGTTCCTTGATAAATATCCAGTCAAGCATGGTATGGTGGATTATCGTACAATGTACAGTGAAACGCAGAGGATTATTGATGAGTTCGGGCTGCATGTCAGCCCGCAGACAAAAGTAAAGGAAATAGGAATTGCACAAAAGCAGCTGATTGTTATCGCGAGAGCCATGTATAACGATGTTAAAGTATTGCTGCTAGATGAGCCGACTGCGACACTTTCTGACAAAGAATGTAAGATTTTGTTTCAGAAGGTAGATGAGATGAAGAAGAAAAATATCGCATGTATCTATATTTCACATCGACTGGAAGAGGTGAAAGAAATTTCAGATGTTATCACTGTTATGCGAGATGGAGAAATTGTAGGTACAGCACCGAATGTAGATATGGACGAAAAACGTATTGTTTCTCTAATGGTGGGGCGAGATGTGGATGAAGTATATCCCGAGCATGATCGTACACCCGAGGAAGTGATTCTTTCTATAAAAAATGTCACGATCAAAGATCCACGGACAGAAAATAAGCTAGTGGTTGATCATGTGTCCTTTGATGTCAGGAAGGGTGAAATCCTTTCACTTTACGGGCTTGTAGGAGCTGGACGCAGTGAGACAGCTCTTGCAATGCTCGGAGCATACAACGGAGCAGTGACATGTGAAATGGAATTGAAGGGAAAGCCGATACGGATATTGTCTCCCAGTGATGCTGTAAAATATAAGATTGGTTATCTTCCTGAGGATAGAAAGCGGCAGGGAGTTGTAGATATTGCAAGTGTAGGTCACAACATTACAATGTCAAGTTTGTCGGAACTTTCCAGATATTCGGTTTTGAACCATGAGAAAGAAAGAGAGATGATCCAGGATGTGATACAGCGCCTTGCGATTAAAACACCTACCCCGGAAACATTGGTACGTAATATGAGTGGTGGAAATGCCCAGAAATGTGTGCTCGGTCGGTGGATAGCAGCCAATTCAGAGATTTTGATTTTGGATGAAGCGACTCAGGGGATAGATGTGGAAGCAAAAACACAGATTTACCATATTATGGATGAGTTAGCTAAAAGTGGAAAAGCAATTATTTTTATATCCTCTGATCTATCAGAGGTAATGGGAATTTCAGATCGGATTCTGACTATGCGACATGGAAAAGTTGTAAATATAACAGATGGAAAGAGAGCCCAGAGAAATAAGATTTTATGGGAAGCTACTGTGGGAAATAAGGAGGAATAGGGATGGAAGCAAAAAATAAAGCGATTTTAAAAAAAGTGGGAATTATTGCCGCTTTGGGAATACTTGTGATTATTTTTAATCAGCTTACAGATAACGCTTTTGGTTCACAGAGAAACCTGATCATGCTGTTAAAGCAGGCTTCTGTTTTAATGATCCTCACTTCCAGCCTTATGATGCTGCTGATTGAGAAAAACTTTGATTTAAGCGGTGGTTCCGGTGTATATCTGGCAGGGACAATCTGTGCTTTGATGATTGTAAAAAGTGGGATCAGTATGTACATAGCCATTCCAGTTACGTTGGTGCTCGGTGTATTTATGGGAAGCATCAATGGATTTTTCATTGGTTATCTCGGCCTTCCGGCATTTATTGTTACGCTGGCAGCACAGCAGATTTTCCGGGGCATCGGTTATACGCTAACAGATTGTGCAACAGTAGGTCCTATGCCTTCGGAGTTTACAGCGATTTCTGAAACATTTATTTCCTCGTATGTATCAGTGGCAATTATACTTGTGATTCTAGCTGCTTTTATTGTGAGTCATCTGAAAAAGTATCGGGCAATGGGGGCATGGTATGGAGGAAGAACAAAACTGATTGAAAATATTGCTTTGGCATCAGCAGTAGCGGCAGTACTTAGCTGGATGTTTATGGGATACCGTGGCTGCCCGATGGCTGTTGTGATCGCAACAGTTGTAGCATTTGCGGCGCACTTAATCACAACGAAAACTGTATACGGTCGACATGTATATTTAATTGGTGGAAATGTTGAAGCAGCAAGACTAGCAGGGATTAATACATCAAAAAGAATTTTTCAGTCATACCTGTTTGAAGGGCTGATGTACGGTATTGGCGGTATCGTTCTGACGGCGCGCCTGGGAGGTGCAGCTTCTACTGGTGGTAATCTTCTGGAGCTAGATGCAGTGGCGGCAGCATGTATTGGTGGTGTCAGCATGAACGGAGGCGTAGGAACCGTTCTTGGTGCAGCTTGCGGTGTCATCATTCTGACAGCGATTGATAATGTAATGAGCCTGATGAATATATCTTCTTATTTACAGATGGTAATTAAAGGAATTATTTTACTGTTGGCAATCTGCATTGACCTGTATACAAATAAAGCAAAGTTTAGATTTAAATTAAATAAAAAAGAAAAATAAAAATTAAGAATATGAGGTGAAAAAGTATGAAAGTTGCATTAGGAATGTTTTATCATGAGGCAAATTCTTTCAATCCCAAGATGGTGGAAAAGGATGATTTTGTGTATGTGGAAGGGCAAGAGGTTATTGACCGTATGTTTGCAAGTGAGGTATTTCAGGACGCTAACGCAGAGCTTGTGCCGTTGATTTACTGTAATACACTTCCAAACGGTATTGTCAGACGGGAAGCGTATGATTTTTATTCCAACCGGATTTTGGAGATTCTGTCTGAGAATAAGGATGTGGATGGCGTGATGCTGCATTTGCATGGCAGCATGGAAGTCGAAGGTTTGGGTTCTGGTGAATATGATCTTCTGAAAAAAATCCGTCAGCTGTTAGGTCCTGACGTAATCATTGGGATCGCACTTGACGCACATGCGAATACTCATCCGGAATTCTGCAAACTGGTCAACGCAGTGAGAAATTACAGAACGATTCCCCATACCGATCAGAATGTGACAGAACAGACCGTAGCAAGGCATATGGTAAAATGTATACAGGAGGGAAGAAAGACCGTCCCTCAATTTGTCAGACTGCCTTATGCAATCCATGCGGAGAAAGCGACTATGGCAACCTGGCCGTTGAGTGAAATCTATGAAAAATTATGGAAACTGGAAGAAAGACAAGAGGTAGCAATCGCGACACTTGGGATCGGTATGATGTGGTGTGATTGTGAGACACTTGCAACGAATGTGGCAGTGACACCATCAAAAGAAGAATATACAGATTATTGTAAAGCTCTGGCAAAGGAACTGGCAGATTATGTGTATGGCTTACGGGACAGTTTTGATTTTGAACAGCTTCCGCTTTCGCCGCATGAAGCAGCCAGATATTCTGTTCGATTTGAAGGGACGCCAGTATATGTATCTGATTCTGGAGATAACACGACTGGAGGGGCAGTGGGAGACCATACAATCATGCTGCGTGAGTACTTAAATCTCAGAGAATACTACGGTAAAAAAATTTTGGTGACAACGATATGGGATGAAAATGCGCTGGCAGTTTGTATGGAGCATAAAGAAGGAGATGAGATAGAGATTTCAATTGGCCATGATTATGATGAAAACACAAAGGCTGTTCTTGTAAAAGGAAAGATTAAGAAAAAAGGAAAGCTGCGTGGTTATATGGGATGCGAAGATGATGAAGTAGGAGACGTGGTTACAATTGAGACAGAGCATGTAGATATTGTACTTTGCGGTCATGCGGGTTCATTTATTTCAGTAAGACATTTTACAGATGGTGCAGGATTGAATATGGATGACTATCAGGTAATAGTGGTAAAGCAGGGATATTTATTCGCTGAGTTGCGTAAACTTGCAAAACTTGCGATTCTGGCATTGACACCGGGAGGGACACATCAGTTAGTGGAAAACCTGGAATATCATAATATAAAGCCTCCTGTATATCCACTGCAGTATGTTCCAAAATAACTGAGCTCTGAAAGGTTATATACTTTATGCAAATAGCAGAATATGTGAAAAGAATTAAAAAATATACCAGAGAACAGGTAGCATACATGCTAGTCAGACCGCCACAGTATGCGGATATAAAACTTCCAGTTCCTATTACTGCAAAGACAGTGAAGGAGCGCAGGAAGAATGTCCTTGCCAGGATGCAAAAGTTTCATGTGGATGTATTGTTTATCTATGCGGATCGGGAGCATGGAGCAAATTTTTCATACCTCACTGGTTTTGAGCCGCGATTTGAAGAAGCTGTGCTTGTACTTCACATAGATGGAACAGCGTATCTGATGCTTGGAAATGAAATGCTTTCCATGGAACAATTTTGCAGGATTCCGGCAAGAGCAATTCATGTACCACATTTTTCACTTCCGAATCAGCCAATGCTACAGGAAAAGAAAATGGAGGAATATCTGGAGAAGGCAGGAATTAAAAAAGGTATGCAAGTAGGCGTTGTAGGTTGGAAATTGTTTACGTGTATATTTACAGAAAATGAGCAGATATATGATGTGCCTCATTTTTTAATCGATGCCTTAGAACGAAAGGTAACTTCACAGGGAAGCCTGAGGAACCTCACCAAGCTGTTTATTGATCCATGCAATGGAGTGCGTGTGACGGTAAATGCGAATGAACTGGCTTATTATGAATTTGGAGCAGCAGTAGCATCAGACTGTGTTATGACCTGTCTGGAGCAAATAGAAGTGGGAAAGACAGAACTTACACTGGCAGAACCGCTTGCAGCGTATGGGCAGCCAGTCAACGTGCAGACAATCTGTGCGACCGGAGAGCGTTTTACCGATGGAGTGATTGCGCCGAGAAATAAACCGACAGTAAGGGGAGACAGGTTTTCGGTTACCATGGGATTAAGAGGAGGTCTGACATCACGAGCCGCTTATGTGGCAAATGGTACGGATGACCTGCCAGTATCAGAACGTGGATATTTCGAGTATGGTGCTAAACCATACTTTGCAGCTCTTGCAACATGGTACGCAACAATCGGCTTAGATATTACTGCAGGAGAGTTGTATGATGCAATTGAATCAGTTTTGCCCAAAGAGCAGTATGGCTGGATGTTGAACCCTGGACATTTAACATCCAGCGAGGAATGGCTCTCCTCTCCGTTTTTCGCTGGTTCAGATATCAGATTAACAAGCGGCATGATGCTTCAGGCAGACATTATCCCACGAGCATCAGCATTTGGAAGGGCAGGTGCGGAGGATGGTATCGCATTGGCAGATAAAGAACTTAGAGATCAGCTGAAAGAGCAGTATCCGCAGGTATGGGATCGTATTTGCAGACGGAGGACCTATATGCAGGAGGTGCTTGGTATTTCTCTGAAGGAGGAAGTACTTCCGCTGTCTGATCTTGCAGGTTATTATCGTCCGTTTCTTTTGAATAAACAATTTGCTTTCAAAATGGAGGAAAAGGTATGAATATTATCGAGAAAAAAACAGAGCTGACACTTTGTGAGCAGCCAATCGGGTATGCCTATGAGGAAGTACCTGAACTTACAGCTTGGGATTATAGGCAACGAATACAAAAACTTTGGAATATGGAACAGACAAAGGCATATGATTTTATTATTATTTATGGAGACAGAGAGCATTTTTCCAATATTTATTATTTCACAGGTTATGATCCGCGGTGGGAAGAATCCCTGCTTATTCTGAAAAGAGGAGCGAGACCAATACTTTTGGTAGGAAATGAAGGCATGGGATATGTCAGTCAGCTTCAGGCAGATGTAACAGTAACTATGTATCAGACACTGAGTCTGATGGGACAGCCGAATGATGCGCGGAGTAAGAAGTTGACTGATATTTTCTGTGAGGCGGGAGTTGATGTGAAATCTCACATTGGTCTGATCGGATGGAAAACGTACCAGAAAGAGTTGTTCGATCTGCCAGAACTGGTTACGGATGTACCATATTATATAGTAGAAACTCTTGCAAAGATTGTTGGGCTTGAAAAGATTGAAAATGCAACAGATGTACTGACTGATTGTGAGTATGGATTGAAACATCAGGTAAGTGCGAAGGAAATTGTCCAGTTTGATGTAATTGGGACAAAAGTTTCAAGAGGGATTTATGATTGTGTGAAAAATCTCAGACCGGGCATGAGGGAAATAGAAGCTGCGGAAAAAATCAGATTTAATGGAGAACCGCTGAATATGCATCCAAATATTAATTTTGGAAAGAACCATGTGGCGGCGGGGCTTAATAGTCCAAAGTATGATGTAAAGCTGCAGTATGGTATGCCAATGGGAGCAGGGTATGGAATGAGAGGGAGTCTTGTTCATAAATGTGGTATGTACATAAGAGATGAGTCAGATCTTCCTGAAGAGCAAAAGGATTATGTTAAGAATTTTTTGAAACCGTATTTTGCATGTGTGATCAAATGGTATGAAATGATGAAAATAGGAACATCCTGCGGTGATATCTATCAGATGGTAGAAGACATGTTAGGATTTGAGAAATTTGGAATAGGACTGAATCCGGGGCATTTGACGCATACAGATGAGTGGACCAATTCGCCGTTCCAGAAAAACAGTAAAGTAAAAATTCAATCAGGTATGGCATTTCAGTGTGATTTTACGGTTACATCACAGAAACCATTTATGAGTGCTCATGTAGAAGATGGTCTGGTAATTGCGGATAAAGCGCTCAGAGAGGAAGTAAAACGAATTGCTCCAACATGCTATCAGCGTATTGAAGCAAGAAAGCAGTTTATTTGTGATGTCCTTAACATTAATTTGCCAGAAGAAGTGTTGCCGCTTTCTGACCTGAGTTGTGTATGCTTCCCCTATATGGCGGATATTTCTGTGGTATTGGCGAAAGAGTGAGAGGGGGCTGGATTTTTTATAAAAAGTTAAGCATTTCCGGGCTTTGCACCTATTGAAAAACTGTGCCGAGTATAGTATAGTAGTCCTACTGTTTATATTTACAATATAAACAAAATTTGCAAAGAGTCAGAAAATTATAGCAGGCGATGGCTCTGCAGAAGGAGGACGATTTGGAGAAAAAGTTTGACAAAGGAAAAGCGCTGGCCCGGGCGAAATATGTGGCAATCGGTATCGGGATACTGATCGTGATAGCGATCCTGGGGACAGGTATGTGGTATCAGATCGAAGAGCAGGAAGAGGCTGTGGTTGTGACTCTGGGAGAGGCGAAAGCCGTTTCTGAGAAGGGACTGCATTTTAAGCTGCCTCTGATCCAGCAGGTACATAAGGTAAATACCACGATCCAGGGCTTCCCGATCGGCTATGATACGGCGACCAATGAGACAGTGGATGATGAGGCAGTCATGATCACCTCGGATTACAACTTTATCAATGCTGACTTTTTCGTAGAGTATCGCATTTCAGATCCGGTGAAGTATCTGTATGCGTCAGATTCACCGGAGGATATCCTGAAAAATATCGCGCAGAGCTGCATCCGTACGGTGATCGCAAGCTATGATGTGGACAGCGTACTGACAACAGGAAAGTCAGAGATCCAGGCAGCGATCAAGGAGATGATCCTCGACAAGCTGGAGACACAGGATATTGGTCTGGATCTGGTAAATATCACGATCCAGGATTCTGAGCCGCCGACACAGGAGATCATGCAGGCGTTTAAGGCGGTAGAGACAGCAAAGCAGGGCAAGGATACGGCACTGAATAATGCGAACAAATACCGCAATGAGAAGCTTCCGGCTGCAAAGGCACAGGCGGACGAGATCGTGCAGGATGCAGAGGCGAAGAAGCAGACGCGTATCAATGAAGCAGAAGCTCAGGTGGCTCGTTTTAATGCCATGTATGAGGAATATGAGAAGAACCCGACTGTCACAAAGCAGCGTATGTTCTTTGAAGCAATGGAAGATGTACTTCCGGATCTGAAAGTGATCATAGATGAGGGGAATGGCGTGCAGAAGGTACTTCCACTGGAGCCATTTGCCGAGATGACACAGCCGCAGCAGGATGAGGCTGCCGGTGAGACACAGCAGACCGGTGATACCGCGGCACAGACCGGAAGCGGTACACAAAGATAAGGAGGAGTACAGATGAAAAAGAAAATAATCGCGGCAGTTGGCGGAGTTCTTCTTCTCATTCTTCTTGCATCTTCCGTTGTGGTGACGGCGGAGAATGAGTACAGTATCGTGCGGCAGTTTGGACGGATCAGCCGTGTTATTGAAAAGCCGGGTCTGTCCATGAAGGTTCCGTTTATCCAGACAGCAGACAGTTTCCCGAAGCAGACGCTTCTTTATGATCTGGTTCCGTCAGAGGTCATTACGCGTGACAAAAAGACCATGATCACAGACAGCTATGTACTGTGGCGGATTTCAGATCCGACGAAGTTTGCACAGACGCTCAACGGTTCACTGATGAATGCGGAGAGCCGTATCAATACCGCTGTGTATAATGCGCTGAAAAATGCGATCAGCAGCATGACACAGGATGAGGTCATCACGAGCCGTGACGGTGAGCTTTCTGCACTTGTGATGGACAGGATCGACGAGGGTATGGATCAGTACGGGATTGAGCTTATGATGTTTGAGACAAAGCAGCTCGATCTGCCGGAGGACAATAAGGCAGCTGTTTATGAGCGTATGATCTCCGAGCGCGATAATATTGCCGCAACGTATACGGCGGAGGGTGACTCTGAGGCACAGGTGATCCGCAATACGACGGATAAAGAGGTAGCGATCAGCATTTCGGAAGCGAAGAAGCAGGCAGAGATCCTCGAGGCAGAAGGAGAGGCAGAGTATATGCGCATCCTTTCAGAGGCTTATAATACAGAAGAAAAGACAGAGTTTTACTCTTTTGTAAGAAGCCTTGACGCACTGAAAACCTCTATGACAGGAGAGGACAAGACGGTAGTCCTGTCAGCGGATTCTCCGATCGCACAGATTTTTAACGGCTATGCGCTTGAGTAAACGGCAGGATGGCAGATAAGATCGGGCTAAAAGGGACTATGTAAAGAGTGTCTGTGTTTTGTAAAACGGGCGCAGAGTGAAAGAAACAGGCTGCGGATGCGCGCAGAATACGGACAAAATACAAAAGACAGTCAGAAAAAGACGGAGCGAATGGCTTTACATTCGCTCCGTTTTTATTACGGACAATTTACGCAGGATTTACTTTTCTCATGTTTTATATTTTACATATCACCTGTAGAATGCTTTTTGTAATCGCGGCAGGGCGGAAATGGTCAGAGAAAAAAGAATGACAAACACATAGCGCACCGAAATCCGCTGTTACAGGAAATCGCGCAGGAGAATATCCAAGTGGCAGGAGAGCAAGTGCCACATAATAAAAAAAGAAGTGTGCGCGTAGAAAGTAAACAGAAGCAGAGGAAAAGGAGAACAAAAACATGAAAAAAGCAGTAGCAATGGCAATGGCGGCAATGATGACAGCAGCACTTGGTGTGACAGCAATGGCAGCAGAAGGAGATATCACGATCTGTTCCAGAGAGGACGGTTCCGGTACAAGAGGAGCATTTATCGAACTGTTTGGCGTACAGGAAGAAGTTGATGGAGAAAAGGTAGACAATACAACAGAGGCAGCAAAGATCACAAACAGCACATCAGTAATGATGAGCACAGTTGAGCAGGATCCGAACGCGATCGGTTATATTTCTCTTGGTTCTCTTGGAGATACCGTAAAGGCAGTAAAGATCGACGGAGCTGAGGCAACAGCAGAGAATATCGTATCAGGTGATTACAAGGTGGTACGTCCGTTCAATATCGCAACGACTGCAGAGGTAAGCGACGCAGCAGCAGATTTTATCGCTTATATCATGAGTACAGAAGGACAGGAAGTTGTTTCTGAAGCAGGATACATTGCAGTAGATGAGACAGAAGCGTTCGCAGGCGGTGATGTAGAAGGAAAGGTTGTTGTTTCCGGTTCTTCTTCTGTTACACCGGTTATGGAAAAGCTGGCTGAAGCTTACAATACTGTAAATGATAAAGTGGAGATCGAGGTACAGCAGAGCGATTCTACAACAGGTATGACAAATGCAATCGACGGTCTTTGCGACATCGGTATGGCTTCCCGTGAACTCAAGGACAGCGAGCTTGAGGCAGGTCTTACACCGACTGTAATTGCACAGGATGGTATTGCAGTGATCGTAAACAAAGATAATGAGCTTTCTGATCTGACAACAGAGCAGGTAAAGGGCATCTACACAGGCGAGATCACAACATGGGAGGAGCTGCAGTAAGACGCAGCGTCTCAGAAAAAGAGCTGCGGCCGTCTGTACAGGTAAAACTGTCAAATACAGGGCGGCTGCAGATGGTTTAAACTCGTCAGGAGGATGACAATGACTCATAAATTTTCAGAGCGCGTGATGAAGGCTGTGTTTTTCGTTGCAGCCTGCGCATCAGTGCTTGCGGTGGCGCTGATCTGTATCTTCCTCTTTACGAACGGGATTCCGGCAATGACAGAGATTGGTGTGTCGGATTTTCTGTTTGGTCAGAAGTGGAAGCCTTCCAATAAAATTTTTGGTATTTTACCGTTTATCCTCGGCAGCATCTACGTGACTGCGGGATCTGTCGTGATCGGAGTGCCGACCGCGCTTTTGACAGCAATCTTTCTGGCGTTTTATTGCCCGAAAAGGCTGTATCCGATTTTGAAAGCAATGGTAAATCTGATGGCTGGTATCCCGTCAGTTGTATATGGATTTTTCGGTCTGGTATGGATCGTTCCGATGATGCGCGATCTGACCGGAAAAGACGGAAGTACGATGCTGACGGCGTCCATTCTTCTTGGTATCATGATATTGCCGACCGTTACGGGAGTCGTAGAGCCTGCGCTTCGCAGTGTACCGACAAGCTATTACGAGGGAGCGCTCGCACTTGGCGCGACACACGAACGCAGCGTATTCAGAACTGTGATCCCGGCTGCAAAGTCAGGTGTGGCGGCAGGAATCGTACTGGGGATCGGAAGATCGATCGGTGAGACGATGGCGGTGATCATGGTAGCAGGAAACCAGACCTGGATGCCGCAGGGACTCTTAAAGGGCATCAGAACACTTACGGCAAATATTGTTATGGAGATGGGATATGCGACAGACCTTCACAGGAGCGCACTGATCGCAACGGGAGTTGTCCTGTTCGTATTTATCCTCCTGATCAATCTTTGCGTATCGGCATTGAAACGGAGATCAGCTTATGAGTAGGGAAAAAGTAATAAAAACTACAGGCGGGAAGAAAAATCCCGGCAGGATCGAAGCTTATCTCAATCTCTGGAAACGGCACCCCGGCTCGGCGTTTGTCGCAAGCCTTGTATGGCTTGCAGCGCTTCTTACAATGGGAGTACTGATCTTTCTTGTCAGCTTTATTGTGATCAAGGGAGTCCGTCATCTGACGCCGGATCTGTTCGCGCTTTCGTATAATACAGACAATGTGTCGCTGCTTCCGGCGCTTATCAATACACTGATCATCACGGCATTTTCGCTTCTGGTTGCAGTACCGCTCGGCATTTTTGCGGCGATATTCCTTGTGGAATATGCGAATAAAGGAAGCAAAATGGTGAATCTGATCCGTATTACGGCAGAAACGCTTCAGGGAATTCCTTCTATTATATATGGATTATTCGGACTGCTGTTTTTCTGTACAACAATCCACTGGGGACTGTCTTTGCTGTCCGGTTCTATGACGCTCGTGATCATGATTCTGCCGCTTATCATCCGCACGACGGAAGAAGCGCTGCTTGGCGTACCGGATACGTACAGAGAGGCTTCTTTTGGATTGGGGGCAGGCAAGCTGCGTACGATCTTTCGGGTAGTTTTGCCGAGTGCGATCCCGGGTATTCTCTCAGGAGTCGTGCTTGCGACAGGAAGGATTGTCGGAGAGACGGCGGCGCTTCTGTACACGGCAGGTTCTGTGGCAAAGGTACCGGACAGTCTGATGGGTTCCGGACGGTCGCTCGCTGTACATATGTATGTACTTTCTACAGAGGGACTGTATATGGATCAGGCCTATGCGACAGCAGTCGTGCTGCTAGTATTCGTACTGGTGCTCAATGGAGTATCTGCGCTGATCGCGCGGCGTATATCGAAGGCTTCAACGGGAAATTAAAGAGATTGAGGATAAAAGATGGGAAAAATAGATATTAGAAACACAGATTTGTATTATGGTGATTTTCATGCGCTGAAGGACATTAATCTGGAAATCCCGGCGAATAAGATCACTGCTTTTATCGGACCGAGCGGATGCGGAAAATCAACGCTGCTCAAATCCTTAAACAGAATGAACGATCTCGTAGAAGGGTGTAAGATCACGGGGGAACTGCTTCTGGATGGGGAGGACATCTATGGAAATATGGACGTCAATCTTTTGAGAAAGCGTGTAGGTATGGTATTCCAGAAACCGAATCCGTTCCCGATGAGCATTTATGACAATATTGCATACGGACCGAGGACACATGGTATCCGTTCAAAAGCAAAGCTCGATGCGATTGTGGAGAAAGCGCTTCGCGATGCGGCGATCTGGGATGAGGTAAAGGATCGTCTGAAAAAGAGCGCGCTTGGCATGTCGGGCGGGCAGCAGCAGAGGCTTTGTATCGCCCGCGCTCTGGCAGTAGAACCGGAGGTGCTTTTGATGGATGAACCGACCTCTGCGCTTGATCCGATTTCTACATCGAGGATTGAAGACCTCGCGCTGGAACTCAAAGAAAAATATACGATCGTCATGGTCACGCATAATATGCAGCAGGCTGCGCGTATCTCAGATAAGACAGCATTTTTCCTTCTTGGAGAGGTCGTGGAGTATGATGATACGATGACTCTGTTTTCTATGCCTAAGAACAAGAAGACAGAGGAGTATATTACAGGGAGGTTCGGGTGATATGAGAGAACGGTATATCGAGCAGCTGGAGCAGCTTCAGAGAGAAGTGCTGGAGCTCGGAATGCTCTGCGAGAAGGCGATCATGAAAACCTGCTGTCTGCTGAAGTCCAGTGAGAACCGCAGTCAGCAGGTGAAGGAGATCAGCGCTCTGGAAAAAGATATTGATACGAAGGAACATGCGGTAGAGGCGATCTGCATTCAGCTTTTGCTGCGCCAGCAGCCGATCGCATCGGATCTGCGCAGGATATCGGCAGCGCTTAAACTGGTGACGGATATGGAGCGGATCGGAGATCAGGCAACGGACATTGCGGAGATCCTTCAGACGGGAAGTGTGGATGTCCCGGTCCAGGGAGTAAGGATTGCGCAGATGGCAGAATTTACGATGCAGATGGTCAATAAAAGTGTGGAATCCTATGTAAACCGTGATCTTGTGCTGGCGCAGGAGGTAATCGAAAGCGATGATACGCTTGATCAGATGTTTCTTGAAGTGCGCAGGACATTAAATGAGAATATTCCGCAGTTTACGGCAGACCAGATACTTGACCTGCTGATGATAGCAAAATATTATGAGCGGATCGGGGACCACGCAACGAATATCGCAGAGTGGGTAGAATTTTCTCTGACCGGACGGCACAGAGACGGAGAGGAAGTCTATGATGTCTTCGGACTGGACTGAGTGTCTGAACAGACAGGAGAAAAATGACAGTAAACAGTTTGACAGGATAGGAGAGCGATTATGAAAAAACATACAATGAAAAAAGCAGCAGCAGGATTTCTTACCGCAGCAGTGACACTTACCGCAGCAGCTCCGGCACTTTTGGCGTCTGCTTCAGAGGCAGCTCCTGCAGTGCCGAAATACGTCTTTTTGTTTATCGGAGACGGTATGAGCTATCCGCAGATTCAGGCAACGGCAGATTACCTTGGCGCTGTGGAGCAGGGAGGAGAGGGAGATATCCTGCAGGGCCCAAAGAAGCTTGCCATGATGGAATTTCCGGTAGCAGGCTCTGCCACGACATTTGATTCTACTTCTTTTTGCCCGGATTCTGCTTCTACAGCAACGTCTATTTCTACAGGCTATAAGACATACAGCGGTTCAATCAATGTAGACGAGACTGGCACAGTGGAGTATGAGACGATCGCAGAGAAGGTAAAGGAGCAGCTTGGCTATAAGGTCGGTGTGGTTTCCTCTGTAAACTTAAATCACGCGACTCCGGCGGCGTTCTATGCGCATCAGGTGAGCAGGAACAGCTATTACGATATTTCTATGGAAATGATCGAGAGCGGGTTTGATTACTTTGCAGGCGGCGCGCTGCTTCAGCCGACAGGCAAGGAAGAGGATCAGCCGGACAGCTATACGCTTGCACAAGAGGCTGGCTATAAGGTGATCAGAACACAGGCAGAGGCAGAGGCTCTTACGGCAGAAGACGGTAAGGCAATCGTGATCTCTGAGACGCTGGCAGACGGAGATTCCATGTCGTATGAAAATGACCGTGCAGAGGAAGAATGGGCACTGGCAGACTACGTAGAAAAAGGAATCGAGGTTCTTGATAATGAAACTGGATTTTTCATGATGGTAGAAGGCGGCAAGATTGACTGGGCATGTCATGCAAACGATGCGGGCTCTACAGTGAATGATACGATCGCTCTTGATAATGCGGTAGCTCAGGCAGTTGAGTTTTACAACGAGCATCCGGACGAGACGCTGATCCTCGTAACGGGCGATCACGAGACAGGAGGTCTGACGATCGGCTTTGCAGGCACAGATTACGATACCTTCCTTACGAATCTGAGCAACCAGAAAATTTCCTATGCAAAGTTTGATGAGGAATACGTTGCAAAGTACAAAGAGGAAGGAACGGATTTCGATACGGTCATGGCTGATATCACGGAGCTTTTCGGTCTTGTTCCGCCAACAGAAGGGCAGGAGGAGACAGAGGCGACAATGGATAGCAAGGATATGCATCCGGAATCTGATGATACAGGAAGCCTTGTCATGACACAGTATGAATACGACAAGCTGAAGGCTGCGTATGAGACAACGATGTCAAGAACCGGCGAGGAGGAGATCGGTCAGGAAGAGTACCTTCTGTACGGCAGCTATGAGCCGCTCTCTGTCACAGTGACCCATATCCTCAATAACAAGAGCGGTATCAATTTTGCATCCTATGCACATACAGGACTTCCGGTAGCTGTATTTGCGCAGGGGAACGGTCAGGAGCAGTTTGCCGGCTACTATGACAATACAGATATTTACGACAAAATGGCAGGTCTGCTTGGCGTTCAGTAAAGCAGCAGACACATAAGAGGATCACAGGCTGATCCGGATACAGGCAATGGGGCGGACACCGGACGAAGGGAGCTGGTGTCCGCCTCCTGCGTCTGTACAGGGGATCTGTGTACAGAACCGAAAAAATATCAGAAAAGCAGAGAAGAGAATATGGCGAAAAAAATCAGAAAAAAATTATGCTCCAGACAGCTTGCGGCAGTATACGTTTCTATCGTTTTGCTGATCGTTCTTTTGATCATCCCGACAGGATATGAAGATGCGCAGATCTATCAGGATATGGATAAATGCGCTGCCGAGGTACTGAAAACAGACGAGTCGCGGATCATTGATACCGGTCTTGTGCGAAGCGGGGAACAGAGCTGCCGCGTACGGCTTTTGGGCGGCAGGTTTAAGGGACAGGAGGCAGATGCCTTCAATATGTTAAATGGCTCTCTGGAAAACGATAAGCTGTTTGCCGTCGGGGATAAAGCGCAGGTAGTAGTCAGCTATGACGGTGATGAAATTCTGTCCGTCAATATGATCGACCACTACCGGATTCCATGGGAGATCGCTCTGGCAGCGCTGTCCATTCTGGTGCTGGTAGCGATCGCCGGCAGACAGGGGATCCGGGCGATCCTTTCTTTTGTGATCACTGTGCTGATGATCTGGAAAGTGCTTGTCCCCACTTATTTAAATGGATATAATCCGATCATTACGGGCATGCTGATCACAGGGATACTGACTGTGGTGATCATTTCCCTCGTATATGGATTTGAGAGAAGGACGGCTGCCGCTGTGAGCGGTGCGATGGCAGGCCTCATCGTGACGGCAGTGCTTGGCGTGATCTTTACGGACGTATTAAAGATCCACGGCGCGATCATGCCATACTCCGAGAGTCTTTTGTACAGCGGTTTTGCAGATCTGAATCTGACAAAGATCTTTATGGCAAGTATCTTTATCGGAGCATCGGGAGCGGTCATGGATCTCGCAGTTGATATTACGTCCGCGGTCTGGGAGGTAGTCTGCAAGAAGCCGGAGATCGGCTGGAAGGAGGCTGCGCGTTCCGGCATGAATGTCGGCAGAGCAGCCATGGGCACCATGACAACGACGCTGCTGCTGGCATATTCTGGCGGCTATGTGACGCTGATGATGGTATTTATGGCGCAGGGAACCCCGCTGTACAATATTTTTAATTATAAGTATGTAGCCTCGGAGATCCTCGATACGATCGTCGGCAGCATGGGGCTTGTGAGCGTAGCTCCGCTGACAGCGCTGTGCTCTGGCTGGCTTCTGACACACAAAAGCAGAAAATTGTGTACAGAAAATGGGGCGCAGGTTTCGACAAATACTGAGCAAACTGACGAAATATAAGGAGCACACGGTATTTTACTTAGATTTTACATAAAACGTCTTTGGATTTTACGTTGTTCCTTTATAATTCCTCCTGTATTTTACAATATTTTTACATAGGCAGATAAAGCCATGGAGGAAAGAAAATGGACATTTTTGGTGTATTGACGATGGTGGGAGGCCTGGCGCTGTTCCTGTTCGGAATGCATGTGATGGGTGAAGGACTTTCAAAGGCATCAGGCGGAAGGCTTGAGAAGATTCTTGAGAAGCTGACTTCCAGCACACTCAAGGGCGTACTGCTTGGAGCGGGCGTGACGGCTGTGATCCAGTCATCTTCTGCGACAACAGTAATGGTAGTAGGTTTTGTAAACTCGGGTATCATGACGCTGGAGCGCGCAGTCGGCATTATCATGGGCGCGAATATCGGTACAACGATCACGTCCTGGATCCTGAGTCTTTCAGGAATCCAGGGAGACAATTTCTTTATTCAGATGCTCAAGCCGTCTTCGTTTTCACCGATCCTTGCGATCATCGGTGTGGCGATGCTTCTGTTTTCAAAGAAGGATAAGAAAAAAGACGCCGGTACGATCATGATCGGTTTTGCCGTGCTGATGACAGGAATGGACGCGATGAGCGCTGCAGTAAAACCGCTTGCAGATGTGCCGGAATTTACGAATCTCTTCCTGATGTTTGAAAATCCGGTATTGGGTCTGATCGCCGGCGCTGTGCTGACAGCAGTGATCCAGAGTTCTTCTGCATCTGTCGGTATTTTACAGGCGCTTTGTGTGACCGGGGCAGTGTCCTATGGATCCGCGATCCCGATTATCATGGGTCAGAACATCGGTACCTGTGTGACCGCGCTGATCTCTGCGATCGGAGCGAAGAAGAATGCAAAGCGTACGGCGTTTGTACACCTGTATTTTAACCTGATCGGTACAGTGATCTTTATGATCCTGTTTTATGCAGCCAATGCGTTTGTACACTTTGGTTTCCTGGGCGATGCAGCGAACGCGGCAGGCATTGCGGTCGTGCATACGACATTTAACGTGCTGGCGACGCTTCTGTGGCTTCCATTCAATAAGGTGCTGGTCAAGCTGGCAAAGCTTACTGTGCGCGATACAAAGGACGAGGAAAGCCATACCGAGAAATCTCTTGCAGAGCTTGGCGCACTGGATAACCGCTTCCTGGATAATCCGGCTCTGGCAATGGCACAGTGCCGCGACGTATGTGCAAGCATGGCAAATGTGACTGTAGAAGCGCTGGATACAGCGATCAATCAGCTTCACGCATACTCGGAAGAAAAGCTTGCGCTTGTGGTAGAAGATGAGGATATCGTAGATAAATACGAGGACCGTCTCGGAACCTATCTGGTGCAGGTAGCGAAGAATGAAATGCAGACGAAGGACAGTCATACTCTGTCTGTTCTGCTGCACAGCATTGGTGATGTGGAGCGTATTTCCGACCATGCAGTAAATATCGTAAATGCGGCAAAGGAGATCTACGATAAAAATCTGGCGTTCTCCGAGGCGGCAGTGGAGGAGCTTGAGGTATTCTCTTCAGCCGTAAAAGAGGTGGTAAGTCTTGCCATGGAGGCAATGAAGACAGAAAACTATGAGCTTGCCAAAAAGGTCGAGCCGCTGGAAGAGGTCATTGATGATATCGGCGATGAAGTAAAGCAGCGTCATATTGACCGTTTAAGAGAGGGACGCTGTACGATCGAGCTTGGCTTCGTCCTGTCCGATCTGACGACAAGCTATAAACGTATTGCGGACCACTGCTCCAACATTGCAGTCTGTCTGATCCAGGCAGAGAATAATGAATTTGGCAGACATGAATATCTGAATTCTCTGAAGGAAGAGGACAATAAGTACTTCAAAGAGCAGTTCCGTGAGTACCGGCGCAAATATTCTCTGCCAGAGCGCGTAAAAGGGACGCCGAAGGTGGATATGCGCGCGAGAATGCAGCAGGCGCATTAAGAGGCAGGCTGCACATGGAAAGGATTCTGCAAAAGCAGTTGATTGCGAGGGTTGGCAGGCGTATCTGACGCTTGCCAACGCTTTATTTTTAGAATACACTTGAAGCAAGAAAGCGGGGGATGGTTCATGGCATTGATTTATATTGTGGAAGATGATGAGAATATCCGGGAGATCGAGATGTTTGCTCTGAAAAACGCAGGATATGAGGTGCAGGGGTTTGACTGTGCATCTGCCTTTTATGCTCGCCTGAAAGAAAAGGTTCCGGCGCTTGTGCTGCTTGACATCATGCTTCCGGATGAGGATGGTCTTACGATCGTAAAGAAGCTCCGTTTTGCAGCGGAGACGCGCAAGCTTCCGATCATCATGGCAACAGCCAAGACAACAGAGCTTGACAAGGTAAAGGGGCTGGATATAGGAGCGGATGATTACATAACAAAGCCGTTCGGCGTGATGGAGCTGATCTCACGGGTAAAGGCGCTGATGCGCAGAAGCCGGGGGATGGAGGAGGAACGGATGATCCGTCTGGGGCCGATCTTTATGGATGATGAGAAGCGCGCCGTATTTGTGGATGATCAGCAGTGCGAGCTGACCTACAAGGAATATGAGCTGTTAAAGCTTCTGCTTTTAAATGCAGGGATTGTGGCTGCGCGCGATATGATCCTGGACCGCGTATGGGGGACGGATTTTGAGGGAGAATCGCGGACGCTCGATATGCATATTAAGACGCTGCGGCAGAAGCTTGGAAATGCCGGAAGTATGATAAAGACAGTACGTAATGTCGGCTATATGCTGACCGGAGAAAATTAATATATGAAGAAAAAGATTAATCGATACCTGATACTGACGGTCTTTCTGACATTGGTGGCAACTCTGATCATGGCGGTTGCCATCTTTCATCATATGTACCGGGAACAGATCGTCGAAGATATGAAGACGTATGCACAGCTGATCAGCGGCATGGTGACTTCAGGAGAAGAGCTGGAAAGGCAGTATACAGATCCGCAGCCTGATCTGCGCGTGACAGTCATTTCCACAGACGGGACCGTTACGTATGACAGCAAAGCGGGGAGCGATCAGATGAGCAATCATTCCGACCGTCCGGAGATCAAAAAAGCCGAAAAGAGCGGAGAGGGGTACGCGGTCCGTCATTCCGATACGCTGCACCGGGATATGTACTATTATGCCGTTCAGCTTGAAAATGGCGACATTCTGCGCATCAGCAAGGAGGAGGACAGTATCTGGAGCGTATTTCGCAATACCATGTACGGGATCGCGGGAGTGGCGCTTTTGATGCTTTTGATCTGTCTGCTCTTTTCCAGATATATCACGACCAGTCTGGTACGGCCGATCGAGAAGCTGGCGCAGGATATTGACAGCATTGACGGGCTTGAGACGTACGAGGAGCTCGTCCCGTTTATTACAACGATACAGAAGCAGCACGAGGATATTATCAAGGGCGCGAAGATGCGGCAGGAGTTTACCGCGAATGTTTCTCATGAGTTAAAGACTCCGCTCACCTCTATATCGGGCTATGCAGAGCTGATCGAGACCGGAATCGCCGGTGAAAATGAGGTGCAGCGCTTTGCGCGCGAGATCCACAGAAATGCCAAGCGTCTGCTGACTCTGATCAATGATATTATCCGTCTGTCAGAACTGGATGGAGGACATACAGAGACTCCTTACACAGATGTGGATCTGTATGACCTTGCGCAGACCTGCGTGGAAATGCTGCAGCTCAATGCGGAAAATCACGGGATCCATATCGCCTGCCACGGCGTACGCAGCATCGTACACGGCAATAAAGACATGATAGAGGAGCTCGTATTTAACCTCTGCGATAATGCGATCCGCTACAACCGGGTCGGGGGACGCGTGGATGTGACGGTAGGAATGCGGGGAGATCAGGTCATGCTCTCTGTAAAGGATACCGGGATCGGGATCCCGCCGGACAGTCAGGAGCGTATCTTTGAGCGCTTTTACCGTGTGGACAAGAGCCGTTCCAAGCTGACCGGAGGAACGGGGCTCGGACTTGCTATTGTAAAGCATATTGTGGCACAGCATGATGCCCGGATCGAGCTGCACAGTGAAGTGGGGAAGGGCACAGAGATGGTTGTGTGGTTTCCGGTGTAGCAGCTTTTTTAGATGAAAATTAAGATTCCCCCGCTTGACTATTTTTTTAGAATGGTGCAATATTATTAAAGAGTATTTTATTAAAATAGCATCAGAATATTGGCATCAGATCAGGAAGAGCAGCTTCCTGATCGGGATTCCTCTGTGAGATGCTGGTAGAAGGGCAAGGGACGGAAATTGAAGAAAAAGAAAAAAGGGGTTAAGATAGCCCTTATTGTTATGCTCTGTCTGATCGGTATCGGCCTCGGAGTGCTGGGATATTATCTGTATGAGCAGGCAAACAGCGGTCTGTTTTTTGAAAACACAAAGATCAATGGCTACGACGTGACAGGAAAGACGGCAAAGGAGGTCATGCTGATCCTGGAACGCGATTACAGTGCGCCGGAGCTTACGATAAATGAAGGCGGTCAGGAAGCGCTGACACTGACGCTGGAGGATATGGGATATACCGTTGATGAGATGAAGCTTTTATCAGAGCTGAAATCCTGCATGCGCGAGCAGAATGTGCGCCTGCTGTTCAGCCTGATGGGTGGAAATGAGTTCGAGGTGGAGATCCCGTTTGAATTTGACGAGGACACGTTTAACGAAGCAGTCTCGGCTTCCCGCTTTTTAACTCCGCGAAAGGCAAGCGTGGATGCATCTCTTGAGTATAATGGCACAGAGTATTATATTGAGCCGGAAGTATACGGAAATGAAATGGATGATGCGGATCTGCGCGTGATGGTAAAGGATTACGCAGACAAGGTCGTAGCAGCGGACAGACCGCAGAAGAACGGGACGCTCGAGGTGCCGGAATCGTTTTATTTCCTGCCGGCAGTCACACAGGATGACGGCGAGATGAATACTATGATGGGAATCTATAACTCCTACTGTAAGGCAAAGATTTCCCTGACCTTCGGTGAGAAAAAAGAGGTGGTGGACTGGTCTGTGGTGCAGAACTGGCTCAACATCGAAGGCGGGGAGGCAACGCTGAATGAAGAGGCAGTTTACGATTACGTCTACGAGCTGGCAGCCCGCTATGATACGCTTTATCATGCGCGCGATTTTACAACGCATGACGGCAGGACAATCCACTATGAGTCGAGTGATTACGGGTATCAGATCGACTGCGATGCGGAGGCGCAGCAGCTGATCCAGGATATCTACGCAAATACGGCGGTAGAGCGTGAACCGGTCTATGCCGTCAAGGGGTATAAGCGAAACGGGCAGGATGATGTAGTCGGCACGTATGTAGAAGCGGATCTGACAAAGCAGCATCTCTGGTTCTATATTGACGGAAAGGTTGTTGTAGAGAGCGATTTCGTATCAGGGCTTCCAAAGGATGGACGCGAAACGGCAACAGGGGTGTTTATGATCCCTTACAAGACGAGTCCGGAGGTACTGGAGGGAGATACCTGGAGAGAAGAGGTAACATACTGGATGCCGTTCCATGACGGGCAGGGGCTGCATGATGCGCCGTGGAGAAATGAATTTGGAGGGAACATCTATCAGACAGGCGGCTCCCATGGCTGTATCAATCTGCCGCCGCAGGCAGCAGCCACGATTTATGAAAACATGCAGGAGCGGATGCCGATCTTTCTGTATAAATGATCATAACGCACAAAGCCACAGCTACAGAGCAGGTAGAAAAACAGGCGGCTGGAGTCTCCGGATGAGGGGTCACAGCCGCCTAATGTGTGAAAAGTCAAAAAAAATAAAAAAATTTCATTTTAGTGGTTGACAAACAGAAAACCCTGATATATAATCAAACATGCTTAAAGGACATGTGCGTTTAGCTCAGCTGGATAGAGCGTTTGGCTACGGACCAAAAGGTCGGGAGTTCGAATCTTCTAACGCACGCTTGAAGCACCGCAGATGCGGGAAAAGGCACTCTGAGTATTCAGAGTGCCTTTTCGTTTGTGGTAAATGTGTTTTTTGAACCGCGGAAGCTTTGCCTGTTGTACCGCAAAAAAATCTTTACCTCGTTCGCGGTTCATGATAAAGTAGTAATGAATTCATAAGACATAACAGATGAGGGCGGCAGGCGCAAAAGCGCTGTGCAGCACACAGATCATGCAAAGGAGATTGGATTATGGGCGGATTCTTCGGAGTTGCTTCTAAGAGTGACTGTACACTGGAATTATTTTACGGAGTTGATTATCATTCACATCTCGGAACCAGACGCGGCGGTATGGCTGTCTGTGGAGAACAGGGATTTCAAAGAGCGATCCACAACATCGAAAATTCTCCGTTTCGTACGAAGTTTGACCGGGACGTGGCAGAAATGGAAGGAAATATTGGAATCGGATGTATTTCTGACTATGAGCCGCAGCCTCTGCTGATTCAGTCGCATTTGGGCAGCTTTGCGATCACGACAGTCGGAAAGATCAACAATATGGATCAGCTGCTGGAGTATGTTTATGAGAATGGAAATGCACACTTTCAGGAAATGAGCGGCGGTCAGGTCAATGCAACGGAGCTGGTTGCTTCCCTGATCTGCAAAAAGGACAGTATCGTGGAGGGGATCCGTTTTGTGCAGGAGATTATAGACGGTTCCATGACGCTGCTGATCATGACAAAGGACGGCCTGTATGCGGCGCGCGACCGTTACGGCAGGACGCCTCTGGTAGTCGGGAAGAAGGAGGACGCGTACTGCGTATCCTTTGAGAGCTTTGCCTATATCAATCTTGGATATACCGACTATAAGGAGCTGGGACCATCAGAGATTGTGTTTATTACGCCGGATGAGGTAAAAACGGTTTCTGAAGCGAGAGAGGAGATGCGCATCTGCTCCTTCCTCTGGGTATATTACGGATATCCGACCTCTTCCTATGAAGGTGTAAATGTAGAGGAAATGCGTTACAAATGCGGAAGCATGCTTGCAAAACGCGATAAGGGGAATATTTCACCGGATGTGGTAGCAGGTGTGCCGGATTCCGGTATCGCTCACGCGATCGGGTATGCAAATGAATCCGGCATTCCGTATGCCAGACCGTTTATCAAATATACGCCGACCTGGCCGCGTTCCTTTATGCCGACGCAGCAAAGCCAGAGAAATCTGATCGCGAAGATGAAACTGATCCCGGTCAAGGCTCTGATCCAGAACAAAAAGCTTTTGCTGATTGATGACTCGATCGTGCGGGGGACTCAGCTCAGAGAGACCACCGAGTTCCTGTATGCGAGCGGCGCCAAGGAAGTACATGTGCGCCCGGCGTGTCCGCCTCTTCTGTATGGCTGCAAATATCTGAATTTTTCACGGTCAAAATCAGAGATGGATCTGATCACAAGACGCGTGATCCGGGAACGCGAAGGAGAGGTATCCCAGGAAGTGCTTGCAGATTATGCAGATCCGTGCAGCAAGCGATATGAAGCGATGCTCGAAGCGATCCGAAAGGAGCAGAACTTCACGACGCTGCGCTATCACAGACTGGATGATCTGAAAGCATCCATCGGCATTTCGCCGTGTAAGCTGTGTACCTACTGCTTTAACGGAGAAGGCTGATCCCCTGTAAAAGGGCGGCGGGGAACAAAAAGCCGGGCTGACCGGGAATGAGCCCTGCCGGATATGGCCGGACAGGATATGGAGGAGAAAGATGACAAAAGAGCAGCTGGCGCTGGAGACGATCCGGCGTCTGAAAGAAGAATATCCGGATGCAGGCTGTACGCTTGATTATGATGATGCGTGGAAGCTTCTGGTAAGTGTGCGTCTGGCCGCACAGTGTACCGATGCGAGGGTAAATGTTGTCGTAGAAAAGCTGTATGAGAAATTCCCTGATATAGAGGCTCTGGCTGCTGCCAGGCCGGAGGAGATTGAAGAGATCGTAAAGCCGTGCGGGCTGGGGCGCAGCAAGGCGCGGGATATCAGCGCGTGTATGCGCATGCTGAAGGAGGAATACGGCGGAAAGGTACCGGATGATTTTGACGCGCTTTTGAAGCTTCCGGGAGTCGGCCGCAAGAGCGCGAATCTGATCATGGGCGATGTATTCGGGAAGCCGGCGATCGTAACAGATACGCACTGCATCCGGCTTACGAACCGCATCGGTCTGGTAGATGGGATCAAGGATCCCAAACGTGTGGAGATGGCTCTGTGGAAGATCATCCCGCCAAAGGAGGGCAGCGATTTCTGTCACAGGCTGGTCTATCATGGACGTGAGGTCTGCACAGCAAGGACAGCGCCGTACTGTGACCGGTGCTGTCTTGCGGATATCTGCGCAAAAAACGGCGTAGAAAAATAGCAGTATGGCTGCAGCGGTGCAGGTTATGTGTCCTGTTCGGGATCGGAAGCCGCATTTTGAAGACAGAACTGGTACATTTCTTCGTAGGCATCCAGCTCTGCTTCAGAGGAGGGAAGTGCAGGGATCAGCCCTGTGCAGTCTGTGGCAGAGCAGACACTTTTTGAAAAGAAGGAATCAGAAAGGCTGGTTGGATCCGCTTTTTCTGCTTCCTTTTTTCTTTTTGTTCTGGGCTCCTCCGGTGTCGGATGAAAGGCTTGTCTGTCAGTATCTGAATGCATAGATGACACCTCCTGTATAGGATTTTGTTTGTTTTGCAGTGTTAGTATCTGAAGCATTTCTGAAAATATGATGGGAATTTCTGTTTTTTTCAAATAGGTCTTGCAATAAATAACAACTAATGATATGATAAAAGCAACATAAAATATATAGATGAATATTGCTGCACAATAACTGGGGAACATGGGAGAGAAGCCGGTAAAAAGAGGGGATGTACATTGTTCAGTAAGGTAAATTCGGCGGCTCTGCACGGGATAGACAGCAGGATCATATCTGTCGAAGCAGATGTATCAGACGGACTGCCGCAGTTTTCTATGGTTGGATATCTTGCGTCTGAGGTACGTGAGGCGCAGGACCGTGTGAGGATCGCATTAAAAAATTCCGGCTATAAGCTGCTGCCGAAAAAGGTGACGGTCAATCTTTCCCCCGCAGATATCCGAAAATCAGGCTCCTGGTTTGACCTGCCGATCGCGGTGGCAGTGCTGGCTGCATACGGCTGTGTGCCGGGAACGTGTCTGGATGGCGTTTTTCTGGCCGGAGAGCTGGGACTTGACGGGAGTATCCATGCCGTTCGCGGAGTTCTTGGTATGGTGAGGGAGGCGCGGCGAAGCGGATGCAGGATCTGTATTGTTCCATCGGCAAATGCAGGAGAGGCCGCCGCGATCAGCGGGATTACAGTACTTGGAGCCGATCATTTAAAAGCGGTAGCGGATCACTTTACGACACAGCGTCAGCTGGTACAGACACGTACTAATATAGAAGAAATTTTCCGGGAAAAGGGAACCGGGTGTGCGGCGGATTTTGCAGATATTAAAGGGCAGCGGATGGCAAAGCGGGCAGCCCAGATTGCTGCCGCCGGGATGCACAATCTCTTGCTGGGCGGTCCTCCCGGAGCAGGCAAAACGATGATCGCCAGACGGATTCCGGGGATCCTGCCTCCGATGGAGCCGGAAGAGGCTCTGGAGGTTTCTCAGATACACAGTGTGGCAGGTATTCTTCCGGCTGCGGGGATACTGACAGAGCGGCCGTTTCGGATGCCGCATCATACAGCTTCGGCAGTCGCCCTGTCCGGGGGAGGAGCGGTGCCTCGTCCGGGCGAGATCAGCCTGGCGCACCGGGGAGTATTATATCTGGATGAGATCGCAGAATTTCAGCCGGAGGCGCTGGAGATCCTGCGCCAGCCGATGGAGGAGGGCGTGGTGCGCATTTCAAGAAATACAGGGCAGTATGTATTTCCGGCGGATTTTATGCTGGTTGCTTCCCGCAACCCGTGCCGCTGCGGGTATTTTCCTGACCGGACGCGCTGTCGGTGCAGCGAAGGAGAGGTGCTGCGCTATCTTCACCGGATCAGCCGGCCTTTGCTGGATCGGATCGATCTGCATGTCATGGTCCATCCGATGCGCTATGACGAGCTGACGGGCGATGCGAAGGAAGAGCAAACGGCAGCCATACGAAAAAGAGTACTGCGGGCGCATGAGATCCAGTCACGCCGATACAAAGGCAGCAGCTTCCGGTTTAATGCAGATCTGTCTGCGGCTGCTCTTCGGGAGTACTGTCCTCTTCCGCAGGAAGCGCAGGGGCAGTTAAGGCAGATATATGAGCAAAAGCACCTGACCGCCAGAGCGTATCATCGTATGATCCGCGTCGCACGGACGATAGCAGATCTGGAGGAAGCAGAGCACATTGAGATGAAGCATATCAGTGAAGCGCTTTTGTATCGGCCGGCAGAAGCGCTGATGTAGGGAGAAGCGGAGCGCATGCAGGGGGAGGATACAGGGAGCGTATATGGGACAGGATCTGGAGCTGTACTGGGAGTGGCTTTGCAGTATCAGCGGATTGTATCGGACGCAGCAGGAGATACTGCTGCGCTGTTTTGGGAGTGCGCAGGGGGTATACTGTGCTTCACAGGCAGAGCTTTCTCATTTGCAAAAGAGGGGCTGTGCATTTGTAAAAAAGGTACTGGAGTTTCGCGCAGCAGGTTCACCGGAGGAAATCGCGCATAGAAACAGAGAAAAGGGAATACTATTTAGAAGCTGCAGGCACAGAGAATATCCGCAGAAGCTTCTGGAGCTTGAGGACAGACCGTATGGGATTTTTTACCGTGGGCGGCTGCCGGACGGACAGAAAAAAAGTGTTGCGATCGTGGGAGCGAGGCTGTGTACGTATCGGGGAAAGGAGCTGGCGGAGCAGCTTGCAGAAGAGATCGCGCGCGCAGGAGGGGCGGTGGTGAGCGGAGCCGCCTACGGGATCGATGGAGCGGCGCAGTGGGCGGCTCTGGAGGCAGGCGGAGAGAGTTTTGCCGTACTGGGGTGTGGCGTTGACGTCTGTTATCCTGCATCGCACCAGCTTCTTCTGGAGCGTCTGGTGAAGAGCGGCGGCGTTCTTTCAGAGCTTGCGCCGGGAACCAGACCGCTGCGGATGCATTTTCCGGCGCGCAACCGGATCATCAGCGGCCTGTCAGATGTGGTGGCAGTCATCGAGGCGCGTAAAAAAAGCGGTTCGCTGATCACTGCCGGATTTGCCGCGGCGCAGGGGCGTACCGTTTTTTCTGTTCCGGGGCGCCCTCAGGATGAGCTGAGTGAGGGGTGCAATGAATTGATAGCTCAGGGCGCGAATGTACTGTTGTCTGTTGAAACATTTATGGATACGAATTTTTCAGGCTATAAAAAGAAAAGAAATAAATTATCGGAAGATTTTGCACTTGCACCGGCGGAAAAATTAGTGTATAGTAGTCTCGGTTTGCAGTCCAGAAGTCTGTGGGAGCTTGAAGCATGCACCGCATTGTCTCTGGCAGAGCTTGGCGATGCGCTGCTGGCGCTGGAGATGAAGGGACTGGCAAAAGAAACACAGCGAAATTATTATGTGCGTGTATGATTTTCCTTAGAAAATGCAGACACAGCGGCGCTGTTTATGGAGGGAATGGCTATGCCGAAATATCTGGTGATCGTAGAGTCGCCTGCAAAAGTGAAAACAATTAAAAAATTTCTTGGTTCTAATTACGAGGTGCTTGCATCGAACGGACATGTAAGAGATATGCCAAAAAGCCAGCTCGGCTTTGATGTGGAGCATGATTATGAGCCCAAATATATTACGATCCGTGGAAAGGGGGATATTCTTGCCGCGCTGCGCAAAGCAGAAAAGAAGGCGGACAAGGTTTATCTGGCAACTGACCCGGACCGTGAAGGAGAAGCGATCTCCTGGCATCTGGCGGAGGCACTCAAGCTGGATGATAAGAAACGCAGGAGGATCACATTTAATGAGATCACCAAGACTGCCGTCAAGGAATCCTTAAAGCATGAGCGTCCGATCGATATGGATCTGGTGAATGCACAGCAGGCGCGCCGTATGCTGGATAGGATGGTGGGATACAGGATCAGTCCGCTGCTGTGGCAGAAGGTAAAACGGGGACTGAGTGCAGGCCGTGTACAGTCGGTCGCTCTGCGCATCATCGGAGACCGTGAGGATGAGATCAACGCATTTATTCCAAAGGAATACTGGTCGCTTGATGTGAAGCTTCTGGCGCCGGGAGAGAAAAAGCCGCTGACGGCGAAGTTTTATGGCACGGACAAGAAGGAAACGATCGATTCAGAAGCGCGGAAAAACGAGATCGTAGAAGCGATCAGGCAGTCGGAGTTTCTTGTAGACGAGGTGAAAAAAGGAGAGCGTACAAAAAAGGCGCCGTTCCCGTTTACGACAAGTACTCTGCAGCAGGAGGCAGCCAATGCGCTGAATTTTTCCACACAGAAAACCATGCGTCTGGCACAGCAGCTCTATGAAGGAGTAGAGCTTAAAGGGAGCGGGACAGTTGCGCTGATCACGTATCTCCGTACGGATTCCACTCGTGTCTCTGAAGAAGCGGACCAGGCAGCGAGAGAATATATTGACAGTCAGTATGGCAGTGAGTTTGTCGCGGAAAAAAGAACGGCACAGACCAGTGGCAAAAAGATCCAGGATGCACATGAGGCGATCCGGCCGACAGATGTCAGCCGTACTCCGGCAAGTGTAAAGGAATTACTGAGCCGTGATCTGTTTCGGCTTTATCAGCTCATCTGGAAACGTTTTATGGCGAGCCGGATGGCCCCGGCCCGATATGAGACGACATCTGTAAAGATCCAGGCAGGCGGCTACCGCTTCACCGTAGCGGCTTCCAGAGTTGCCTTTGAAGGCTTTCGTACCGTATATACAGAAAGCAGTGAGACAAAAGAGGAAAACAATGTGATCGCCGGGAAAATAGAGCCGGGGATGAAGCTTTCTGAGATGGGGATCGAGGCAGAGCAGCACTTTACGCAGCCGCCGGCTCATTATACGGAGGCTTCTCTTGTGCGGGCGCTGGAGGAGCAGGGCATCGGACGTCCGAGTACGTATGCTCCGACCATCACTACGATCATTGCGCGCCGGTATGTGGCAAAAGAAAATAAAAATCTTTATATGACAGAGCTCGGAGAGGTTGTCAACAATATTATGAAGGAAGCGTTTCCGAGTATTGTGGATGTGAGCTTTACTGCGAATATGGAGTCTTTGCTGGACTCTATTGAGGAAGGAACGATCAGCTGGAAGACTGTTGTGGAAAACTTTTATCCGGATCTCGATGAGGCGGTAAAAGAGGCAGAGAAGAATCTGGAGAAGGTGACGATCGAGGATGAGGTGACAGACGTGGTCTGTGATCTGTGCGGCCGCAATATGGTAGTAAAGTACGGACCTCATGGAAAGTTTCTTGCCTGCCCGGGATTCCCGGACTGCCGCAATACGAAGCCATATCTGGAAAAGATAGGGGTTCCCTGCCCGGTGTGCGGAAAAGATGTTGTGATCCGTAAGACAAAAAAGGGCAGGAGATATTACGGATGCGAGGGAAATCCGGAATGTGAGTTCATGTCCTGGCAGAAGCCTGTAGTGCAGAAGTGCCCGCAGTGCGGCGGCTACATGGTAGAAAAGGGAAATCGTGTCGTATGTGCGGATAAGACCTGCGGATATATCAGTGAGAAATAGAAAGAATAGTTGAAAAAATAAAGAAAAGAGTAAGTTTTCTAATAAATGCCGCCAATAATCATAATATCTGTTGATTTTCTGAAAATTTCATGGTATCATAAAATGAAACGAGAATTAACTGTATAATATGCGAAGGAGGCCTGTGATGAGCGTTCAATTATTGGATAAGACCAGAAAGATTAACCAGTTGTTACATAACAACAATACGAGTAAAGTAGTGTTCAATGATATTTGTGATGTCCTGACCGGCATTTTGAATTCAAACATTCTCGTTATCAGCCGGAAAGGAAAGGTGCTTGGCGTTGGAGTATGCGATGGTGTGGAAGAGATCAAAGAACTGATCGTTGATCGCGTCGGCGGTCATATTGATCCAATGCTGAACGAACGGCTTCTTGGAGTCCTCTCTACGAAAGAAAATGTCAATCTGGAAACGCTTGGATTTGAGGGAGAGAATATCAGAAAATACCAGGCGATCATTAATCCGATCGACATTGCGGGAGAGCGTCTTGGCACTGTGTTTATGTATAAATACGCAGAGCAGTATGATATTGATGATATCATACTCAGTGAATATGGGACGACGGTGGTAGGACTTGAGATGATGCGTTCGGTAAACGAGGAGAATGCCGAAGAAAACCGAAAAGTACAGATTGTAAAATCTGCGATCAGTACACTGTCCTTTTCTGAGATGGAAGCGATCATCCACATTTTTGATGAGCTGGATGGAACAGAAGGGATCCTTGTTGCGAGCAAGATCGCAGACAGAGTCGGCATTACACGCTCTGTGATCGTTAATGCGCTGCGCAAGTTTGAAAGTGCAGGGGTGATCGAATCACGGTCATCGGGGATGAAGGGTACTTACATTAAAGTACTCAATGATGTGGTGTTCGACGAACTGGAAGAGATCAAAAAAACAAGATTATGAAAGCATGAAGCGTAAAAGAGGGAATATTGCAGATGGTATTCCGACGGTATCCAGAATCCGCCGGGAACAGCAGTTTGCAATATTCCCTCTTTTTTTATTTCCGCTGTCGTATCCGTATTCTGCATGTTGTATTTGAGCTGTTCTCCTGCATGCTGCAAGACGGTTTTCTATAGATTTTCTACAAGAAAAAGAAAACATAAGAAAAACAAAGATAAATAAAGAAAATAAAAGGATTAGAGATAAAAACAGGTAATATACAACCAAAATAGAAGTTGCAATATTTACATATTTTAACTAATATAAGGATGTTCGTTAGCACTCGACTTAAATGAGTGCTAATAAAGTGAAGAGGAACTTTCATCTAAGGAGGAATTAAATATGAAATTAGTACCGTTAGGAGACAGAGTTGTATTAAAGCAGTTCGAAGCAGAAGAGACAACGAAATCAGGTATCATCCTGACAAGTAAATCACAGGAGAAGCCGCAGGAAGCGGAAGTGATCGCAGTCGGACCGGGCGGTATGGTTGACGGAAAAGAAGTGACCATGCAGGTTAAGGCAGGCGATAAGGTGATCTATTCAAAATATGCCGGAAATGAAGTAAAGCTTGGCGAGGAAGAGTACATTATCGTAAAACAGAGCGATATTCTTGCAGTTGTGGAGTAAATACAGGAAACGGCAGAAGGACAACAATTCGTATAAATAAAACAGGAGGCTGATTACAATGGCAAAGGAAATCAAATTTGGCGCTGACGCAAGAGCAGCTCTGGAATGTGGAGTAAATAAACTGGCAGATACGGTACGTGTGACATTAGGACCGAAAGGAAGAAACGTAGTTCTTGACAAGCAGTTCGGATCACCGCTTATCACAAATGACGGTGTGACGATCGCAAAGGAGATCGAGCTGGAAGACGCATTTGAGAACATGGGCGCACAGCTCATCAAGGAAGTTGCATCTAAGACAAACGATGTAGCAGGCGACGGTACAACAACAGCAACAGTACTGGCTCAGGCTATGGTAAATGAAGGAATGAAGAACCTGGCAGCAGGCGCAAACCCGATCGTTCTCAGAAAAGGAATGAAGAAGGCAACAGATGCAGCAGTAGAGGCGATCAAGGCAATGAGCCAGAAGGTTACAGGCAAGGAGCAGATCGCAAGAGTAGCAGCTGTTTCTTCCGGTGATGAGAAGGTAGGAGAGCTGGTAGCTGACGCTATGGAGAAGGTTTCCCGTGACGGCGTTATCACGATCGAGGAATCCAAGACAATGCAGACAGAGCTTGACCTTGTAGAAGGTATGCAGTTTGACAGAGGTTATATCTCCGCATATATGGCAACAGATATGGAGAAGATGGAAGCTGTTCTGGATGATCCGTATATCCTGATCACAGACAAGAAGATCAGCAATATCCAGGAGATCCTTCCGCTGCTTGAGCAGATCGTTCAGTCTGGCAAGAAGCTGCTGATCATCGCAGAGGATATCGAGGGTGAGGCACTTACGACACTGATCCTCAACAAGCTGCGTGGTACGTTCCAGGTAGTAGGCGTAAAGGCTCCGGGATATGGCGACAGAAGAAAAGCAATGCTTGAGGATATCGCGATCCTGACAGGCGGACGCGTGATCTCCGAGGAAGTAGGTCTTGAGCTGAAAGAAGCTACACTGGAGATGCTCGGAACAGCAAAATCTGTAAAGGTTCAGAAAGAGAACACGATCATCGTAGACGGTCTTGGTGATAAAGATGCGATCGCTGCAAGAGTTGCTCAGATCAAAGCAGAGATCGAGACAACAAAATCTGAGTTTGACAAAGAGAAGCTTCAGGAGCGTCTTGCAAAACTGGCAGGCGGTGTTGCAGTGATCCGTGTAGGTGCTGCTACAGAGACAGAGATGAAGGAAGCAAAACTGCGTATGGAAGATGCGCTTGCAGCTACAAGAGCAGCAGTAGAGGAAGGAATCATCGCAGGCGGCGGTTCTGCATACATCCATGCTGCAGATAAGGTTGCCAAACTGGCAGATGAGCTGGAGGGCGATGAGAAGACAGGCGTGAAGATCATTCTGAAAGCTCTGGAAGCTCCGCTGTACCACATCGCAGCAAATGCAGGTCTGGAGGGCTCTGTTATCATCAATAAGGTACGTGAGTCTGAGGTTGGCACAGGATTTGACGCATACAAAGAAGAGTATGTAGATATGGTAAAAGCAGGCATCCTTGATCCGGCAAAGGTTACAAGAAGCGCACTGCAGAACGCAACGAGCGTTGCATCCACACTGCTGACAACAGAGTCTGTAGTAGGAAATATCAAAGAAGATGCACCGGCAATGCCGGCAAACCCGGGCATGGGAATGATGTAATCTAAATCTAAATAAAATCTAAAAAGGAGGGTAAACAATAGACGTTTACCCTCTTTTGTGCTACAATATCCGTCGGAATACCTAAAAATATCCGAAAAGGAGAGACAGATGGAAGACGGCACATGGCGGGACAGCGTGAAGAAAGAGCTGAAAAAATTGTCCAAGATGACATGGAAAGAGCGGATCGGCTACGTGTGGGATTATTATAAGGCTCAGATGGCGCTCCTGATAGGGCTGATCCTTTTGATACATATTGGTGTGACCATATTCCAGAATATGCAGATCGAGGAAGTGCTGCAGGCATATCTTGTAAACTGCAATGCAATGGAAGTAGATGCGAAGGAGATGTCGGCAGAGTTTGCGGACTATGTCGGCGGACTGGATAAGCATCAGGTGGCGACAGTAAATACAACGCTTATAGAAGAGGGAAAAGATGCGCCGCAGTCACAGAGCAGTATGGCGGAGCAGATGAAGCTGACTACGCTGATCGGGGCGCAGGCGATAGATGTCGTGGTTCTGGATGAGCTGGCATATGAGACATATCTGGAGGATGGATTCTTGATGGATCTTTCAGGATTACTCACACCGGAGCAAAAGGAGCAGTGGCAGGAACGTCTGGAGGAGGATGCAGGCGGAGCATGCTACGCAGTGGAGGTCACAGACTCACCGGTGCTTGCGAGTCAGAACGCGTATTTTGGAGGAAAGATCTATGCGGCAGTGATGGCTAATTCGGTGAATACAGATATGAGCATTGCGTTTGTGGATTATCTGCTGTGCAGTCAGGAAAAATAAAAAATAAGCATAGAAAAACTCACAGGAGGAAAGAAAATGAGTGATCTGTATCAGGAAATTCTGGTCAAAAAGGAGATGACGCTTGGGAAAAAGCTGCTGAAGGTCGGGATCATAGCACTTCTGGTGCTTTTGGTACTGGCGGCGATGTTTCTGAATCCACTGATCCTTGCGCTGGCGATCGCAGTCGGGTTTGTGGCCTATATGTTTCTGATCCCGCGTCTGGATGTGGAGTATGAGTATCTTTATGTGAACGGGGAACTGGATATTGATGTGATCTATTCCAGACAGAAGCGCAAAAAGGTTGCAAGCTATGATGTGGAGACGCTGGAAGTGATCGCTCCGGCGAAGTCTCATGCGCTGGATTCTTACCGGAGTGAAAAGATAAAGGACTACACATCAGGTAAGAATGAAAAAAATGAATACATTGCGGTCTATAATAAAGATGGAAAGCGCGATGTGATCAAAGTGGAGCTGAATGATGCGATTTTGAATGATATGCGCCGCATGGCTCCGAGAAAAGTAAATCTTATGTAGTCAATTTTTCTGTATAAAATGTGAATCAGCAGTTGACATTGAAAAACGAATTTGTTAGAGTAGTTAATCAAAGCAGCAAGACACGAAAGACCTTATTCAGAAAGAGAGGAAAAAACATGGGAACAATTATTGGCGAAGGAATTACGTTTGATGATGTGCTTTTAGTGCCGGCGTATTCAGAGGTAATCCCGAATCAGGTAGATCTCAGTACGTGGCTGACAAAGAAAATCAAACTGAATATTCCGATGATGAGTGCCGGCATGGATACGGTAACCGAGCATCGGATGGCGATCTCGATGGCGAGACAGGGCGGTATCGGCATTATCCACAAAAATATGTCGATCGAGCAGCAGGCGGAAGAGGTAGACAAGGTAAAGCGTTCCGAGTACGGAGTTATCACAGATCCGTTCTATCTCTCACCGGAGCACACACTGGCGGACGCGAACGATCTGATGAGCAAGTTTCGTATTTCTGGTGTGCCGATCACGGAAAACGGCAGACTGGTCGGTATCATCACGAACCGTGATCTTTTGTTTGAGGAGGATTTTTCCAAAAAGATCAAAGAATCGATGACCTCAGAAGGACTGGTCACGGCAAAGGTAGGCGTGACGCTGGAGGAGGCAAAGAAGATCCTTGCCAAGTCGAGAAAGGAAAAGCTTCCGATCGTAGATGATAACTTTAATCTGAAAGGTCTTATTACAATAAAGGATATCGAGAAGCAGATCAAGTATCCGAATTCTGCAAAGGATGGTAAGGGACGTCTCCTGTGCGGCGCCGCGATCGGTATTACAGCGAATGTGCTGGAACGTGCCGCTGCGCTTGCAGAGGCTCAGGTGGATGTGGTAGTGCTTGACAGTGCGCATGGCCATTCCGCAAACGTGATCAACTGTGTGCGCATGGTAAAGGAAAAATTCCCGGATCTGCAGGTGATCGCAGGAAATGTAGCTACCGGAGAGGCGACAAGAGCGCTGATCGAGGCGGGTGCGGATGCAGTCAAGGTAGGTATCGGGCCGGGCTCGATCTGTACCACACGTGTGGTCGCAGGTATCGGTGTACCGCAGATCACAGCTGTTATGGACTGCTATCAGGTAGCGAATGAATACGGTATCCCGATCATAGCAGATGGCGGCATCAAGTTCTCCGGCGATATGACGAAGGCGATCGCGGCAGGAGCCAACGTCTGCATGATGGGAAGTCTGTTTGCAGGCTGTGATGAGAGTCCGGGAACCTTTGAACTCTTCCAGGGAAGAAAGTACAAGGTGTACCGCGGTATGGGATCGATCGCTGCGATGGAAAACGGCAGCAAGGACCGCTATTTCCAGACAAATGCGAAAAAGCTTGTTCCAGAAGGTGTAGAAGGCCGCGTGGCATATAAGGGAAGCGTAGAAGATGAAGTATTCCAGCTTCTTGGAGGTCTGCGTTCCGGTATGGGTTACTGCGGTACTCCGTCGATCGAGGAGCTGAAGAAGAACGGCAGATTTGTAAAGATTTCAGCTGCTTCACTGAAAGAGTCTCATCCGCATGATATTCATATCACAAAGGAAGCGCCGAATTACAGCGTAGAGCAGTAAGTGTGCGCAGAGTGCTTGGACGGATAGGGCAATAGCCATAGAACCGTAAGACAGAAAATGAGAGATACAGACTGCTGGGTGACGTATACCGGCGCTGTTTGTAAGCATATGACTGAAGGCCTGGACGCTTTTGGGAATGTGCTCCTGGACAGTGCATCGGGATGCGGCGCACAGCAGTTTTTTTCAGGTGAAGATGTCGAATATAGAAGAAATATGTGAAAACCGGAAAAAAGGGGGTGCGTATGGAGAGAAAATGTTGTATACTAAAGCGTAAATGAAATTCAGATTTGGAGTTGTTGTAACGATCATGAGAAACAGGAAGAATCAGATACAAAGGAACAGAGAAAGAGACCGGAAAAACGGCGGGCATATCCGATGGGATCACGTGGCAGTGTGGATCGTGGCGATATTGCTCACTGCGCTTGCGGTATTACTTTTATTTCGTATGATCCCAAAGGAGGATACGGATGTGGATCTTCTGCTTGAGGAAGCAGATGAACTCAGCATCGAGACAGAAGGGCAGACCGAGCCTGTAAATGCAGTACCCAGACCGGATATTGATGAACAGCTGCTTACGATCAATGAATATTCGCGTCCCGGGGAAAAGGTAGACGCGATCGAGAAGGTCGTGATCCACTATCTCGGGAATCCCAGAACAACGGCGCAGGAAAACCATGATTATTTTGAAAGCCTGAAGGATCTGAAAAATACATCCATGAGTGCAAATTTTGTCGTGGGAATAGAGGGAGAGATCATCGAGTGTGTTCCTCCGGGAGAGATCGCATACGCGTCCAATTCCATGAATCATCTTTCCGTATCGATCGAGAACTGCCATCTGGATGAGACCGGGCAGTTTACGGAGGAGACGTATGAGTCCTGTATGAAGCTGACGGCGTATCTTGTAGAAGAATACGGTCTGGAGCGGGAAGATATTATCCGCCATTATGATGTGACAGGAAAAGAATGTCCGCTGTATTATGTGGAGCATGAGGACAAGTGGGAGAAATTCCGGGACGACGTGATGGCGTATGTGGAAGAGTGCCGGGGATCGGCAAAGCAGGCGCAGTGATTTGGCAAAGGCGAGCGTAGAAAAGAGCGTGCCCCGCAAGCCGGGGATGCAGTCAGGTGAGGAGAAGAATGGTAAGAGAATATTATGAGGAAATCTGTGCGGGCAGGGATGTGCGGGCAAATCTGATCGCACTGCGGGACTGTCTGAAAGATGACAGAGACAGGAGAGCATTTGCATATCTTTTAGGCGGCGAGTTTGATGTACTGGTGCGGCTGTTAAAGGATAATGATCCCAAGGTCAGAAAGAATGCCGCGCTTATTCTGGGAAAAATGGAATCGGAAGATCTGCTTCCGGTTCTTTTTGACGCATACCAGACGGAGGAAACGCGTTTTGTGCGTGCAGATTATTTAAAAGCAATGGCGCAGATGGATTACCGGCCATATCTGGACGAGCTGGAGCTGCGCCTGGAGGAGCTGCGTGCGGCCGAGACAACGGATGAGGATGCAAAGCATGTTGCCGGGGAGAGACGTATGCTGCAGGAAATGGTGCTCAGGTACAAAAAAAGCCGGAGACACAGATTTACCGGACAGAATATTCCGTGTGATATGATCCTGGTAACGAACCGGTGTCAGCGGGAGGCGACCGCGTCGCAGATAGAGGGACACAGGATCACGATGCTCGCCGGAGGGATCCGGGTACGGGGGATCACGGCAGGAGAAGTCTGCGGGATCCGCACCTGGAGTGAGATGCTCTTTCCAATCGGAGAACGGACGCTTTCTGTACAGAAGCCGCAGGAGGTAGGCGCTGCGCTGGCGCAGGAGGTTCTGGAGCTTGCAAAGAGGCTCCACAGCGGCAGCACGCCCTTTTTATTCAGGATCGAGCTCAGAGGAAGGATGGCTCCGGAGAAAAAGGGAGGCTACATCAGGAAGGTGTCAGATGCACTGGAGCAGGCGGCAGGCGGCAGTCTGGTCAATTCTGTGACAGACTATGAAATGGAGCTCCGTTTGCTGGAGCGCAGGGATGGCACCTTTGCAGCTATGCTGAAATTCTATACGATTCCGGAAAAGCGCTTTTCTTACCGTCAGGAAAGCGTGGCAGCCTCGATCGCGCCGGTCAATGCTGCGCTTGCGGCAAAACTGGCGCAGCCGTATCTGAAAGAGCGGGCGCAGGTGCTCGATCCATTTTGCGGGGTAGGTACGATGCTTATTGAGCGTCATCGTGCCGTGCGCGCGGGAGCCATGTACGGGATCGACATCTTTGGCGAAGCGATCCAGAAGGCGCATGTGAACACTGCGCTTGCAGGATGTCGTGTCTACTATATCAATAAGGATTTTTTTGAATTTGAGCATGAGTATCTGTTTGACGAGATTTTTACAGATCTGCCGCAGGTGACGGCGGCAAAAGGCACAGAGGAGATAGCGTGCCTCTACGAGCGCTTTTTTGAAAAGGCCTCGCAGCTTTTAAAGAAAGAGGCCGTTATGGTCCTGTATGCGACGCAGCCGGAGCTTGTTCGCAGGGAGGTAAAGAAATATGCGGACTGCAGGATCGAAAAATCTTTCCTTCTGAATGAAAAAAATGGCACGACACTGTTCGTGATCTGCAGGGGGGCGCGATGAAAAAATACATTGGAAATAAAGCCTTCTATGCGATGGTGCTGTCGATCGCAGTACCGATCATGGTGCAGAACGGAATAACTAACTTTGTGGCGATGCTGGATAATATTATGATCGGACGTGTCGGCACGGAGCAGATGTCCGGGGTAGCGGTGGCGAATCAGCTCCTTCTGATATTGAATATCAGCATTTTTGGCATGGTATCCGGGGCGGGGATTTTTGGCGCGCAATACTTCGGAAGCAATAATATGAAGGGTGTGCGTGATACCTTTCGCTTTAAGATCGTTTCCATTATCATCCTTATGGTGGTCAGTATCTGGCTGATGTATGTAAAAGGAGGGGCGCTGATCACCCTCTATCTGCATGAGGACGGGATCACCGGAAGCGCTGATGCGACACTTGGTTATGGCGTGCAGTATTTAAGGATCATGCTGATCGGTATGCTCCCCTATGCGGCGACGCAGATATATGCAAGTACTTTGCGGGAGATGGGAGAGACCGTAGCGCCGATGCGGGCCGGGATCGCCGCTGTAGTAGTGAATACATCGCTCAACTATGTTCTGATTTTTGGAAAATTTGGAGCGCCGTGTCTCGGCGTGGCCGGAGCAGCGATCGCTACGGTAGTTTCAAGATTTGTGGAGTGCACAATGATCATTGTATGGACGCATCGCCGCTCGGAGCGTCTCGTGTTTATAAAAGGAGCGTACCGTACGCTTCGCGTGCCGTCTGATCTGGTGAAAAAGATCCTGATCAAAGGCTCTCCGCTTATGATCAATGAGGTGCTCTGGTCTGTCGGCATGGCTGTTCTTATGCAGTGTTACTCCATGTATGGGCTTGTCGTGATCGCCGGGCTTAATATTGCTTCTACCATATCAAATGTCTGCAATGTCATCTGGCTGGCTATGGGGAATGCGCTGGCGATCATTATCGGGCAGCTTTTAGGAGCGGGCAGGATGGAAGAAGCGAAGGATACGGACCGGAAGCTGATCTTCTTTTCGGTAGCGAGCTGTTTTGCGATCGGAACAATCCTGGTTTTGCTGGCGCCGGTGTTCCCCAGAATCTACAATACATCCCCGCAGGTGCGCAGCCTTGCGATGAAGTTTATTATCATAGGCGCCTGTCTGATGCCGGTCCAGGCATTCCTGCACTCTGCGTATTTTACTTTGCGCTCCGGCGGCAGGACGGTTGTCACCTTTTGCTTTGACTCTGGATTTATATGGGTATGCAGTATTCCGCTCGCATTTGTACTGAGCAGATATTCAGGACTGCCGATCCTGGCGACGTATATCATCTGCCAGTCGGTAGATATCATAAAGTGTGTGATCGGATATGTGCTTGTGAAAAAGGGCGTATGGCTCCAGAATATTGTGGAATAGCAGAAAAAGTAATATAGAAAATTGTGAAAAATACTGCAGAGCGCAGCGTGCGCGATGCAGTATTTTTCGTTGCAAACGAAATGATACGGGGCCGGAGCATGCGTTTTTCTTCATCGCAAGAAAAAATAAAAAAGTAGTTGCTATTTCTAAATGAATATATTACAATAATATTACGAAATGTTAAAAATGAGAAAAACAAAATGTTACATAAAGAGAAATGGATGGGAATCAGATGCGGTTATTGTTCAAATCGGGAAAAAAACAGCCGGGTATACAGGCAGGCGTGCCAAAGCTGGATAAAAGGCTTCTGGAGCGTATTCTGGATTTTGCGCACGGCGTAGAGCCGCTGCATACTCCGGCAGACATACAGATACGTCTCTTTGCCGGAAACGGTATGAGGGCGGGGCGGCAGCACGGCGCTGCTTCGACTTATTACCTGCTTGTGTATTCTGACGACCTTCCACATGCATATATGAATGCGGGCTATATCGCGGGGCAGATTCTGGCATATCTGTGTTTCCTCGGGATTCCGGCAGTGCTTCCGCACAGTGTCCCTGTGTGGGCAAAGGAAGAGCAGGGATATGAATGTCTTACAGCTGTCGCCTTCGGAGAATCCCTTCCTGCAGGACGCTGCCAGAAAAGGGCAGATTCAGAGGAGCTTCCGTGCGTGTACCATGACTATCACGAGCGCTGGTCTGAGGAAGTACTGCGCTACGCAAAGAAAAGGTTTCCGACAGCGCTGCGGGCGGTTCGCGCAGTTCACGAGGATGGACGGATCTGTATTGTGCCGAAAGTGGCTTCAGGCAGAAAAACGTCGCTGGCTGAGCTGGAGGCGGGGATCGCGGCGGCACGCATTATGACGGCGGCAGAGGAGCTGTGGATGGACCTCGCTTTTGTGGATGCAGATGGATCGCGCTGCCTTGTGAGCGTATGCAGGCGGAAGGATCTGGAAAGACTTTGCACAAGGGTGCAGGAGAAGACAGCTGTCGGGAGAAAGGCAGTACCGTCATACAGCTGACAAAGACAGGATTATGGAAAAGAGAGAAGAGCGGCCCCCTCTTAGTGAGGAGCACCGCTCTTTTTTTGAATATCTGTTAAAGCTTTGATCAAGCTTTGTCAACGCTGCCGAGAACGTTTTTGATCTTGTGAGCAACCATATCCTTAACAGCCTGACGAGCCGGTTTCAGATACTGGCGCGGATCGAAGTGATCCGGATGCTCTGCGAAGTACTTGCGGATATTACCTGTCATAGCGAGACGGATGTCAGAGTCGATGTTGATCTTGCAGACAGCCAGCTCAGCTGCGTGACGAAGCTCTGCCTCAGGGATACCGATAGCATCCGGCATGTTTCCGCCGTACTGATTTACCATAGCTACGAACTCCTGCGGTACGGAAGAAGATCCGTGCAGTACGATCGGGAAGCCCGGAAGACGCTTGATGCACTCCTCCAGAACGTCAAAACGAAGTGGCGGCGGAACAAGGATGCCGTCCTCGTTGCGTGTACACTGGGAAGCTTTGAACTTGTATGCGCCGTGGCTTGTACCGATAGCGATAGCCAGAGAGTCGCAGCCTGTTCTGGAAACGAACTCCTCTACCTCTTCCGGACGTGTGTAAGCCTCTTTGCCGGCCTCTACGACTACCTCGTCCTCTACACCAGCCAGAGTACCAAGCTCGGCCTCAACTACTACGCCATGAGCGTGAGCGTATTCTACAACCTGCTTTGTCAGCGCGATGTTATCCTCGAAAGATTTGGAAGAAGCGTCGATCATGACAGATGTAAATCCGCCGTCGATACAGCTCTTGCAGAGCTCAAAAGTATCGCCGTGATCCAGGTGCAGAGCGATCGGAATATCCGGGTTCTCCTGTACTGCTGCCTCTACCAGTTTTACGAGGTAGGTGTGGTTTGCGTAAGCGCGAGCACCCTTGGATACCTGAAGAATAACCGGGCTGTGTAATTCGCCGGCAGCTTCTGTGATACCCTGAACGATCTCCATGTTGTTTACATTGAAAGCACCGATAGCGTAACCGCCGTCGTAGGCTTTCTTAAACATTTCGGTTGTTGTTACTAAAGCCATTGGAATGATCCTCCTTATATTTTAAGTTTGATATCATTATCGTATCTATTTTATCACATATTCCCAGGATTTACGATATGTTTTTCATAAAATTTTTGAAAAAAATCGTTTTTTCGATACGAAAAAACGGAACCTGACGATCAGATTCCGTTTTGAGAGAAGAGCGCGAGACGGGATTCGAACCCGCGACCCTCGCCTTGGCAAGGCGATACTCCACCACTGAGCCACTCGCGCATATGTAATTTTGTTTGCTGGAAGCAAAAGCGCGAGACGGGATTCGAACCCGCGACCCTCGCCTTGGCAAGGCGATACTCCACCACTGAGCCACTCGCGCATATCTGTTTAAGTAGTTGTTCCAGCGAACAGTAGTTACTATACTACAGAAACCATGGGTTGTCAATTACTTTTTTGAAAAAATTTTTAATTTTACATAAAATTACATAAACTTTACATTTTTTACCTTACCTTTGATTTTTTTACATAGATATGATATTCTGATAGTGCTGTAACGGAAAAGCACAAAGCAGCATAAAAATGAATACAGGGAGGATAAAGACTGAGGAGAGGATCATGCAGTCTTGATGGGCAGAACATGGGGATTAACAGTATTATTTCATTATTAGGTGGTCTGGGACTCTTTCTGTTTGGCATGAAGTATATGGGAGAAGGGCTGGAGCTTGCCGCCGGCCCAAAGATGAAGGATCTTCTGGAAAAGCTGACGCGGAACCGGGTGATGGGCTTTTTGCTCGGGGCTTTGGTAACCATCGTGATCCAGTCGTCTTCTGCGACCACGGTTATGGTGATGGGCTTTATCAATGCGGAGATCATGGATCTTGCACAGGCGACAGGAGTGATTTTCGGAGCCAATATCGGGACAACGATCACGAGTGTGCTGATCGCGCTCGACGTATCGGGGATCGCTCCGGTATGTATCTGCCTGGGCGCGGCGATGCTTTTATATGCAAAGCGTAAGAGGAATCGCTATGTGGGACAGGTTATCCTGGGGTTTGGTATTTTGTTTCAGGGACTGCATACGATGAGCGCGGCGATGTCACCGCTGAAGGATTATGCTCCATTTCAGGATTTTATCATGAATGCAAGAAATCCGCTGCTCGGATTTGCAGTCGGGGTTGTCCTGTGCGCGGTGATACAGAGCTCTTCTGCTGCAGTCGGAGTGCTGCAGGCACTTGCCATGCAGGGACTGATGCCGCTGTACTTTGCTTCTTTTATTATCTGCGGGATCAATGTCGGTTCTTCGACACCGCCGCTTCTGTCTGCATTTAATGCAAAAAATAATGCAAAAAGAGCGGCAGTCATTTACCTGATCTTCAATATTGTCGGTGCGGCGATATTTATGCCGCTTACGATCCTTACGCCGCTTACGCAGGTGATTGAGCGGGCTGTGCCCAATGGGATGTTCCAGATCGCGGTATACCATATCCTCTTTAAAATTGTGACAGGCGTGATCCTCTTGCCGCTTGTCAATATGGTGGTCAGGTGGACCTATCATATTATACCGAAGCAGGCGCATGAGAGCGCGTTTTGTCTTGAGTATATTGATAAAAATATGGATGGCGCTCCGGCTGTCATCTGCCTTCAGGTAGGGAAGGAGGTACACCGGATGGCGGAGCTGGTGCGGGAGAATTTTAAATGTGCTTCGGAGGGACTGATCGCGCATGATCTTTCACGGGCAGGACAATTAAACGACAATGAAGAGGTCGTAGATTATCTGGCGTCTGAGATCACAGATTATCTGACAAAGGTGAATTTTGTTGCATTGCCGGCAACTGTATCGCACTATATGGGCTGTGCCTTTCATGTGATCAATGATCTGGAGCAGATCGGCGACCATGCGGTGAAGATCATGGAGCAAAATGAAAAATGTGTGGAGGGAAATTTTCTGTATTCAGAGGCTGCCCAGGCAGAGCTGGAGGAGATATCCAGGCTGGATCTGGAGTTGTTTGACGCAACGCTTGGCCTGTTTGGCGGAGAGGGGCTGACGATGGATGAATGGCAGCAGATCCGCAATAAGGAGCGTCTGATACGCCGGAAGATTTCAGCTGCACAGACGAATCATATGGAGAGGCTGAAAAATAAAGAGTGTTCGTTTGCGCAGGGACTTACCTTTGTGGAAGCGTTGAACAGCTATCTGCGCATGGTGAACCATTCTGTGAATATCGCGGAGGCAAACGGGGCAGAGGCCATATCCGCCTTTGCAAGAGCAGAAACATATGTTAAATGACTTTTTCGTCTGAGAAAAAAGAAAAAGCCGGAGACCTTGCAGCGCCTGATGCGGCGTATCCTGCAAAGCCCCGGCTTTTTTATTGCGCCAGAAAGCAGATCGCTTTCTTCGTGAAGTTATTTCTCGTCGTCGCGCAGCTTTCCGAGCGCTCCGCCCGGATGCCACTTCACATACTGCTGTGGCGTGATATCCTTATCTGCCTGCAGCGCAACGCTGAGTGCCTGAAGGACGAGTGTCTCTGCAAGAATGGACATTCTTGGAGCACGTCCGAGCGGGCCTCCCTCTTTTTTGACGCCGGCAAAGAGGTGGACAGCGCTTTCTTTTGCAAGCCAGGAATCGCGGTTTCCGCTGACTCCGATGATCTTGCAGCCGTTGTTCTTTACTGCAAGGACTGTGGAGCGCATTTCAGCAGTCTCGCCGCTGTTTGAGATAAAGATCACTACATCGCCTGGTACAAGCTGACCGCAGGAGCCATGCACAGCCTCTGTGCCGTGAAGGAAATAAGTCGGGCTGCCCGTCGAGGACATGACGGAGGATATGTAGCCTGCGATATGTCCCGGTTTGCCGATACCTGATACGTGGACGCGGCCGCCGTTTTTCTGTGTTTCGGTGATCAGATCAGCTGCCGCCTCGATCTCACTGTAATCCATCTGGTCAATAAACTCGCTCAGATCATTTTTTACTGTATCAAGAAAAAATGAGTAAGCTTCTTTGCATTTTGTATCCATGATCGTTGTAAGCCTCCTAAATTAAAAAATCATGCTTTTAAAGCTGAAGTATCCGGAACGTGCCCTGTTCTTTCCTGAAGGAAGGACTCTACCTTTTCCAGCGTCGGAAGAGATGGCATAGCGCCCATAGCGGATACGGTAAGCGCTGCTGTATGGTTGGCGAATTTCAGTGTTTCATCGTAGCCCCAGCCGCAGCTTAATCCTACGGAAAGTGCGCCTACGAAGGAATCGCCGGCAGCAGTCGGGTCAACAGCCATGATGTTTTCTGCGCATGGGCTGTAGAAAATGCCATCCTTTTCTGTGTCAAGGATCGCACCGGCTTCTCCGAGCGTGATCAGGACATTTTTTACACCCTTTGCTTTGAGCGCTGCAGTGGCAGCTTTTGCTTCTTCCATATTGACGCCCTTACCCTCGTGGGAGATGCGGATCCCTACCATATCGTACGCCTCGTGCTCATTCGGGGAGATGTACGTCAGGTGAGAGAGCAGCTCGTCGGACAGCGGTGCGCTCGGCGCAGAGTTGAGCATAACGGGAACACCCTTTTCATATGCATAAGAGGCTACCAGCTCATTGATCTCCATCGGGATCTCAAGCTGAAGCACAACGAGATCATAATCTGCGATTTTTTCCTTTAAGAATGCAACATCCTCTGCCGTGATGCTCATATTGGAACCTGACAGGACGATAATACGGTTTACGGTCTGCTTACCCGGAGCCTCCTCAAGGATGATGACGCTGCATCCGGATGGAAGCTTATCGTCATACAGGATATATTCTGTATTGATACCGGCTTCTTTGCAGGTCTTTACCATGTCTTCTCCATTGCTGTCATGACCAAGCTTTCCGACCATTGTAACGTCGGCGCCGAGACGTGCCATTTGTACTGCCTGATTGGCTCCTTTTCCACCGGGAGCCTTTGAAAAGGTACCGCCAAGGACAGTCTGTCCTTCACGCGGGAACACTTCCGTAGTGGCGATCTGATCCATTACAAAGCTGCCGACTACGAGAATTTTTGGTTTTGCCATTGTTTCGTAACTCCTTTCTGTTTGCTTTGCTGCAATAAAGTTAGGATATCAAAAAATATAAGAAAAATCAACAGATGTGCAAAAGATATTTCAGGATATTTGACGGCGTTGTCTCTTTATTATATACTGGTGACATAAAGCAGAGAGAGAAGAGAGAGGAGTAATTTCAGATTGTTTTCAGGAATAAAATTCAGTTACTGTATCATTGCGCTGCTCGGAAGCGCGGTTCAGGCGTTTGGACTTTACAATATCCATTCGCTTTCCGGTGTGACAGAGGGAGGTGTGCTTGGCATGACGCTTCTGCTGGATCACTGGCTGCAGATATCGCCGGCCGTGTCAGGGTTTGTGATGAACGGCGCATGCTACGCTCTTGGGTGGAAGCTTTTGGGCAGGGTGTTTCTGGTATATTCGTTCGTTGCCAGCGCAGGCTTTTCTGTGGCTTACCGGATCTGTGAGCAGTTCGATCCGCTTTGGCCAAAGATCGCGCAGATGCCGCTTCTGGCCGCGGTACTTGGCGCAGCATTTGTCGGCGTGGGAGCCGGGATCTGTGTGAGGGTCGGAGGAGCGACGAGCGGAGATGATGCGCTGGCCATGAGCCTTTCGCATGTGACGAGGGTGAAAGTGCAGTGGATCTATCTGACGAGTGATCTGATCGTGCTTCTTTTATCACTGAGCTATATTCCAGTAAAGCGGATCGCATACTCTTTACTGACTGTGATCCTTTCCGGACAGATCATCGGAGCAGTGCAAAAAATCCCCTCCAGGCGGGGCAGAACACAAAAATGATTGACTTTTACAGGAGATAGTAGTAAAAAATAAGAAATTGATGATATTGATTTAAAGCGGGCTATCAGGGTATCTTATAAAAAAGAAAGAAAAAGAGGGCATGTATGACAAAAAATGAATTTCTTGATGCACTTGGACGGATGCTTAACCGTGAGCTGTCTGAGGAAGAGGTACGCAGCAATGTGAACTATTATGCAAACTATATCGAACAGCAGGTGCGCGGTGGAAAGACAGAGGAGCAGGTGCTTTTGGAGCTGGGAGATCCCAGACTGATCGCGCGTACGATCCTGCAGGTTGACCAGCAAAAGGAAGAGGCATACGGCAGCGGCTACGGTGAAGCACAGGGCTATGATACGCAGACCGTTTATACAGAAAATGCAGACGGTACTTATCAGGAGTCCTATGAAGATGCGCAGGAGAAGAAGGATCCGTTTTCCTCTTTTAACGCAAACGTAAAGGTGCATGGCTTTGGATGGAAGCAGTGGCTGGTCCTGATCCTCGTGCTTCTTGTTATATTCATGATCCTTGGCACAGTTTTTGCAGTTATGTGGCAGCTTTTGCCGTTTATCCTTCTGGGAGCGGGACTGTACTGGCTCTATAAGCGATTTCTGGCGCGATAAGGCACGGCCGGTTTGGATGTTGCGAAAAAAGGGGAAAAATGTTATACTGTTTTGCAGTGCATTTTATAATGAGGCTGTATGAAGCCAAAAAGGAGCGGGAAGAATGAAAAAGATAGAAGAGTATGTCAGAAGTATACCGGATTTTCCGGAGCCGGGGATCATTTTCCGGGATGTGACAAGTATTTTGCAGGATGCGCAGGGGCTGAAGCTCGCGATCGATCTGATGCAGGAAAAGCTGGCCGGTGTGGATTTTGACGTTGTGGCAGGTACAGAATCCCGCGGTTTTATTTTTGGGGTCCCGATCGCATACAATCTGAACAAACCGTTTGTTCCGGTGCGCAAAAAGGGCAAGCTGCCGTGTGAGACAGTTTCTATGGAGTATGCCCTCGAGTACGGCACAGCGCAGATCGAGATGCACAAAGACGCGATCCGTCCGGGACAGAAGGTTGTGGTGATCGATGATCTGATCGCCACAGGCGGTACTGTGGAGGCTGCGGTCAAGCTGATCGAGAAGCTTGGCGGAGAGGTCGTAAAGATCGTATTTCTGATGGAGCTTGCCGGACTGAAGGGCAGGGAAAAGCTTGCAAAATACGATGTAGAATCAGTGATCTGTTACGAAGGAAAATAAAGCAGTCCGGGATGGCGCAAAGCGTCTGGTATTCGGGACCAAAGCTAGAGAAGATGGTGGGTCTATGGCGGTAGATACGAGAACAAAACAGCAAAGAGTCGAAGAAATAAAAAAAGCAGATGCCAGCGTGAAGACGATGGAGGATTTTACGAGCCCTGATATTTTGTATCAGGAGCTGATCGATGGTGTCAGGAAGTATCATCCGTCGGACGACATTTCGATGATTGAAAAGGCGTATCGGATCGCGTATGATGCGCATAAGGATCAGCGCCGAAAATCAGGTGAGCCGTATATTATACATCCGCTGTGCGTTGCGATTATTCTGGCCGATCTGGAGCTTGACAAGGAGACGATCGTCGCCGGGCTTTTGCATGATGTAGTCGAGGATACGGTCATGACCTCCGAGGAGCTCAAAGAGGAGTTCGGAGAAGAGGTAGAGCTGCTGGTCGATGGGGTGACAAAGCTGGGACAGCTCAGTTATTCGGCAGATAAGGTGGAGGTGCAGGCAGAGAATCTGCGCAAGATGTTCCTGGCTATGGCCAAGGACATCCGTGTCATTTTGATCAAACTGGCGGACCGTCTCCACAATATGCGTACGCTCAAGTACATGCGTCCGGAGAAGCAGCGGGAAAAGGCGCGGGAGACGATGGATATTTATGCGCCGATCGCCCACCGTCTGGGTATTTCCAAGATCAAGGTCGAGCTCGATGATCTGTCTTTGAAGTATCTGGAGCCGGAAGTATATTATGATCTGGTAGAAAAGATCGCGCTGAAGCGCGATGCGAGACAGGCGTTTGTCAACCGCATTGTAGAGGAGGTCAGCAAGCATATCGAGGCTGCCGGCATCAAGGCGCAGATTGACGGACGCATCAAGCATTTTTTCAGTATTTATAAGAAGATGGTGAACCAGCAGAAGACGCTGGATCAGATATATGACCTTTTTGCAGTCCGCATTATCGTCGATACGGTAAAGGACTGCTATGCGGCGCTCGGCGTTATCCATGAGATGTACAAGCCGATCCCGGGCCGTTTTAAGGACTATATCGCAATGCCGAAGCAGAATATGTACCAGTCTTTGCATACGACGCTGATCGGACCGAACGGGACCCCGTTTGAGATCCAGATCCGGACGTTTGAGATGCACCGGACAGCCGAGTATGGTATTGCGGCGCACTGGAAGTACAAAGAGGCTGCAGGCGGCAAAAGCGTTGACACGAAGAGCGAGGAGGAGAAGCTCTCGTGGCTGCGTCAGGTGCTTGACTGGCAGATGTCGGACAACCGGGAGTTTATGAGTCTCTTAAAGAGTGATTTCGACCTGTTTTCTGAGAGCGTATACTGTTTTACGCCTTCCGGTGATGTGAAAAACCTTCCAAACGGCTCCACACCGATCGATTTTGCCTACAGCATCCACAGCGCAGTCGGAAACCGCATGATCGGCGCCAGGGTCAACGGCAAGCTGGTGACGATCGATTACGTGATCCAGAACGGAGACCGCATTGAGATCATTACATCGCAGAATTCACGGGGACCAAGCCGCGACTGGCTCAAGATCGTTAAGAGCTCTCAGGCGAAGAACAAGATCAATCAGTGGTTTAAGCAGGAATTAAAAGAAGATAATATCGTAAAGGGCAAGGAGATGCTTGCAGCGTACTGCAAGTCAAAATCGATCGTCCAGTCAGATATTATGAAGCCGGAATATATGGAGCGCGTGCTGACAAAATATGGCTTCCGGGACTGGGATTCTGTGCTCGCGGCACTCGGACACGGAGGACTGAAGGAGGGCCAGGTTGTCAATAAGCTGATGGAAGGCTATGATCAGGACCACAAAAAAGAGGTCACGGATGAGCAGATCATCGAGGCTGTACAAAACGCGAAGGAGGCCGCTCCGGTCCGTGTCCAGAAAATGAAGGGCGGGATCACCGTACAGGGGATCGATGATATCAGCGTCCGGTTTGCAAAGTGCTGCAGTCCGATCCCGGGAGACGAGATCATCGGGTTTGTGACGCGGGGGCGCGGTGTGACGATACACCGGACAGACTGTATCAATATCATCAACCTCCCGGAGGAGGAGCGTGCGCGTATCATTGACGCGGAATGGCAGAAGGATGCGGTCACAGGAGACAAGGGCATGTATCTCGCAGAGATCATGATCTACAGTACGAACCGCACCGGATTGCTGGTCGATATTACGAAGCTGTTTACGGAGAGAAAGATCGACGTGACATCCGTAAATTCCAGAACAAATAAGCAGGGGATCGCGACGATCGCGATGTCCTTTGAGGTATCTGATAAGGATACGCTGAATTATATGATCGAAAAGATCCGCCAGGTGGAGAGCGTGATCGATGTAGAGCGTACGACAGGATGAGCGGTCAGTCCGGACAGCAAAACAATCTCAGACAGCGAAGGGTGAAAGTATGCAGAAGCTTCAGATAGAGACGCTGGTGCTTGGTGCGATGGCGACGAATTGCTATCTCGTTATGCACCGGGAGACAAAAAAACTGATAATCATTGATCCGGGCGCACAGCCGGAACGTATCATCAGCAAAATAGCGCAGATGGACGCGCAGCCGGTGGCAGTGCTTTTGACGCACGGTCATTTTGACCATATCGGGGCAGCCAGATGTGTTGCAGACAGATATGGCATACCGGTATGCGGGCCGGAGAAGGAACAGGAGATTTTTGAGGATACACAGAAAAATCTTTCAGCAATGTTTGGTGATCCTGTGACCGTCAGGCCGGATCAGACATTTTGCGATGGGCAGCAGGTGGATCTGGGAGGGATTGCTGTGAAGGTGATCGCTACTGCGGGCCACACGCTGGGAGGCGCATGCTACTATATCCCGGAGGAAGCGGTACTGTTTTCCGGCGATACGCTGTTTTGCGCAAGCGTTGGGCGGACAGATTTTCCGACGGGCAGCATGAGTGCGCTGCGGGATTCCATCCATACGAAACTGTTTGTGCTTCCGGAGGATACGGCTGTATATCCGGGGCACAATGAAGCAACCAATATTGGCTATGAGAAACGGTATAATCCGTATTAATGAACATGATTACAGTACAGTTAAACAGACAGAATTTTGAATACGATGTACACTCGCTCGTCAAGGCGTTTTATCCGGAGCAGGAGGTACATATTTCCTGTGTCGGTTCTGCAAAGGAGATGCAGACAGACCGGGACATACAGGGAAAAGGATCAGATCAGGAGCCGCTGCGGCTGGTGATCTGCTTTTTGCCGGAAGCATGTGAAGCAGACTGCAAAAGCGCAGATACGGGAGAGGAACAGCGTATTTCCAAGGACGACATTTCGGGGATCTCGGTGCGCTTTGAGACTGCGCAGGGCGTTATGCTTTTTGACGAGGTGTCCGTAGAGCCGGGGACACAGCGCAAAGAAATCAAAAATATCCTGAAAAAGCTTTTATACCAGCTGCTCGTGCGGTATACGGGAGCAGAGCTTCCGTGGGGAAATCTGACCGGCATACGTCCGACCAAAATACCGATGTCGCTTCTGGAGCAGGGCTGGAAAAATTCACAGATCGCACAATATATGCGGGACACTTACTATACGAGCCGGGAAAAGACGGCGCTTGCCATTATGATCGCGAACCGGGAGCGCCATATCATGCAGGACATTAATTTTAAAAATGGATACAGCCTGTATGTGGGGATCCCGTTTTGTCCGAGCATCTGCCTGTACTGCTCTTTTAGCTCCAGTCCGCTGCATCTGTGGAGGGATCAGGTAGATACTTACCTCGACGCACTTTGCAAAGAGATTGATTATGCTTCAGAAGCATTTGCAGGGAAAGAGCTTAATACCGTCTATATCGGCGGCGGTACGCCAACGACGCTGGAGCCATACCAGATGGATCGTCTGCTTACGAAGCTGGAGCAGAGGTTCTGCTTTGATAAGCTGAGAGAATTTACCGTGGAGGCAGGCAGACCGGACAGTATTACGAAAGAAAAGCTTGAGGTGCTGCGTGCGCACGGGATTTCCAGGATCTCGATCAACCCTCAGACCATGAACCAGAAAACGCTTGATCTGATCGGACGCAGACATACCGTAGAGCAGACAGAAGAGGCATTTTATCTGGCAAGAGAGCTGGGGTTTGACAACATCAATATGGATCTGATCGTGGGTCTGCCGGGAGAGGAGCGGGCAGAGGTAGAGCATACGATGCAGGAGGTCTCCAGACTGGATCCTGACAGCATTACCGTACATTCTCTCGCTGTAAAGCGGGCTGCCAGACTGCGCCTGTTTAAGGAAGAGCATAAAGAAATGACGATGACAAATAATGCACAGATCATGGATATGACTGCAGAATACGCACAGAAGCTTGGGCTGTATCCATATTATCTGTACCGGCAGAAAAATATGGCCGGAAACTTTGAAAACGTCGGATATGCAAAGGAAGGTCGGGAAGGCATTTACAATATCCTGATCATGGAAGAGCTGCAGAGTATCCTGGCACTGGGGGCGGGCGCTTCTACGAAGCTTGTATGGGCAAAGGACCGTATCGAGCGGATCGAGAATGTCAAAGATATCAAAAATTATATCGAACGTATTGATGAGATGATAGAGAGAAAGAGGGCGGGACTGCATGAGTGGAACGCATCATGAGTACAGAAAAAAGTACCGCATCATCCGTCCAAGCGTTGTCAATGAGATCGCGCATGGAGTGACCGTCAGCAATCTCGCCTGTCTGGTAGCAAAGGAGCTCGGGCTTTCGCAGGAGGATTGTCATGACCTGGCAGTAGCCGGCTTTTTGCACGATATCGGAAAGCTGGAGCTGGCTCAGTACGTCACAGGCAAGGAGCAGGAGACGCTGATCATCGAAGAGATGCGCTATGTCCGCAGACATTCTGCGCTTGGCGCCGACATCCTTTCCCAAAAAGGGTATTCTCAGAAAATTGTTGATATGGTAAAATCGCATCATGAGAACTGTGACGGATCGGGATATCCCATGAATCTGACGCGGGAGGAGATCCCGTTTGGGGCGCGGGTCATCCGGGTCTGTGATGTTTTTGCAGCTCTGACCTCGGACCGCCCGTATCGCAGTGCGTTTGATGTACAGACAGCGATGCAGATGATGATAGAGGAATCAAAAAATTTTGATATTCAGGTATTTCTGGCATTTATGAATGTAGTACATACGGCAGATCTGGAACAGATACTGGACACATCCGCTCTGGCACAGAGACTGGAGCAGGCATTTGGAGGAGAACGTTCCTTCCTGGAGGATGCGTAACCACACGGCAGATGCCGGGATACCTTATATGAGGAGGAGAGATTATGATAACACAGGCACCCAGAGGCGTGCAGGACTGGTACGGAGAGGATATGCGCAAGCGCGCGATCGTCGAGAAGACAGCGCGGGAGATCGCAAAGACGTACCACATGAGCGAGATCATTACGCCGATGTTTGAGCATACGGTGCTCTTTGCGCGCGGCGTCGGTGAGACGACCGATGTTGTGCAAAAGGAAATGTACACATTTGAGGATAAGGGCGGCAGAAGCATCACACTGAAGCCGGAAGGGACGGCAGGAGCGATCCGCGCCTATCTGGAGCATAATATGTATGCCCAGCCGGGACCGACGAAGCTGTACTATGTGACGCAGGCATTCCGCTATGAGAAGCCTCAAAGCGGCAGACTGCGTCAGCACCATCAGTTCGGGGTAGAATTTGTCGGTTCCGCAAGCCCGCTTGCTGAGGTGGAGCTGATCACTCTGATCACAGAGCTGATCGCAAAGCTGGGGCTTCGGGATGCAAAGCTGCATATCAACAGCATTGGCTGCAAAAATTGCCGCAAGACATATAATGAGGCGCTGCTTGCCTATTTGAAGGAGCATGAGGACAGCCTTTGTCCGACATGCCGGGAGCGTATGCAGAAGAATCCTCTGCGTGTGATCGACTGCAAGGTCGATGCGTGCAAGAAGATCGTAGCCAACGCGCCGCGCACGATCGATTATCTGGACGAGGAGTGCCGGGCACACTTTGAGGAGCTGAAGGCGCTGCTCGACGAGCTCGGTATTGAATATACGATCGACACCGGTATCGTACGCGGTCTTGATTACTATACAAAGACAGTATTTGAGTTTGTGGATTCCAACGGCTTTACTCTGTGCGGCGGCGGCCGGTATGACGGGCTCGTGCATGAGATCGATGAAAAGCAGGATATTCCTGCAGTTGGATTTGGCATGGGGATCGAGCGCATCCTTTACTTTATGGAAAAAGAGGGGATCGAATTCCCGCCGGCAGATCCGGTAGAGCTGTATGTGGGCATTCTCGGAAAAGAAGCGCGCGGACGCGCATACCGGATCGTCGATGGGCTGCGCCGCCAGGGGATCATCGCAGAGACAGATTATATGGACCGCAGCGTAAAAGCCCAGATGAAATATGCGAATAAGCTTGGGGCGAAAAAGACGGTGATCATTGGTACGCAGGAGCTTGAAGACAACTGTGTGAAGATCAAGGATATGGAGACAGGAGAGCAGGTCGAGGTGGCTCTTGACGGTATTGCGGCGTATATCATGAAACAGTGATATCAGCCAGTAGAAAGAAAGCGATTCTGTATAAAACGTAGGAGGAATGAGAAAATGGCCGAAGCTATGAAAGGTTTGAAAAGAACCCACCGCTGTACAGAGGTTTCAAAGGCGGACTGCGGCAGTACAGTTACTGTCATGGGATGGGTGCAGAAGAGAAGAAATCTGGGAAGTCTGGTGTTTGTAGATCTGCGTGACCGTTCGGGGCTGTTGCAGGTGATCTTTGATGAGAAGGATATTGGGGCAGAGGGCTTTGAAAAGGCGGGAACGCTCCGCAGCGAGTACGTGATCGCTGTCGTAGGACGGATCGAGCCAAGAGAGGGCGCTGTCAATGAGAATCTCAAGACAGGAGAGATCGAGCTGCGTGCGACACAGCTGCGTATTCTGTCTGAATCCGAGACGCCGCCGTTCCCGATTGAGGAAAACAGCCAGACAAAGGAAGAGCTTCGTCTGAAATACCGTTTTCTGGATCTTCGCAGACCGGATATCCAGAGAAACCTGATGCTCAGAAGTAAGGTGACGACAGAGGTGCGCAAATTCCTGACCGATGAGGGCTTTCTGGAGATCGAGACGCCGATCCTCATCAAGAGTACGCCGGAGGGGGCGAGAGATTATCTTGTGCCAAGCCGTGTACATCCGGGCAGCTTCTATGCGCTGCCGCAGTCTCCGCAGCTGTTTAAGCAGCTTTTGATGTGTTCTGGATACGACCGCTATTTCCAGATCGCAAAGTGTTTCCGCGATGAGGACCTGCGCGCGGACCGTCAGCCGGAGTTTACTCAGATCGACATGGAACTCTCTTTTGTAGATGTGGATGATGTGATAGATGTCAATGAGCGTCTGCTTGCCCGCATTTTTAAGGAGATCCTCGGTGTGGATGTACAGCTTCCGATCCAGAGGATGACGTGGCAGGAGGCGATGGACCGCTTTGGTTCGGACAAGCCGGATCTGCGTTTTGGGATGGAGCTTCACAATGTATCAGAGGTTGTAAAGGACTGTGGATTCTCTGTATTTACGAATGCGCTTGCAGCAGGAGGCAGCGTGCGCGGTATCAATGCGCAGGGCCAGGGGCATATGCCGCGCAAGAAGATCGACGCGCTCGTTGAGTTTGCAAAGGGATACGGGGCAAAGGGACTTGCCTACCTTGCGATCAATGAGGACGGCACGTATAAATCTTCCTTTGCGAAGTTTATGACGGAGCAGGAGCTTGATGCGCTCGTAGCTGCAATGGAAGGAAAGCCGGGAGATCTTCTGCTGTTTGCCGCTGATAAAAATAAAGTCGTATGGGATGTGCTCGGTGCGCTTCGTATTGAGATCGCAAAGAACCTGGGGCTTCTTAAAAAAGATGACTTCAAGTTCCTCTGGGTGACAGAGTTCCCGCTGCTTGAGTGGGATGAGGAGGAAAAGCGCTACGTGGCCATGCACCATCCGTTCACTATGCTTATGGAAGAGGATCTGGACAAACTGGACAGCGATCCGGGAGCAGTGCGTGCAAAGGCATACGACATCGTCTTAAACGGAACAGAGCTTGGCGGAGGAAGCGTGCGTATCTTCCAGAATGACATCCAGAGCAAGATGTTTGATATGCTTGGTTTTACAAAGGAACAGGCGCAGGAGCAGTTCGGATTCCTGATGAATGCGTTTAAATACGGAGTGCCGCCTCACGCAGGTCTGGCATTTGGGCTTGACCGTCTGATCATGCTGATGGCAGGCTGCGACAGCATCCGTGAGGTCATCGCGTTCCCGAAAGTAAAGGATGCGTCAGACCTTATGACAGAGGCGCCGGGACCAGTCGATGAAAAGCAGCTCGCAGAGCTCTGCCTTGCATGTACAAGGTCCGAAGAGACGCAGGAATAAAGATCGTACACAGTCATAAAAGACTATAAACGAGTATAAAAAGACAAGAACATAAATGCAGAAAAAGAAAAGCTGCTGTATCACACATCTGTTGGTATATGTGTGGTGCAGCAGCTTTTTGGATCTGTCATCAGGAAGCGGGATACGAGGCGCTCTGTGAAGATGGATTCATGATGAGAGACTCTTTTGTGACCTCATTGAAATCATCGATCGCTCCGCGCATGTCACCCATCAGAGCGTTTGTAAAGGCATCATCAAACTGGATCTCCCACAGCGTGCCATTATTGTGAAAGGTCATAGTAATGTCTGTAGCGGTCGTCTGGTCATTTTCCTGCAAAGCTTCCAGGAGCAGACGGGAAGTCTCATTGGAGAAAGAGATACTGTCATCGCGCAGGGAGCGTGTCGTGGCAGCGTAAGCCAGCAGCTTTTCTTTATATATGGAAAGGACATTTTCCATATCAATACTGCGGATACGCACAACGGCCTGTGCGGTATTTCCGTCTTCCTGACAGCGGATAATCTCATAATCAAAGGCCTGCGCAAGCTGGCGGAGATATTCTGCATCGATTTTCGGAGCATATTCCTCGTTGTAGGTGCAAAAAACATCATTGATTTTGAGGTAATCCTTCCATTGCTCATCGGTCAGCTCACAAAACGCGTCCAGATGAATGGACAGGATCTCAGAGACCGGGAGGATGTGAGGATCATTGATATAGGAAATGAAACCGCTTACGAGTGCATCCTCCAGCGCGCGGTCAGCAAGGATGACCCAGCCGGACTCGTCCTTTTGCAGATGAAAAACGGCGGTCGTATCAGTCGTCTCGTACGTATGAGAGGACAGCATGTGATACAGCAGATCGTAGTAGTTATCTGTCTGCGGCTCAGAGGGATCCTTGTAAATATCGACAGATTCTTCTAAAATAGCGCGGCACAGATCCTGGGCCAGAGCATACATGTCTATATTGGTAATCTGGACGGTGACGGTCGCTTTGTCGTGATCGGTCTGTTCCTGTTGGATTTTGTAGTTAAAATTTTTGAAAAAGAGGCTGACTGCTTCGACAGTTTTATCGTTGACTGTACCGGAGGTGAGGTTAGAATTTATAAGATTTTCGTAGGAGACGAAGGCCTGTATCGTATCCGGGTCGAGCTCCTGGATGCGCTCGAGCTCGCTGCGCACGGCCTTCTGGGGGCGTCCCAGGCGTCTCAGATTCCATGAAAAGATCAGTACGATAAGGGCTACCTGCAAAATGAGGATCGCCGGGATCCCGAACCGGAATGTGGCATGTCTGGTCTTGTGGCGGAATACGTACATACCGGTCAGAATACCGATGCTGCCAAAGGCGAGAGCGATGAGAAAGAGCGTTTTTTCCGGCACACGCCATTTGTTTCTGCGCGCCTTGCTTTTGTCGATCCCCATAATGAAAAATCCGATCAGATTTATCGCGATGATGTAAATAATAAGTAATGTCTGCATAAATCCCTCCAACAATAAGTGCAAGATATTGTATCATTTTAATATAAAATGATGCAATTGTCAAATCTTGTGAACTGTTTGCCAAAAATCAAAAGGATGGAATCGCTTATTGACAAAAGAGCAGAGAATCCGTATAATGTTTAAACATAGTATATCAGTAGGAAAAGTAGGAGGTATAGTGATGGGGAATATTTATCAAAATGCGTTGGAACTGATCGGACATACGCCGCTTCTGGAAGCTGACCGGCTGCGCAGAGAGCTGGCGCTTACAGCAAGGATTCTGGTGAAGCTGGAGGGCTTTAATCCGGCCGGGAGCGTCAAGGACAGAGTTGCACTGTCTATGATAGAGGAGGCGGAGCGCAGCGGAAAACTGCACAGCGGCTCTGTGATCATTGAACCGACCTCTGGAAATACAGGGATCGGGCTGGCGGCGATCGCGGCAGTGCGCGGATACCGGGTGATCCTGACCATGCCGGAGACGATGAGTGTGGAGCGCAGAAATATCCTGAAAGCATATGGAGCGCAGATCGTACTGACAGAGGGAGCAGAGGGGATGTCTGGGGCGATAGCAAAAGCGAAAGAGCTTGCGCAGGAGATACCGGGAAGCTTTCTGGCGGGCCAGTTTGTAAATCCGGCGAATCCGCAGGCGCACAGGCGCACGACGGGACCGGAGATCTGGGAGGATACAGAAGGCGCAGTTGATATTTTTGTGGCCGGAGTCGGAACAGGCGGTACACTGACGGGAGTAGGAGAATATCTGAAAGAAAAGAACCCGCAGATCCGGATAGTCGCAGTGGAGCCTGCCTCTTCCCCGATGCTCTCAGAAGGAAGGAGCGGGGCACACGGGATACAGGGGATCGGTGCGAATTTTGTGCCGGAGATCCTCAACAGATCGATATATGATGAGATCATCCCGGTAGAGACAGAAGATGCCTACGCAGCGGGAAGACTGTTTGCGAAAAAAGAGGGGATACTGATCGGAATATCATCGGGAGCGGCGCTGCATGCAGCTATATGTCTGGCAAAGCGTCCGGAAAATAAAGGGCGGACGATCGTTGCCCTGATCCCGGATGGAGGAGACAGATACTTTTCAACGCCGCTTTTTACAGAATAGGTATGCAAAGAATTAAAGGGAGGTACGATCCGCTTCGCTGCGCCCCAGCCGCTCTGAACGCGCTTTGATCGAGGTGGCGTATTCGGAGGGGGTCATCCCGGATATTTTCTTGAACTGCCGGGAGAAATAGTGGATCGAGGAATACCCGAGAAAATCGGAAATCTGAGTAAAGTTCATCTGATTTTCGCGGATCAGCTGCTTGGCAAATTCGATCTTCATTCGTGAAAAGAATTCGATCACGCCGCAGTGATGCTGCTCCCGGAACAGCTTTTGAAGCTGGGAGCGTCCGATCAGATTATCGTGACAGATTTCTTCGATCGACACGTACTGCTGGATGTGCTCCTGCAGGTAAAACAGAATCTTATTGTACGTCGCAGAATGCGGAGGATCGGCAGGGCTTTCTATCTGTATATAGGGCTTTTGCAGCATATTTCTGCGGATCATGGATATGAGCAGCTGTTCGAGATACAGACGGATGAGCTGCTGTGCGCCGAACACACTGTCAGAGCGCGTCGCCATTTCTTCCAGGTACGGATCATCCAGAGGGGAGGAGATGCAGCGGCGCGCTTCTGCGATCAGGGAGCCCAGCAGGCTGCGTTCCGTATCAGAGAGTGTGAGTACCTTCCCCTCAAAAAAGCTCATATACGGTGAGTGACATGAAAAAGATACCACCATGATATTCGGAGCAGTTTTTCCGGTCGCGGTCATTGTGTGAAATTCGTTTGGCTTGTGAAAGATGATCTGCCCGCGGTTCAGATGATGTACGCTGTGATCGGTGCGGACCTGCGCCTCGCCTTTATCGACACATTGGAATTCCCAGAAATCGTGACGCTCTCCTGCAAAATGAAAATCACTGCGGTACTCAAAGTAATGAACCGTGAAAATATCTTCTATCTCAAGATCCGTTTTAAGAGGAATACTTTTGTATGCCATATGGACTCCTTCTCGTATGTATGGGCAGCGCCCTGTCATAAAATGATCGAATATTCCAGTAAATTATAGCAAAATTGCAAAGATTTTTGAACTACAGAGAATAATAGGATAAAATAAAAGGCTGATTATGCAAAAAAGAATTGTAGCGTCAGTGGACAAGGGGCAACACGCTTCTGTTCACTGACGCTAAGAGTAGTGCAAAGCCAGAGAAGCAGAGAAAGTCTTTTATATTTAATGTAAAGCAAAAGAAGAATCGTGCAAATATTAATTATTATTAAATGATATAATGGAATCAACAAAGACCGTGATCAGCTGACAGGGCGGAGTACGGAAGAAAAAATGGGAGGGAACTTTTGTGGAAAACAAGGAGATCATAAAAGAAGTCATAGAAAATTTTTCACTTCCGGGGACACAGCCGAAGGAATGTATTGTGTACGGGAGCGGACATATTAATGACACGTATCGCCTGACGTATGAGGATGAAGCAGGGGAAAAGAGATTTATTCTCCAGAAAATGAATAAGGACATTTTCAAAAAGCCGGAGGAGCTGATGGAAAATGTAAGCCATGTGACTGCCTGGCTGCGGAAAAAGATCCAGGAAGCCGGAGGGGATCCGGAAAGGGAGACCTTAAATCTTGTGCCAACAAATGACGGATCGTCATTTTACGTGGATTCAACGGGTGACTACTGGAGAACGTATCATTTTATTGAGGGTGCGGTGACGTATGATCAGGTAGAAAAGGAAGAGGATTTCTATCAGAGTGCTGTCGCATTTGGACATTTTCAGAGAATGCTTGCGGACTATCCGGCAGATACACTTCATGAGACGATCCCGGATTTCCACAATACAGTAGATCGTTTTGCAAAATTTCAGGCAGCTCTGGAGGCGGATGTGTGCCATCGCGCAGCAGAGGTTGCGGCAGATATCCAGTTTGTACTTGACCGCGAAGAACTGGCGCATAAGCTGTGCGATATGCAGGCAGACGGCACACTCCCTCTGCGTGTAACACACAATGACACAAAACTGAATAACATCATGATCGACACCCGGACACGCAGGGCGATCTGTGTGATCGACCTTGACACTGTAATGCCGGGGCTTGCAGTCAATGATTTCGGCGACTCGATCCGCTTTGGCGCGAGCACAGGGGCAGAAGATGAGCCGGATCTTTCCAAGGTGTGGTGCGATCTGCATCTGTATGAGCTGTACGCGAAGGGCTTTATCGAGGGATGTGCAGGAGCGCTCACAGATGCAGAGATCGAGGCGCTTCCGTACGGCGCGATCCTGATGACGTTTGAGTGCGGAATGCGGTTCCTGACAGATTATCTGGAGGGAGATCATTACTTTAAGATCCACCGGGAAGGACACAATCTGGACCGTGCAAGAACCCAGTTTAAGCTTGTGAAGGATATGGAAGACAAGCTGGAAGAGCTGCAGGCGATCGTGCGCAAATACAAATAAAAACTCCCTTCTCAGAAGCTGCATGACGTGCTGCTTTCTGAGAAGGGAGTCTTTTATGTCAGGCAGGATCATTCTCAGCCTTTTCCAGCTTGACAAGCCGGCTCGTCCCCAGACGGTCCGCTCCGAGACAGATGAATTTTTCTGCATCTGCAAAGGAACTGATGCCTCCGGCTGCCTTGATCCTGACGCCGCCATGCACATGCTCTGCAAATAATGCGACGTCGTCAAATGTAGCACCGGCAGTCGAGAAGCCGGTAGAAGTTTTGATATAATCCGCTCCGGCAGCTGTTACGATCTGGCAGAGCTTGATCTTTTCGCCGTCGGTCAGCAGGCAGGTCTCAATGATCACTTTGAGGATCTTGTCGCCGCAGACTTCCTTGATCATGCGGATCTCCTCCTCGATCGCATCAAAATTCCGGTCCTTGACATCTCCGAGATTGATCACCATATCGATCTCATCTGCGCCGTCGCCCAGTGCAGATTGTGTTTCGAAAACCTTTACCGGAGTAGTACTGTATCCGTTTGGAAAGCCGATGACTGTGCAGATGGCTATCCTGTCGCCCACATAGCTTTTTGCGCGCTTTACATAGGAGGGCGGGATACAGACGGAGGCAGTGCCATATGCGATCGCATCGTCACAGATCGCCTGGATCTCTGCCCATGTAGCAGTCTGAGACAGCAGGGTGTGGTCTACTTTTTTTAAGATTTCTGAGTGTTCCATGAGAATATCCTTTCTATATTTGGAGATGAAACGCTTTTTGTGTCCGATAGGTTATACTAACACAAAACAGGATATTTTACAACAAAAGGAGTTGCGAATTGCAGGGAAAATGTTTATAATACTATTGTTATGAAAAGACTCTGTCTGTGTGATCCGGCACAGCCCTGTGCAGGAGGCACAGCAGGAATAAATAATCTAAGAAAGGCAAGGTAAATGAATATGAAGAAATATGTATGTGGACCGTGTGGATATGAGTATGATCCGGCAGTAGGTGATCCGGATAACGGGATTGCTCCGGGAACAGCATTTGAAGACCTTCCGGAAGACTGGGTGTGCCCGATCTGCGGCGTAGGCAAGGATGAGTTTGAAGAAGCGTAATGCATAAGCTACCTGCAGAGTTTTGCTGACCTGCCAGGCTGCAGGGGATGGCGTGTTTGCAGGAAAACAGGCGGGAGGCTGCGGAGTATCTTTTTCGATACGCTCTGTGGCCTCCCGTTTTTCTGCTTTGTAGTATACACCTGCGCGGCAAAAGTGTGCTCTGTATTACAGACTGTCAATGATCTGCGAGGCGTGCAGTGCGCGGGAGATGATGTGCCGGGACTCCTGATCGAGGTCAGGCGGCAGAGCTGTGTCGTATGGCTCATCATTGAGCAGTGCACCGGAGAGAAGATAGATGTAGTATTCACCATCGGTATGCTCTTCTGTAAGCGCCTCGCCCTTAATACTCATTTCTTTTGTGTCTTTTTCTCTGCCGAGGCTTAGTTCTGTCAGTGTCTCAAGCATGATGCAGAAATGCTTTTCATCCCATGCAGCCAGATAGATGCATTTGCACAGCCCTTTTGTGAAAAAGGGGTAATGGCAGTAACAGTCGAAAAGCTCTTTGAACCGTGTGCGGTGCTGGGGAGTTTCAAACATTTTTTCACGATCCAGTGACAAAAAGCAAGTCTTTTTCCAATCCATAACTCATCCTCCTAAACGTATCAGTCAGAACCTGACAAGATTTTTTCATGCAGCTCGTTTAAATAGACCCAGCGCTCCAGCTTCTGATCGAGCTGCAGCTGTACCTGTTCTTTTTCGAGAAGGATCTGATTCAGCTTTCCATAATCGGTGGCAGCGGCGGCTTCTTTTGACTCCAGCGCGGCAAGCTGTTCCTCCAGTGCGGCGATCTCACTGTCGATCACCTCGAATTCTTTTTGTTCTTTAAAAGAGAACTTCAGCTTTTTTGTGCCGCCCCAGGTGCTCCGGCTGTCGGAGACTGTTTTTGGAGGCGCCATACTCTCAGCGCTATCAGCGGTATCTGCCAGTGATGACTGTCCCAAAAGAGCGTTTGCCTCTGTTTTTCGTGCGTACGTTCCGGCAGAGGTCTCCTGGCTGCGTGCATTCAGATAATCGGAGTATCCGCCCTCGTACTGGCGGATGGATCCGTTTCCTTCAAAAGCGAACATCCGGCGTGCGACACGATCCAGAAAGTAGCGGTCATGCGATACTGTGATGACGATGCCGTCAAAGTGATCCAGATATTCCTCGAGGATCTCAAGTGTCTGGATATCCAGATCATTGGTCGGCTCATCGAGGATCAGTACATTTGGTCCGCTCATCAGTACGCGCATCAGATAAAGACGGCGTTTTTCACCGCCGGAGAGCTTTTCGATTTTGGACCACTGCATGGTCCCGTCAAACAGAAAGCGCTCCATCATCTGAGAGGCAGTGATGCGTCCATCGGCGGTCTGGATGTATTCTCCGACCTCCCGGACATATTCAATCGCGGTAAGAGAGGTGTCCATATCCTCACTCTCCTGTGAGAAGTAGCCGATACGGATCGTCTGCCCGATCGTCACAGTACCCTCATCTGGTGGGATGATCTGGTTGATGATTTTGAGCAGAGTGCTTTTTCCGCATCCATTAGGACCTGTGATGCCGATACGGTCATTGCGCAGAAAAATATAGGTATAGTCCCGGATCAGGCAGTTCTCTCCGTAGGATTTGCAGATATGGTCAAGCTCGATCGTCGTGCGCCCCATGCGGCTGCTCACAGAGCTTAACTGTATGCGGGCGTCTTCTGTGGGAGCCTGTACTGCCTGCATGGCACGGATACGGTCGATGTGCGCTTTTTGCTTTGTAGAACGTGCGCGCGCCCCTCTGGCAAGCCATGCAAGCTCTGTACGCAGCAGGCTCTGGCGCTTGCGTTCCGAAGCAATCTCCATATCCTGGCGTTCGGATCTGAGCGCCAGATAGCTGGCGTAATCACCGGGATAGCTGTAGAGCCGTCCTTTGTCGATCTCTACGATCCGGGTCGCGATGCTGTCAAGAAAATAGCGGTCATGTGTGACCATCACGATCGCTCCGCGAAAATCAACGAGGTAGTTTTCCAGCCATCCGGCCATCTCGCTGTCGAGATGGTTTGTCGGCTCATCAAGGATGAGAATATCAACCGGGGCAAGGACAGCGTTGGCCAGTGCGATCCTTTTTCGCTGCCCGCCGGAAAGGTGGGAGACTTTTTCGCAAGCAGGCGGAAGCCCGAGCCGGTTGATCGCTGCGAGCGCATCGCTCTTGGCGCTCCATTCATTCATGCTGTTTACATTATTTTTTAAGATCGCGTCCAGAACAGTAGCTCCCTCGTCAAAAACGGGGCTTTGCGGAAGATAACGGACTGTTATATTGCGTCCCCGGGTCACGGTACCCTGATCAGGCTCTTCGAGACCGGCGATGATACGCAGAAGCGTCGATTTTCCGGTTCCATTGATACCGATGATGCCGATTTTTTCTCCTTCATTGATGGAAAAATCAGCATCGTCAAGAAGAACGCGCTGGGTGAAGATTTTGGTCAGATGTTCGGCTGTCAGCAGATTCATAGTAAATATCTCCTCAGTCTGTATAATATAAAAACGGTGCGGAAGTATGCTTTGAGCTTCCGGCACCGGGTCGCATCCTGATGCGCGCCAGATTCCCTTTGTATTGTCATAAAAGGCTATAGCCAGTATACCGCATTTTGGGGAAAATTGGCACCAGAATTTCAAAAGAAATAAAAAAAGAAGGGAAAAGAAAAACAGGAAAGCAGCGGGGGACGCAAAGGGTCACCTCGCTGTTCCTGCTTTGAGGGGGAAAATCATATTAGGTACGGGCGCTTTGAAGCGCAGCCAGAAGCTCTGCGGCGCTCTGATAGCGCTCCTTTGGGCAGGGACGCGTCACTTTCTGGATGATATGTGCCAGATGCGGCCCAAGCTCGTCGAGGATTGCATCCGTTACCTTGTATTCTCCGGTGAGACAGTAGTAAAAAAGGATACCGAGAGAATACAGATCGCTGCGGATATCGGTGTGATGGCAGCGAAACTGCTCCGGAGGCGCGGTGAGCTTTGTGCCCATGATGGTAATATCATCGGACAGCTCCGTCCGGTAAAGCTGCGAGATCCCCAGATCTATAAAATGACAGCCGCCATCGGGATCAATGACGACATTTTGCGGCTTAATGTCCCGGTGGATGAGCGGGGGCTCCATGCTGTGCATGAACTGGAGCAGTCTGGTCAGCGAGATTACGTACTCCAGAGCCAGATCGGGATCGATACCGGGTCTGGTATAATTAATCTCACACAGATCTTCCAGTGTCTGACCCGGGATGTAGGTACGGATATAATACGTGATCCCTCTGTGGACAGCCAGATAGACCGGAAGCGGGAATGCGCACGCAAACACGCTGTCAGAGGATCTGTGGATATGCTCCAAAATCTTTTTTTCATTGGCCAGCATGTCCGAATAGACGGAAGGAACGGCCGTTTTCAGCAGGTATTCCTGAGCTGAGGCTCTGGTAGACAGCAGATAAGTAGCGGACTGCTTTGTATATTTCAGACAGGAACGGATCGTGTAGGTACGGGAGAGCGCTGGCGGGAGGATCCTTGGGATATGCTCCGGGAATCTCTTCATGAGTGCTCCTCCCTGTACAGAGGAAGTTCCTGCTCGCTGATCAGAAAGTCGTTCGTCTGCTGCATGGTATATTTCTTCTCGATCGCAAAAATAACAGCCGCATCGCGTCGAACCTTGGCGTACAGTGTACCCTGATGTGCCAGACGCAGCAGCTGGTTTGTCTCGCTGAGTGTGGCCGGCAGACACAGGCAGATCCGAAGGATGATGTTGCGTCCGGGTGTTTTCTGACCACTCAGGATATGATAGAAATAGGAGCGCTCAATCCCGCTGGCACTGATGATCTCCTTCGGGGTCTTTGCGTATTTATCCATCAGATGATAGAGAAAATGACAGAAAACAGGTTCGGTCTCTTTATCGTGGTAGGCTGCGGTCACTTCTGAAAAATGTCCTGATTTTTTGATAATAGAGAGAAGCTGCGAAGTGGTCAGTCCGTTTTTTTGCTGGTTTTTCATAAAAATCACCTCAGCTTTATCTTCATAATAAACTAACAGAAACGTGAAGACATGCACTGCACAGTATTATTAGTTGTAAAAATTATATCACATGCAGAAGGGAGAGACAATTTGTTTGAAATCATAGAGCTAAAAGTCTACTATAAGAACACAGGCAGGTGACTGAAAAAAAGATAAAATTAGGGCTTGACAAAAAAGAAAAACTGAGATAGAATATCACCGTTGTCAAACAGAATAGTTGCTGTAAGCTGAAAAGCTTCGGTATCATGCGGGTGTAGTTCAATGGTAGAACACCAGCCTTCCAAGCTGGATACGTGGGTTCGATTCCCATCACCCGCTTTTTTGCTGCCTGGGGCAGCGTCTGATCTGTACTCTGAAAGTCGGGGATTCCCGGCCTTCAGAGTATTTTACTTTGCAAAGAAGATCTTGTGCGGTGCCCGGAACGTCGATCGATCAGTTTTCGGCCTGTGTCTTTTGCGATGCCTGATCCATGACCTGCTTTAGTTCATTGATCATTTCTTCGTCTTTTAAGCTGAATTTGATCTCTACGCGGCGTGAGGCATCCATGTTGATCTGACCATTCTCATCGTACACGGGATTGCTCATGGAGTGCCCATTGGCAGTGAGACGGGCCTTGAGCTGTTCCTGCTCTTCGCCGGTAAGGAAAGAAGCGGCGTTCACGAACAGATAGTTTGCTACTGCAAGCGCACGCTCCTGGGAGAGCTGCAGGTTGTAGAGATAATCGCCGTCCGTATCTGTGTAGCCGTCAATGCGGACTTCCGCAAGATAGCTCTGGTATTTTTCAGACATCAGTACCTTGCAGTAGACCGGAAGGATTTCTCCGAGCATAGCGTTGCCCTCTTCGGTCAGTACACTCTCATTGTAGGCAAAGAGAACATTGGAGTCGAGGGCAATCGACCCATCTGTCTCATCGATCACAACGTTTAGACTTTGCTGGTCAAACTCCTGTTTCAGATCAGAGATCAGATCTGCTTTGATGCCAATGATCTGCTCGATTTTCTGCTGCTGCTGCGCCATCAGATTTTCCTGTTCATCGAGCGCCGCCTGCTGCTGCGCCATCAGGGCATTCTGCTTTTCGAGTTCTTTTTGCTGGGAAAGGACGAGCGCAGACTGCTCATCGAGGTCTTGTTGCTGGCTGGCAAGAAGCGCTGCCTGTTCATCCAGATCATTTTGCTGACTGGCAAGCAGGGAATTCTGCTCGTCCAGTTCCGTCTGCTGCGTTGCAAGCAGCGCTTCGCGCTCCTGGAGCTCGGCGAGCAGCTGATCCTGTGTGAGCTGATGCGCGGCTTTTTCGGCAAGCGCTTCCTGATAATTTTTCTGTGCCTGCATAAAGGAAATACACAGGACAAGTACGAAGAGCAGGAGCAGTCCGGCCATCATATCTGAGTAGGAGCGCCAGATATTGTGACGCTCATAGGTTTTCTTTCGTTTCTTATACATTGGATATCCCTCGTTTTTTAAAACTGCTATTTTCTGCGCATGCCCCGGAAGAGCCGCGGGGTTTCTATTATATCTGCAAGCTCATCCAGCTTGCGCAGTGTCTTTGAGAGCATGGCTGTCTGAGAATCATTGGCTGCGGTAAGCTCTGCATTCAGATCAGAAGCAAGCTGATGCTTCTGGATCTCCTTTAACTGAGCCGAAATGCGGTCAAGGCTCTCGCGCAGCAGGAGATTGGAGCGGACAGGACCCATATCTGAGATCTTGTCAGAATATTCCTTTAGCTGAGCACTGTTTGCTTCCCAGACGCTGGAGAACTGCTCGATGGATTCATACAGAAAACGGACGTATTCCTGATAGGTCTGCATCTGCTCCTGATTGATACGCAGAGCATCTGACTGAGCGTCAGAGAGCTGTTGGATCGTTTTGGCATAGTATGTCTCCGTCTGCTCCATATTTTCCTTCATAGTGACAAATGCCTGCTGTATGCGGGACAGCGAGTGATCCATAAAATCCGTGCAGGATGCCTGAGCCTGCTGAAGCTGGGTGACAGTGCTGTGAAGCTGCGAAAAATCCTCGCGCAGCTCTTCTTTCATCTGGCGGGAAACGGTTTCGCAGATCTGTGTCATCACCTGTGCCTGATTTTGGGTAAAAGTATCTACGATGTGCCGGATCCCCTCTGTCATGCGGTCATATGCCGGCGTGATCGCTTCCTCAAAGCTCTTTCCCATCTGTTCGACGAAAACGGCAGTGAGGTCATGTGCCATATCCTCCCGTGACTTCTGTCCCTCCAGCAGCCTGGAGAGGGAATCCATCTCATAGGGAGGCTTTACATACAGGTAAAAGGTATCGAGAAATTCCTCAATCTGTGCGGAGAGGTTCGCAAATTCACTGCGCAGGTTAAAGGAGAAGGCGAGTGAAAGCGAAATACCGTAGATAGAGGTGATAAAGGCTACCTTGATGCCGTTGATCAGGGGAGTGATAGAACCGGCCATCTGTTCATAACCGGACGGGTCAAATTCGCGCAGTCCCATAACGAGCCCGACAAAGGTGCCGAGGATGCCCAGGCTTGTCAGGATATCCGGTATCAGTTCAAGCAGACTCCGATGCGCATGCTCTTCGATCACATCTTCGTTGATAAAACCTGCAATGTCGCAGGAGACATCAGGGTTGCTGTGCGACATCTGGCAGTACTGGCTGTAGCAGCTGTCAAGAAATGCGTTGTCAAAGAGCGGAGCATCACCTGTGCCGTCCGGCAGAAGCTGTGCGCTGCCGTCTTTGAGGGACTCGGCAGCACGTCTGAGCGCGCGGCAGTCCTGGATCAGCCGGCGCAGACCGATCAGGCAGGCGGCTGCGATCATAGCAAGCATAATAGCAAGAAAAGACAGATTAAACAGGATCGTCGAAAACTCCACATCCCGGCTGATATAGGTGATAAAGATGCAGATGCCGATCGAAACAGCAGCGGCAAGGACAGAAATAGATCTTCTGATGTACAAAAAAACGCCCCCTTTTTTGAAGATTTTATACAATTAATTATAAGAAAAGAAATCTTTGCCGTAAAGCGAAACTGAAAATTTTAAGAAAAAAATACGAATCACAAAAAGAAGTGTTGACGGCGGTAGAAAAAAAGGTAAAATAGAAATGAAACTGATAAAAATGCCCGGACAGGTACTAAGAAGAGGGCAGAATGAAACATAAAGATCATGGCAGGAGGAAAAGGACAATGGATTACGCAAAAGAATCTTTAAGGCTTCATGAAGAATGGAAGGGAAAGATTGAGATGACACCGAGAGCAGCGGTTGACAGCAAGGAAGCACTTTCACTTGCTTATACTCCAGGCGTTGCCCAGCCGTGTCTTGAGATACAGAAGGATGTCAGCAAGAGCTATGACCTGACACGCCGCTGGAATACAGTTGCAGTGGTGACAGATGGAACAGCAGTGCTTGGCCTTGGGGATATCGGACCGGAGGCAGGTATGCCGGTTATGGAAGGAAAATGTGTGCTGTTTAAAGCATTTGGCGATGTAGATGCGATCCCGCTTTGCGTGCGCAGCAAGGATGTAGATGAGATTGTAAATACAGTAGCTTTGCTCGCAGGCAGCTTTGGCGGTGTCAACCTTGAGGATATCAGTGCGCCGCGCTGCTTTGAGATTGAGAAGAAGTTAAAAGAGCGCTGCGATATTCCGATCTTCCACGATGATCAGCACGGTACGGCAGTGATCACTCTGGCAGGTCTTCTGAATGCGCTGAAGTTCGTCGGGAAGGATATCAGCGAGGTAAAAATCGTCACAAGCGGAGCAGGTGCCGCAGGTATCGCGATCATCCGCCTGCTGATGAGCATGGGCTTGAAGAATGTGATCATGACAGACCGCACAGGCGCGATCTATAAAGGACGTGAAGGACTCAATGCGATCAAGCAGGAGATGGCGGAGATCACAAACCAGAACTGCGAGAAGGGGACACTCGAAGAGGTGATCAAGGGCGCCGACGTATTTATCGGTGTTTCTGCTCCGGGTACTCTGACTAAGGAAATGGTGCAGACGATGGCAAAGGATCCGATTATTTTCGCATGTGCGAATCCAACGCCGGAGATTTTCCCGGATGAGGCAAAGGCAGGCGGAGCAGCAGTCGTATCAACAGGACGCAGCGATTTCCCGAACCAGGTCAACAATGTGCTGGCGTTCCCGGGAATCTTCCGCGGTGCGCTTGATGTGCGCGCATCTGATATCAACGATGAGATGAAGATCGCCGCAGCACGTGCGATCGCAGAGCTTGTAAGTGAGGAAGAGCTCAGTGCGGATTATATTCTTCCGGCAGCATTTGACAACCGTGTAAAGGATGCAGTCGCAAAGGCAGTTGCAGAGGCGGCAGTGAAGAGCGGCGTGGCACGCATTTAAGGAAGGATTGACAGTAAGACTTTAAAAAACTACAAAGACCTGTGGAGTAATGATGACATGTTTTCATAAATACTCTACAGGTCTTTATAAATTTAATAGAAACCGAGATTGTGCATCAATAAAAATTATTTTTTAAAAACTGGAATATCAGAAACATCCCGGTTTTCATTACGGATATAATCCTGATTATAAGGCAGGTTTGTTACTTTTGCACGAATCTTCATCTGACGAGTACCAGGCGTACCCCAGAGAATTTCCAATTCGGTACCTTTGGCTGCATATTCCGGTGCGATAAATCCAAGGGAGATCATACTATTGTATGTATAGGAAATGATTCGTCCGGATGTAATGCCGATTTCCTTATTGCCGGCAAATACTTTATCCGCCCTGTATTCGAAACGAAATTCTCGAACGCAGAGATTATAGCCTGTATCAGATGGTTTTGAAATATCTTCGCATGGTTCATCGCCGGGCTGGATCATTGTTGCGAATACTTTAGCGACATCTTCGGCATTCCATTCCAGCGTTACGCAAGTTCTGGAAGGCTTTTTTGAAATTTCTATCAGTGCTTCTTTACCAATGAAATCATGATTATTCTTTACAAGAAAATCCCAACCAACATCATAAGGTGTCACAAAGCGTGTTTGAAGTTCGTCGCCGACACTTCCGAAAATTCTGCGGTTTAAGTTGAAGAAAGAAAGATGGGGTACGCTATACATGTACTTTGACATTTCTTCACTTGTCTCAAACCAGGGCAGAGGGTAATGAAGATTAATGTTTGGAAAACCGGCTTCTGTATGGTTGAACAGATTGTAGGCCTGAAGTCCAAGCTTTCTTGCACCGAATTTTTTACCGGCATCCCATACCAGGTTGTAGATTTCAGCATAATCTTCCATATCACCATGAATTTCATATGCAAGGTTTCCAGACATCCCAAGACGAATAATACGAATATTTTTTCCGTTAACGTCCTGAATTCTGTGTTTTGCGAATTTGATATCGTGCAGATTGGCCTGGAACGCGTTTTCAAGAATCTCAAGAGATTTTTCACCTGCAATCTGAATGAAATATTCTTTTCCTGTCATTACTTTTCCGTATACATTGAGATCAGATGAAGTGACATAGTAGGAGATGACAGGGTCTAGCCAATAAGTTCTGTAACGTTCCTCCTCAATGCGAATAACAACACCATCTGTTAAAATCTGTCCTTTTTCATTACACATAACAGCATGTCGGAGTCCATTCATTCCCAGTGTTGAAAAATCGTTTGTACATACCTGACCTAATAATTTTGCTGCGTCCGGCCCGCACACATCATAAATTGGCGATGTCATAAGCGCTGTGCCGATCCAGGCGCTTGTCTGATATGCTTTGATTTCATCATCAACACCAGTATATGAATAGGGAGCTATGTAGTCAGGTCCCTGCGGTATGAATAATGTTGCGCCTTCTAATGCTGGATTCATTATTTCTGCCATTTTTTCCCTCCATAATGTGATTGATTTTATTTGATGACTTCATTTTATACGGATTGTATGTAAAAAGAAATGGTTGTATTATAATGATTAAGAAGCAATTTTAGTTATTTTTAACCGAAAAGGGGATATTATGAAGCTTAGTCTGTCTATAATCATTGAAAAACTGAAGGAAAAAGGAATAACAGTTGAAAACAGGCAACAATCTGAAGGGCTTATTCAGGGTGCTGTGTATCCATATGACAAAAAACAGTTTGAAATACAGGATATTTCTTTAAATATATGGGTATTTGACAAAAGAAATGAGGAATTGCTGGATATCTTGATAGAAAATGGACTTAAAGCAGGGTATTGTTATATCTTTTGTGGAGCTGAAATGAGCAAAAGTGAAATGGTTATTCAAATGATCAGCAGTATTATGGATGAATTTTCATTTTGGAAGGAACAGATTTTGTTGAAAATGTTAGAAAGAGAAGATATACAGTCCATTATTGATCTTATGGCCACTAAAGTGCGTAATCCATTTAGTTTAATGGATGGCAATGGTTTTATCCTTGTACGATCTAAGGGATATGAGACGATTCCGAAAGGAACGATCTGGGATACTATGAATGGGAACTATTTAAATATTTATGATTTTTATTCTCCTAAAGAATGGAAAAAAATCCGCAGTCAGATGGATTTGGCAGGCCACAGACATGTTTTGTTTCGACCGGAAAAAGATTCTCAGCATGTTTATTATGCTATTAATTTATATGATCAGAACCTCGTAATCGGTTCGATTGGTGCACTGGATAATAATGGACCATTTTCAAAGGGGCAGATTGCGATTATGGAGATGATCCGCGATATGCTTGAACTCTATTTTCGTACACAGTACAATGCGGTTGAATCAGGAACAATCATTACTACAGCATTTAATCGTCTGGTGAATAGGGACTATGATGTAAATGCAATTCGTAAATTGTTAAACAAATATCATTGGAAATCAGAGGATATTTTTTATCTGATTGCGTTTGACTTTCCAGATATGGCGCATTCGGAAATGGAACTATCTTCTTTTATGAATCTGATTCATATGCAGTTTCCTAAATCGGTGACAGGGCTTTATAATAAGCAGATCATAATTGCAGTACGAAAATTGGACTACGATCTGGATAGCAAAAGGCAGAGAGAAACATTACAGAAATTTCTTTTGCAATATGATTTTTATTGTGGAGTGAGTTATTCGTTTAGAGGGCTTGAAAATAGCCAGTATTTTTGTGAACAGAGCTGTTATGCGGCATCATTTGCTTATCAAAATGAAGATTCAGAAGAAGGAAATTTGAGAATCCTGAAATATAAAGATGTGCAAGTGAAACACATTATAAATGCGCTCGGGCGAAAGGAAGAAGTACGAAAATATTGTCATCCGGCGATTTTAATGTTGAAGGAAAGCAGGAAAAAGTCAGATCAGGTATTGCCTGACTGTCTCAAATCATTTCTTGCAAATGGCCGGAGTATTGCACATGCGGCAAAGGCACTTGGAATGCACAGAAATACCCTGATTTATCGATTGGATCGATTGGAAGAAATATTAGATGTGCGTTTTGAATATCTGACAGACGATGAACTCATGGGGCTGCTTTTGTCGTGCTATATTGCAGGAGAGATATAACACGTTTTGCGGCTATTGTTCCAACAGCGCAGGTTCTGAATGGGTATGCTGGAACAGTAAATATAACAGCGAATTTTTGTGCGAAATATACAAAAATCGATCTTTACTTTTTCTTAATGTGTCAATAGACACGGATGGGACTGTGTGGTAGCATAGCTGTAGTACAGGAGTACAGAGCGATAGCGGCACAAGAAAATGTGCGCATTACGGGAGGAGAAAAAATGGAATATCCAAAGAATAATTTTCCGGGTGGAGTATGGCCGGTTATGCTTACTCCATTTACAGAGGATAACCAGATTGATGAGAAGGCGCTGCGCGCGCTGGTTGACTGGTATATTGAGAGCGGTGTGAAAGGACTTTTCGCTGCATGCCAGTCGAGTGAGATCCATGAGCTGAGCTTTGAGGAGAGAATGCGGATCGCCGAGATCACAGTAGATGCGGCGGCAGGCAGAGTTCCGGTTGTTGCGAGCGGACATACTTCTGACAGCCTTGAGGATCAGGCAAAGGATATCAACACAATGTGGAAGACGGGAGTAGATGCGGTGATCCTGCTGACGAACCGTCTGGCAAAAGAAGATGAGAGCGATGAGGTATGGATCGAGAATTATCACAAGCTGGAGAAGATGATCGATCCGGAGATCAAGCTGGGCGTATATGAGTGTCCGAGACCATACAAGAGACTGCTTTCGATCCCGGTGATCACAGAGATCGCAAAGACGAACCGTTTCTATTTCCTGAAGGATACCTGCTGTGTGGCAGCTGATATCCGCGAGAAACTGAAGGCGATCGAGGGTACGAACCTGAAGCTTTATAATGCGAATGCGACGACAGCACTTGAGTCTCTGCGTGACGGAGCAGCTGGCTACAGCGGTATTATGGCAAACTTCCATCCGGAGCTGTGGGTATGGCTGTGCGAGCATTATAATGACAAGCCGGAGAATGCAGACCGCGTACAGGAGGTCCTGATGGCAGCATCACTGATCGAGCGTCAGCTGTATCCGGTAAATGCAAAATGGCATCTGAAAGAGATCGAGAAGCTCCCGATGACAACGAAATGCCGTGTGCAGGATGATTCTCTTTTGTTTGAGACATGGAAAGAGGAGGTCCGCATGATGGACCGTCTGTGCAACCGGACGTATGAGGAGTACTGTAAATAATAAAAAACAACAGACACAAGCAGCAAAGAAGAGGGAAAGTGATGAGAAGAGAAAGAAGTAAGGCGCAGATCATCCGCGAAAAAATGCAGCGGGGCGAGAGAGTCATTGGAGCTCATACTTTTTATCTTGATCCATCGATCACAGAAGCGCTCGGGGCTCACGGGTTTGATTTTGTATGGATTGACGGAGAGCATTCGGCATTTGACCGTGGAAGTACGCTGGCGCATATCATGGCGGCGGCTGCAGCAGATACTGCATCGGTTGTCAGGGTTGCGTGGAACGATCCGGTACTTGTGAAGCCTGTTCTGGAGATGGGGCCGGACGGCATTATCTTTCCTATGGTCTGCACCGCCGAGGAAGCCAAAAAGGCTGTTGCGGCGTGTATGTATCCGCCGTACGGAGTGCGCGGATTCGGGCCGAGGAGAGCGAACCGATATGGCGCAATGACAAATGAAGCGTATCTGGATCATCCGGAGGAGTCATTTCTGCGCATTGTCCAGATCGAGCATGTAGAGGCGGTACATAATCTAAAAGATATTCTGGCTGTGGAGGGGATTGATTTTCCGCTGATCGGAGCGAACGACCTGTCTGCATCCATCGGACATCTTGGCGATACAAAGCATCCGCAGGTGCGTGCGCTGTGCGAGGAGATCGTTGCGGTCTGCAAGGAGATGAAGCGTCCGTTTGGCGTCTCTCTGGGCGCAGGGGATCATGAGGCGATCCGCTACTGGATCCAGAAGGGCGCGACCTTTATCGGGTGCGGAGATGATATCAGCTATATCAGCATGGGTTGCCGGTCTACCATGGAGTTTGTACACAGATGTATCGGGGAGGATGGAGCATGAAGTTGCCGGAGGAAGGGTTTGCGCTGTCAAGGGCAAATCTTTACGAGCAGATCGCAGATACGCTGGAATCCTGGATCCTCGCAAATGGTTATACAGAGGATGGCAAACTCCCGTCTGAGCAGGCGCTTGCCGATGAGTTTGGAGTCAGCCGCAACGTGATCCGCGAGGCACTCAAGCTGCTAAAGGAAAGAGGACTGGTAGAGTCGAGGAACGGTACCGGCTCCTATATCACAAAGCCGGCGGCAGAAAACCTTTCCGATGTTATCAGCCGCATGGTGGCGATGGATCACATTGATTATCTGGCAATCTACGAGATAAGAAGTATACTGGAGACTGCTGCGTGCCAAAAGGCAGCGCAGATCGCTACACAGGAGCAGCTTGCGCAGATGCAGGAGCTGCTGGAAAAACTGAAGGACCGCAGTATATCGGTCGAAGAACGCAGAGAGATGGATTTTGCTTTCCACATCGCGATCGCACAGGCGACAGACAACCCGCTGCTTGTGATACTGGTACAGGCAATGAAAAATATCTTTATAGAAATGATAGAAAAAGGTATTTTCATATCAGGCGGGATTGATGATGCAATCAAACGTCACAACAGCATCATGCAGGCGCTGATGCAGCATGACGCAGCCGCCGCCGAGCAGGCGATGCGCGAGCATCTGGAATTTTCCAGAAAGAATGTGGAGGCATATATGCAGGGACAGCAAGCTGCCGGGCAGCGGCTGTCTGATGAGCAGGTTCCTTCGTCGTAACGGCGTAGAGATACATGTAAAAAATTTTCAGGAGGAAAAAGAAAATGAAAAAGAGAGTATTAGCAACAGCACTTGCTGCAGCAATGGCAGGTTCCATGCTTGCAGGCTTCACGACACAGGCAGAAGATCTGGGCGATCCGGTTACTCTGACAGTCACACTGACAGCTGTATCGACAGACACACACGCTCAGGCAATGCAGGAGTTTAAGAAAACAGTAGAAGAGCTCTCTGGCGGAAATATCACAGTAGAGGTTTATACAGATGCACAGCTTTTCTCTCAGGAAGAGGAAGTAGCTGCAGTCGTTATGGGGGACGCTGACATGACGCTGACAAGCGCATCCTGGCTGACAACAGGTTCTCCGTGGGTATCCATGTTCACAGCAGGCTACCTGTTCAACAGCTATGATCACATGACAGCAACATTAAACGGAGAGGTTGGTCAGGAAGTATTCCAGAAGATCTCTGACGAGCAGGGACTGCTTCCGCTTGGCGCATGGTACCTTGGTTCCCGTGAGATCTCACTGTCTGAGGACAGAGCAATAAAGACTCCGGAAGATCTCAATGGCGTAAACTTGAGAATGCCGAACTCCGAAGCATGGCTGTTCCTCGGCGAGGCTCTTGGAGCAAACCCGACACCGATGTCCTTCTCAGAGCTGTATCTTGCACTGCAGACAGGTGCTGTTGACGGACAGGACAACCCGCTTGGCTCTGTAGAAAGTGCAAAATTCTACGAGGTACAGAAGTCCATCACTCTGACACATCATCTGGTAGACTCTGTATGGCCGGCAATCAACACAGAAAAATGGAACTCTCTGACAGATGCTCAGAAAGACATCATCCTTCAGGGTGTTGAGGCAGGAAGAGATTTCTGCGACAGCACAAACCTTCAGAAAGAGGAAGAGCTGATCTCCTTCTTTGAGGAGCAGGGTCTGTCTATCTACGAAGCTGATATCCCGGCATTCCAGGAGCACGTACTGAACTACTACCTGAACGACGAGATCTCTGCTGACTGGGATATGGAGATGTATGACAAGGTAGCAGCAATCGGCGCTGACCTTGGCGGCGCTGTTGAAGCTGAGTCTGAGACAGAGGCTATGACAGAGTAATTATCTGACGATCTCTTTATAGTGAAAGAAGTGGTTCCCCGCATTTACAGCCCTGCCGGGGCTTAGATGCGGGGATTTTTTTGAAAATTTTGGGAAGGAGTAAGGCTATGGAAGGATTGAAAAAGGTCGGAAAGTTCCTGCGCAACTGCGTGGAGCTTTACATTCCGGTGGCATCGTTTCTGATCATGTTCAGTGTGTTCGTGATCCAGATCGTTGCGAGATATGTGTTTAACAGCCCGGTACAGTGGGCATATGAAGTGACGGTAATCGGTTATCTGTGGATGGTAGTCCTGGGCGCCTGCTATGCATACCGCGACAGATCTCACGTAACATTTACGCTTATTTATGATAAGCTCCCGGTAAAGGGAAAGGCAGTATGTGCATTTCTTGGAAATCTTCTGATGGCGATCGCATTTGTGGCAATGTTTGTTCCGGCGTGCGAGATGATCGGTAAGATGAAAATGCAGGAGACGAGCGTACTGAAGATCGGTCTGAATGTTGTATACAGCCCGTTCATTGTATTTATGATCATTATCCTGATCTATATTGTCAGCGATATGATCCTGGAGCTGAAAGTTATGACAGGCATCGGCGGCGAGGCTGCAGTACAGAAGATGCTTGATGAGACAAAGAATGAGACTCAGGAAGCGATCGAGGCTGCTGAGGCAATGGAAGAGGCTATGAAGAAGGAGGAAGGAAAATAATGGATATAAGTACAGCTTTACTTATCTTTTTGCTGATGTTTGTACTGATCTTCGTTCTGCGTATGCCGATCCCGATGGGAATGATGACTGCATGTGTCTTTTATTTCCTGGTATCTGGTGAGAGCCCGAAAATGGTTGCGCAGCAGACACTGAAAACATTCTATACAAACTACACGATCATCGCTGTGCCGCTGTTTATCTTTGCAGCGAACGTTATGAACAGCGGAAAAGTAACAGAAAAGGTATTTGGTTTTGCGATGGGCTTTGTAGGTCGCTTCAAGGGCGGTCTGGGTCACGTAAACGTACTGGCTTCTCTCGTATTCTCCGGAATGACAGGTTCTGCGATCGCAGATGCCAGCGGTCTTGGAAAAATGGAGATCGATGCAATGCGTGCAGAAGGCTATGATGATGGATTCAGCTGTGCGATCACAGCGGCATCCGCTACGATCGGGCCGATCTTCCCGCCAAGTATCCCGATGGTTATTTACTCGATGCTTTCCGGCGCTTCTGTAGGCGCGCTGTTTATGGGAGGTATGGTTCCTGGCGTACTGCTTGCGATCGCCCTGATGATCTATATTTTCTTTATTGCGCACAAGAGAAATTACCCGATCAGTGAGAAGGTAAAGCTCCGCGCATTCCTGAGATATACCTTTAATGCGATCCCGGCGATCCTGACTCCGGTCATCCTTCTGGTAGGTATCTACACAGGCGTTATGACACCGACAGAGGCAGGCGCTGTAGCTGGTCTGTACGCACTGATCGTAGCTGTATTCGGCTACCGTGTACTGAAATGGGAAGGCTTCAAGCAGGTACTCATCGATACGGTAAAGGCAACGGGCACAACGTCTATCATGATCGGTGCTGCCACAACGATCTCCTACATCGTTGCAAAGGAGCAGGTAGCTGCGACAGTCGCTACATGGCTGACAGGTTTCACAGACAACAAGTACGTATTCTTTCTGATCGTGAACCTTGCAATTCTCGTACTTGGTATGTTTATTGATACTTCTGTTATCCAGGTTGTATTTATCCCGATCCTTCTGCCGATCGCAAAGGCATTTGGGATCGACCTCGTACATTTTGGTCTGGTTGTTATCTTCAACATGATGATCGGTCTGTCCACACCGCCGTTTGGTATGCTTTTGTTTATCACCAGCGGTATTTCAGGCACTCCGCTGAAGGATGTCATAAAAGAAATATGGCTGCCTCTGTTGACGATGCTGATCGTACTTGGTATTATTACATATGTACCTGATGTCGTACTGTTCCTGCCGAGAATGCTGATGGGATACGCAGGCTGACAGGAAGCGGGCTTCTAATAAAAGGAGGCGTCTGATATGATAGTTGACAAGATTGAACGGATTAACTGCTACAATGGGATCGTGCCGGGTTTTCAGGAGGCTGTGGCATTTGCGCTTGGCCTGGCTGATAAGCCTGCGGGGAGATATGAGTGTGATACGCTTCCGGCAGGGACCGCTTTTGCCATGGTCCAGGAGGGCGAGACGCAGCCGTATGAGGACGGTATGATCGAGGCGCACCGCAGGTATCTGGATGTGCAGATCATGCTCGAGGGCGGCGAGACTGTGTACTACGCAGACATTGACGGTCTGACTGAGACCGTTCCGTACAAGGATGATATTGTTTTTTATGAGAAAGCAGGACAGCCTGCACGGATTGAAAAAGGGATGTTCTACCTTGTACTCCCGCATGACGGCCATCTTCCGAGCCGTTATCTGGACGGTCCGGGGAGATTCCGCAAGATCGTTCTGAAGGTTCTTGTATAAAAGACCGGGAAAATCGGAAGAATAACCAGATTGAAAAACGAAAAGACTGAACAGACAAAAAACAGCTCTGGCACGGGAAGGCGTGCCGGGGCTGTTTTTTTAACAGGATTTTATGTTAATTAGAGTTTATTCTTTGAACAGAAAAAGAAAAAGGTGTATACTGATCAGGGAGAGAAAAACACAAAAATGTGTTTAAAAGATATAAAATGATCAAAACATAGGAAAAAGTGTATTTTTGTGAATATTAAACAAATATAAAAAGGAAATTTTGTTCATTAATTTAACAGAAAAGGATTGACTTTGCGGGAGAAAGTGATTAAAATTGTGAGTGTAAAGAGAAATAAGTTTTTTCGATAAACACAATACCAAAAAGTCATTTAAGAAGATTTATTTATTTAATACAAAGTTTGGAGGAAAAACTTATGAAAAAAGGTATGAACAGTGCTGAGATGCAAAAGAATAACAGAGTCCTGGTGTTCCGTACTCTTCTGGAAAAGGGAAGTATGACGAGAACAGAGCTGGCATCAACCTTGAATCTGCAAAAAGCCACGATCACGAATATCATTAACGAGTTTTATGAGATGAACATTGTGGGGGTAGATGGCGATACAGCAGCAGGGCGCCGGGGGGAAAAAATCTGTTTACAGCTGGACGACATTTATCTGATGTCGGTAGGGATTACACGTAAGGACTATCAGTTCAGTGTTTTTACACTTGGAGGAAAGCATGAAAAGTATCTCAGATACAGCTTTAAAAAGGATGAAACCATTTTTCAGATCGTTGAAAAAATGAAGGAGGATGCAGCAAAACTGGCTTCGCTGTTTGGGAACGACAGGATCATTGGTGTTTGCCTGGCTGTGCCGGGACTGTTTATCAACCGCCCGGAGAAGAAGGAAGAAATCTTTATGGTTTCTGAGTTTGAAGAGCTTAGTCAGGTGAATATCCGGGAAGAGCTGGAGCAGGTACTCCATAAGAGAGTGCTGATCAAACACGATGCAAAGCTGTCAGCCTATGCAGAGTGGAGATGCGCAGAGGAGATCCAGGGGATTGAAAGGGCAAGCCTGGCGGTCATACGGTCAAGAGGATATGGTATTGGTGCAGGATTTGTCGTAAATGGAGCGATCATGAACGGACATCTCGGAATTGCAGGCGAGGTTGGTTATATGGGGATTAACTATAATGGCAATCGTCTGGGCTATGAGAGAGCTGGTACATATGAGTACTGCGCCGGATCAGAAAGCGCTGTTCGCTATGTTGCACAGAGACTGACAGAGTTTCCAGATAGTCCGCTGACAGAAAACAGCAGTTATCAGGAAGTTTTGGAGGAGTATCGAAAAGGCGATCCGCTGGCTGTGTGGGCGGTAGAGAAAATGGCATGGATGCTGGGATATGGCATTGCCAATATTATCTATACCGTAAATCCGGACTGCATTATTATAGGATCTGATTATCCGGAAACAGAGCATTTTCTTTCTAAAGTAAAAGAATCTGTACGCAAATGCGTTCCTCCGTATGTGGAAGAATGTGCCGTGATCCGTTTCTCACATCTGAATGAGGATTCATTTTTACTGGGGGGTTACTATTATACATTGGGGCGTCTGGTAAAAGAGGACATTTTTGGACTGATCAGTCAGGCCAGAGCTTCACAGCAGATGAAGTAAATATGTAAATATTCTCCGAGCTGTCCCGGGAAGCGGGAGCATGGAGCCTAGGACCAGAGGACCGTGATACGCAGGATAGCGCAGGAGTAAAAAATAAAGAAATAAAGGAGATAATCAACATGAAAAAAAGATTAGGAGTTTTGATGATGACAGCTGTAATGGCAGGCAGTATGGGAATGACCGCTCTTGCCGAAGAGGTAGATGTAAAAGATATTACACTGGCTTATGTACCGACCACAATGAACAATCCTTTCTGGTCTGCTATGATGGGCGGTATTACAGAGAAAATGGAAGAGCTTGGGATGGATCCGGACAGTCAGCTGGTAACGGTAGATGCCAACAGCGATCAGGCAACGATGAACAACTATGTAAATGATCTGATCGCACAGGAGGTAGACGCCATCATCCTTGCACCTATGGACTGTACAGCAGTGACAGAGGCGCTTCTGGCATGTGAGGAAGCTGGTATTCCGGTAGTGAATGTCGATACGGCCGTTGATGCGGTGGATAAGGTGGCAGCAGTCATTGCTTCTGACAACTATAAGGCTGGTGTTGTGTGTGCAGAAGATATGATGAGCAAGCTGGAAGAAGGATCAAAGGTAGCAGTTATGAATCAGCCGTCTGGTACTGCCTGCGTAGAGCGTGAGAAGGGATTTATTGACACCGTTGGCGACTACTTTGAAATCGTTTCAACTACCGATACAGAAGGCGATACAGCAAAGACGATGACTGCAGCAGAAGATGTCCTGACTGCGGATGATGATCTGGCAGCATTCTTCTGCATCAATGATATGGGAGCGCTTGGCTGTGTACAGGCCTGCTCTGCAGCAGGAAAAGAAGACATCCTGATCTATGGTGTTGACGGAAATCCGGATTTTATGGGGTATGTAGAAGATGGTTCTGCTACTGCTTCTGCAGCACAGCAGCCGTCCGTGATCGGTGCAAATGCGGTTGAGACAGCGATCGCTACGCTGAATGGAGAAGAAGTGGAGCATGATCAGGTGGTTGATGTGGAGCTGATCACAGGAGAGAATATTGCGGAATTCGATATTTCAGATTGGCAGTAAATAAGATTGCATTGTTTCCGGAGGGTGTTGAAATAATGTAAAATACAAAAAAGCTGCCGGGGTTTACGAAAGTAGTTCTCCGGCAGCTTTTTATGTAAGAGGAGTGACAAAATGCAAAAAGAACTTTTACGTATGGAGAATATTGTAAAGACTTTTCCGGGGGTTAAAGCGCTTAACCGCGCTGCGATTACGGTACATGCGGGGGAAGTAATGGGCTTCATGGGAGAAAACGGAGCCGGAAAATCCACCTTAATGAATGTACTGGGAGGTGTTTTCCCGGCAGATTCCGGTGATATATATATCGAAGGAAAAAAGGTGGAGATCCATTCTATCCATGAATCTCAGGCTCTTGGTGTTGCATTTATCCATCAGGAGCTGGCTCTGGAGCCGTATCTTACTATTGCAGAAAATATTTTTCTGGGACGTGAGATCAGGAACTCCCTGGGTATGGTCAGCAAGGATAAGATGGCGGAAGCGGCAAGACCGTATTTGCAGCGGGTAGGTCTGGATGTTGATCCGAATCAGTACGTCCGGCAGTTGTCTCTGGGCCAGCAGCAGATGGTAGAGATCGCCAAATCCTTTTCCTTAAATGCAAAGATTCTGATTTTGGATGAACCGACCTCGTCTCTTTCGGAGAAAGAAGTGGAGATCCTGTTTCGGACTGTAAGAGACCTGAAAAAACAGGGGATGGGAATTATTTTTATTACTCACAAGATGGCAGAGGTATTTCAGCTGTGCGATGCAGTTACGATTATGCGGGATGGTGAATTTATGGGCTCCCGCAGATCTTCGGAGTGTTCAGAGAGTGAATTGATCTCCATGATGGTGGGACGGGACCTTGGAAACTACTATGTACGCACGTTTAATGAGCCGGGAAGGGTGATGCTGGAAGCAAAAAATATCAATGCGGGGAAACGGGCAGTGAATTGCAGCTTTCAGGTACGCAGCGGCGAGATCGTTGGTTTCTATGGACTGGTAGGAGCAGGCCGCTCGGAGCTGATGAAAGCGATCATGGGGCTTGATCCTATGGATTCCGGAGAAATCTATCTGGAAGGGAAAAAGGTCACAAAGCACAATCCTGTTTTTATGCAGCAGCAGGGCGTTGCGCTGGTTCCGGAAAACCGGAAAACAGAGGGACTGCTTTTGAATAATACGATCCGGTTTAATATTACGCTTCCCGTATTATATCGCTTTATCAAAGCCTTGCGGGTAAACAGCAGCAGGCAGGATGAGATTGTGGAACACGGCATGAAAGCGCTGCGTATAAAGGCGCCCTCTTCAAACGTAAATTGTTCAACCCTGTCCGGAGGTAATCAGCAAAAGGTATTGCTGGCAAAATGGCTGGCGACAGATCCCAAGATCTTGATTCTGGATGAACCGACCAGAGGTATTGACGTAGGTGCGAAGGCGGAGATTTATACGATTATCAACAATCTGGCAAAAGAAGGCCTGGCAATTATTCTGATTTCTTCTGAAATGCCGGAGGCTATGAATATGAGCGACCGCATTATTGTTATGAAGGAAGGGTATATTACCGGCGAGCTTTCACATGAAGAAATGGATCAGGAAAAAATACTGAAATATGCGATGGGGGTATCAGACGATGAATAAGAATAAATCACAGAGTGCTGCCGGGCGGGCAGTCAAGGATTACTTTAGCCAAAACTGGGGTATTTTAGCAGGATTGGGGATTTTGATTATCGTTTTTTCGATTTTCGGAAATAATTTCCTGACACAGAAGAATCTGCTGAACCTGCTGAGAACGTGTGCGACGAACTGCTATCTGGCGATCGGTGTGCAGATGGCTATCATTCTGGCAGGAATTGATCTGACAGGCGGCGCGTTGGCTGCATTGAGCGGTGTTATGACGGTAGCTGCTTTCCAGTGGTGGGGAATGCCGGTGCAGATCGCAGTTGTGCTCGGCGTTTTGATCGGTCTTGTGATCGGTTTTTTAAATGGTTTTATTGTAGCATATACAGGTATCCATCCGTTTGTAGTCACTCTGGCTATGCAGTCGATCTGTCGTGGTACTGCGTATCTGGTAGCAAATGGCTCTCCGGTAACAGCCTACGGAAACGATGCTTTTGCCGTGATCGGACAGGGATCATTAGGACCGGTTCCGCTTCCTGTCATTTATATGATCATCTTCCTGGTACTGGATTTCCTGTTTCTGAATAAAACCAAAACGGGACGTTACATATATGCAGTTGGCGGAAATGAAGTTTCTGCCCGCTTTTCCGGTATCAATGTAAAGAAAATAAAAATTCTGGTCTGGACGATCAGCGGTATCCTTGCAGGCTTTTGCGGCGTTGTGCTGGCATCCCGTCTGGCATCCGGTCAGCCGGCAACTGGTGAAGGATATGAAACCGATGCGATCGCAGCGGCAGTGCTGGGCGGCACTTCCTTCTTTGGAGGAACCGGATCGGTAGGCGGTCTGCTGATAGGTGTTCTGATCATTGGACTGATCTCTAATGGACTGAACCTGATGCATGTAAACTCCTACTGGCAGTTTGTATTAAAGGGTATCATTATCATTGCAGCTGTGTATGTTGATATGATGAAGCAGAGAAAACAAAATTCTGCAAAATAATTTTTATGGAAAAGGAGAATGATTATGAACAGTAATAAGAAAAAAGAATTAGAGCTGTGGGCAGCCCGCATCCGCAAGACTGCACTGCAGACAATTCAGACAGCAGGCTCAGGCCATATCGGAGGATCGTTTTCTCTGGGAGAAATTCTTTCCGTATTATATTTTGATAAAATGAATATTGATCCGGCAGATCCACGGAAAGCGGACCGTGACAGGCTCGTACTTTCTAAGGGACATTGTTCTCCGGCATTGTATGCAGCTTTGGCGCTGCGGGGATTTTTCCCGGTTGAGCATCTGTCTACCTTCCGCCAGATTGACAGTGATCTTTCCGGGCACGTAGAGATCCATGTACCGGGTGTAGATATGTCGGCAGGCTCTCTGGGACAGGGGCTTTCAGTAGCGGTCGGCATGGCGATGTACAGCAAAGCGTCAGGTACCGGGAACCGCGCGTTTTGTATCCTGGGAGACGGCGAGATCCAGGAAGGACAGGTATGGGAGGCTGCCATGTGCGCAGGCTTTTATAAAACAGATAATCTGATCGCGTTTGTAGACAATAATAAGCTGCAGCTGGATGGCAGCCTGGAAGAGGTTATGTCGCCGTATCCGATCGGAGAAAAGTTTAAGGCTTTTGGCTGGAATGTCCTGGAGGTAGACGGACATGATGTGGAACAGATCGCAGATGCTGTCGAGCTTGCGAAGGTTGTGAAGGGAAAGCCAACGGTGATCGTAGCGGATACAGTGAAAGGAAAAGGTGTATCCCTGTTTGAAAATAACGTAGATTTTCATGGCGGACAGCCGAAAACGGATGAGTGGCCAGTCTGCTTTGCAGAACTGGATGCGAAAATTGCAGAACTGGAGGGATAAAAAATGGGCGAGAATATTTCAACAAGAGAGGCATATGGCCGCGCGCTTGTGGAGTTTGGAAACAATGAAAAAATTTATGTATTTGATGCAGATCTGAAGAAATGTACCATGACAACTTACTTTGCAGACAAGTATCCGGAGCGTTTTTTTAATATCGGTATTGCAGAGGCAAATATGGTAGACGTTGCAGCAGGTTTTGCAACCTGCGGTGCAACGGCACTGGTACATACATTCGCGATTTTCGCAGCAGGCCGTGTGTATGACCAGGTGAGAAATGATGTAGCCTATCCGGGACTGAACGTAAAGGTGATCGGGAGTCATGCAGGACTTACGGTGGGAGAGGATGGAGCGACGCATCAGTGTATTGAGGATATCAGCCTGATGCGCACGATACCGGGGATGACGGTAATCGTTCCGTGTGATTCCAATGAGGTACGCCTTGCGACAAAAGCGATGCTTGAATACGAGGGACCGTGCTATTTCCGTACAGGGCGTCCGGCAGTGGAGTGTGTCACAGATACCTTTGAAGATTATAAATTTGAAATTGGAAAAGGTGTGCAGCTGACCGATGGGAAGGATGTAACGATCATTGCATGCGGCCTTATGGTACAGGAGGCATTGAAAGCCGGAAAGCTCTTGGAAAAAGAGGGAATCCGTGCAAGAGTGATCGACATGCATACGATCAAGCCGATCGACCGGGATATCATCATCAGAGCGGCAAAGGAAACAGGAGCCATTGTTACGGCGGAAGAGCACAATATCATTGGTGGGCTCGGAGCAGCTGTCTCTGAGGTGGTAGTTGCGACAGAAAATGTTCCGGTTGAGTTTGTAGGTGTAGAGGACGTATTTGGCCACTCCGCAGCGCCGAAGGTTCTGCTGGAGAAATATGGACTGACGCCGGAAAATATCGCAGAAAAGGCAAAGAGGGCAATTGCCAGAAAATAATCGGGAAACAGAATGGAACGATGCTATATGGAAAAAAAGTACGTAATAGGTGTGGATTTTGGAAGTGATTCCGTCCGTGCGGTAGTAGTAGATACGCACAGCGGAGATACGGCAGGGAGCAAGACAGTCTTTTATACCAGATGGAACCAGGGCTTGTATCAGCACCCGGAACAGGGGATTTTCCGGCAGCACCCGCTGGATTATCTGGAATCGCTTGAGCTGTGTATAAAAGGGGCAATACAGTCTTTGTGTGAAGAAGAAAGGGCATTGATCGCAGGGATCGGTATTGATACTACAGGCTCTACGCCGGCTCCGGTTGACGAAAACGGCACACCGCTGGCGCTTCTTCCCGGCTTTGAAGAAAATGAAAATGCCATGTTTCATTTGTGGAAGGATCATTCTGCGTTTGCTGAGGCAGAGGAGATCAACGAACTTTTTTTGCATGGAAGTGATACGGATTATACGAAATACCAGGGGAATTACTGTGCAGAGTGGTTCTGGGCGAAAATATTGCATACAATACGGACAGATGAGCAGATTTTGGCTGCCGCCTATACCTGGGAAGAGCACAGCGACTGGATCGTAGGCGTGCTGTGCGGGGAAACTCGTCCTGAGCATCTTTATCACGGCGCCTGTGCTGCGGGCCATAAGGCATACTGGCATAGCGAGTGGGGCGGCCTTCCGGCAGCAGAGCTTCTGGAGCGTCTGGATCCGTATCTGGTGCGAGTGCGGGAACGCTATGGCAGGAAGCCGCAGCCGGCAGTGGTAAAGGCGGGACATTTATGTCCGGAATGGGCGAAGCGTCTGGGGCTCGATGAAGGCGTGGTTATTTCAGGAAGCTCTTTTGACGCACATGCCGGCGCTGTAGGCGCCGGTATCCGGGAAAAGACCATGGTCTGTACAATGGGGACTTCTGCGGTGGACATGATCGTAGAAAAAGCAGAAAATCTGGACGGGAAGGACATCAAACGTTTTTGCGGACAGGCAGAAAATTCAATCCTGCCGGATCTGGTTGGTGTGGAGACTGGACAGGCTGCATTTGGAGATATTTTTGCTTGGTTTAAAAAGTTGCTGATGTGGCCCATTCAGTGTTTTAAGGAGATACTGCCACCGGAACAGTACGAAAGTCTGTGGGGAACTCTGGATGAAAATCTGCTGCCAATGCTTCAGACATATGCCCGGCAGCTTGCGGATACGCCATTTCCTATTTCTCTGGACTGGTTTAATGGACGGCGCTATCCGGATACGGATGATTTTCAGACAGCAGTGATCAGCGGACTGCGTCTTGGTATGGAAGCGCCCGTGCTGTATCGTTCTCTGGTGTTTGGGGCAGTCTGTGGATTAAAGCGGATCATAAGAGGGTTCGAGGAACAGAAGATTGAGATATCAAATGTTATCGCCGTAGGAGGGATTTCTAAAAAATCCGAGTATGTGATGCAGATGATGGCAGATGTTCTGGAAAAAGATATCGCTATCGTAGATGCAGATCAGACCTGTGCACTGGGGGCGGCTATATATGCCGCAGTCGGCAGCGGAGTCTATGCAGATGAGCAGGAGGCCAGCGCGCATATGGCAGCTAAGGTGACACATATCTTTCACCCGGATGTCGGGAAGTATGAATTCTACCGCGCGCGTTACGCGGAATATCTTCGCCTTGCCGAAAGGAGCAGTCAGAAGAAATAAAATTTACAAGGCATGACTGGTTAGAAGAAGACAGGGAACAGGGCAGTGATGGAAAGGGATCAGAAGCTTTTGCAGCATAGGATGCGCTACAGACGCACCAACTGCAAGAAGCTTCTAATTTAAAAAATATAATTAAAATATGCAAACTATAAATATGATAAAATGAGGAGGGTTGAAACGACTTGGATTTGAGAGAAATTAGTAGAAATATATTAGAAGTGGTTGTAAAATAAAAGATGAAATATTGAAGTTGGAAGAAAGTAAAGGTGGGAGTTTATAATGAGTCAACTAAAAGCTAAAGATTGCTTGTGAAAACAGTGGTCATATTATTGCGAACAATTTTCCTGAGGTCAGGAAAATCGTAAGTGCCGGTGCAACGAGTAAGCCGGTTAAGGATTCAAACGTATCGGCAGGAAGTGGCAGATCATTTTAGCAACCTGTTAATATATTGCTTGCACAAATACAATATGAGTGGAGGTAAAAATGGAACTGAACAGACAGAATGCACAGGCAGCGCTGCAAATGGCGTCTGAGACAAATCCGGGACCGTGGACGGAGCACTCCCGTTATGTGGCGCAAGCCTGCGAGAACATAGCTGCGCGGTGCGGACATCTGTCAACAGAAAAGGCGTATCTGTATGGGCTGCTGCATGATATCGGGCGTTATCCCGGCGTGAGCTCGGAAAAGCATCTGATTGATGGTTACCGGTACTGCATGGAGCGTGGATGGGAGAAGGCGGCGCAGATCTGCATTTCGCATGCCTTTATGATACAGGATGTCAGTACCTCGATCGGTACGTTTGATGTGAGCGAAGAGGACTATCAGTTTATGAAGGGATTTGTAGCAAATGCGGTCTATGACGATTATGATCGTCTGGTGCAGCTGTGCGACTCACTGGCTCTGCCGACAGGCTTTTGTCTGCTGGAAAAGAGATTTGTGGATGTGACGCTTCGGTATGGCGTTCATCCCTCAACGGTCGATCGCTGGAAAAAGATATTAGAGATAAAGGATTTATTTGAAAAGCAGATCGGCTGTTCGATCTACAGCCTGCTTCCCGGCGTTGTGGAGAACAGCTTTTGTTAGAAGGAAGGATGAAAAAATGAAGAAAAAGGAGCGATCTATCTTTTCAGATGGTACGCTCCTTTTTATAGCCGCTTCTTTTATCCAAGCAGTGCGGAATCATTCGTAAACGCTTCGCCGCTTGCATGCTCGAACTGGTCAAGCAGGTCGCGGACGGTCAGCTTTTTCTTATCCTCGCCTGCGATATCGAGAATGATCTGTCCGTTCATCATCATGATCAGACGGTTGCCGTGCTGGATCGCATCTTTCATGTTGTGGGTGATCATTAAGGTGGTCAGATGGTCGCGGTTGACGATCATATCGGTGATCTCCAGAACTTTGGCAGCCGTCTTGGGATCGAGTGCCGCGGTATGCTCATCGAGAAGCAGAAGCTTTGGTTTCTGGAGTGTTGCCATCAGAAGCGTCAGTGCCTGACGTTGTCCTCCGGAGAGGAGCCCTACCTTTGAGGTCAGGCGGTCTTCAAGTCCGAGACCGAGGACTTTTAACAGCTCACGGTATTCGGCGCTTTCTGATTTTGAGATGCCGGGGCGCAGGAAACGCGTTTTTCCTCGGCGTTTTGCAAGCGCCAGATTTTCCTGTATCTCCATTGTGGCGGCGGTACCTGTCATCGGGTCCTGAAATACCCTGCCCAGATATGCGGCGCGTTTGTATTCCGGCAGCTTTGTGACGTCGACGCCATCGATGAGGATCTGCCCTTCGTCGACGAACCATGTACCGGCCACGGCATTGAGCATGGTCGACTTTCCGGCTCCGTTCCCTCCGATCACAGTGACAAAATCGCCGTCGTTTAATTTGAGAGAAAGCCCGTTTAGCGCAGTCTTTTCGTTGATCGTGCCAGGATTAAAGGTCTTATAAAGGTTCTTGAGCTCAAGCATTCGTACTGCCTCCTTTCTTTGCCGGCTTTGAAAAATATTTTCCTTTCCAGTACGGGAAGGCGAGGAATACGGCTACGACGAGCGCAGACAGGAGCTTGAGCAGATCCGTGTCGATGCCGAGCCAGATAACGGTCTGGAGCACAAGGTAGTAGAGGATCGAGCCAAGCACAACGCCAAGGAGCTTAAAGCCAAAGTTGCGGAAGATCTTTCCAAATACAGCTTCGCCGATGATCACAGCTGCGAGACCGATGACGATCGCGCCGCGCCCCATATTGACGTCGGAGAAGCCCTGATACTGTGCCAGGAGCGCGCTTGAAAAGGCGACGAGACCGTTGGAGAGCATCAGACCGATCACGGTATTGCGCGCGGTATTAATGCCCTGTGCGCGGGACATGTTTGGGTTGCAGCCGGTAGCGCGCAGAGAACAGCCGAGCTCTGTGCCGAAAAACCAGTACAAAAGGGCGATCAGTACGAGTATGATAACAGCGACGATCAGGATCGTATTCTGCCATACGGGGACGTTTTTGATATAGCGCAAAGAGACGAGCAGATCGTATTTGTCTACGTTGATCGCCTGGTTCGCTTTGCCCATGATCTTCAGGTTGACAGAGTATAAAGACAGCTGAGTCAGGATGCCGGCGAGGATGGCAGGGATACCCATAAAGGTATGGAAAATGCCTGTCACCAGTCCGGCGAGCATGCCGGCTCCGGTAGCCGCGAGCATTGCCACCCAGACGTTGCAGCCGCTGAGCATCAGCATGATGCACACGGCGCCTCCGGTACACATGGTCCCGTCTACGGTCAGATCAGCGACATCGAGGATCCGGTAGGTCAGGTAGACGCCGATCGCCATGACTCCCCAGATAAGCCCCTGTGCGGCTGCGCCCGGAAGTGCGTTGATAAGATTCATAATCTCCATTTGAAGTTCCTCCTAATTGCCAAAAGGAACAGCGAGAGAAGTGTTCTTTCCCGCTGTCCGCTGGTAATCCTGATATGTGATTGAAAAATGTCTGTTTTTCTGTATTATTCTGCTGCTTCGATCGCTTCATAGCCTTCCGGGATCTTGATGCCGAGGGCTTCACAGATATCCGGATTGTATTTTTTCACAAAGGTCGGCGCATATTCGATCGGCATTTCAGAGATATCGGATTCTCCGGTAAGGATCTTTACGGCCATCTCACCTGTGGTGCGTCCGATATCGTAGTAGCTGATAGAAAGTGTGGCAACACCGCAGCCAGCGCAGATGCCCTCTTCGCCGGCAATGATCGGGATACCTGCCGGCTGGCAGATATTGTTGATGATCTCTGTATTAGAAGCGGCTGTGTTGTCTGTCGGAACATAGATGACATCGCATTCAGAAGAAGCTGTCGTTACGACAGAGGACAGATCATTGGAATCGGAGAACGCGTAGTATTCACAGGAATACCCCAGTTCTTCCAGCTCTGCTTTTACGGTATCTACCTGATACTGAGAATTTGCCTCTGCGGAGCAGTACAAAAGGCCGACATTTTTGGCATCCGGAAACAGCTCATGGAGCATGGCTGCCTGCTCATCGAGCGGAGCGAGGTCGGAGGTACCGGAGACATTGCCGCCTACAGTTCCGTCAAAATCTTCAAGCTCCAAAGCGACGCCGTACTCGGTGATCGAAGTGCCGAGGATCGGGATCTCGTTTGTACCGGCCACCGCTGCCTGCAAGGAGGCTGTCGCATTTGCGAGGATCAGGTCTACGCCATTGGAGACGAAGCTGTTGATGATGGTGGAACACGTATTAGAATCCCCCTGCGCATTCTGTTCATCAAAGGTCACTGCATCGCCAAGCTCCTCTGACAGCACATCCTTAAATCCCTGTGTGGCAGCATCGAGCGCCTCATGCTGTACGAGCTGGCAGATACCTACGGTATAAGACTGTGATTCTTCGGCAAGCGCTGTCGTGCCGATCAGACTTGTGGCTGCGGCTGCCAGGATCACAGTAGTTAACATCTGTTTTTTCATAATAAAATCCTCCCTGATCATAATATATCATGATGTCAGGAATCATTTGCTTCCGGCATCATTTTATTGAACTACATCAATATATCACTTTAAAGCGAAAAAGTCAAGCGCGATAAGAAAAAAGAATGTGTTCTGATACATTCTTTTTAAGTCGTCCGTTCTGATAAAACTCTGGCTGTCAGAGCGAAAGATTCGTAACAGTTCAGCCGTCTGCCTGATTGCACTCAGATTTTTGCAGCTTTGTACATGGCCAAACTGTTACAAATATTCTGGTAAAAGATGTGGAGACGCCAGAGGGGCGGCGCCCGATGCAGGCGCGTTACATTTCCTCTGCGATTTTGCGTGCTACGTAAACGCCGCTTGCAGAAGCATGGGACAGAGAGTGGGTCACTCCGCTGCCGTCGCCGATGATGTAAAGTCCTTTGTATTTTGTTTCCAGATTTTCATCAATATCTACTTCCATGTTATAGAATTTCACTTCTACACCATACAGGAGCGTATCATCGTTTGCTGTACCGGGAGCGATCTTGTCAAGGGCATAGATCATTTCGATGATCCCGTCCAGAATACGCTTTGGCAGTACGAGACTTAAATCTCCGGGGGTAGCAGCCAGCGTCGGAACAACCAGTCCTTCCTCAATGCGCTTTGCGTTGCTCCTGCGGCCGCGCACAAGGTCTCCAAAGCGCTGGACGATCACTCCGCCGCCGAGCATATTGGAAAGCTTTGCGATGCTTTCTCCGTATCCGTTGCTGTCTTTAAATGGCTCAGAAAAATGCTTTGCCACAAGCAGCGCGAAATTGGTATTTTCCGTCTGTTTTTCTGCACCCTCGTAGCTGTGTCCGTTGACTGTGACGATACCGTTTGTATTTTCATTGACAACAATGCCGTTCGGATTCATACAGAAGGTACGCACATTATCCTCAAATTTTTCGGTACGGTATACGATCTTGCTTTCGTACAGCTCATCGGTCAGGTGAGAGAAGATCACAGCAGGGAGTTCTACGCGTACGCCGAGGTCTACACGGTTTGATTTTGTAGGGATATCCAGGCTGCGGCAGATGGACTCCATCCATTTGCTCCCGCTTCGGCCTACAGAGACAATACAGCGCGTGCAGTCGGCAAAATCTGATCCGTAGTGGACGCGGTAGCCATCCGAAAGGATCTCGATGCTGTCGATCGGGGTCTGGAAGAAAAAGTCCATTTTGTCCTTCAGCTCATTATAGATATTTTCCAGAACAATATAATTAATATCCGTGCCCAGATGGCGGACAGAAGCATCGAGGAGCTTTAGCTTGTTTTGCAGGCAGAGCTTTTTAAATTTTGTGCCTGCGGTTGAGTACATGCGTGTCCCCTCGCCGCCGTGGGCAATATTGATCTCATCGACATATTTCATAAGGCTGATCGCCTGTGAGCGTCCGATATGCTCATGCAGCGTTCCGCCGAAATCGTTGGTGATATTGTATTTTCCGTCAGAAAATGCACCGGCTCCGCCAAAACCGCTCATGATCGCGCAGGTTTTACATTTGATACAGCTTTTTACTTTTTGTCCGTCGATCGGGCAATGCCGCTTTTCGAGCGGGAAGCCGGATTCATATACGGCGATCCGCAGCTTTGGATTTTTCTGGATCAGCTCATATGCGGAAAAAATCCCTCCAGGCCCTGCACCGACGATAATCACATCATATTTCATATACTTGTCTCTCCTTTACATTATATAGCAGCTGTCTGTGCCGCATGCTGCAGCAGACGCACCGACAGGAAGCATACTATTTTCAGTATACTGTCTTGGAAATGCTGCGTCAAGGAAAACACGGCTTGTCGGATGCATTTACCTTGAGTTACCTTGAGAGATAGTCAATGACTGCCTGCATTTCCGGCGGCACCCATTTGTTGCGGTGATAAAGAAGCTGTTTCCAGATCGTGATCTGGATATCCGGCGTATCGAGACGGAACAGCCTGCCAAGGCGCACGTCCTCATCGGTCACGTAATCCGGCAGAAAAGAAAGTGCTCTGCCATTTTCCAGCATGGCGCTGATAAGCGCTGTGTCGCCGATCTCCAGGACCGGATCAACAGCCATGGACCTGCTTGCCAGGGATTCGTCCAGGATGCGTCGGTAGCTCATGCCTTTTTCTGTGAGGATAAATGGCCATTCGAGCAGCTCATCAACGGAGACGCTGCGGTGAGCGGAGAGCGGATGGCAGGCGGAGGCTACGAAGTGGCATGTCACAGGTTCCTCCGAGGCGATCACGTAGTTTCTGTCATAAATATGATAATCCAGCGTGTAGACAAGATCTGCTTCATTGCGGTTGAGCATGCGGAACATTTCTTCTGTACTGGTCTGAAAAACCTGCAGGGACAGATGGGGAAAAAGACTGCGAAATTCGTCGAACCTGTTTTTAAAAAGTACATGGCTGATAGAGGAGGCCATTGCGATACGGATACTTCCTCTTATGCTCTGCGGGCTTTCAGCCGCGGCCTTCATCGCATCGGCTGTGCGTATAACCTGATGGGCGAGCTCGAGGATCTCAAGCCCCTTGGCAGTCAGGCGGACCGTGTGGTTCACCCGGTCAAAGAGGGAGACGCCCAGCTCGCGTTCCAGCTGCTTGATCTGCAGGGAGACGGAGGACTGCGTATAACCGAGCTTCGCGGCAGCCTTTGTAAAGCTTCCCTGCTCTGCCGTCTGGATAAAGCTTTCCAGATTTCTGATTTCCATAACATCACCCCATTGAAAATTTTTATGCTTATTAGAATTTCTATTAATTTTACAAATCCATAGTGCTATTGTATACTATTACCTGGATTCTGGCAAGCAGCAGCTTCCGGGATAGTTACGAGAAATGAAGGAATAAAGGAAAGAGAAAGAAAGGTTGCAGGGAAAAGCGATGGACAAAATAACAGGGGCAATAGTAGGGCTGATCGAGGCCGTATATGGATTTTTATGGGGGGATCTGATCCATATCCCATTACCGGGGGGAGGGACGCTGCCGCTGTCTCTGCTCGTGATCATTTTGATCCCTTCCGGGATTTATTTTACGATCCGCACACGTTTCCTGCCGATACGGCTTTTCCCGGATATGATCCGGGCAACTCTTGAGAAGAGCTCACAGCCTCAGGGCGAAAGAAGCGATGCAGCAAAGGAAAAGAGCCAGGGACAAAAAAAACGGCATGCAGGAAAAGGGAGCGCCCTTTCTGCCTGCCAGACGCTGGTTGTCTCTACCGCTACAAGGGTCGGTATGGGAAATCTGGTCGGAGTCGTTGCTGCGATTTCCGCAGGAGGCGCAGGAGCGGTGTTCTGGATGTGGGTTACGGCCCTGATCGGCTCATCGACGGCATTTGTGGAGGCGACACTCGCACAGATCTACAAGGAAAAGGATCCGCTGTACGGGGGATACCGCGGCGGTCCGGCATACTATATCCACAAATATATAGAAGAGAAGCGGGGAGGAAAACCGCGGCGCTACGTACTGCTTTCTGTGCTGTTTGCCCTTTCCGGTCTGATCTGCTGGTGCGGGATCAGTCAGGTGATCAGCAATTCTGTGGCGTCCTCTTTTGAAAATGCATTTCATATCCCGCCGCTTTACACGACGATCCTGCTTGTGGTACTGGCAGCATTTATCGTGCTTCGCAAGCATGCGACAGTGAAGGTGCTCGATGTGCTTGTGCCGATCATGGCAGGCTGCTATTTTCTGCTGACGGTTGTGCTGATCGCACTCAATTTCCGTCAGATCCCGGACGTATTCGGACGCATTTTCTCAGAGGCGTTCGGACTGAGGCAGGTAGTAGCAGGCGGTTTTGGAGCTGTGCTGATGAACGGCGTCAAGCGCGGCCTGTTTTCAAATGAGGCGGGGTCCGGATCTGCTCCGTGTGCAGCTGCGGCAGCGAATACGGATCATCCGGCGAAGGTCGGACTTGTACAGGCGCTCGGCGTATTTATTGACACGATCCTGATCTGCAGCTGTACAGCCTTTATTATGCTCCTGACTCCGGCGTCTCTGACAGAAGGACTGACCGGAATGGATTATCTGCAGGCAGCCATGGATTACCATCTCGGTACATTCGGCGTGATCTTTATCGCGATCGTCCTGTGGCTGTTCAGTTTTTCCACGTTTCTGGGGATCCTCTACTATGCGAGGTCGAATGTGGCGTACCTCTTTGGGGATAACTGGTTTTCTCAGACAGCCTATAAGGTGCTTGCGCTCGTGATGCTTTTCATCGGAGGGCTGGCTGCCTATACGGTCGTGTGGGACCTTGGCGATGTCGGCGTCGGGCTGATGACACTGTTTAATATTTTTATACTGTTCCCGATGTCAAAAAAGGCGCTTGCGGCTCTTCGGTCCTATGAGGACAGCCGCAGAGTAAAAAAATAATTTCAGACACAATCCCTCCGGCGGGGCATATAATAATATGAATGAAACCAGCCGGAGGGATTTTTGTATGGCGAAGGTGATTTTGGATGCCGGGCACGGCGGGCAGGAACCGGGCGCTGTATTTAATGGAAGACAGGAGAAGGACGATACGCTGCGCCTTGCGCTTGCAGTGGGGGAAATACTGAAGAACAATGGCGTGGAGGTGGCATATACGAGGACGGAGGATGTATATGACACACCGTTTGAGAAGGCTCAGATCGCAAACCAGGAGGGCGGAGATTTTCTGATCTCGTTTCACAGAAATTCAAGTCCGCAGGCGAATCAGTATTCCGGGGCAGAGACACTTGTGTATGACCGCTCGGGGAAGAAGGTAGAGCTGGCAGAGAACATCAACCGCAATCTGGAGCAGGCGGGATTTCGGGATCTGGGGGTAAAGGAGCGTCCCGGGCTTGTGATCCTGCGCCGGACCAGAATGCCTGCTGTTCTTGTAGAGGCAGGATTTTTGAATACACAGGCGGACAATGAGCTGTTTGACAGCCAGTTTGAAGCGATCGCGCAGGCAATCGCAGACGGTGTGCTTGAGACCATCGGGCAGGGAACGGAGGATCAGATGCAGTCCCAGTCCCAGGAGCGTCTTTACCGTGTTCAGACCGGGGCGTTTAAGCGGCGCGAATATGCGGAGGATCTGCTGTACCGGCTGCTTAGCCAGAATTTCCCGGCTTACATTTTGCGGGAAGATGATTATTATAAAGTACAAGTCGGAGCCTTCCGGCAGCTTGATAATGCGGTGCGTATGGAGGAGGCGCTGCGCCGCCAGGGATATGCGACCTTTATTACCATGTGAAACTGGCAGCGGCTTATTCGAGCGGATCGCTGAACGGTTACTAAAATTCTCCTTTTGTTTTAGGAGAAACAGTGGTATGATACACATATGAAAAAACAGAAGGGAATCATATATGGATGCGGAGAGACTTGACGGGATAAGTGAACCGCTTCTTACATGGTTTCGCGCGCATGCACGCAGGCTTCCATGGCGTGACGATCCCAGACCCTATTATGTGTGGGTGTCGGAGATCATGCTGCAGCAGACCAGAGTGGAGGCGGTAAAGCCATTTTTTGCACGTTTTATCAGAGCACTTCCGGATGTGGCTGCGCTGGCTGCCTGTCCGGAGGATCAGCTCCTCAAGCTGTGGGAGGGACTGGGCTACTATAACCGGGTGCGCAATATGCAAAAGGCAGCGCAGATCGCGGTTGATCGGTATGCAGGGGAGCTGCCTCATACCTGTGAGGAGCTGCTTCTCCTTCCGGGGATCGGCAGCTATACGGCAGGTGCGGTGGCGTCTATCGCGTATGGACAGGCTGTACCGGCAGTCGATGGAAATGTCCTGCGTGTGATCAGCCGTATCTGCGGCAGCAGACAGGATATCGGGAAGCAGTCTGTCAAAAAGGAGTTTGAGCGCATTGTCGGGAAGATCATCCCGCCGGATCAGGCAGGAGCATTTAATCAGGCTCTGATGGAGCTTGGAGCTACCGTATGTCTGCCGAACGGACAGCCGGACTGCAGCGCGTGTCCGCTTCGGAACGTGTGCTACGCCCGTGAAAATGGCTGCCAGACGGAGCTTCCGGTAAAAGCAGAGAAAAAAGCGCGCCGTATTGAAAAGCGGACGGTACTCGTCGTCAGGGACAGTGAGCGCGCTCTGATCGGCAGACGTTCGGATAAGGGACTGCTCGCGGGCCTGTATGAGCTTCCCAACGTCCCGGGCTATCTGTCGCAGGAGGAAGCGCTTGCGTATGTCAGGGGGCTTCAGTTTTCACCGATCCGTATACAGAAACTGCCTGCGGCGAAGCATATTTTCAGTCATGTGGAATGGAAGATGCAGGGCTATATGGTACTCGTTGAGGACAGAAAGGCAAAGACGCAGGATATGCCGTCTGACCAGATGCTGCTCTTTATCGAGCCGGAGCGCACGGAACAGGAGTATCCGGTGCCGGCGGCGTTTGCGGCGTATACAAAATATCTGAGCATCCGTCTGGGGCAGGAGAAATACACGGATCTGTAGGTGTCGGAAATACAGAAATACAGGAAAACAAAAACAGGAGATGGGCTATGAAAATTTTATCAGTAGCGATTCCTTGCTACAATTCAGAAGAGTATATGGAAAAATGCATTAAATCAATCCTCGCGGTCGGGGAGGATGTGGAGATACTGATCGTGGACGACGGTTCGGTAAAGGACCGCACTCCGGAGATCGCCGACCAGTATGCAGCCAGATATCCGGGGATCGTAAAGGCGATCCATCAGGAAAACGGGGGGCATGGAGAAGCCGTCAATACGGGACTTCGCAATGCGACAGGATTATATTATAAGGTAGTAGACAGCGATGACTGGGTAAATACAAAAGGACTTGTAAAGATCATCCGCAGGATGAAAGAGCTTGAGGAGCAGGGCGGCGTAGATATGCTGCTCGCCAATTTTGTGTATGATAAGGTGGGGGCAAAGCACAAAAAGCTGATGCGCTTCGCCAATGTTTTTCCGGTAGATGAAGTGTTTGAATGGGATGCGATGCGTCATATGCGTCAGACGCAGTATATTCTGATGCACAATATTTTTTACCGCACCCAGCTTCTGCGGGACTGTGGACTTGAGCTTCCGAAGCATATCTTCTATGTAGACAATATCTTTGCATTCCAGCCGCTCCCCTATGTGAAGCGCATGTACTATATGGATGTGAATTTGTATCATTACTTTATCGGACGCGAGGATCAGTCTGTCAATGAGCATGTGATGATCGGAAGGATCGATCAGCAGATCCGGGTCAACAAGATCATGATCGACGTAATGGCAGCCGAGGATTTTTCGGACAAGAGCGCGCGGCTGAAGCGATATATGAATATTTATCTGACAAAGATCATGACGGTTACGTCTATTATGCTGATCCTGTCCGGCACGCAGGAAGCGCTTGCGAAGAAGGATGACATATGGGCATACCTCAAAGAAAAGGATGCAAAGCTTTACCGCGGCATACGTCACAGTCTCTTTGGCACGGCCATGAACCTTCCGGGAGCAGTGGGACGTAAGCTTTCCATAGGTGCATACAAGCTTGCACAGAAATTCGTTGGATTTAATTAAGACCAGGAAAAGAAGCTGCCCGTACGGGCAGACACAAAAACGGCTGTCATCGCAGGATGACAGCCAGCTTTTTTTCATGGAGAGAAAAAACAGCTTCCTGACAGAAGCCGGGGATCTCTCCATCCGTATGCACGCAGGCAGGTTGGTCTGTTTGCAGCCTTGCTTTTTTGCAGCGGATGATATGGATCCCTTTTTTGCGCGTATGCTTTCCGAAAAAAGCAAGAGGCAGGACGGATACCGCACGCAGGCGGGAGATCCCGTTTACGATGAGCAGATCCAGACAGTCGTCGTCCGGTCTGGCATCGGGACAGAACTGGAAGCCGCCGCCTTCATAGCACAGGTTCATCGCTGCGGCAAAATAACATTTTTCGAATGTCTGAGGCGCACAGTCATCGACGGTAAGCCGAAAGGTCTGGCGTTTCATAGTGCAAAGGAGCCAGGGGGCAGTAAACAGATAGACCAGCTTTCCGGAGTGGAAACGGTTCAGCGCCGTCTTCAGCCTGGAGTCGAGTACACTGTGGCATACTGCAGCATCAAAACCGATGCCCGAACTGACGGCGAAGGAACGCGAAGCCGTGCCGCACTGTGTAGTTCCGATATTGACAGGACGGATCTCTTTTGGGTGCAAAATTGTATGCAGCGCCTTGGATGGATCCCTGGCAAGGCCGAGTCCCCGTACGAAATCATTGCCGGACCCTGTTGGAATACAGCCAAAGGTAATGTGCGCGCAGGATCCGGTAAAGAGACCGTCGATCGTCTCATTGATCGTACCGTCACCGCCTACTACAATGACTGTGGCAGGCTGCTTTGATTCGGCGAGTGAGGCTGCGAGCGTCCGCGCCTCCCCGCGCTTTGACAGTACAAAGGCTTTATATTCGACCTGGCTTTTGTCGAGCTGCTGATGGATCGTTTTCCATATGGTGCGCCCGTGGTTTGAGCCGGATGCAGGATTGACAATAAAGTAATACATAAGCTCCTCCCTCGTTGCGGTGCGCAGAAGCGGCCTCAGACCGCACTGCGTTTTGCTGCTATTTTATCAGCTTTTTCGTAATTCGACAATATCCGGGTTTATCGCTTATTGTTTTTTTGCAGGAGCTGTGCTATTATGAAAAAAGTTATTATGCGGTACAGGAGGAGAAAATGGAACTGGAAAAGGAAGTAGTATCAAAGAATTTTATTGAGCAGATCATTGACAAGGACTTATCGGAGGGGCACTGTACGACGGTGCATACGCGTTTCCCGCCGGAGCCAAACGGATATCTGCATATCGGACATGCCAAGTCCATCCTTTTAAACTACGGACTGGCTAAAAAATACAATGGTAAATTCAATCTTCGTTTCGATGACACGAATCCGACCAAGGAAAAGAGCGAGTTCGTGGAATCCATTCTTGCAGACGTAAAATGGCTGGGAGCTGATTTTGAGGACCGGCTCTTCTTTGCCTCTGATTACTTTGACGCCATGTATGAGGCTGCCATAAAGCTGATCAAAAAGGGCAAGGCGTATGTCTGCGACCTTTCAGCAGAGGAGATCCGGGAGTACCGCGGTACACTGACAGAGCCGGGCAAAGAGAGCCCGTACCGGAACCGCAGCATCGAGGAGAACCTGGAGCTGTTTGAGAATATGAAAAACGGGATGTATGAGGACGGCGCAAAGGTACTGCGCGCAAAGATCGACATGGCGTCCTCCAACATCAATATGCGTGATCCGGTCATTTACCGCGTGGCGCGTATGAGCCATCACAATACAGGTGACAAGTGGTGTATCTACCCGATGTATGATTTTGCACATCCGATCGAGGATGCGATCGAGGGCATCACACATTCGATCTGTACGCTGGAGTTTGAGGATCACCGTCCGCTCTATGACTGGGTGGTGAGAGAGCTGGAGTATGAGATGCCTCCGAAGCAGATCGAATTTGCGAAGCTGTACCTGACGAATGTCGTGACAGGAAAGCGTTATATCAAGCGTCTTGTAGAAGAGGGAATCGTGGACGGCTGGGATGATCCGCGTCTCGTATCGATCGCAGCGCTTCGCCGCCGCGGCTTTACGCCGGAGTCCATTCAGAAGTTTGTGGAGCTGTGCGGAGTCAGCAAGGCAAACAGCTCTGTGGATTATGCAATGCTGGAATACTGCATCCGCGAGGATCTGAAGCTGAAGCGCCCGCGTCTGATGGCAGTGCTTGATCCGGTGAAGCTTATCATTAACAACTATCCGGAGGATCAGCTTGAGTATCTCGATGTGGAGATGAATCTCGAAAATCCGGAGCTTGGCATGAGAAAGGTGCCGTTTGGCAGAGAGCTTTATATTGACCGCGAGGACTTTATGGAGAATCCGCCGAAGAAGTATTTCCGTCTCTTCCCGGGGAACGAGGTGCGCCTGATGGGAGCGTACTTTGTGACGTGCACAGGCTTTGAGAAGGATGAGAACGGCAATGTGACAGAAATCCACTGTACGTATGATCCGGAGACAAAGTGCGGCAGCGGCTTTACAGGACGCAAGGTAAAAGGAACGATCCATTGGGTAGCTGCAAAGACAGCAGTAAAGGCGGAGGTCCGCCTGTACGAGAATATTATTGATGAGGAAAAGGGCGTATACAACGAGGATGGTTCTCTGAACCTGAACCCGAATTCTCTGACTGTATTAAAGGACTGTCTGCTGGAGCCGGAGCTTGCGAAGGCACAGCCGTATGACAGCTTCCAGTTTGTGCGTCAGGGCTTCTTCTGTGCAGACGCAAAGGATTCCACAGAGGATGCGCTCGTATTCAACCGTATCGTATCGCTCAAAAGCTCATTCCGTCTGCCCAAATAAGGCGCAGCGGAGTGCGCGGATGCCGGATGGCCGCACAGAATGTGCAGTGGCCGTGGAGCAGGGGGAAGGAGCAGTATTGTGAACGAATTGGCGATCAGCCTGGATGCACAGTCATCCGTACCGCTCTATGAGCAGATTTACAAGCATATAAAGAACGATATTCAAAATGGAGGGCTGCCTTTTGGAAAAAGGCTGCCCTCTACGAGAAAACTGGCAAAATTTCTCCAGGTGAGCCGTACGACTGTCGATATGGCGTACGATCAGCTTGTCGCGGAAGGATACATCGAGGCGCTCCCGTGCAGGGGATATTTTGTGTGCGAGCTGGACGGGCTGTATCATCTGAGGCGGGAATCTTTGCAGACACAGCCCAGACCACACAGTCCTATTCGCCAGTATCAGTATGATTTTTCGCCCAACGGTGTAGATCCTGAGAGCTTTCCGCAAAATACATGGAGAAAGCTGTCAAAAAATATCCTGCTGGAGGAGCGCAGGGAGCTGTTTGCACTCGGTGATCCGCAGGGAGATTATGAGCTGCGCAGTACGATCGCCGCGTATCTGCATCAGGCCAGAGGAGCGGAAGCGCTTCCGGAACAGATCGTCATAGGAGCCGGAAATGACTTTCTTCTCCTGCTGCTGTGCGCGATGTTCGGAGCGGGGCAGCATATCGCGATGGAGAGTCCGACCTATAAAAAGGCGTACGATCTTTTTTGTAATCTTTCGAATGAGGTATGTATCGTGGGGATGGATGAGTCCGGTATGAGGATAGATGCGCTGGAGCAGACGCAGGCGCAGACAGCGTATGTGATGCCGTCGCACCAGTACCCGCTTGGCACAGTCATGCCGGTGAAGCGCCGGATGCAGCTTCTGGAGTGGGCGCAGGGAGCGCCGGACAGATATATCATAGAGGATGATTATGACAGCGAGTTTCGCTACAAAGGAAAGCCGATCCCGGCGTTGCAGGGATATGATCAGAGCGGACGGGTCATCTATATCGGGACCTTTTCCCGATCCATCGCTCCGGCGATCCGCGTAAGCTATATGGTGCTCCCGAAAAGGCTGCTTTCGTTGTATGAAGAGCGCGGACGGGCGATCTCGTGTACCGTCTCCCGTGTGGATCAGCAGCTGATCGCAGCATTTTTAAATGAAGGTTATTATGAGAGGCACCTGAATAAGATGCGTGCGCTTTATAAAGCGAGACATGATACCCTCCTGGAGGAGCTGCGGGCATTTCGCGGTATCTGCCGCATCAGCGGGGAGAATGCAGGGGTACATCTTTTGCTGACCTTTACGAACGGGATGCGGGAAGAGGACGCGATCACGCGGGCGGCGCAGTACGGCGTTGCCGTTTACGGTCTGTCACGCTATTTTGTAGGTGAGGCAAAGATGCCGCAGGCGGCTACGGTGATCCTCGGCTATGCGAATCTCCACGAGGATGAGATACGGCAGGCAGCAGCTCTTTTGAAAAAGGCATGGCTGTAGGATGCCTGCAGCAGCAAAACGCTCAGGAGGCACGGATGGAAACGCGATTTTATGACTGTATTACAGACTTTATTTTTATAGAGGATCCGCCGGACAGCGCGGATATCATATTTGTGCCGGGAGGGAATTATCCGGAAGCAGCCAGACATGCGGCACAGCTGTATCATCAGGGGTATGCTCCGTATATTATGCCTTCCGGGCGGTTCAGTATCACAAGGGGCAGGTTTGAGTATATCCCGGAGCAGCCCTCTGCGTGCAGCTTTGCGACAGAGTGGGAGTACCTGCGGGATGTCCTGATAAGAGAAGGTGTGCCGCCGCAGGCAATCCTCCGGGAAGACCAGGCAACGTACACGTATGAGAATGCGATTTTTTCGCGGAAGGCGCTGCAAAGGATGGGCATTTCCGTTGACAGGGCGATCCTGTCGTGTCAGGCATTCCATGCAAGGCGCAGTCTGATGTATTATCAGGAGCAGTTTCCGGCTGTACAGTTTTTTGTCTGCCCTGTCGTAACGCGCGGGATCAGCCGTCAAAGCTGGATGCGGACGGATGAAGGGATCGATACAGTACTCGGTGAGGTGGAGCGCTGCGGCGCACAGTTCCATGAGATCATGCGGGTGCATAAAGAATAGAAAATGAGCAAAGCTACGAAAAAGGCCAAAACGTGCAGGAGGAGAAGATTATGATAAAACTGGTAATATCAGATATTGACGGTACACTTTTATCAGAAGGTACGACACAGCTTGATCCGGAGCTTTTTGAGATCATCCGGGAGCTGAAAGCGCGCGGGGTCATGTTTGCCGCAGCGAGCGGGCGGCAGTATGCCAGCATGAGGCATGTGTTTGCTCCGGTAGCGAATGATATTATTTTTATTGCAGAGAACGGTACGAATGTCATGTGCCGGGAACAGAACATCTCGAGCTGTTATATCGAAGAGGAAGTGGCAAAGGATCTGGTGCGCTATATGCGCGAGCAGCCGGACACAGAGATTATTCTGTCTACGCCGGAACGAATGTATTTTGAATCAAAAAGGCCGGGGTTTGAAGCGCTCCTTACAGGTTATCAAAATGTGGTAGAGCGGACAGAGGATCTGATCAGCCTGTGCGGCAGGACGAACAAGATCAGCGCGTACAGAGAGTACGGGATTGAGGAGCTCAATGAAAAGATCCAGGAAAAATTTGCAGACAGACTCAATATCGCCATCGCCGGAGCAATCTGGGTCGACACGATGAGCCTGCATGCAGATAAGGGAAATGCGATTGCAGAGATCCAGAGGCGCATGAAGATCAAAAAAGAAGAAACGATGGCGTTTGGCGACAACTGCAACGATGTGGGGATGCTCGAAAGGGCAGGCGAGAGCTATGCAGTCGCGAATGCCCACCCGCAGCTGAAGGAATGTGCAAAGCATATCGCGCCGCCGCAGTCAGAGGCTGGCGTGCTGCAGGTGCTCCGGGAACTGCTGGCACAATAACAGCGGCAGCAGCTGGCGGGAGGCAGCTTCGGCTACAGGTACAAGATAGCGCCTGCGATGCCGCTGACTGTCATGAGGATGACCGGGTTGCATCTGCGTGTTCGCATGATGAGAAATACTGCGGCAAAGATGAGGACTGCGCGCAGATCTGCCCTGGCAAGTGAGGCAGGAGATGCATCTCCCCAGAAGGCAAGCAGTACGATGGTAGCTGCTGCAGAGATGATCAGGCCAAGTGAGGCGGATTTCAGTCCGTTTAATATTTCAAATATACAGGCAGAGCCGTGGTGCTTCTGGAAGAAACGGTACAGCAAAAGGGAAAGCACCGCGCCGCTGATGATACAGCCGACGGTTGCAGTCACTGCACCTGCGATACCTGCGATCTGCAGGCCCACGAAGGTGGAAGTATTTACTGCCAGAGGACCGGGCGTCATCTGGGAGATGGTGATAATATCAGTAAACATCTTTTCACTGATCCATCCGGCGCGCTCTACGACCTGCTCCTGGATCGAGGGGATGATCGCGTAGCCGCCTCCGATACTGAACAGACCGATCTGAAAGAAAGTGAAAAAAAGCCGTGTTAAATCCATGATCTATATTCCTCCTGATGATTAAGACGGATGGGCGGTGTGTTTGCAAATCAGGGTTTTTGCGAGGCACAAAAGGCAGCAGATGACTAGGATCAGTGCGACATTGATATCAAACACAAAGTTTGCGGCGAAAGCAGCGGGCACCATAAGCGTCAGAAAGATACTGTTTTCACGAAGGATCATGCGGCACATATCTACGATCAGATCCACGATCAGTGCGGCAACGCCTGCCTGCATTCCTCTGAGGATGGCGGCGATAAGAGCATTTGAAATAAATGCAGTGTAAAAGGCAGAGACGAAGGAGAGAATGAGAAACGGAGGGATCACGGCAGCCGTGCAGCTTATGACGGCTCCTGCCATACCTGCGGTGCGCCATCCGGCGAGAACGGACAGGTTGATCGCGATCGCTCCCGGAGTTGACTGTGCTACAGCAGCCATTTCAGAAAGCTCATCTTCTGTAAACAGGTGTTTTTGCTGCACAAAATAGCGGCGGACCATAGGTACAACGACGTAACCGCCGCCAAAGGTAAAGGCGCTGATAAAAAGATTCGTCTTCAGCAGCCACAGATAAAATTTCTTTTTTTCTGTCAAGATCAATCTCCTTTCTGAAATCCATTCATTCGTAAGTTCCAAGTGGTATGATACACCTTGAAAATCAATCTGTAAAATGATATATTTTATTAAAATGCATGAATAAAATTCATATATAAAAAGGGGAAGACAATGAACATCCGATATCTGGAAATCCTGGAGGCCGTCGGACAGACGGGATCATTTACGGGAGCTGCAAAAAAGCTGCACCTGACACAGTCGGCGATCTCGCATGCGATGGCAGATCTGGAGCAGCAAAGCGGGACGGCTCTTTTTGAGCGGCTGCCGAGGGGAGTCTGTCTGACTCCGTGCGGGGAGGTGCTCAAAAATGAGGCGGCAGGTATCCTTGCGTCCTGCCGCAGTCTGGAGAGGCGGCTGGGACATCTGGAGGAATATGCTCCGGTCACGATCGTATCGAGTATTACGGCGGCGACCTTTTTACTGCCGCAGATCATAGGAAAGGTAAAAGAGAGACTGCCGCAGCTGCAGATCAACGTCCGGGTGGTAAGTGCAGCCAGGGCAATGGAGATTTTGCAGCAGGCACAGGCAGATATCGCATTTGTGGAGGGAGCCAGACCGCAGGGAGCGTTTGTGACAGTGCTGCTTGGTTCGTACAGACTGCGCGCTGCATGCGCGCCCTCATTTGCGCTCCCGGGAAAAAGACTGTCTGCGCAGGAGCTGTGCAGTCTGCCGCTTTTGCTGCGGGAGCCAGGCAGCGCAGTGCGGGAAACATTTGACAGTATGCTTTCTTTGTCGGAGCAAAAAGCATACCCGACATGGGAAAGCGTGAATTCACACGCGCTTGTCAAAGCTGCTGAAGCAGGATTTGGGATCACTGTTTTGCCGGATGTGCTTTTGGCGGACTCCTTTGTGCGGGGGACGCTGCGTCCGGTGGAAACGGCGGGACTTGAGATGGAAAATGCAGTGCAGGCAGTCCTGCGCAAGGATAAGTATATCACACAGTCTCTGCGCGCTGTGCTTGATGCGCTGCCGGCACAGCCGGAGCCTTATTTTAAAGAGAAAAAGTCATCCGAACCGAAACGGTAATAGCGCAGGACATGCTCCACATACTGCTTATCCCCGTACGCTTCCCATCCGAGCCGTGCCTTCATGTTTTCAGAAAAAATGGCGGCATTTTCTTCTGAGTATGCCCCATAGTTTTCCAGCGCCCAGGAAGCATAGGAGTTGCCGTAATTATAGGTCTGCAGTGCCAGCTTGAGCCGGTCTGCATCCGTGGGGGACTCACAGCCGGCCTCCTCCAGGCAGTAGGCAAACGTCTCAATGCCAACCTGGATCGAGTAGGAAGGATCTGTGATCGCCCCCGGTGTGTTGGGATACTGAGTATTGAACGGGCTTTCAGAGGCCTGCATGACATCGGGTACGATTCCGGCGCTTTCCTGCTGCATGATCGCGAGCGCGATCTCAGAAAAAGCGGGAATGCCACAGGCTTTGCAGGCCTCCTGGACCTGGGATTTATATTGCAGGACCGAGTCACTTAGATGGATCGCTTTTCCATTTCGCGTAGATGAAAGCCGCCAGAAGCCGAAGCAGAGGATGAGCAGAAATACCGCGCAGGCGATCCCGATGCGCAGGCGAAGCTGCTTTTTACGCATAGCGCGGGAAAGCGGTTTTTTTGATGTCCGTTTTTTAGGGGAACTCGCTTTTTTGACAGAAGCGCCGGATTTTTTAGGAGCAGTTTTTGTGGTTTTCGCTTTTGTAGTGGTTTTCATGGGGATGACTCCTTTTGTGTGAAGCGTTGTTTTGCTGTTTATTATAAAGAAGCCATCCCTGTTTGACAAGTATCTTTCCTGTACACAGGAGAGGGCTGTCCGTGCACATAACCCCACCATAGGGATACAGGGCAGAAACGGGGACAGAGAATATCCGTCACAGGGCGCAGTTTTTGGGGATATTCTGAGAAAGAAAAAAATATGAAATTTTAACCGGTAGGGGGGCTTGCGCAAAGGAAATACGTCTGGTACACTCAGCCCATAAATACTCAAACAAATGCCGCGGACTGTAGTATACCTCCATAAAACATTACAGCAGGCTTTCAGACTTTGGTCACTGGATGAAGGCAAAGGCATATCAGGTTTCAGTATTTGAAAGCCCATTATAAACCTTGAAAGGGACTGTTGCATTGCAGATGATTCGGGAAGTCTGCAGCAGCAGTTTTTTTCATTTGTTTTTTGAAATTTGCATCCCCCCTACCGGCTTGTGGTGGTAGGTATGCTCTGATATAATCAAAAACATTGGTGTGAAAACACAGATTACCTACAGAACAGGAGAAGGGGGATTTTTTATGTCCAGATGTATGAAAATGACAGTGTTAAGCGCAGTGACGCTTGCGGCGGTGATGAGTATCGCAGGGGCAGCGGGGGCAGAGGACGGGATGAGGACCATCACAGATGGAGCCGGACGTGAGGTCGAGGTGCCGCAGCATGTGGAGAGCATCGTATGCTCAGGCGTGGGTGCGCTGCGCTATACATGCTATATGCAGGCACAGGATCTGGTAGTCGGAGTAGAAGATTATGAGCAGGGGGCAGAGCTGACGAGGGGCTACAGTATTGTAAATGGAGAAGCGTTCGCACAGCTTCCTGTGATCGGAGGAAACGGAGAGCCGTATGTGGAGGAGATCATCATGGCGGAGCCGGATGTGATCGTGATGTCTGCGTACAGCAATGCGGATGCAGATACCCTGCAGGACACAACGGGAATCCCGGTCGTAGTCATTCCGGGCAGTGACAGTATGCTGGATGAGAAGGCTTACGAGACACTGCGCATTATGGGGGAGCTTTACGAAAAGGAAGATCGGGCACAGGAGCTGACCGATTATATGGATGAAATCCGTGAAGACCTGGAGGAGCGCACAGCGGATATACAGGAGGAAGAAAAGAAAAGCGTCTATGTGGGAGGCGTCAGCTTTAAGGGCGTACATGGATTTGAAGGAACAGAGGCAGGATATGGTCCGTTTTCTGCCATCCATGCAAAGAATCTTGCAGATGAGACGGACCAGAACGGAGCATTTAATATTGAGCTGGAAAAAGTACTGGCATGGGATCCGGATGTGATCTTTATTGATTTTAATGGACTTGATCTGATCAAAGAAGACTATGCGTCAAACCCGGATTATTATAATCAGTTAAAGGCAGTGCAGGAAGGCGAGGTTTATTCACAGATCTCCTTCCGGTCTTATGCGTCAAACCTTGATATGGCGCTTGCAGACACGTACTATGCAGCATCCATCCTTTATCCGGAACAGTTTGCAGATGTCAGTGTTGAAGAAAAAGCAGGTGAAATTTTTACGACCTTTCTGGGGGAAGATATCACCGGTACATTAAAAGAAAACGGATATGAATTCAGAAAGATCACGCTTAGTGAAGAGTAGGAGCACGCTTCTCGTATGAAAACGGAAAAGATAAATCCAGATAAAACAGCACGCGAGGGAGAATATCATAAAAATCAGGTGAGGAGCGTCTGGTGTCTGATCATTCTGGGCGGTATTTTGGGGATCGCCGTTTTGCTGTCCCTGTGGTCAGGCTCCTATGACACGCCAGTATCAGAGCTGCTGCGGGGGATTGTCAACCGCGCGAATGATCCGAAGATCAATATTGTGGTGCGCAACGTGCGTCTGCCGCGCATCTGCACGGCAGTAGTCGCAGGGGCAGGGCTTGGAGTTGTGGGATGCATCTTGCAGGCGATTTTAAATAATCCTCTGGCATCCTCCTCTACATTGGGCGTTTCGCAGGGCGCGGGGTTCGGCGCTGCCTTTGCGATCATCGCACTGGGAGCTGCGGCAGGCGGGGGCGGTACGGTGATTATTTCTCTGTGTGCATTTGCGGGCAGTATGGCAGTGGCTTTTGTGATCCTGGGTCTGTCGAAATTCAGTAAAGTATCATCAGAGTCCATCGTCCTTGCCGGAGTCGCGATCAGCTCTATGTTTACCGGAGCTACCACGCTTTTACAGTACTTTGCAGACGATGTGGAGCTTGCGACACTGACCTTTTGGACCTTTGGAGATCTTGGCAGTGCATCGTGGAGTCAGATCCGTTTTATGGCAGTAGTAGTGCTGCTTGCCTGTGTATATTTTATTATACATCGCTGGGATTTTAACGCACTGCTGGCAGGAACGGAGACGGCTCACAGCCTCGGCATCCCGGTGCGCCGGCTGATCATGACAGGGATGATCGTGAGCTGCTTTACTGCCTCTACGATCGTCTCTTATATCGGTCTGATCAACTTTATCGGTCTGGTGGCGCCGCATATTGTGAGAAAACTGGTCGGGAATAATCATGTGTATCTGATACCGGGATCGATTCTGACAGGCGCAGCACTGCTGCTGCTTGGCGATCTGTTTGCAAGGACGGCAGTAAGCCCTGTGATCCTTCCGATTGGAGCGATCACTTCCTTCCTTGGTGCGCCGCTGTTTTTATATCTGCTGTTTAAGGGGAGAAGACGGTCATGCTAAAAATCACAGATCTGAAATTTCATTATCAGGGTGGCCCCCAGATTTTAAAGGAGATTAACTTCGAACTGGAGGAAGGCCATTTTCTGGCAATCCTCGGAAATAACGGTGCAGGAAAGAGTACGATGCTCAAGTGTTTTAACCGGATCATCACGCCGGATGCAGGCAGCATCGTATTAAATGGGGAAGAGATCCAGAAGATGCCGGTGCGCGAGGTGGCAAAACGGATCGCGTTTGTCGCTCAGATGGTTCCAAATACACAGATGACAGTTCATGACATGGTCATGCTTGGACGCAGGCCGTATATGCAGTGGGGATTTACGCAGGAGGATCACCGGATAGTGCATGAGGCGATGGACCGGCTTGAAGTGACAGAGCTTCGCGGACGCTTTTTAAATGAGTTAAGCGGTGGGGAGCGTCAGAAAGTCATGCTTGCCCGTGCGCTTGCCCAGCAGCCCAGGCTGCTTTTGCTGGATGAGCCGACAAGCAGTCTTGATCTGCAAAATCAGTATCAGGTGCTCCAGATCGTACAGGATATTTGCCATGACACAGGGATTTCTGCGATCGTTGTGATCCATGATCTGAATCTGGCGCTTCGGTTCTGTGACCGCTTTTTACTCATGGCAGACGGCGCGGTTTATCGGTATGGCGATGAGGGCGTGCTGGATCGTGAGGCGATCTGGAACGTTTATGGCGTACATGGAGAAGTCGCCCATGTAAAGGGACGAAAACTGGTCCTTGTTGATTAGAAGGGGGAAAGCTTTTATGAATCTGGAGCAGCTGCGAAGGGAATGGGTGAGTGCCTCTGCACAAAAGGGGGCGCTGCAGGCACAGATCTGGGATGCAAGAGCGCAGGAATACATGGAAAAGCCGCTGCCGCTTCCGCGAAAGGATCCGTTTTTAAAGTATATGGAAGAAAAGGTGCAGATCAATAAAGAAATGTCCATTCTGGATATTGGATGCGGAGCGGGAGCATATTCACTTGTATTGGCGAAGCATGCAGGTCAGGTGGTCGGAACTGATGTTTCATCCGGCATGATCGCAGGGGCAGGGGATCGCGCACACCGCCTGGGGCTGTCCAATGTACAGTTTTTTTGTGAGGACTGGGGAGCTGCCGATGTGGAGAGAATTAAACACTGCTTTCTCGTCAAGCCTGCACGCCGCACGGATAAGGTGCAGGATGAGGCATTTGCGCGGGCAGGCGTTCCCTTGCAGCGTGCGCAGATGGATGATATGATACAAAATACGTTTGCGTTTCTCTGGATGACGGGAATTTGCCCGGAAGTCACTTACCGTGATGAAATATGGCAGATCAGACGGTCGACAGAAGATATGACGCAGTGGTGTGCAGGCCGCGCCAGGTTGGTGCGCGGGCTTTCGCAAAAGGAGGAGCAGCGAATAGCATCGTATCTGGAAGCGGTCAGCGAGAACGGATATGTAGAGGAGACAGTCACGACAAAGATTGTGACGATGTATTGGAATATGGAAGAAATGATGCGTCAGGCATCAGGAGAGGAGACAGGATGGATCAGAAAAAACTTTGGGAAAAATGTGTCGCATTTCACGGCCATGAATGCGGAGGACTGACAATCGGGTTTAAAGCGGCGCTGTATGCGATCGAGCTTTTAAAGCTTTCTGCAGATGAGACACAGGATCAGGACAGATGTATTTCACCGGATGAGGAGGTTGTCTGTATTGCAGAAAATGACGCCTGCGGAGTCGACGCCATACAGGTGCTTTTAGGGTGCAGTATTGGCAAAGGCAATCTTTTGTTTCACATGCGGGGCAAACAGGCATTTTCTTTTTACAGCAGAAAAACAGGAAGCTCTGTACGTCTTGTATTAAAGCCGCAGGATACGGCGATGACGCGCGAACAGTCCTTTGCATATTATCAGAAATGTGAGCCGTCGCAGATGTTTGACGTAAAGGAGACAACGATCCGGCTTCCGGAAAAAGCGAGGATCTTCCGGTCGCTGACGTGCAGCCGGTGCGGGGAGCGTGCGGCAGAAAGCCATATGCGGATGCAGGGCGAAGAGCTGCTGTGTCTTGACTGCTACGAAGAATATAATAGATTTTCTGTCTGATGAAAGAAAGAGTTCCATATAGATTTGTCTGAAAAGATGCGGATGAAAGGCGAGGGGGAGATTATTATGAAATATCAGGAGATGGTATCCAATTATGAGCTGCAGGCCGACTCTGCCCGCAAGCTTTTTCTGACCTATGATCAGGAAAAGATGATCAGGAGGTTTCATCTGGAAGCCGATGCAGCCTGGATCTATACAGAGTATCTGCACACGCCATGCCGGATCAGCCGCTCCGACGGGCATATCGAAGCTGCCGCAGATGGCGCATATCGTGTATGCAGCAGGTTTCATACGGTCATGACGATCTATGATCTTTTGTGCCATGCGAAAGGGGAGACGGCTCCGGTTCTTTTTGGAGACTGGTGTACGGCGGCGCATTTTGCCGTTGGTTCCAGTCCGCAGGCTTCGGTATTTACGAAAACATATGAGACGATATTTGCAGGGAGGGCGGAAGAATTGAAGTCTGCGTGCGAACGTCTCGGAGGCGTGCTCCTGGAACGCGTAGCAGGGACGGACGTCATGTGTGAATTTGCAGTAATGCCATATTTCCCGGTCCGCTTACAGTTCTGGGATAAAGACGAGGAGTTTGCGCCGAGGATTGTTGTGCTGTGGGATAAAAATGCGATGGCTTTTTTGCATTTTGAGACCACCTACTATTTACAGCAGGATCTTCTGGAGCGGCTTTGCGCACAGCTGCAGGACCATTTGGGGTGACTGCGCATACAGTAAAGAAAAAGGATTTTTTTATGGAGCTTATGAATCTTGTGCCGGTTATTGGCATAATCATGAATATAGACAGAGGGGAAGACTGCTGCAGCCGCATGGTGACGCTGCGGGTGGGAAGGGAGACCGTGAATTTTGTCGTGACGCCAGAGACCGTTATTGTTGATAATACACAGCTTCGCCGCGGTATGCGGATCGCGGCTTTCTATGACAGCAGCCTTCCGGTGCCGCTTATTTTTCCTCCGCAGTACCGGGCGCAGCTGATCGCAGTCCTGGGGCGTGATGAGCAGATCATGCTCAATTATTTTGACAGCAGTCTGACTGCAGTGGATGATTCTCTTCGGCTGACGGTCGGACGGACCACACAGATTGGCACGATCAACGGGCAGGACTTCCGCTGCGAGCCTGGCAACCGGGTGCTGCTCGTCTACTATACAGCGACTACACGCAGCATTCCGCCGCAGACGACGCCGGGGCGAATCGTTGTGCTGTGCGGAGGCGGGTACGGAAACTAGTATTTCGGGGAAGGCTTGATAAAAGTCGAAAATGCGTCTGTTTTCGTGAAGAAAAGAATTGACTTGTCAGAAAAAACAAGTATAATAATAGAAAAATCCGATATAGAGCGGCAGGCCTATACGGACAAACGCAGGAGAGAGACACGGTCGGGCGGAGGTAACAGCGCCTGACTGTGTCTTTTCCTGTATGGAGGTTTCTTTTATAAGAGGAAGCCATTTTACTTTTATAAACGTGGAGGTGAGCTTATGTCAAAGAGTGAAGACATCACAAAACTTTGTCAGGAAAAAGGGATCCGTATGATTGATTTTAAGATGACGGATCTCGACGGGCGCTGGAGGCATATCACGATACCGGTCGAGCGCTTTAACGAGGATATTTTCACATACGGGATCGGCTTTGACGGATCAAATTATGGGTATGCTCCGGTAGAAAAGAGCGACATGGTATTTATCCCTGATCCAAAGACGGCAGTTGTCGATCCGTTTACAGAGATACCGACACTTACCATGTGCGGGGATGTCTGTATGATCGGTGCAGTGGGAGAGCCGAACCGCCCGTTTGATCAGTATCCGAGAAATGTGAGTCTGCGGGCAATGGAATATATGAAAGAACTCGGGATCGCAGATGAGATGCTGATCGGCCCGGAATTTGAATTTCACCTGCTTGATAACGTGAGCTACACGGTTACGCCGCAGCGTGCATCTTACACAGTGGATACGAGACAGGCAGCATGGAACAGCGGTCGGGAGAGCGCGGACAATGCGGGCGTCCAGGTGCCCGGCGCAGGCGGATATCATATCGCCGCACCGCAGGACATTGCCTACAGCCTGCGCAGCAAAATGTGCATGCTGCTCGAAGAATGGGGCGTGGCAGTGAAATACCATCACCATGAGGTCGGCGGCTCCGGACAGATGGAGATCGAGGTTGAGCTGGGAGACATGGTCGATATGGCAGATAAGACTATGATCATAAAATACGTGATCCACAACGCAGCGGTGCAGGATGGCAGGACAGCGACATTTATGCCAAAGCCGATCTACAAAGAGGCGGGCAACGGGATGCATGTGCATATGCTTCTGAAAAAGGAAGGCAGACCGGTTTTTTTTGATGAGAAGGGATACTCCGGTTTAAGTGAAACGGCGCATTATTTTATGGGAGGCCTGCTGGCGCATATCGCTTCCCTGTGCGCATTTACGAACCCGTCCACGAATTCCTTTAAGCGCCTTGTACCAGGCTATGAAGCGCCTGTTACGATCGGCTATGCGACATCAAACAGAAGCGCTGTGATCCGGATCCCCGCGTATGCAAAATCTCCTCAGACGAAACGCTTTGAGCTGAGAAATCCCGATGCAACAGCAAATCCGTATTATGCATACGCGGCAATCCTGATGGCAGGACTCGACGGCGTGAAAAATAAGATCGATCCGCACGCGCACGGGTGGGGACCATACGACTGCAACCTCTATGAGCTTCCAGAGGAAGAAAAGAAAAAGCTCCGGTCGCTGCCCAAAAATCTGGAGGAGGCGCTTGATGCGCTCGAAGCAGATCACAGCTATCTGACAGCGGGCGGCGTATTCCCACAGCGCCTGATCGATATCTGGCTGGAGCACAAACGCAAAGAGGCGCGGGAAATCGCTCAGATCCCACATCCGGCAGAGTTTGAGCGGTATTTTACATTGTAAAAAAGTAAGAGGAGAAAATGTATGAAATTTGTTGTGGAGCATCTGGAAAAACATTTTGAGAAAAAAACAGTTCTGCGGGATATCAGCTTTACGTTTGAGAAGGGAAAGATTTACGGGCTTCTCGGGCGCAACGGAGCAGGAAAGACAACGCTGTTTAATTGCCTGAACCGGGATATGAAGATGGACGGCGGGAAATTCTATTTTGATCATGGCAATGGGGCATGTCCGACAAGGGCAGAGGATATTGGCTATGTGCTGTCTGTGCCGACAGTACCGGAGTTTTTGAGCGGGCGGGAATTTGTGAAATTCTTTCTGGATATTCATGCGGATAGTCTTCCGGATCCAAGACCTGTGGAGGAATATCTCGAGGCAGTCGGGATCGATCCGCAGGATCGCGGTAAGCTGATGAAGGACTATTCTCATGGAATGAAGAACAAAATGCAGATGCTGATCAACATGATCGCCAGACCGAAGCTTCTTTTACTGGACGAGCCGCTCACTTCGCTTGATGTCGTTGTCGCAGAAGAGATGAAGCGTCTGCTGCGCGCGCTCAAACAGGACTGTATCATTATCCTGTCTACGCATATTATGGATCTGGCGCTCGATCTGTGCGATGAGATCGTGCTTCTCAATCACGGTGTGCTGGAGTCGGTAGAGCGGGAAAATCTGGACAGCTGCGGTTTAAGAGATAAGATCATAGCTGCACTTGCGGAGGGAGATCATGAATAAAGCACTTCGGATTTCATTTGAGCTGCGCAATACCTATCGCGTAAATGCGATCCTGTATTCGCTCAGGCAGATACCGATCATCAAAAGATGCCTGCCTGAAGGGCTGTATCAGGTGCGCGCGCTCAAAATATTTGCCAACATACTAAGTGCACTGGGAGAAGTGTTCAGCATGTTCGTGTGGAAGATCCTGTATTTTGCACTGATGGTCTCAGGCGTCTCCACATGGTATGATGCAGCAGATGAAACGCAGCTGTTTTTGCACCTTCTGGTATTTCTGACGATTCTGGGAGGCTTTTTAAACGGCAACATTTTTATGCCATCATATGACAAATACTATGCCATGATCCTGCTTCGGATGGATGCAAAGCGGTATACGCTGGTTAATTATGCATATATGCTTGCAAAATTTGTGATCGGTTACATTCCGGTGGCAGTCTGGTTCGGCCGGCGGGCGGGGCTTCCTTTGTGGCAGTGCCTTTTGCTTGTGTTTTTTGCACTTGGCACAAAGCTTACGGTGATGCAGCATGGCCTTCGGCAGTACCGGAAGAGAGGGACAGCGCTTGACAGCAAAAAAGATGGATATGTGGGAATGGCAGAGATGGCCGCGCTTGCGGCGGCGGCATACGGACTGCCGGCGCTTGGCATTTTGCTCCCGAAAAGCCTCAGCCTGGCAATCTGTTCTGTGCTGACCGTAACAGGGCTGTTTTCTGCATGGAAGATAGGGAAATTTGACAGCTACTATGAAATGTACCGGGAGATCCTTTTTGATTTCCTCAATCAGACTGCCGCAGCCAGTACAATGACGCGTGATCAGACAAGAAAAACGATCTCGGCTGATCCGCAGATCACAAGCAGCCGCAGCGGATTCGAATATCTCAATGAACTGTTTATCAGGAGACACCGCAGGATCCTCTGGAAGACCTCTGTGCGGATCACACTTGTCTGCGCATGTATCGTATGCTGGGCATGACAGCCATACGGCCGGAGGCGGGCAGAAACTTAAACCGGATGATCTTGGTGATGCTTCCTTACTTTGTGTTCATCATGTATGCGATCAACCGCGGCACGAATTTTACGCGGGCGCTCTTCATGAACTGTGATCACAGTCTTTTGACGTATCCGTTCTATAAGCAGCCAAAACAGATCCTGCGGCTGTTTCAGATCCGGTTAAGAGAACTGGTGAAGATCAATCTGCTTCCGGCCTTTGTGATCGGGGCGGGGCTGTGTCTGTTGCTTTTTGCTACCGGCGGAGCGGTCCGGATCACCGATTACGTGGTGCTCCTTGTATCTGTGATCTGCATGAGTATCTTTTTTTCCGTACATTATCTCACGATCTATTATCTGCTGCAGCCGTACAATGCGGGGACGCAGATGAAGAGCGGCACGTATCAGATTGTATCATCTGCGACATATTTTCTCTGCTTTCTGGTCATGCAGCTTCGCATACCGATCGGCATATTTGGCCTTTTGACGATCGTATTCTGCACCACGTACTGTATAGTGGCCTGCTTTCTGGTCTACAAGCTTGCGCCGCAGACCTTCCGGCTGAGGAAATAAACACAGCAGTATGAAACAAGGACTTTGTTATTGAATGAAGAAATTTAGTAACGGTTTTTTTATATCTGTTTGGCGGTAATATCATAAATAAAAAGAGCCGATAGCCACATCGTTCTAAATGGGTTATCGGCTCTGCATCTGTGCGTCTGGCTCTCGGATAACATTGATGCTTTTACTTATAAAACAATCTCCATGCCGTCATATGCAAAAAATATATTATCTAAAGATCTTTCGACCTCCTTGTAATGCCTGTATGATTTTCCCCAATATTCATCAATGTGCGTAACAATGACACGCTTTATCCGATACTTATGTTTGAGTTCCATAATTTCGTCTATTGTAAACAGATCATCTTTGAATGGTGCATTTTCAAGACTTGACCCGTCTTTAAGTATTCCATCATCAGACACAAGACCAATTATTAGAACATCTGCGTCAAAGTATAATTCATTATGAACAAATGGTTTTACATCACAACAAGCATAAATAACTTTTTTATTCTTTTCAGTTATAACATAAAATGTCATATTGCCACGATGCGTCTTATTATTTACTAAATGTACCTCGATTTCTCCGATTTTAATGTAATTCGTTTTGTTGATTGAAATACAGTGAAGAACATTCTGGTAATAATACAATCCGTCCCCATTCCAGGCGTTAATATCATCTACAACCTCAGGTAGTGCAACAAACCGGATGGGAGATCCCTTGTCAGCAATGCAATCATATCCTAAAGGTTCTACAATACGCATACCTCTTGTATGGTCAGGATCTTTATGTGATATAGAAAGATATTCAATCTCAGAAATCCCCTGTCTATCACAAGCTATTCCAATATCTTCTGGTGTATCAATAAGCATTTTAATATCTTCAATATAAAGGCTGGGACCTAAGCGTTCGTATCTTTTTCTTTTAATTCTCGCTTCTTCACAAAGTGGACATTTACAGAAAGGATTAGGTATCTGAAACATTCCTCCACTACCAACAATTTTTAGCCTCATAGCTAGTTACCTCGCAATAAATTTTATTTACCTCTTTAATAACGGATATATGTAATTGTCGTGTTTTATTTCTGCAAATCGGACATAAAATCCAATTTTCGTTAATTTCAACCAACCTCCCTTGCAGCCTTGAATCACATTCATAGACTAATTTTGATAAATGTTTTCCGATATTTAATAAATCATAATAATATTATTCATAAACCATTTTCTAAACTAAGAGTATTTTTTGAATGTGATTGATGATTCTTTGCGGTATTTTTTCATCTAAAGGCATTATCTGGCTATACATTCGCACTCCCTGATATGAAAAAATTATTATGTCAATAATTTCATCGAGATTTACATTCTTAAATTCCCCACGCTGAACGCCATAAGTAATTAGATTTTTCCATGTTTCGACAGAGCAAATATATTGTTTCAGAAGAATATTGTTTTTGTCATTTGGACCATTCATGCTAAAAAATTCGTAAATAGCGGTGCTCAATGAAGCGGAATTATCCAACATTTCCATTTTGTACCGTTCTAAAATTTCATTAAGTATTTGGGGTGCGGGATAACCATGTTTTATTTTCTCGGAAATTTCAGTATCTTGTTTATTCACAAGAGAAGTGATGATTTCCATAAAAATCTGTTGTGTACTATCATAATGTCTATACAGACCACCTCGGCTCAAATTTGTTTCCAGACATATATCTTTCATGGTAACATTCTTGTATCCTTTTTGTGAAAACAGGAAACATGCCTTATCTTTAATAAGTTGTTTTGTTTCTTCCCCTTTTTTTCCCATCTAATCGCTCCATTCTGCGACATATATGTCGCTTTATTTGATTATAAGACACTCGTGTCGCTTTGCCAATATTTCCAGCTGTATTTTGTGGCTTTATACTGCTCAAAGACAAGCCAGCTTTTGCATACTGTACCACAACTCTCTTTAGATACCGCTGTTCCACAAGAGAAAGATGGTGTTTTAGAAAAGTAATAATTTATTTTACGGAGAAAGTTAAAGACAAGTTTAGAGTTAAATGCTACAATGCAAATATAGGCTATAGGTATAAATATTTTCGTAAAATAGAGGTATAAGATTGAAACAAATAATATTTATTTTCTGTATGATATTGATGTTAAGTTTATGTGGGTGTTCTAATCCTGGTTTAAATAGAAATGGGTATATGTCTAATTGGTTTAAATCTGAACAAGAAATATCAGATAATATGATAAAACAAATTATAGATTTATACAATGAAGGCAATGTAAAAGAATTTAAAAAATTGTTTTCAAAAAACAGTTTAAAAAGCATAGAAGATATAGATAAACAAATTTCAGCTTTCTTTAAATTCATTGATGGGGATATACAGAAATATTATGGTGATTGTGCATCATCTAGTGAAAGTGATCATGGAAATAAACGAGTTGAATTAGACGGAATGTATCATATATTAACTTCTAAAAATGAATATTATTTGAATTTTTATATGGTTTATAAAGCTGATGATATTCCCTCAGATATAGGACTATCCAAAATTGAAATTGCGACTGAAGAAACTGTAAACAGGGAAAACTTTATGTGGGATACATCGGAAAACGGAATATTTGTCGTGCGGGAAGGGGCTGTTGCAAAATAGATGAGTAATCATCTATGGAGCAGCAGCTCCGTTTTTATGTATTTAAAAACAGAAAACGATGTATTTATGAAAATTGTGAAAAGTTCATAATAATAGTTTTAAAAATGTTGTATTTCGGGTGTTTTTCATATATAATCGTATAAAAATACGCCCGTGATCCATAGCGTCAGTATACAGGAATCAGAGCGTGAGCATTGTGTATACTGGCGCTGTTTTGATCTGGACCGTCCAGAGCTGGAGTCTGGTGCGTGCGGCGTAAATATGGAAGGAGGATTTATTCTATGCTGGATCAGTCGTATTATCAGAAAGCGGACGAGATCATTGCCAGCCACGGGCGAAAGAGCAGCTCGCTGATCCCGATCATGCAGGATATTCAGGAGGAATACCGTTATCTGCCGGGTGAGCTGCTGACGTATGTAGCCGGTCAGATTGGGGTGACCGAGGCGAAGGCATACAGTGTTGCTACATTTTATGAGAATTTTTCTTTTGAGGCAAAGGGAAAATATGTGATCAAGGTCTGCGACGGCACAGCGTGTCATGTGAGAAAGTCCATGCCGGTGCTGGATGCGATCAACAAAAAGCTTGGACTTAGCAAAAACAGAAAGACAACGTCCGACATGCTGTTTACAGTAGAAACGGTTTCCTGCCTTGGGGCATGCGGGCTGGCCCCGACGATGATGGTCAATGACGAGGTATATCCGCGTATGACGCCGGAGGCGGCGGAAGCTCTGATCGACAGATTAAAGGGAGGGGAAGGCGCATGATAGAAAGCAGAGAAGCGCTTCATCAGACGAGAGAAGAAGCAAAAAAAGTGCTGGATTCGTATGACTGCCGGATACTGGTCTGTTCCGGTACAGGCTGTATTGCGACCGGCTCAGAAAAGATCTACGAAAAGTTTGTGGAGATCTGCAAGGATGCTCCCGGGATATTTCTGGAATTTGCCCCGCATGATACGGGGGAGCATGTGGGAGTGAAGAAAACAGGCTGCCAGGGTATCTGTGAGCTGGGACCTCTTGTGCGGATCCAGAAAAAGGATAAGGTGATCCAGTATACAAAGGTGCAGGAGGATGACTGTGCAGAGATTTTTGAGCGCAGCGTACTTGGCGATGAGGTGATCGAGAGTCTTTTATATAAGCAAAAGGGCATTTCTTATCAGGCTCCGGAGGAGATCCCCTTTATCGCAAAGCAGACGCGGATCGCGCTTGCAAACTGTGGCAAGTTCGATGCAGAATCCCTCAGCGAGTATATAGCGAGCGGTGGTTTTACAGCATTTACGAAGGCGCTCTTTGAGATGACGGAAGATGAGATCATAGAGGAGGTCGATCGGTCCGGACTGCGGGGAAGAGGCGGCGGCGGCTTTCCGGCGGGAAAGAAATGGAAACAGGTCGCGCGCCAGAAGGAGACGGTGCGCTACGTGGTCTGCAACGGCGATGAGGGTGATCCGGGCGCATTTATGGACGGCTCTGTCATGGAGGGAGATCCGTACCGACTGATCGAGGGCATGATGATCGCAGCGTATGCGGTGAAAGCTTCCGACGGATACATCTATGTACGTGCCGAGTATCCGATGTCGGTAAAGCGTCTGCGTCATGCGATCGCAGAGCTTGAGCGGTGCGGTCTTCTGGGCGACCATATTATGGGCTCTGATTTTTGCTTCCATTTACATATCAACAGAGGCGCAGGTGCGTTTGTCTGCGGAGAAGGCTCGGCGCTGACCGCATCGATTGAAGGCAACCGCGGCATGCCGCGTGTAAAGCCGCCGCGTACTGTGGAAAAAGGACTCTGGGAAAAGCCGACGGTGTTAAACAATGTCGAGACATTTGCAAATGTGCCCCAGATCATTTTAAATGGAGCGGACTGGTACCGCAGCATAGGAACAGTCGGCAGTCCCGGTACAAAGACGTTCTCGCTCACCGGAGCGATCGAGAATACCGGACTGATCGAGGTGCCGATGGGCACAACGCTGCGGGAGATCATTTTTGATATAGGCGGCGGTATGAAGGACGGCGGGACGTTCAAGGCAGTACAGATCGGTGGTCCATCCGGCGGCTGTCTGACGGAGGAGCATCTGGATGTGCCGCTTGACTTTGACTCTGTAAAGAAATATGGGGCGATCGTCGGATCCGGCGGACTTGTTGTCATGGATGAGCATACGTGTATGGTAGAGGTCGCGCGTTTCTTTATGAGCTTTACGCAGCGCGAGTCCTGCGGTAAGTGCGTGCCCTGCCGTGAGGGTACGAAGCGTATGCTGGAGATCCTCGAAAAGATCGTGGCAGGGAAGGGAGAGCTTTCTGATCTTGACCGTCTGCAGGAGCTTGCGGAGATGGTAAAAAGTATGGCGCTTTGCGGACTGGGAAAGAGCGCGCCGCTCCCGGTGCTCAGTACGCTCAAGCTGTTCCGCAGCGAGTATGAGGAGCATATCACGCAGCACAGGTGCCGTGCAAAGGTCTGCGAGGCAATGAAGCGCTACGTGATCAATCCGGAATTCTGCCGCGGCTGCTCCAAGTGTGCAAAGAACTGTCCGGTCGGAGCGATTTCCGGACAGATCAAGAAGTGCTACCACATTAATCCGGACATTTGTATCCACTGCGGGGCATGTAAGGATAACTGCGCATTTGATGCGATCTATATTGAGGACTAGGAGGAGGCGGAATTATGGGATTTATGACGATTGACGGTAGAAAAGTAGAATTTACCGATGAAAAAAATGTATTATCCGTAATACGAAAAGCCGGCATCAATATTCCGACTCTGTGCTATCATTCAGAGGTGTCGACATTCGGCGCATGCCGTTTATGTACGGTCGAGGATGACAGGGGAAGGACGTTTGCGTCATGCTCCGAGGAGCCAAGAGACGGAATGGTGATCTATACAAATTCCGGTAAAGTAAAGAAATACAGAAAGCTGATCGTAGAGCTTTTGCTCGCGGCACATTGCAGAGACTGTACGACCTGTGTCAAGAGCGGAGAGTGTAATCTGCAGCTTCTGGCGCACCGCATGGGCATCCTTGATGTGCGCTTTGAGAATACGAGAGAGCACCACGAGATCGATGACAGCTCACCGGCGATCATCCGTGACCCGAACAAATGTATTCTGTGCGGGGATTGTGTGCGCGCGTGTGAGGAGCTTCAGGGGATCGGCGCGCTTGGCTTTGCATTTCGCGGTACGGATGCTATGGTCATGCCGGCGTTCAACAAAAAGATCGTGGAGACAAACTGTGTCGGCTGCGGACAGTGCCGTGTATTCTGTCCGACCGGCGCGATCAGTATCCGCACCAATATGGAAGAGGTGTGGGATGCCCTGGCAGATCCGGATGTCCGCGTGATCGCACAGGTCGCTCCGGCGGTGCGTGTGGCAGTCGGAGATGCGTACGGACTGACGAAGGGCAGAAGTGTCATGGGCAAGATCGTAAATGTCCTGCACCGTATGGGCTTTGATGAGGTATATGATACGACGTTTGGCGCGGATCTGACGGTTATGGAGGAGTCTGCGGAGTTTTTGAACCGCCTGCAGTCCGGCAGAAAGTTCCCGCTTCTTACCTCCTGCTGTCCGGCATGGGTGAAATTTGTCTGTGACCAGTATCCGGAATTTAAACAAAATCTTTCGACCTGCCGTTCTCCGCAGGGGATGATGTCTGCGGTGACAAAGGAATGGTACCGCGATCCGAAGCATTCAGATGGGAAGCGGACGGTGATGGTATCATTTATGCCGTGTACGGCGAAAAAGATGGAGATCAGGCGCCCGAACAGCTTTACGAAGGGCGAGCAGGACACGGATTTTGTGATCACGACCACAGAGCTGATCCGTATGATCAACAATTCCGGCATTGATTTTGCAGCTCTGGAACCGGAGTCGAGCGATGTGCCGTTTGGATTTGGCTCTGGCGGCGGCGTTCTCTTTGGCGTGACAGGCGGTGTGACAGAGGCTGTGCTGCGCCGGCTGATCCCGGAGCACAACAAGGCAGCGCTCGAGGCGATCGCAGAGTGCGGCGTGCGCGGAGACGAACCGATCAAGGAATTTACGATCAATTATGAGGGAAATGATGTAAATATCTGTGTGGTCAGCGGTCTTGCAAATGCGCGCAGGGTCATGGAGCGCGTCAAAAACGGCGAAGCAAATTATCATCTGATCGAGGTCATGGCGTGCCGCCGCGGCTGCATTATGGGAGGCGGACAGCCGCCAAGAGCAGGTGACCGCACCAAGGCAGCCAGAGCGCGAGGTATTTACAGCGCCGACAATATGTCGATCATCAAAAAGCCGGATGAGAATCCTATGCTGCAGTCGCTGTATGAGGGCTTCTTAAAGGGCAAGACGCATGAGCTGTTACATAATGAATCATATTAAATGCAGATAAGCGAACAAAGCGTTTAGCCGGACAGACAAAAACAGATAGAAAAAGATAAAAATATGAGAAGATCGCCGCAGGGCGGAAACCGGGTTTTGATATCCCGGTTCCCCGTCCTGCGGCAGTTTTTTTGTGGTGCACGAGAGTTGCCCGGATACATGTTTGTCCTTGATTTTTAAGAAAAAGTATGTATAATTAGTATCAGTTTGCTTAATTTTAACTTTAAGTTTAACTATACTAAACTAACAACGGGAAAAAGCAAGCATATGGAACAAAAAGTTTAGTATAAGAAAACAGCAGGAGGTGCGGGAGTGGATATCGGCAAAAAGCTCAAGGAGCTGCGGCTGCAAAATGACCTGACACTTGGCGATCTGGCGTCGAGGAGTGAGCTGACAAAAGGCTTTCTCTCTCAGGTAGAGCGTAATCTCACGACTCCGAGTATTGCTACGCTGGAGGATATCCTCGAGGCGCTCGGGAGCAGTCTCTCCGAGTTTTTCCGCGAAGAAGAGGAGCGGCAGGTCGTCTTTTCAACCGCTGATTTTTTTGTGGATGAGCAGGAGGATTATCAGATTGAATGGGTGATCCCGAATGCGCAGAAAAACCAGATGGAGCCAATCGTGCTGACGCTGCATCCTCACCGGAGGAGTCAGGAGCTGCAGGCCTTTCAGGGGGAGGAGTTCGGCTATGTGATGAAAGGAGCCGTAACCATCGTAAAAGGCAGCAAAAAATATAAGGTCAGGACGGGAGAGACATTCTACATGGACGGGCGGACGAGCCATTATTTGTACAATCACGGAAGCAGTGACGCGAAGGTTCTGTGGATCACGACGCCGCCGATGTTCTAGATGGCAGGAAGGAGAAACGATTTTGTATGGAAGAAAAGAAAATTATTGAGTTTCGCAACATCGTGAAAAATTTTGACGGGCAGATTGTTTTAAAAGGGGTCAATCTGGACATTTATGAGAAGGAGTTCGTGACGCTGCTGGGACCAAGCGGCTGCGGCAAGACAACACTTTTGCGCATTCTGGGCGGATTCCTTGATGCGGATGAGGGCAGCGTGATCTTTGACGGAGAGGAGATCAGCCATAAGCCTCCGTATGAGAGGGAGCTGAATACAGTATTCCAGAAGTATGCGCTGTTTCCTCATCTGGATGTATATGAGAATATTGCATTTGGCCTCAAGCTTAAGAAGGTCAGCAAGGATATTATCGACCAGAAGGTTATGAAGATGCTCAAGCTGATCGGATTAGAGGGATATGAGAAAAAGAATACAACGCTGCTTTCCGGCGGACAGCAGCAGCGTGTCGCGATCGCGCGTGCGCTTGTAAACGAGCCGAAGGTGCTTCTGCTTGACGAGCCTTTGGCGGCGCTTGACCTGAAGCTGCGAAAGGAGATGCAGTATGAGCTCAAGCGCATCCAGCAGGAGGTCGGGATCACCTTTATTTTTGTCACGCATGATCAGGAAGAGGCGCTTACGATGTCGGACAAGATCGTAGTTATGAATAATGGAGAGATCCAGCAGGTCGGTTCTCCGCAGGATATTTATAATGAGCCGGCCAACCGGTTTGTCGCCAACTTTATCGGTGAGAGCAATATCCTTCCGGGGATCATGCTGGAGGATTATAAGGTGCAGTTTGATGATAAGACCTTTGACTGTGTGGACTTTGGATTTAAAAAGAATGAGCAGGTAGATGTGGTGATCCGCCCGGAGGACATAGATATTGTGGATGTAAAGGACGGAAAACTGACAGGAGAGGTGCTCAGTGTTCTGTTTAAGGGAGTCCACTATGAGATTATCGTAGAGACGGTTCCCGGTACGAGTGTGACGGTCAATATGCGCGTGATCCGCAGCCAGGATGTCACGAGCGAGGACGGCACAGAAAAGATCAGCGCCAACAATTTCTATGTGGATGTGGATGATGTAGAGGAGCTGGATGATAAGGAGGTTATCGCACTTTCCAATGCACAGGCATGGAGAGTCGCAGATGATGAGTACGTCTCCATTGCGAAGGTAGAGTATGAGGTGGCAAAGGAGGAAGGGCAGTATCCGGTTACCTTTACGACTGTAAATGGAACGAAGATTGAACGGACGATCTATGTCGTCGATCAGCCATTTGTAAAGAATGAAAAGGCAAACGAGGCGGTCATGGCATTTAATTTTCAGAAGACAGTGGATGAGATCCAGGAGTCTCAGGCGCTCGATACAGATCTGAAAACATGGGCAAACGCACAGGGCTGGAAGCTGAGTGATGAAAACCAGAGTGTGGATCTGAGCGTCGATTATGATTTCGATCCGGAGCAAGTGACGGAGGGGCTTTATAAGATCACGTTCTGGACGACAGGCCGCGAAATGAAAATCCACACGACAGATTATTCGGAAGAAGGCCGGGAGGTCGGCCTGACCTTCTTTCCGGAGGATATTCATGTTATGTCAAGGGTGGGATACTGATGAAAAATATTTTCGCAGCTTGCGCTGCCGTATATTGTGTGGGCGATTCTGATGCTGCTCCTCCCGATGGGGCTGATCGCGGTCTACTCCTTTATGGAGGATGGAAACAGCATTGTTTCGTTCCGATTTACGCTGGAGCATTACGTCACATTTTTTACCGACCGTGACTTTTTGCTGATCCTCTGGCGTTCGATCGTTATTGCAGTGAAAACAACAGTCATCTGTCTGCTTCTGGGGTATCCTGCTGCGTATTTTATTGCGCGCAGCAGGGAAAAGGTGCAGAATATCCTGATCCTGTGTATTACGCTTCCTATGTGGATCAATATGCTTGTAAGGACGTATGCATGGATCGGCCTTTTGAGCGAGGATGGTCTGGTCCAGCGCTTTTTGGGACTGTTCGGGCTTGGAGATACGCAGCTGCTGTACACAGAAGGTGCAGTTCTGCTTGGCATGGTCTACAATTTTCTGCCATTTATGATCCTGCAGATCCAGACGTCACTTAGCAAAATGGATCATTCCTTGCTCCAGGCAAGTGCAGATCTGGGCGCAAGGCCGGCGCAGACCTTCCGGCGCGTCACACTGCCGCTGTCTATGCCGGGGGTGATAAACGGCATTACGCTGGTCTTTCTCCCGGCAGTCAGCTCGTTCTTTATCCCGAAGCTGCTTGGCGGAGGACAGTATTTCCTGATCGGAAATATGATCGAAAACCAGTTTATTACTGTAGGAGAATGGAATTTCGGAAGTGCGATCTCGATGATCATGGCGGTTATCATGATGCTTTTGATGATGGCAGTGCGCCGCGCAGAGGTGCGCAATCAGGGTGGAAAGGGGGAATGACAGGATGAAAAAGAGCAAACGTTCCTTCGGGAAGGTTTTAATGGCGCTTATGATCGTGTTTTTTTACCTTCCCATTGCGTATATGATCGTATTTTCCTTTAATGACGGAAAATCTCTGACAAAATTTACAGGCTTTTCGCTGCGCTGGTATCAGCATATGCTGGAGTCCGGCGATATGATGGAGGCGCTTTATACGACGTTTGGCGTGGCGCTGATCGCAACGCTCGTCTCAACCGTGGTCGGAACCATATCGGCGATCGGCCTTAGCAGATCAAAAAAGCTTGTCCGGCAGCTTGTAGAGCAGGTGAACAATCTGCCGATGATGAATCCGGAGATCGTGACAGCGATCGGCCTGATGCTGCTGTTCATCACGTTCCGGATCGAGAAGGGCTTTATGACCATGCTGCTGGCGCATATCGCATTTTGTATTCCGTATGTGATGCTTTCTGTAATGCCGAAGATCCGTTCGCTTGATCCGAATCTGGCAGATGCGGCGATGGATCTTGGCGCGACTCCGTGGAAAGCGCTGGTAAAGGTAGTTGTTCCGCAGATCACTCCGGGGATCGTTTCGGGAGCGCTGATCGCTTTTACGATGTCTGTGGACGACTTTATTATTTCGTATTTTGTGACGGGGCGCGGAGTCAAGAACCTGAGTATCATGGTCTATACGATGAGCAAGCGTGTCAACCCAAGCATCAATGCGATCTCAACGCTTGTTGTCGTGATCATCACGATCGTCCTGCTGCTGATCAACATTGTACCTGTGATCGCCGCAAAGCGAGAAAAGAGCGAGACGACAGGGAAAAGAAGGATCCTGCCGGCTGCCGCGGCAGCTTTTGCCGTGCTGATCGTGGCAGTGTCTGTTGCGCGATTTGGCGGAGGCGGCGTGGAAAAGCCATATGCGGGACAGACGCTGCATATATACAACTGGGGCGAATATACCGGTGAAAATATTCTCAGAGATTTTGAGGAAAAGACAGGCGCGACTGTCGTGATGGAAAATTTTGATTCCAACGAACAGATGTATATTAAGGTGGCAAATGGAGAATCCTATGATATACTCGTGCCGAGCGATTACATGATCCAGAGGCTGATAGAGGAAGACCTTCTCCAGAAACTGGATCACTCCAGGCTTGACTGTATGGATTTGCTCAGCGATGCGGTCAGAGGACTTCCGTATGATCCGCAGAATGAGTATTCTGTACCGTATTTCTGGGGAACAGTGGGAATCGTATATGATAAGACTAAGGTAGATCTGGCAGATTTAGAAGAGCAGGGCTACAATATTTTCCTGAATGAGAAATACAAAGGCGACATTTATCTGTATGATTCAGAGCGTGATTCCTTTATGATGGCGCTCAAGGCGCTCGGATATTCGATGAATACGGAAAATGAGCAGGAGATCAATGCGGCGTATGACTGGCTGCTGCAGTGTGTGCAGACGATGGAGCCGGAGATCGTGACGGATGAGATCATTGACAATATGGCACAGGGCAGAAAAGCCCTTGGTCTGATCTACTCTGGAGATGCCACGTATGTGATCGCGGAGAATGAAAATATGGGCTACTACCTGCCGGAAAGCGGGACAAACCTCTGGTCAGATGCAATGGTCATTCCGAAAAACGCAAAAAATCCGGAGCTTGCGCATGAATTTATTAATTTTGCCACAGAATATGACGGTGCATATGACAACTCGAGCTACGTAGGGTATACTTCTGCAAATCAGGAGGTCATGGATGTGCTGTATGGAACGGGCGGCGATTATGAAGGCATTGATTCCTATATTCCGCGCGCAGGCAATGAGATGGATGAGGTATTTGTCTATAATGAGGACACGAAGCAGATCATCAGCAATCTGTGGAGTCGGGTAAAGATAGCCGCGAGCAATGCGTAAAATAGCAGGTGCTGCGTAAAAGGTCCTCCGGAGGCTGTGTGAGATGTCGGAAAACGCTGCAGTGCTTTGGTGATTTTGTCACAGAACAATGCAGAAGAATATGGTAAGCTCCTGTCATAACAAAAAAGACAGCAGTCGGGCAGAGGAAGGCTGTTGCAGGAACCTCACATGAGATGAGGCGGACCGCTGCCCGGTAAAGCAGATAATATAGGAGGTAACGATATGGCAGCATATAAGATCACAGCAGAAAATTATCAGGAAGAGGTAGTAAACAGCAGCAAACCGGTATTGCTCGACTTCTGGGCAAGCTGGTGCGGTCCGTGCAGGATGGTCTCCCCGCTGATCGATGAGATCGCCGATGAGCAGACACAGGTCAAGGTCGGGAAGGTAAATGTAGATGAGCAGCCGGCCCTGGCAGAGCAGTTTGGAATCATGAGCATACCGACACTCGTTGTACTCAAAAACGGCGAGGTGATCAAAAAGAGAACGGGCGCAGGCTCCAAGCAGGATATCCTGGCAATGCTGTAAAAGGCTTTGAAAAATCGCATATAGAAGGACAGCGTCAGCGCACGGAAAAAGGAGCTTCTGTGTTCTGGCGCTTCCTTTTATCTGCAAAGGTGTCATATACAAAAACAGAAGCAGTTTGCGAAAAGAGGTGGCAGGAAGAAAGGTTATCTGTTAGAATAGAAGAAAACACAAAGGCGATGTTCTGATACGAACGCATCGCGCGCGAGAGAGTTTGTCAGACAGAGAGGAGAAACTGAGATGGTATACAAAAAAGAGTATGTAGAAGTATTTTTAAAAAATCAGGGACAGCTTTTTGATGAGCCGGTGGCAGAGACACTGGAAGAGGCAGACGAGTTTCTGGATGAGTGTATGGCGTACGTTGCTTCTGGATATAAGGATGTGAGGGAATACTTCGAGGAAAACGGAGCAGACACCTCTGAGATGGACAGGGAAGAGCTCCTGTCACAGGCAGAAGTCTTTCAGATGCCGGATGGAAAATATCTGATCGTGGAAGGATAAAGCAGCAAAGGCGGAGGATATTCTGCAATAATTCTGCATTTTACGGAAACGTCTGTTTTTATAGCCGGATGCGGATGTATCATATTGTCCGGATCCGGGCATACTGTCAGCAGGAAGACAGTGTCAGCGCAGATAAGCGGCATGCTTTTGGGACGCTGATGCGAAGGAAGGAAGAGTGGTCCTATGACAGATATTGCGAAACAGAAAAAACAACAGGAGTATCAGGAATACGTTAAGCGGGTTACGCCGACGCATAATCTGCTGCTGAATATGGTCAAGGCCTTTGTGACGGGCGGGGCGATCTGCGTGCTCGGTCAGCTTATACTGAACTGGTGTGAACGTATGGGACTGGAGAAGGACGCTGCAGGCGCATGGTGTTCTCTGGGGCTTGTTTTACTCAGTGTCCTGCTGACAGGTGCAAATGTGTATCAGAAGCTGGCGAAATTTGGCGGTGCAGGCACGCTGGTGCCGATCACCGGGTTTGCTAACTCAGTAGCGTCGCCGGCGATCGAATACAAAAAAGAGGGACAGGTATTCGGGATCGGATGCAAGATCTTTACGATCGCCGGGCCGGTGATCCTGTACGGAGTACTTACAAGCTGGCTGCTGGGGTTTGTTTATCTTGTGCTGAAAATGACGGGAGTGGTGTGAAGACACCGCTCCTTTTTATTTGGGATGTCGGCGCGGTCATTGCTTTTGTGAATCTTAGAGTATAATTATCATTGGCAAAAATAAAGGGAAGAGATCGAAACCTCTTCCCAATCATACAGATTTATCTTATTGTTTAATTGCTGAGAAAAAACATAAGGAGTCTGTATGATGAGTTCAATG